>JAAEQC010000236.1 GCA_024231905.1 bacterium | reverse complement strand
CGCCAAGCCGACTGCGACGGAAACCACGCCCCCAACGACGTTGTCGACGAGAGCCACCTCGCCTTCGGGGTCGGTGGCCATGTTGGGCTGCCAGCCCACAAAGGCGTAGAGGTTGGGTGAGTCGACGGCGTTATACGGATCTTCACTCAGCCACGAGGCATTCCGGCCGTCATACCAACGTGCCCGGGCATAGGCGACGCCGGTGACCGGATCGGTCCACAACCCCTGGAACAAGGAGGTCTGGCCACCGGGGAAGCGCCCGTCTAGCTGGTCGTTGGCTGCGATCAAGCTCTCGTAGCTGATTGCTAATCGCTGCTCGAAGGCGACGGGCGGGTCGGGGTCAGTACCGGTACCGGCTGGGATAGGCCATTCCAGGCTCTCATTGGCCCCGAAGCTTCGGCCCGCGCCGTCGACCAGCGACGGTGTCAGCTCCACCCGGTACGAGACGCCCCGCTGCCAACCGCTCCGCAGGAGCACCAGGAGGTCCGCCGGCTCCTCCGCGTCATGGGTGACGACGAGTTCCGCCGCATCGACGGGAACCCAGCCGCCGCCGGCTTGCAGCTGTTCCACCAAAACGCCTGCGGGCAAGGAACCATCGACAACCGGAACCGACAGATTGATTCGCAATGCACCCGCGGCGCTCACTG
>JAAEQC010000235.1 GCA_024231905.1 bacterium | reverse complement strand
GGGTGGGGTCGCGGAACGGCGCCCTGGACCCGTCCTGCTCCGCGCTGAAGCGCGGTTCCAGGCCGGCGAGCGTCCGGCCGACGATCTCCGCCCGCTCCTCCGCCATTTCCGGGGGTCGTCCGTGCCGCCAACGTCGATCCCCTGGAACGACCGCTTGTGCGGCCGGGAGACCAGCGCCTGCTCCTTCCCAGGCCGGGCGGCCACCTTGTCCGGAACGCGGGCCGCGAGCGTCTTAAGGCGGCGGGAACACTGGCGCACCGCCTCGTGGGTGAGGACGGTGTCCAGCCCCCGCTGCTGCAAGGCGTGGCTCAGCACGTCCATCAGCGTGAGGTAGTCGACGACGAACCCGCAGAGCCGCCAGACGCTGACGTCCGCCAGAGCGTCGTGGAGAAGGCGCGCGTCCTCCAAGTCCTTGTCGCTCCACTGGCACGCCGCCCGGTCCCTGCCGAGGGACATGTCCAGCGTCGCCAGGCAGAAGATGGGCCACGACCGCCACAGCACGGACAGCTCACGGAGGCGCGCCGCCGCCCACCGGATGTTGTGGGCCTTCGGCATGGCGACCAGGCGCGGGCCCAGGTCGGCGTGGTGGGGCAGGAGGGCGCCGGCCTCCGGGATCAACTCCAGCAGGCGCGCCATCATCCGCCGCTTCTTGTCGCACCGGAGCCAGGCCCGAAGGTCGACGACCAGGCTGTACAGGCCCTGGTAGCCATCGGAGGGAATCACGCCGTCCTCCACGGCGTGCATCGCCCGGTGCGCCGGGTCGGGCAGCACCGCAATGCTGGCGCAGTACGCCTTCCGAACCGCCCGGGCCATGGTGAGGACGAAGTTGGACCCGGAGTCGGTCGTGATGCCGCACGTCCGGCGGCGCCAGTCCTCGATGCCGAGGGCGTCCAGCCGGCGGGTGACCTCCGCCAGCAGTTCGACCTCGGACGACCGGAACATGGAGACGGGGAGCGGGCCGCAGTCCACGAGCATCTCCTCCAGGACGTTGGTGCCGACGAAGAGGAGGAGGATGACGAGGTTGTCGTCCCTGGCCCCGGTGCTGCGTTGCGAGCAGTCCATCTCCCATACCAGGGCCGG
>JAAEQC010000234.1 GCA_024231905.1 bacterium | reverse complement strand
GTGCCAATCCCCCGGCTGCGATCGGACCCATTTCCTGGAAGTCCACCACCGGACCCCGCGCGCCAAGGGCGGCACCCACGATCCCGCGAACCTGGTCACCCTCTGCGCGTCCTGCCATCGGTTGCATCACGAGAAGGGAACACTCGTTCGTGAACCGGAGATTGCATGGCAGGCGAGGCCCCCGGGGACTTGACCGGGGGCCTCGCCTGCGGTCGTGATGACTAGAAAGCGCGGGACAGCAGATCCACGATGGCGAAGTGCTTACCGTTGTCCTCGTTGCCGCCGGTGACGACGATGATCAGGTCCCGGTCCGGCAGCCAGCCGATGAACTGGCTGCCGTGGCCGTTGGCTAAAACCACGGGTAGATCCTCGCCCAGGTTGCCCAGCCACCACAGGTAGCCGTAGCCCTCGGGACCATCCGTATCGATCTGGCGGGAAACCGAGCGCCGGATCCAGTCGGTGGACACGATCTGTTCGCCGCGCCAGCGGCCCTCGCCTCGCACGAGCATGCCCAGCTTGGCCATGTCCCGCGGGCGCAACTGGAGGCTGCCGTCCATGAGGCGGTAGCCGTCCGTGGCCATGAAGGACCAGTCGTAGTCGGTGATGCCCAGGGGCGTGAAGAGATGACGCTCGGCGAAGGCATCCGCGTGCAGACCCGTGGCCTCGCGCAGGACGCCCGCCAGCAGGTTCACATTGGCGCTGTGGTAGGCCCACCGGGTGCCCGGTGCGTGGACGATCCGGCGTCCAAGGACCTGTCCGAAGAACGCGGGACCCGTGCCGTGGGGATCCTCGTCCGGCCCCCAGTCCAGGCCCATGGACATGCTCAGCAGGTGGTGCAGGGTGATGTCGCGCCACCGGTGGTCGGCCGACGGTTCCAGATCCGGAAAGAAGTCCATGACGGGGACCTCGACGCCGGTGATGGCGCCCCGGTCCACGGCCACGCCCGTCAGCAGCGACGAGACACTCTTGGTGACCGATGCCAGCCGATGCACGTCTGCCGGCCCGTAGCCGTGGAAGTACTCCTCGACCACGAGTTCGCCCCCGGCCACCAGCAGCAGGGAATGGATCACCCCCGCGTCGCCGGCGCAGATCCGGTCCACCAGGGTGACGACAGTCGCGTGGGGCAGGCCGTGGGCCGCCGCGTCCCCGACGATCCAGCCGTCGTCCTTCGCCGCCGGAACCCGGTAGGCCCAAGGTACGGCGTCGAAACCGCGCGCGGCCAGGACCGTTGCGCTCGCCGGGTCCACCCGTTCCAGATTGAACTCAGGTCCCTCCTCACCGCCGAAATGGAGCCGGCCCTCGATCCGGGTGCCGTCGTCCACCAGCCGGCCACGGAAGACCACTCCGGTGGTGTCCATGTGCAGTTCCAGGTCCGGCGCCTCCCAGACCACCTGGTCCACCGGCAGTTCCGTCTGCTTCTTGCCGTCACGCACCGTGTGGACGACGCCGCCGAAGCCGTCCCCGTCGGGCCATACCTCCCAGTAGAAGGACTCGGGCCCCCCGCGTCCCAGCCACAGCCAGGACGTGATCGCGTCCCCTTCGGCCGCCGCCGCCGGCCATGCCGCGAGGATCACCAGGATCGCGGCCGGCAGACCGCACCGCGCCCTCACGTCCGGGCTCCGGCGGCGCGGTCGTTCCAGGTGCGCAGGACGAACCAGGCCAGTCCGGCCACCAGCAACAGTCCGCTCCCCCAGAGGGTGGTCGTGAAGGACTGGGCGAAGCCCTGGCTGACGATGGAAGGGTTGATCGCCGTGGCCGTGGCGATGACCGTCAGGGCGTTGTACAGGCCGGCGCACTGGCCCAGGAAGCCCAGCACGGCGGCGACGAAGCCCCAGAAGAGAATGGCGAAGATGGCGCCTGACCCGTCACCCCGACGCACGGCCGGCACGGCCCGCAGGATGAGTCCGGCGATGACCAGGGTCAGCACGGCCAGGGGGATGCCCACGACGCCGCTCGCTTGGAAGAACTGCATGATCGACCTCTCGGATGCGGGTCGGGGCCTGACCCTCGGTTCAGGACGTCTCCAGCAGCAACGCCGCCTCGTCCCGTGCGATGCGGTTGACCTTGCCGGCCAACCCGAACCAGGCCAGCCCTCCCAGGAGGGCCAACCCCAGACTGAGTTGCAGCAGCGCCGTGGACCGCAGAGCCCAGCGCATCATGAAGAACATGACGTGCTGGTCGGACCCGGCCGCCTCCCCCGCCAGACGGAACACCTCCAGCCAGGTCCCGGCGAAGCCCAGGAACATGATCAGCACCGACAGGCCGAGTACCGAGCCCAGGCCCCGGTGGAGCCGTCGCCAGGCGTGGTCCTGCTTCAGGAAGAGCTGGTAGAACTTGGACGCCGCCGTGACGAACACGCCCAGGGCCGCCGCCAACACGGGCCAGGCCACCGGGCCCGAGTCCCGGAACAGCTGGCCGCCGACGGCCCAGCCCCCGGCTGCGTAGAGCGTCAGGGCCACCACGGCTACGAGCAGGATCCGCTCCCAGCGCTGCAGGGCCCGGTCCGACAGACGGTCCAGCACCCGGCGCACGGGGCCGGCATGGACCCGGGTCAATTCGCGCAAGGACTCCTCGGACAGGTCCGTGTCCTCGATGGCCTGGCGGCGGGCGGACTCCTCGTCCAGGCCACGGGCCTGCAGCGCGGCGAAGAGGTCCTCCATGTCCGCAGCGATCTCCAGCAGCACGTGACAGCGGGCGGGCTGGGGCAGATCCAGCCGGTCGCTGGTCCGGCGCAGGGTGTCGTTGAAACGATTCATGCGTTCTCCAGGCCGACGGCCCGGGCGAAGTGGCCGAGGAAGGCGCTCCAGGACGCGCGCTGCTCCTGCGCGTACCGCCGGCCCCTGGCGGTCAGCGCGTAACTCTTGCGCTTGCCACGGGGGCCTTCCTCGGACCACACACCCTCGATGAGGCCGTCCTTCTCGAGCTTGTGCAGGATGGGGTAGAGGGTTCCGTGCTTGAATCCGAAATAGCCCTGGCTGCGTTCGGCCATATCCAGGGCCAGCTGGTAGCCGTGGCGGGAACCGTCCGCAAGGGCCGACAGGATCAGCGCCTCGTTGCAGGCGCGGGTCAGATTCTGGGTGGTGACGTCGGCTTTGCTCACGCCGCCTCCGGGTCCTTGTCGAGGTTGTTACGAGTCTCTATATTTCGAGCCTCTACATATTAAGGCACACGGAGGCTCCAGGCAAGTCCTCGACGGTCAAATCTTGACGAAAATGCGGCGCCGATAGAGCCACCAAAGGACGCCCAGCCACAGGAGCATGTGCAGCACGGCGTGGAGCAAGGAGCCGCCCAGAGGGCCGACCACCGGGACGCAGACGCCGTTGTAGAACCACCGTTGCAGAGGGACCGTGCCGCCGGCGCCGTCCCCCACCCGCACGAGCAGGAGGACGCGGGCCAGCAGTCCGGAGCCCACGAAGGCCACCAGGGGATTGCTGCCGTAGACCACGGCCCAGCGGGTGCCGCCATGAGCTCCGCGCACGTCGATCAGCCACACCGAGAGCGCCAGGGTGAGGGTGGCCAGGCCGGCGGTGAGGATCGTGTAGCTGACGGTCCAGAGCTGCTTGTTCACGGGCTCGACCAGGGCCAGCAGCAGGCCGCCCGCCGTGGCGGCGGCGCCGGCGGCCAGAAGGCCGGGCAGGGGTCTGCCGGTGGTGCGCAGGCGGCGTCCCACCGCCAGGCCCGCCAGGGTGGTCAACGCCGCGGTGAGGGTGGGGACGAGTCCCTCCGGATCCGCCGGCATGCCGGCGCCGGTCCACAGGTGGGCCTCGCCCAGCGCCGCCAGGTCGACCCGGCGGGCGAAGTTGTCGGCCAGGTCGAAACTGCCCGCGCCCCATCTGTCCACCAGGGGCAATCGCATGAGCATCTCGTAGGCCAGGACGAGGGAACCGGCGGCGGCCAGGCGCCCCCGCGGCCCGGTCACGAAGACGGCCAACAGACCCACCACCAGGTAGCACAGGGCGATGCGCTGGAGTACGCCCATGATCCGTAGGCTGGCCAGGCTGCCGGGCACGCCGGACCAGGAGAACTCCGCCGCTGCCTCGGCGCTCAACGGCAGACCGAAGGGGAAACCGTTCAACAGCAATCCGCAGGCAAAGATCAGGACGGCTCGCCGCAGGATCTTGCGCAGGAGGTCGCCGCGGGGTTCCCCGGCCTCGCACCGCCGCTCGAGGCTGAGGGAAACGGCCACCCCCACGATGAACAGGAAGAAGGGGAAGACCAGGTCCGTGGGCGTCAGGCCGTGCCAGGCCGCGTGGCGCAGGGGCGGCAGCACGCGGGCCCAGCTGCCCGGGTTGTTCACGAGGATCATGAGGGCGACCGTCAGGCCGCGGAAAAAGTCCACCGCCAGTAGGCGAATGGGAGGTGAGGAGGGGGTCTCGATGGTCACGCTGGGGCTCCTTCCGCGCAGATGGTAGCAGGCCCGGATGGCCCCGTCGTTATCGGAACTCGTCCCTCGCGGCCAGATACACTATATTTGGCCGGTTGCAAATCTGGTTTTCGACGCCCTCCGGAGGTCAGGCCTTGAAGATCCGCCACGCCCTGCTCGTCCTGTTCGCCCTGGTAGCCGCCGCGCCCGTCCTGGCCGACGAAGCCGCCGCGCCCCATCCCTTCTCCGTCCACGACATGCTGGCCATGGAGCGCCTGGGCAGCCCGGTGGTCTCGCCCGACGGCAAGCTGGCCGCCTTCACCGTCCGCTCCACGGATCTGGAGGACAACCGTGGCCGCACCGACCTGTGGGTCGTGGCCACCGACGGGGCCAGCGAGCCCCGGCGCCTGACGTCCCATGAGGACACGGACTTCAACCCCGTGTGGTGCCTCAACGGCACCATCTACTTCCTGTCCACCCGCGGCGGCGGCTCCCAGGTCTGGAACATCGACCCGTCCGGCGGCGAGGCGGTCCAGGTGACGCACCTGCCCCTGGACATCAACGCCATGACCGTGGTCCCGGACCTGTATTCCTTCCTGCTGGTCATGGAGGTCTACCCGGGACTCGGCGTGAAGGGCACCCTGGACCGGGACGCCGCCCTGAAAGCCGCGCCCACCACGGGCAAGGTCTACGACGAACTCATGTTCCGTCACTGGGACACCTGGGAGGACGGCAAACGCAGCCACCTCTTCCTCCTGAAGGGCGGCTCCGAGGATCCCGTGGACCTCATGCCCGACCTGGACGCGGACGTGCCCACCTTCCCCTGGGGCGGCCTGGAAGAAGTGGCCGTGGCGCCCGGCGGCCAGGAGATCGTCTTCACCGCCAAGATCCTGCCCGGCAGCCAGCCGGCCTGGAGCACCGACTACGACCTGTACGCCGTGAAGACCGACGGCTCCGGTGAGATGCGCTGCCTGACCGAGGCCAACGAGGCCTGGGACACGGAGCCCGTCTTCACCCCCGACGGCGAAACCCTGGTCTATCTGGCCATGGACCGTCCCAACTTCGAGGCCGACCGCTACCACCTGGAACTCATGGACTGGGCCACGGGCGACCAGCACCGCCTGGACGTGGTGTACGAGACCGACGAACTGGACCGCACCCTGGACCTCAGCCCCCACGGCCTGCAGTTCGCGTCCGACAACCGCACCGCCTACTTCACCGCCGGCTGCCTGGGCCAGCGTTCCCTCTTCAAGCTCGACATGCGCACGGCGCGGGTGACCATGGTCCACAAGATGGGCCGGCACTCGGGCGTGGGCCTGCTCAAGGGACGCCTGATCTTCGGTCGCCAGCACCTGCAGTCCCCCACCGAGCTCTACACCATCAAGACCTCGGGCAGCGGCCTGAAGCAGATCACCGACTTCAACGGCGAGAAGTTGGCCCAGGCCCTCCTGGGCGAGCCCGAGCAGTTCACCTTCAAGGGCTGGAATGACGAAACCGTCTTCGCCTACGTGGTCAAGCCCTACGACTGGACCGCAGAGAAGGCCGCGGCCGGCCAGAAGTGGCCGGTGACCTTCCTGGTCCACGGCGGCCCCCAGGGCAGCTTCGGCAACGACTTCCACTACCGCTGGAATCCCCAGGCCTACGTGGGCGCGGGCTTCGCCACGGTAGCGGTGGACTTCCACGGCTCCACCGGCTACGGCCAGGAGTTCACCGACGCCATCAGCGGCCACTGGGGCGACCGTCCCCTGGAGGACCTGGAAAAGGGTCTGGACGCGGCCCTCGAGCAGTACGGCTGGATGGACGGCGAGAAGGTCGTGGCGGCGGGCGCCAGCTACGGCGGCTACATGATCAACTGGATGCACGGCCAGGATTTCGGCAAGCGCTTCCGGGCCTTCGTCACCCACGACGGGAACCTGGACGAGCGGATGGCCTACTACGACACCGAGGAACTGTGGTTCCCCGAGTGGGAGCACGGCGGCGCGCCCTTCGACGAGGGCAGCGGCTACGGCCTGCACAACCCGGTCGATTACGTGCAGAACTGGCACGTGCCCACTCTGGTGGTGCACGGCGCCCTGGACTACCGGGTCGTCGACACTCAGGGCCTGAGCACGTTCACGGCCCTGCGGCGCCAGGGCGTGCCCGCGCGGCTGCTCTATTTCCCGGACGAGAACCACTGGGTGCTCCAGCCCCACAACTCGATCCAGTGGCACGGCGAGGTCATGGCCTGGCTGACCCGCTGGATCCAGTAGCGACACCGAAAGGACCCTGGAATTGCTCGCACCCGTACTGAAACGCGTCGGCATCGGCATCGTGGCGGCCACTCTGCTGGTGGTCGGCATCGGCCTGCTGCTGCCGCGGGACTATTCCGTCACCCGCAGCGTCGTCATCGAGGCGTCGCGCGACAGCGTCCACGCCCTCTGCAGCGACCTGGAACAGTGGCCCCGCTGGACCCCCTGGTTCCGGGCCGACCCGGACCTGGAGATCACCCTCGGCTCCGTCACCCGCGGCGCCGGCGCCCACCAGAGCTGGGTGAGCGGCAACGCCGCCGGCGAGCTCACGGTCACCCGCAGCGACCCGGACTGGGGCGTGGGCTTCGACTTGATCCTCGACGCCAAGGGCCGCCAGGCCGCGAGCACCATGCTCTACGCCGACACGGACACCGGTCTTCAGGTAACCTGGGAATTGGCCGGCGACAACGGCATGAACCCCCTGGGCCGGGTGGCGGGCCTGCTCATGGACATGGTCGTGGGACCCATGTTCGACGAGGGCCTGGCCCGGTTGAAACTGGTGGCCGAGGAAACCGTAGCCCAGGACGACACGACCACGGGCTGAGATCAGCCCGACACACATGGACCCGAGGATCGTACCTACAATGACGGACGCGCCGCGCACCACCGACCCCCAGGCCCCGCCGCCCTTGCCGGCCGCGGTGCTGGAAGGTGTGCGACGGGGTGAGCCCTCGGCCTTGGCCGCTCTATTCGAGGCGTGTTTCGACGACGTCTACGGGCTCGCGGTGCGGATGCTCGGTGACCGGACCGCGGCCGAGGACGCGGTGCAGGAGGTCTTCCTCCGGCTCCACCGTTCGGCCTCGACCCTGGACCCGGACCGGGACCCGCGGCCCTGGCTGCGCACGGTGACAGCCAATCTCTGCCGCGACCACTGGCGTTCCTTCGGCGCGCGGGTGAGCCGGCAGTCCGTCTCGGTGGACGCGGAGAAGGCGCCGCCCCTGGCCGACCACGGGCCCACGCCCGAAGCGGAGACCCTGGCCGGCGAGCGGGCCGGAAAGGTGCAGGAGGCCATCGACCAATTGCCGGAAGAGATGCGCGAGGTTGTGGTCCTGCGGGACTACGAAGGCCTCAGCCATGACGAGATCGCGGAGATCGTCGGCGCCAGCGCCGCCGCCGTGAGAAAACGATACTCCCGGGCCCTGAACCGCCTGGGCGAGATGTTGCAGGATGTGTGGCCATGAGTGAACACCTGGACAACCTGGACGAGCAGCAGCGATTGGCGCAGGACGCCGTGCGCAGCCTGCCCCGTCCCGAGGCCGATCCCGAGTTCCGGGCGCGGTTGAAGGACCGGTTCGTCTCCGGCGCCATCGACCAGGAGGCGCCGACTCCCTCCGGTTCGCGCCTGGGCAGCGTCTGGCTGGGCTGGAGCGCCCTGGCCGCCGCCGCCGTGGTCACCTTCGCCCTGCTGGGTTTCAACCGGCTGCCCGGTCCCGAACTGGCCGCGACCAACGGCGTGGGTTCGGTGTGGGTGGATGGCCGGGAGATCGCCGCCGACCGCACCGGGGTCATCGACGCGGCCCTGCGGGTGGGCACGCGGGTCCAGGTCTCCGACGGCGCCGAACTCGACGTGGTCTACCCCGGCACCATGGTCATGCGCCTGATCGACGGGGCCGACTTCATCCTGCCCGAACGGCCGGGGCGCTGGTTCCGACGCACGGTCGAAGCGCCCCTTGCAGCCGGCGAGATCTGTCTGCGCACGGGGCCGGACCTGGCCGGCGGCGGCGTGATCCTGCGCACGGACGACGGTCTCGCCATAGTACGCGGTACCCTGATCTCCGTGGAAAGCAACGAGGCCGTGACCTGCATCTGCCTGGTGGAAGGTTCGGTGGACGTGGTGACTCACGAGACCGACCTGGGCCCCCTGGCCGCGGGCCAGCGCTGGGTCCTCTTCCGCGACGGCAGCGAGCCCCAGGGCGGCGCCATCGCCGACACCCACCGGGACCACATGCTCGCTCTGGACCAGGATTATCCCGGATTCGGAGACCACCCCTGATCACTTTTAAGCGATTCTAGTCGTCCCGGCGCGCCAACGTGGGTTCCGCGGGCCTCTCGGCCCGGAGTTCCGCCATGTTGGCGCGGATCCGGCGCTCGAGACCATACCGTCCCCGCGCCGCCGCGTAGCGGGCCTGGATCTCGAGCAGTCGGTTAGTGGTCGTCCGGCGCAGCTGCTGGACCGCCGGATGATCCGGCGAGGCGCCTGCCCCCAGCTCCGCCAGCAACTCGGCCTCGGCGGTGCGGGCGCTGTCCACCACGGCCCTGATCTGCTGCTGATAGGGCGTTGGGCGCACGGGATCCACGCCGGCGTGTCCCGGCGCTGTGCCCGCACAGGTGGACTTGGATCGACTCGTCACTACCTGGGCCGGATGATCGATCAGGGCGGCGGTCGCCCACAGGAGCACCGCCAGCAGCAACAAGCTTGTCTTCATGGTTCCCGCTCCCTGTTTTCCCCGGGTGTCCCACAATTATGCCATATTTTTTGATGTTTTACTATATCCATGGGCCGGACGACGGTTGCCCCAGGGCTCATGCCCTGATAACTTCCAGCAAACAAGACATTTGGCCCGAACCGGGAGAGAGCCCATGCTCCAGGACAGGATCACCTTCATCACCGGAGCCAGCTCCGGTATCGGCCTGGCCTGCGCCGAGGCCTTTGCCGAGGCCGGCTCCCACCTGTTGCTGGCCGCCCGCCGCACCGAGCGGCTGGACACGCTGGCCGCCCGCCTGCGCGGCGAGCACCGCATCCGTTGCCACACCATCGGTCTGGACGTGCGCGATCGGGACGCGGCCCAGGCCGCCCTGGACGCCCTGCCCCAAGAGTGGCGCGAGATCGACGTCCTTGTGAACAACGCCGGCCTGAGCCGCGGCCTCGAACCCGTCCACGAGGGGCTTGCCTCGGACTGGGAAGACATGATCGACACCAACATCAAGGGCCTGCTGTGGGTCACCAAGGCGGTGCTGCCGGGGATGGTCGAGCGGGATCGTGGCCACATCATCAACGTGGGCAGCGTCTCGGGACGGCAAGTGTACGCCGGTGGCGCCGTCTACTGCGGCACCAAGTTCGCCGTGCGCGCCATGACCCAGGGACTGCGCCTGGACCTGCTGGGTACACGGGTGCGCTGTTCGACGGTGGATCCCGGCCTGGTGGAGACCGAATTCAGCGAGGTGAGATTCCACGGGGACACCGAGCGCGCGGAGCAGGTGTACCAGGCGTTCCCGCCGCTCAGGCCGCGGGACGTGGCCGAGGCCGTGCTCTTCTGCGCCACCCGTCCGCCCCATGTGGCGATCCAGGAGATCCTGGTCATGCCCCAGGATCAGGCGGCCGTGTACGGGTCCCACCCCCGCGGGCGCGGGGACTGACGGGCGGTTCCGTCCTCCCGAACTAGCCCAGCGCCGGTTCCACGGAGACGATCTCCCAGGCGCGCTCGTCGGCGCCCTCGCCGAAGCTCACCTGGTCGCCCGGGCTGGCGCCCATGAAGGCCCGCGAGAGGGGCGCCTGGTAGTTCAGCACTCGGTTCTCCACGTCCGTGTCCCAGGGACCGAGGAAGGTGTAGACCTCCTCTTCGCCCGAGGCCAGCTGCCGCGCGGTGACCCGCGTGCCCACGTTGACGAAGGCGCTCTCGGCCATGTCCGGCGAGATGACCTTGGCCAGGACCAGCTCGCTCTCCAGGCGGGTAGCCGTGCTGGCCAGCTGGTCACGCTTTTCCAGGGCGGCCGTGTACTCGGCGTTCTCGCTGAGATCGCCGTGAGCGGCCGCTTCCCCGATCTCCTTGGCCACCTGGGGTATGTCATCCTCGATGATGCGGTTGAGTATCGACTGCTGGTGCTGCAAGCCGGCCTTGGTGGTGTAGATGAACGAACCGTCCTCCCACTCCTTGGACTGCTCCACGAAGATGTCCGCATGTTTGGACCGCAGGTAGCCCAGCAGCTGCGTGCGCAGGGCAGGCGAGACGCCGGCGTTGGCGGAGATAATGCCTTTCAGGCGCTTGGCCTCGCGTCGATCGGCCGCGTCGAGGACCCCCAGCAGGGGCGTGCTGCTCTGGGTAGTCAGGGCCGTGCGGGCGCTCTCCAGGGGCTTGAGGTGCTTCTCCTCCATGGACATGCCGTACAGCTTGCCCAGGGAGTCCAGCAATTCGAACATGGCGTCGGCCATACGCGGAACCGGTAGGCTGTCCAGCCCCTGCAGCCAGCGACCGCCGGCGCCGGAGGTGAAGCGGGTGCGCCACATCCAGCCCAGCAGTTCCGGGCTCGTGGACGGCCTGGCCACCGCTGCGAGCAGCACGTTCTCCAGGACTTCCCCCTGCTTCCCTTCGACCAGGCCGCGGCAGATGGATTCGCATAGGCGGCGCCCGGCCCGGGACAGGAGGCTGGCCCAGGTCGGTCCCCACCTGTCGGGCAGGGCCTTGCGCAGGTACACGAGCACCCGTCCCAGCTGGGCGTCGGGCAGGTCGTCGACCAGGCCGGCCGGATCGGTGATGCGCGCCAGGACCGCGGCGGCGGCCTTGGGATTGGAGCGGACGGTGTCGACCCCGCGCGCGGCGACCTCGGCGTGAACGGTCAGAGCCACCAGGGCCAGGCCGGGATTGTCCTGCAGCGAGGCCATGGCGATCTTCGCCGAGCCGTTGCCGAAGTGGACGAGCAGATCGTTGTCGGCCCGGCTCTCGGTGGAGGACTGCTTCTCCTCACGAGCCAACTCGTCCAGATAGTCGAGAACGCCCTGCAGCTTCCGCACGGGATCACGCCGGTGGTCGAACTCGCGACGCAGGCGATCCTCGTAGCGGTCGGCCTGGCGCAACTTGCGGATCACCGGCTGGCTGCCCGCCGAGAGGGCCACCATGGGATTCCGTTTGAGGGCCGCCTTGGCGTCGGGCCACCAGCTCTTCCAGCCCTTCTCGCCCAACAGGCCGCTCACCCAGCCCTTGAGGTCCCGGTAGCCGAGCTTGTCCTCGCGCTGGGAGTCGATGGCCAGGATGACGAAGGCCGCGGCGTCGGCCGCGGCCAGTTCCCGGAGCTGGTCGGGATCGTACAGGACAAGGGCCGGGAAATGATCCGCCGGCTTGGGTGCGAGCTTGGTGACGGTGGCAGGACCATACTCGTTGCGGCGATCGTCGAAGCGGACGGTGACCACGCCGTTGTTGGGCCGGAGGGTCTCCACGATACCAGGCACCAGGAAGGAGAGGTCCACCACATAGGCGCCGGGGGAGAGCTGGGAATAGAGGTCCGCCAGAGGGGCGATCTCGTCCAGAGGCCGGTCGTCGGCAAAGAGGGTTTCCAGCAGTTCGGGCAGCTCGTCGAACTCCGGGGTATTCTCCCGGTAGAGGCGCTGCAGGAGCTTGCGCAGACTGTCCGCCGTGGGTACCTGGCCCGCCGCCAGACGTGCGGCGCTGAGGGCCGTCTGGGTGCCGTCCTTCTTCTCCACGCGCTCCAGGAGAGTCTCCACGAGGGCGTCGGCGCGCTCCGGGGCGCCTTGGCGGCCCACCTGGCCGGCGATGGGCAACAGCTCGCGCCAGGAGTATTCGGGGTTCTCCAGGGCCGGCAACCACTGGTCCTCAAGCTTGTCGAAGTGCTTCCCGTTGGCCAGCTTGCCGAGCTTGATCAGGGAAGGTCCGTTAGCTGTCTCGTCGGTCATCTCATTCCTCGCGCCATGCAAAAGCCCCTCGTTTTCGACAACGAGGGGCTAATTTAGTCATTTTGGAGGCACTCGGAAAGGCGCATCCGCGGCGGGGGCGCTGCGACCTATTTGACCATGGTCATCTTGGTGGTGCTCACGTCCTCGCCCACCACGAAGCGGGTCACGTACATTCCCGTGGACTGGACCCGGCCGTCATCGCCCAGGCCGTCCCACACGACCTCGTGCCAGCCGGGGGTGCGATCCACGTCGAAGGTCCGCACGCGGCGGCCGTCCAGGGCGAAAATCTCCAGGCGCATGCGGTCGCTCGCGGTGGCCTCCTCGGGCACGCCATAGCGGATCCGCGTCTCGGGATTGAAGGGGTTGGGATAGTTGCCGCCCAGGGCCGCCGAGCCCGGCAAGCCCGGGGTCGAACGGACGTCGTCCTCGAAGTACACCGGGTCGGACCAATCGCTCTTCAGCGAAACGCGGCCGGCCCCGTCGAAACCCGCCACGCGGATGCGGTGCACCACGCCGGGCTCCGCCGCCAAGGTGTACACCGTGTCGCTCATGACCGTGGCGACCAGCTTCTCGGCGTCGGCATCCTCGCGCAACCAGACCTCGTAGCCCACCGCCGGCGAGAGGGGAGTGCCCGAGCCGTCGTCGTCCGGGCTGGGGGCCCAGTGGAAGCGGTAGTCGGTGGTCTGGGCGAAAGCCGCCGCCGTCATCATCCACAGGCCGACGGCGATGGCCGTCGTGATCCATGCTCTCTTGACCCTCACGATGCGCTCTCTCCCGTTCCGGCGTCCAGTCTCGTTCACGGTGGACAGGCGGGAAGGAGCAACCCAGGTGCCACCACGGGGGGCGTCGGGGTTCCGGGGGCGAGAGGATCCGACCGGTCACCGGGAGGAACGACGGGGAATCGCGGGACATCGGCCGCCCGGGTCCGAATAGCGGTGAAACCTAGCGGGAAGAGCGCTGCGACGGTGGACTGCGGGCAAAACGCAAGCTCTCAGTCGAACTCCCGGGCCTCATCATCGTCCATCTCCGCCAGGCGGCGACGGGCCAGGACGATCTTGCGCAAGCCTCCCACCAGCAACACCAGCGCCAGCAGGACGAAGAGACCCGGCCAGCGGGTGGCCATGACCAGCCAGCCGAAGCGCAGCCGCATACGGGAGGCGAAGGCGGCGCTGTATTCCGCCACGGATTCGCCGGTGGCGTCCTGGAAGCCCGCGTGGAAGTCGCCGCGGCGGGCGGCGGCGGCGACCACTCGCGGCACCGCGTCCGGGCCGTGACGGTCGGTCAGCCAGTTCACCGCCAGGAGGCTGGTGCGGTAGGCCCGGTCCGCCGTGGCGGCCACCCTGGGGAAGCGTCCCTGCAACCGGTCCAGAGCGGGCACGCGGCCTTCGAGGGCCAGGGAGACCGTATCCACGAAGCGCCACTCTCCAGCCAGGCGCATGGCGCACCCTTCGTGGAACCAGGCCGGCATCCAGACCTCGGGTGCGGCCTGGAACAGGAGGGAGTGAGTCATCTCGTGGAGGAAGACCTCGCGCAGACCGCGACCCACCGCCGGTAGGCGGGCGTGGTCGATGGCCACCAGGCGGCCGCCCCCCACGGCGACCCCCACCCCCCAGTCCGGGACACTACCGGTGAAACGGGCGGCGAAGGCGTCCGGCGAGAGCAGCAGGCAGGTTATGGTGTCGACCCGGGTACCGACGGGCAGGAGCCGGGCGGCCAGGGCCGGTCCTTCCTCGCGCCAGATCTCGGCGCAACGCTCGGCGGCCGCGTGGCCGGAGCGGGTGTCGGCGGCGAAGCGGACCGGTGGCGGGGTCGCCAGGGCGATCGTCGCCGCCACGAGCAGCAACAGGACGGTGATGAGCACGGTGCGCGGCAGCGGAATCCTCCCCGGCTGGTCAATGGGACGGCGACACGGTATGGTCGCCCCATCATGCGGGCTGGAGCGCCCGCGGGCAATACCGGGAGGTGCGGTGTGGAAATCCAGGACCTGGTCACAATGCTCGAGGAGGAGCCACGGGTGGCCGTGTTGAGCGGGGCCGGCATCTCCGCCGCCAGCGGCATCCCCACCTTCCGCGGCGAGCAGGACAGCCTGTGGAGCCGGTACCGTCCCGAAGAACTGGCCACACCCCAGGCCTTCGCCGCCGACCCGGAACTGGTGTGGCGCTGGTACGACTGGCGGCGCGGCCTCATCGCCGCCGCCGAACCCAACGCCGCCCATCACGCCCTGGCGCGGCTGGCCACACGCACCGAGGTCGTCATCGTCACCCAGAACGTGGATGGCTACCACCAGCAGGCCGGCAGCGGGGACGTGCTGGAATACCACGGGTCCATCTGGCAGGTGCGTTGCACCGGCTGCGGCGCCACGGGAGAGGACCGACGGGTGCCGCTGCCGGTGCCGCCGCGCTGCGATATCTGCGACGGTCTGCTCCGTCCGGGCGTCGTGTGGTTCGGTGAGGGGATCGACCCGGCGGTAGCCGCCGCGTCAGAACGTGCCGTGGGGGACTGTGATCTCTTCCTCGTGATCGGCACCGCGGGAGCCGTCTACCCCGCCGCTGGACTCGTCACCCAAGCCGGCCGGGCCGGCGCCCGGGTCGTGGAGTTCAACCTGGCGCCCAGCGGGGTCAGCCACCACGCCGACCTCTTCGTGGCCGGATCGGCCGCCGACACCCTCGGGAGCATCGTCCCATAGGGCGCCGCGGCCCGCGGCTGCGTCGCTGGTGATCGCGGGCAATTGCGCGTAGAAGGACGTGCCGAACTCGTCGTCGCTCCGTACGGCGAGACGCCCACCGTGCTCCTCCACCAGGGCACGGGCGATGGACAGGCTGAGACCCGCCCCGCGGCTGTGGTTCTCGATCTCACCCACGATCTCGAAACGACTGAAGAGAGCGCCGAAACGCTCGGCGGGAATGACCGGGCCGGTGTTGCGCACTTCGATCGTGCGCCAGGCCACGTCCTCGAGCCAGGCGGCGGCGCCGGGCTGATCCTCGAGGCGGGGCAGATCGGCGTCGCCGGCCGGCGTCCCCACGGCTTCGGCGGGCAATTCCGCCACCTCCCGTAGGAGTACACGCCCTCCGTCCGTATTGTGGGTCACGGCGTTGTCGAGCAGCTTGCCGAAGACGATGCGCAAGGAGCTGATGTCGCCCAGGAGGCGCCAGCTCTCCACGCCCGAGAGGTCGTCCTCCAGGCGGATGCCCCGGTCCATGGCGATGTTGGCAGCCCTGCCCAGGGCCGGCGAAACCACGTCACTCGGCCGTAGCGGCCGCAGATCCAGGCGTCGGGCTCCGGAGCGGATGGCGGTCATGCGCAGGGCGTCGTCGAGGAATTCGTTGAGACGGACGCCGCTGTCGGCGATGACCTCCACCACCTCGCCCAGGTCGAGTTCGTCCAGCAAGGCGCGCTGGGCCGGTGTCGCCCCGCCCAGAGTGGTGCGCAGGTAGTCCACGCCGCCCAGGATACAGGTCAGGGGCGTGCGTACCTCGTGGGAGACCAGGGCCAGGAAGTCGTCCTTGGCTTTATCCAGGCGCAGGAGATCGTCACGGGAAGCCTCCAGGCGCCCGGCCTGGTCGACGAGCTGGTCCCGGGCCGCGACGATGCGGTCGGTGAGCCGGTTGCACGTGGCCTCCAGTTCGCCCACCGGGTCGTCTGCCCGAACGGTCAGGCGCCGGTCCAGGTCGCCCCCCGCCAGGCGGCGCAGATGGACGCCCAGCACATCCAGGCGCTGCACCACGTCCGGCAACAGGCGGCCGGCGGCCCGCCACGGGGCCCCGTATCGGAGTTTGGACCAGTACCTCGTCATGGCGTCCCGTCGCTTGCAACTCCGGCTCTTGACGGCCGTCGCAAGGCACACGGACAGGGGACGAACCCCCGTCCGACCTTGCGCACCTTCCCTCCAGGTGCATTATCGGACGCGGGGGCCCGAGGTTGACCGAAGGTTCGTCCGAGCGTTATTCATGGCGGACAAGGGTTTTCGACACACGACGGACAGGATGGATGTGGACCGACCGCGGCTGCTGCTGATCAACAAGTTCTACCACGACGTGGGTCCGGCCGGCGGCGTGGGCCGCTACGTGGTGCAGGAGGAGGAGGACCTGGCGGCCGCCGGCTGGGACGTGATCCCCTTCGCCATGGCCGACGAGCACGCCCGCCCCTCCCGGTGGGACCGCTATTTCGTCCGC
This sequence comes from bacterium, assembly GCA_024231905.1. Taxonomy (GTDB): domain Bacteria; phylum Krumholzibacteriota; class Krumholzibacteriia; order LZORAL124-64-63; family LZORAL124-64-63; genus JAAEQC01. The sequence goes on along the minus strand of JAAEQC010000234.1, from coordinate 95,490 downwards.
GCCCGAGACTACAGCACCCCCCGCTGGTCCCCCGGCGACGCCCTGTCCCTCCTGTGGAATCGGGAGGCCGCCGCCCGGCTGGAGGAACTCATCCGGACCGCGCGGCCGGACGTGGCCCACATCCACAACATCTACCACCACCTCAGCCCCTCGATCCTGCCGGTCCTGGCCCGCCACCACATCCCGATTGTCATGACCCTGCACGACCTGCGGCTGCTCTGTCCGGCCATCCACATGCTCCGGCGGGGCGAGGTGTGCGAACGCTGCCGCGGCGGACGCTTCCACCACGCGGTGCTGGGCCGTTGCGTGAAGAACTCCCGGGCCGCGTCGCTCCTGGCCGCCGTGGAGACCGCCCACCAGCGGTGGCGCGGAATCTACACGCGGCATGTGAACACCTTCCTCTGCCCCAGCCGCTTCTACCGGGACAAATACGCAGCCTGGGGTTTCCCGGCCGCCAAGCTGCAGCACCTGCCCAACTTCGTGGACCTGGACTTCTGGCACCCGGATCGTCTGCCGGACGTGGAGCGCGACGCCTACGTCTACTTCGGGCGCATCTCCCAGGAGAAGGGACTGCGCACCCTCCTGGACGCCCAGGCCCTGTGGGAGCAGGGGCACATCGACGGCACCGAGGCCCGGCCACCCCTGTGCCTGCTCATCGCCGGCGACGGTCCGTGCCTGGGCAACACCAGGGCGCGTGTCGCCCAGCTGGGGCTGGAGACGGTGGAGGTGCTCGGTCCCCTGGATATCGAAGGCTTACGGGAGGTGCTGGGGCGGGCCCGGTTCTCGGTCATTCCTTCCGAGTGGTACGAGAACGCACCCATGGCGGCGTTGGAGTCCTTGGCGGCGGACCGGGAGATCGTGGGCTCGGACCTGGGCGGGCTGCCGGAGCTGATCGAACCCGGGGTCACCGGCGAACTGGCCACCGCCGGCGATCCGCAATCCCTCTTCGCCGCCCTCCTGCGCGCCGGCGACAAGCAGGAAGGCGCCGCGCGACGTTACGCTGAGGCGCATTGCGATCGCGCGGCGCACATGGTCCGCCTGGAAGGGATCCTCCGCGGACTGCTGCCCGCCTGAGCCCCTACTCCTGGTCTGGCTCCCGACCCACCGGCACCTCACACACCAGCCGTCCACCCGAGTCGCCAGGACGGCGGTCGTCGGTGCGCGTGTCCCGGAAGCGAATGGCGCCGAAGAGACTCTTGCCCTCGGGAACGGCGGGACCTCCCTCCGGGAACGTCACGTCGAGCTTCACGGGCACGCCGCAGGGCAGGGTGAGGCGACCGCCGCCGGCTCGGGCCACGGCACCCGTGCGCGGCGACCCGAAGAAGAACTTCTCCTCCAGGTCGAAGCCCCAGGCTGCCATGTCCGCGGCGATGGCGAAGGCGCCCACCACCTGCAACTTGTAGCTGCCCGCCGCGAAGTTCGCGCGCACCCGGGCTTCGCGGCCGTCGAAGCTCGTGCCCCGGACCGACTTGCCCGAGGCGTCGAGAATGTTCACGGCGCAATCGGTGAAGAGGTTGGCCACCTTCTCGGACATGACCAGATGGAATTCTGCGCTGGGTGTGGTCTCGTCCAGGGTGAAGGAGCGGGTCCAGACGTCGGCCTTCTCGATCTCGATCGTCTCGGTGGCGCGGAAACCCTCCAGGGCGGCTTCGACCTGGCCGCGGAAGGTCCCTTCGAAGACCCGCGTCACCGTGAGGTCGCCGCCAGCGGGACACAGCCGGGCCGGCTCGGCGGCGTAGCCGTCGAAACTCACGGTCAGGCGGTAGTCGGTGAGGTCGCGGTTGGTGATGCCCGTGCCCACGTTGAGCTCCCAGGTGCCCGGGCGCAGCTCCGGCGGCAGGATCGTCAAGTCGCGGATCTGCCGGCCATCGACCTCGGCGTAGCCGGACCAGCCGCCGCGCACGACGCCCTCCGGATCACAGATCTCGATGAATGCCGCCGCGCCGCGGGAAGAGCCCACGTCCGGGCTCACTTCCAGGCGCACGCGCATGGCCGAGGCGCCGGCCGGCGCATCCACGTAGTGACGGCTCACGTCGCTCTGGGCCAAGTCCTCGCCCTCGAAGACGCGCACCCAGCCCGCGACGGGGCCGGACGGTTCGCCCACCACCACCGTATTCCAGAGGTAGAATTCCCGGGCGGCCAGGCCGGACAGGTCGCCGCCGTCGAGGCTGGCCACCACCCGCGCCGCGTGGACGCCGGGCGCCTCGATCTTGTCGCCGTCGTACTCCACCCGGACGGTCATGCCCATGTCGCCACGCACGTAGCGGTCGCCGGAAATGACCTTCAACCAGTCGGCCTCGCTACGGAAGGAGAAGCTGCGAAAGAAGGCGTCCCGCGCGTCGGGATCGAGATCCGGATGGAAGACCGGACGCACGGTGAAAGTGACGCGTTCGGGAGCCACCGGTGCGCCGCCGGGGGTGCGCCAGTAGGAAGCGTCACTCAGGCCGTCGGCCTGGAAGGCGCACGGGGTGGAGATGTCCCAGCGCAGGACGCGGCCGGCTGAACCGCTGCGGGCCAGGTCGCGCAGGATCTTCCAGGAATTCTCCAGGTGCACCAGGCCGCCGCCCTGGTCCAGCAGCCCCTTGCCCTCGACCCGGACGCCGCCGGCGATGAGTGCGCGCTTCACCATGCCCCAGTGGATGTCGAGCTCCTCGCGGACCGCCGCCCCCGCCAAACAGGCGATGGCGCCGGCGGTCTGGGGGCTGGCCATGCTGGTGCCGTTGAAGCGGGCCATGCCGTCGATGAAGCCGGGGACCGTGCTGAGGGCCGTGCCCGGCGCCACCACGTCGGGCTTGGCGGTTTCGCCGCCACGGCTGCTGAAGTTGAAGAGGCTCGCCCGGTCCATCCCCGCGTTGTAGAGATCGGCGCCGGCGCCCACCGACAGGTAGGCCCCGCTGGCGATGACGCTGGGCGACGTGGCCGGCAGGCCCACCGTCGAAAGGCCGGGACCCTCGTTGCCGGCGCTGGTGCACACGTACAGGGTAGGATGGTCCGCCAGCAGGTCGTCCAACCAGCGGCCCATGGCGTCGTCGCCCTCTTCCACCGAGTTGATGCCGAAGCTCATGTTCACGACGACGGGGATCCCCCACTTCTCTTCGAAGGCGGCGGCGTATTCGTAAGCCTTCTTCATGCTCGAGGTGCGGGTGGCGCCGCCGGACAGCCGGTTGTCGCCGATCTTCAGGGACATGACCCAGGCTCCCGGCGCCACGCCGTTCAACCCTTCCTGTCCGCTCACCTGGTAGCCGGCGGCGATGCCGGCGCAGTGGCTGCCGTGGGCCCCGTCGTCGAAGTGGAACTCCACCGTGGGCGCGGTCATGGCACCCAGGTGGTCCTCGTTGGTGCGCACGTTGAGATTCCAGGCCATGAGGGACCGGGACTCGGGATCGTTGTCCGCGCCCAGGGCGAAGGAGTCGTGGTTTACCCGGTAGTCGCGCAGGATCGCCTCGTCAGCCAGGTCGCCGTTGCCGTCGGTATCCATGACCACGACCCACACTCGTTGCGACGCACGCTCCTTGGCGACCGTGGCCGCGGCGGTCTCGTTCAGATCGGCCAGGAAGTCGTAGCCGGCGCCCACGCCCAGGGCCGCTTCCACGTCCGCCCGCGCAGCCTGGTAGACGATGAAGCCGAAGCTGTCGGTCGTATCGCCGTCGTCGTTGAGGTCGTGGACATCGTGGCTGTCCACGAAGTCCGGTTCGGTCACCACGCCCATGTACACCGGTAGCGCGCCCTCGCCCGTGGCCGGGGGTACCGGCAGATCCGCGGCGCCCCGCAGGAGCACTCCGTCGACGTCGGCGTACACCGGGGCCGCGTCGGTTCCCGAATCGTCGAGCACGGCCTCAGCCGTGTCCCAATCGCCTTCCGTGCCGAAGTCGCGCACGTCGATGAGCTTGGTCTGCCCTGTGGAGGTCTGCAGCAACCCCGGCGCGAAAGCGTCCACCCCCGTGTCCAGGATGGCGATCACCACGCCGCGGCCGTCCCAGCCGGGATGGGCGGCATGGAAGGCGGGGGCGCCGATGTCGTCGGCGGGCAGGAAATGCCAGGCCCGGTCGGGGTCGGCCCCCTGGACGAGCAGGGGCGTGCAGAGGAGGAGCAGGAGAAGGGCTGCGCAGCGGCTGGCCAAAGCGTGCGATGACATGGTGTTACCTCCGGAGAACCCGGTGTGCGGCCCGGCGGGGGAGGCGGGGCCGATGAGCGGGTCCGAAACGTGATTCTGGCAGGATTGACTCGCAGACTATACCTCGATTCCAGAATCCGACACAAGGGGGTTCAAGTTGTGAATCGGCTCTTGAGGAGCCGATCCGCGCGATATAGCTTGGAGCTTGATCCTGGTGTCGTGATCGCAGCAACGGTTTCCAAAGAAAGGCATGGCGGCAATGGAACGGGTGGCTGATCATCGTTCGAACCTACCCAGCCATATCTTCGTCGTCGGTGTCCATCGCAGTGGAACCTCCCTCATGCGCCACCTTCTCAACGATTGCTCGGTCGTCCAACTCTGTGACGAGACCCATTACATGGGGCACCTTCTGCCGAGTGCCGGGATGCGCCAACACTTCCAGCGCTACGCACCCTTGTCTGATGATACCAATGTCCAACGGCTGGTTGAACACATGTACTCCCCGGATTTCCTGCGCTATTCCCGTTTCAAGGATCTGGGGTGGCAATGGCGATGGATCGTCAAAGAATTCAGCTCCGCCGAAGTTCGTGAGCGCCTCCTCGCCTGCGATCGTGGCGAACCTGCCGTTTTTGACATCTTCATGAGCTTGGTGGCAGAAAGGTTCGACGCGCAAGTCAAGGGAGAGAAGACTCCAATCCACATGAGGTGGACGGAGGAACTTCTGAGCTGGTATCCGCACTCGAGGATCATCCACATGATTCGCGATCCCCGGGCCGTACACGTGTCGGATCTAAAACGACGACGCGAGCAAAAGAAGAAGGCCCCCGTCTACCGGATTCTCCGCCGGTTCGGACCTCTCTTCGAACTCTTCATGACCGCGCAAACAACGGCTCAATGGGCGGAGAGTATACGAAGAGCCATCCACATGGGCGACAAGCATCCCGAGCGCTACCTTGTGATCCGGTTCGAGGACATCGTCCAGGACCCTCGCAGATCGATTACGGATCTGTGCGAGAAACTGCGCATTCCCTTCGAAGAGCAAATGATGGATCGGACAGTAGTCAGCGAGGGCTTCCGTTCCGGATCCGTCGGATTCGACGGCAAGGCCGCCCATCGCTGGACTTCCCACATCAGTTCATGGGCTGCCTGGTGGTATCGCTTGCGATTCGCGAATCGGCTAGAAGAGTTCGGGTACGAAGAGGCGTAAAGGTCTCCCGACAGATCCCCAGGGCATTTTGGTCCACGCAAGATTGGAAAAACCCGCTTCTGGCACCATATTGGTGGCAACAAACATTTCGGTCTGAACGGCGCATGGAAAGGCCGAGGCCGAATCGGACGAATGACAAGAGAAAGGTCCCGAAACATGAAGAACATCGACAGCCGTGGCGCCATGACCCGCATCATCCATGCAGGCCAGCACGTCGATGAGCAGACCGGGGCGGTGGCCACGCCCATCTACCAGACATCGACCTTCGCTTTCAAGGACGCCGACCACGGCGCCGCCTGCTTCCGCGGGGAGCCTGGTTACAAGTACACGCGGCTGGGGAACCCGACCACCGAGGCCCTCGAGCAGAACATCGCCCAACTGGAAGGCGGCTGCGGCGGTCTCGGCGCGGCCAGCGGCATGGCCGCCGTGAATATGGTCTACCTGACCTTCCTGGGCCAGGGTACCCACATGGTCGGTACCGAATCCCTCTACGGCCCCAGCCGCATGGTCATCGAGAACGAGTATCCCCGCTTCGGCGTGGAGGCCTCCTTCGTGGACTCCTCCGACGCCCAGAACGTGGCCGACGCCATGCGGGAGAACACGAAGCTGGTCTACGTGGAGACCCCGGCCAACCCGACCCTGAAGCTGACCGACCTGGCCGCCTGCGCGGAGATCGCCCACGACGGCGGCGCCATCCTGGCGGTGGACAACACCTTCGCCTCGCCCTACCTCCAGAATCCCCTGGAACTCGGGGCCGACGTCGTCCTTCACAGCATGACCAAGTTCATCAACGGTCACACCGACGTGGTGGCGGGCATGGTCGTGGCGAAGGATCCGGCGATGCTGGCCCGGCTGCGCAAGGTCCACGTGAACTTCGGCGGCACCATGGATCCCCACCAGGCCTGGCTGGTGCTGCGCGGCGTCAAGAGCCTGGGGCTGCGCATGGACCGGGCCCAGGAGAACGCCATGAAGCTGGCGACCTGGCTGGAGAAGCACCCCAAGGTGAGCTGGATTCGTTACCCGGGGCTGGAGAGCCACCCCCAGTACGAGCTCGGGCGCAAGCAGATGAGGGGTCCCGGCGCCGTCTTCAGCTTCGGCGTGAAGGGCGGCCTGGAGGCCGGCAAGACCGTGATCAACAACGTCGAGGTACCGACCTTGGCCGTGAGCTTGGGCGGCATCGAGACCCTCATCGAGCACCCGGCGAGCATGACCCACGCGGGCATCCCGGCCGAGGAGAAGCTCGCTGCGGGCATCACCGACGATCTGGTGCGCATCGCGGTCGGTTGCGAGACCTACGAGGATCTCCAGGGCGACATCGAACGGGTTCTCGATCTCATCTAGAAGCGGAGTTCCATGGACGGTCGGTGGGTCGAAGCAGCAACGTTCCGGAACGGCAACGGGGCCGATATGTGGAAGGTGGACCACTCGGGCCACCCCCTGCTCGACCCGGCGTTTCCGTCCCGGCGTTCGCGCCTGCTCCTGCTGACCCGGCAGGCCTACCGTCGGGCCCTGTCCAGCGAGGACGCCTACCGCGAGGAACTGGTCCGGCTCTTCCACCCCCTGCGCTCGCCGCGGGGGGTGGGCGAGAGCCTCCCGGCCTTGGCCGCACGCTCCGCCGAGTACCTGACCGAAGCCGACGTCTACATCGACTCCCTGGTGGACCTGCTGCCTTCGGAGACCCGGAACGCCGTGCGCATCCTGGACACCGTCCGCAGCAGCGGCGACATGCGCGAACTGCTGGGACTGACCTTCGAGGGCGCCAGCGATCGCGAGTGCTACGAGGCCCGCCGCAAGCTCTGTCTGGCCCAACTCCTGCTGCGCATCGACCAGTCCCGCCTGGTGCAGGACGGTCTGCGTCACCTGCGGTTCCTGGAAGGACTGCTGGGCGAGGGGCTGTGGCGGCACACCCGCCAGGTCAACGAGCTGACCGTGGGCTACCATCTGGCCGAGGACAGGCACCACATCTCCTACACCTCCCGCCCCCGGGAGGGCGACCAGCGCTGGGAATTCCGCTCCACCTTCCTGGAGAAGAAACAGGGCGACCGGTCGGTCAGTCTCGACATCTTGTATCACAACTGCCGTTTCAAGCGCTCGGTCAATCCGGTGAGTTTCGAGATCGTCGACGGCAGGCACCGGGTCATTGAGCAGGTGCGCTGGGGCGACATGAAGACCCAGAGCAGCGGTTCGCTCCTCTCGAAGATGATCCGCAAGGGCATCAACAATCCCGACGAGGTCGGCGACATCATCGGCGCTATGTTCATCGTGGCCGACAATGACGCCCTGAACGACCTGCTCACCTTGCTGGATTCCTGCCTCGGCAGCCCCTTCGGCTGGCGTAACGTCACCGATACCCTGTCCCCCGAGACCGTCGGCGGCAGCGAGCTCAACTCCTGGAGCAGCAAGGAATACAAGGTCTTCAAGGGGGACGTGGACATCCTGGCCCGGGCGCCGTTGTCGGGCACGTTGTACCGCTTCCCGGTGGAGATCCAGATCTACACGCTGGAGGGTTTTCTGCGGACCGTGTGCGGAGCGCATGATGCGAGCCATCTGGCGTTGAAGTTGAGGCAGTTTCTTTATGGACTGGTGCCACGGGTGTTTCCGCGGGAGATCTATGGAGAGGATTGGCTGGATCCAGGGACAACGAGGTCATCGATCGAGTCCGAAGCCAAGTGAGTCCTGAATGCGAGTTGCCCGCAGCGAACCCCGTAAACGGGTGGACCTTTCCGCAGTCCAGAGAACCGGCGGGCCGGGTTCAACTCAAGACTCGTCGAGAATGTTGTAGCCATTGTCCCGACGCGCCGCCATGAATCCCGCACCGTTGATCATCTCTTCGAGATCATTGCGTGTCAGCCGGTGCTGCGACCCCGTCGCGGAAACGACGCTCTCTTCCATCATCGTACTTCCCAGATCATTCGCCCCATAAAACAAAGTCAGCTGACCCAATGCTTTGCCTTGGGTGACCCATGATGCTTGGATATTCGCGAAGTTGTCCAGTGCAATGCGACTCAGGGCCAGGGTTCTCAGGTAGTCGAGAGAACCGAGGAAACCGTGGCTCTCCACCTGATCCCGCTGTTCGGGAATGTCCATCAAGGGTGTGTTTCCCGGTTGGAAGGACCAGGAGATGAAAGCGGTATAGCCGCCGGTTCGATCCTGGCTCTCCCTCACCCGCAACAGGTGCTCAATGCGTTCGGCGTAGGATTCGATGTGCTGGAACATCATCGTCACAGTGGTGGGCAATCCAGCTACATGGGCGGCTTCGCTGACGGAAATCCACTCGGACGCGGAAGCCTTACCCGGCGCTATGGCCCCACGCACTCGATCCGAAAGGATCTCGGCGCCACCGCCCGGAATAGAATCCAAGCCGGCCGCCTTCAGGCGGCGCAACACCTGCCCCGGCACCAACCTGTTGAGACGGGAGAAATGGAGAATCTCGCTCGGCGAGAATCCGTGGATCCACATCTGGGGGTACGCCGATTTGATCGCCGCCAACATGCTCTCGTAGTAGTCGAGTCTCCTCTTGGGATGATGTCCTCCCTGAAGGAGTATCTGACTCCCTCCTGCCTCCACGACAGTACGGCACTTCTCGAGGATCGTATGAATGGAAAGCAGGTAGGCATCACTGTCGCCCTTATGGCGATTGAAGGCACAGAACGTGCAGTCTGCGTAACAGAGATTCGTGTAGGTAATATTGCGATCCACGACATAGGTCACATGCTTAGAATCGCATCTTGCCATTCGCAGGGCGTGGGCTACGCGCCCGAGGTCGTGGAGCGATGCCTCCTCAAGCATTACGAGCAACTCTCCGCCGTCAAGCCTCCTCGACCCGGCATCATCCAGCAGTGCGAGCGCCAACGGGGACGACTGACCGGGCACCCGGAACGGTTCGATCATCGCGGGCGGTCGTGGCTCGGCGCCGTCTCTAGCGGTCTGCTCGGCAACGAGATCCCGAAATCGCTCAGGGTCCATCGGCCCCTGTCCCATGCTGCTCTCTGACGATCTCAAACGAATCCTCCGTGCTGGACGCCGGTCGAAGACTCCGTTGGCGTCGGATACAGGGCCAAACGGGACGAGTTCGGGACCAGATACCACTTGCGACAGTAATCGTGAAACCGGCGTAATCCCGCCAGTTCCTCGTCGCCCATGCCGTACTTGATCGAACACGTCAGATAGCGTTGGACAGCGGCCGGAGTCGATTCTCCGGCGTACCCCTTCATACCAGCCGCCGCCGCCTCGCGGGCAATGGACTTGAGAGCGACCATGCCCCGCCGGTACGAGTCCTGCAGTAGGCGAATGAGATCGAGCAGTCGATCGCGGGGCCCTGCGCAAACCTGGGGCGAGAGCGTCCACGCCGCGAAGACGAACGGCAAACCCGTGAGGTCCGTCCACATGGTTCCCAGGTCGTGACGGAACACACCCTCGCATCCCGAGTACGTGAGCCACGCCTCGGCCTCAAGACAGCGGTCGCCGATGATCAACTGAGCTTCAGCCTCCCCGAACAACCGATTCGGATCGGCATTCGATACCACGAACTCAGGCCGGGTACCATCGATTTCCCCCAAAAGAATGCGGAGCAACGCCACCGAGGTCCGGGAACCCGAATCGACCGCGATTCTCGTGAGCTCTTCCCGGGGTACCCGCGAAAAGAGACGTACGCTGGCCACTTCGCCCCTGGTCGCAATACAGCAACCCGGCACGAGAGAACTGCCCGCCAACCGGAAATGCTCCACGACGGGCATGAGCGCCGCATCGACGTTTCCCGGCGCCATCAGGGCCGGCAAAGCGCTCGGAAGCGCCCGCACCAAATCCACGCGCGTGGCAGGGGCGGACTTGAGCTTCGCGACGAGCGGTTCTGCATTCAGAAACGGTACCGAAGCCACGCGGAACATAGAGATGCTCTCCAGGGAGTTGGGCCGGTTCGTTGTGCGATAAGGTAAACGTTCATGGGCGGGGCTACAAGCCGCCGCAGGCGGGCTAACAACGGCGGTATAGGTCCACGACCTGATCCACGACCCGCTCAAAGTCAAAACGCTCTTCCACCGTCTTCCGAGCGGAGGAGGCCAGTCGTTGCCGAAGATCCCGCGAGGAAATGAGTTCCGAGAGACAACCGGCTAGAGAATCCGGATCTCCGGGGTCCGCCATCAGACCGGAATCACCCTCCACGATGACCTCCCCTACACCGGCAATTCGGTTGCCGACGACGGCGAGGCGACTTGACATTGCCTCGAGCAGGACCAACGGCAAGCCCTCCCACAGTGAGGAGAGGGCGAAAATGTCCGCGCTGCCCAGGATGTCCGACAGATTCATAACCGTACCGGGCAGGGACACGCGGCCGGTTAACCCCCGGCGTTGCACCGCCTGCCGATGATCGGCCAGGAGGGGGCCGTCGCCGGCGATGACGAGACGCCACTCCGGGAGATCCCGAGTCTCAAGAATCCGCGCGGCCTCGATGAGATCGCGGAAGTTCTTCTGCTCGTCGTGGCGGCCCGCGGCAACGACGAGTACCGCGTCCTCCGGCACGCCCAGGTCTCGACGCACCTCCGTCCCCGCGCTCTTCGAGATCGGTTCCGCCAAACGGACTCCATTGGTGATGATCTCGAGATCGCCCGCCGCTCGTTCCGACAAACCCAGGTCGCGCAATAACGACGTCCGCACCTGCTCCGACACCGCGACCGTCGCCGCCTGCCGTTTGAGAATCTCCCGGTAGGCCCACCGCCGCAAGGCGGCCCGGAAGGCGCTGTCCCGGTCCCCGTATCGGAATTCTGCATTGTTGTGTACCGTCGCGATGATCCGGCGCGAACCGCGCGATCCCAGCATGAGCCCCCAGAAATTCGCACCGGGGAGGTGGGTCTGGATGATCTGCAACCGAGATTTCCTGCAGGCCTCAAGCAACAGCATCCGGCCCCTTGCGAGGGAGCCCGCGAATTTCACAGGTGATTTTATAGACGCGCGGGCGAGTCTGAAATAGCTGACCTGTACGTCGTTTCCGATACGCTCCGAGAGCGGCCCTTCGTCGCCCATGACCAGTAGATTGGATTCAAGACCGCGGCTCGCCAAAGCATTGGCGAGCTGAACCGCAAGGTGCTCCGCTCCACCCATGCCAAGAGACTCTATGAGCTGTGCGCAACGGATAGACATGGCACCCCGGGCGTGAACTGTCGACGCGATGATTAACGGAGCCTATGGACCGATACGTAACGAACGAGACCCGCTTCCATGATCTCACCGGCCTTGATCTCGGCCTCCTCCCAACTCTGTTGCGGACCGATATAGACCCTGTGCCAGATCCTGCCCGGGGTCTCCTCACGGCGTGTGACGAAGGCCAGAAGCCCTTGCCCACCCAGAGTCCTCGCGTAGGTCGCCGCGACATCAGCAGTGGAAAACGAGGCCACGTGCACCGCATATCCACCGGCCGCATGTTCGACATCTCGCGCCGGAGCCGAAATGGGGACAGCTACGGTCGATATCGAATCCGCCGCCGGGGCCTTCTCGTCGCCGGACGAATCCACGTCCGGTACCGATTCGTGCGGCTTGACCACGGGCCGAACCTCACTGCTGCTCGGCGATAGCGAACTCTCATCCGGTGCCTGCCGAGGATTCGCCAGGCCGACGAAGCTGCCCCACCAAGGGAACGTACCCAGCACGGCGACGACCAGCACGATCACCACGATCAATCGCCAAGGTATGGAGCGGCTCCGCACCGGCTCGGCGGTGTCCACCGCAGCACGATGCGGCGGCGGGTCGGGGAGCCGTCGCTGCGGGGGCTCGGGTAGAATCGGGGCGGTGGTAGCGTCCGCGCGCGGACGGGGTTTCCCAGTTTCCATGGGCGCGCCCACCGTGACCGACCCTTGTGTAGTTTCGACCGCCGGCTCCGCATCCGCTTGCCCTATATGCTCCTTCGTGATCTTATACGCGCCGGCGACGAATCCCGCCAGCAACGCCTTGTTGGCGATCTGGTTGACGACACGGGGCACGCCGCCGCTCAACCGGTAGATTTCGTCGTATGCACCACTGACGAAAGGGGAATCCGCACGCCCGGCGACAGTCAATCGGTGCTGGATGTACTCCTCGACCTCGCGCCGGTCTAGACGATCCAGTTGGTAATGGACACGGATGCGCTGCTTGAGCTGACGCAATCCCGACAGGGCCAACTTGGTCGCAAGCGGCAATTGGCCGACTAGAACCAGTTGCATTGCCTGTCCACCCGGTTGGGCAAGATTGAGGAGCAAACGGACACCTTCCAGCGTCCCCTCGTCCAGGTTCTGGGCTTCGTCAATGATGAGCAGGACTCGGCGTCCCCGGGACCGCTCTTCGATCAGTCTCTTTTCCAGCGCATGGACCAGGGTGGAATCGGGCGCCAGAGAATCCACTTCGACTTCGAGCTGGAGGAGCATGAGCCTCATGAGATCGGAAAGGCCGAGAATGGTCACATTGATCATGACCGGCGTGAGTCCGCTGGCTGAGAAATCGAGCAATCTGTGCAGTGCCAGAGTCTTGCCTGTCCCGATATCACCCGTGATGAGGATAACGTCCTCTTCATGCTCGACGCCATATACGAGATGAGCGATGGCCTCCTCGTGCGCTTTCGACATGAACAGGAAATCCAGGCTCGGTCTCAACGGAAACGGGTCGATATCGAGCCCGTAGTGCGAAAGGAACATCGTTCACCTCGGATTCGTCGCCCTCTGGACGACGCGGTCGAATGGGCTCCCGGGCGGGGCGGAATCGAACCTTAGCAACATTCCGACGTCCGGCTATCCGAAATTGCATCCCGTGCACGATAGCCGTAGACCAGACCAGCCAGGAAGTAAAAGACGACGTTGACCAGATCGAAGTAGCGGAAATCGATTATCATGCCTCCGACCAGATAACACACGGCCAAAGCCATAATCATCGCCAGAACGTCGCGGTCGAAGTACTTCTCCCGTGAGGATGCGCGCCACTGCGCAAGGAACGCCCGTCCCACAGAGACCGCCAAGGCCAGCAGCAGCATGACCGACACTGCGCCCTCCTCGGCCAGCCGGCCAATGTAAATATCGTGGATCGCGACCTCTGCTCCCAGCTTCTTTCTTACGAATCCGTAGAACGGAATGTAGGTACCCTGGTTGTAATGCCCCCGGTACTCATTGAACTTGAAATAGCCAACACCAAAAAGGGGGTGGTCCGCGCTCATACGCAAGGCCGAAGCCATGAACGCCAAACGATTCTCGATGGTTTGCGTGTTCTCGAGCCGTTCCTGGAGGAAGTCCGTATTCAGGGCCTGGATCGCCCCCACGGAACCGGCTAGGACCGCGATGATCAGCAGGACGACCAGGGCCTTCCGGTACGTCGGCCTGAGAATGCCCAGAACGGCGATCCCGGCGGCCGTCGCCACCCATGGTCCGCGCGTGTACGAGAATAGGAGCCCTATCGCACCCAGCCCGATGGAGACCAGGATCACTCCACGCCACAGGGGATTCTTCACCTTAATTAGGAAGTAGAGCTGGACGATCAGGAACATGCCCTGCAACTGGCCGAACAGGGGCGGATGCATGACCGGTCCGCGGGAACGGCCCACGTGGAACAGCGCGCCCACGTCCGGGTTCAGGATCGCTTTGGGCCATATGAGTTGATGCCATCCGAAACGTTGCGCGATGGATTGGATGTAGAAATAGACGGACATGGCGAACAGGAAAATGAGTATGTTGCGGATCTCTTCGCTGCGTTTGATCACAGCCCTACCATAGACGAATGCGAAATACGGGGAGAGGCAACTCAACACCCATTCGTGAAAACTCGGCGAACCCGTCAGCTTCAGCTGGACCAGTACGTAGATCGTGTACGTGAGTAGCAGGAAGTCCGCCGTATAGGGCCCTCGAAACTGGCGCCCCTTGACGAGCATTCTCAATAAAAGCAGCAGGACAATCCACACAAGGAGAATCCGGTCGATGCTCAGGTCCGGCAATCCGGGCATCCGCACCATGCCGTAGGTGCGAAAACCAGCCATCGTGAACATCCAGAAAGCCAGGGAATAGGTTAGGTCCTTGAGGGAGATCCAAACGAGGAGCATGACGATGATCATGACTCCGAGCGCCACGGTTGCCATCTTCGGTCCCAGGAAGTGAAACAGGAGTCCGGAAACAACCGTCGACAGGACACCGAGGACGACCGGCCCTGCCACCGATCCGCCAGACACCGGCGCCAAACTCGACTGCATCCGCCGAGTCGCACTCGTGATGCCCGTCGTCAGGCTCATGTCCGTGAACGCGACGAGGACTCTCTAGGCGAGATGGCCCCCAACACGGGCAACTCGAGATGGTATTCCGCCGTGCGACGATCATAGATCCGGTGGTCCTGGTTCTCGACGAACAAGGAAACGAGCAGGCCCAACACGAAGGCGAAGACGGTTGCCAGGCTCAGGTACAGGACCTTGCGCGAGCCCCCGACGAAGCCGGCAATGACCGGCTGGTCCAGCGGCAGGATCTTGCTGATCCGGTAGTCGGTCATCGCCTTAATCTTGACCTCGCCCCGCTTGGTGCGCAAACGCTCCAGCAGGTCGTTCTGGGTCGAGATGGCCAGATCCAGGGACTTGATGCGATAGTCGTAATCTGGATACTCGTCGAGAACGGCCCGCTGGCCGGTGATCGCCTCACGAAGGCTGGCTTCCCGGCTTGCCGCCTCTAGGAACTGGACTTCCAGGGTCGTTAGGTAGGCATCCCTTTCCCGGGCCAGGGACACCCCCGTGAGGTCGACTAGTTCCTGCTGGCGCCGAATGTACTCGGACTCTGCCTGGAACTGGACCTTCAACGAATTCAGCTCTACCTGCTGCTCGTCCAGGAGGCCTTTCAATACCCGCATGTTCTCCGATTCACCTTGGACCATGGGGACAAAGCCCGGATCAGCGTCGATCGCCGCGCGAAACGCCCTCAACTTCGCGTCGATGGCCGACCGGTTTGCCTCGGCCTTGAACAGCTCGCTCTCCAGCCCCCTGATCTGGCCGACGCTCTCGCGGGGTGAATCTGTGTATGCCGACAGGCCGGCCGCCGCGACAATGCGCGATCGCGTCGCCATCAGGCTATCGACGTCACTCCGCAATTCGAAGATCTGGTCGTCATAGTAGCCGATGGCCTCCTGGTTCCGCTCGTTCTCGACACTGTACTCGCCATAGGCGCGTGTAATCTCCCGCACAGCAAGCAGGCAGAAATCGGGATTCGGGTGCGAAAAGGAAATCTGCAGGATATTGGATTCTCCGACTTGGGAACCGTCCACGTTCTCGAGCAGGAGATCCCTCAATTTCTCAACCGATGAGATCGCGGCCAACTCCGGACTCTCCGTGTTGAAACGACCGAGGGAATCGATGATCGCCTCCGCGGCCATGGTCGCCACGGGTATGCTCTGGGAAACGAGAGCCTCCGTGCTCATCAGTACGTCGTAGTTGACGATGATCCGATCGAAGGACGGCGTTTCCGGCATCTTGGTTTCCACGAGCATTCTGGTCGTGGCCATGTAACTCGCCGTCGAACTCCAGGTCCCGATATAGGCGATGATGATAATGGGAATCGCGATCGCCAGGATGATCCACCGCCGGCGGATGACGATGCCCAGAACCCTCTTGGCATCGAACTGCGACATGGACTGGTTGCCGACCGGCACCGGTTGGGAACTCACGGGCTTTACCTGGTGGTCCATAACTCAACTCCCCCGTTGCCGGCAATCGAACATCATCGCAGAAGTCTTTCGACCTTGTCCAGGTTCGCGATGGCATAGACGTCCCAGAAGATGCGACTCGCGTTGACCAGCGGCGATAGCACGGTCTGATTGAAGAAACCGATATCCCCCAGCGTCGAACGGGGAACGTAAATGACATCGTAGGGCTGAATGTCCATGTAGCCGAAGTCGGGTGTTCCCAACTTCTCCAGATGGGAAAGGTCCACTCGTCGCAGTTCGAATCCTTCGTCAGCCACCCTGATGAGCGCGGTCTCGCTCGGCTGCGCACCACTCTTGAAGCCGCCGGCCAGAGCCACCGCCTGGAGGACCCCCAATCCGCCTTCGGGCAGCTTGACGAGCCCCGGAGAATTCACCTCGCCCAACACATAGACCTGCAGTGCCGACAATTCGTGGACCAGAACCGTCAAATCGGGATTGCGATAGTCGACGGCAAATGTGGACGTCAGGGTGCTGTCCAACTCACCGACCGACAGACCCGCCGCCTTGATTCCTTCGGCCCCCGGCAACGTGATGAAACCGTCAGGCAGGACGATGAGGCTCTTCGTGTCGAGTTGCTTCTCGTACTTGAACGACACGCCGATGATATCGCCCGGCTTGAGCCTGTATCGAGCCGACCTGGCCTGATCGTGCGCGACCCTCTGTTCCTCCGAATATGGAATCACGCTGGTCTCGACCGGCAGGATCCGTTGGCCCCCACAACCCGTAACCGTCGCCGCTCCAACCAATAGGAGGGCCAGCAGCCAAGAAGTATACCCGCGCAACGGGGATCGGTGAATTCGAAGCGAGCCCTTCATTCGGTACCCCTCACCTTCGTTGGCTACATCCGCTTGTAAAGGGAATCGGGGATGGAAAACGTCCGTCTGTTGATGACGGTTCCCAGTACATCGACATCGCGATTCCGCAGTTTTTCGAGGCCCGAACTGATGACCTCATGTTTCAGCCTCTTTGCTTGCACGACAAGTACGAGTCCCAGCGTCGGCTCGGCCAAATGCGCTACATCAGCACTCTCGAGGATCGCCGGGGCGTCGATGACCGTGAAATGGAACGCCTCCCGAAATTTCTCGAGAAGCCTAGGATAGTTGGGGCCCGACAACAGCTCCGTCGCCTTGATCGATTGCTCGCCGCTGCCGACGACCACCATCTCGGGAGTAGTGTCGTAATCCGGGAACCGGGCCGGGTCGACGAGGAGATCCCTGAAACCGAGTTCTCCCGTCTGGAGACGCCGCTGAGGCGATCCGATATTGGCGTCGACCCATGCCACTTTCCGGTCCAATAGTGCGGTGAGGAATCGCGCGCAGTTGAATGAAACGTAGCTCGAACCCTCGCCCGAGGCCGTGGAACTGAAAACGACGATCTGTCCACCGGATCCGCCGTGAAGATGGATGAGAGAATCCGCGAGTTGTTCGAATTCGCGAGCCTGCTCCGAGTCAGGACGCGGAAACAGATTGCTGGTTTCGACCCGAGGTACATCCACTGACCGCGGAGTACCGGATGGTGACTCCTTGCGCATGGCCTTGAGGATATTGCTCACCTCTTGCCGTCCATTTCCTGAATTATCGAAAACCATTCCGTTTATCCCCAGTTCGGGCTAATGCGGAAAGTAGAGAAGGGCACACCCCAACGTACAATGACACCGCTCTGTCCCGGAATCTGTCATACTGCGCCTGGTTTTGTGCTAAGTATAACATTTTAGAGAACTTTGTGCAATCTATCGAGTCCACCTGAGCAGCCTGTAATCGGGGTGCGTTGCAACACTGACACCTCGAATTATCGTCCATTCCCCTACGGACTGAAGCATTTGCGGCCGGATCCGCCTTCGCCGCCCGAAACAACCGGAACAGGGTCGCCCGCCAAGGTCCCGGCTGCATCCGGTTCCACCTTGCCCCGAGGACCCCGGAGGGCTAGGATTCGACCTTGCTTCGCGGACTACTGCGCGATACCCACGATCAAACGGAGGCGCTCATCTTGCGCATTCTAGCCCTGAAACTCAGCGATGGTTCCGTATCGATCGTCGAATCCCCGGACGCGGTTCTGGCACCAGGATTCGTACGAGTGCAAACAATCGTATCAGCCGTGAGCCCCGGCACCGAGGGCAGCAAGATCACTGTCGGACAAAAATCCCTTCTGGGCAAGGCGCGGTCCCGCCCCGACCAGGTGCGGCAGGTGTTGGACATGGCGCGCACGGTCGGCATCCGCGACACCCTCGAAAAAGTACGGTCGAAACTCGAAGGTGCGCAGCCCATAGGATACAGCTCCTGCGGCAGGGTTATCGAGGTCGGTGAAGGTGTGGAGGGTATCCGCCCCGGCGATCTTGTCGCTTGTGGCGGAGGCGGTTATGCCAATCATGCCGATGATGTCGTCGTGCCCCGGAATCTCGTTGTGAAGGTCCCGGCGGGTGTCGACCCTGCCGCGGCAGCCATGACGACCCTCAGCGCCATCTCGCTGCAGGGAATCCGCTTGGCTGCGCCCTCGCTCGGGGAAAGTGTCGCGGTCATCGGACTCGGCGTCATCGGTGGGCTCGCCTGCCAACTCGCCAAGGCGAACGGTTGCCGGGTCATGGGTATCGATATCTCGACCGCAGCCGTGGACTATGCGTTGGAAAAGGGCATTCTGGATGTGGGCGTACGCACCGGCACCGATCCCCTGGAGGATATGGTCGGTGAATTCTCGCGTGGCCACGGCGTAGACTCCGTCCTCATCTGCGCGGCCACGGCCAGTTCCGATCCGGTCCGCACGGCTGCGGAGATCGTACGACGCAACGGGCGCGTCGTCGTCGTGGGCGCCGTGGGCTTAGACCTCCCGCGCGAGCCCTTCTACCTGAAGGAAGCCCGCTTCATGGTGAGTTGCTCCTACGGGCCAGGCCGCTACGACCCGAGTTACGAGGAAGGCGGACTGGACTATCCCGTGGGTTTCGCCCGGTGGACCGAGGGCCGCAACATGGAAGCCGCCCTAGATCTGATGGCCTCGGGTTCGTTCCGGCCGACCGAACTCGTCACGCACAGGATCCCGTTCGATGACGCTCCGAACGTATATAAGATGATCGGTGCGCGCAGCGAGTTCTTTGCCGGAGTCCTACTCGATTATCCGTCCGGGAATTCCGGTACCGACCATGTTGAGATAGCCCCGGGTATAAGCCAGGACGGCGGCATAGGCTTCGTCGGAGCTGGTTCCTATGCCCAGGCCTTTCTCCTGCCGCACTTTCGCGGTCGCAAGGACGTCAGCCTGACCACCATCTGCACCAACGGCGGCCTGAGTGCGGTCGATGCGGGCAAGAGGTTCGGATTCCGGACGGCGGTCGCGGAAGCCAAGCAGGTCATTGCGGATCCGGACACGACTGCGATTGTGATAGCGACGAGGCACGACCTGCACGGTCCCTTGGTCGCACAGGCCCTGCGGGCCGGCAAGAGCGTTTTTGTCGAGAAGCCGCTCTGCCTGAACATCAACGAACTGAAAGCCATTGCCGGCACGATTCGCCGGTCGGCTTCGAACGATTCCGCGCCCGTGCTTCAGACGGGATTCAACAGGCGGTTCTCACCCGCAGCGAAGCATCTCAAGGCGCACTTCGGCGCCCACACCGGTCCGTTGAGCATGATCTACCGAATCATGGCGGGCCCCATCCCCCGAGACCATTGGATCCAGGATCCCCTGGTTGGCGGTGGCAGGATCATTGGCGAGGCGTGTCACTTCATCGATCTCATGCAGTTCGTCTGCGGCGGCCTTCCGGTGGAAGTCTCGGCGATCTGCGTTCGTACCGACGATACGGAGAGCGTTGCCGCCGACGATCTGCTGATCAATCTTCGCTTCGACAACGGGTCGATCGGCAGTGTCGCCTACTTCGCCAGCGGGGGTAGGACCATGCCCAAAGAAGAACTGCAGGTCTTCGGTGCAGGGCGGTCCGGAGTCCTTGACAATTTCGGTTCAGTGATGCTTTACGGAAACAAGGGCAAGCAGCGCAAGCGGTGCGGTGGCAAGGGACAATCGGGGGAGATCAAGGCGTTCCTGGACTCCCTGCGCGGGAAAGAACGCGCCATTTCGTCGATATCGCAGATCGCCACGACCCTGGCAACCTTCGCCGCCGTGGAGAGCCTGACCACCGGCCTACCCGTTGCCGTGGATGCAGCGGAAATGTTGCGGCATGGCTGACGCGCAATCACCGTCTCCTGGGTTGCAGCCCGTGGCTCTCTCCGTCTGGGAATGGCTGCGATCGCGGCGGTTTACGGGCTACGATCCCTATGACGGACTCAACAGCAGGTTGCTGGCATCCGTTCTCCCTCGCTCGCGGTTCCTGCGGTTGGGCGTCATCCAGGCAGTCAAGCGTTCCCCCGTGAACCTCAGGCCCCTGCTTGGGATCACCCCCGGTGTCAATCCCAAGGGTCTCGCGCTCATCATGCAGGGCCTGGCGAAATGGCGGCAACCGGCAGGCAGGGAAGCAGCCATCGAGGAGTTGGCGGACCTGATCGTATGCCGGGCCTCGTCGCCGGACGGAAGTCCCGTTCATCCGGGGCGCGTGTTCCATCCGGGTCTAGCGCGGGAACTGGCGACAACCGATGAAGCGCCGCCGGCCATGGGGTGGGGTTACAACTTCGCCTGGCAGTCCAAGGCGTTCCTCCAGCCGGCCTACTACCCGACCGTGGTCGCCACGAATTTCGTCGTCGACGGATTCGCCTGCTGCGGCCACCCTGCTTCCGGTGTCGTGACCGCCGGAGCCGCCAGGTTCGTCCTCGAGCACCTGCACCGCTACCGTGACGAGACCGGAATCTGCTTCAGCTATTCCCCCCGTGACCGCACCCGCGTCTACAACGCCAGTTTGTTCGCAGCCAAAATCCTGGCCCGTGCCTCTATGACCGACACCCCCGCTGCGGCCGAGATGGCTGATCTGGCCACCCAAGCGGCGGACTTTGTCGTCGCGCGCCAGCGTAAGGACGGTTCGTGGATCTACGGCGAAGCCGGCCACTGGCAGTGGGTGGACAACCTGCACACGGGATTCGTGCTGGAAACCCTTGCCTCCATTGGTTCGATGCTCAGACGCGATAACTGGATCGAAGCAGTCGACCGGGGATTGGCGTACTATCTGGCCAATCTGCTGACCGACGACGACCTCCCCCGGTATTACGCCCATTCGACGAGCCCTCTGGATGCCCACTCCTTCGCCCAGGCTGCTCTCACCCTGCATGAACTCGACAACGGCAGCGGCGAACTCGTGGACCGCGCCGGACGGATACTCGGTAGATCCGTTGATAATCTGTGGGACGAGGCTCGATGCGGATTCCGGTTCCAGAAAGGTCGGAGGTTCACTCAGCGGACCATCTTTCTGCGCTGGTCACAGGCATGGATGTTTCGCGCGCTCGCTACTCACCTCGGACGGAATCGGGAGACCACGTGAAGATCTGGTTCGATGCCGACAACGGCCCGCATGTCCTGATCATGCGCCCCCTCGCCGACGCGCTCGCTGCGCGCGGCCACGACGTCTTCTTCACAGCCCGTGACCGGACGAACACCTGCGAGCTTCTCGACCTGTACGGCTTCGAATACTTGCGCGTGGGAGGGCTCTACGGGAACGGCATGCTGGGTAAGATTGGCGGGACGCTTCGACGCGCCTGGGCTCTGGCCGGAACCGCCCGCCGGCGCCGCCCCGACGTGAGTTTCGGCCATGGCTCGCGCGCCCTGCCCATTGCCTCCCGCCTGTTGCGGGTGCCCAGCCTGACCATGTACGACTACGAATGGGTCGATCCCAGGATATTCAACTGGGGCTGCAAGAAGATCCTGCTGCCCGAAGCCATCGGCGAGGAGCGCCGTCGCGAAGCGGGCATCTCGGCGCCCAAGGCCGTCGCGTTCCCCGGCTATAAAGAAATCCTCTACCTGGGTGGCAAGGAACTCGATACCTCAGTGGCGCAATCCCTGGGCTTGCGAGAGGGGAGCACCCATGTCCTGTTGCGGCCACCGGCAACGACCGCTCACTATCACAACGCCGAATCGGAAGTGCTGTTGGCCGCGATTCTCAAGAAGTTGGCCGCTGCGGACGACGTCCAACTGGTGTTTCTGCCACGAACGGAGGACCAGCACGGATTGCCGACGGCGGCCGGAATGGACAACGTCATCATCCCCGACCGGGTCTACGACGGCCCCAGCCTGATCGCTGCCATGGACCTCGTCATCAGCGGCGGCGGAACGATGACCCGCGAAGCCGCCATCATGGGCGTTCCCTCGTTCAGCTTTTTCCGGGGCCGCAGCGGCATGGTCGACGAGGACCTCGCCGAGCGGAAAAAGCTCGTACTGCTGGACAGTGTGGAGGCCGTGGCGGACAGGCTGACGGTGGAGAGGCGCACGGGCCGCATCCTTTTGCCGGATCCAGCTAGTCTGGTCGAGTTCATCGCGGATCAGATCGCCGCCGCCTCCCGGTCTCAACGAGCGAAGTAGCAGGCAAGTTCCCCGGCAATCCGCTCACCGGTCCGACCGTCCCACAGATCGGGAACTCGGCCAGTCTTCCATGTTCCGCTCAGGATCCTCTCGGTCCCGGCAACCAGAGAGTCCACGGTCACCAGCTCGTTGGTGCCCTGGGTGATCGTGATCGGACGTTCCGTATTGGGTCGCAGCGTCAGGCAGGGAATCCCCAGATAGGTGGTTTCCTCCTGGATGCCGCCCGAATCCGTGATCACCATTTCCGCGTGCTGGACAAGATTCATGAAATCGTAGTAGCCCAAGGGGCCGGTCAGCCTGAGTTCGCTGCCGACACTCAGGTGTATGCCGTTCTCTTCCATGACGTTGCGGGTGCGCGGGTGGACCGGGAAGACGAGCGGACGGCGCACACGATCAAGGGCCTGCAGGATGCTGGCCAAGTCCTCTGGCGCATCGACATTCGACGGCCGATGCAACGTCACGACCCCGTAGGCACCGGCCTCCAGGCCCATGCGTGCGAACGTGTCCAGATCACGCACTTTGTCCAGGACCCCGACCAGGCTGTCGATCATGATGTTGCCGACGAGCCGGATCCGTTCGGGTGAGACGCCTTCGCGCAACAGATTCTCGTCGGCGTCCGGCGACGGCGTGAACAGGAGATCGGCGACGGCGTCCGTCATCAGGCGATTAAGTTCCTCGGGCATGGAACGGTCCCCGCTGCGGAGGCCCGCCTCGATGTGGGCCACCGGCACCTGGATCTTGCAGGCGGCCACCGTGGCCGCGAGGGTGGCGTTGACATCGCCGACCACGACGACCATGTCGGGTCGCTCATCCAGGCAGAGTCGCTCGAACTTCTCCAGTACACCGGCCGTCTGCTGGCCGTGGGACCCTCCGCCGATCCCGAGATTGACATCCGGCCGGGACAAGCCGAGGTCGTCGAAGAAGACATCCGACATGTTCTTGTCGTAATGCTGCCCGGTATGGACGAGTTTCGGCTGGAACCGGTCGGGACGCGACCTCAGCGCACGCCACAAGGGGGCAATCTTCATGAAGTTGGGGCGAGCGGCCGCAACGAGGAGGAGTTTCCTGGCCATGGTGGTTCGTACCTCTCTTCCCGATCTCACTGGGACGCCCGCAGCGCGGCGAGGTCTCCGAGAACGTCCTGGGTTGACCAGCCGCGGCGCTTCTCCAAGTACCAGTCCGCGGCTCTGAGATGCAGATACTGTCGCTGCCTGCTGCGGTACAGGTCCGGACGCCGGCGATCCTCGAGCTCTCTACCCACGAATTCCTGGAGTCGATTGAATTCCCCGTCCTCGGTCATCAGGTTCCGATAATCGAGAACGATGTGCTCCATGGATGTGGAGCGTAAGATCTCGACGATGCTCTGGTTGTGTTCGTGCCATCGCCGTAAAAAGCTCACCGCACGAGGAAAATTCTGGAGAAAACGCCGCAGCGGGTGGAACCAGAATCGTGGCCAGATCTCCGATGGATGGCGATAGACGGCGATGATCCTGTGTGGCGGCAGATGCTCCGCCCAATCCATATATGTGAGGCAAGTGCGGGGATCCTTGAATCCCCATTCATCATGGCGCCGATTGCACTGGCCTATGATCTCCCGTACTTCCGCCGCCTGTTCATCCGAGACCCCGCCTACCGGTTTCGAAATATCCACAATACGGTAATCGGTCGCGCCGATGATCTTCATGTTCAGATGCAGGACCGACTGCCGCTCGTACTTGTTCCCGGCGTCGTAGGTCACATGGGCATCGATCTGGTCATCCATGTTGATGCCCGATTCGTGCATGATCTGGGACACCAACGTGGTGCCGGACTTATGCATCCCCAGGACGACGTAAATCACGACATGAATCTCCTGTATCCTGAATGAGAGTAATCGCGACGATCAGGCGCGGGCAGCCTAGGAGCCCAACGAAACTACATCGACCAGATGGTGTCAAACGGCTTCCGTGGGCTCGAGTGCCCCGCAAAGACGGTCAATCTGGCCCGCCCAGGCGGCATGTGCTATGCTAGTCGCTCACTTAGCAACTTTCTCGCCATTCAACCGTCGTGGGATTCCATGGAGCCCAAGATTAAAGTCTGCCAGATCCTCAACCAGTTCGCAGTCGGAGGGGCCGAGACTGTCGCGTTCGATCTGGCCCGCTGCCTTGACCCTACACGGTTCGAAGTTCATGCCATGGCGCCACTTGCTGCTCCGAGCGATCCTGGCTCTCCCATGCGGCGACGTTTCGTCGAAGCCGGCGTCCCAGTCCACGGCCTCGGCCTTGCCTCGTTCCGGAACCCTCGTGGATGGTGGAAAATCTGGCGATTCCTGAGGCGGCACCGCTTCGATATCATCCATTCCCACAATCGGTTCTCCGACTACTGGTGCAGCCGGATCGGACGGACCGCAGGTGTTCCGCATCGGATCTGGACCCGGCACTTGGTCTATAGGGACATGAACGACAGACAACGAATCCGCTATCGTAGCGAAGCGAAACACGCCGGCAGGGTTCTCGCTGTCAGCGAGGCGGTGAGGCGTTACTGCATCGAGTCCGAAGGCATCGCCCCCGAAAAGGTGCAAACACTGGTCAACGGCATCGACACCGAGCGTTTTCGCCCCCTCGCCCCTGGAGAAACGGTGCGTGTGAGGGAAGGACTCGGCCTCGCTGCAGGCGAAGCCATGGTGCTCTTCGTGGGCCGGTTCACGGACCAAAAGGCTCCCCAGGCTTTTGTCCGGTTCATGGTAGCGATCCGTACGGCGGGATTGCCCGCGCGAGGCTTCATGTGCGGCAAGGGTCCTCTCGTCCCGGAAGTGGAGGCTCTGATCTCGGCCCGTGATTGCGGTACGACGTATCTCGGATTACGCGAGGACGTGCCGGACCTGCTGGCTGCCGCCGATCTCTTCGTATCCACCTCGCGCAACGAAGGCCTGCCCCTGAACGTCATGGAAGCCATGGCCTCGGGGACTCCCTTCGTAGCTCCGTCCATACCCCAGATCCGCGAACTCGTTGACGGGAGCCCGCATACGTCCCAGCTCTTCACACCGCCGCCGCCGGGCGAAGTTCCATCCGGTCAGGTCCGGGAATGGGTCGAAACCGCGAGCGCTCTGCTGGCTGCTCCTGACCGTCTGCGGGCGGCCGGATTCGGTGGCCGCAGGATCATCGAGGATCGATTCTCCCTGCGTTCAATGGTGGCCGCCCACGAGGAATTGTACGAATCGCTCTGCAGAAAGTCGTCGCCGTGAAGGATCGGCTGATAGCCAGGATCCGCCGCAGCCTATTCGACGGGGAAGTCATCCGGCTCGCCGGCATGACCTTGCTGGCTCGTCCCATCGGCATAGCGAACCAGATGCTCATGGCGAATTATTTTGGCGCGGGCATGATGTACGATGCCTACACTCTGGCCTTCTCCTTAGTCTCCTTCATCAACACCATCATCGGCCAAGTATACACGGCCGCGATCATTCCGCTTTCCATCGAGTATCGCACCATTCTGGGCCGTCGTGAGCAGCTCGCATTCCAGAACGCGGCCATCCTGTTCTTCCAGATCTTCGTCATCGCATTCCTCCTGGGACTGATCTTCGGCGGCGAACTGCTCGTGACGAGCTTATTTCCCAAAACGCCGCCGGAAACCAGCACCCATGCGATCCGGATGTTGCGCATCCTGGCAGTACCCGGCGTCCTGATCCAACTCGTTGCGCTACTGCGCGCCGTTCTGAACCTGAACCGGAGATTCCGCGTCGCCGGGGTTATTCCCATCGTCCACGGTGGGATAACGCTCGTGACAATCATCGCTCTCCAGGGATCACACGGGATCTGGTGCCTGCCGATCTCCGTGGCCATTTCGTTCGTGGCGCAGACGACCATCCTGGCCATCGACGCACTGCGTAATGGCTACCTGGCGTTCGTCAAGCCTATATTCCCCCCGGGAGCCATGGCGAGAGTCTGGTCGTTGGGCTCCTCGGTCCTGCTGGCCCAGATCATCCTCACGGTGAACAGGTTCGTGGACAAGGGCTTCGCCACGGGCCTGGAGACCGGCAGCCTGTCCTCGATCGCTTACATAAACGTCCTGATGACAATGATCCAACTCCTCGTGGCGCGCAGCCTCGTGGTTGTCATGTTCACCAATATCTCGGAGATGATCTCGAACCGACAGATGGAGAAATGCGGCAGGTACGTGCAATCGAATCTGCAGAACCTGACGCGACTCGTGATCCCGACCGCCTTGGCGCTGGTCGTGGCGAGCGACGAGATCGTCAGATTGCTGTTCGAGCGCGGTGAGTTCGATGCCGAGGACGCTCTGCGGACTTCTACGGCCCTATCCTTCTATATGCTCGGCATTCCGGCAATGGTCATCAACGGCGTGATTGGCCGAATCTTCCATGCCCTACAACGCATGAAGGACCGGGTCTGGTTGGCACTCCAGTACCTCGTGACCAACACGGTGGGCAGTCTGCTTCTCGTCCACCAGATGCAATTGCGGGGACTGGCCATATCCGCTGCGACGGCGATCACCGTCCACGTCGCGTTGTCGATCTTCATCCTGCATCGATATCGGACGGGGATGGATCTCGTGGCGGTCGCCAGATCCATCGGCCGGGACTATCTCCTGGGCGCCCTGACCTTGGCCGGATACCATCTCGTGCCAAAGACCTCATGGCTCGAACCGCTGCTGCAGTACGGCCCTGCGGGAACCTTCGCGGTGCTGGCCGTGAAGGCACTCCTGGTCTTCGTCCTGTTCGGCTCGCTCTACTTCGCCACCAACAGCATCCGCCGGCGTCAGCGCCAGTAGTCCGACGGGTTTCCGATCCGGAAGTCATCCTTCAGACCGCCGAGCGGCACCTGGAAGCAGTCGATGCCGAACCCCAGATTCGCCTCCACTGCAACCGGACCCCGCTTCGTCACCGCGATATCCCAACCCAGATGGGTGAATTCGGGCAGACGCCGTGCTGCGTCCACGGCGAATTCCTGGGCCTCGGACCACGCTTTCAGGCGGCTCCCGTCGAAGACCGCCCCCGTATCGGGATGCGCCGAGAACGGCTCGCAAAGTTCGGTCGTCGCCCACGGGGTCGAATCGCCGGTGGTGGAATCGACTCCCAGCAGGATTCCGCCCTGGGCCGTGTTGTCGACTTCCTTGCCCCGGCAGCCCATGCGCAGGACAGCGCAGACGACCCGCACCTGGCCGTCACGATTGCTCGTGGCTATCCGGAAGGTGTTGACGGCGTTGTCATAGAAACCGGCCAGTTGCGAATCCTGGATCAAGCCGGCCTGGAGGATATGGTCGCTCGTTCCGGCGATCGCCGTTAGACGCGTCTCGTCCAGCAAATCCCCATCTCCGGATACGAAGGCTTCGCCGTTCCAACGAAAGACCAGGATCCCGTAGCCACCGCTGCCGGCGACCGGCTTGACAAAAATCTTCCGGAATTCACCGGACTGGGCCAATTCAACCCACCTGTCGATGCCGCCGTGACCGTCACCTTCCGCGACGAGCCTACCGCTGCGCAAGTAGCCGAGCGTGCGGGGCTGGGCGATACCCCTCTCCTGGAACAGGTCCTCCGTCAGAAATTTGTCCTTCATCATGGCACGGTATTTGGGCTTCTCGTAAAGAGGCAGGAACAACTGGTAGATAAAGAACTCGGGGATGTAGGACAGAAGATCGGCGTCTGACATCTCCTTGTCGGCACGGTAGAGGTCGTAGCGCCAGTAATGGAACGGTTCACATCCCCAAAAAACGCGCATGATCTCCGTTTCCCTGGCGATGCGGGAATCGGGCTTGATTCGGTCGCAGGCGGCGACCCGTTCCCGGGCCAGGGCCAGCCTAGGCGCCCGGCGATCGTAGCGGTAGGCGTAAATCCGTTGCAGCAGGGGCGCAGTGAGGCTGCGCCAGGGGCGTTGCAGAAGCAGGCGTGTCACGTCCATATCACCCTCTGTCACCTTGAGAGATCCGCTCGAAGAAGGCTCTCAGCTTCCTCGCCTCCACATCGACGTCGAACTCGGACTCGATGCGGACGCGGCCGGCCCGCGACATGGCCTGTGTCAGGCCGTCGTCAGCGACGATCCGTTTCATAGCGGTGGCGACCGCCCCCGCGTCGCACGGATCCACCAGCAATCCCGCGGCCCCGTCGGCTAGCAGTTCGGCCACTCCCGAGACCCGCGTTGAGATCACCGGACATCCATTGGCCATGGCCTCCATGAGCGCGACGGGTATACCGTCGACGTCACCGTCGTCGGCCGGGATACAGGGGAGCACGAAGACATCCGCCGCCGCCAGCAGTCCCTTCACTTCATCGATCTGGAGAGCCCCCGTGATCTCAAGAGCCGTCAGGCCGAGCCGGTCCGCGCGCTGTCTCAATTCTTCGAGTTGAGGACCGCCACCGACCAGATGGCCCATCCAGGCCACTCCGTCCCGTTCGAGTTGCGCCAACGCTTCCAGCAGGTACCGGAAACCCTTCTTCTCGGTCGCCCGGCCGACTGCAAGCACCCGCAAGGGCGTTCCGCACTGGCGTCTCTCCGCGAAAGGGAACTCCGACAGGTCCACACCGCAATGGATGATCTCCGCTTCGTCCAGGTCCGGGTGGAGGCTCTTGTAGTGCTCCAGGTTGAATCTGGATATGGCCACGGCTCCGACCGCCCGCCTCAGTTTCGTCCCGTTACCCACCGGTCGGCGAAAGAGGTCCGCGGCGTGGCCGGTAAAACTGAAGGGTACTCCGGTCAGGGCCGACAGGAACATGGCGTAGGACCCCGGCGGATTGGCCAGGTGCGCATGGATTAGATCCGGCTGTACGCGCTCCACTTCGGCGATACGGCTCGCCGACACCGCTAGCTGGTAAAGCATCTTCAGGCGGTTGCGCCAGGAGTCGTGGGACGACCCAAGGGCAGTCCGCACACCTGTGAACAATCGCCCCGGGCGGGTGAAACAGAGCTTCAACAGGGCGAGGAAGACAGTCGCCGGCGCAACCGGATACACGTATCGGCAGCCGGTCACATCGCACTCCGGACGCGCCGCCACCGCTCCTGATGCCTGGCGCAAGGCTAGCAGGTCCACCGATACGCCCAAACGACGCAGTGCGCTGACTTCACGCGCTATGAACGTGTGCGTGAGACTAGCAAAATTCGTTGCCACATATAGAATTCTCACGGCACCTCTCGGACTTCGGTTACGAGCGGACCAGGATCCGGCGATCATGTTAACGGTTGCCGCCGACGGCGGCAATACGTGGAATAGTCGCCGGGTTCGTTGTCGACGCCGGCGACAATTGCATGGACAGCAACCACCGGCTCATCTATCGTTGTCGGCGTCGATCGACAGCAAGTATGATCGCCCGCATCAGCCCTCTACCAACGACCACCCGCGGTAGCTACAATGTCACGACTGCGCGCAATATACTCCCGCTTGCCCATTCCGCTCCAGAACGCGGCATGCTCCCTCGCGGGCTGGCACACCGTCCGGCAGCGGTTCGGCGAGACCTTTCGCGGGCAGCTGGCCGCGTACGAGGAACGGAACCGGTGGTCCCACAACAGGATAGTCGGCTTCAGGAATGCCCGACTGAAGGACTTCGTACGGCATTGCGCCGATACAGTCCCCTACTACCGGGCGCTGTTCCCTGAATACGGCATCGATCCCGGGTCGATCCGAGAGATCGAGGATCTGAAACAGCTACCAGTACTGACGAAGGAAGAGATTCGTCGGCAGCCCCATGCGTTCTATTCGGATGATCCGGGGGGCGAACTACTCATGAACCGCGACACCGGTGGCACGACCGGCAATCCGCTCCGGTTCGGAGCACCGCCCGGGACGATCAGCGAGCAGTGGGCGGTCTGGTGGAGATACTGGCGATGGCACGGTATACAGGCCGACACCTGGTGTGGCTACTTCGTCGGGCTGGACGTGGTGCCCCGTCGCCAGAAGCGCGCCCCATTCTGGCGGACGAACCTACCGCGGCGCCAGATCATGTTCAGCGCCTACCATATGAACGATCGCTCGCTGCCGGAGTACATCAAGGAATTGCGTCGCCGCCGACCGCCGTGGCTACACGGATATCCGTCGGTTCTGGCGCTCGTGGCTAACCATCTGTTGGCAGTGGGCGACGATATCGGCTATATGCCTCGATGGATCAGCACCGGAGCGGAGAATCTTCTGCCCACCCAGCGTGACATCATTGAGCGTGCGTTCGGGGTGACTCCCATCCAGCATTACGGGTTGGCCGAAGGAGTCGCAAACATCTCCCAGTGCGAGCACAGCCGACTGCATGTGGACGAGGACTTCGCGGCCGTAGAAATCGCCGACGCGGACGACGATGGACATGGACACCTAGTGGGGTCGAATCTTTCGAACCCCGCCTTCTGCCTCCTCCGTTACGACACGCAGGACATCGTGTCCGGACTAACCGAGGAGTCCTGTCCTTGCGGACACCCGGGCCGCCTCGTTTCTGCGATTGACGGTCGCCGCGAGGACTACGTCATTCTGCCCGACGGCACCAAGTTGGGCCGTCTAGCCCACGTCTTCGTAGGCCTCGACTTCCTCCGCGAAGCCCAGATCGTGCAGAACAAACCCGGCAGAATCATCGTCCGGATAGTGCCCAGAGGAGCATTTGGCCGGCGCGAGACCGAGTCCGTCGAAGCCGCCCTGCGACGCCGGGTCGGTGAAGAGATGGGAATCGATGTGACCGTTTGTGACGCGCTCGAACGGTCATCTTCCGGCAAGTTGCGATTCGTAGTCTCGGGTTTACGTAGCGGTGAACTTCAGCCCATACCGCGTCAGGGAATCCACATCGACCTCGACCAGAAAGAGCAGAAGTGATGACCGGACGACCGATCTGCCCCGACAAACCACCGGTAGTCTGTTTTGCCGGCGACGACTACTGGGCGAGCAATCCCCACAGCCGCTACCACTTTATGCACGCGCTCCATCGCCGGGGCCACTGCATCCTGTGGGTCAACACCATCGGCATGAACATGCCGAAGCTAGGCAAGAAGGGCTTCTGGAGGCGCGTCACCGGGCGCCTGCGGAGCTGGTCCCGCTGGCTGCGACAGGTCGATGACGGCTTCCACGTCCTGGCGCCAATCGCCCTACCCCTGTTCGGGAACAAGATCCTCGAAACGCTCAACGGTTCTTGGATCACGTTTCAGGTAAGAGTAGCCTACCGGCTGTTGGGAATCAGCGAACCCCTGGTCTTCGCATCCATTCCGTCCTTCGCGGACACCGTCCTCAGCCTGCCCAACTCGAGTCTGATCTACTACTATTCGGACAAGTACGACTCGCACAGGCATGTTACGGCGCGAGAAGCGATCCGTCGCCGCGATAAACTCCTATTCGAGGCCGCGGACAGCGTCTTCTGCGTGTCCAGGGAGATCCATGAAAGCCTGCGGAACAGGCGGCCCCACGTGGAATACCTGCCGCACGCCGTGGATTTCGATCATTTCAACGGGGCGCTCAAGCGCGTCACCGTAGAACCGGATGAGTTCGCGACGATACGCCGGCCGCGCGTCGGGTATTTTGGGTCGCTGGGTGACGGTGTTGATCGCGAGATGATCCATCACGCGGCATCCCGCGCTCCCGACCTGCAATTCGTCTTTATCGGCAAGGTCCTCGCCGACTATTCGGAGCTGGAATCCCTACCCAACACCCATTTTCTGGGATACAGAAACTACGAGGACCTGCCCCGATACGCCCGCTGGTTTGATCTCGCCTTCATGGCCTTCCGCCAGAACGAGTGGACCTACAATTGCAGTCCATTGAAGACGAAGGAATACCTGAGCATGGGCCTGCCGGTGGTATCGTGTCCCATCAGGGAGATCGAGTTGACGCTCGCTGACGTGGTGGCCACCGCCAAAGATGGCCCCGGTTTTCTCTCGGCGATCCGTCACCAGCTGGCGGAGGACGGACCCGAGTTGCGTCGAACGCGCATCGAGAAGGTACGTGACGATTCCTGGGACGCGCGTACGGAGCAGATGCTCCGCCACCATTCTGGCGCGATCCCGCCGGAAAAAGCAGCGAAACTCGGTCTCGGCGGTTGATCCTCCCTAACGAGGGAGGAACACCACCATTGGCCGGAGCCCACAGCGGTGGTTTCGACCCGATCCTGACTTAGCCTCCGGCCACCGCTCCGACCTGGTCGACCACACGGTCAATCATTGTGTCCGTCAGGTCCCCATGCATAGGCAGACTCACGATCTTCCCCGCGATCCGGTTTGCCACCGGAAACTGCTCCGCCTCATAGCCCAACTCAGCGTAGGCCGGAGTCAAAGGCAACGGCACCGGGTAGTGGATCCCGCAGCCGATGCCCTGCTCGTTCAGGTGGTTCATCAGTTCGTCGCGGTTTTCCACCTGAATCACGTAGAGGTGGAACACGTGCCTGACGTCTGAGGCCGTTTCCGGCACGACGCACACGTCCTTCAGACCAGCGGTGTAGCGTGCCGCGGCCGCAATACGCTTCTCCGTCCAGTCCTCCAAGTGCTTGAGCTTGACCGACAGGACCGCGCCCTGGATGCCGTCCAGGCGGCTGTTCATGCCGGGAAAATCGTGCCGGTACTTCACGTCGCTGCCGTGGTCGGAGAGCTTGCGGATCGTGGTCGTCAGCTCCGCGTCGTCGGTGGTGACCGCCCCGGCGTCACCGTAGGCGCCGAGGTTCTTGCCCGGGTAGAAGCTGAAGCAGGCCATGCGGCCGAGGGTGCCAATCCGGCGGCCCTTGTAGAGAGCGCCGTGAGCCTGGGCCGCATCCTCGATCACCATGAGCCCGTGTTTTTCGGCCACGGCGAGGATCGGATCCATATCGGCCGGCTGACCGTAGAGATGGACGGGAATAATGGCCTTGGTCCGCGAAGTGATCGCAGCTTCCAGCAATTCGGGATTGAGATTGTAGGACACGGGGTCGCAGTCCACGAAGACCGGCGTGGCACCCGTGTAGGTGATGCCCTCGGCGGTGGCGATGAAGGTGTTGGCCGCCGTGATGACCTCGTCGCCCCGGCCGATGCCGGCCGCTTGCATGGCCAGGCAGAGGGCATCTGTTCCGTTACCCAGTCCCACGCAGTACTGCGTGCCAATAAAACCGGCAAAATCGGCTTCAAACGAGCGGGAATTGATAAAGGCACAACTGCCCAGGACCCCGTCGATGGCCTCGGCGATCTCATCTTTGATCGACGCGTACTGGGCCTTGAGATCGACGAACTGGACTTTCATGCGCGGCCTCCTTGATCGAGTTGCCTGGCAGTCGGAGCCGGGCTCGGTTCCCCACACACCCTCACGTGGAGCATGCTACCGTACCACGGAATAAGATTGCAGCTTCAGGTATCGTCAACGTAAGTTTCTGCTGAAGGTTGAACACCTCGCCTCGACCCCGGTGCATGGGCGATGTACAATGATAACACCCCTGAGCGAGGAAATGGAATAAATGTTTCGAAATGTGCTTATTTTTGCCCTTTGCTGCGCCGCCGGGGTTGCCCACGCCTCCTCCCAAATCCCCGGCCACCCCCAGTACAAACCCCCGGACCCCCGCTGGTCCCCGGCCCGCATCGTCTTCGACTGCACCGGCCGGGACACCCTGACCATCGCCCCCGGCTTCGCTACGACGATCACGGACTCCACCGTCGGCGCCCCGTCGAACTTCCCCGGCTACCCTTGCGCCCAATGGCCCGAGGAGGGCCCCGAGCACGTGTACCGCCTGGAGATCACCGAGCGCACGATCCTCCGGGTGAACCTGTCCGAGCCCACGGGCGACCTGGACCTCTTCCTCCTGAACGACTGCGACACCGATGCCTGCCTCGCCGGCGAGAATCAGGAACTCGTCGCCGATCTCGATCCCGACACCTACTTCCTCGTGGTGGACACCTATGGGTCGGGCACGGTGGCGGGTCTGCCCTACGAATTGGAACTCATCGCCGGTTGGCCCGGCGTCCCTCTCCAGATCTGTGACCCGGGAGGCGCCACCGAGGTGGACTGCGACCTGGCCACCATCCCCGGCGACCTCTACGGCCAACCCGACCTGGTCCGCACCTACGACTGCAACCCCGGCCTCTCCGCCGGCGGCGAGGACTGGTACCGGATCACGGCCCCCGGCCTGCGCATCATGAAGCTGGAGGTCCAGGCCCGGTCCGTCGGGCTCGACCCGGTCATCTGGCTCTTCGACGGCTGCGGTCCCGACGCGGTCTGCCTTGGCTTCGTCAACGCCACCCTCGCCTATTCCGGCACCTCGACCGACGGCACCGGCAGCGAAGTCCTCGAATGGCCGCAGGAGTTGGAACTGCCGGCCACCGTCTGGGTCGCCGTGGACTGCACGCTGCCCCCCCTGGCGGCGGGTGAGGGTGATTATGAGGTGATCATCGACTGCCAGACGGTGCCGGAGGAGAAGACGAGTTTCGGGAGCCTGCGGGCCTTGCACCGCTGAAGGTTGAACCGCAGCATGATCCCTCAGCGACCGACCGGCGGCGAGCCCGGCCCCCCGGTTTTGCCACGCCAGCCTTGACCTTTCGCCCCCTCGCAGGGTACTTTCGCCCCGCTCAAGGATCCGCGCTGACGCCCGACATTCCCGTCTTCCAGGCTGACGCGATCGACCACGGAAGGTGACCGCCCATGGCCGCACCCGCCCGCAGAAAACGCACCCCGCGTACGGCCGAGAGCATGGCCAAGAGCCAGCGTGAAATCTCCATCAGCGAGTTCTTCACCAAGAACCGCCACCTGCTCGGCTTCGACTCCCCGGCCAAGGCCCTGTTGACGACCATCAAGGAGGCGGTGGACAACAGTCTCGACGCCTGCGAAGAGGCGGGAATCGCGCCGGTGCTGCTGGTGGAGATCCGCTCCCACAAGCCGGCCAAGCTGGGCATCGAACTAGCCAGCGTGGACACGCCCGAGAAGAAGAAGAACGGCAACGGCCGCGCCACGGCGGCCAACGGCGGCGGCAAGAACGAGGAGCGCTACACCATCATCGTGGAGGACAACGGGCCCGGCATCGTCCCGGCCCAGATCCCCCGCATCTTCGCCAAGCTGCTCTACGGTTCCAAGTTCCACAGCCTCAAGCAGAGCCGCGGCCAGCAGGGGATCGGCATCTCGGCCGCCGGCATGTACGGCCAGCTCACCACCGGCAAGCCGGTCACCGTCTACAGCCGGCCCGGCGCCGGCAATCCCGCCCACCGGGTCCAGCTCCAGATCGACCTCAAGAAGAACGAGCCCCAGGTCCTGGTCAGCGAGGAGACCATCTGGGAGAAGGACCACGGCACCCGCATCGAGATCACGCTCACCGGCAGCTACAAGCGGGGCCAGCACTCGGTGGACAACTATCTCGAGCAGACGGCCATCGCCAATCCCCACGTCCACCTGACCTACGTGCCGCCCAAGGGCGAGCAGGTGGTCTACGCCAACGCCACGGCGGATCTGCCGGCAGAATCGCGGGAGATCCAGCCCCACCCCTACGGCGTGGAGCTGGGCATCCTGGCCCGCATGCTCAAGGAGACCAAGTGCCGGAACCTGAATTCCTTCATGAAGGAGGAGTTCTGCCGGGTGGGGGACAAGACGGCCGAGCAGATCTTCCTGCACGCGGAACTGCCGCCGCGCAAGAATCCCAAGCGGCTGGTCCAGGATGACATCCAGCGACTCCTGGACGGCATCGCCGAGACGCGGATCGCTTCGCCCCCCACGGACTGCCTCTCCCCCATCGGCGAGGACCTGGTCATGGCCGGTCTACGCTCGGGCGTCGAGGCGGACTTCTACACCTCGGTCACCCGCCCGGCGGCCGTCTACCGGGGCAATCCGTTCCAGATCGAGGTGGGCGTGGCCTACGGCGGCGAATTGCCCGGCGACGAACTGGCCCGGGTCATGCGCTTCGCCAATCGGGTGCCTCTGCTGTACCAGGGCTCGGCCTGCGCCATCCACAAGGCGGTCCTGACCAGCAACTGGCGCAGCTACGGCCTGCAGCAGAGCCGCGGCGCCCTGCCCACCGGCCCCCTGGTCATCCTCATCCACATGGCGTCCGTGTGGGTACCCTTCACCTCCGAGTCCAAGGAGGCGGTGGCCCACTACCCGGAGATCGTCAAGGAAATGCGCCTGGCCCTGCAGGAGGCCGGCCGCCGGCTCCAGCGCCACATCCGGCGCCGGGCCCGTGAGAAGGACGCCGCCAAGAAGCAGAGCTACATCCAGAAATACATCCCTCACATCGGGGACGCCCTGCAGGAGATCCTGACCCTGGACGACGGCGACCGTGACGAGATCGTCACCGTCCTCACCGACACCCTCGAGCGCAGCCGCAAGCTCTAGAAGGGGACCGAACCGTGGCCAAGAAGAAGACCATCAAGAAGGCGACCACGAAGAAGAAGGTCGTCAAGAAGCTCGACACGGGGCAGGCCGAGCTGGGCTTCGGAGCGCCCACGGGTACCACTACGGACAAGGCCTCCGATACGCCCGCCGGCCCCCCGCGCACCCAGAGCGGCGCCACGGGCAAGGCCCGGTCGACGTTCAGCCCTGTGGCCCGCCGCATCCGCACCGAATCCAAGCTTATCCGGCAGAAGATCCTCCTGGGCGACAAGCCCTCCATGAAGTTCCCCCTGCGCTCCCTGGCCAACGTCACCTACAGCTCGTCCACGGGCTACTTCAAGCTCAAGGGCAAGAAGAAGGAGCGCACCCTCACCGTGAACACGGTGAAAACCTTCGCCCAGACCTTGAAGATGATGTCCCTCTCCAAGGAACTCATCGATACGGACGACATCGCCACCAAGAGGGAAGCCTACTACGTCTCCAAGAACTGGGAGGAGGCGCGCTTCAAGGAGCAGCCCGAGTCGGACACGGTCATGGAGGACGTGGAGGCCTTCTTCGGCGTGAACCGCGAACAGCTGGGCTTCGTCCCCGAGGAGAAGGGCGGCGACGTGGCCGGCCGCCTGGTGGTCATCGACCAGGACCGGGACACGGACGAAAAACTGCGCATCGACTGCACGCGATTCGGCAGCGGCGCCTACAGCATCCCCATCTCGGTGGAGGAGCTGGAGTTCGAGACGGACGCCCAGTTCATCCTCTGTATCGAGACCGCCGGTATGTTCCAGCGGCTGGTGAAACACAACTACTGGCGCACGGCCAACTGCATCCTCATCTCCCTGGGCGGCGTGCCCACCCGGGCCTGCCGGCGCTTCGTGCGGCGCCTGGCCGACAGCCACGGCCTGCCCGTGTACGTCTTCGTGGACGGCGACCCGTACGGGTACAGCAACATCTACCGCACGCTGAAGGTCGGGTCGGGCAACGCCGCCCACCTCAACGAGTTCTTCTGCGTCCCCCAGTCCCACCTGCTGGGCATCACGCCCCAGGACATCATCGACTACCAGCTGCCGACCCACCCCCTCAAGGACGTGGACGTCAAACGCGCCCGGGACGCCCTGAAGAACGACCCCTTCATCCTCCACTACAAAGCCTGGCAGCGGGCCCTGGAGCAGATGATCAAGATGGGGGTGCGTGCGGAGCAGCAGGCCCTGGCCAAGCATGGGTTGAATTATGTCATCGAAGAGTACCTGCCCCAGAAGCTGGCCCATGTGGGGCGGTTCCTGCCGTGATCCAATCCGACCAGTTGTTCAAACCACGTGTCGCCGTTCCGGTTTCGTTGGTTGCGGTGCTCGTATTCTCAGGCTGGCTATCCTCGCTGCAGGGTGACTATCCTGGCGACGATTCGCTGATCCATCTGAGATGCGCCCACAATTTCGCCGAGTACGGCAACGTCTCTTTCAACCCCGGCGAAAAGAGCTTCTCCACGACGAGTCCGCTATGGAACGTCATTGTTGGGTCGGTCGCGCGCGTGACCAACGCGCAAAAAAGCGCGATGCGTGGTCTGTCGGACAAAGTGGCGCTCCTCGTCCTTGCTCTCGCCGCCGTGGCGATGCTGTTATTGTCACACACTCTGTACGAGCGTTGGCTGCCACTGGCAACGGTCCTGTTCCTCCTTGATCCCTACGTGACGGCGACCGTGCACGGCGCCATGGAGCAGACGCTCTTCATCGCCCTCGGCGCATTCGGCTTCGCGCTCGCGGTTCGAGGTGGGGACGGATCCCGCAAGGCTCTCGTCGGCGCAGCGGTTGTCTTTGCCCTTCAGTACACAGCGCGACCTGAAGCCCTCGCTTTCGCCGGTGCAACCGTGATCCATCTGTGGTGGCGGCGGCGATTGTACGCGTCCCTGCTATTCGGCGCCTCCTTCGTCGCGGCGCTGGTACCGGTTCTCGTGTTGCTCCATCATTACCTGGATTCGGCCGTGCCGCTTTCGCTGCTCATGAAGACCCATGACGCGCACGGCTGGCGACCTTTTTCCGCCACCGGCAGTTCCTACAGGATTCTCGTGCTGCTCAT
Organism: bacterium; assembly: GCA_024231905.1. Classification (GTDB taxonomy): domain Bacteria; phylum Krumholzibacteriota; class Krumholzibacteriia; order LZORAL124-64-63; family LZORAL124-64-63; genus JAAEQC01. The sequence continues at coordinate 56,761 of JAAEQC010000234.1, read as the reverse complement.
CCAGGTCTACGCGATTCCGTTAGTCGTACTGAGCGCCTTGATCGTTCTGCAGGGACGCCACCGAGGGCGCGAATACCTGCAACAGAGTACTCTGCCCATCTTGATTATCGTGCTGCTCGGCGGCACCTACCTGGGCTTCCTCAAGGAGAACGCTGTTTCGAGCCGGTACCTCGTTCATTTCATGCCGTTCGTCTATCTGCTGATCGCGGGTCTCCTGCAGCGAATCGGCCGACCGGGACTGACTGCAACTGTGGCGACCTCCCTGGCGCTCTACCTGGTGGCGATCAACCTGGTCGCCGCGCCGAAACGTGTCGCGCGCGGCCTCCAACTCGAGCCTGAGCGCATCGAACTCGGTATCTGGCTGTCCGAAAACACTCCCGCCGATACCTCGGTATGGACCTTCGACATCGGATACATCGGGTTCTATTCCGGTCGTCGCATATATGACTTCAATCTTGTCAGCAGCGACGGCTACGACGTGTCGGACGCCTTGAACAGGCGGCGTGGCAAACTGGACATGGCCCGCACGGTGCGGTCGAGTGGAATCCGGTTTCTCATCTGGGGTCCAAGAAATCTGCCGGATCTACCAATGGAACTCCTGTTCACATCCCGGCACGAGAGGGAAGCCGGACGCCGGTCGATCTACCGGATTTTGTATGACGGGGATGAGGGTGGAATCGGTCAGGCGGAACCCGCGTCCTCCAGGACGCCCTAAGAACCGACGCGTTCACCGTCGGCCGACCGCCATGACATTGGGCGCCTTGCTCGCCCATGTGTTATCGTCCCGGGAAATCCAACCGACACCCAGTTCCAACGAAGGAAACGTCACGTGAAAATCATCCTCGTCGTCGAACGCAAGCACCTCTTCCCCGGCCTCAGCCCCCAGGGCTTCCTGCCCGCTGGCGCCGTGGACCTGGACGCCCTCACCGACCGCCTCTTCTTCGCCGAGCGCGACCACATGGAGACCGACTCCCACTACAAGCAGATCATCCCCTACCTGGTCCTGCGCCGGGGCACCGGCGCCGACGCCCGCGTGCTCTGCTATCAGCGCCGTACCAAACACTCGGAAGCGCGCCTGGGCGGTCTGTGGTCCGTGGGCTTCGGCGGCCACATCGAGCCCATCGACCGGGCAGACAACACGGTCCGCACCGACGGCCTGGTCATGGCTACGGCCCAGCGGGAACTGGTGGAAGAGACTGGATTGGCCCCGGGACGCGAGACCTTCGCCATGGCGGGATACATCAACTCGGACAGCGAGGACGTCTCCAGCGTCCACTTCGGCGTGGTCTTCACCGTGAACCTGGACGCCATGCCCGGCACTGACGAGGAACTGGTGGATCTGGTCAGCCAACAGGCCGAGCCCCACCAGGCACGATGGATCCCGGGTTCGGAATTACCGGGCATGACAGGCGAGGGCCAAGGCCCGGACGGCGGGCGCTTCGAGGATTGGTCGCGGATCGCCGTCGGGGGCGTGCTGGGCGAGGACTGATCAGGACTTCGACGCCACGAACTCGTTCACCATGGCCAACCCGCCGTGTCCGCCCGACTCGCTCAGGTCGACCTCCCGTTCCTGGGCGTGCTCGACCTCCAGTCCTGCGAACTGACTCTTCAATTCCTCCAGATCCTGCAACAGATCCAGGTCCGGCGGCCCGCCGGAATCGCGCCCGAATTGGGCCTTGCTGAAGGAACTCAGGATCAGCGTACCGGCGTCGGTCAGGCTCGCTACGCAACGACGATGGACCTCGAGCATGGGGTTGGGCGGTAGGTGGGCGAAGCAGAGGACGATGTGGTCCCACTGCTGCTCCCACCAGGGATGCTGTGTGATGTCAGCGACCTGGTAGGTCAGTTGCACGCCGCGGTCGGCCGCCAGTTCGAGGGCCTTGCGCCGGCCCACGGGGCTGCTGTCCACGGCGGTGACCTGGTGGCCCAGGCCCGCGGCGAAGACGGCGTTGCGCCCCTCGCCCTCGGCCAGGTAGAGGCCACGGCCCGGATCGAGCACGGCCACCTGTTCGGCCACGAAGTAGTTGGGCGTGCGCCCGTAGTAGAAGCCCTCACGGGTGTAGCGTTCGTCCCAGCGGTTCACCGGAAATCCTCCCTGTGTGGTCCGACATTCATGGTAAAAGTTTGCCAACCTGCCCGCCACGGTGGTAGGGTGCGCGGACGGTCGATTTCGTCGCCCCGGCGGGCGACAGGACACGGACTACCAGCAAGGAGTCGGACCCCATGATCAACAAGATCGCAATCATCGGCGGCGGCAACATCGGCGGCGCGCTCGTGCACGAGATCGCCACACGGCGTCTGGCCCGGAACGTCGCCCTGGTCGACGTCAAGCCCCCCGATTTCGCCAAGGGCAAGTGCCTGGACATCGCCGAGGGTTCGCCGACCTTCGGGGTCGATGTCAACCTCGAGGGTAGCAAGACCTACAGCGTGATCAAGGGCGCGGACTTCGTCATCAACACCGCCGGCGTGCCCCGGACCATGCGTCCGGACGGCACCTTCCCCTCCCGCGAGGAATTGCTGGCCACGAACCTGAAGATCACCGACATGGTGGCGGCGGGCATCAAGAAGTACGCCCCCAACTCCTTCGTGATCTCCATCGCCAACCCCCTGGACGCCATCGTCTACCGCCTCTACAAGAAGCTGCGCTTCCGCAAGAATAAGATCATGGGCATGGCCGGCGTCCTGGACTCGGGCCGCTACAAGTACTTCGTGGCCAAGGAAGCCAAGGTGTCGGTGGAGAACGTGGAAGCAGTGGTCCTCGGCGGCCACGGCGACACCATGGTGCCCATCCGCTCGGCCTGCCGCATCTACGGCCTGCCCGTGGAACAGTTCGTGGACAAGAAGGCGCTGGCCGCCATCGAGAAGCGCACCCGCACCGCGGGCGGCGAAGTGGTCAAGCTCCTGGGCTCCGGTTCGGCCTTCGTGTCGCCGGCCATCAGCGCCCTGGAGATGGTCGAGGCCATCGCCTACGACAAGCGCAAGATCGTCCCCGTGTGCGCCCTGCTGAACGGTGAGTACGGCGTGAAGGGCCTCTTCGTGGGCGTGCCCGCCATCCTGGGCAAGAAGGGTATCGAGCAGATCGTGCCCATCAAGCTGACCGCGGCCGAGAAGAAGTCCTTCCGCAACTCCATCAACGCGGTGAAGAAAACCGCTGCCGAGGTGGACAAGTACAAGGGCTAGTCCGCGATCCCGCGACGACGACGGCCGCCTGCCCTTCGGGGTAGGCGGCCGTATTTCTGGCCCGTGTCCAGGTGATCACATGTAGCCCAGATCCTTCATCTCCTGCTCGATGCGTTTGCGTTCGGATTCATCGGCTGATTCCGCCTGCCCGAGCGACGGACCGTCCGATCGCAGGTGCGCACGCAGGTCGGCCGCCAACGGTCGCCATAGTTCGGCATCGCCGATGAGACTGACCCGCTCCGATGGGTCCTTGTCCAGGTTGTAGCATTCCGAACGCACTCGCCGGTTCAACAGCATCTTCACCCATAGCCTCAACCGGCGGTAGCGGCTCAGGGTCGGCGAGGGGTAGGGGCGAATGTATTTGAGGTTCCCTCTGCGGACGGCGATCCTGAACTTTCCCTGGCAGAAAACCGGCCCGGCATCGGCCGTGCACCGATCATCGGAGCCAAGGGCATCCGTCAGGCGGGGCACGGGCGTTGCGTCCGAACCGGCTACCCCCCCCAGGTCCAGCAATGCCGGCCACAAGTCGATGTGGCTGAGCGGCATCGATACCCGTCCGGCGTCCACACCAGCTCCCGCAAGGATGCCTACCGTTCGAATCACTTCTTCATGAAGGTGCATGGCGCCGTGCCCCATCTCGCCATGCTCGAGGAACGCCTCTCCGTGATCGGAAACGACGCAGATCACAGTCTCCTCGGCGAGCCCCGAACGCTCCAGATGCTCGAGGACCCGGCCGACCGCGTCGTCGTTGTAGCGAACCGCCGCGTCGTACTTGTCGCGAATCCACGCCAGTGTCTCCGGACTGATCCGGCGCCGGCCCCAGTTCACTCCCTTGAGAAGCGAGAATACGCTGGCATCCGCCTTTTCGAGCATCTCGTGCTCCTGGGGATAAAGCGCCCGTCGCCACTCGTCCGGAACCGCGGAGTCCGGAACCTCATCGAACAGCCCGGCGTGCTCCGCGGGCAATCGGTACGGCATATGGGGGCCGTCGTAGTGCAGGAAGAGGGCGAACGGTCGCGAGGCATCGCGTCGATCCAACCACTCGCAGGCACTCGCACTGACAGCCAAGGGCAGATCCTTCGCGTAGTCGTGGCTACGCGTGTCCGTCACCGCCTCGACCGGTCCCCAGATCCCGGCCAGGAGATGCTGGAAGAAACGGAATGTGACCACCGCACCGGTCTGGTAGCCCGCTCCGATCAATTGCTCGTGGATGATTGAACGCGGAGCTCGCGAGTGAAAATCGAAGATGCCGTGTTGGTGCGGATACAGCCCCGTGAACAAGGAAGTGAACGCCGGCGCCGTGAAATTCGAAGCGGACCAGAGGGCGTCGAGAACCACGCCCCGCTGAGCCAATCCGTCCAGCACCGGTGACGTCTCGCGCCCGTACCCGTAGCAACCCAGGTGATCCGGCCGCAGGGTGTCCACGGCGATCAGCACGATGTTCTTCACGGCCTCTCCCCTTCCGCACGCCGCCGTACCACCAGCACGTTGGGCGCCGAACCACCCACAGCCGAGCCCGTACCTCCACTCCCGGCGATCCACAGGCCGGCCGCCTCGCTGCCTTCCAGGTGCTGGGCCGCTACCACGTCCAGGGGAAGGGCCAAGAGCGCCTCGTTGAAGTCGTGCATGCTCACCGGTCGCGAGCAGTAGATGAACAGGGCGCGGCCCGCGGCGTCCTCGGCCAGGGCCGCCTCACGCCAGCGGTCGCGGGTGGGCGACCAGCGGTTGTCCCGGCCGCCCTTGATGAGGCGCAGGTTCTGCACCACGGTGCGGTATCGCACGCGCAGGGTGTCTAGAGGAACCACATCCAGATCACGGATGCCGAAAGGCGGAGCGTCGGGGTCCACCGGGTCGCACACCAGCACCGACAGGTAGTCGTTCACCGCGCCGTTGAGGACCTGGCCGTCCACCTGGCAGAAACCCACGTGGGTGCGGCCGTCGGCCTGGTACATGCCCGCATTGACGGCCGCCGCCAGGTCCAGGTCCTTGCACCACTGGCGGACAGTGCGCGGACGATCCTCGCCGTCGGCCGCAGCGGTGAGCACCGCCAGGCGCCGGCGCCGTGGATCGACCCGCAGCACCGTGAGGTCGCCGTAGGCCTCGGCGCTCCGGGTGCGCACGTCGAAGCGCGCCAGCTCCAGGCCCGGTTCCAGTTCCCGCCACAGGTGGGCGTCCCCGCCAGCAAGCAGGGCCAGCGACAGGGTCGTCGCGATCAGCACGGTCACGGATGCCACCCCCAACCCGGATACCAGCGGTTGACGATCATGTAGAACAGGATCGTATCGATCATCAGATGCAGCACCACGATGTAGAACAGGGAACGGGTCGTCTTGTAGGTCAGCCCCTGCACCAGGGCGAAGACGTAGATGACCACCGGTCCCCAGCCCACGAAGGCCATCTCGTGCAGGAAACTGGTGAAGAACACGGCCTGGGCCAGGTTCGCCTCGCCGAAGCGGAAGTGCCGGGCGAAGAGCACGAAGACGAAGTTGATGAAGGCCAGCTCGTCCCACACGCCCACGAAGTTGCAGCCCCAGAAGAGCCGCCACATGGCCTCGGTGCGACCCTCCTGCCCCGCCGGCAGGGGCCAGCTGTGGTGCAGGGTCGGCGTCAGCACCTGGAAGTACAGCCACATGAACCCGAAGGCCAGGGCGAAGCCCGCCGGTAGCCACAGCCACATGCGCGGGGACCAGCGGCCGTAGAACCAGCTGTAGTCCAGGGGTTCGCGCAGCCAGTACTTGGCCGCCAACGCGGGTACTACCAGGACGCCGATGCCCAGGGAGAATACCAGTTCCAGAGCGTGGGTGTCGCCCGTGTCACCGTCGATGCGCGTGAAGTGGAGGACGCCCATGAGCCAGGCCAGAAGGACCGTGGCGCGGAACCAGTTCACGGGACCCACGCGGTGGGCCAGATATATACCGGCCGCCAGCAGCGGCCAGCCCAGCACATGCCAGCCCGGCAATCCCCAGGGCGCCGCGTAGGATTTCAAGCCGACCACCAGGACCATGGCCGCGGTGATCAGCCACAGGCTGGCGCGGCGCCCGGCAGTGGCCGGCGGCGGCAGGGCATCACTCATGTTCGACGACCTCCCCCGCCTGGGTCTCCAGCACGTGCCGATCGAACCACGTGAGCAATTCCTCCAGGTAGAAGATCCGGTTCTCCAGGCCGCTGATGCCGTGGCCCTCCTGCTCGAAACGGATGAGCCGGCTGGGCACGCCCCGGGCCTGCAGAGCCGAGAACCACATTTCCGCCCCGGTCACCAGACAGCGATAGTCGCGCATGCCGTGGCTGACGAGGGTCGGAGTGTCGCAGCGGTCGGCCCGGTCGTAGGGCGAGTTTCGCTCATACACCGGGCGGGCCTCGGGGTCCCAGGGACGGCCGTGGAATTCCCATTCGGGGAACCACTTCTCATCGGTGGTGCCCCAGAAGGTCACCGGGTCCGGGAGCATACGGTCCAATGCCGCGGCCCGGAAGCGGTCCGTGCGGACGGTGAGTTCGGCGCCCAGGAAGCCGCCGTAGCTGCCCCCCATGACCGCCAGGCGATCCGGGTCGGCCCAGCCCTGGGCCACGGCCAGGTCGACGCAGGCCAGGACCTCCCGCGAGGGCCGCTCCACCCAATCGCCGCGGATGGCTGCCTGGAACTCGTAGCCGTAGCCGGTGCTGCCCACGGGATTGGCCATGACCACGCCGTAACCGAAGCGCGGCAACACGTGGAACTCGGGCAGGAAGTAGCCGCCGTACATCCACTCGGGACCGCCGTGGATGCTCAGCACCAGGGGCACCGGGTGGTCCGGGCCCGCGTCCAGGGGCTTGAAGAACCAGCCCTCGATCGCCGTCCCGTCCACCTCCACTGAGAAGGGTTCCGGTACGACCAGGTCGGCCCGGGCGCGCCACGCGGCGTTGGGATCGATCTCCAACCGGGCGCCGCCCCGGTCCAGGTCCACCACGAAGATGCCCGAGGGCAGGGTCTGGCCCGCGCCGGCCAGGACCGCCCGGTGGCCGCCCACATGGATCGACCAGTAGTCGAACTCGCCGTCCGTGAGAATCTCCGGCTCCGCGGCGGGCGCCAACCGCACCAGGTCCATGCTGCCGCGCCGGGTGCCCAGCACGTGGACCCAGCCGTCGTGCACGGCGTAGCGCCAGAAGAAATCGGGGAAGGCATGGTGGACAGGATCGCCGTTCTCTCCAGCGTCCGGATCCAGCATGGTGACCGTGCGCGGTCCGCTCTCCCACAGGGGATCGACGGCGCGCACGTAGGCGATGCGGCCGTCGGGAAGCCAGCGGGGCTTCTCGTCCGGGCCGGGGTTGGCCGTGAGGCGCCGGGGCTCGCCGCCGGCGCGAGGCACGAGCCACAGATTGGTGTCCAGGTTCCAGCCCAGGTCGGCGCGATGCTTGGCGGCGAAGACAAGGTTCACACCGTCGGGCGACCAGTCCAGGCCGCGGGCGTCCAGCGGCGCTTCGAACAGGCGGCGTACGGCGCCGTCGGCCAGTTCCAGGACGAAGACCTGGCCCAGGCGCCCTTCCCGGAGTCCCGTATCCAGGTGCCGGTAGCCCAGGTTTTCGGCCACCACGCGCACGCCGGGCTCACCCGCGTATTCACCCACGGTGCCGCCCGCGGTCCAGGCCAGCGCCGTTCCGTCCGGTGACCAGCGCAGGGGCCCGAAGGTGCCCGTCCAGGTGGTCGCCCGGCGCCGTTCGCCGCCGTCCGCATCCATGAGCCACAATTCGGTTCCGTCGTCAGTCTCCCGCAGAAACGCCATCGCCTCGCCATCGGGCCGCCAGACCGGACCGCGGGACCGATCCGCCGGCGCGAACAGGAGCAGGTCCTCCCCCGTGTCCAGGTCGCGACGGTAGAGGTGGGAGGAACTCGTGCCCGCCGCCGCGTCCCAGGCAGTCACCGAGTAGATCAGATGGCGTCCGTCAGGCGAGAGATCCGCCACCGCCACCGTGCGCATGGTACGCAGGTCCTCGGGGACCATGGCCGCCGCGGCGCCGGCCGTTGCCAGGGCACCGAGCAAGACAAGGAGAAGGCGGTGGACCGTCATTCTGGTACGATCTCCAGGGTGAGGAAGAAGAAGGTGGCGATGGCGTAGAATCCCATGACGAGGCCCAATTTCACGAGCCAGAAACCCACCACCGGCAGGTCGCCGAGCAGCAGCAAGGTCGAACTCTGGCTGCCGAAGAACAGCCCCGCGGTGACGATGAGCAGCATGCGCGCGTTGGGCACCTTCAGGTCGGCGCCGCAGGCGGGGCAGACGGCTCCCCAGAGGGCCGTGCCGGTACGGGACGGACCGTAGATCTGGGCCAGGGCCCGCGACCAGGGGAAGACGTGGCCACAGCCGGGGCAGGTAGGATTGTTCACCGCATGGCCTTTCCGCGCGCCCGACTCCGGACGAGCCGGGCCGCTTGGTGGTCGTGTCCGACATTAAGGATAACACCGGGACCGCGCGGGGCGCAGCCGGAAACCCCGCCGGACGTGCTTCGCCAGGCGCGGCGATCCGTGATACGATCCGGTCACTAGGGGAGGAGTGGGAAGGTCATGAGCGCCAAGAGGATTCCATACGGCTGCGCTGTCGCGGCCCTGCTGCTGGCGAGCCTCCGCCTGGCCGGCTGCGGCGGCGGCTCCCCCGGAGTCGAGACCGGCGGCCGCGAACCGGAGCCCGTGTCCTGGCCCGGCGCCGGCGGCGGCTTGGTCACCGAACGCCCCGGCTGCGCGGATCTCGAGGGCCCGTCCCTGCCCGGCGGCGACTTCGTCTTCGCCCTCGCCGACAGCGTGCGTCCCGACCGGGCGCCGGTCCCCCGCAACGCCGCCGAGCGGATCGTCTTCGCCCAACTCTACGAGACCCTCACCCTGACCGACTGCGACGGCACCCTCCGGCCGGGCCTCGCCACCCACTGGTCCTGCACCGCCGACAGTTCCGTGTGGGTCTTCGCCCTGCGCGAGGGCGCCATGTTCTGGGACGGCACCCCGGTCACCGCCGGAGCCGTCCGCGCGTCCTGGTGTGCCGGCGCCGTTTGCCCCACCGGCCAGCGCCGTCTACCCCCCTGGTCCTGGTTCGACCCCCGCGCCGAGAGCGTTCAGGCCCTGGACGCACGAAGGCTGCAGATCACCCTCCCGGAATCCCACACGGACCTGCCCCGCCTGCTGGCCCACCCGGACCTGGCCGTGGCCGCCGTCCGTCCGGGCTGGACCTGGCCCGTGGGCAGCGGCCCGGCGCGCCTCCGCTCGACCACGCCGCCTCCTCTGCCGGACCTGGTCTGCCTGCCCAATCCCCAACACCCGGAGATGCCCCGCTGGCGAAGTCTCGTCTTCGACGTGCGCCCGGGCCGTGACCTGCGCGATCTGGCCGATCTCCCGGCCGACCTGCTGATAACCCGCCGGCGCGAGGCCGTGGACTACTACCGCCAGTCGGGCGGACGACAACTGGTGATCCTGCCCTGGGACCGTCTCTACCTGGTGCTCTGCCCCCCCGAGGGGAAGGCGCCGCCGGGGTTGTGGCTCCGGGCCGCCGGCCGACTGGAGCCCCAGCGAGACCTGACCACGGTGGACGCAGCCGCCTGGCCCGCGCCGACCCTCCCTGGCGGCGAGCCGACGGGCTGCCCGCAGCTCTCCGGTCCCGTGGCCGTACCGGACCGGGCACCCGCCGACTCGGAACTGGCCACGGCGATCCTGGACGGCCGCACCGTGGTCTTCGATCGCGCGGACCCGGGCTCGGCGGAGATCGCACGGCGCCTGGCGGCCCTGGCCGGCACCGACGCCACCGCCCGCGGACTCTCGGCCGACGACCTGGAACTGGCCCTGAGCTGGCAGTCGACCGGAGCCTGCCTCCTGGCCATCGATCCCGGCTTCGCCAATCCTTGTCTCCAGCTGGCCACCCTGACCGGGCGCGCAGGCTGGCTGCAGCGCCTGATCCTGGACCCGCCGCCGCGCACGGCCCGCGAGAGCCTGGCCTCCGCCGAGCAGAAGGACCGGCCGGCCGGCGCCGCGGTGGACCGACTCCTCCGGGACGGCGTTCTGGTACCCGTGGCCGCCGGCCGCCGCTGGCTCGTCATACGCGGCGACTTGGCCGGCATCCGCCTCGCCCACGACGGCACGCCCCTCCTGTCCGGCCTCGGACGGGCCGGCGAGACGGCGCCATGAGCCTGCGCTGGCGGATCCTGCTGGTGTCGGTGGTGCTGGCGGTGGTACCCCTGGCGACGGCCATCCTCCTCTTGGGCCGCGGCGTCGAGGACCAGTTCACCGAACAGGACACGGCCCGCGTCGAGGCCCGGGTCCAGCTCCTGCTGGACGACCTGGATCGCCGGGACGCCCGCCTCGCCGCCAGCCTGGACGCCCTGGCCGAGACCATCGCCGCCGACAACCGCTTCCGCCTGGCCGCCCTCGAACAACGCGACGACCTGCGGTCCTACCTGCACGACTACGCCCCGCGCCAGCTGGCCCTCATGGATCTGGACCTGCTCTTCATCCAGGACGACCGGGACACGGTGGTCAGCAGCGGCCACTTCCGGGACGCCCACGGCGAACCGCTCCCCCGTCTGGCCCACCTGGTCGGCCAGGCCCGCGGCGGACGCGCCCTGGCCTCGGCCCGGTCGCCCGCGGGAATCTTCCTGGCCCAGGTGCGGGCCCGGTCCTTCCGCCTGGGCGATCACACCTGGCAACTGGTGGCGGGTCTGCGCCTGGATCCCGGTGACCTGATCGACCGGGCCCGCGATCCCGACTTGACCGTGGCTCTGGCCTGGCCCGGAGCACCCGCCGGCACCGTGGCCCCCGAGGAACGCGCGGTCATGGCCCGCGAGATGGACCTGCGCCGCGCCGGCCACATCGTGCGCACGGTGAACCTGCCCCTGGTCCACGAAGGCCGCCTGACCGACGCCTGGCTCCTGGTCAGCCACGACCGCGTCTCCCTGCACCGCTTCGTGGACGGGGTGGAGTCGCGCCTGCGGATCATCCTCGTGGTGGCGGCCCTGTTCTCGGTGGGCCTGGCCACACTCCTGGCCAACCAGGTCAGCCGGCCCCTGCGGCGCCTGGCCCACGGAACCCGCGAACTGGACCTGGAGAAGCTCGACACACGTTTTCCCGCCGGCGGCCGCGACGAGGTGGGCCAGCTGTCGCGCCTGTTCAACGAGCTGCTGGAGCGCCTGCAGCAGGGTGTCGGCCGCCTGCGCCGGGCCGAGCACCGCGCCACCCTGGGCGAGGTGGCCCGCCAGGTGAACCACGACATCCGCAACGGCATCACGCCCCTGCGCAACGTCCTGCAGCATCTGGGGCAGGTGGCCGACCAGGAGCCTGAGCGGTTGGCCGGGGTCTTTGGCGAGCGGCGGGACAACCTGGCCGAGGGGCTGTCATACTTGGAGGACCTGGCGGGGCACTATGCGCGGTTGAGTCCGGCGGATGAGCGGCGGCCTTGTCGGTTGGATGAGCTCTGCGCAGCGGTGGTGGCTCAGTTCCCGCCGTCCGCTCCCGGCGCGCCCCGGCCCGAGGCCCGGGTGGAGCCTGACCTGCCGCCGGTGCTGGCGGATCCGGTGAGCCTGCGGCGAATACTCGACAACCTGGTGCGGAATGCTCTGGAGAGTCTGCCCGAGGGCCGCGGCCGGGTGACAGTCACGGCTCGACGCGCCCGGGACGAAGCCCTCGAAGAGGACCGCATCCTGCTTGAGGTGGCCGACGACGGGGTCGGCATCGCACCTGAGGATCGGGATCGAATTTTCGATGATTTCTTCACCACGCGGCCCGATGGTACAGGGCTTGGATTGAGCAATGTGCGGCGGTTGGTGGGTGATCTCGGGGGTAGAATCGGTGTGACCTCCGAACCCGGGCGTGGTACAACGGTGACCGTCTCCCTTCCCCTGCCCGACACTGGCGAAGAATGCCCATGAGCAGTTTTTCCGTGTTCCAATGCTCACACTGCTGTGGATTCGACCAGCCTTATCCAATCACTTCAACAAGGTCACCCGCTTGACCATCTGCTCGCCGTCGGCCAACAGTCTCACGAAGTAGACTCCCGTTGCCACCTGGCGACCTGCCTGATCGCATCCATTCCAGACGGCGGTATGGCGGCCCTCGGGTAGGATACCATCCGCCAAGGTTACCAATCGCCGACCGTCCAGAGAATGAATACTCAGGCGGGTTGCCGCACGCCGAGGCAAATCGAAGGAGATCCGTGTCGATGGGTTGAAGGGATTGGGCTGGCATCCGTGCAATGCAGTTGCCGTTACCGGAAGTAGATCCGGATCCTCTTGATCGGGTACCGAACTGGCGCCGGAGCCACCGAGCAGGTCCAAGCGGTACGATCCGATGTCCGTGCCGGGCGAATCCATGGCCAGCAGAGTATAGATCCCGTCGCTGGGCAGATACAGACCGCTGATCTCGGCCTCGGCGAAACCGAAGGCACTTGCGATCTGCACACCTTCCGGATCGTAGAGCCGCAATAGCGGTTCCATGAGGTAGTCATATTCGGTCATCGTTGCGTAGAGACTGTCGTCGGCTGCACCGGCGAACTGGTAGGCGTGGGTCTCGGTCCGATACTCGAGTTCAGAACCGTACGAGTCCCCATACTCGATCAACACCGCGCCAAGCGGATCATTGGTGCATTGGCAATGTAGCCAGTAGTTGCCGAAGTCAGAAGCGCCGAAGTCCATGGCCAACACGGTATAGACACCCGACAGCGGCAATTCCGCCGTATTGAATTCGACGGCGATGTTGTCATGATCCAACGTGATGAACGTGCCGTCGGGCTCGTAGACGCGCAGTTCGGGAGCGAGGGCGCCCGAGCCTGTATCCTCGACCATGCGCAGCAGGAATCGATCCCCTGCGTTGGCTGCCAGGAGGTAGGCCTGGGTGGCCGCCGGCTGGTCCACCGCGCCGGAGATCGTATTGCCTTGCAGCAGGGTACCGGCGCCAGCCGGATCATTGAGGCTCTGGATGTGCAGGGAATAGCCACCGGTATCGGTCCCGGGGTTGTCCATGACCAGCAGGGTGTAGGTCCCGCTGACGGGAAGCGGGTCCAACGGCAATTCGGCCAGGAAGAAGTTGACAGCACCGGTGACCTGATCCCCGTCGGGTCCGTAGAGTCGTAGAAGCGGTTCGGTGTCGATCTCACTCTCGACCAAACGCGCCAGCACCCGATCGAGATTGGCGCCGCTGAAAGTGAACGCATCGGTCTCGGCCCGTTGGCTCAGATCACCAGTCACGGTCTGGCCATAGCTGATGGCCGTTGCCGAAGCGGGGTCGTTCAAGCACTGGCAATGCAGCCAGTAGTCACCGTAGTCCGAAGCGCCAAAGTCCATGGCCAGCACGGTGTAGACACCCGACAGCGGCAGTTCCACCGCATTGATCTCGGTGGCGATGTTGTCATGATTCAACTCGATGAACGTGCCGTCGGGCTCGTAGATGCGCAGTTCGGGAGCGAGGGCGCCCGAGCCTGCATCCTCGACCATGCGCAGCAGGAACCGATCCCCGGCGTTGGCGGCCAGGAGGTAGGCCTGGGTGGTCGCCGGCTGGTCTACCGTCCCGGAAACCGTATCGCCCTGAAGCAGGGTACCGGCGCCGGACGGATCATTGATGCACTGGATGTGCAGGGAATAGCCACCGGTATCGGTCCCGGGGTTGTCCATGACCAGCAGGGTGTAGGTTCCGCTGCCGGGAAGCCGGCTCAACGGCAACTCGGCCAGGGTAAAGTCGGAATCACCGGTGACTTGATCCCCGTCGGGTCCGTAGAGTCGCAGAAGCGGTTCGGTATCGATCTCGCTCTCGATCAAACGCGCCAGCACCCGATCGAGATCGGCGCCGCTGAAGGTGAACGCATCGGTCTCGGCCGGTTGGCTCAGGTCACCGGTCACGGTCTGACCATAACTGATGGGCGTCGCTGAAACGGGGTCGTTCAAACGCTGGCAATGAAACCGGTAGTTGCCATATTCGGTAGCGCCGTAGTCCATGGCCAGCACCGTATAGATGCCCGAGATCGGTAGTATCGCGGCATTGATCTCGGCGGCGTTGCTGTCGTTATCAAGAACGACCCGGGTGCCGTCAGGCAGATATACGCGAAATTCTGGAGAAAAGGCGCCCTCGGGTGCCTCTTCGATCATACGCAGCAGGAATCGGTCCCCGGCATTGGCAGCCAATAGGTAGGCCCGGGTAGCCGTCGGCTGCACCAGCGCTCCGGCAATCGTATCGCCGATATGCAGGGTTTCGGCGCCGGGTGGGTTGTTGATGCGATGGATGTGGAGGTCATATTGACCGGAGGTCTCGTCCCAGTGGTCCCCGACGCGGACTGTGTAGGTGCCGCTACGGGTCAGGGGACCGATGACCAGTTCGACGGAACGGTAGCCGAAGTCACCCCAGCTCGTGCTATTCGGGCTCGTGACTACCAGAATGAGTTCCAGTTCAGGCGTGCGTTCGGCCAGACGCAGAATGACCACGTCGCCTTCCTGGACTTCGAACGTGTATTCATCGACCTCGCCGACAACGTCGAGGCTGCCGGCAATGGTGTCACCGTACTCGATCACCTGCCCACTGGCGCTGGGCGCCAACGAGGACGCGAGGATAGTCAGCAGCACGATGAACAGGGCGCGCGGGATTCGTGAGTTCATGGTCATACCCCCCATGAAGTGAGACTGTGAAGTCCGCGCGATGACACGTTTTTCTCGCATACTCCGCACTGAAGGAGGTCGGTGGTGAACCCTGTGTCCTCTTGAAACCGTTGCCCGTCATCGAATAGACCCGGAACTCGATCATGCCGACATAGCCCGATCGAGACCGTCGACGGATCTCCGGTCCGAGGTCCTTTACCTGCGCGACAAGGGGAACGGAGAACCAGAACGAGGAATCCGGTCCCCACGACGGCAAAAGACCGTGCCAATTCCAACAGACCCGTCTAGGATACCAATCAGCAAAGGGCTTGCGGAAGAGCCGCTACCACGCCAAACCAGCGAGGGATGCGTTTGAGCCTCATCCTCATCGTCGACGACGTCCCCGCCATGCGCGACCAGTACGCCTACGACCTGCAGCGCCTCGGCGACTTCACCACTCTCACCGCCGCCGGCGGCGCCGAAGCCCTCCAGCTCCTGGCCGCCGAACCCGTGGACTGCCTCATCCTCGACCTGGAAATGCCCGGCGTCGACGGCTTCGAAGTGCTGGCCACCTTGAAGAAACAAGGCAACCGCGTCCCGGTCATCGTCTACACCGGGACCGGCAGCTACGATCGCTGCGTGCGCGCGGTGAAGCTCGGCGCCTACGGCTTCCTGGCCAAGGACGAGCCCCTCGAACGGGTCGTGAACGCGGTGGAGAACGCCGTGGCCTGGTCCGGCATGCGCGATGAGGTCAAGAAGCTGCGCCGGACCGGCGGCGTGGGCGGTGAGATCCTGGGCGAGAGCCGGGCCATGGTCACCCTCAAGGAGCAGATCGACAAGCTGGCGGCCATCCCCAGCGCCGTCCTGGTCCAGGGCGAGAGCGGCAGCGGCAAGGAACTGGTGGCCCGCCGGCTGCATGAGGCCGGACCCCGAGCCCGCGGGCCCTTCGTGGCGGTCAATTGTGCCGCCCTGCCCGAGACCATGATCGAGTCCGAGCTCTTCGGCCACGTGAAGGGAGCCTTCACCGGTGCCGACCGCACCCGCAAGGGCGCGTTCGAGTCGGCCGGGGGCGGCACCCTCTTCCTGGACGAAGTGGGCGAACTGCCCGCCGCGGCCCAGGCCAAGCTCCTGCGTGTGCTGGAGAACGGCGAGTTCGCGCGCCTGGGCTCCCACGACGTGCTACGGGCCGAATCCCGCGTGGTCGCCGCCACCAACCGCGACCTGGCCATCGAAGTGACTGCCGGCAACTTCCGCGAGGACCTCCTCTTCCGCCTCAACACCCACCAGGTGCGGGTACCGCCGCTCCGCGAACGACTGAGCGACGTGACCCTGCTGGCCGAGCACTTCCTGGCCTTGGTCTGCGAGAGCTTCGGCGTGCGGACCCGCAGCTTCGCCCCCGAGACCCTGGCCCGCCTCCAGGCCTACGACTGGGCCCGCAACAACGTACGCGAGCTGCGCAACGTGGTCGAACGGCTGGTGGTGGCCGGGGACGGCGACGTCATCGGGCCGGATCTCGTGCCCGCCGAGATCGGCGGCGGCGGCGGCGTGCCCACCCCGGGCGCCGCGCCCGCTACTCTCCCCTCCGGCAGCACCCTCAAGGAACAGAGAGCCGCCGCGGAGCGGCAGATCATCCTCACCGCCCTCGAGCGCAACGACTGGCACATCACCAACACCGCCGCCCAGCTGGGCCTGGCCGACCACAGCAGCCTGCTGAAGATCATGCGCCGCCACGGCCTGAAACGCTGACGCCACGTCCCCGGAGGATTTCCATGCGCCGCCGCTTCACCCTGTCCATCGTCCTGGCAGCCGTCCTGGCCACCGTCCCTGCCACCGCCGGCGAAGCCCCCCTGCCCCTGCTCGATTACCGCGCCGAGAGCTGGTTCCTGCCCGGCAGTCCCGGCGTCACCGGCGGACCGGCGGCCGGCCTCTTCAACCCGGCCGCCTACGCCATGTCCGGCCGCACCGGCGCCGACTTCTGGTGGAACGATCGGAGCGTGCGCTCGGGCCTGGACAACTACGGCTTCGCCCTGGGCGGCGGCCTGAACTTCGCCATGCTCAACACCACCTGGGGCGACCGGTCCGCCAGCTACCAGACTCGCGACTACCAGCTCGGCGCCTCGGCCGGCAGCCGGGCCATGACCTTCGGGCTGGGCTACCGCTGGTCCCGTGGCGGGACCGCGCACCATCCCCGCGAGAAGGCCCTGGTGGCCGGCGTCGTCTCCCGCAAGCACCGCTGGGTGAGCACCGGCGCCTCGGCCGCCCTCAGCCTCGAGTCATCGGCCGCCCAGTACATCTTCGACCTGGGCCTGCGACCCTTCGGGCGCGACTGGGTCACCCTCGGCGCCGACTGGGCCGTGAACGACAACCACCGCTTCTTCCAGGACGGCAGCTGGGGCGCCAGCGTGGAAGTGCGGCCCGTGCGGGGCGTGCACCTGGGCGCCCGGGCCCGCGAACGAGTGGGTTCCGGGGACGTGGACCTGGCCTTCGTGGCCGGCATCAACATCAACGACCTGGGCGTCACCGGCCTGCCCCTGACCGACCCGGACGGTCACCACGTCATGACCAGCTGGCTGGTCCGCACCAACCCGCCGGCCGCCGGCATCCCCCTGACGAATCCCCTGCTCCGCAAGGGCGAACGCCTGCACGCGGTGAACCTGGAGAACCGCTACCTCACCTACCAGAAGTACCGCTACTTCGACGACGTGCGCCTGGCCTGGCTCGACCTGCTGCGCCTGCTGGACGCCACCCTGGACGACCCGGCCTACGACGGCATCGCCCTGAACCTGGCCGGCTTCCGCGGCCGGCCGTCGCTCATGTGGGAGCTCCGCGAGAAGCTGCGCGAGTTCGGGTCCGCCGGCAAGACGGTCGTGATCCACGGGGACCGTCTGCTACCCGCCCAGTACCACCTGGCCTCGGTGGCGGACCATCTCTCCCTCGACCCCCAGGGCGTGGTCGCCCTGCCGGGCACGGCCCTGGCCCGCAGCTACCTCAAGGGCACCCTGGAAAAGCTGGGTCTGGGCTTCCAGGAGTTCCGCTACTTCACCTACAAGAGCGCCGCCGAGACCTTGAGCCGCGACAGCATGTCCGACGCCGACCGCCAGCAGCGCCAGCGCATCGTGGACGTGATCTACGAGACCTACGCCCGGGACGCCGCCGCAACTCGCGGCCTGCCGGCCGGCGCCTACGACACGGCGGTGGACGAACAAGCCATCCTGGTGGCCACCGAGGCCCTGAACGCCAAGCTCGTGGACTCCATCGGCCGTTGGCACGACCTGAGCGACCGCCTGGACCCACAGCGGAAGATCCGGCTGGACGGTCTGCCGCCGGTGGGACTCGGCCACGGCGGCTGGGACGACCAGTGGGGCCCCCGGCCGCGGATCCCCGTGGTCTTCGCCGTGGGTCCCTGCGCCATGGACAGCGGCATCAAGGGCCGGGCCACCAGCGATTACCTGCGGCGGCTGGCCGGCGACCCCTTGGTGGCGGCGGTGGTCCTGCGCGCCGACTCCCCAGGCGGCGACGCCCTACCCAGCGACCTGATCGCCGAAGCGGTCCGCCTGTTGAAGGACGCCGGCAAGCCCGTCATCGTCAGCCAGGGTGACGTGGCCGCCAGCGGCGGCTACTGGATCAGCATGGACGGCACGGAGATCCTCACCACCCCCGTGACCATCACCGGCTCCATCGGCGTCATCGGCGGCTGGGTCTGGGACGACGGCCTGGCCGGCAAGGCGGGCGTGACCTCGGACGTGGTCAGCCGCGGCGCCCACGCGGACCTCTTCACCACCGTGAACGTGCCCCTGTTGGGCTCCATCCCCCGCCGTCCCCTGGACGAGACCGAACTCGCCCGCATCGAAATCCTCATCCGCTCCATGTACGGCGACTTCGTGACTGCGGTCGCCACCGGACGTGGTCTGGACGAGACGGCCGTGCGCCGCGTCGCCGAAGGCCGGGTCTGGATGGGCGGCGACGCCGTCGAACATGGTCTGTGCGACCGGATAGGCACCTTGGACCAAGCCATCGCCCTGGCCCGCGCCGAGGCCGGCCTCGCCGCCTGGCAGGACGTGGCCGTGGTCGAGTACCCGCCCCGCCGCCTCTTCCCCTTCCCCAACTTCCTGCGCCTGCCGTCGCTGCTGCCCTTCAGCGATAGCTGGAACGCGACCTGGCAACGGCTGCTCACCGGCGCCGAGACAACCCCCGCAGCAATACCGGCCACCCTGGAAGGCCTCGGCCCCCTGGACACGGCCTTCATCCGCGCCATGGCCACCGCCGCCGGTCGGCCCCTGCTCATGCTCTCGCCGGAAGATCTGCCGGCCGAGTGGCGGGAGGTGGATTGAGAGGTGGTCGTGTGGACCAGGCCACGGAATCCGCGTGTACGATTGGACACACAGCGGACCAACTCACCTCGCGGCGAAGCAGTAATTGACTGACTGACTACGATTTACGAACAAACGGCCCGGGATGGCACCCGGGCCGTTCTCTTGCGGCATGGGGGTATCGTGAACCCCGCACCGGCCGACCGGTGCTGAGCCGAAAGAAAGGAGTCAGTCATGAAGAAGCAGGAACTCACTACCCGTCAGGAGCGCAAGTTGCGCTTCGCCGAAGCCGGCATCCTCTTCGTGTTCATCCTGGGCATCGCCATCTTCCTGGGTGTGCGTTTCGGGAACAATGCGGAGGAACCGGCCGTGGCAGCCGTCGAGTCCCCGGTCGTCGTCGACGAGCCCGTGGCCCGGATCGTCGAGCCCGCCGTCACCGAATCGGCCGACACCGTGGCCGTGGCCGAGGTCACGCCCGAGCCCGCACCCGAACCCGTGGTCGTCACCTACGACATGGCCGAAGAGGCCTACTTCAACGGCGAGTACGATGAGGCCACCGACCTCTTCGCCGCCTACGTGGAGACCCGTCCGGCCAACGCCTGGGGCCACTACATGCTCGGCCTCAGCGCCTGGAAATCCGGCGACGCCGTAACCGCCGACGCGGCCTTCGCCGCCGCTCTCGACCAGAAGCCCGATCACTTCAAGAGCTTGGTCAACGGCGCCCGCGTGCTCCTGGAACTGGAGCGGGACACCGAAGCCGCCACCCACATCGCCACGGCTCTCGAGCTGGACCCGGCCAGCGCCGAAGCCCGTCGCGTCCAGGCGCGGATCCTCCACCGCCAGGGCAAGACCGACGACGCCGTGGCCGCCTACGAGACCATCCTCCGCGGCGACCTCGACGACGCCTGGGCCCTGAACAACCTGGGTCTGCTGCTCATCGAGCAGGAGCGTTTCGACGAGGCCCTGGCGCCCCTGGCCCGCGCGGCGAGCCTGCGTGACGCCGCCTGCATCCGCAACAACCTGGGCGTGGCCCTCGAACGCACGGGCCACTACCTGGCCGCGGCCGCCGCCTACGAGGGCGTCCTCGAGCTGGACACGGACCACGCCAAGGCCGACGCCAGCCTTGCCCGCGTGTCCGGACTGGTGGAAGACCCCGCCCGGGACAGCATCGACCTGCAGATCCTGGCCGCAGACTACCGTGTCGCGGACGAGGATCCGCTGCTGGCCGCCGCCCTGGCCACCGAAATGGATCTGGCCGCGGCCACCGTCGTCGACCAGGCCGACGCCGCCCTGGCCGAGGCGGAGATCGCCGCCCAGGAGACCGGCCCCGAGCCGCCCGTCCAGAAGGACGATGGCGAGGGGAACCGCTAGCGTTGACGCGGCGGCGACGGGCCGCAACACCCCGACAAAAGGACCGCCCGGCCAATGCTGGCCGGGCGGTCCTGCGTATTGTCCTGCCGGTGGGGGTCAGACGGTCTCGACGGCGCTCCAATCAACGGTGGCCAGCACCCGTTCGAGTTCCGAATACCGCTCGCGGACCTGGGCCATGAGAGCGTCGGCTCCGTCCAGGCCACCGTCAGCAGCCAGGTATTCCAACTGGCGCGCGGCTTCCACGAAGGCCACGGCGCAGATGTTCGAGGCGCTCCCCTTCATGCTGTGGGCCTGCATGCGGGTCTGGTCCACGTCACCTGCGGCGATGGCCTGGGCGGTGGACTCCAGGATGTCGGGCGTGCCCTCCAGGAAGATCTCGACGATCTCCTGCAGGAGTTCCGGGTCGTCACCCATCTGGGCGACGGCTTCTTCGAGGTGCACGACGGCGTCGTACTGGGGATCGATGATACTCATGACCGCTCCCTGGTCGCATGGCGGCAACGCCGCCGGGGAAAACCTTGGGCTGCTTCGTGATCGACACCGGAGCGGTCATTTTGAGAATTATCTGTCGTTGGGGACGTGTTTCAGTCCCTGTCCCCGGTGGGACCGGCCGCCTTTTCGGGCGGATTCTTGGTTGTCGGCGCTTTCTTGGCGGTTCTCTTCTTGGTGGTGGTCTTCTTCGCCGGCGCCTTCTTGGCGGTCTTCTTCTTGGTGGTGGGCTTCTTGGCCGGCGCCTTCTTGGTCGGCGTCTTCTTCGTGGGGGCCTTCTTGGTCGGCGCCTTGGTGGTGACCTTCTTCTTGGTGGTCGCCTTCTTGGCCGCCGCCTTCCTGGTGGTCTTCTTCTGGGAAGCCGGCTTGGCGGCCTCCGTCGACTCCGCCGGGGCCTCCTTCTTCGGCTCCGGAGGGGCCGCTTCCCTGGTCTTGCGGGTCTCCGCGGACCCATCGGCAGAAGTCTCGGTCTTCTCCTTGGCCCTGGACTCGGCGTCCCGGCCCCGGCCCCGGCCGCCCCGGCGGCGGCGGCGGCTGCTCCGGCTCGGACTCTCTGTGGTCTCGGTGTGGTCCCCGTTGACGGCGATACCCTCGCCCAGCCCGTGAACGACCCACGTGCCACCCGCCCGGGCGTCACGCTCGACCACCAGCAGGCCCAGGGTGCGCGCATCCTCCAGCAGATCACCGAAGTTGGAATAGCCGAAGGCGCGCTCGTTGAAGTCCGGGCGCTTGCGGGTCATGGTGTCCTTGATGAGGGAGGAGTAGAGAACGCCCCGACTCTCCTGCAACAGGCCCTGGACCGTGCTCACCAGGAAGTCGAAGATCTCCCGCTTGTCTTCGGGCACGTGGCTGACCCGCTTGCTGATCCGGCCCGAGGAGGTCCGGTAGATGTCGTCGTAGAAGATGAACTCGTCGCAGTTGCCGATGAGCAGTTTGGAGGACGAGTTCTTCACGCCGATCCCGATGACGCGTTTGTTGTTCTCGCGGAGTTTCGACACCAGGGGCGAGAAGTCCGAGTCGCCCGAGACGATGACGAAGGTGTCGATGTGGTCCTTGGAGTAGCACATGTCCATGGCGTCCACCACGAGCCGGATATCTGCGCTGTTCTTGCCCGAGATGCGGGGCATGGGGATCTCGATGAGTTCGATGGCCGCCTCGTGCAACGGCGTCATGTATTCCTTGTAGTAGTGCCAGTCGGCATAGGCCCGCTTGACGATGATCTTGCCCTTCTCGAGGATGCGCTGCAGGAGGGTATTCACGTCGAAGCGCTTGCGAGCGTCGCGGGCGCCGAGGGCCACGTTGTCGAAATCGATGAAGAGCGCCAGATTGGAATGCTGGTCCTGGCTCATGCCTGCCTCCTGCTTCCGTGCGTCGAGGACTGCGGCCGGTCCCGGGTCGTTCCGCGGCGGCGAAGGGCGGCGGCGGAGATCCCGGTCGGTTTTTTTGCGGGTCAAGAGCCACGATACGACATAACATGGCCCTGGAACAGTGCGATCTGCCGACAAGAGGAGCGAATCCCACCATGAGCAACGATCTGAGCCCCCAGGAACTGCGCCTGCTGGTCCAGCGCGTCTTCCGGCCCACCGCCGATGACCGCGGACTGGCCATCATCGTCGACCTGCCCGACGAGCGGGTCCCGGACAACCCCGACTGGCAGGCCCGCCGCCGCCTGGCCGCGGCCTGGTACGAGGCCCTGACCGGCGAGCTGGAGGCCCTCGGCCTGCCCCGCCTGACCCTGGCCTGGTACCGCAACGCCGGCGGCAACAACGCCGACCTTCCCCCGCGTTGCCACCCCGGCGGCGGAGCCGTCCCCGATCACGCGGACCAGCTCACGGGCGAGGGCATCGCCTTCGCCGAACTCTTCGCCGACCACACCATGGTGCTCGCCCCCACCGAACTGTCGGCCACGGCCCCGTTGAAGGTCGCCGTGCGCGAGGGCGGGTTCCGGGCGGCGACCATGCCGGGCTTCCTGGCCTCCATGGTGCCGGCCCTGAAGCTGGACTACGAGGAGATCAACCGGCGGGTGAACCTGCTGAAGGAGTGGCTCGACCCGGCCGAGTCCGCCGTCTGCCGCTTCACCGCCACCGGCGCCGGCGGGAAATCCGACCACGAGTTGCTCCTGGACCTGCGTCACCGTACGGGCCATGCCTCCGGCGGCCTCTTCCCCGACAACGGTGTGGCCGGAAACCTGCCCTCGGGCGAGGCCTACGTGGTGCCCTACGAAGGCGAGCACGAGGGCGACGCCAGCCGCTCGGCCGGCACCCTGCCCGTGGAGATCGACGGCGAGGTCGTGGTGTATCGCATCGAGGGCAACCGGGCCGTGGAAGTGCTCAGCGCGGGCCCCGTCAGCACCGCCGAAGCGGCGCGCATCGTCGACGAACCGGCCTACGCCAACTTGTCGGAGCTGGGTCTCGGCGTCCTGGGCGACTTCGGTCTCGCCCCCACCGGCAGTATCCTCCTGGACGAGAAGCTGGGCCTGCACATCGCCTTCGGCCGCAGCGACCACTTCGGCGGCACCGTCGGCCCCGAGGACTTCTCCGACCCCGACGCGGTGATCCACCTGGACCGGGTCTACATCCCGGCCATGCAGCCCCAGGTGAACGTGAACGAAGTGGTGCTCCTGGGTCCGGGCGACGCGCAACGCGCGATCATCCGCAACAATGTCTTCGAAGAGATTCGGTAGCAGCGGGCGCCGTATGGGAGTTCGGTGAGATAGTGAGGTGCCGGCGGGCGAGAGGCTTCCACGGCAACGCCCGGGGCGTAGACCGGCAACGCGGACCAGTGGATCCTGGTGTTTGGGCAAGAAGCGTAGCGAGGATGGGCCAGGAGCCGCCGTGAGCAAGTGCTCGCAAGGGCCGGGGAGGGAGGCGTACCCGCAGGTACGTCGACCGAGTCGGACCGAGAACGCTTGGTCGCGGCGGCTCCTGGTCCACCGCAGTAGCTTCTTGTCCAAACTCCAGGGTCCTAAAAAAAAGGGGGGCCGGGACCCACCCTCGAATGACTCTCGCCCTAAGTCATTCAGGTGATTTGGTCCCGGCCATGAATTCTGTATTGACCGTCTTCACGATCGACGTTGCAATATTCGGTGCAATGGGGCTCGAGGTTGAGGAGAAACTTCGAACCAAAGCATTTTTCTAGGTGCAAATCGTACGGCCACAAGGCTATGGCGTGCGTGTAAAGAAATTACGTATTTGTAAAGCAACAACTTACGGAGCCGCGGCGAATCAATCGATTCACTGATCGCAGCGGTGGTGACGGGGATTTTTTTATCGGCGGTGTCGTCCACCCCCCTTTCCGGGAGGGTTCGCAACCGCCGCGACCACAGGAGGCCGTCCAGCAATGGACCACGTGGGGAGCATATTCCGACCACCGAGCGAGGCCCAGAGCCTGCTGTTGCAGGTCAGCCTGGGCTGCAGCCACAACGCCTGTACCTATTGCGCCATGTACGACGACCCCGCCCAGCACTTCCGGATCAAGCCCTGGGACACGGTGGCGGCGGATATCGACGAGACCGCGCGGCTGGCTGAGTCCGGCACACCGGTCCGGCGAGTCTTCCTCTGCGACGGCGACGCCCTCATCCTGCCCACGGACCATCTGGCGCGGATCCTCGCCCGGTTACGCGAGCGGGTGCCGTCCGTACGCCGGGTGGGCATCTACGGGGACGCGCGCAGCATCCTGCGCAAGACGACGGCGGAACTTGTCCAGCTGCGGGAACTGGGACTCGGCATCGTCTACCACGGGGCAGAGAGCGGGGATGACCGGGTGCTGGACCGGGTCAACAAGGGTTCCACGGCGGATGAAGCAGCGGCGGCGGCCCACCGCCTGCGCGAGGCCGGCCTGCGCCACTCGGTCATGGTCATGCTCGGGCTCGGCGGGGTCGCCCGGTCCTCGGAGCACGCCGCCGCCACGGCCGCTCTCCTGTCGGAGATGGACCCGCCCTTCGTGGGCGCCCTGACCACCACCGTCGTTCCCGGCACTCCCCTGGCCGCCGCCGAGGCCGCGGGCGACTTCGTGCTGCCGAATCCCTGGGGCCTGCTGGAGGAGTTGCGAACCCTCATTCGGGAGAGTGTTTTCAGCCGTTGCCGCTTCCACGCCAACCACGCCAGCAACTACCTGCCCCTGAGCCTGAACCTGCCGGCGGACCGGGAACGGGCCCTGGCGGCCCTGGACGGCGTCCTGAACCGGCGCGATCCGGACGACCTGGTGCCCGAGTACCGGCGCGGGCTCTGACCCGGCAGCCTTGACACGCGCTTGCGCCGGGCAGATCATTCGGCTGTACGCGGCATACCGTGACACCTCCGAGAGGTCCGACATGACCCCCGCCGATTCCGAGAACATCCGCCTGCTCCTGGTCGACGACGAGGAGGATCTCGTCACCTTCCTGGCCCACCGCCTGCGCAAGCGGAACATGGACGTGGCCACCTACTCCAACGGCGAGGACGCTCTGGCCGAAGCCGGGACCCGGATCTTCGACGTGGCCGTGGTGGATCTGAAAATGCCCGGCATGGACGGCATTACGGTCATGGAAAAGCTGAAGGAGTTGCAGCCCCACGTGGAGATCATCATGCTGACGGGCCACGGCAACCATGACACGGCCTGGGAAGCGGGCCGCCTGCAGGCCTTCCGCTACCTGCTCAAGCCCTACGACTTCGAGGAGTTGTCCGGGTTCATCACCAAGGCGGCGCAGAAGCGTCGCTCCCACCTCAAGTCCGAATTCGACCGCCGCCTGTCGGAACTCATGACAGGCACCAAGTCGCCCCGCGACATCATCGAGGAATCGGATCGGCTGCGTCATGAGTACGAGCAGGATTGACGCCGCCAACCTGGCCATGGTCGGTGCCAGCCCGGACCTCACCGAGTTCCTGGTCTACCTGGCCGACCGCCCCCGTTTCTGGAGCCTCCGCCTGGTCGCGGTGATCGTTTCCGACGGCGATCCCGACGGCACGGTCCTCTCACGGGCACGTGAACTGGGCGTGGCCGTGGTCTCCACCGACGTGAGGGATCTGCAGGGCACGCCCCCCTTGGGCCTGGTCATAGTTCTGAGCGAGGACGTGGAGCTGATCCGCGCCGTGAAGGCCCAGGTCCCGGAAGGCACGCCGCGCATGGCCGGCGCCACGGACGAGATGCTGACGGTCGTCTCGCAGATGGCCCGCAAGTCCCACGCCCTGCGCGCGGACAGCCACCGCCTCAAGGAAACCCACCTGCGCCTGAACCAGTTCGTGGAGACGGCGCCCCTGGCCATCTACCTCAAGGACCGGGACCTGCGCTACAAGCGGGTCAACTCCCACGCCCTGCACATGCTGGGCATACGTGAGGGCGAGATCCTCGGCGCCACCGACCACGCCATCTACGCCAAGGGCGGCGCGCGCTGGCTCCAGAACGTGGAACGCGAGACCCTGAACACCCGCGAAACCGTCCACGCCTCGGGTGTGTTGCCGGTGCAGGGCCGGGAGATCCACGTCCAGGTCACCCTCTTCCCCGTGGTGGAGGACGGCGACGTGGCCGGCCTCTACGGCCTCATGGAGGACACCACCGACCTCTTCGTCTCCGCCCAGAAGCTCCACGAGGTGGACGAGCAGCTCACCGAGACCCAGAGCTACCTGCGGGAGGTGCTGGAGAACAGCCGGGACATCATCCTCCTGACCGACCCCCGGGGTCACCTGCTCTCCTTCAACAGCGGCGCCGAACAGTCCCTCGGGTACGAGCGGGACGACGTGGTCGGCTCCCCCGCCCACGACCTCTGCGCCCAGCCCCAGGCCTTCGACGACCTCTTCGCCGAGGCGCTTCTGGAGGGCCACGCCAACGCCTACGAGGTGGAGTTCCGCAACAAGAACACCCAACCGGTGCTGTGCAACATCAGCCTGACCCTCATCGAGAGCCCCGACGGTCGTCCCCTCGAAGTGGTCTGCCTCTGCCGCGACATCACCACCCGTCTGCGCCTGAAGGACGACCTCATCCGTTCCGAGCGCCTGGCCGCCGTGGGCCAGATGGCCTCGGGCGTGGCCCACGAGATCAACAACCCGCTGGCGGTGATCGGGACCATCGCCGGCCTGGTGGAGGAGATCCTGGCCGACGAGGGCGACCGTCTCTTCCCGGGCACGCACGAGATCCTCGACAAGGCCATGGAGCGCCTCCACTACCAGGTGGCCCGCTGCCAGAGCATCACCCACAGCCTGCTGGGCTTCGTCCGCAAGACCCAGTCGGGCATGGTGGAGATGGACCTGACCGAATTGCTGGAGGAATGCCTGAACGTCCTGGGCTCGGAGATCCGCGGGGCGGACGTGAAGGTCGAGCGGCACTTCAGCACGGATCTGCCGCGCTTCCGGTCCGACCCCATGGCTCTGCAGCAGGTCTTCGTGAACCTGGTCAACAACGCCGTAGATGCCGTGCAGGCCGTGCCCGGTCGGGCGTCGGTCATCGAGATCAACACGGCCCGCGACGGGGACAAGATCTCCGTCACCGTGGAAGACAACGGCGTCGGCATTCCCGCCGGCGACCGGGAGCGGATCTTCGACCTCTTCCACACCACCAAACCCGTGGGCAAGGGAACGGGACTGGGCCTTTCCATCGTCCACGACATCCTCTATCGTCTGGGCGGTACGGTACGCGTGACCAGCGAATCAGGCGAGTGGACCCGATTCATCGTAACTTTACCCCTGGAGCCGCCCGAGGAGCCTTTGCCGGCACCCTCGTCGCCTTCGATCTGAGTCTTCGACGGAACGAGTGCTCGTGAGCCACCCGCTGACCGACCCGGTGCACCGCTTCTTCATTCCCGTCATGGGAACGGGGTTCACCATCGACACGCCCCTGCGCGTGGCCCGCTACGGCATCTCGTCGGTGGTCTCCCTGGTGGACGACGTACTCATCGAGCAGATCCGCCACAAGGTGGCCGAGACCGCCGGCCGGGCCTATGACGCCATCGGCCCCAAGGACGAGGACGCCCGCGCCCGCCGCATCACCGCCTACCTGGACCTCATGAACGACCTGGTCCAGGA
Organism: bacterium; assembly: GCA_024231905.1. Classification (GTDB taxonomy): domain Bacteria; phylum Krumholzibacteriota; class Krumholzibacteriia; order LZORAL124-64-63; family LZORAL124-64-63; genus JAAEQC01. Next base: position 28,851 of record JAAEQC010000234.1, on the reverse strand, counting down.
GCAGATGGACCGGCTGCGCACCTCGGCCTTCACCGCCGGCAGCGAGATTACCCGCTACTTCGAGATGCTCCCGCCCTCGCCCCTGCGCAACCTCTACGAGCGCATGCTCGAAGTGCGCGACCCGGAGCGGCGCGCCGAGCTGCAGCAGGCCCTGCGCGACCGCATCCGGCCCGGCGGCATCGACGTGAACATCATGACGAAGCTGGACCGGGCCAAGGTCGCTCGCGGCGAGGAACCGGCCGCCGACTCCTCCGACGCCATGGCCGCCCTGCGCGGCTATGCCCGCAGCAAGCTCACCTCATCGGTGGTGCTCTCGGCGGGCCTGAACCGCAAACTCTACGGCTACCTGCGCGAATTCGCTGACTTCCTGCCGGGACCCGACGGCACCATGGCCAAGCGCATCGTCCTGAAGGTGAGCGACTACCGCTCGGCCCGCATCCAGGGCACGCTCCTGGCCAAGCTCGGCCTGTGGGTGAGCGAGTACCGCATCGAGTCGGGACTGAACTGTGGCGGCCACGCTTTCGGCGGCGCCGGCACCCTCATGGGACCGATCCTCGAGGACTTCCGCCAGGAACGTGAAGCGTTGACGGGATCGCTGCGGAAGGTCTGGTGCACCGGCCTGGAGAAGATCGGACGGACGGCGCCGGAGAACCTGCCCGAGTTCCGCGTCACGGTCCAGGGCGGCATCGGCACCGCCGAGGAGAACGAACTCCTGCAGGAGAACTACGAAGTGGACGGCATGGGCTGGGCCAGCCCCTTCCTGCTCGTACCCGAGGTCGTGAATATCGACGCCGAGCACCTGGCCAAGCTCAGCCACGCCGGCGAGGACGACATCCAGCTCAGCAAGGCATCCCCCCTGGGCGTGCCTTTCTGGAGCCTGAAGGAGTCGTCCAGCGAGACGACCCGCCGCGAGCGCATCGCCGAGGGCAAGCCGGGCAGCGCCTGTCCCAAAGGCTACCTGGTGGCCAACACCGAGTTCACCCAGGTGCCCATCTGCACCGCCAGCCGCGCCTACCAGCGGCGAAAGCTGGAGGAACTCGAGTCCCAGAACCTGAGCGAAGCCGAGCGCCGGGACGCCACGGACCAGATCATGGCCAAGGCCTGCATCTGCCACGACCTGGCCGGTGCCGCCACCTCGCCCCTGGGCATCGACCCGGACGCCCAGACCGCCGTCTGCTGCGGCCCCAACACGGCCTACTTCTCGCGGGTAGCTCGGCTGCGGGAGATGGTCGATCACATCTACGGCCGCATCCAGTTGCCCCTGGCCGACAGCCGGCCCCACATGTTCCTCAAGGAACTGTCCCTGCACGTGGACCGCTTGAGCGAGGAACTGGCGCGGAAACGGGCGGGGCTGCCTACTCCCGGCATGCCCGACCCGGCCAAGGTTAGGGACGAACTGGCGGCGGGCATCGCCCACTACCGGACCCTGGCGGCCGAGCGCTTCGAGCAGGGCAAGACCGGCTTCCGGCGGCGCCTGGCCGCCCTGGGCAAGGAACTCGAGGGGCTCAAGCCCTGAAGCCGCGGGCAGCACCCCGGCCGGATGGTTCTACTTGATCGCCACCCCGCACACCGACGGCACCACGTACTTGGCGATTCCGGCTCGCAACGCCTTCGGCAGGGCATCGAGGATCATCTCCTCCAGGGCGAACAGGACGTACGGCACACTCCGCACGTATCCGTGCCCGGACAGGAGCGGTGCGAATCGCGAGTACCCTCGCTCCCGAATCAACCGTGCCATCTTGCGGAACGTCCACTCCTGCAGGTGGAATCCCTGGGGCTCGTGACAGAAATAGCGGGAGATGTCGTGCGGCCCGGTGAACAGATGCGAGGTGCGGAACACGTAGCGGCCGCCCGGCCTGAGGATGCGGTGGATCGTGTCGAAGTGCAGCACCGCGTCCTCGGGATGGAGATGTTCCAGTAGCTGGTCGCTGAACACCAGGTCCACCGAGTTTTCGGGGATCACGCCCAGGTCGTAGCCGTCGTAGACCACCAGTTCGAAGTTCACCGGGGACAGTTGTTCGGGCTCGCGCTGGTCGGAAATATCCACGCCGATGACCCGCTCCACCTCGCCGGCCACCCGGTAGGCAAAGCGGCAATCCCCCGGCGCGAACTCCACGTAGGTCAGGGAGGGGTCCAGGAAGCGGTCCAGGAGGGAGTACTTGCCGGCGTTGGCCAGATCGGTGCGGCTCTCGTCGCGGCGCCGGGATAGGCGCGGGTGGTCCGGGACCTGCCGGAAGAGTTCGTCGTACATGGTGGCATATATGACCCTGCGCTCCTCGCGGTCGGCGGCCATGAGACGCTCGGCGATGGCCTTCTCGATCTGGAAGTGGTTCCACACCTGCTCGACGGTGCGGCCGGGCGGTACGGGTCGAATGGGTTTCACGGGCCAGCTCCTCCCTGGACGCCGGCCGCCACGGCCGGGATTGCATCGCCCACAGTAGTCTCATGGTCGGTCTGCAGTTACGCAACACACAAGTCCTCTATCGCCCAACGAGAGCATGCGCTCAAGGCTCCGACAACCTCTCGCCATCCCGGCGGTCCTGCTGCTTGCCTGCGTCTGCGGCCCGGGGACAGCCCCCGGATCGTCCGATCTGGCGTCGCTGCTCGCGTCGGGCCCGGCCTGGAAATCCAGGCATCGACGTCACCCGAGACCTCCAGCCGGATACGTCGCGCCCCGTGTTCAACAGGAAGGAATCGATATGTTGCACATGCGTGTGATCTCGGGAGTGCTCGCGGCCAGCCTCATCGCCGACGGCTTCAAGAGAGGCGACCCGGGAATCGCTGCCGGGGGCCCCGTCGTGTTCTCCTCGACGCCCCGTCAGTCGTAAGCCAGGCGCGTCTCCTCGTCCGCCAGCAGCGGCAACAGATCACCCTGCCGCCGACCCTCGCTCCAGGTGCCCAGCTCCCCGTGAGTCTCGAAGTAGCTCCGCGGCACGGGGTGCGTCCCCAGGACGACTTCCAGACCGTACTTGGCCGGGATGAACTTCCGGAAGGCCCCCAGTTGGGGGCAGGGCGGATATCCCACCACCAGCCCCGTGGCCAGATGGACCACATCGGCGCCGTTCTTCTGCATCTCCCCGGGCGCGTACTCCACGTTGCCTCCCGGGCAACCGCCGCAGGACGTGTAGCCCACGAGTTCCACTTCCTCGTCGGCATAGCGCGCGAAGGCGCCGACCCGCTCGCGCAGAGCCCGCAGGCACTTGCCGCCGGCGCAGCTGCCATACCGGTCGCAGATGATGATCCCGATCCTCTTCATGGGCGTCTTCCTTCCGGGATGGCGCCGTCCTGCACCGGGTCACGCCAGGATGTCGCGGCCCCGCATCTCCGCCGCCGGCTCCAGGCCGAACAGGCGCAGGAACGTGGGCGCCATGTCCTGCAGGTGCGGATCGTCGATGCCCAGGGGACGGCTGCACAGGACGATGCCCGGCACCTCCTCGGCCGCCATGCAGTGGTCACCGCTCCACTTCTTCAGATTGTCCGCGAACACGGCTCCCGCGAGACGTCCCAGCGCCGAGTCATTGGAACCGCGGTAGCCCCGCCGGTAGCCCAGGACGATGTCCGGAGCCTCGTCCCGACGGGGCCCCTCGTAGATCTGGTCGGCGCGGTACACCCTCTTGAGAGGACGGACGCCCGTGGCCGGGTCCGTCAAGGCTGTGAGTCCGTCCACGAGTTCCTCCAGGAGATCGTCCCGCTCGGGACCGGATCGGACGATGCCGTGGCGCTCACGTCCCTGCAAGTTCAGGTAAAGCCCGTTGATGCCCAGTCCGTAGGCCACGGTGTTCCGCCAGTCGATGCCGCCCAGGTAGCCCACGTCGGACGGGGCGGTGCCGGACCGGAGCGCCAGGTAGCCGTTCTCCAGGAGCCAGTCGTTGAGGTTGACGGCACGGTGGAAGGGCGCGAATCCGTGATCGGAGACGGCGAAGAGCACCGTATCGTCGTCCAGCAGTTCCATGGCTTCGCCGAGCACGCGGTCCATGGCCGCATAGAGCTCCCGGATGCGGCCGGCGTGACGAACGTCCGCGTCGCGGTGGGTGGGCGACGCCGGGTCCATGCTGCGCCAGAACATGTGGCTGTTCTGGTCCAGGCTGTTGAAGTAGAAGAAGAGAAAGCCCCGGTCCAGACTCCGGAAACGCGCCAGTTCGTAGTGGTACTGGTCCAGGCGTTCGGCCAATACCAGGTCCGCCTGGGCTGCGTAGTCGGTGTCGCCGAAGACACCTTCGTCCAAGGCCTTCGTATCGTCGGGCAGGCCCTGGGTGTAGAAGGGTCCCAGCTCCTCGCTCAACTCCCGGGCGTAACCCTCCGGCGTGCAGATGGGCATGACCGGGTTCGCGGGATCGATCTGGACCGGGGTGACATAGAGCCGGAGGCAGGGTCCGGTCTCCATGAGATAGAAACGACAGATTCCCGTAATCTCCTTCAAGTGCGGCACCAGGGGGAAACGGACCGGCACCCAGTCGCTCCACTCGCCCTCCTGCAGGAGAAAGCGTTCATCCCCCACCGTGAAGTACGCCGCCCGGCTGGCCCGGTCGACCACGACTTCGAATTCCTGGCGTGTGACCGGGGCGTCCTTGCGGTAGGTGTTTGGCGGCCCGGCAACGTGGGTACGGAAACGACCGCCCCGCAAGGAGACCGGCACGATACGGCCGCCGCCCACGTCCCGTTCCGCCGAGGGATCGTCGGTGTAGTAGCTGAAGATGCCGTAGGTGCCGACGATGTCCGGGGTGCCCATGCCCGAGAGGCTGCGGACGCCGCAGTCCACCGGCGGATAGTTGGAAGGCATCTTGAAGATGGTGGTGTCGATGCCGGCGCCTGCCAGGTCCTCCCAGAACGCCCGGCCGTGCCGCAGCAGCTCGACGCTGCCGCCGGTGCGGGGCACGCGCCAATCACCCAGTTCCAGGAAACGCGTGGCGGGATGGGCCTCGGCCAGGGAGAGTTTGGGCAGCAGGTCGCCGGGGTTGCGGTGGATGAAGTCGAAGATGCCGTGGCCGCCCGGGTCCTGGCCGGTGATGAATGTCGACCAGGCCACCGGAGACTGGGGCGGTACCGTGGTACCGCACGGCCGGAATCCACCCCGGGCCGCGAGTCGGGCAAAGTGGGGCAACGCTCCTTCGTCCATGAAGGCGCCGAGGAGCTGCGGGTCCATGCCGTCCAGGCCGAGGCAGATGGCCTTGCGCGCGCCGCGGCGGTCCGCCGAAGCGGCCAGGGCCCGCGCCGGCCATCGACCACGACCCAAGCCGGCCACGAGAGTGGCGCCGGCGGCCAACAGCTGGACGAAGCGCCGACGCTTCATGATCTCGCCTCCGTTCCGGCGGTCGAGGCGGACTCCTCCAGGGACCCGCTCCGCGCCGCGGCCTTCACGGACCCGCAGACCGCGCAGATGTCGTGGCAGGGGTCGAGCGGCTTGCGCCCCAGGACGGAGTGGTGCGACTCCGGCGCCGGCCGCTCACCCCCACCGCAGTCGACGGCACTATTCATGCCTCGACCATCCGAATTCAATGGTCGCAGAGGTTCTCACCGGTTCGCAGCGAGCCCTCGAGAAAGGACTGGGCCACGGCAGCCGGTTCCTCCGACGGCGCACCGATGACGACCTGGATGCCATGCTGGGCGAAGAGCTCCTGGGCCTTCATGCCCATACCGCCGGCGATGATCATCTCGGCGCCCTGGTCGGCCAGCCAGCGGGGCAACAGGCCCGGCTGGTGCGGCGGAGCATCGACTGCCGCGTCGCCCAGGATGCGCCGGGCATCCCGGTCCACGTCCAGCAGGGCGAACTTCTCGCAGTGTCCGAAATGGGCGGCCAGGCGTCCGGCCGCCACGGGAATCGCGATGCGCATGGATCGAACCTCCGGTTCTCGGGTCAGGTCTGCAACTGTTCGCGGACGCGAGACCACACCTGACGTATGGCCGCCGCCGCCGGCGAGTCAGTGAACTCGACCACCGAAGTGCCGGCCAGTTGGGCCGCCGTCACCTGGGGGTCGTAGGGGATCGTGCCCAGGAGCGGCACGTCATGGTCCGCACAGAAATCAACGACTCGCTGTCTCATGCGGTCGTCCAGGTCGTCCTTGTTCAGGCACACCCAGGCCGGCAGTCCGAAGTGGTGGGCCAGGGCGACCATCCGCTCCATATCGTGTAGGCCCGACTTGGTGGCCTCGGTGACCACCAATACGCCGTCGGCCCCGGACAGAGCCGCGATAACTGCGCAGCCTATGCCCGGCGGTCCGTCCACCAGCAGCAGGTCTGCATCCTGCTCCTGGCCCAGGCGCCGGGCCTCACGGCGCACCAGCGTCACGAGCTTGCCGGAGTTCTCGGCGCCCGGATCGAGGCGGGCGTGGACCAGGGGCCCATGGCGGGACTCGGAGACGTACCACTCGCCACAGTCCCGTTCAGGGAAATCGATGGCCTCCGACGGACAGAAATGCACGCAGACGCCGCACCCCTCGCAGGCCAGCGGGTCGATGCGGCAGACGCCGTCTGGGCCGGCGCTCACCGCCCCGAATTGGCACACCCGGAGACATTCGCCGCAACCGGTGCAGTCATTGGACCGGATCCCGGCCAGGTGGCCCGCCACGAAGTTCTCCCGGTGCTCCACACTAGGCGCCAGGACCAAGTGCAGGTTCGCTGCATCCACGTCGCAGTCGGCTACGACCACGCGACCGCCGAGAGCCGCCAAGGACGCCACGACGCTGGTCTTGCCCGTCCCCCCCTTGCCGCTGCACACCACGAGTTCCTTCATGCCGCACCCTCCACGGCACGAGCCATCAGCGTCCGCATCAGGTCCCGGTACAGGTCCGCCGCCCCGGGCACGGCATCCAGCACCAGGTCGCCGCGGGCGTAGGCTTCGGCCACCCGTCGGTCGTCGGGGATCTCCAGCAGGATCTCCAGGCCCTCCCGGCGGCACCAGTCGTGCACCCGGTCGTCCCCCGCTCCGGCGCGATTGATCACCACGCCGCAGGGAAGCTCCAGCTGGCGGACCACGTCCGCGGCCAGCACGAGATCGTTGAGGCCGAAGGGGGTGGGTTCGGTTACGAGTACCACGTAGTCGCTGCCGCTCAGGGCGGCGATGGCGGAGCAGGACGTGCCCGGCGGCGCATCGACGATGGTCAGGTCCGCGTCACCGCGTAGGGCCGAGACCTGGGCGATCAACGGCGGGACGAGGGCTTCTCCCACGTTCAGCCGACCGTAGGCCAGGCGTAGCCCGGCCACATCCGCCTCCACCAGGTCACCGATGGAGCGTTCGCCTCGGGTGATGGCCTGCTCCGGACAGACCAGCCAGCAACCCGCGCAACCGTGGCAGAGCTCGGGGAATACCATCACGCTCGAACCGACCACCGCCAGGGCGTTGTAACGGCAGATGGCCGCACATTCGCCGCATCCGTTGCAGGCCGCCTCTTCCACCTCGGGGACGGGCACGAGCGCATCCCGGCGTCGCTCCGTTTCCGGTTCCAGGAAGAGGTGGCAGTTCGGCTCCTCGACATCGCAGTCCAGGAGCTGGACTCGGCGGCCCTCTCGGGTCGCCGCCACAGCCAGATTGACCGCAACCGTGGTCTTGCCCGTACCGCCCTTGCCGCTGGCGATGGTCAGGTTCATGGCTTGCTACTTTCCGCCGGCAGAGCCGCGTCCGCCGCCTTGGCCACCACCGCGGCCTCCCCCCCCGCCGGCGCCGCGCCCGGCGCCACGCCCGCGTCCACGTCCACGTCCGCGACCCCTTCCGCCGCCCATTCCACGGCCCGCTCCGCGGCCATCGCCCGGCTGGCCGTCGTTGTTATCCTTGTTATCCTTCGATTCGTCTGTAGGGCAATTTCCCGTGCCCCAACCCGTGCGCGCCCCCTGTCCCAGGGGTCCGGTTCCGTCTCTGCCTGGCATGTCGACCTCCCGTCCGTGGCGCCCGCGGGCGCCTGGATCGTTTCCATCCCGATTCCTAGCTCCAGTGGCCTTCCACGTTGGGGGCTGCCGCCGTCGGCAGCGACCCGGCCGTGAACTCCGCCACGGCTTCGGCCACGGTCCCCTTGACGCCCACGTGGACGGCAATACGCGCCGCCCCGAGCACCTTGAAGGCCTTGGGACCGCAGTTACCGGTCAGTACGGCCTCAACACTCTGGTCCACCATGGTCTGGGCCGCCTGGATCCCCGCCCCCTGGGCGGCTTGCAGATTCTGGGCGTTGTCCACGACCCGATGCGTGCCCTTGTCCGTGTCGATCACGATGAAACACTGGGTGCGCCCGAAGCGCGGATCCACGTCGCTCTCCAGGGTCGGCCCCTGGGCCGTGACGGCAATCTTCATGGTTCTTTCCTTCCAGCGGTCCGGTGGTGTCCACCCCGGCCCCGTTGCCGGTGGCGGCGGCCCCGGCAACAGCCGGGCATGAGGTAACAGGGGTCGGCCAAGCGACCGCCGAGGCGGGCCTCCAGGAGGCACTCGACCTCCCCCGCCAGGAAAGGGGTCACGGAGATCCCTTCTCCCTGGAGCATGTCCAGTAACGGGCGCGAGATGGCGCCGCAGAGCAGTTCTTCGGTCCGACTGGCCAGCACCGTGTTCACGAGTCCGGAGAGCGGACCTGTCGGCAGCTCCACCAGGTGGCGCTTAACCTCCCGGTCGCCGGCGTAGTCCACGACCAGCAGCAGGCCCGCCGCGTCGAACACCGGCGATACTCTCGAACCCCAGACAGGAATGGCTACTCTCATGGCATGGACCTCGCCCGGATACCGCAAGCGGCGTACCCGACGGGCCGCGATCGGGGCCCGCCCCGTAACTAGCTGTTAGACAATATCTTATAGAGTATTCACGCGAATCGAGGGACGAGATTCCGGCCCCATACAGTATCGTTACGCTACTGTCGCAGGTCGATAGGGTAGCTAGATGGGACTCTACCGCGGGTGGGAACGGCCATCCGTCGAGGGCAGTTCGATGCCGTAGGCGGCGATCTTCCGGAAGAGGGTCGTCTTGTGGATGCCCAGTTCCTCGGCCGCCGCCAACCGGTGCCACCGATTGCGTTCCAGGGCGGCGACGATGGCCTGGCGTTCCAGGTCCCGCAGGCTCAGAGGGCCCGAGGCGACGTCCTCACCGCCGCCCTCCTCCGGCCGCAATGCCGGCGGCAGATCCGCCGGCTCGATCACGCCACCGCGCTTGAGGACGAAGGCCCGCTCCACCAGGTTCTCCAGCTCACGCACGTTGCCCGGGAAGTCGTGGCCCACCAGCAGGGCCATGGCCTCGGGCGAGATTCCACCCACGTCTTTCTCCTGGAGGCGGTTGAAGCGGTCCACGAAGTGCTCCACCAACAGGGGAATGTCTTCCCGGCGCTCTCTGAGCGGCGGCAACTCCAGGCGCACGACGTTGACGCGGTAGAACAGGTCCTCCCGGAACTCGCCCCGGGCCACGAGATCCTCCAGCGAGCGGTTGGTGGCCAGGACGACCCGTGCATCGGTCTCCTCCACCCCCGTGCCCCCAAGGGGTTCGATGGTCTTCTCCTGCAGGACCCGCAACAGGCGTACCTGCAGGGCCGGCGCCATGTCGCCCACTTCGTCCAGGAATATCGTGCCCCCCCGGGCCAGGGCGAAGCGACCGGGCTTGTCCTTGTGGGCGCCCGTGAAGGCGCCGCGCTTGAAGCCGAAGAGCTCCGACTCCAGGAGGGTCTCGGGCAGGGCCGCGCAGTTGGCCACCACGAAAGGTCCGGACCGGCGCGAGCTGAGGGAGTGGACCGCCCGGGCGAAGAGCTCCTTGCCCGTACCGGTCTCGCCCTCGATGAGGGTGGTGCTGCCGCTGACGGCGATCTGCGGCAGCACGGCGAAGAGGTCCTGCATGCGGTGGCTCTTGCCGATGATGTCGGCGAAGCTGTACTGGCCGCTCAGTTCCTTGCGCAGTTCCTGGATGAGGGTCAGGTCGCGGAAGGTCTCCACGCCGCCCCGAAAGCGTCCCTGCTCGTCGCGCAGGACGGCGGTCGAAATGCTGATGGGAATGCGCCGGCCCTGGGCGTCGACGATGTAGACGGCCTTGCCCACCACGGGCTCACCGGTGTCGATGGTGCGGCGCAGGGCGCAGTCCGCCTCGCAGATACTGGCCCGGAAGACGTCGCAGCAGGTGCGGCCGAGGGCCTCGTCCCGGGGAATGCCCGTGATCCGCTCGGCCGCGTGGTTGAAGGACGTGATCTTCCACCGGGGATCGACGGTGAAGATCCCGTCGGCCGTCGAATCGAGGATGGTGGCGGCGTGCTCCTCGAGGAACTCGGCGGAGAGTTCCCCGGGCGCGGGAGTCATGAGACCAGGCCGTAGGACTTGAGCTTGCGCCAGAGGGTCGAGCGGTGCACGCCCAGCTCCGCCGCCGCCCGCGTGCGGTTCCCGTTGTGCCGCTGCAGGGTCTCGACGATGACCTGGCGCTCGGTGTCGTGATTGTAGGCGACGCCGCCCACCACCTCGTTGCGGGACACGACCAGCAGCGGCAGGTGGCCCAGCTCGATCTCGTCGCCATGGCACATGACGAAGGCGTGCTCGATGGCGTTCTGCAGCTCGCGCACGTTGCCGGGCCAGGCGTACCGCCGCAGGGCCTTCATGGCGTCCGGGTGCATGCTGGATATGACCTTGCGCCGGCGCGAACGGAACGACCGCAGGAAGTGGTTCACCAGCAGGGGGATATCCTCGGGGCGGTCACGCAGGGGCGGCACTTCCAGGTCGACCACGTTGATGCGGTAGTAGAGATCCTCGCGGAAGTTGCCCCGTTCGATCTCCTGGCGCAGGTTGGCGTTGCTGGCGGCGATGATGCGCGCGTCCGTGCGGCAGGTCCGCGTGGACCCCAGAGGCTGGTACTCGCCGTTGTTCAGCACCCGCAGTAGCTTGACCTGCAGGGAGATGTCCATCTCCCCGATCTCGTCGAGCAGCAGCGTGCCGCCGTCGGCCAGACTGAACTGCCCCGGCTTGGCGCGCTTGGCGTCGGTGAAGGCACCCTTCTCGTAGCCGAAGAGTTCCGATTCGAGCAGAGGCGCCGGCAGGGCCGCACAGTTGATCTTGATGTAGGGACCGTACCGCCGCGGGCTCAGGTTGTGGATGACCTGGGCCACCAGTTCCTTGCCCGCACCGCTGGGTCCGCCGATCAGGACGTTGCACTCGGATTCGGCCACATCCGGCAGGAGCTTGATGAGCTGCTGCATCCGCGCGTTGACGCTGACGATGTCGTCGAGGCCGCGCTTGCGGTCCAGGCTGTCGCGCAGATCCTCCAGCTCGGACACGTCGTGGAAGAATTCCACCGCGCCCACAACCTGCTCCTGACGATCGCGCAAGAGGGTCGTCGTGACCCGGATGGGCACCTCCCGCTTGTCGCGGGTTATGATGGTGACGCGGGAGTTCTCCACCGGGTCGGCGGTCTTCAGGGTGTCCTTCAGGGCACACTGCTTGTGGCAGATCTCCGTACGGAAGACGTCGAAGCAGTGCTTGCCCACCGCTTCGTCCGAAGCGAAGCCGGTGATGCGCTCGGCCGCCCGGTTGAAGGACGTGATGATGCAATCGCGATCGACGGTGAATACGCCATCGCTGATGCTGTCGAAGATGATCTCGCTGAGCTTCGATCGCACGTCGGTTCCGTTTCCTCCCCCGCGGCCAAGATAAGTCCCTGCGGGTTGAAATCCAACGGGATCACTCCAAACTCCCACCGTCATTCCTGGATTTCCTTCAGCTCACGCCGGGCTGGGTGGTCGGGAACGACGGCGCCCCGGCACCCTGCCCCAACGTCTCCCACGGTTGCGGTTCGATGGCCAGCCGATCCACGATCAGCGAGGCCTGGTTGTTGAGCTTGTACTGTTCGGGACCGTCCGGGCCCACCAGGATCACGGGGCAAACGAAGTCGGCGGCGAACCCCTCGATGGATCTCCCGGCGAAGAGCGTCCCGTTCTCCGGTTTGGCCAGCACCAGCAGCTGGAACTCGCGGCCGGCAAGACAGCGGTGCAACTCGCGCCAACTGTCGTCGAAGCAGAGCCGGAAGCCCACCTCCAGGTACTCGCCCGCCAGCTCGTCGTAGTACAGGCGCAGCTCGCGCTCCTTGTCCGCGGCCAACCGGGTGAGCTCCCGCCGGGTGTACCGGGCCTCCGTGTCGTCGTCCGGGTCGTAGGGATCGCTGAGGAAGTGGAACACGTTCAACTGCAGCGACCGGGCCTGCGCCAGCTTCAGGGCATAGGCGAAGGCCCAGTCCCCCTGCTGGGAGTAGTGGGCGCAGAAGCCCACCGCGTTCAATCTGGGAATGGTCATCACGTCGCCTCCGGGCTGTGCGGCGTTGCGCGCCGCCGGTAGGACATCAACGGACCTGGATCCGCTTGTGCGGCGTTTGCAGGGCCTCTTTCAGGTAGTAGTCCGAGTACAGGGCGCCGATGGGGTTGTTGGCCAACGAGCGGTCCTTGACGAAGAGGGTGGTGACCGGCGCGTCGCTGTGGCTGGTGAACACACAGTCCACACCCATGCACAGGCCGACGATCACATTCAGGTCGCACCGGGCCCGGTTCAACTCCCGGGCCTGGCCGGCGGGGTTGCAGGCCACACGGCCCTCGCCCACGTAGTCGTCCACCTGGACGCCGCCGATCTTGCAGCACACGGGAACCACGGTGAAGAAACGCCGCAGCACCCGCGTCAGGATCCGCGCCGGCTCCTCCAGGTCCCGGCAGTAGGCCACGCCCAGGCGGCGGAAACCCATGTCCAGACAGAAGTAGATCAGTTCCGAAAGACGGCAGAGAACGCGCTCCTCCTCGGCGCTGATATCCAGGGCCGCCTCGGCCATGCGGCGTGAGATGGGAGAAGCCTGCTGGAGTTCCTCGCGGGCGCCGGGTCCGCAGGCCTCGCCCCGCAGGCAGACCCGGTCTTCGCAGGCCAGGCAATCGAGGGCCGCGTCCGGGCCCTCCTCCGGTTCCTCGAGCCGACCGGTCACCGGCGTCGGCCTGTCCGCCGACTCACCCGGCCCGAAGCCGAATCCCGGATAGAGCGAGCCCGACTCGATGGCGGCGACGATCTCCTCGTCGGTGCAGGCCACGTTCTCGATGACGACGATGTTCCGGCCGAGCAGGAGTCGCTTCTCGTCACGGGAGATCCCTCCACACACCAGCGTGTCCACGCGTTCGGCCGCCAGTTGCGCCATGAGTTCGGGCCAGCTCGCGCCGGCGGCCGTCACCTGCCGCCGTTCGGCCACACGGTTGTGGTCGAGGGACACCAGGAGCAACCCCTCGGCGATGGTGCAGCGGGGGGCGACCCGGTCCTTCAGCAGTGGTACCGCGTAGCGCATGGAGTCCACCGTCCTTTCGGGCGGCGAATCGCAACGGTCGTGCCACTGTCGCACGCGAAGGTCGGACACCGCCTGCAACGCCGCCGTCCAACGCCTCGAGCGGCGCCGGCCCTGTCCCCGGAAACTCCTGGATGCAAAGGGATTGTCGGCCACGTACTACTAGACCCATCGGTGTCTCGCCGCACTTGCGAAGAACACATTCAGCCCATACCCGCCCTCGCCGCGCGACCGTCCGCCAACCGTTGCATCGACCGTCGCAGCGCAACACAGCGTTGCAACAGTTGCGACACTCCGGCGTCGTCGCGGCGACCGTCCGGCGTGGCTGTTCGCGGCTCCGAAGCGCGTCATTCGATTTTTTTTCGGAAGGGCGCCAAGCTCTGCCGCCACCGTGATTCCACGCCCTAAAGCGATTCGGTCCACCCCGTGCGACGCCGCGTCCCCACGCCGCTGGTCACGCCTTGGTACGCCTCTTGCCGTAGGCGGCAGCAACGAAGCACCAACCCGAGGAGCCGATGACCATGAGTGCCGAACCCGTACCCGCCGCCGCCGCAGACGCGACGACCGCGCCCGCCCGGCGCTACTCCTTCCACGTGGAAGAGCCCTGCGAGGGTGACCGCGTCGCCAAGTTCCTGGAGGCCTTCGCCGCTGTCCTCGAGTACACGGACTACAAGGCGCTGCTGGACTCGTACTGCACCACCAGCGCCAAGTGCAACCGCTGCGCCGTGACCTGCCCGGTCTTCCAGGTGACGAACGACCCGCGCGACATCCCCTGCTACCGCACCAACATCCTGCTGGAAGTCTACAAGCGGTACTTCACCATCGGCGGTTGGGTCTCATCGCGCTTCAAGAGCCACTTCGAGCTCACCGACGAGGTCATCGACGAGTTCGCCGAGGTGTTGTACCGCTGCACGGCCTGCCGCCGCTGCACCCAGGAATGCCCCATGGGCGTCGACCACGGCCTCATGACCCGCCTGGGCCGCTACGTACTGAGCCTCATCGGCGTCGTTCCCAAGGCCCTGCAGGTGAGCGTCCGCGAGCAGCTCGAAGGTGAGACCCACAACACCTCGAAGGTGCCCCAGAAGGCCATGCTCCACACCCTCGACTTCCTGTCCGAGGAGATGGAGGACATTCTGGGCGTGAAGATGGATTTCCCCGTGGACGAACCCGACCGGGACTTCGCCTTCTTCTGCGCCGTGAGCGACTACCTCATGGAGCCCGACACGCTAATGGGCAATGCGGCCGTGCTCTACGCCGCCGGCGACTGGGACCGCTGGACCATCGGCACGGACAACTTCGACGGCATCAACTACGGCCTCTTCTACAGCGACTGGCACCTGGAGAACATCATCAAGCGGCTGCTGGGCGAAGTGGACCGCCTGAACGCGGGCAAGATCCTCATCGGCGAGTGCGGCCACGCCTCCCGCTCGGCCCACCAGTTCGTGCCCGTCTTCGGCGACCGCGAACGCTATCCGGTCCTGAATTTCATGGAGTACACCTACGACTGCCTGCTGAAGGGCAAGATCGAACTCGATCCGTCCATCATCACCGAGCGCGTGACCTACCACGATCCCTGCAACATCGCCCGCTCGGGCTGGATCGTGGAGCAGCCCCGGGAGATCCTGCGTGCCTTCGTCCCCAACTTCGTGGACATGTCCCACGCCGGCCGGCGCAACTACTGCTGCGGCGGCGGGGGCGGACTCGTCTCGGTGGACGAGATCCACGACTTCCGCATGGAGATCGGCGGGCGGGTCAAGGCCGAGCAGATGCGCGAGACCGGAGCCGAGATCGTGGTGGCCCCCTGCGCCAACTGCAAGAAGCAGCTCAAGGAGCTCGTCGAGCACTACAAGCTGCCGTGCAAGGTCATGGGCCTGCACGACCTCATCCTCAAGGCCATCGTGATCCCCGGCGGCAAGAGCCCCGCCGAGCGCAAGCAGGAAGCCGAGCTCTACGCCTGAAACAACGCCCGGGGATCGGCCCGGCGGTAAGGGAAGGAAGCCATGGAACAAGCAATCACACTGGCCCGCGGACCTCTTTTCGCCCTGGCCTTCGGCATCATGGTGCTGGGGCTGGCACGCCTGGTCCTGCTCCAGGTGTACGAACTGGCGGTGGGCAAGGGCCGGCGGCTCCAGAACGCGCCCTGGCGCAAGATCATGGGCGAAACCATCACCTGGGCCCTGCCGTTCAAGCACTTCATCAAGGGCACGCTGCTGTTCTCGTCGGCGTCCTTCGCCATGCACATCGGACTGATCCTGGTCCCGCTCTTCCTGGCCGACCACGTGGCCATGTGGGAGCGCCAGTTCGGCGTCAACCTGCCGTCCATGGGCCGCGGCATGGCCGACGTGCTCACCCTGCTCACCCTGTTCTGCCTGCTGGTGCTACTGGGCTTCCGTTTCCTGTCCTGGCGCCACCGGGCCGTGAGCACCCCCACCGATTACTGGCTGCTGGTGGCTCTCATCGTGCCCTTCGCCAGCGGTTTCCTGGCGACCCATCCGGGCCTGAACCCGTTCCGCTGGGAAGTGGTCATGCTGGTCCACCTGCTCAGCGCCAACCTCCTGCTCGTGCTGGTGCCCTTCACCAAGCTCGCCCACGTGGTGCTGTTCGCCTTCGACCGCATTTCGGAGATCCACTGGCAGCTGCGTCCCGGCGCCGGTGACCGGGTGGCCAACGCATTGTTCGGAAGCGAGGCCAAGGTATGAGTCACGGTGAAACCAGGAACCACGGCCAGGACCACGCCATCCTCGTGGACGTGACCCGCTGCACCGGTTGCGAAACCTGTGTGGCCGCCTGCGTGGCCGCCAACGGCAAGGACCCGCGCCAGGCCGAGCGTGACCGGGCCACCGTCGCGGACGGTCTCTCCGCCGACCGCCTGTCGAGCATCGTCCGCGTGGGTGACGGACGCTTCGCCCGCAAGAGTTGCATGCACTGCCTGGAACCGAGTTGCGTCTCGGCCTGCCTGGTGGGCGGCCTGACCAAGACCGACGACGGACCTGTGGTCTACGACCCGGCCAAGTGCATCGGCTGCCGCTATTGCATGCTGGCCTGTCCGTTCCACGTCCCCCGCTACGAGTGGGACGAGGCCATGCCGCTCATGGCCAAGTGCGAGATGTGCGTCGACAAGCTCCACGACGGCCAGCAGCCCGCCTGCGTGGCCGCCTGTCCGCATCAGGCCCTGGTCCACGGAACTCGCGACGAGTTGCTGGCCGAGGCCCAGCGCCGCGTCGAGAGCGACGGCAAGTACCTGCCCCACGTGTGGGGCGCGGAGGAGTTCGGCGGCACTTCGGTCCTCTATGTCTCGGACGTGGACCTGGCCACCCTGGACTGGCCCGCCGACACGGCCGGCCCCATCCCCCACCTGACCGATCCCCTCATCGAGAAGACGCCCTTCATGGGAATCACCGTCGCCTCGAGCCTGCTGGGCCTGAACTGGGTCATCCGGCGGCGCATGAAGCTCGAACGCGAACCGGAAACCGGCGATGAATCGCGAACCGAAGGCGAGAACGATGGCTAAAAGCAACCGGCTTCTGAAGGACGTGCTCTGGATCCTGGCCCTGTGGGGCCTGGTGGCGGGCGGCTTCCGTCTCTGGTTCGGCCTCGGCGCCACCACGAATCTCACCGACGCCGTGCCCTGGGGCCTGTGGAAGATCCTCAACATGATCGCCGGGGTGGCCCTCAGCACCAGCGGCTTCACGGTGGGCTTCCTGGTGTACGTGCTACGCCGGAAGCGCTTCCTGCCGTTGATGCGGATGGCCATCCTGGTGGCCTTCCTGGGCTACGGCTGCTCGTGCCTGGCCCTGCTCTTCGACATCGGCCTGCCCCACCGCTTCTGGCATCCGTTCGTCATGTGGAACGAGCACTCATTCCTCTTCGAGGTGTTCTGGTGCGTCATCCTCTACTTCACGGTGACGACCATCGAAGTGGTCCCGACCATCCTCGAACGGACCCGTGCCGAGCGGATCGGCAAGTTCCTCCACGGCATCGCCTTCGGTGTGGTGGTCTTCGGCATCTCCCTGTCCAGCCTCCACCACTCGTCCCTGGGCTCCCTCTTCCTGGTGACGCCCGAACGCCTGCACGAACTGTGGTACTCGGAGCTGCTGCCGGTCTTCTTCATCCTGTCGGCCATGGGCGGCGGCATGATGGTGCTGGTCCTGCTACGGATCCTGGTGGCCCGCTGGTACGACCCCGAACCGATCTTCGGCGCCACGCCCGCCCCGGTCGAAGGCGCGGAGAGCACGGTGCCCGGCTTCCCCACCCTGAACCGGAACGTTCGTGGGGCGGGTCGCGAGATGCCCATGCTGGCCAACCTGGCGACCATCTCAGCCTTCATCCTCGGCGGCTACTTCGTGCTGAAGGTCGTCGACCTGGTGCGGACCGGCGCCTGGCAGTTCCTGGCCGGCCACGGCTGGCCCGGACCGCTCTATGCCGTCGAACTCCTGGGCGGCGTGCTCCTGCCCGTGGTCCTGGTGGCTTGCCGGCCCGTGCGCCGTTCGCCCCTCGGCCTGGGCGTGGCGGCCTTCTGCGCCGCCGCCGGTCTGGCCCTGAACCGTCTGAACGTGGGCATCTTCGGCTACTGGCCCGGCGCCGAAACCACCTACGTCCCGTCCCTGGCCGAATGGTCGGTGGGCCTGGGCGTCATCGCGGCGGCGGGGCTGGCCTTCCTGGTCGTCGTGGAGAACTTCGCAATCCTCGAGCGCAAGAACCAACCGGTCGGCGCGGGGGTCTTCCGGGCGGCCTTCGACGCCTTCAGCCACGTGTATCGCAACGCCCTCAACAGCGGTCTGCACCGGGTCTCGCTCATCGCCGTGATCATGTTGCCCCTGGCCTGGGTGGCCATGCACCCGTCCTACCGCGACGTCACCGGCGGCGGCCGGCCCGTGCAGCCCTCTCAAGGCGTGGACGTGGCCCGTGCCGTATTGCGCATCGACGGCGACCGGACCGGTCTGTCGGTGGACTTCAACCATGCGGACCACCAGCGACGCCTGGGCGGCGACCAGGCCTGCGTCACCTGCCACCACCTGGCCGTGCCCGGCGACAAGACCACCCCTTGCTCCCGCTGCCATCGGGACATGGTCGACCCCACCGGGATCTTCGACCACCGCCACCACCTGACGGCGGTGGCGGCCAAGGCCGGTGGCCACGGCGCCCTGGCCGGTAACGGGACCTGCACCGAGTGCCACCAGGAAGGCGCCGCACGGTCGGCGGTCCTGGTCAAGGACTGCCGCAGCTGCCACGAGAAGGACGGCTGGCCCGCCCTCGCCGGGGCGGATCCGACGGTGGACCTGGCCGTGGCCACGAGCTTCCAGACGGCCATGCACGCCGTGTGCGTCGAATGCCACAAGAACGAAGCCGTGCGGGTCGCCAAGCCCGGGTTGGGCGACTGCGGAGCCTGCCACGCCGACCTCCGCCGCCGGGAAGACTCACTGTTCGCAGTCGTCGCGCCCTCCCGCGACTGAGCATCCTCCTGGTCCGGCCTCCGCGCCCTGACCATCTTTGCCCCGAGCGTGTCGTCGGAACGACAGCCCGGGGCAAGGTGGTCATAGCGCAAGAGCAGGTCGGCGACAGGTGGTTCGTGGTGGCGGGAGCCGTCCTGGTCCAGCTCTGCCTGGGGGCCATCTACGCCTGGTCCGTCTTCATACCGGTTCTGACCGACGCCGGCTGGTCCCGTCTGCAGACCCAGGTGGTCTTCGCCGCGGGCCTGGCGACCTTCGCCGCCGCCACGGTGGCGGCCGGGCTGCTCATGCCGCGTACGGGACCGCGCCCCCTGGCCCGCGCCGGCGGCCTGTTGCTGGGCGCAGGCTATGTTCTGACCGGCCTCACCGGCGGCACCGACCTCACGGCGACCCTCCTGCTGATCGGGGTAACCGGCGGCGCCGGCATCGGCCTGGTCTACGTGGTGCCCATCGCCGTGGGCATGCGCTGGTTCCCCGACCGCAAGGGCTTCATCACCGGCCTGGCCGTGGCGGGCTTCGGCGCCTCCATCTGGGTCAAGCTGGCCGGCGCCTGGGGTCACCTGCTGGACCGCCTGGGCCTCGGCCCCACGTTCATGGCCTACGGACTGGCCTTCGCCGCCCTCATCTTCCTCGGCAGCATCTGGATGCGCTACCCGCCGGCGGCCTGGACCCGGCCAGGGCCAGCACCGTGGCGAGCACGGCCATGGCCGTCTTCTTCTCCCTGGCCAACGGCCTGGGCCGCATCGTCTGGGGACTGATCAGCGACCGCCTCGGCGCCCGTCTCTCCCTGGTGGTCATGGCCGCCACCCAGGGCCTCGTCGTGCTGGCCTTCCCGTACATGGCCGGCACCCCGGCCCTCCTCTACGCCGGGTCCGCGCTCATCGGCTTCAACTTCGGAGGCAACTTCGCGCTGTTTCCCATGATCACCGCCGGCATCTTCGGCGCACGCAGCATCGGCAGGTTGTACGGCTGGGTCTTCCTGGCCTACGGCGTGGGCGGTATCGCCGGCCCCATCATGGGCGGACGTCTGGGCGACATGGGCGACTTCCCACTGGCCTTCACCATCTGCGGGGTGGGTTGTCTGGCGGCGGCGGGGTTGATCTCGCGGGTCCGGTAGCCTGGGCGAGGCTAGCGCGCGATCATGGCAAGCCTGAGCGCCAGGGCCACGAACACGACCCCCGCCGTCCGGTTCAGCCACACCTGGGCCCGCGACGACCGCCGCAACCGCTCCCCCAGGAACCCGGCCGTCCAGGCGATGGCCCCGAAGACCAGCAGGGCGGACGCCATGAACAACCCGCCGCAGATGACGATCTGCACCGGAAGCGAACCCCGCGCCGGGTCGGCGAACTGGGGCAGGAAGGCCAGGAAGAAGATGGCCACCTTGGGGTTCGTGAGGTTCATGACGACGCCGCGCAGGTAGAGTTCACGACCCCGCAGGCCGGTTCCAGAACCGACATCGAGATTAGCCGCGCCGGACCGGAACGCCCGCCAGGCCAGGTAGAGCAGGTAGCCCGCACCCACGAACTTCAACACCGTGAACGCCACGGCCGACGTGCGGAAGACCGCCGCCACTCCCAGGGCCACCGCCGCCGTGTGCCCGATGAGCCCCGTGCACAGTCCCAGGGTGACCAGCAGTCCGGCCCGGGGACCGTGAAGCGCCGACTGGACCAGCACGAAGATGTTGTCCGGACCCGGCGCCAAGGCCAGCGCCACCGAGGCGGCGAAGAACACCCAGGCGGTATCGAGCGGGACCACGGTCGCCTACCGGCCCAGCAGATCGGCCAGGGGCGGGATGCCGTACTCGGCGCGCTCGGCGTCGGTGACGGTCGAATCCACCGGCGCCAGGTTGAACGAGCCCGCCTTGGGATCGACCACCCGGTGGGTGCCGTACTTCTGCTTGCCGGTCGTGTAGTAGGAATGCCGGTCGAGGGTCTGGGCCACCAGCAGGCGGGCCGGCTCGAAGCCCGCGTCCAGGGACTCCCGGGCCAGCCGGTAGGCCAGGTAGGCGTTCTCCGGACTCGCGCTCACCACCTCGTCGCCGCAGAACTTCAGGTGGGTGTGGTTGAGGATCATGGCCGCGTGGAACTTGTCCGCCGGCGTCTGCATGCCGCCCGCAGCCAGCAACTCGAACACTTGGCGTCGGCGCTCCAGATCGCCCGGGCCGGTAGGATCCTCGTTGTCGGCCGACCGGGCGGACTGGTCCGCGGTGAACAGGTCGCGGAGCTCGGCCGAGTCGATCGGCCCGTCGTCGCTCCCGCCGGGGGAGCAGGCGCCGAGCACCAGCAGGCTCGCCGCGAAGATCAAGATCCCCGCTCCGGTGACAGTCTTCATTGTTCTACGCCTCCCAATCGTCCTGATACTCCGAGCCGGCACATGGCCGTCGGTCTAGGTCACGTTCTTCTCCAACCGCACGGCCGGGATAGGGCCGGCCGGGTACTCGCAGACACTCGGTCCGACATGAGCGTATCCCCGATGCTCCCAAAAGGTCTGGTTATAATCGGGCACGGCGGTGACCAGGAAGACGGTCGTCACCGTCGGGCAGCGACGCAGCAGGGCCGCTTCCGCGTGGCGCACCAGGCGGGATCCCACCCCGGCGCCGCGACTGTCGGCGTGGATGTAGAGATAGAGCAGCTCCGCAACGGTCGGCTCCACCGGCCGCATGGTGCAGAATCCGGCGACCTCGCCGTCGAGCGTGGCGACGAAGGTCAGCAAGGAGCCCACGAGTTCGCCGAAGGTGTCCGCATCGTAGGACTCCGCGCCCGCGGTCACGAACTCCGGCGGTAGGTGGTCCCGGAATGCCCCCAGGAAAGCGTCACGGCGCAAGGCATGGCAGGCCGGACCGTCGGTCGGGACAAAATCCTTGATTTCGACTCCCGTGGCGGTCATCGCCCGCCCGCCGGCCGCCGCTGATCGAACAACCACCGCGGCAAGGATTCGGTGGCGTAGGCCGGATCCCAGGAGTTGTGCTCGACCCCCGCCAACTCGCTGTAATGCACCTTGGCCCCCGCCTCCTCCAGGGCGGCGGACATGAGGCGCGCGTCCTCCACCGGCACCACCGGATCCGCAGCTCCGTGAAAGATCCAGGTGGGCACCTGGGCCAAGCGACGGGCCACTTCGGCGTGGGGACCATCGGCAGTATCCGGTACGAAGCCGCCGCGGTGACCTGCGGGCTCGACGAAGCCGCACACCGGCACCAGGGCCGCGAACCGCTCCGGGTGCTCGTAGGCCAGTTGCCAAGTACCGAGCCCGCCGAGGGACACGCCGGTCAGGTAGACGCGATCGGGATCCGTGTGGAATTCTGCCTCAGCCGCCGCCAGGGCCGCCAGAGCCATACAACCGGCGCCATCGGACCACACTTTCCGGTCAGGCAACTGGGGAAAGACCACGATTGCCGGCCACCGCTCGGGACTCCAACGAATCGCACTGCCGAGTCCCACCTGGGTCGGTCGCACACCGTCCTCGCCCCGTTCGCCGGAACCGTGCAGAAAGAGGATGACCGGCCAGGCCACGGCCGGGTCGTAGTCCCGCGGGACGTAGACCTGGTAGCGGCGCTCGGCACCTTCGCACTGGAGGGTGCGGTCGAGGAATCCGGTCGGTGTGCCTTCGGCCATGGCGCCTCCCGCGACGAGCCACGCGCCCAGGATCCAGAGTATGCGCTTCGTCTTCATCGATTTCGGGCCTTTCGCGGCGGGACGGAGTCGCGTCGGCGCAGTGTAGCAGATGAGGACCGCACCCGCGCCGCCGCACTCGCCAGCAGGTCGTCGTAGGCGTTCACGGCCCGCTTGCACTTGTTGGTTGAATCCGAGGTTCGTATTGTCCTGCTAACGACGCCTTCAGCTGCGAGGACGATTGGCGCGGGCCCGGCGCCAGCCAAGGCCGTGACGAACGGCCCTGTCGACTGAAAGCTCTCGTGAACCAGTTCTCGAGTACTCACTTCAAACTTGCAGCATGAGAACCGCACTCCAACTGCCACGACCTCGGGGCACTACACCGGCGCCTTGAAGTTCTATTTCACGATGATCGTGACCGGCTGGGCTCCAATAAATGTAATCCTCTGCCTCGCCCTCTGCGATTCCACCCGAAA
This sequence comes from bacterium, assembly GCA_024231905.1. Taxonomy (GTDB): domain Bacteria; phylum Krumholzibacteriota; class Krumholzibacteriia; order LZORAL124-64-63; family LZORAL124-64-63; genus JAAEQC01. The sequence continues at coordinate 6,077 of JAAEQC010000234.1, read as the reverse complement.
GTAGAACGAGTCCTTGTACGCGAGGTCGCTGCCGCGGAACTCGACCACACCCAACTTACGCTTGCCTCCGCTTCCGCCGAGAATCGTCAACCGCAACAGATCAGCGGGGCCCACGGCCTTTGTATCAACCTCGTACGGCGAGGAGTCCGAACTCGTGGATGGCCGCAACGTCCGTGTCCGTTCAATTACCGGCACATGTTCTCCAATCTGTTTAACGTTGGCTTCAGCTGCGAGGACGATTGGCGCGGGCCTGGCGACAGCCAGGGCCGTGACAAGCGGCCTCGTCGGCTGGAAGCTCTTGTAGGTTGTTCCCCATTCTACCACGAAATCTAATCGAGACTTCTAGCACTATTGCTGATAGCAGCCGCAAGGAGCACCAAACCCGCGATTCCCACAAAGATCGTGACACCTACCGTGCTTGCTATAAACGAAGCCGCCCTTGACGACTTGAATATCTCGATCTGCCGGATCTCCTCAAGCAGAAGCACCCTTTCCTCGAATCCGTTATTGCTGGACCTACCAATCGCCAATTGACCAACAGCTAAGCTGGACACTTCTCCTTCGACGATTTCACCGCTATTCAATTCGATCCGTACTTCAGACCCGACTCGTACCTGCTCGTAGCCACTCGGTATGCTCTGAGGTGACTCGGTTTCTCCGAGTACGGCCGCTCGATAGCCACCACAGCCAGATTGAGTTACCAAGAACGCTACTGCGACCACAAACCCAACGGCCCGTCGGCAATGACAGCACACACTATCTCCCAGCTGGAAACGAAACTCCTACCGACCTAACGTCGGCTTCACCTGCGAGCGCTTTCGACGCTTCGCCGATTTGGCGCGGCTCGTGCGCCAGCACGAAGTGTAATAAAAACGATTGTCGGGTGTAAGCATTTGTTAGACGGCGCACATGGCGACGCTCCAGTCATTCCAACCTACTGCCGGCGTAGAATTCGGACAATTCGTTTGTATACGACAATCGCTGTCAACTCAGTATCTCTACCCGTTGTGTTTACGAACTGAATGACCACTGTATCAATATCTTCGTGATAGCGGGCGATACTCTGGTACCCCAGCACCCAACCTTTATGTCCATACTCATAAATTGAGGAATAGATGGCCTGCTCATTGGCATTCAACAATGAGCCATCAATCAATGCGCGCAAGAAGACTCCGGCATCCTGCGCCGTCGCGATGAATGACCCGCCTGGGTTTACAAAATCAACATCCTTGAAATCCGCCTCATAGGGACGGTGGTACCCACTGACGACATCTTCCAAAACCACATGGCTGAGCGAACCATAGGTGTGACTCAGCCCCAGAGGAGCGAGAATTTCCTCATTGATATATCGCTGGTGGCTATACCCCAATACATTGTCGAGGATATTGCCGACAAACAGATAGTTCGTATTGGAATAGCGATAGTTCGTATCCGGCTTGAAATCTGTCGGCATATCCAAGACCAGTTCCAAAACCCCGCTGATCCCCGACCGCGGCATGGACCAGTCGTACTCGTCATGGTCTGTATAATTGGGTATACCGCTACGATGTTTCAGCAACATTCTCAGAGTAATCCGATCGGCATAATCGATTTTTCCAACAAGTTCAGGCAAATGATCAGCAAGAGTGTCATCCAGCGACAAACTCTGGTCATTGACCAACTTGGCGGCCGCAGTGGCGATATACAGCTTGCTGAGACTGCCAATCTTGAACAAGGCCTTCGGATCGGCTGGCACTTGATTCTCCCTGTCCTTCCAGCCACTGCAATATAAAGCCGGAGCCTTACCTGCCTGGTCGACATAAACGATGATACCATCTAGACCATGATCAAAAGCATCATCGACTTGCTGCTGCACTGTATCTGGTAATGGCGCTATCCATGCCAATATGCCGTCCCAAGGCGGGAACACAATTGCGCAGGCTATCCCCACTATGGGCATGACTATTCTTATGATTCGCATCGTGCGCTTCTTTTTCAAAACGCGATGTCCCTTCCTAGCCGCCTAACGTCGGCTTCGTTTGCTGGAAGCTTCTGTTATGAAGCTCGACCCGCACCTCTAATCGCCAGCAATGCCAACTCACTTTGATCGGCCTAACCACAATCCACGGGCACTTCTCCACCACCACTAGTCTGCTCTGCGAATGCTAGAATGTGACCGTCGAGATCCTGGCTGTAAACGACTCGATCTCCCCACGTTCTCTCAAGCAGCGGACTCAGCTCTTCAGCACCGACGGCAATCGCGCGATCGTGGTATGCGGACGCATTGTGAACAACCAAATAAAGCTCCGAACGAGGTACGCCGGCAGCCGTTGCCGGATTCGTAATTGTGTCTCCCAGTAATCGTACTATCCCCTCCACTGGCATAAGACCGAGACTGCTCCCATCAAGTAACGGAAACTCCGTCATGCCGGGGACGTCCAAAGTCGGATCGACACCGAGAACCGCGCGATAGAAGTCGCGGCTACGCTCTTGGTCGGCGACGTAAATGACGAACAGAGCTCTTGTCGCACCCTCGCCCATAGACGTTCCTCCAGTACGGTTTCCGAGACCTCATAACGTTGGCTTCAGCTGCGAAGTTGGCTGGTGCGGCCCTGGCTCCGCCAGGGCCGTGACAGACAGCTTCGTCGGCTGGAAGCTCTTGTTAGGGAGATGCCCCTCCACTAGAAGGAGACTCCTCCCGCCAGCCGAGCGGACTGGCTCCTATCTCCTTGGCTCGTGAATGACGAACCACCGCTACTCTGACCCGGCAAGAGCCCATCTCCACTCCAGACAGGATCCAGAAGCCCCTGTGCAAACTGAAGATCGAGCATGAAGCCATTATAGCCAACGCTTACGCCAACGACAGCGAGTGCATCAAACTGGCTATAGGCCTTGAACGCGCCGAAAGCATCGCCCGACGGCTCATCCGTGCTAACCGATTGATCTACCAGCATAGCGGGACCGAGCCCGATATATGGGCGAAGATCGAAGCTGCCGGCCGACTTTCGCACCACAAGCTCGGCAAGTACTTGGATGTAGTCGAGTGAAACCGTGCCTTGGCCAGCATACTCCGTTGTGCCGCTTCCGATATCGAACTTGCTCACGTGGCCGGTATTCACCTTGCGTGCATACTCAGCGCCTATCCGAATGAGAACACTTGAGGACAGCGCCTTAGCAGGCCCTCTCAAGCCGATCGCAACACCGGAATCTCGCTGCCCGCCGAAATCAGAAGAAACGGCCCCCGCAAGGACCTCGAACCCCCGAATGCTCTCACGAAACTCCTCGCCCGCCTGTACGGTGGAAGTAGAGCCGAGCATGATTGCACCGACAGTTATCAGAAACGAGATGTGATACATGAATGAAGCCACCATCGTACCCTTCTGCTCTTTAACGTCGGCTGAAAGCTCTTGTCAGGCATGAACGCTCCCACAACTTAATTCATGCCTTCCATGGCATTCACAAACCCGACATATGCCGCAATTGCAAGCACCAACACACTAAACAACACGATCTCCACATTTTTCTTCTTGTCGCTAGAAGAAGTATACTCCCCTTCGATCGCGACAATATCCGACGCACTTAGAGAACGCTCGGAATAACCGTAGTTGCCATCTCCGGTGAGTACCAACTCATTGCTGGATACCTGTAAAACCTCGCCTGTTACCACTTCTCCATCGCTCAGCGTAACCTTCACCCGTGAACCTACCTTGACAAAGTGGCTGTTCTCTTTCGCTGTAGAATCCACAGATGCCCCAGGAAGGCTGGCAGGACGGTATGACGTACACCCGGAAAGGAACGCCAATATCGTAACCACCCAGACAAATCGAGCTTGGGTCGACACCAGTACCCCCACGACTTAGTTCGTTTCTTGCCTAACGTTGGCATCAGCTGCGAGGACGATTGGCGCGGGCCTGGCGCCAGTCAGGGCCGTGACAAGCGGTTTTGTCGGCTGGAAGCTCTTGTTAGACTGCACATCGCGGTCATTGTATTGCCTACTTACTTTCTCCACTTCAACCCTAGAGCTCCATACCGCTAAGACGAATTGCAGAATAGGCCAACGCGAGCGCGCCCCAAAGTACGAAAAAACCCCAGTAATAGGTGTAATAGGCTAGCGCTCCACGTGAAGGATAAACATATTCTTTCTCCATAAACCACAGTACGATATTGACATAAAGTGAAATAGAGCCACTTGCGCCCCAAAGGAAATACCCCCAAGCGTGACCAAGAATCACCCCTATGCTCCCCGAAATCGCAAGCGGAACAACGAGTATCCAATCTGCCCAGGCGAAACCCAAAGCCGACCGAAAATGAGTTTTGTCGCGCCAGTCTTCTCCTTTTGCGACAAGTAAATCTATGGCCTGCTGGCTATTCGGCCTAAACAGCATTACAGACTGGGCTAAAACGAGCGGCGCTAGGGTAATTGCGCCAAAGACCACGAGTAACCACGTTACAATCGTTGGCTGCAATTTCTCGCCTCCTATTTAGCTATTGCAGGCAGTCTAACGTCGGCTCCAGCTGCGAGGACGGTTGGCCCGGTCCTGGCGCCAGCCAGGACCGTGACAAGCGGCCTCGTCGGCTGGAAGCTCTTGTTAGACTGCTTTGGTATTGCCTACTCTGTATTCGGTGGCGGATAGTGACCGAGTTGGGACAACGCAGCCATATTGTCCCATGTCACCCACAATTCCGCAATCTTGCCGCCTTCAATCCGAAAAACCCCCGCGAAATCCAGAACCATCTTCTTGCCTGAAGGGGGAAACGGCCCCATAACGCCTTCTTGTGTCCCAATATAGGACCCCCAAAGCGCCACACGATCGCCCTCCGCGATCAATTGGTGGATTTCTACCATGGAATCAGGACATACTTTTACATCCGCTTCCATAAACTCCCGAAACTGATCGCGACTGGTGATGACAAGGCCGGGAGTTGCCTGGCAGTGGCGCACAAAGTTATCTGCAATGAACTCTTTGTACTGATCGAAATCCCTCGAGTTGCCTACGGCAATAACTTCCTCGATGAGAGCTTTGTTCTCAGCAGGTGTACCAGCAACAGACGACCCAGCACAAGCGACGATACACGTCAAGACGATTAACACCTGGCGACTGGTCATGATCTTCCCCCCTTGTTACAAACTCCCTCTTGTCTGTCTAACGTCTGTTTCAGCTGCAAAGCTGTTTGGCGCGGGCCTGGCGCAAGCCAGGTGCGTGACGAACGGCTTTGTCTGCTGCAAACTTTTGTTATACCACCTAGCGATGGACACTCCCAACCGCTGATTCAATTCATGTTTCAGCCCGCCAGATTGAAGGATCCACGCAATCCTTCTATCACCATCTGCGTTCCTATTGTGGCGAGGAGAAGCCCCATCATACGAGTGACTACACCCAATGCGCTAGCTCCGAGGTAGCCAACGAGCTTCTCACCGAAGATAAAGAAAAAATACGTGATTAAACAAAGAACAGCGAACACGGAGATGGTTACCGCCATGGCGACAATGCCGCCACCGGCTGAAAAGGTCATTGCGGTTGCGATCGTGCCCGGGCCAGCGAGCAACGGCATTCCCAAGGGAGAGATTGCGACACTGAGCGCTGCGTCTCGCGAGTTCCGCTTGTCCTCTTCACTTGGGTGTTGAACGCTCGATTGATTGCCTTGCAGCATATGAAGGCCGATAAAGAAAACAATAATGCCGCCGGTAATCCGAAATGCAGGTAGAGTGAGACCAAACAAGTCAAAGATCACTTTTCCAGTCACAGAGAACAATGCAACGATAGCGAACGCGACCACCAGCGATCTTATTGCCACACTCCTAGTTGTCTGTTCATCATCGCCACGCGTGAGGCTAAGGAAAACCGGAGTGCCTGCAATGGGATTCATTATGGCGAAGAACGCCATAAATACCGTAACTGCGTGTGTCAGCATAGAATCCATATTTCCCCCAGGCTCTGACTACCCCGTCGCGGTAGAACGACGGCTTCAGCTGCGAGGACGTTTGGCGCGGGCCTGGCGCCAGCCAGGACCGTGAAGAGAGGCCTCGTCGGCTGGAAGCTCTTGTTAGATACAATCCCCAGAAACTAATTCTTCTGTTTCCATTCTATTGAAAGACG
>JAAEQC010000233.1 GCA_024231905.1 bacterium | reverse complement strand
TGAAGGTGGTCTGTGTGGACCGGGACGCCCCGGAGATCGCCCTCCGGAGCGATCGTAATCCCGAGTCCGTCGCGGCGGTGGGAGGAGAGACCCTGGCGTACACGATCTATACCTCGGGTTCGACCGGTCGCCCGAAGGGGGTTGCGGTGTCCCACCGGGCGGTGGTGAGGCTGGTCTTCAACACCGACTACATCGACCTCGGGCCGGGCGATCGGGTGGCCCAGGCATCGAATACCTCGTTCGACGCCGCCACCTTCGAGCTCTGGGGCGCCTTGCTCCACGGTGGGCAGCTGGTGGGCATCAGCAAGGACGAGGCCCTGGAGCCCCCGGCGTTGGCGGCAGCGATCGAGGAACGGGCGATCACCGCGCTTTTCCTGACCACGGCGCTGTTCAACCAGGTGGCGCGCGAAGCGCCGGCGGCGCTGGGCAGCGTGCGGCATCTGCTGTTCGGCGGCGAAGCGGTGGATCCGCGCTGGGTGCGGGGAGTGTTGGCGGGCGCGGTCCGGGGTCGGCTCCTGCATGTCTACGGTCCGACGGAGAGCACCACCTTCGCCACCTGGCAGGAGG
>JAAEQC010000232.1 GCA_024231905.1 bacterium | reverse complement strand
CTCGTGGCCGGCTTCCCGGAGCTTGACGGTGGCCAGCTGGAGGAGATCGTTTACCGCCGCCAGCAGGCTCGTGGTCTGCTGCTCGATGGCCTGCCGCAGCTTGCTCCGCGCGTTGGGCCGATTCCTGAGCTCGAGCGCCAGTCCCCCGAAGGGCACGTCGACCTTGCCGCCTTTGACCACCACTTCCGAACCGAGCAGTTCCCGGAGGTCGTCCCAAAGATTGCGAAGCCACTCGGAGGTGGCGGTGAAACCGGGGATCTGAACGTCGCCGAGCTGCTGCTGAACCTCAGCCGCCATGAAGACCAGGAGGTCGGGAAAGTCGAGATCGTTGAGGTCGAGGGCGCGGCTGACGTCGGAGAAGAGCACCTGAAACGGCTGCTGCCGTGGATCGGTGGGATGCTCCAGCATGTGCTTCAGACGCCACAGCTCGCTGGTCTTGCCGACGCCGCGGTGCCCGGCGAAGACCTTGACCTCCGGGCGCCCGGGATCGGCCCGGCGCAGGCTGCGGGCGTAGAGCTGAGGCAGATTCTCGCCGCGGACGTCGTCGCAGTTGACGTAGCGCGGGTCGTCGAAGGTCAGCGGCTCGCTGGGATCGCAGGCGCGGAAGAGGCGCGTTATGGCGTCGGGCATGGGGAAAGCGTAGTCCGTGCGGGGCCGGTGGTCAAGGCAGGCAAAGCCCGGGCCCAGGATCAGGCGTCAAGTTTCACCTTGTGGTAGAGCTCTGAGATCTTCAGCTCGAAATCGATGGCGGAAAATCGGACGGTATCATCCATCCGGTCGGACTCCGCGCCTCTCCGCCACGCCGGGCCCGCTCCACCCGTACCGCCAGGGCCGCCACCGTCGGCGCTTCGAAGACCGAGCGCAGCGCAAGTTCCACCCCCAGCGCCGGCCCTCCGGCGAGCTCCCGCACCACCACCACCCACTCCCCCACCGACGCCTCGGCGAGCGATCTCGATGGTGGCGCGTCCACCGGCAGAGCCGGCTGGAGGTCCAGGGCGCTGAGGGCCACGTGGTACAGTCTCCCGAATAAGCCGAACCGCACCGTCATCGCGACCCCGGTGAGGGGGGGCAAGGCCAAGCACCACAACTCGGCTCCCGCCCCGCTGGCTGAGGAGCCCGAAGAAAGGACCATGACGAAATGAGAAGGCCTTCCAGAGCTCAAACCCGGCCCGCAGTCGGGGTCTTCCTGCTGATCTTTGCGCTCGACGCGTTGGCGCTGATCGCCGTTCCCGGACCGTCGCTGGCCCAGCCGCCGGGCACGGGCGCCGGGGTAGCACGGTCCACCCCACGGCCCGCCGTCCTCGCCACGGGATGGGGCAACAGCTCCGGTGCGCAGCAGCAGCTGACCCTGGCGCCGGTTGAAACGGAGACCGCATACCGCGTTCTCATCGACTTGGCCGATCCGGCGACAGTCCGGCGGGCCTGGGAGGTGGGCCTGGACTCCGCCCAACTGGGGCGCCATGAGTACGAACTCTCCGAGGATCTGTTTCCCCGGCTGAAATCCGCCGCGTTCCCCATCCTTTCGGTCAGCGGCGTCACCACCCACCGCTTCTCCTACCGCGGGGACGTTTTCGCCCGGCCGGACCCGCTACACCGCGAAGAGTCCGCCGGCGGGCCGCAAATCACCAAGGCGACCGGCCAGCTCACCATCTCCAGCGGAACCGTTAACGACGAGATTCCGGACCTGGAGTCCATGTGGCGTTGGGTCCAGGTTGGGAGCGGCAGCAGTGCACCTGCCGGCGCCAGAACGACTCTGCTCGAGTACCGGATGCGGCTTCACAACGATAGCGCTCCCTCCAATTTCTACTGCGGGGACTATGAGATCTACCTGTCTTCGACGGCCAGCGGCGGCGCAGCGCCCGCACTGCTCGTCTACGACAACCTCGGTGGCCGCAGCGACGATGGGTTCGACGACGACGACGAAGACGATTCCGACATCTACCTGAACTGGCGTAACACCAACTCCTTCAACGACCAGGACCCCAATCAGAGGTGGTACGTCTACATCGCCGATACCGTGGGCGGTGATCAAGGATACCTGCAGTACGTCGAGTTTCGAGTCCAATGGAGTACCGACTCCCAGGTGGATCTGGACGCCGTCGACGTCTACTTTCGCACCGCGGCCGCCAGCGGCGGAACGCGCGTCGACAACCCTGCCGCCGGGCAACAGCTCTATCCCCATGTCTCCTATGAGATCGACAGCCCCAACCCGGTCACCGGCAAGATCTGGCAAATGAAGCTCGACGGCAACGTCCTTTGCTCGAGTACTACGACGCTTGACGAAGGCTCCTGGGTCGGTTGGTGCAACTCACCCTGGACGGCGACTGCCGGCGGCCATACTCTGCGCGGTGAGCTCAATCCCGATGGAACGATCGACGAGAGCAACGTGAACAACAACAACATCAACCGCAACTTCACCGTCGTCGGCGGTCCGGGCTGCACGGCCGACCAGACGACTCTCTGCCTGAACCAGGAGCGCTTTCGGGTTGAGGTCGACTGGCGGGACTTTCAAGGCAACACCGGCTCCGGCCAGGTCGTGCCCTTCGGCTCGGACGACTCCGGGCTCTTCTGGTTCTTCGACGCGGATAACTGGGAGATGCTGGTGAAGGTGCTGAACGGATGTGGCGTCAACAACTATTTCTGGGTGTTCTCAGCCGCCACCACCAACGTCGAGTACGTCCTGCGAGTGACCGACACGGAAACTTCGACAGTCAGGCAATATACGAATCCCCTGGGGACGTCCGCTCCGGCGATCACCGACGCGACCGCGTTTGCGACGTGCCCTTGATTGATCGTTCCTGATTCGGACGCCGCGAGACGAGGCGCGTCGAGCTCAAAGACTTGACGCTGTTTTTGAGGATGTTTTCAGACAGGAATACCCCTGTTCGGTGGCTGGCGCTCACGGTGCTCACCTGCGCCTTGCTCGCCGGCCAACCCCTCGCGGCCCAGGGCGACCCCCACGCGGTCGCCCTGGTCGCCGACGCCGACACCTACCTGCGGCTGGGGCATCCCAACCAGACTCAGGGAAACGGGAGCTATCTCAGGATCCGGTCGAGCGGCAACAACCGGGCCCTGGTCCACTTCGACCAGGAGCGCATCGAGGCGATCGTCGCCGGCGGCTCGCTGGTGACGGCCCAGCTCGAGCGCGACATCGAGTCGAATGCCGACAACTGGACGCCCGACGGCGGCGAGGTCGGCGTCCACCGGGTGAGCTCGCCGTGGGACGAACTGCTCGCGACCTGGAAATGCGCCGCGGACACCGACGTCTACAACTCCCGCCCCGACTGCGCCGACCCATGGGACGGCGGCGCCTTCGATCCGGCGCCTGCCGACACCGTGCTGCACACCAACGGCCTCAGCGGCTGGGTGCAGTTCGACGTCACCGCCGACGTCGCCGCCTTCCTCGCCGGCTCGACGAACCACGGCTGGCTGGTCAAAAAGGTGAATGAAGGGGCTCCCGGCATGGTGCACTATTCCTCCCGGGAAGGGGCCTGCCGCCAGGAGCCGCGGCTGGTGCTGACGGTATCGGACGGCGGAGCCGACGCCACGTCCCCGCAGCTCGCCATGGTGGCGCCG
>JAAEQC010000231.1 GCA_024231905.1 bacterium | reverse complement strand
TTTGCCGTGGAATATGCCCTGGCGCGGATGTGGATGGCTTGGGGCGTCCGGCCCACGGCCATGATCGGGCACTCGATCGGCGAATACGTGGCCGCCTGCCTGGCCGGGGTCTTCTCCCTGGAGGACGCCCTCGCCCTGGTGGCGGCCCGCGGCCGCATGATCGGCGAGCTGCCGGGGGGCGGGATGCTGGCCGTGCCGCTGACCGCCGCAGAGCTGGAGCCACGGCTCGACGGCGGCGAGCTGTCGCTGGCCGCGGTCAATGCCCCGGATCGTGTGGTGGTGTCGGGACCGGCAGCGGCGGTCGCCGCCTTCGCCGAAAAGCTGGCGGCCGAAGGCGTCGACGCCCGCCGGCTCCACTGCTCACACGCCTTCCACTCGGCCATGGTCGAGTCGGCCGTCCGGCCCTTCGCCCAACGCGTGGCCGAGGTCGAGCGCCGGGCCCCCCGGATCCCCTTCATCTCCTGCCTGACCGGCACCTGGATCAGCGGCGAGCAGGCCACCGATCCCGAGTACTGGGGCGCCCAGCTGCGCCGCGAGGTGCGCTTCTCGGCCGGCATGGCCGAGCTGCTGCACGACGACTCCCGGGTGTTCCTGGAAGTGGGCCCGGGCAACACCCTGACCACCCTGACCCGGCGGCAGATCGCCGCGGACGACCGCCGGACCGTCGTCGCCTGCCTGCCTTCCCCGAAGCAAGAGCAGCCGTCCACCACCA
>JAAEQC010000230.1 GCA_024231905.1 bacterium | reverse complement strand
GCCAGGCCCTTCTTCGCCAGGATCTCGGTGATCGCAGCCGTGAGGGTCGTCTTGCCGTGATCCACGTGCCCGATCGTGCCGACGTTCACGTGGTCCTTATTGCGTTCAAACTTCTCGCGCGCCATCGCTGGCTACCTCCTGGGAAGCGGCGTTCTCACGCCCCTGCGTAAAGCCGCGTGATATCCGCGGCGATTCTCTCCGGCACCTGTTCGTACCGGGAAAGTTGCATCGAAAACACGCCCCGACCCTGGGTGAGGGAACGGAGCTGGGTGGCATAACCGAACATCTCGACCAAGGGCACTTCGGCGTGGATGATGTGGTCGCCCCGCCGTTGGGCCATGCCGGTCACGCGGCCGCGCCGCGCGTTCAGGTTGCCGGTCACATCGCCGACGAAATCCGCCGGTACGGCGATCTCGACGGTCATGAGGGGCTCGAGCAGGGTCGGCTCGGCGGCCTTGGCTCCGTCCCACAGGGCGGATACGGCCGCGTTGCGGAAACCCATCTCCGTGGATTCCTTCTCGTCGTAGGCGCCGCCGGCGAGGCGCACGTCCACGTCCACGAGCGGATAGCCGGCCAGGACGCCGGTCCCGCAGGCCTGGAGCACCGAATCTTCGATGAACGGAACGAACGCCGCCGGCACCTCTAGAGCTCCGGCCTCGTTCGCGAAAGTCACACCGGCGCCCGATTTGCCGGGCCCGATGGCCAGTTCGACCCGGGCGTAGTTCGTCTTGCCGCCCAGTTCGCGTTCGTACTCGCCACGCGACTTCACGGTGGCGGTCACGGTCTCCCGATAGGCCACCTGGGGGCGGCCCACGTTGCAGGCGACATTGTGCTCGCGCTGCAGGCGGTCGATGATGATCTCCAGGTGCAGTTCGCCCATGCCCCAGATGACGGTCTGACCGCTGTCCGGGTCCTTGCGCACCTGGAACGAGGGATCCTCGTCCTCCATGGAGCGCAGAGCGGCGCCGAGCTTGTCCTGGTCGGCCTTGGTGCGCGGCTCGATGGCCATGTAGATCACCGGGTCGGCGAAGGTCATGGCCTCCAGCAGCAGCGGAGCCTCCTGGGCGGTCAGCGTGTCACCCGTGCGGATCTCCTTGAAGCCCACCGCGGCGACGATGTCGCCGGTGCGCACGGACTCCCGGTCCTCCCGCTTGGCCGCGTGCATGCGCAGCAGCCGTTGCAGGCGCTCGCGCTTGCCCGTGTTCACGTTCAGCACGACCTTGCCGGCGTTGAACGTGCCGCTGTACACCCTCAGGAAGGCCAGGCGCCCCGAGAAGGGGTCGGCGAGGATCTTGAAGGCCAGCGCACTGAAAGGCTCTTCGTCGTCCGGGCGGCGGCTGCCCCCGGCGACGCCCTCAGCCTCGACGCCCTCGACCGCCGGACGGTCCAGGGGGGAGGGCAGGTAGGCCACGATGGCATCCAGCAGCTTCTGCACACCCTTGTTCTTCAGGGCCGAGCCGCAGAGGACCGGCACCAGGACACCGGCCAGGGTGGCACGGCGAATGGCCGCCGTGAGCTGCGGGACCGTCGGCTCGTCCTCAGCCAGGTAGAGCTCGGCGATCTCCTCGTCCACATCGGCCAGCGTCTCGACCAGAGCGGACCGGGCAGCGGCGGCGGCGTCGGCCATCTCCGCCGGCACGTCCTCGGTGTCGTAGGTCAGACCCATGTCGTCTTCGTGCTCGAAGCGCGCGTTCATCTCCAGCAGGTCGACCACACCGCGGAAGGTGTCCTCGACGCCCACCGGCAGGGTCAGCGGCAGGGGCCGCGCCCCGAGGCGCTCCACCATGCTCTGCACCGCGCGGTCGAAATCGGCGCCCAGGCGGTCCATCTTGTTGATGAACGCGATGCGGGGTACGCCGTAGCGGTCGGCCTGTTTCCACACGGTCTCAGACTGGGGCTCGACCCCGCCCACACCGCAGAAGACGGCCACCGCGCCGTCCAGCACCCGCAGGCTGCGCTCCACCTCGGCGGTGAAGTCCACGTGGCCCGGGGTGTCGATGATGTTGATCTGGTGGTCGTTCCAGGTGCAGAAGGTGGCAGCGGAGGTGATGGTGATCCCGCGCTCGCGCTCCTGCTCCATGTAGTCCATCTGGGTGGCGCCATCGTCCACGTTGCCGGGGCGGTGGACCCGACCGGTATAATACAGGATCCGCTCAGTCGACGTCGTCTTACCGGCGTCGATATGAGCCATGATCCCGATATTCCGGATCGTTTCCAATGCCACTTCGCGTGTCACAGACACTCCCATTGGGGTCCCGGGCCGGCCGTCCACGGCACAAACCCAGGCAAACCACGCGCACATGACCTTACGGCAGTGCGTCTCCATTGCCTCTGGCCCCTGGGCGCATCCTTGCGCTGGGGCATTACCAGGCTATTGAATTGTGTCATCCGTGCTCAGAATGAGCGCTTGTTGACGAACGAGAGGGACCCTTACCAGCGGCAGTGGGCGAACGCACGGTTCGCTTCAGCCATTCGGTGAGTGTCTTCGCGCTTCTTGATAGACGGTCCTTCGTTCTTGCTCGCCATCAGGAGCTCAGCCGCCAGCCTCTCAGCAAAGGTATGCTCGGGGCGGCTGCGGGCGAAACCGATCAGCCAACGCATGGCCAACTGGGTCCGCCGTTCCGGCCTGACCTCGACGGGCACCTGGTAGGTGGCACCACCGATACGCCGGGATTTCACTTCAACGCTGGGCTTGACGTTGTTCAGGGCGCTCCGGAAGATCTCGATGCCTTCCTGGCCCGCCTTGTCCTTGATAACGTCCATGGCCCTGTAGACAGCCCGTTCCGCGACGCTCCGCTTCCCGTCATTCATGCAGTAGTTGATGAACTTCGTGACCATCACGTCGTGAAAACGGGGATCGGCCGGAAGATCACGCTTCTCTGGGGACCTGCGTCGCGACATTCTACTCTCCTGCGGAAACCGCTGTCCTGCCGGCTCGGCCGGCTCTCAAACGAACGGGGCGCCGCTTGCGCCCCGGAATACTCTAGGCCTTGGGCCGCTTGGCGCCGTACTTGGAACGGCCCTGGCGGCGATCGTCGACGCCGGAGGCGTCCTGGGTACCGCGAATGATGTGGTACCGCACGCCCGGGAGATCCTTCACACGCCCGCCGCGCACCAGCACGATGCTGTGCTCCTGCAGGTTGTGACCCTCGCCGGGAATGTAGGCGGTGACCTCGATGCCGTTGGTCAGCCGGACACGGGCGATCTTCCGCAGCGCGGAGTTGGGTTTCTTCGGCGTCTGGGTGTAGACGCGCGTGCAGACACCCTTGCGCTGGGGGCAGGCCTGCAGGGCAGGGCACTTGCTCTTCTTGATCTGGACCTTACGGCCCTTCCGGACCAGCTGATTCAATGTAGGCAACGTCGGTTCTCCCGCGGCAATACCGGCTTCGGGGACGAAAATCCCGTAGCTGATGGCTTCAGCGCGCTTTCCGGTCCCCGAGCAGGTGCTCGGACGGCACAGAAGCGCAGTCAGACACCACGGCAGCCGAGGTCGGCTGCCGTCGTGAGCAGGGAATATTATACGTGAGGCCCTGCAATGTCAAGATTTCCCGCGGTTTTTTTGGTTGGTAGCGGCCCCTGGAGACGGTTTCCCGGTCAACGGCGTTCATTTGGGTAGAAATCGCTACATGGAAAGGGAATCCGGCCGAAAACCCACCCGAGGACACCGAATTTCCGGTCGGCACCATATGCGTGTGGAGTGCGGTCGCCCATGAGCCAGATCAAGACAGTCGACGAGGAACGGTCCCAATCCTGGGCACGAGTGATGATCAGCGTCACGTCGTTGATCGCCTTCAGCCTGATCGGGATGTTCCGGGAACTGGAGCGGCCGGTCCTCACGGCCGGACTCTCCACGATCATCGCCTACCTGGTCTTCTCCGTGGCCTGGCTCTCCATGGTATGGCGCAAACCGAACACCCACGGCTGGCGGCGGAACATCTCCATGGTGGCCGACCTGGGCATCATGACCATCTGGCTCTACCAGGGCGAACAGTACTCGGCGGCCTTCTACCCCATCTTCCTGTGGGTCATCATCGGCAACGGCATCCGCTTCGGGGAGACCTACCTCTTGCGGGGATTGATCATCGGGGCCCTGGGCTTCGGTTCCCTGCTGGTCTTCGACGATTTCTGGTCCGTCCACCGGGAAGTGGGCTCCGGGCTCCTGCTCGGCGTGGTGGTGTTGCCCATCTTCTACCAGGGACTGCTGCGCCGGCTGCGCCAGATGGCCCAGCTCGAGGTGGAGTTGGCCGAGTCCCGGCTGGCGGACAAGGCCAAGGACCAGTTCCTGGCTACCATGAGCCACGAGATCCGCACGCCCATGAACGGCGTCCTGGGCATGGCCCAAGCCCTCGGCGACTCGCGCCTTGACCCGGAGCAGCGCGACCACCTGCACATCATCACCCGCTCGGTGGAATCGCTGCTGAACATCATCAACGACATCCTCGACTACTCGAAGATCACTTCGAACAGCCTCTCGCTGGAAGAGGTGCCCTTCGACCTGCACCTGCTGCTGGAGGACGTCCAGTCCCTGCTGGAGTCCACGGCCGCGGCCAAGAACGTCGACCTGGTCTTCGACTATCAGGCGGAGGCCGCCCACCACTTCCTGGGCGACCCCACGCGCATCCGCCAGGTGGCATTCAACCTGGTGGGCAACGCCATCAAGTTCACCGAGCAGGGCCACGTGCGCATCGTCTGCTCCGTGAAGCCCCGCGCGGGCCGGAAGAACGTCAAGCTCGCCATCGAGGACACGGGCATCGGCATCCCCACCGAGCGCCTGGGCGCCATCTTCGACCAGTTCGAACAGGCGGACAACTCCACCACCCGCCAATACGGCGGCACGGGACTCGGCCTTTCCATCAGCCGCAAGTTGGCGCGCATGATGGGCGGCGACGTCACCGTCGAATCCACCGTGGGCGAAGGTTCGATCTTCTCGGTCGACCTCACGCTGCCTCCGACCGAAGCACCCCCGGAGGACCCGGCGCCGGCACCGGCCACGGAGCAGGAGCGCCCGGATTTCCGCCTGCAGGCCCTGGTGGTCGAGGACAACCGCTTCAACCAGGTGGTGGTGAAGAACCTGCTGAACCGCGTGGGAGTCGAGGTGGACATCGCCGAGAACGGCGCCGTGGCCCTGGAGATGCTCGACCAGGCCGCCTACGACGTGGTCTTCATGGACGTGCGCATGCCCATCATGAACGGCTACGAGGCCACCGAGAAGATCCGGGCGCGGGACGACGAACTGGCGGGGATCCCCATCTTCGCCGTCACCGCCGACGCCACGCGGAGCGACGTGCAGAAGTGCCTGGAAGCGGGCATGAACAAGCATCTGAGCAAGCCGCTGCGCATGAAGGACGTCATCAAGGCGCTGTCGACCGTGGCCTGCGAGACAACACCGGCCGGCTGATCAGGCCTGCCCCTCCATGGCCTCTTCCCCACCCTCGTGCGCCCTGGCGATCCGCCGGTTCTGCGCCTGGATCAACCGCTCGATCAACAACAGGTCCCGGTCGCTCAGCTTGAGGGCCGCATCCACCCAGATCTTGGTGATGGTGATGAGTTCCTCGTAGGTCACGGGGTTGATGCAGCGGCGAACGCGGGACATGGCCGCGTGGGCGTTGGAGCGGCGGCGGTGGCGGGCGATGTAGTCGAGCACCGCCTGTTCGCCCTCGCCGTCCTCGACCACCTGGTCCACGAGCTTCAACTCGTGCATCTCGTCGGCGGTGACCAGTTCGCCGGTCATGATGAGGCGCTCGGCCACGTCCGGTGAGGTGCGGCGCACCAGGAAGCTGTAGGCGCCCATGCCCGGGATAAGGTTGAACAGGACCTCGGGCAGGCCCCACTTGGCGCTCTTCTCGGCGATGATCACGTTGCTGGAGATGGCGGCCTCGAAACCGCCGCCGAGGGCGTCGCCCTGGACCAGGCTGATGGTGGTCAGGGGCTGGTCGAAGTTCACGGCGTTGGGGTAGAGGACGTCGATGCAGGCCTTGGCGTAGCGGAAGAGCCCCTGGCGGTCGCTGTCGCGGATGAGCTTGGCGAAGAGGCGCAGATCCCCCCCCATGTTGAACACGCCGGGCACGGAGCTGGCGAGGATCGTATAGCAGACGGGATTGGGCTCGCCACGCACGCCGGCCTCGCGGATAACCGTCTCGACCCGGTGCTGGAATTGGCGGAGCTCCTCGAGGAGTTCGAGGTTGAAGCAGGGTCGGTCGCGGGGCTCAAGGATGTACCAGACGGCCTTCAGGGGCACATCATACCGGATGTCCAGCTGTTCGTACGAACCGCCGGGGGGCAGGAAGTCGGTCTTGGTGATCATGCTACCTTCCCTGGCACCCCCACCAATTCTTGCGCCGCTCCCTCCCGCGTGCGGTCCCGATATGTACAGTCCCTCCCTGTGCGGCCCGCATGCGGACAGCGGCGACTGCGGAGGAATCATACCATCGAAGAGGGTCCTGTCGATGCTAAAGAATCATGGAAATCCACATTAGGGCAAAACTTAACGACAAGGGGCGGCCAACCGGCCGCCCCTCGTTCTCTTCGGTCGCAACCGCGGATTATTCGCCCGCCGCCGCTTCCGCTTCGCCTTCCAGGGCCATCTCGGCCGCGGCCGCCGCCGCTGCCACCTGGGCCAACTCGTGGAGCTCGATGCCCTCGATGATCCGCTCGTCCTCGTCGGCCGGCTCCTCCACCGCCAGGTTCTTGAAGTCGTTCAGACCCGTCCCGGCAGAGATGAGGTGGCCCATGATGACGTTCTCCTTCAGCGACCGCAACTCGTCCCGCTTGGAGCGGGTGGCCGCGTCGGTCAGCACCCGGGTGGTCTCCTGGAAGCTGGCCGCGCTGATGAAGCTGTCGGTGGTGAGGCTCGCCTTGGTAATACCGAGGAGCAGGGGCTCGAAGGTGGCCGGCTCCAATTCCGGCTCGCCCGACGCCCGCAGATCCATGTTCTGCTGCATGATGCGACGGTTGAACTCCTCAACGTCCTGCTTGGTGACCTGCTCGTCCTCCAGGTACGGCGTGTCTCCCGGGGAGATGATGAGCACCTTGCGCAGCATGCGCGAGACGATGACCTCGATGTGCTTGTCGTTGATCTTCACGCCCTGGAGCCGGTACACCTCCTGCACCGCGTTCACCAGGTAGCGCTGCACCTCGCCCACGCCCTTGATGGACAGGATGTCCATGGGGTTGATGGGACCCTCGGTGAGACGGTCGCCGGCCACCACGTGCTCGCCCTCGTAGGTGCGGACGTGCTTGCCGTGCGGGATGGTGTACTCCTTGTCCAGGTCGTTCTCGCCCACCACTGCGACCTTGCGCTGGCCGCGGGTGGTGCCGCGGAACTCGACCACGCCGTCGATCTCCGTGACCGTGGCCGACTCGCGGGGCTTGCGGGCCTCGAAGAGCTCGGCCACCCGGGGCAGACCACCGGTGATATCGCCGGACTGGGCCACTTCCCGCGGGATCTTGGCCAACTGCGTGCCCATCGGCACGTCATCGCCGTCGCCCACCAGCAGGAACGCGCCCGTCGGCAGGATGTACTCGGCGATCTTCTTGCCGGTCTTCTTGTTCACGATCTGGATCGAGGGGTGGATACTCTTGTCCGCCGATTCGACGATGACCGGCTGCTTCATGCGGGTCTTCTCGTCCAGGTCTACGCTCAGGGTCAGGCCCTCGACGATGCCGTTGAAGGCCACGATGCCCGTGTCCTCGGCCAGGATGAAGTCCGCGAAGGGGTCCCACTCGAAGATGGAGTCGCCGACCCGCACCTTCTGGTTCTTCTTCACCCTCACCGTGGCGCCGTAGGGCAGCGTCATCTGGCTACGGGTGATGCCCGAGTCCAGTACGAGGCTGATCTCGCCCTTGCGACCGACGGAGATCATGTCACCGTCGGCGTTCTTGACCATCTGCACTTCGTCGTTGAAGACGATCTTGCCGTTGGCCGCGGCCTGCTTGGTCGTCTGCTCGACGATGCGGCTGGCCGTACCGCCGATATGGAAGGTCCGCAGGGTGAGCTGCGTGCCCGGCTCGCCGATGGACTGGGCCGCTATGACCCCGACCGGCTCGCCGATATCCACCAGCTTCTGCTCCGACAGGTTGTAGCCGTAGCAGAGGGCGCAGATGCCGTGGCGGCTCTCGCAGGACAGCACCGAGCGCATGAGGATCGAGTGGATGCCCGACTCCTCGATCCGCACGGCCAGATCCATGTCGATGACCGCGCCGGCCTCGGCGATGAGGTTGCCCTTGCCGTCGATGACGTCCTCGGCCGCGGTGCGCCCGTAGATGCGCTCGGCCAGGGTCTCGATGGTCTTCTCACCCTCCTTGAGCGACGTGATCTCCACGCCGCGCAGGGTGCCGCAATCGTGGGTGGTGGTCACGATGTCCTGGGCCACGTCCACCAGGCGACGGGTGAGATAACCGGCGTCAGCGGTCTTCAGGGCCGTATCGGCCAGACCCTTGCGGGCACCGTGCGTCGAGATGAAGTACTCGAGCATGGTCAGCCCCTCGCGGAAGTTCGCGATGATGGGCTGCTCGATGATCTCGCCGAAACCACCGGTGATCTTCTTCTGGGGCTTGGCCATGAGACCACGCATACCGGCCAACTGCTTGATCTGGTCGGCCGAACCACGGGCGCCCGAGGCGTTCATCATGTACACCGGGTTGAAGCCCTGGTCATCCTCGCTGAGGCGATTGAACATGGCCTCCTTGACGTCGTTCGTCACCTGGGTCCACTTGTCGATGACCTTGTTGTAGCGCTCACGGTTGGTGATGACGCCGGCCCGGTGATCCTTGACGTAGCCCTCGACCACCTTCTGGGCGCTGCCGATGATCTCGCCCTTCTCCGGCGGGATGATGATATCGTCGATGCCGATGGAGATGCCGCCCTCGGTGGCGTGGTGGAAACCCAGCTCCTTGAGGCGGTCCAGGAAGTTCATGCAGATGGTCATGCCCAGAGCGGCGTGGACCTCTCCCACGAGCTTGCTCAGGGCCTTCTTGTTCAGCGGCTCGTTCACGTAGCCCATCTCCGAGGGCAGGATCTCGTTGAAGAGGATACGGCCGATGGTCGTCTCGATCCGCGGCTCCTCTTCATCGAACCGCACCTGGATGAGCGCGTGCTTGTTGACCAGACCCGCGGAGAACGCGGCCAGGGCGTCGCTGGCGCTGGCGAAGGCCTTGCCCTCGCCGAAGTCGCCCTCCCGGGACAGCGTCAGGTAGTAGCAACCGAGCACCATGTCCTGGCTCGGCGAGGCCACCGGCTCGCCACTGGCGGGCGAGAGGATGTTCAGCGGCGACAGCATGAGCAGGCGCGCTTCCAGCTGGGCTTCGTAGCCCAGGGGCACGTGCACGGCCATCTGGTCACCGTCGAAGTCCGCGTTGAAGGCCGTACACACCAGCGGGTGGATACGGATGGCCTTGCCCTCGATGAGCACCGGCTCGAAGGCCTGGATACCCAAACGGTGCAGGGTCGGGGCGCGGTTCAGCAGGACCGGGTGATCCTTGATGATCTCCTCGAGAATGTCCCAAACCTCGGGACGTTCCTGCTCCACGAGCTTCTTGGCGCTCTTGACGGTCTGGACGTAGCCCTTCTCCTCCAGCTTGCGGATGATGAAGGGCTTGAACAGTTCGAGGGCCATGCTCTTGGGCAATCCGCACTGGTACAGCTTCAGCTCGGGACCGACCACGATGACCGAACGGCCCGAGTAGTCGACGCGCTTGCCCAGCAGGTTCTGGCGGAAACGGCCCTTCTTGCCCTTGATCATGTCGCTGAGCGACTTCAGGGGCCGGTTGCCCTGGCCCTTGACCGCCCGCGAACGGCGTCCGTTGTCGAACAGGGCGTCCACGGCCTCCTGCAGCATCCGCTTCTCGTTGCGTAGGATGACGCCGGGGGCCTTGATCTCGATGAGCTTCTTCAACCGGTTGTTGCGGTTGATGACGCGGCGGTAGAGATCGTTCAGATCACTGGTGGCGAAGCGGCCGCCGTCCAGGGGCACCAGGGGACGCAGGTCCGGCGGCAGCACCGGCACGCAGTCCAGGATCATCCACTCGGGCAGGTTGTTGGACTGCAGGAAGGCGTCGATGATCTTCAGGCGCTTGAGCACCGACTTCTTGCGCTGCACCGAGGTCTCGGTCTTGACTTGGGCCCGCAGTTCCTGGTTGAGATCCTCCAGCTGGAGGTCGGCCAGGAGCCGGCGTACGGCGTCGGCGCCCATGGACATTTCGCACTCCCACTCGGGGTGCTCCTCCTTCAGCTCCCACCACTCCTCATCGCTCAGCACGTCGCCCACCTGCAACTCGGTGTTGCCGGGCTCGACGACCACGCTGGACTCGTAGTAGAGGATTCGCTCGAGGTCCTTGACCTTCATGTCCAGGAGCTGCCCGATCCGGCTGGGCAGGCCCTTGAAGAACCAGATGTGGGCGATGGGCACGGCCAGTTCGATGTGGCCGAGGCGTTCGCGCCGCACCTTGGACTGGGTCACCTCGACGCCGCACTTGTCACACACCATGCCACGGAAACGGATGCGCTTGTACTTGCCGCAGTTGCACTCCCAGTCCTTCACCGGGCCGAAGATGCGCTCGCAGAAGAGCCCGTCCTTCTCCGGCTTGAAGGTCCGGTAGTTGATGGTCTCAGGCTTCGTGACCTCGCCGTAGCTCCACTCGCGGATCTTGTCCGGCGAGGCGAGCTGGATCATGATGGCGTTGCAGTCTACGGTCTTCCTGCCTTCTTCGCGGAACGTCTGACCGAGCATTTATCGTCCTCCTCGGGCGCCTTGCGGCGGCCCCCACAGGGAAATCTAGACCGCGTCTTCCAGGTTCACGTCCAGGCACAGGCTCTGCAGCTCGCGCATGAGGACGTTGAAGCTCTCCGGGATGCCCGGCTCGGGCGGGTTCTCGCCCTTGACGATCGCCTCGTAGATGCGCGAACGGCCCGTCACGTCGTCCGATTTGACCGTCAGCATCTCCTGCAGGCAATTGGCGGCGCCATAGGCCTCGAGGGCCCATACCTCCATCTCGCCGAAGCGCTGGCCGCCGAACTGGGCCTTACCGCCCAGCGGCTGCTGGGTCACGAGGCTGTACGGGCCGATGGAACGGGCGTGGATCTTCTCCTCCACCAGGTGGTGGAGCTTGAGCATGTAGATGACGCCCACGGTGACTTCCTTGTCGAAGCGTTCGCCGGTGCGGCCGTCGTAGAGCACGCTCTTGCCGCTCGGGTCGTAGCCCTGCTCCTCAAGAGCCGTCTTGATCTCGTCGATGGTCGCGCCGTCGAAGACCGGCGTCATGACCTTCTCGCCCTGGGCCGCCGCCGCGTAACCCAGGTGGGTCTCGAGGATCTGGCCCAGGTTCATACGACTGGGCACGCCCAGCGGGTTGAGGACGACGTCCACGGGGGTGCCGTCGGCCAGGTAGGGCATGTCCTCTTCGGCCATGACCTTGGAGACGACGCCCTTGTTGCCGTGCCGGCCGGCCATCTTGTCACCGACGGACAGCTTGCGACGCCGGGCCACGTACACCTTGACGAGCTTGACTACGCCCGGCGGCAGTTCGTCGCCGCGCAGGGTGCGCTCGCAGTTCTTCTCGTACTCCACGTCCAGGCGCTCGCGCTCCCGCGCCGCGGCCTCGAAGACCGAACGGATGCGCGCGTCCAGCTTGTCGTCCTGCACCAGCGGCAGGCCCCAGTGGATCGTGCGGTAGTCCAGTTCGGTGAGCACGGCCTTGGTCAGCTTGCGGCCGGACTTGACCAGCACCTCGCCCGTGTTGGCGTCGATGATGTGGTGGGCCTTCTGGCCGACCATCATCTCCTCGAGCCGCTCGTCGGCGATGGCGTTGACCTTGGTCAGACTGCGGTCCCGCCGGCGCTTGAGGGCGTCCAGCTGGCGTTTCTCTTCCTTCTTGGAGCGCGTGGTACGGTCCTGGCGGCTGAAGACCCGGACGTCGACAACGATGCCGTCCATGCCCGGGGGCGCCTTGAGGGAGGCGTCCTTCACGTCGCCGGCCTTCTCACCGAAGATGGCCCGCAGCAGCTTCTCCTCGGGGCTCAGCTCGGTCTCGCCCTTGGGCGTGACCTTGCCGACCATGATGTCCCCGGCCTTGACCTGGGCGCCGGGGTAGATGACCCCGTCCTCGTCCAGGTTCTTCAAGGCCTCCTCGCCCACGTTGGGAATCTCCCGCGTGACCTCCTCGACACCGCGCTTGGTGTCCCGGACCTGCAGCTCGAACTCCTCGATGTGCAGGGAAGTGTACGTGTCGTTCTTGACCAGCTTCTCCGAGCACAGGATGGCATCCTCGAAGTTGTAGCCGCCCCAGGGCATGAAGGCCACGAGCAGGTTCTTGCCCAGGGCCAGTTCGCCGTTCTGGGTCGAGGGGCCGTCGGCGATGGGCGTGCCCTTGGACACGCGCTTGCCGGGCTCCACCAGCGGTTTCTGGTTGTAGCAGGTGTCCTGGTTGGAGCGTTTGAATTTGCGCAGGCGGTACTCCACCCGGCCGCCCTCGTCGAAGAGGCTGCCCGTGTCCACCGCGTCCGGATCGTCATAGCGGATGACGATGGCGTCGGCAGTGGCGGACTCGACGACGCCGGGCGCCTCGGCCACGACGACCGCGCCCGAGTCGATGGCGATCTTCTTTTCCATGCCCGTGCCGACCACGGGACTGTCCGACCGCAGCAGGGGCACGGCCTGGCGCTGCATGTTGCAGCCCATGAGCGCACGGTTGGCGTCGTCGTGCTCCAGGAAGGGGATCAGGGACGCCGCCGCCGAGACGATCTGCTTCGGCGACACGTCCATGTAGTCGATCTCCTGCGGCTTGGCCATGGGGTACTCGCCCTTGTGCCGCGTCAGGACGCGGGGATGCAAGAAGTCGCCCTTCTCGCCCAGCGGCGCGTTGGCCTGCGCGATGGTGACCGCGTCCTCCTGGTCGGCCGTCAGGTAGTCGGTCCGCTTGCCCACGATCCCGGAATCCACCTTGCGGTAGGGAGACTCGATGAAGCCGAAGCTATTGATGCGGGCGTGGGTGGCCAAGCTCGCGATCAGACCGATGTTCGGGCCTTCCGGCGTCTCGATGGGACACATGCGCCCGTAGTGGGTGTAGTGGACATCGCGCACCTCGAAGCCGGCGCGATCCCGGTGCAGACCGCCGGGGCCGAGGGCGCTCAGGCGGCGCTTGTGGGTCAGTTCGCTCAGCGGGTTCGTCTGGTCCATGAACTGGCTGAGCTGGGAACTGCCGAAGAAGCTCTGGATGACCGCCGACACGGTCCTGGCGTTGACCAGGTCGGCCGGACTGATCGGCTTCTCCTTGTCCGCCAGGTTCATCCGCTCCTTGATGATGCGCGCCATGCGGCTCAGGCCCACCGAGAACTGGTTGGCCAGGAGCTCGCCCACCGACCGGATACGGCGGTTGCCGAAGTGGTCGATGTCGTCGATGTCGTTGTGGCCCAGGAAGAGCCCGATCATCTCGTGGATGATGGCCAGGAAGTCCGCCGGCGTCAGAGTCGTCGTCTTCGGGTCCACTTCCAGGCTCAGGCGGCGGTTCATCTTGTAGCGGCCCACCTCGGCCAGGTCGTAGCGCTTGTCGTTGAAGAACAGGCGCTCGAAGAGGGCGCGGGCGACTTCCTCGTTGGGCGGATCGCCCGGGCGCAGCAGGCTGTAGAAGCGGCGTAGCGCCTCGTCCTGGTTTTGGGTCGGGTCCTTGCGCAGGGTGTTGAGGATGAGGCTCGGCTCGTTGAGCGTGACCTGGCCCTCCTTCACCAGCTTGACCTCCTTGAGGCCGCCGGTGAGCAGGGTCTCGCGCAGCACGGCGTCGACGATGGCGCCGGCCTTGGCGACGGGCTCCTCCTCCTCTTCGGGACGGAACACGTCACCGGCCAGGATGCGGCCCTCGAGAGTCTCCTCCAGCTGCTTGTACTTCTTGGTCTTCGGACCCGGGATCTTCACCGTCTCCACTTCGTGGAAGAGCTCGATGATCTCCTCGTTGGTCTGGAAGCCGAGGGCGCGCAGCAGCATGGTCGCCGGCTGCTTCCGCTTCCGGTCGATGTGCACGTAGAGGATGTTGTTGATATCCGTGGTGAACTCGACCCAGGAACCCCGGTAGGGGATGATCCGCGAACGGAACAGCCGCCGGCCGTTGGGATGGATCTCGTCGCTGAAGAAGACGCCCGGCGAACGGTGGAGCTGCGATACGATCACGCGCTCGGCGCCGTTGATCAGGAAGGTCCCCTTGGCGGTGATCATGGGGAGCTCGCCCAGGTAGACTTCCTGCTCCTGGATGTCCCGGATCATCATTTCATCGTTGGAGGCGCCCTCCGCCTCCTCCTTGACCACCAGGCGCAGTCTCACCTTCAGCGGCACGCTGAAGGTCAACCCGCGCTCCTGGCACTCCTCGATGCCGTACTTGGGCTCACCCGTCTTGTAACTGATGTACTCCATGATCAAGTGACCACGGGTCGACTCGATGGGGAAGATCGCCTGGAAGACGGATTCGATGCCCTGGGGCTCGCGCGTCTCCGGTTTGGTGCCCGTCTGGATGAAGTCGTGATAGGACTCGAGCTGCACGGCGAGGAGATTGGGCATCTTCTCGTCCCGCTGGAGCTTGGAGTAATTGGTGCGCCCGGTGAACTTGTCGACAGGGATCATACTCACGTGACCACTTCCTCGGAAAGAGACGAGGGGCCGGCGCGGTCGGACCGTCCGGCGTGAAACTCGGCACCATGGCCGTGGTGGGCCGCCGCCCCGCCCTGAGGCGGCACGGCGGCCCGGTCCGGGGCGGGCAGGGCCCGCGTGGGACTACTTGAGGTCGACGATGGCGCCGACTTCCTCGAGCTTCGCCTTGAGCTCCTCGGCTTCGGTCTTGGGCAGGCCTTCCTTGACGGCGGTCGGCGCGCTCTCGACGAGCTCCTTGGCCTCCTTGAGGCCCAGGCCGGTGATGGCCCGGACGACCTTGATGACCTGGATCTTCTTGTCACCGACGCCGGTCAGGGCGACGGTGAACTCGTCCTTGACCTCTTCGGCGGCGGCATCGGCCACGGCGGCCACGGCGGCCACGGGAGCGGCGGCGCTCACGCCGTACTTCTCCTCCATGGCTTTCACCAGGTCGGCGGCCTCGAGGATGCTCAGGGTGTCGATCAGCTCCAGGGCCTTGGCGGCATTGTCGCTCAGATTGATCTCCGACATCTTTCTATGTCTCCTTGCGGTCCGGACCCCGTGAGGCCCGGTGGTTCGTCTGGTTTCGTGCGGGCACGCGGCCCGCAGCCTCTCGTTGCGGCTAGGCCGCTTCCGCCTTCTCCTTGGCGGCCGCGTCGATGACGCGGGCCAGGGCGGCGGCGACTCCGTTGATCGTGCCCACCAGACCGGTAGCCGGCGAGTTGATGCTGCCCATCATCTTGGCCAGCAGCTCGTCGTGACTCGGGGTCTTGGCTAGGGCTTCGATCTGTGCGGTGTCCAGGAACTCGCCATCGAGGAACCCACCCTTGATCTCCATCGCCTCGTTGTCCTTGGCGAATTCGGCGACCAGCTTGGCGGGATCGATCTGGCTTTCCGGGCCGAAAAGGATGGCCGTCGGACCCTTCAAATGGTCCTTCATGACATCCATGCCGCTGTTCTCCGCAGCGATGCGCGCGAGGCGGTTCTTGACCACCCGGCACACCACGGAGTTTTCACGGCACCGGCGCCGGAAGTCAGTCATCTGCTCGACGGTCAGACCGGTGAAGTCGGCCAGAACCATGCTCTGGGCGCTTCCGATCCGTTCGGCGATGGCCTGGACCTCAGCTACTTTTTCGGGACGTGCCATCAGGCAACTCTCCTTGATCTCTATTCCACCGGGTCTACGTCAGCCGGCGGAGCCCTGCTCCGCTAGGCGAAGCTGGCGGAATCGATGCGAAGGGCAGGTGTCATCGTGCCGGACACGAAGATCGACCTGACATACGGACCCTTCACCACGGCCGGCTTGACGCGGACCAGTTCCTTGAAGATCGCCTGGGCGTTCTCCAGGAGGGCGGCCTGCTCGAAGGAGCGCTTGCCGATGGGGGCGTGGATGATACCGGACTTGTCGACGCGGTATTCGATCCGGCCCGCCTTGGCTTCCTGCACGGCCTTCGTGATGTCCATGGTGACGGTGCCGACCTTGGGATTGGGCATGAGCCCGCGGGGACCGAGGATCCGGCCCAGCTTGCCCAGCTCACCCATCATGTCGGGGGTGGCGATGATCACATCCACGTCCGTCCAGCCGTCCTTGATCTTGGGCAGGTACTCGTCGGCCCCGACCATGTCGGCCCCGGCGTCCGTAGCTTCCTGCTCCTTGGGACCGCGGGTGATTACCAGCACGCGGACGGACTTGCCCGTCCCGTTCGGCAGCACCACGGTTCCGCGGACGTTCTGGTCGGCGTGGCGCGGGTTGACGTTCAACCGCACCGCCAGGTCCACCGTCTCATCGAATTTCGCCTTGGGCATGGCGCCGAGGACCGTCAGGGCCTCGTCGATGCCGTATTCCCGGTCATGTTCGATCTGATCCCGGGACTGCTTGTAGTTTTTCCCGTGTTTCATCGGTTGATTCTCCAGTTCGACTTCGGGTTTCGATCGGGCCCGCCGCGGTGTTCGCCGCGCCTGCCCTCTCTCCGGTGCCGGCCGCTCCCCGCGGGGAACCCGGCGCCGTGCGTCGCAGTCAAGCCGTCCTAGACGACGTCCAGTCCCATGCTACGCGCCGTGCCCGCGATGATCTTCATCGCGGCCTCGGGCGACCCGGCGTTCAGGTCCTCCGCTTTTGTCTCCGCGATCTCCCGCAACTGTGCGCGGGTGATGGAGCCAGCGGTTTCCCTGCCGGGTTCGGAACTGCCGGAGTCGAGGCCGACGGCCTTCTTGATCAGGACCGCGGCGGGAGGGGTTTTGGTGATGAAGGAGAAACTCCGGTCCTTGAAGACCGTGATCACTACCGGGATCACCAGACCCATCTGCTCCTTGGTCCGCTCATTGAAGGCATTGCAGAACTCCATGATGTTCAAACCATGCTGGCCGAGGGCGGGACCCACCGGAGGGGCGGGATTGGCCTGCCCGGCCTTGATCTGCAACTTAATCTGCGTCATGACTTGCTTGGCCATGTCGACTCTACTCCTTCAAACGAGTGCTGGCCTCGCCGGCGCCGGTCCTCGGGGTGCGGGGAGTCCAAACCCGCCTCCGTCGGCCGACAACCTCTCGGCCCATCTATGGAATACCCGCTGCCGTTGAGAGGAACGGCTGCGGCTTGCCGACCAGGGACCAGACTCCCCCGCCGGCACGAAACAACGGTGGCTCAGACGGACTTCACTTGCAGGAAGTCCAGCTCCACCGGGGTCTCCGAACCGAAAATCGAGATCATGACCTTGAGCTTGCCCTTGTCGTGATTGATCTCGTTGATGACCCCCACCCACTCGGTGAAGGGTCCGTCCATGACCTGGACGCTGTCCCCCACCAGGTAGGGGATCTCCAGGGTCTCGCGCGTCTCCTCGGGGGCCGAGATGCGGCCCAGGATGCGGTCGACCTCTTCCCGGGTGATCGGTTCCGGCTTCAGCGGCGTTCCGCCGATGAACCGGGTCACGCCCGGGATGCTGTTGATGAAGTGCTGGGTCTCCTTGTCCATGATCATCTCGACCAGGATGTAACTGGGGAAGAACTTGCGCTTCACCGTGGAGCGCTTGCCGTTCTTCATCTCTGTGATTTCCTGGGTCGCCACGAGGATCTCGCCGAAGGCGTCTTCCATGTGGTTCGACTTGATGGCCATCTCGATGTTGCGTTTGACCTTGTTCTCGTGGCCCGTGTTGGCGTGGATCACGAACCAGCGCATGCGGCCTCGCCGTTCGATCTCCGCCTGCTCGTCGGCCGAGAGTTCGATCTCCACCGCGGCCAGGAGTTCGTCCTCCTCGCTGACGGGCACCTCAGGGGCGGCGGGCTCGGCCGCGACCTCGTCGGCCTCGTCGACGGCCGGGGCCTCGTCCGGCAGATCCAGGAAGAGAGCATCGGCATCCGGCGGCTCCTCCGCCTCGACAACCGGCGCTTCCTCCTCCGCCTCCGCCTCCGCCTCCGCAGGATCCGCGGCATCCGGAGTATCCGGATCATCCGGGTCGGCCGCGAACAGATCCTCGGCGGCCAGTTCCTCGGGCGCGTCGTCCGCGGCCGGGGAATCCCCGGACGGAACATCCTCGACCACGGCGTCCTCCTCGACCGGGCTGGTCTCGGTGGCGTCCTGCTGGTCTTCGTCCTCGCGGCGGACCTCGTTCATGCCGTCATCCTCGAACAAGAGCGGCTCCCATCGCCAGTCATCAACTTCGACACAGACGCGCCCAGAAGACAAGACACCCGTCCCATCTCCAGGGCCGTCGATACATTCGCTTCCCCGCGCCCGTGGCTCAAGCCAGGGCGATGATCTGCTTGATACCCAGGTCCAGGACCTTGTCCGCCGCAAACAGGAAGACCGTGATGATCGCAACCGTCACCAGGACGACGATCGTGGACTCCCTCAACTCGGCGAAACCGGGCCAAGAGACCCTTTTCATTTCCTGGACGGTCTCCCGCAGGTACTGGGTGAAGCGGGTCAACATCCTCATGGACCTTTCCGGCTTACGCCCGGGCCACCTAACGGCAACCCGGGCGGATCGACAATGGCAGGGGCGGCAGGGCTCGAACCCGCGACCCTCGGTTTTGGAGACCGATGCTCTACCAACTGAGCTACACCCCTGCCGGAGTGTCGTGCGGCGCGACGCGCCAACACGGGTATCTGACTAGCGGGTCTCCTTGTGGGACTGGTGCTTGTTGCACCGCGGGCAGTACTTCTTGTACTCGACCCGGTCCGGATGGAGCCGCTTGTTCTTCTTCGTCGTGTAGTTCCGCATCTTGCACTCGGTGCACGCGATGGTAATGATGTCCCTCATCGGACCGCTCTCCTAATGGTGGAACCGTTCTGCTACTCGTGGATCTTGGCCACCACGCCGGCGCCCACGGTGCGGCCGCCTTCGCGGATCGCGAACCGCAGGCCCTCTTCCATGGCGATCGGGGTGATCAGTTCCACCTGAACCTTGATGTTGTCACCGGGCATCACCATCTC
>JAAEQC010000229.1 GCA_024231905.1 bacterium | reverse complement strand
GGCCGGAACGCGGACAACAGCTCGGGCATGGCCCTGGCCATGACCGCCGAGTGGTGGCGCACGCCGATCAGGAAGGGGGCCCGGCATTCCCCGAGAACCCGCCGGACGGTTGTGGGGTCGGCCAAGTCAGTCATCGGCGCCTTCCAGGCTTTTTCGGACCTCGTAGAGCCGCTGCCACGGGCGGGAGCCGGTCGCGGCCCGCCGTTTGACGGCCGTATCCCAGTAGGCCAGCAGCCTGCCGCGGTCCAGGGGATCGTCTTTTAAAACGGCGCCCAGGAGGTGGCCCGGCAGCCCGCTCAAGGGATCGCGGCCGCTGGGAAAGTACCCCGCGTGACGGGTCATGGCCGCGGCGATGCTCACGCACTCCGCGGTGCTCATGATCGTCCCGGGCCGCTCCACGCTCCATCCCTCGCCGGTCAGGCCCGTGCGCAGATCCCGAAAGGCCGTCACCAGGGTCTCGATCACGCCGTCGTCCACCGGCGCCGGCGCGGTCTCCATCTCCAAAAGGGCCCGGGCCCGCTCCCGGACCAGGCGGACCTCGTCGTTAAAGTCAGCGATGGGCGGGACCAGCTCGAAATTGAAGCGTCGTTTCAACGCCGCGGACATCTCGGACACGCCCTTGTCACGGAGGTTGGCCGTGGCGATCACGTTGAAGCCGGGCGCCGCGGCCGTCATTCCCCCGTTTTCCCCCAGCTCCGGTATCATGAGCCGCCGTTCCGAGAGGAGGGAGATAAGGGCGTCCTGCACCTCGGGCAGGCACCGGGTGATCTCCTCCAGCCTGACCAGCAGGCCCTTTTCCATGGCCAGCATAATGGGCGAGGGAACCAGGGCCTCCAGGCAGGGGCCCTTGCTCAGGAGGAGCCCGTAGTTCCAACTGTACCGCAGGTGCTCCTCGGTGGTCCCCGCGGTTCCCTGGATGGTCATGGCGCTCGTCCCCGAGACGGCCGCCGCCAGCAGTTCGGACAGCATGGATTTAGCCGTTCCCGGCTCCCCCGAGAGCAACAGCCCCCTCTCCCCGGCCAGGGTGACCACGGCCCGTTCGATCAGGGCGGGATCCCCG
>JAAEQC010000228.1 GCA_024231905.1 bacterium | reverse complement strand
TCGAGCCCGCAGAAGACGCCGCCGTCTTGCCGGGACTTCGCCCAGGTATGCGAGGGATGATACCGGCGATCGAGGCGATACTCCCAGAGAGTCGGCAGTGGCAGATCTTCGGGCAGCCCTCGATACCGGCCGACGCTCGATACGCCCATCTCGGAACCCTCCGAGCGGGCGCGGCGCGAGCCGAATCGGGCCACGCCGCTCATGGCCCCGTCGAGGGGACAGTCCTGGCACTCGAAGTTCCTGTCACACAGCTTGTAGGCCACCAATCCGGCGCTCATCCAAATGCACGGGGAGGTCTCGTCGGACATCCATCCTTGAGATTGAGCCTGCCGATCTGGTGATGCCATTGCCTTCTCCCCCAATCGCTTTAGACGATTCTCCTCAGCTTGACGGGTCGACGGTCCGGTCGCGCTCAGCGCTCGGTGCCGTGGGTGAAGAACTGCGCACTCAGCTCGGCCCAGGCTTCGTCGGGGATCGAGGCGGCCAGGCCTGCTACCGGCAGACCGCCGTCGGGAAGGGTGGCCGGCATCGGAGACAGGGTGGTGCTGAGGCCGGTGACGGCATCGCGAAGCCGTTGCAGCTCGAGGCGCATCCAGGCGACGGCCTCTTCGGCCACAAACATCTGCTTGACAGCGCCGTCCAGACCTCGGGGCAGGACCTTGAAGAGCCAACCTCCGGCAAACGGATCCTGCGCCACCCGTTGGGGATCGGCCTCGACCTCGGGATTGACGTGGGCAATCGTACCGCTGACCGGGGAAGCGAGAGTCAGGGTACGCTCGCCGCGGCGCAGAACGGCGACCGGTTCGCCGCGCTTGACTTCGGTTCCGGGCGGTTTGAGCTCGGCGCGATCGAGTCCGCCGAGAAGCTCAATGGGCAAACCGCCGGCGCCGATCCGGACCGATCCGGAGCCTTCCAGCCGGAGCCAGGCATGTCCGGGACCGAGGAAGACCCCGGCGGGAACCTGGTCCGACGCGACCCGATCGCGCTCCGGTACCCGAACGGCAGCGGCTTCCGGTACACTTTTACGCTTGCTGATGACTACCCAGAAGGCGGGAAAAAGGATCAGAAACGAGACGGCGATCAGGTACTCAATGCCCTTGGTGTGGACAAAGAAATCGTGTAGCGTGTTCATCAATCAACTCCTGTTTCGACTTTTCGAGTGACAGTTTTTACCGAGTCTGACGTTCGGAATTCGGGTCGACGGCGAAGAACTCGTCGCACAGGCTCTCCCAGGCATTGCCCGACAGCGAGACGGCGACGCCTTCCACCGGCAGGCCGCCGTCGGGAAGGCCGGCAGTCGCCGGAGACGCCACTTGCCCGGGAAGGCCGGCGATGGTGTCGCGGAGCCTGCGCAGCTCCTGCCGGATCCAGGCGACAGCTTCTTCCGCCACAAACATCTGCTTGACCGCGCTGCTCAGCTCACGCGGCCTGAGCTTGAGAAGCCAACCCTCGGCAAAGGGATTCGCCGCGATCTGTTGCGGATCGGTCTCGACCTCGGGATTGACCCGGGAGACGGTGCCGCTGACCGGGGTCCGCAGGCTGAGCGTGCGAGTGCCGCGGTGGAGCACCACGACCGGTTCGCCGCACTCGACCTCCGATCCGGGCGGCTTGACTTCGACGCGATCGAGCCCGCCGAGAAGCATCACGGGCAACCGGCCGGCTCCGATCGCTGCCTCTCCCGAGTGCTCCAGGTGGAGCCAGGCATGTCCGGGACCCACGAACACTCCGGGCGGGATCTCGTCCGGCGCCTTGCCG
>JAAEQC010000227.1 GCA_024231905.1 bacterium | reverse complement strand
GGGCGCGGCGGGCGTCACGGGCGTGGCCTTGTCCGGGGAAAAAACGCTGTAAGAGGGCGCGCCGTCGCCCGGATTGCCGGATGGAATCGCGTAATAAAACGTTGTCTCCAGCGCGTCGGAGCGAACCGAAATTCGGTAGTCGTCCGCGGCTTGCAGATGGGAGGCCGCGTATTCTCCGTTGGCGTCCGATTCCACGGTCACGCCGAATTGGACCGACTCGGAATAGATGTTTACTTTGGCGCCCGCCAGCGGCCCGTTATCATCCAGAACCCGGCCGTCGAATCCCAGGTCCGGGATCCGGTCGAGGATAAAATCCACATCCACGAGATCCCCGTCGATGGTGGAAAGCGCGTCGGCGGCCCCCCGCGCCGTTTTCATATTATAGTATTGGTGTTCATACTCCTTGGATCCGGCCGGCGGCAGCGCCAGGGCAACCATGCCGTCTATCCCGGGAAGGCTCCCGATGGTGAAGGTCCCGTCCGCGGCCGTTGTCGCGTCGCCCGCGAGCCTGTCCGTGGAGTAGACCTCCACGCGGCAGTCTTCCAGGCCCACCAGGCTCCGCCCTTCCGAGGGCGTCGTCACGCGGCCCGATATGAACCGCTCCACCACCTCGATGTATTCGGTCTTCTCCTCCACGTCCTCGCCGCCCGGGCCGATTGCCGTGAGTTTCACCGTGAATTTCCCGAAATCTTCATACAGATGGGTGGGATTCTCGTCCGTGGATCCGGATCCGTCCCCGAAATCCCAAACCAGGGAATCGACCTCTCCCTCGATTTCGCCGGCGAACGTCACGCTCAAGGGCGAGGGGCCGCTGGTGGGCGCGGCCGTAAAATCGACCGCGGGCGCGGGATGAATCACCTCGATCTCCATGGAGAAGGAGTCCTCACCCCCCGGCCCCGTCACCGTGAGGCCGGCCGTGTAAGTTCCGGCCTCGACATAGGTGTGCGTCGGATTCTGATCCGCGCTCTCCCCGCCGTCCCCGAAATCCCACTTCCATTCCGTGATTTCTCCCGCGGACCGGTCCGTGAACGCGACCTCCAGGGGAGGGGCGCCCGTGAGGGGATCGGCCTCGAACGAGGCCTCCGGCGGCGGGATGTAAAGAATCGTTATCGTCACCTCATCGCTGTCCGTCAGCCCGTCCTCATCCTCCACCTCCAGCCGGAAAACCAACTCCTGATCGGCGTCCACGTCCGGCGCCGTGAAATAGGAATTGGCGAGATGGGCGTTTTCAAGCGACGCCGGCGTCCCGCTGACCTGGCTCCAATGGAAAAGGACAACGCGGCCGTCGCCGTCCGATGACCCGGAGCCGTCCAAATCCACGCGCGCGCCCTCCCCCGCGGACTGGTCCGGCCCCGCGTCCGCGACGGGCGTGGTCTCGTTGTCCACGATGGTGGCCGTATGCACCGAAGCCGCGCCGTGGGCCGCGTTGGTCGGGGTCCCCATGGCGACGATCACCGTCTCGTCCTCTTCATCCAGCAGGTCGTCATTCACCGTGATGGTGACGGTTCGCGTGGTCGCGCCGGCCGCGATAATCGCGGGATTCGGCGTGATCGTATAATCCACCCCCGGCTCCGCCGCGCCGTCCAGGGTGAAGGGAATGGTGACGGCAAGGCCGGATACGGCCGAGAGTTGGGCCGTAATCGTCATGGCCCCGACGCTCTCGTCGCCCGTCTGGCCGGCCGAGGTGAAAGAGACCGTCGGCGCGTCGCTGCTGTCCGTGATGGTCGTCGTATGCTCCGCGACCGCCCCCGGCGTCGCGTTGGCGGGGGCGCCCATGGTGACGATCACGGTTTCGTCCTCCTCGTCCAGGCCGTCGTCGTTCACCGTGATGGCGATGGCTCCCGTGGTCGCGCCGGGCGAAATGACAAGCGGACTCGCCGTGATCGTATAGTCGCTCCCGGCGCCCGACGTCGCGGTTCCGCCCACCGTGAACGGCAGCGTGACGGGAAGAGCCGACACGGACGATAGTTGGGCCGTAACCGTCATGACCCCGGCGATCTCCGCGCCGGTCTGGCTCGCCGATGTGAAGGAGACCGTGGGCGGGTCGTCGTTGTCCGTGATCGTGGCCGTGTGAACCGCGGTCGCGCCCCGGGCCGCGTTGACGGGGGATCCCATGGTCACGATCACGGTCTCGTCGTTTTCGTCCAGGGCGTCGTCATTCACCGCGATGGTGATGGCTCGCGTGGTCGTCCCGGCCGCGATGGCGACGGGGCTTGACGTGATGGAGTAGTCCGTCCCGCCGCCCGTCGCCGATCCACTCACGGTGAAGGGAACATCCACGGAAAGACCCGATGGGGCCGACAACTGGGCAGTGACGGTCATGGCTCCCACGATCTCTACGCCGGACTGGCTCGCCGATGTGAAGGAGACCGCCGGCGGGTCGTCGTTGTCCGTGATCGTGGCCGTGTGAACCGCGGTCGCCCCCTGGGTCGCGTTGACGGGGGAGCCCATGGTCACGATTACGGTCTCGTCGTTTTCGTCCAGGGCGTCGTCGTCGATGGTGATGGTGATGGCCCGGGTGGTTGCGCCCGCGGGAATCGTGACCGGGCTGGCCGTGATCGTGTAGTCCGTCCCGCCGCCCGTCGCCGATCCGCTCACGGTGAAGGGAACATCCACGGAAAGACCCGATGGGGCCGACAACTGGGCCGTGACGGTCATGCCGCCCACGTTTTCCGCGCCCGACTGGCTCGCCGATGTAAAGACGACGGCGGGCGGGTCGTCGTTGTCCGTGATCGTGG
>JAAEQC010000226.1 GCA_024231905.1 bacterium | reverse complement strand
GCTGTGTGTGTGGGTGTAAAGTGATTTTAGTCGGTTCTGGCGTGATAGTTAGTGCTTTTAGCAAATGTTGGAGCAAATTTGTTGCAAAAAAACATGCGATTTGAGTGTAACTGAGGTGATACAAGTGGTGTTTCGACACACCGGAGGCGTCAGGACCGCCCACAACCGGATCTTGCTTCGCTGTGCGAAGCAAGATCCGGTTGTGGGCGTGGGAGACAAGAAGAAGCAGAAACATGTGATGTCGATATGAAGAAGGCGAAGGTGTCGCGCACGCGCGACAAATGTGGTGAGAGAAATTTAGGGTGGTATGGCAAAGTTGTGTTTGAAGCTGGTAGAGACAACAAGAAGCAGGAAGATGTGATGTCGATATGAAGAAGGGGGTGTCGCGCATGCGCGACAAAGGTAGTAAGAGAAATACAGGGGTGGTGTTTGAAAAGTTGTCTTTGAAGGTGATAGATCATGGTGGTACAGCAGATATGGCGCATTGTAGAGGGCAAGAGGTAATGATATTGTATGTGGCGTATTAAAGGTGGGAAGGCGTATGGAGGATTCAGAGCAAAAACTGAATTTAGTGTGTGTGGAAAAAAGGAAAAACAAAACGAGACTGGGCCGCCAGGCCCAATCTCGCAACACCGCACTATCTTTCCCGCCGCCTTTAGCGGCGGGAGG
>JAAEQC010000225.1 GCA_024231905.1 bacterium | reverse complement strand
GGCCGGAATCGCCGGCTTCTTCCGGCAGGATCCCTCACGCTCTAATGTGGTCCGGCCGTCGGTTTGACGATCTACCGGACCCAGTTCCCCGACTGTCGGGGAATCCTGTGGGCGCACCGTCGTGGCTGTTAACCAGGAGCGAGCGGTGGGCACGATTTTCGAGACTCAGACGGTGGTTTGGACCGTCTCGCATGAGTCTGTGTTAACCGCTGCGGGCCGAGACTATTCGGTGTCCTGGCGCGCGGTCTCTGCTAACCTCTTTGGGACAACGTCTTATGGAGCGCGTCGATCGAGGCTGCCAGATTCCAACAGCTTTTTCCTACCTGAGTGAACTGGCTCCGCAAACAGGACTCGAACCAACACTCCCCCTCTTAACACCCACCCCGATTCCCGGCAACCCCCCACCCGATTCCCCCGTATCAATCCCCGCACGCCGCTCTCCCACCCCGGCGTCCTTTCGCGACCGCGAACTGGCACGGATCCCCCCGACTCCGCGCCCGACTGCCTTTCGAGGCCTGCCCGGAGGAGAGGTTCATGTACCGGCACCCGAAATCCGCCCCCCTGTTCCTGTCCGTCATCGCCCTGTTGGCCATGACGGCCCTGCCCGCCGCCGCCGGCGAGATCCACCGCGCCGTCGAGGCCGGTGACGCCGACCTGGTGGCTACTCTCATCGGAGCCGACCCCGGCCTGGTATCCGCCCAGGACACGGACCAGTTCCGCGAACTGCCCCTGCATGTGGCCGCCGCCCACGGCCAGGTCGACATCGCACGGCTGCTGCTGGACGCCGGCGCCCAGGTCGATGCGGGCGACAGCGACCTGAGCACGCCCCTGCACGTGGCCGCCGTCCGCGGCCAGCTCGCCATGGTGAATCTGCTCATCGACCGCGGTGCGGACCTGGCCTTCCAGGACAACAACGGCGCCTGGTCCATGAGCTTCGCCGTGTCCCGCAACGACACGACCATCATCGAGCGCATCATGGAGGCTGGTGCGCCCCTGGACCTGGTCACCGCCAACGGCACGACTCTCGTCCACATGGCCGCCTCCCGAGGTCGCACCGACCTCTTCGCCCGCTTCGTGGACGCCGGCATCTCGCCCGACTCCGCGAACGAGGACGGCATGACGCCCCTGCACTACGCCGCCATGGGTGGTCGGACGGACATGATCACGCTGCTGCTGGACCGGGGCGCGTCCATCGACCTGGCCGATCAGCACGGCAACACGGCCCTCATGCAGGCCGCCTGGCGCGGACGCACCGAGGCCGCCAGCGCTCTGGTTTCTGCCGGCGCCGACGTGAACGTCGTCGACGATTGGGAGCGCACCTCCCTGTGGATCGCCGCCGCCGAAGGCCAGTTGCCCCTGGTCGCTGCCCTGCTCGGCGCAGGAGCCGACGTGAACCGGGCCGATCTCTTCGGCCGGACCCCCCTGCATCGGGCCGTGGGCGACGGCAACGCGGACATCGTGCGCGCCCTGATCACCGCCAGGGCCAACCCGGACCTGCGGGAGTCCCGCTGCGGCCGGACCCCCCTGCAGGTGGCCGCCCTCTCGGGTTACGGCGACATCGTCGAGATCCTGGCCGCCGGTGGCGCCTCCGTCCGCGCCCGTGACGGCCACGGCCAATCCGCCCTGGATCTGGCCCTGGCCGGCTCCCACGAGACCAGTGCCAAAGCCCTGCAGGCCCGAGGCGCCGAGATCGACGAAGACGCCGACCCCTGCCCTGCGGCCACCGGTTGCCTGATCGCGTGCCCCGGTGAACGTCCCGCCGAAGAGACCATCCTGGCCGAAGGCGACGCCCGCATCTGGTACATGGGCCACTCCGGCTACGCCGTGCAGACCCGCAACAACCTGTTGGTCTTCGACTACTGGGAGCGCGGACGCGCGGCCGACGAACCGGCCCTGGTCAACGGCCACATCGACCCGGCCGAAATCAAGGACATGAAGGTCACGGTCTTCGTCTCCCACGAGCAC
Organism: bacterium; assembly: GCA_024231905.1. Taxonomy (GTDB): domain Bacteria; phylum Krumholzibacteriota; class Krumholzibacteriia; order LZORAL124-64-63; family LZORAL124-64-63; genus JAAEQC01. The sequence goes on along the minus strand of JAAEQC010000225.1, from coordinate 6,598 downwards.
GGCGACCATTTCGACCCCACCATCTTCGAGTGGGCCGACCAGGTGGAGTCCATCCGCTACGTCATGGGTTGCCCCGCCGAAACCACCGTCCCCTACGACCTCCTCGAGCCGCGCACGGTCCACGACTTCGACGGCGTGACCGTACGCACCATCGAATCCAACGACAGCGGCCTGGGCTTCCTGGTGGACTGCGACGGCGTGCAGATCTACCACGCCGGCGACCACGCCAACCGCCTGCGCGACTTCACGGGACCCTACTGCGGCGAGATCAACTGGCTGGCCGCGGCCGGCGCCAGGCCCGACATCGCGCTCATGCCCGTTTCCGGCTGCGGCTTCGGAGACCAGGTGGCCGTGAAGATGGGCGTGGAGTTCGCCCTGGAAAAACTGCAGCCGAAGATCTTCGTACCCCTCCACGCCGGAAGCAACGAGTGGCGGTACGAGGAGTTTGTGAACAGCATCCGAAACAAGCACCTGGGAGTGTTGATGCTCGCTCCGACCCACAAGGGTGATCACCACGATTACCGGGGGGGGAAGATCTCTTAGCTCGGTGCGGGGAGACTGACGCACAGGGACCCTCCAAAACGTCCTCAGCCCCTGCGGGGCCTGCGGGATTGGTTTGGAGGGTCCCTGTGCGTCAGTCTCCGGAGCCGGGTAAGAGATCCCCGCCCGGTTGGAGCGTGGAAGAGGTCAGGTGCCGTTGAAGTAGGCGGTGAGGAGGGATCGCCATTCATCGATGAAGGCTGTGTAGGTGTAGGTCACCTCCACCTCGGTACGGCCGTGGTCACCGCATGGTCATGGGACCTGGTCGTGAAAACATAGTCCTCGGCCAGCTCGGTTGTCCCCATGACGTTCTCGTAATCCCGCCCCGGCACCCAGGCCTTCTCCCCCTCCGGGCTGAACAGCGGAAAAACCTCGCCCACGGGTCAAGCAATCCCAAATGACCTCACATGACTCACGGTCCCCATACCTACCTCACCTCTTCCACGTCGGCCGCACGGCTACGACGGTGCACGTCCCACCGACGACAAGGGCCCCTGCAAAACAATCCGCAGGCCCCGCAGGGGCTGAGGACGTTTTGCAGGGGCCCTTGTCGTCGGTGGGACGCTACTCCTTCGTAACGTCGGCACCCTCGATGATGACGGCGTAACGATAACCGGCGCCGAAATCCTTGTCCTTCGTCAGCGTGCCCTCGACCACCACGAGATCGCCCACGGCCACGGTGGCGGACGTGGTGACGGTCAGGTCGTTGCTCCCGGCGGCGCCGGTGCCGTCCTGGAGGTGGACCCAGTTGGCGCCCATGATGTTGGGCGTGAACTTCACGACCCGGCCGCGCACCTTGACGGCCTCGCCGGCCAGGTCGTCGGCGCGCTCGTGAATCTCGGCCACGGTGACGCCGCCGGCGGCCTTCTCCACGCCCTCCACCTGGGCGTTGCCCGGATTCATGTGCTGGCTGGCGCCGCCGCCCATGGCCGCGGCGGGATCCTCGGCCGCCGGGGCGCCGTGGGGGCTCGCGCCCGGCATGTGGCCGTGGCCGTCGTCCTTCTCGATGGCGGCCACGAAGTAGACCACCTCGAAGGTGCGGTCGAGGGTCTCGCTCTTGAAGCCGTGCATGGCCATGCCGGGGGCCATCATGACGGCGTCGCCCACGGCCACTGCGATCAGGGGACCGGCCACCCAGCGCTGCTCACCGTCCGTGTCCAGCAGGACGTAGGTGTACTTTCCGGCGTCCATGGTCTCGGCCACCTTGCCGCGCCACACATCGGCCTGGGCGACGGGGGCCGCATGGGCGGTTTCGGCCGCGGGCGCGCTCTCGGCGCCGGCTACGGCCTCCTGCTCAACCTGGTCGCCGCAGCCGGCGGCCATCACGGCCAGGGTCAGGATCAGGATCAGGTTCTTCACGAGTCGTCCTCCTGTCGGAAATCATGGGGCCAGATCGGCGTCACGGCAAAATAGGATCGGTTGCGACCGGAATCAACTCCCGGCGCCGGGTTTTCCCAGCAGGCGGAACATCTCCCGCTTGTAGGTCTCCACCCCGGGCTGGTCGAAGGGATTCACTCCCAGCAGGCGGCCACTGACGGCCACCGCCTTCTCGAAGAGGTAGATCAAGGCCCCCACCGTCTCGGGCGTGACCTTGTCGATTTCGATGGTCGTGCAGGGCACGCCGCCCTCCAGGTGGGCGTTGCGGGTGCCCTCGAAGGCCTTCCAGTTGATCTCGTCCAGGGAGCGTCCGGCCAGGTAGTCCAGTCCGTCCAGGTCGCGGCCATCCGGATCCACGGGAACCTTCAGGTCGCCGACCGCACTGCGTGCCACCAGGAAGGTCTCCTGCAGTTCACGCCGGCCGTCCTGCAGGTACTGGCCCAGGCTGTGCAGGTCGGTGGTGTAGACCGTGGACGCCGGGAAGATGCCGGCGCCGCCCTTGCCCTCGCTCTCGCCGAAGAGCTGCTTCCACCATTCCTGCAACTGGCGCAGTCCGCTGTGGAAACTGCTCATGACTTCCACCGGGAAGCCCTTGCCGTAGAGACCGTGGCGCACGGCGGCGTACAGGTGGGCCGGGTTCTCTCTCAAAGGAGCCGTATCGCAGACCTTCTGCATCTCGCGGGCGCCCTTCACCAGACCACGCACGTCCACGCCGGCCACCGCCAGGGGCACCAGGCCCACCGGGGTCAGGACCGAGAAGCGGCCGCCCACGTCGTCGGGAATGACGAAGGCGTGGTAGCCCTCCTGGTCGGTGAGGGTGCGCAGGGCGCCGCGAGCCTGGTCGGTGATGGCGGTGATGCGGCGAGCCGCCCCGGCGCCGGCGTGCTTCTCCACCAGCAGGGCGCGCAGCATGCGGAAGGCCACGGCCGGCTCGAGGGTCGTGCCGGATTTGGAGATGATGCCCACGCCGAACTCCTTGCCCTCCAGGCGGCGCAGAGTATCCTGCAGGCTGGCGGAGCAGAGGCCCGTGCCGGCGAACAGGATCTCCGGTGCCCCGTCGGCCGGACCGCCCAGGGCCTCGAGCACGGCGCGCGCGCCCAGGTAGGAACCGCCGATGCCGACCACGACCCAGGCGTCGGCGAACTCGCGCACGCGCTCCGCCTCGGCCTCGATTGCCGCCAGTTCGTCGTCGGTGATGCGCGAGGGCAGGTCGAGCCAGCCCAGGAAGTCGGCGCCAGGGGACGTGCCGCCGGCCAGTTCCGCGGCCGCGGCGGCCACCGCAGGCTCCATGGCGTCGACTTCGGCCGGGAGCAGGAAGCCTTCGGTTCCGGTGAAGTCCAGGCGGATTCCGCAGCTCTCGATCATGGTGGCTCCTTCGCGACGACCCGGCCCGGACTTGCGCCGCGGACCGCTCCCGATGAATATGAGTGGCGGACACAGGATACAGCGAAGACCGGCGGTTTCAACCGCCCAGGAGATTAGAATGGCTCTGACCACTCCCGTCATCGTCGCCACCTACGCGGAAATCGCCCTCAAGGGGCGCAATCGGCAGATGTTCCTGCGCCGCCTCATGAACAACATGCGCCATGCCCTGGTGGGCGAACCGGTGGCCGATATCCTCCACGTGGAGAGCCGGATCATCGTGCGCCTGGACGACCCGGAAGCCGCGCCCCGGGTGGCGGAAACCCTGCGCCGTATCTTCGGGCTGCAGTGGGTGTCGCCGGCGGTGCCCATCCCCCGCGCGGAGGTGGACGCGGAGATCACGGCCGACCAGGCGGCAGGCCGGGAGCCGCGTCTGTTGACCGTCGGCAAGGTGGCCCGGGAACTGGCCGCCGCCGACCGGGGCGACGCCGCCCACTTCAAGGTCGAGACCCGCCGTAGCGACCGGTCCATCGCCCTCACCTCGCCGGAGATCAGCAGCATCGTGGGCGGCGAGGTGTGGGACGAGTTGCAATTGCCCGCGCGCATGCACCATCCCGACCTGATGGTGAACGTGCTGGTGCTGAAGGACGACGTCCTGGTCTTCACGGCCAAGGGAACGGCCTTCGGCGGCCTGCCCGCCGGGGTGAGCGGGCGGGTGATGGTACTGCTTTCGGGAGGCATCGACTCGCCGGTGGCCGCCTGGCTCATGATGCGGCGTGGGGTCCGGCCCGAGTTCATCCACTTCTACTCGGGACGTTCGGCGGAAGAGGCCGAGGCGGAGAAGATCGAGCAATTGGTGAAGATCCTCGGCCGCTACTCCCCCGTGCCCCTGAACCTGTGGCTGGTACCGGTGGTGTCCTACGAGTCCCGGGCCATCGGCGTCATCACCGACGCCTACGACATGGTCATGTTCCGGCGCTTCATGTTCCTGACCGCCGCCCGCCTGGCCTACAAGCGCAACTGCCGCGGCCTGGTCACCGGCGACAGCCTGGGCCAGGTGGCGAGCCAGACCTTGGCAAACCTGGCCGCCGTCGCCCCGGACGTCACTCTACCGGTGCTGCGGCCCCTGGTGGGCATGGACAAGATGGAGATCACGGCCTGGTCCCGGAAGGTGGGACTCTTCGAGACGAGCGTGCTGCCGTACCGGGATTGTTGTTCGATCCGTTCGCCCAAGCCCATTCTCAAGGCCCGACCCCAGGATCTCTTGCGCTACTCGGAGCAGATGCAAATGGACGACGCCGTGTACGAGGCCCTGCGCGCCGCCGTGAGGATCACCATTCCCGAAGCGGGCTAGCTCTTCACCTTCTTGCGGCCCGACTGGGGAACCATGTGGGGCAGGTAGGCATCGCGCATCTCCTCGAACTCGGGTGTCGCCAGGCGCATGACCCCGTCGGCCATTTCCGCGTCCAGACCCAGCCGCCGCCAGGCCTCCTCGTCCACGCGGTAGTAGTCCATGTCCAGCCCGGAGCCCCACTCGGCACGCATGGCCAGGACGTCGGCGCAGTGGATGAGATCCGCCCCCTCCCGGTAGTCCGCATCGGCCCACGAGGGCTCGTGATGCCACTGGACGGCCCCCGCCACCTCGTCGGGCAGGTTCCACGAGCGCAGCAACTCGCCGGCGGTCTCCGCGTGATCAATGCCCAGAACCTGACGCTCGGCCTCGTTGAAGGTCTTGCCCTCGCGCTGGACGATCTCCTTGATGGGCGTGTCATCCACGTCCACGAAGGTGCCCAGGACGACCTTGCCCATGTCGTGGAGCAGGCCCGCCGTGAAGGCTTCCTCGTGGCCCCGCAGTTTGAGGACCTGGACCAGTTTCTCGGCCAGCACCGCCACGCCGAAGCTGTGCTCCCACAGGGCGTCCGGCTCCATGTCGTAGCCCTTGATGGGCTTGCGCACCAGGGGCGCCACGGACATGCACAGCACCATCTGGAAGATACGGTTGGTGCCCAGCCGGGTGATGGCTTCCTTGACGGACTTGATGCGCCGGGCCCAGCCGAAGTAGGCCGAGTTGGCCAGCTGCAGGATGTTTGCCGTCAGTCCCGGGTCGTGCTCGATGACCTTGGACAGGGTGTCGAAGCTCACATTGGGATCGTTGAGGTACTGGCGGATCCGGATCACCACCGACGGCAACGAAGGCACGTCCTTGATATTCTTCAGGATGATCTTTCGGTCGGTCACAGCCTCTCGCTCCTTTGCGACGGTTCCGGGTTGGCCCGGTCTCAGACCAACACCATGGCTTCGGTCAGGACGCGTAGTTCGCTCTCGCTCAACAGGTGGTCAGCCGACAGCAGACAGGCCACGCCATCGTCGGTGCGGCCCAGGCCGGCGATGAGGTCGACCTCTTCGCAGCCGCCGCCCCCCGCCGGGGCCGCCAGGATCTGATCGGCGTTCAGCCGGCGCACTTCCCGGACCCCGTCCACGAGCAAACCCACCAGGGGACGCTCGTCGTCCAGGCGCATCTCCACCACAACGACCACCGGGTCCTCGGCCGGGGGCATCTCGCCAGCCTGCAGACGGTCCTGCAGATCGACCACGGGCACGGATCGGCCCCGCAGGTCCAGGACGCCCGCCCCGCATGAGGGCTGGCCCGGCCGCGGCCGGACGGTACCAGCGTTGGCGATCTCGTGGACGCGCAGGATCTCGATGCCGTACTCCTCCCGCCCCTTGCGGAAGAACAGATACTTGCCCGCCGCTGCGATGCGGTGCCTTGATGTCGGGGCGCTCATGCCAACCTCCGGGTCTCGTCGTTTCGCGGTGCGTGGACGGCCGGACCACGTCGCGGCAGGTTTCTGGCCGCCGGTCGCGGCTACCCGCCTTGCCGTGCGCCGCCGGGACCGGGGTCCGACGACGTCTACGGTCCATTCGATTCCGAGCCCACGCGATGTCAACCTTATGACGCACAACGTTTTGTGGTCCCGAGCCGCGGCCCGCGTCCAGGGCGCCGGACTTGGCCGACGCCGGGGACGGCTTGGGCCGTCGGATAGGGAAGGGCAACATGCGTGCCGGTTTCAGGGATCTGGTCGGACCCGTGGCGAAGCAGAGCGGCGGCCGGGACCATCTCTATACGAAGCCGGCTTTCACAACCCAGGTGGCCGCCGGTTCGCGAACGAGCGTGCCCTTCTCGTGATGGAGCCGGTGGCAGGCGGCGCAGAGGGTGATGAGGTTGGACGGGTCGTGGGTGCCGCCCCGTGCGCGCCGGGTCTTGTGGTGGACCTCGAGGAAGAGCGTGCGGCCGCAGCCCGGTGCGCGGCAACGATGG
>JAAEQC010000224.1 GCA_024231905.1 bacterium | reverse complement strand
TCCTTCCAGGTGTAGCTAAACTCGTGCTCATCATCCAGCCAGGTGATCAGACCCTCGATCGCCATCCCGACCGCGACGGAAACCACGCCCCCAACCACGTTGTCGACGAGAGCCACCTCGCCTTCGGGATCGGTGGCCATGTTGGGCTGCCAGCCCACGAAGGCGTAGAGGTTGGGAGAGTCGACGGCGTTATACGGATCTTCACTTAGCCACGACGGATTCCGGCCGTCATACCACCGTGCCCGCGCATAGGCGACGCCCGTGACCGGATCGGTCCACAGCCCCTGGAACAAGGAGGTCTGGCCACCGGGGAAGCGCCCGTCTAACTGGTCGCTGGCTGCGATGTAGCTTTCGTAGCTGATTCCGAATCGCTGCTCGAAGGATACGGGCGGGTCGGGGTCAGTAGCGGTGCCGGCTGGGATAGTCCATTCCAGGCTCCCATTGGCCCCGAAGTTACGGCCCGCGCCGTCGACCAGCGCTGGCGTCAGCTCTACTCGGTACGAGACGCCACGCTGCCAGCCGTTCCGCAGAAGCACCAGGAGGTCAGACGGCTCCTCCGCGTCATGGGTCACGACGAGCTCCGCTGCATCGACTGGCACCCAGCCGCCGCCGGTTTGCAGCTGTTCTACCAGCACTCCTGCGGGCAAGGAGCCATCTGCAACCGGAACCGACAGGCTGATGCGCAGTGCACCGGCAGCGGTCACCGAAGGATCGGCGATGCTCTGCTCCGCCGTACCCCCCGGGGTCTCGACACTACTGACCTCGTTATCGAATCGTACGTGCCACAGCTCAGGGCCGGTCTCGGCATGCACCTCACCGTACGGCGTGTACAGGTACCGCACCAGCAATGGGGGCTGCT
>JAAEQC010000223.1 GCA_024231905.1 bacterium | reverse complement strand
GTAAACGGCGGCCGTAACTATAACGGTCCTAAGGTAGCGAAATTCCTTGTCGGGTAAGTTCCGACCTGCACGAATGGCGTAACGATGGCCACACTGTCTCCTCCCGAGACTCAGCGAAGTTGAAATGTTTGTGATGATGCAATCTACCCGCGGCTAGACGGAAAGACCCCATGAACCTTTACTGTAGCTTTGCATTGGACTTTGAACCAATCTGTGTAGGATAGGTGGGAGGCTTTGAAGTAGGGACGCTAGTCTCTATGGAGCCAACCTTGAAATACCACCCTGGTTTGTTTGAGGTTCTAACCTTGGTCCGTTATCCGGATCGGGGACAGTGCATGGTAGGCAGTTTGACTGGGGCGGTCTCCTCCCAAAGTGTAACGGAGGAGTTCGAAGGTACGCTAGGTACGGTCGGACATCGTGCTAATAGTGCAATGGCATAAGCGTGCTTAACTGCGAGACTGACAAGTCGAGCAGGTACGAAAGTAGGACATAGTGATCCGATGGTTGCTTGTGGTAGCGCCATCGCTCATGGGACAAAAGGTACGCCGGGGATAACAGGCTTATC
>JAAEQC010000222.1 GCA_024231905.1 bacterium | reverse complement strand
GCTGAAATCGGGGAGGGGGAGTCCGGCTACCAACCTCGGGCAGAGGAGCGACCGACCTGGGAGCGCTAGACCCCCACCCCCCTTTGGTCCCTGTACATACGTTTCCAATTAAATTTCAAGAAGGAAGCCAGAAGTGGGCAAGAAAGGAAAAATGCCGCCGAAGGCGGCCGAAGAAATTTTTTGGCTACCAAGGATGCGTGATCTGTTGTTGCCCGCCAAGGGCACCATCAGGGACAGGCACAATCTGGCCGACTCAGATTTTCATGGTTTCTTATCAACCCCACACCGTCTACCCCGTACCGGCAACCCCGTACCGTGAACCCCGTACCGTGAACCCCGTACCGTGAACCCCGTACCGTCTACCCCGTACCGTCTACCCCGTACCGTCAACCCCGTACCGTCAACCCCGTACCGTCAACCCCGTACCGTCAACCCCGTACCGTCTACCCCGTACCGTCAACCCCGTACCGTCAACCCCGTACCGTATACCCCGAACAACCAACCCCGAACCATCAACCCCGTACCGTCAATTCAAATCGCAACGCTCAGTGTTACAAGTCACAAACTTGAAGGTCGGATGCCTGATGGCGCACTTTTCGCAAAACGTTCTCGCATCTTTGGTAGCCAACAAATTTAT
>JAAEQC010000221.1 GCA_024231905.1 bacterium | reverse complement strand
CGCGGCTGCCACTTCCAGCTCGCCTACTTCCGGCCCGAGACCTCCTTCAACCCCGAGCACGCCAGGCTTTTCGAGGCCAACAGGCTCACCGTCGTCCGCCAGCTGCGCTACCGCACTCGGCCCCGGCGCACCGGCAAGACCGGCGTCGAGGACGGCGTCCTCGACATGGCCCTGTTCCTGAACGGCCTCCCCCTCTTCACCGTCGAGCTCAAGGTGGCGCCCGCCACCGTCAGGACCGCGATCGTCCAGTACAAGAACGACCGCGATCCCAAAGAGCCCCTCTTTGCCTTCAAACGCTGCTTGGCTCACTTCGCCATGGATATCGAACTCGTCTACCTGACGACACGGCTCGACGGCAAGGCGACCGTCTTCCTGCCGTTCAATCAGGGCCGCGACCAGGGCGCCGGGAATCCGCACTCGCGCACCCACTACCCCGTTGCCTACATGTGGGAGGACGTCTGGACCAAAGACAGCGTCCTCGAGCTGGTCAGGCAATTCGTCCATGTCGTCCCGGACGAGAAGGTCGACGACAAAGGCCGCAAGCAGAAGGTCCTCAAGCTCATCTTCCCGCGCTACCACCAGCGCGACGCCGTGCGCCGCCTGGTCGCCGATGCGCGCGAGAAAGGACCCGGACAACGCTACCTCGTCCAGCACTCCGCCGGCAGCGGCAAATCCAACACCATCG
>JAAEQC010000220.1 GCA_024231905.1 bacterium | reverse complement strand
GATAGCCTCGGCCTTTTTAGTATTCCGGCAGCACAAATAATCCGAGTAGGCACAATAGTACGAATCACGTCTCTCGATTCGCCTGAGCCAGAAGATGACCTCATTATCTGGGCGTTTGTCAAGGGGGACGGGGATGATGCCCACTCCGACTCGCGGGCAATAACCTGCAGCGGACAGACGGATATCCGGGCCATTCTTCACGCGCCCCGCGCACTCGTGGGTCCGGACGAGTATCTCCGCCAGCAAGGGTTGACAGGATTTCTGGTCGGAAGAACAGTGTCCCCAACTCTTCCCGGCCCAGTGGGACACTGCCGCCAAGCCCGCAGGCGGCTATGTGCTGCGTCTCTCAGCCGTTGATGAGCCCGGCAACCAGGCAACCCGCGAGATCCCCTTTGTCATCCGCGAGCGCCAGTTACTGCGGACCTTTGCCGTCGATCCCGCCCTGTTTTCGCCCAACGCCGACGACCAGCTTGACACTAGCTCGATCTCCTTTGAGACCCTGCAGGATGCCCTGATCACAGTTACAGTCTACGAACAGGGCGGTACAGTGCCTCCGGCAGAGCTGATGGACGCCGAAACCGTCGTCGCCGCTGCTGGCACAACCCTGGTCTGGGACGGCAACGACTCAGGCGGCGTTGCGGCCCCGGACGGGTTCTACATCGTCGAGATCCTGGCCGAGGATCCCACCGGTTTGCTGGCACCTGAAACCGAGATCCTCGGTGTCACCATCGACACCGTTGGCCCGACGCTTACCCTGCCCCAGCCCGCCGACGCCGGACTCTACGGCCTGCCCCTGGCCGTGCAGGCCAGCGCTACCGACGGCCATCCCGGCAGCTACGCCATCACCCTGATTCACCCCAACGGCAGCGAGCAGACCCTGCGTGAGGACCAGGGCAACCTCGTCCCTGGCACCGCCGTCACCATCAGCGGAGTTAGCGACGGGGCCTATGAGCTCACGCTGGCAGCCGTTGATGCGGCCGAGAACGAGACATCCCTGCAGCGCGCCTTTGAGATCGACACCACCCTGCCGGTGGCGAGCATCACCAGTCCGACAGCCGGCAGCGTAGTCGACACGGCCGAGGGACTCCAGTTGAGCGGCCTGTTGACCTCTGCCCACCCTGACAGCTACGAGTGGCTGGTCGCCCCGGGTGAGCAGCCCGGCGAGGAAGAGTTCGCCGCTGTGTGGTCTGGCCTGCTCGACGAAGACGGTGTGGTCGAGTACGCCTGGGCCAACCCGGGCCTGGCTGACGGTGTCTACACAATCCGCCTCACGATCACCGACCAACTGGGGCGGGTGGGCGAGACCCGGATCGTGTTCACCATCGATACCACGCCCCCCCAGGTAG
>JAAEQC010000219.1 GCA_024231905.1 bacterium | reverse complement strand
GTCGGCGTCGACGATGGGGACCCCCTGCTGCAGGCGGACGCTGACGTAGTGCTTGAGCCGATCGAAGGTGTCACGTGAGAAATTGCCCATTTTCCATCTCCTTTTTGTCAGTTCCGAAACTTTTCGTCAGCCGGCGTCGGAAGTCCAGGCGGACGACCCGCCTGGCCTGAAACCTTGGGAGTCAGCGCCCAACACCGGCTGTGCGGCAATCATCGACCTCTCAGCATAGTCCATTGTTTGAGGCGTGTCCTGAACGTTTGCTCACAAGAAAATGATTTTTTTCTAAGAAATCCAACCGTCGTTGGGCGGCCGCGCCAACAAGCCGTAAGCCCGGCCGCAAACCTCGATGCGCTCGCTGATTTCCAGGAGGACGATCCGTTCGTCGCGGTCCGTGGCTCCCAACCGCCAAAGGCCCGGCCTGTGCTACGCCGTTTTTAGCCAGGTCCCTTGCCCGCCATCACCGGGACCGCAACCGAAACCCGGTATGAGTTGCATATTTGGCGTATGAACGGGAGGATTTTCCGGGCACCACCCCCTGCCCGGCGATCGCCGCGGGTTGGCCGGGGCTCGGGCCCCTGGCCACGTCTGGAAGCGCTTCGATCCCCGGGGCCGCGCGCAGATGTGGTAGGGTGCGAAGGCTTGGATGCCGTAGGAGGTTGCGTCGTTGTCAGTTCACCAGCAAGAGTCGGCCACTGCTGAGGTCACCGGCACGCAGCCGCCCGGGGCGGGCGGCCCCTGGGCGCCGGTGGCAGAGAAGGAGCGTGTCTTCACGCTCGACGCGTTGCGCGGGGTGGCGATCTTCGGCGTCCTGGCCGCCAACGTCCTCACGTTCGCCTACCCCATGTGGACGGCACGGCCCCCGAGCGGCGGCGTCCCCCTGTTGATCGGGGCGGTGGTGGAGGGCAAGTTCTACGTCCTCTTTTCGCTGCTTTTCGGTATGGGACTGGCCCTCCGGAGCGCCCGTGCCGAGGTCACCGGCAGGCGGTTCGCCAGCCTTACCAGCCGGCGGCTGGCGGTGCTGCTGGTCATCGGCATCGCCCACGCCGCACTGCTGTACGCGGGCGACATCCTCGCCTTCTACGCGGTCCTGGCGGTGATCGCCGTGGCCCTGCGAAAGCTGTCGTCGCGTCTCCTGCTGGCGGTGGTGATGGCGCTTTTCGTGGCGAATGTGGTCGCCGTCGGCATCTACGCCGCCGGCCATCCGGACGCAGCCATGGGCCTGCCCCCGGATTGGGAACGGTTGGCGGACGAGCGGCGGGCGGCGCTGCGCGCCCACGGTGCCGAAGAGGCCGCCGTCGCCGACGACTCCCGGGTGCGGTTGATGGAGCTGATGGCCGACGAGCGGCGAATCTTCGAGTCCGGCAGCTGGTGGGAGATGACCCGCCAGCGGACCGCCGGCTATTTCCTGGTGGGTGCGCCGTTGCGCTTCGGCCTGCTCTCCTGGCGGGTGCTGGCGCTGTTCGTGCTCGGCTTCTACCTGGTCCGCAAATCGGTGTTCCTCGAGACCGGCCGCTACCGGCGCCGCTACCCGGCGTGGCTGGCCGGCGGCCTGGTGGTGGGCATCCTGTTGCAGGGGGCGGCGGTGGCGGGCCAGCAGCTGGCCGGAGGCGGCGTCGTGCCGGTCACGCTCTGCTTTGCCGCCCTGCTGATCGGCGGCTTCATCCACTCCCTCGGCTATGCCGGCGGGGTGGCCTGGCTGGCCCTGACCCGCCGCGGCCGGATTCTCCTGCGGCCGGTGGCGGCCGTCGGCCGGATGGCACTGACCAATTACCTGATGGGCTCGGTGGTCTTCGGCTTCATCTTCTACGGTCACGGCCTCGGACTCTTCGGCCGTCTGAGCCCGGGCCAGGCATTCCTGGCGGCGCCGGCGCTGTTTGCCGTGCAGCTCCTGATCAGCCCGCTGTGGCTGCGGTTTTTCCGCTTCGGCCCTTGCGAGTGGCTGTGGCGCTCGCTCACCTACTGGCAACGACAGCCCTTTCGCCAGCGCTTTGTGTAGGGTCTCCCCAAAGCGCATGCCCGAGTCTGCTCAGTCGGCGGCCTTCGCAGCGCCGTCCCTTCCCTCGATGCTCGTCCACGTGGTCTTCAGCACGAAGCACCGGGGGCCGGCCGGGAGCGGACGCGCTCTGCGCGCCCTCAAGGGCAAGGCGAGACGTAGCGGACAGTCCAGGGATTGCCATCCACTTCCTGAGCCTTCGGTCGGGATCTCCAGGTCCTTGCCCTTGCCACCCCTCGGGCGGTAGCGAGGCGGTGGCACGGGATTTGTTCCTCAGAAGGGTCCCGCGGTGATTCACCACTCCAAGCCGGGACTCCCAGTCAGACGCCGGCGCTGCCGGGTGCTCTAGAAATTTTCCTGATCCTCTCTCGCCTCAACACTGAACCCTTCCTGGTCATGGACGACCTTTTCCCCGTGGCTCTGGTAGTCGAGGACGAAGTGTAGCATATAGGGGT
>JAAEQC010000218.1 GCA_024231905.1 bacterium | reverse complement strand
TGGAGAAGACGACGATGGCCGTCAGACGGGCGCGCTTGAGGGCCAGGGCCAGCATGATGAACAGCAGACCGAGGATGACCAGGGAGCGGATGACCAGCTCCTCGAGCTTGTCCTCCAGCTCCTCGCCTTCGTCCTGGTCGACCTCGAAGGTCACCGGGAAGGGCGCCGCCGCCTCGATTTCCGGCAGTTCACTGCGCAGGCGCCGGCTCACGGAGATGGAATTCTGGCCGCTGCGCTTGGTGACGTTCAGGGTGATGACGTTCTCGCCGTTGATGCGGCTGTAGTAGGTGATGTCCTCGAAGGACCGCTCCACGTGGGCCACGTGGGCCAGGGTCACCGACTGCCCGCCCAGGTTGGCCAGCACCGTGCCCTCGAGTTGCTCCAGGGCCACGTCCTCTCGCACGCTGACCGTGAACTCGCGGCCGCCGTCGCGCACCGGTCCCGCGGGCACGATGTCGTCCAGGGCGTCGATGCGGGCGTAGATGCCGTCGGCGGACAGGCCGTAGCGCTCCATCAATTCGAGATCCAGCAGCACCTTCACCAGGGGACGCGCACCGCCCCGCAGTTCGGCGTCGGCCACGCCCGCAATGGACAGGAAGCGCGGCAGGAGCCAGGTCTCGGCACGGTCACGCAGTTCGTTCATGGACAGGGGGGAGATGAGGCTCAGGGAGAAGAACTCCTCCGCCCGCAGCTCCTCGGGCACGAAGGCGCGGATGAAGGGCTGACCCGCCCGGTCCGGCAACTCCCTTCGCACGGCGCCCAGTTGCTCGGCCAGTTCAAGACGCGCGAAGTCCATGTCGGAGCCGCGCTTGTACTTCACCGTGACCCGGCTCAAGCCGTGTCGCGACTGGGACTCGATGTCCTCCACGCCATGGCAGCCGGCCACCGCTTCCTCGATGGGCAGCGTGATCGAGCGCTGGATCGCGCTGGGGGAGGCCCCGTTCCAGTTGGTCGTGATGGACAGCTCCGGCAGGTCGGTCTCGGGCATGGCCTCGATGTTGAGACGCGGCAGGGCGTAGATGCCCGTGACCATGAGCGCTGCGAAGAGCATCCAGGTGGCGACGGGGTGGTCGACGGCGAAGCGGATCATCGTCAGTACTCCCGGTCGATGCGCCGGTGCAGCATCTCGTACACCACCGGCGTGAGGAAGAGTGTCAGGAACGTGGCGATGCTCAGGCCGCCGATGATGGTGATGGCCAGGGGGCGCTGCATCTGCTCACCCGTGCCGAGCCCCAGGGCCATGGGCACCATGGCCAGCACCGTCGTGACGGTGGTCATGATGATGGGGCGGAAGCGCAGGGAGCTGGCCTCCAGGATGGCCTCCCGGGCCCGCAGACCTTCGCCGCGCAGACGGCGGATGGTGGCCACCTTGACGATGGCGTCGTTCACGGCGATACCCAGCAGGGCGATCATACCGATGAGCGAGATGATGTTCATGGTCTGGCCGGTGACGAAGAGCGTCACCACCGCGCCCATGACGCCCACCGGCAGCACCGCCGAGATGATCAGCGGGTCCAGGAAGCTCTCGAACTGGGCGGCCAGGATCATGTACACCAGTAGGGCCGACAGGAGCAGGGCCCAGCCCAGGTCGCGGAAGCTGGTGTTGATCTCCTCCTGCTCGCCGCCGGTGACGAAGGCCACGCCTTCGGGCAGTTCCAGTCCGTCCAGCAGGCGGTTCACGTCCTGCCACACCTCGGCCACCGAGCGGCCGGTGACGTCGCCGGCCAGGGAGATCTGGCGCCGCTGGTCCCGGCGCACGATCTCGCGCACGGGAGTGCCGCGGGACTGGACGATGAAGGCGGCCAGGGGCACGGTCGTGCCCTCGCCCACGGTGATCGGGGAGGCCAGGACCCGGCTCAGATCGTAACGCTGGTCCAGGGGCAGGCGCACGGCGATGTCGATGCGTTGCTCGATCTCGTTGTAGGTGGTGGCCACGGTGCCCTGGATGCGGTTGCGTAGTTCGGCGGCCAGGGCGTCGGGCTCCAGGCCGTAGCGCAGGGCCTTCTCCCGGTCCACGGTCACCTCGACGGTGGGATTGCCGAGGACGCGGTCCATCTCCAGGTCTTGCAGGCCGGGGATCTCGCGCAGCTGCGGCAGCAGATCGTCGGCCGTGGCCAGGGCCTCGCTGCCGTGCTCGGCGACGATGCCCAGAGTGAAGGCGGCCTCGCCGCTGGCCAGGATCTCGCGCAGGCCCACACCCTCTTCGCGGAAGACGAAGATGGCGCCTTCCAGGGCGTTCAGCCGCTCGTCCAGGCGTCCCTTCACCCGTTCCATGTCGGCCCGGCCCTCACGGCTGGGACGCAGCATGACGCGGATGCGCGCCGTGTTGGCGGCGCTGTATTCTTTGAGGCTGGCCAATGTCTTCTCGGTGACGCCCACCTGGGCGTATACGGTCTCCACCTCGGGCATTGGGGCCAGGAACGCCGCCAGGCCGGACGCCGCCTCCTTGGTCTGCTCCAGGGGCGTGCCCACGGGCAGTTCCAGGGCCAGGGTGAAGTCGCCGCGGGTCCGGTCCGGCATGAAGGTCAGGCGCATGTTGAAGCCGACCCACACGGCGCCGGCCATGGCCACCAGCAGCAGCGTCAGGAAGACGAGCTTGTGGTCCAGGACCCGGTGCAGCAGGGCGTGGTAGCGGTCCAGTACGAAGCGCACCCCCCCGTCTACCGGGCGGAAGATCGCCGAGGGACGGTCGCCGGGCGCCTTCAGCAGGTGGGCGCTGAGCATGGGCTGCAGCAGCAGGGCGGCGAAGACCGAAACCAGCAGAGAGATGGTCACGGTCAGGGCCTGGTCCCGGAAGAACTCGCCGGCCACGCCGGGCACGTAGATCACCGGGAAGAAGACGGCCACCGTGGTCAGGGTCGCGGCCACCACGGGGGAGGCCACCTCGCTGGCGGCCTGGGCGCAGATCCGTCCGATGGACTCGCCGCTGCCCTGCCGGGCCTTCAGGTGCCGGTTGATGTTCTCCAGCACCACGATGGAGTTGTCCACGAGCATACCTGCCGCCAGGGACAGGCCACCCAGGGACATGAGGTTCAAGCTCACGTCCGCGAAGTACAGGAAGGCGAAGGTGCTCATGATCGAGACGGGAATGGCCAGGCCCACCACGATGGGGCTCCGCCAGTCCATGAGGAACATGAAGAGCACCAGGAAGGCCAGGCCGGCGCCGTACAGCAGGGAGTTCCGCAGGCCCTGGAAGCTCTCCTGCACGAAGTCGGCGTCGCGGTAGATGAAGGAGTAGGAGAAGTCCACGTACTGGTCGCTCAGCACGTCGAGGATCGTGTCGATCTCCTTGGTTGCTTCGATGGTGTTCTCGCCCACCTCCTTGTAGATGTGCAGCGAGACCACCTCCTCGGCGGCGGCCAGGGTGAAGCCGTCGGGCTCCTTGACCGTGTCCAGCACCTCGGCCACGTCGCCGATGGTGATGCCCGGACCGGCGGCCGGGATCTCGGTCTGACGGATCTCGTCCAGGTTCTCGAACTCGCCCAGGATGCGCAGGGGCAGGTGCAGCGGTCCCTTGCGGATGCGGCCGCCGGGGAAGCTGATGTTGGCCACCTGCAGCGCCCGGGAGAGGTTGTCCATGGTCAGGCCGTACAGGCGCAGCTTGCCGAAGTCCGGGCGCACGAGGATCTCGCGCTCGGCGCCGCCGATGACCTCCGCCTGGCTCACGCCGTTGATCTGCTCCAGGGCCGGCTTGGCCACCTCGCGGGCGAACTCGGTCATGCGGGCCATGGGATCGTCGCCGTGGAGGACGAGGATGGCGATGGGCCGCGCGCTCGGATCCCAGCGCAGGATGAGGGGCCGGTCCGCCGCCTCGGGGAAGTCGTCCTGGAAGGCCACCCGGTCGATGGCCTCGCGCAGGTGCAGGTTGGCGAAGTCCATCTCCGTGCCCCACTCGTACTGGACGGTGATGGTGGAGACGCCCTCGCGGGTCTTGCTCACCACGCGGCGCACGCCGGCCAGTCCGGTGATGACCTCCTCCAGGGGCTGGGTGACCAGCCGGGTGAGGTCGTCGGCCGGGGTGTCCGTGTAGTTGGTGATGACCGTCAGGTTCGGGTAGTTGATGGCCGGCAACAGGTCCACCGACAGGCGCTGCTGGGCCTGGAACCCGATGAGGACCAGCCCCGCGAAGAGCATGAGAATGGCAACCGGACGGCGGACAGCGGTCTGGATGATCATCGCTACTCACCGTCCGTCTTGGCGAAAGCCCAGCGGTCGGACGGTGGCAAGGTCTTGCGCACCTTGATCTTGGCCTCGTGGGCGAGGGTCATGTGGTCACTGACGACGACCTCCTCGTCCGGGGCCAGGGAACCGCCGCTGTGCACCTGCTGGATCTCCACCCACTCGTCGTTCTGGCGGCCGATGGTCACGTACAACCACTTGGCCCGGTCGCCGTCGCGCTTGAAGATCAGGGGACGGTCGTCGCGGATGAGCAGGGCGTCGGACGGGATCATGAGCATGTCCGGGTACACGAAGCCGGCGATCTGGGCGCGGACGAACATGCCGGGACGGAAACGCCCCTCCGGGTTGGGGAAGCGGATGACCAGCTCGCAGGTGCGGGTGGCCTCGTTCAGGGTGGGACTGATCACGTCCACGCGGACCTGGAGAGTGTCGCCGGTGGCGGGCACCGCCAGCAGCACCGGACGGCCCTCGGAGAGGTTGCCCAGGTCGGCCTCGAGGACGTTCACCGTGGCCTCGAGCTCGTCGTTGTCGAAGATGCTGCAGACCGACTGGCTGACGGTGACGTTCTCGCCGGCGACCATCTGCAGGTTCTGCACGATGCCGGCGAAGGGCGCCCGGATCTCCGTGTACTCCAGGTCCAGCTGGGCCCGTTGTTCGGCCATGCGGGCCTCGGCCAGACCCGTGCGCTGCTGGAAGACCGCGTCGCGGAAGGCGCCCTTCTGCAGGGCGTTCATCTCCACCTCGAGCAGGCGGGCCCGGTGCTCGTCACGGCTGATGGTGCCGCGGTCCAGGGCCCGGTCCAGGTCCTTGCGGCCGCTCTCGAATTCCCGCAGGGCGCTCGTATTGACCGTGAAGGTGTCCGCCTCGGCGGCCATCTGGCTCAGGGCCTGGAGGTGGCGGTAGCGGCTCTCTTCCAGAGTGATCTCGTACTGGCGGGGGTCGATGCGGGCCAGCACCTGGCCCCGGCGCACCCGGTCGCCGTCGCGCACGTGTACGCTTAGCAGCTCGCCGCCCACCTTGGTCTTGATCTCCACCGAGCGCGGCGTGCGGATGGTTCCGTCGGCGTAGACGGGCATGACCAGGTCGCCCCGGCGCACCTTACCCACGTTCACGCGGATGGATTTCTCCTTCGGCGGCTCGGCCTTGGTGGTGTCCGCCGCGGCCGAGTCGGCCATGGCGGTGCTGTCTGCCGCGCTGCCGTCGCCGTCGCCGGAGCAGCCGGCCAATCCGAACAGGAGGCCCGTCGCCAGGAGCAGGGCGGTCAGCACCGCGGTCAGCCTGGAGGAGCGGGAAGTCGCGTGCGTCGTGTTGCCAGTCATGGTCGACCTTTCTCTATTCCGGACCCGCACCGGTACGCGGATCCGCATGCCCTCGCTAGTTGGTCATTTCGTAGCAGATCACTTCCAGGGGCGTCGCTTCCTCGGCGCCCGCGTCCTCGTCCCCGGCCACGGCCATCTGGTTGAGGAACGCTTCCAGGGCGCCCGCCACCACCACCAGACGCCCGTCCGGCAGCACGTGCAGTGCGTCCTTCAGGGGGTCGTGGCCGCCCGGCAGTGCGAGCTGGCGGGTGAATTTTCCGTTCTCGTCGAATACGTCCAGCACCGTCCAGGCGCCGGCGGGGGGCTCGGCGTCGCCGCGGCTGGTCTGCACCCAGAGTTCGCCGTTGTCGAGGGCCCACATGCCGGTGATGTCCTGCTCCGAGTCCTCGATGGTGATCTCGCGGGCCGGCGCCGGGTAGTTGGCGGCGATCCCTTCGATGATCCGGCGAGCCACGTCCCGGCGCGCCTCGTCGCGGGGCAGGGGCACGTATTCCCGGGTGACGATGCGCACCGGGGCGCCGTCCGCCGCGAAGACGTGGATCGCGTAATCGTTGCGCCCGGGGATGACGTGGATCAGCCCCGAGACGTCCACGGCCACGCGGTTCCAGACGAAATCCATGGCCGCCTCGTCCATGACGAGGTCGGCGTAGTCGATGGTGTGCTGCTTGGAGGACAGGGAGACCTGCTCCACCGCCTCAGCGTCGCACAAGGAGAAGAAGTAATTCTGGTCGCTCTGGGAACCGCCGCCGAAGGTCATCTGGATGCCCGCGAGCACCATGCCCTGCGGATGGGGCAGACCGCGCACCAGGACGCCGAACTGGCCCTGGGTGGCCGCACCGGCGCTGAAGGTGGCGTCGCCGGCAGGCAGGCCGTCGGCCGTGAGCTTGATCACCTTGCCGGGGAAGCCCTGTAGCAGGCAGACGGTGCCGTCGGCCATGACGAAGGCGTCGTTGGGCCGGCGCACTTCGCCGGGACCGTCGCCTTCCTTGCCGACGGTGGCCTGGTGCTCGCCGTCCCGGTCGTAGACATGGGCCTCGGAAAGCTGGCCGTCGAGGATCACCACATTGCCCTGGGGGTCGGTGGTCACGCGGCCCACGTTGCCGAAGAAGACTTCGTCGTCCTCGCCGCCGGCACGCCACAGCTCCTGGAGGGAGGCGGTGACGAGGCCATTGGCCGGGGCGGCGCCGTTCTCGACGCGGGGGACCTCGGCGGCTGCGGGCAGGGCGAACAGGATCAAGGTGGTCAGGACGAGGCAGGCGCGCAGTGTCGCGGCGGCGCTCGTCCCAGTGTTCCGGAAACTGGCGAGATGGAACATGGTTGGACTCCCGTGTGAGCAATGGACCGGGTGCCGGTCCGGTTCTCCGAATGCAACGGGGGTGGTGTCGGCCTCCCCCAAGCCACTAGCGTCGCCGCGTCCTACACCCGCGACGGTGTGGCTATTCCCGGCAGGCCGCCCCCTCTACGGTAGGTACAAGGTCGATGTTTCCTTCGGTCTCGCCGATTCAATCGGCGGCGGCGCGTTCCCGCGCCCACAGCACCGTCCGGTCCGCCACCTGGGACATGCTCAATCCGCCGCGCACGCGGCGGTCCTCGACGGCTGCCGCACCGCGTTCGCCGAGCAGGCCCCGCAAGCGCACGGCGTCCCCTGCTGCCGCGGTCTCCAGGGGGAAGTCGAACCAGGTCACGGGCAATTCCGCCCGCAGACCGTCCAGGCCGTCAGGCAGGCCCACATGGCCACCGGCAAAAACGGCCACGGCGGCCACGTTATCCGGACGCCGGGCGGCCAGGGCCAGGGCGTCGTCGGCCAGTCCGTCCACGCCAACCAGGAGGGCGTAGCCGCATTCAAAGTAGTCCAGGGCCCAGTCGAGAATTGCTGTGAGATCCCGCGGATCATCGGCCGGAGTCCCCGGGTGGGGCACCAGGTAGGCGGCGGCCGGGCCGCCCGCGGCCGCGTCGATCGGTTGCCGCGAGTCGAACAGTTGCAGGCGCTGCACGAGGCGGTTCTCGTAGCCCGCAGCATCGGTCAGGACGATGACCGGTAGCATGTCCCGCCGGCCCGGTCCGCCGGCGGACCGAACGCCCTCGACGACCTGGGGGCCCCGGGCGCCGTCACGGACCAGGGCGAAGGCGCCCCGGTCGGGCAGGATACCGCCGGACCGCTCGGCCCGGTCGAGCAGGATCGTCAGTTGTCCGAGGGTGGTGGCGACGGCGCCCGGGTGGCGCCGGGGCACGTGTCCGGCGAGGGCCTCGCGCACCAGGTCGAGCAGGTGGGCGGCGGTGGGCCGGTCCCGCGTGGCCAAGGCCGCGATCCGGGTGTCGAGTTCGTCGTCCCAGCCCGGTGGCAGGTGCAGGATCGTCGTGCTCCACTCGGAGCGCGCGCCGGCCGGAAAGACCAGTTCGGCCCGCACCTGGTAGGTGCCCATGCGCAATCCCGAGAAGTCGGCCATGTGTTCGAGACGGTTCACGCCGGCGGTGAAGTCGCGGTTGGCCGCGTGGGCGCCGCCGGGCAGGACCGAATTGCCGTCGGCGTCCAGAAAATCCATGCTCAGGGAGCCACGGCCGGCCTCGCGCACCACCGCGGTGAAATCGAGTGGCAGGACTCCGCCCCGGCTCACGCTGTCGGTCACGCGGCCTACGAAGGCCTCAGCGCTGGTGGAGGCCGGATCGAAGTCGAGCCGGACGGTGCGCCGTCGCGCCGTCGCCGGTGCGAACCGGGCCGGGTCGGGAAGCAGTTCGGCCACCTGGTAGCCGCCGCCGGGTCGCGGTACGCGGATGGACACGTTCAGGCCGAGTGCGCCCTCGGCCAGGGGGTGGAAGGGGCGAATGGTTCGCCAGGGAATCGTGGTCCGGAACCGGAGCCGGTCCGGGGGACCGATTTCCAGTTGCGGGTCCAGTTCCCCGATGGGTTGCCACTGGTCGCGCCCCGGCAGGTAGAGAGCGCCGGCCGGCTGCTTGTCGATCATCCCGAAGACCAGGATCCAGGTGTTGTCCGAGGCGTAGTCACGGCGTTCGCCGGGCGCGGCCAGGGTGACGGTGATCGCCGGACCGCCGCTCCAGGGAGGGGGCGCGCCCGCATCCGCCAGACCGGTCCAGACGCCACCGCCGGCCAATTCGATCTCCAGGCCCAACGGCTGCCAGCGCAGGTGGATCTCCGGCTCGTCACCGGCGCCGGGGGCGTCCGGGCGGACCAGGGGAAGCGGACCCGTGCGCCGGCCCTCGGCCAGGTCGGTCCCGCGCTCTCGGGCCAGAAGGATGAGCCGGCTCGCCTCCTCGGTCAGGATCGCGTCGAAGGCGGGATCGTCCCGCAGGCTCGCCAGGTCCGGGTCGGCGCGCAACCCGTCCAGGTCCTCGAAGCCGGCGGCCAGGGCGGACCGGACCGCCGCCGTCGCCGCGTCCGAGCTACCGGCGCCCGCCTCGGCACAGGCCAGGTTATAAAGCATGACCGCGTCGCCGGGATGGTCGGCGGCGTAGGTCCGCAGCAGGGGCAGGGCCGCCGCCGCGTCGCCGGACCGCAGCAGGTCCAGGACCCGTTCGCGGGGCGGATCTTCGGCTGTTGCGTGAAGGGGAATACAGACGAGAGACAGCGCCGCCAGGACGCCGCCGAGCAGTCGGCGGACGCAAGTGGTTCCCATGAAAGGTCGCTCCGTGGATTGATGGTCCGGACCTTGTATGCCGGCCCCCCGTATGAGTGCCCACAATATCCGTTGGCCCCGATTGTGTCCCGTCCGAAATTCTGCTAGCTTGTGGATCTCGCCTAGCGTCTCCGGGCGGACCGGTCCGTCCGAACCCCCTCGCGCGACGGAGGTGACGACCATGGCCATTATCCCCTTCCATATCGTGGACGCCTTTGCGGAGCACCCTTTCACGGGTAACCCCGCCGCCATCATCCCCAACGCCGCGGGACTGAGCGAGTTGGAGATGCTCCAGATCACCGATGAACTCTCCATGGAGGCCGGTTTCGTCCTGCCCCCGGATACGGCCACGGCGGACGTGCGCCTGCGCTTCTTCACCAAGCGTCGCGAAGCTCTGCTCAGTGGCCACGTGGTCATCGCCGCTTTTGCGTCCATGGCTGATCGCGGCTTCTACAAGGCGACGCCCGAGGGGAACCGGCTCACGGTGCAGACCGGCGCCGGCGAGCTTCCGGTGACCCTGACCACCGACGGCGCCGGCCGGGCGCGCGTCACCCTCGGCCTGCCTACGCCCCGTTTCGGTGAACCGGTCCCGACCATGGAAGTGGCCACGGCTCTGGACTTGCCGCCGACGGCCCTGGGCCTGGGCGATCACGGCCCGGCGCGGGTAAGCTGTGGCTTCGACCAAGTGATCGTGCCCGTGAACGATCGCGAGGCCATCCGCGGCGTCTTCCGCGACATGGAATCCATCGGCGAGTTCACCGACCAGCGGGGAGTGGGGGGCGTCACCCTGGTCTGTCCGGAGACTGTGGACCCAGGCGCCGACGTCCACTGCCGCTTTTTCCACCCGCGCATCGGCGTGGGCGAGGACGTGGCCAGCGGCACTTCCCTGGGCGCCGCGGCGGCCTGGCTCGTGGACCGGGGGCTGGTGCCCGGCAACGGCGTCTACCGGGTGGTCAGCGAGCAGGGACACGCCCTCGGCAGGCCCACCTGCGCGGAGATGACGGTCTACAAGGAGCGGGATGCGGTGACGGCCGTGGAACTGACGGCCACCGGCGCGGTGGTCATGCGGGGGAGTTTTCACTTCAACCGGAGGGCGGCGACGGCCAGGGGCTGAGGCGTTGCAGACATCGTCAGAAACATCCTCGTCGCTTCGCTTCTGCGGATTGTTTTCGACGATGTTTGCAGCGCCTCAGCCCGCCATGCACCGGCATCGACGTTGAAGAGTGCCGCGGCTCTCTTCCACGCTCACTACGGGGCAACGAAGATCACGCGGGAAACTCGGTGCCGCTGTGTCCTGACCATCCGCACAGGGACCGTCGAAAACAATCCGCAGGCGCGAAGCGCTGAGGACGTTTTCGACGGTCCCTGTGCGGATGGTCAGGACAGAACGAGATCCCTGGTATCCCGCGCGATCATCAGTTCCTCATTGGTGGGCACAATCATGATCTTAACCCGCGACGAAGCCTTCGAGATGATCGACTCGTCATGCCGCGTCGCGTTCTTGAACGGATCGAGCACCGCACCGATGGCCTCGAGGCCCTGACAGGCCCACTCGCGCACCAGGGAAGCATGCTCGCCCACGCCGGCGGTGAAGATGATGGCATCCACCCGTCCGAGTGCGACGGCGTAGGACCCGATGTACTTGCGGATGTGGTAGCCGTAGACCTCCAGCGCCAGGCGCGCCCGGTCATTGCCCTTGGCGTACTCCTGCTCCACGTCGCGCAGGTCGGAGCTGATGCCGCTGATGCCGAGCATCCCCGATTCCTTGTTGAGCATCTTCTCCACGTCCGCCAGGTCCATGTCCAGGCGGCGGGTCAGGTAGCCCACGATGGCCGGGTCGATGTCGCCGCTGCGGGTGCCCATCATGAGGCCCTCCAGGGGGGTGAGTCCCATGGAGGTGTCCATGGAATCGCCGCCCTGCACTGCGGCCACCGAGGCGCCGTTGCCCAGGTGGCAACAGATGAAGTTCAGTTCCTCGGCCTTGCGTTCGAGCATCTGGGAGGCCCGCAGGGTCACGTAGCGGTGGCTGGTGCCGTGGAAGCCGTAGCGGCGGATCTGGCATTCCTCGTACAGGCGGTATGGGATGGGATAGATGTAGGCCCGGTCCGGCATGGTCTGGTGGAAGGCCGTATCGAAGACGCCCACCATGGGGACCTGGGGCATGACCTTCTGCGCCGCCTGGATGCCCGTGATGTTGGCCGGGTTGTGCAGGGGCGCCAGGGGCACGCACTCCTCCAGGGCGGCGACCACGTCCTGGTCGATGATGACCGAGCCCGAGTACTTCTCGCCCGCGTGGACGACCCGGTGTCCCACGGCGTGGACCTCGTCCATGGAGGCGATGACGCCATGGCCCGTGTCGGTCAGGGCGGCCAGCACGAGGTTGAAGGCCTCGCCGTGATCGGGGATGGGGCGCTCGTCGACCACGTCGTCGGCGCCGGGACGGCTCATGGTGTGCCGCCCGGCCTCCAGCCCGATACGCTCCACGAGACCCTTGGCCAGCACGGTCTCGCCCGTCATGTCCAGCAGCTGATACTTCAGCGAGCTGCTGCCGCAGTTGATGACCAGGACGTTCTGCATCCGGTCCGCTCCCCGCGCCTCAGGCGCTCTGCAGCGCCGTAATGGCCGCCACGTTCACGATGTCCTCGACGCTGCAACCCCGTGAGAGGTCGTTCACGCCCTTGGCCATGCCCTGCAGGACCGGGCCCACGGCCTCGGCTCCGGCCAGGCGCTGGACCAGCTTGTAGCCGATGTTGCCGGCGTCCAGGTCCGGGAAGATCACCACGTTGGCCTTGCCGGCCACGGGGCTGTCGGGGGCCTTGCTCGCGCCGATGGCGGGCACGAGGGCCGCGTCCAGCTGCAGGGGACCGTCGACGGCCAGGCCGGGCTCGCGCTCGCCCAGGATCTTCGTGGCCTCGACGACTTTGTCCACGTCGTCGCCGGCGCCGCTGCCCAGGGTCGAGTAGCTGAGCATGGCCACCCGCGGCTCCATGCCGCACAGGGCGCGGGCCGTGCCCGCGGTGGCCAGGGCGATATCCGCCAGCTGGGCCGCCGTGGGCTGGGGGTTCACGGCGCAGTCGCCGAAGACGATCATGCCGTTCTCACCGAATTCCCAGTCCGGATTGACCATGACGAAGCAACTGGAGACGATGCTCGAGTCGGGGGCCGTGCCCACGATCTGGAAGCCGGCCCGCAGCACGTTGCCCGTGGCGTTCACCGCGCCGGCGACCATGCCGTCGGCCAGTCCCTGGGCCACCAGCATGGCGCCGAAGAAGAGAGGGTCGTCCAGGGCGGCGGAAGCTTCCTCGAGGGTCATGCCCTTGTGCTTACGCTTGTCGTGGTAGGCGGCGTCAAAGGCGGCGCGGTCCGGATGGTTGGCCGGGTCGACGATCTCCAGGCCGGCCGGGTCCAGCTCCAGGGCCTGTAGTCCACCGGTGACGGTCCCGGGTTCGCCCACCAGGAGGACCTTGGCGAAGCCCTCGTCACGGATGATGGCGGCGGCACGCAGCGTGCGCTCGTCCCCGGTTTCCGGCAGCACGATGGTGCGCTGCAACCCGTTGGCCTTGCGCCGCAATTCCTGGGTGAATTCCATGCTTCGCGTCCTTCCCGCTCGTCCGTCCGCCCCGCTCCCGTACAGGTATCGCGGGCGCCCGTGTAGGCGCCCGGGACTAAGTTGGGTCGGGGCCGGGCGTACGTCAAACACGAACCGGCTAAAAACCGTTCAGGAAAGCGGGGAGGGAGAGTGCGGTCAGTCGCTCGGTCCGAGGTCCGCCAGGGACTGGAGCCCGATGTCGCCGGTCTCGCGCATGGTGGCGATGAGGTCGGCCAGGGTGTAACTGGTCCAGAACTCCTGCATGCGCTGGCTCAGCAGAGTCCAGATGGAGCGGGTCAGGCACGAGTCCGAGCGGTCGCAAACCTCGGGCTCGAGGACGCAATCCACCAGTGAGGTGTGGGGGTCGAGGGCGGAGATGATGTCCCAGAGAGTCACTTCCTCGGGGGCGCGGGAGAGGCTGTAGCCGCCGCGCACGCCCTTGCGGCTCTCCACGAGGCCGGAACGACGCAAGGCGCCGACGACCTGTTCGAGATACTTGCCGCTGATCTCCTGGGATTCGCTGATGGCCGATACGGGGACCGGATCCTTGCCATACTGCGCGGCCACCTGGAGGATGGCGCGCAGGCCGTAGCGGACTCTCGTGTTGATCTTCATTTCGGTACCTCGCAGCCATGTTTCCTAGGGCTGATGAATCTAGGCCTACGATACTACCGCGCGAAACCAGGTGCAAATCACTTCTGAATTTCCGGCACCTCGCCCACGAGCAGTCCCGTCAAGTGCAGGGGCAGGGTCGTGGCCCGTTTGCGGTCGATGTCGTGGTACACCCGCTCCACCTGGTCCTCGGTCAGCGCCATGACCCCGGCCGCCTCCGTCGCCGGCACGCCGTGGTTCTTGGCCCACAGCAGGAGGTCCATTTCCGCGTGGGGCAGCACGAAGTAGAATTCGTCCTGGCCCTGCTCGAGGCTGTAGGTGTCGGTGGTGGGGGTGGAATCGCAGATCGCGTCGGGCAGGCCCAGGTGGCGTGCCATGGCGTACACCTGCGTCTTGTACAGGTGGGCGATGGGCTTCACGTCCGCCGCGCCGTCGCCGTTCTTCACGAAGAAGCCCTGGTCGTATTCCAGCCGGTTGGGCGTGCCGATGACCGCGTAGTTCAGGCGGTCGGCGTGGTAGTACTCCAGGGTCTTGCGGATGCGCTGCTTGAAGTTGGTGGCGGCCACGATCTCCAGATAGGCCTGCAGGGGGAGGCGCTCGCTGCGCTGCTCGCCGTCGGGATCCTCGACCACGACCCGGTACACGTTCACCCGGTCGCTGTCCATGAGGTCGCCCGGCAGGACGATCTTGCTCTTCCAACCCTCGCCGAACTCGGGGACCACCCGTCGCACGGCGTCGTCGTAGCGCTTGTAGCAGCCGATGGCCCGCAGGGTGGGTTCGATGTCCTCCACTGCGTACTCGATGCCCAGGTGCTCGGCCAACTGCTTGCCCAGCTTCACGCTGGTGCCCGAGGAGTCGCGCTCGGGCAGGAGCAGCCCGAAGACCTTTTTGGGACCGAAGGCCCGCACGGCCAGTCCGGCGGAGCAGCTGCTGTCGATGCCGCCGCTGATGGCGACCACGGCTCCACGGCGCATGAGGCGCTTGGCCACGGTCGTGCGCAGTCCCGCACAGATCCCGTCGGCCGCCTGTTCCAGGTCCATCTCCAGCACGTTGCGGTCGAACATCCCGCGTCTCCTTCCGGGCCATGGTGGTACGTCGAGTTCCGGTCGTGGGTTGGATTCCCCCAGGTTTCGGGGCCACAGGGTATCGCCATTCTTCCCGGGCGTCCACCTCGAGGGCGCCCCGGCTGGACATTCCGGGCCCCGATGCCTATTCTGTCGCGAATTTATAAGGAGGAAAAACACATGACGCCCAAAGAAAGACGCGACTTCATCCGCCGCCTGCCCCTGGCGGATCTGCACCGTCACTTCGACGGTTCGGTGCGCCCGGAAACCCTCTGGGAAATGTCCGAGAAATACTACAGTGCAGTACCGGGACTGGACTACGAGCAGTTCCGCCACTACCTGGAGTGGGACGACAGCGTGGACAAGTCCCTGCTCGACTACCTGGACAAGTTCCACGTTCCCCTGCAGTACACCCAGTTCTACGACACCATCAAACGGGTGGCCTACGAGCTGGCCGAGGACGCCTACGCCGACGGTATCCGCCTGCTGGAACTGCGCACCAACCCCCTCATCCACCGCCGGGCCGGCTTGACCACCCGCCAGACGATCCACGCCACGCGCAAGGGCCTGAGCAAGTTCGTCGACACCCACCCGGACTTCCAGGCGGGCATCGTGGTCATCGCCATGCGCAGTCACGGCGGCAACATGGCCAAGATCCTTCTGCGTGAGGTCATCGGTGAGAAGGAGGAGTTCCACGACAACGTGGGGGTCATCGGCTTCGACATCGCCGGACCCGAGGCGCCCTTCCCGCCCATCCTCTTCGGCGAGGCCTACGACTTGGCCGGCCGCATGGGGCTGAAAAAGACGGCCCACGCCGGGGAAAGCGAGGGCCCCGAACGCATCTGGGAGGCCATCGAGAACCTGGGCCCCGACCGCATCGGCCACGGCACCAGCGCCGGCCAGGATCCCGAACTGATCAAGCGGCTGGCCCGGGACGAGACCTACCTGGAGGTATGCCTCAGCTCCAACATCCAGACCGGCGCCGTGGTCGACCTGAAGGACCACCCCCTGCCGCGTTTCCTGGAGGCGGGGGTGAAGGTGGCCCTCTGCACCGACAACCCCACGGTCAGCAACACGACCCTGACCCGGGAATACGAACTGGCCATGGACACCTTCGGCTTCTCGGAGAGCGATGTCACCGAGCTGGCCCGCATGTCCTGCCGCGGCACCTTCCTGGCCGCTGGTTGCGGTTGTGACGGCAAGGAAAAGTCCTAGCGGACCCGAGGGGGTCTTGCCTCTCCGTCGGGGGCGGGTTAGATTCCGCTTGTGCAATTGATAACAGGAACCAGCAAAAGGGAGCGGTCGTCATGAAGCGGCGTATCAAGCGCATCGCCATCCTCACCGGTGGCGGTGACGTCCCCGGGCTCAATTCGGCCATCAAGCAGGTGGTCTACCGGGCGCAGAAGGAGGGAATCGAGGTCATCGGTTTCCGCAACGGCTGGGGCGGCCTGTCCAACTACCGTCCCGAGAACGGGATCGAAGGCAACTCCCAATACGTCCTGCCCCTGGACTGGAACACCGTACGCACCATCGACCGCACCGGCGGCACCGTGCTCCACACCTCCCGCACCAACCCGGCCAAGGTGCGTGAACAGGACATGCCCGAGCACCTGAAGAAGGACGGGATCAAGTATCCTGCGGACATCACCGACACGGTGGTGGCGAACCTCGAATCCATGGAGATCGACGCTCTGATCCCCATCGGCGGTGACGACACTCTCAGCTACGCCGCGCGCCTGAACCAGGCCGGCTACCCCCAGGTTGCCATCCCCAAGACCATGGACAACGACGTCTTCGGGACCGATTACTGCATCGGCTTCGGTACGGCCATCACCCGCTCGGTCCAGATGATCAGCGATCTGCGGACGCCTATCGGCAGTCACGAACGCATTGGCGTCGTGGAACTCTTCGGCCGCAACAGCGGCGAGACCTCGCTCATCGCCTCCTACCTGGCCCAGGTGGACCGGGCGCTCATCTCCGAGGTGCCCTTCGACATGGAGAAGCTGGCCGACCTCATCGCCCACGACCAGTCCCAGAACCCGTCCAACTACGCCATCCTGACCATCAGCGAGGGTGCCACGGTCGTCGGCGGCGACATCGTCGAGACCGGCGAGGAGGACGCCTACGGCCACAAGAAGCTGGGCGGCATCGGCCAGTACACCGCCAAGCGGATCAAGGACCTCACGGGTCGCAACGTGACCTACCAGCAGTTGGGCTATATGATGCGCTGCGGGCCGCCGGACGCCCTGGACCGCATGGTGGCCATGAACTTCGGCAACCTGGCCATGGACCTGCTCATCGACGGCGCCAGCGGCCTCATGACCGCCCTGCAGGACGGCAAGTACACCACCGTCGGCCTGAACTCGATCGTCGAAGGCATCAAGCGGGTGGACGTGGACCGCTACTACGACGCGGACGCCCTGCGGCCGCATATCCGGCGGGTCCAGTCCCTGCCCATGTTCCTCACCTAGGCCGCCCCTGGTGAGTCGCGCCCGCACGCTCCGGATCCTCCTCGCCTTGGCCGTCCTGGCCACGGCGGGGTGGTTCCTGCGTGACTACACCACCGACGACACCTTCATCCACCTGCGCTACGCAGGGAATCTCCTGGACCGCGGCGAATTCTCCTTCAATCCGGGCGAAGCCACCTACGGGGCCACGAGTCCCCTGTGGATCTTCGTCCTGGCCTTCTTTCTCAAGCTCGGGCTGGCGCCCCTGACGGCCGCCTGGGTGGCCGGCGCCCTGGCCGGCACGGGGGTGCTGCTGCTGGCCGACGCCATCATCGAACGGCTCACCTTCCCGTCCCTGTGGAAGACGGCGGCACTGCTCCTGATCGCCGTCGACGCCTGGTTCCTGCGCTGGACCTTTTCGGGCATGGAAACGCCTTTGGCCACGTTACTGACGCTGTTGCTGTTGTGGCCCCTCGTTTCGGGTCGCGACCTGGCCTGGGGACTGAAACAAAGGCCTCTGTGGGCCCGCTACCTGGCTTGGGGCGTCGCGGCGGGCATGGTGGGCCTGGTGCGCCCGGAGATGCTCCTGGTCGCCCCCCTGGCCCTGCCATGGCTGCTGTGGTTCGAGTACTTCAGGGCCGGTGGCGCAGAGGGCCCGAGCGGCCGCTGGCGGGCCCGGCCCCACGCGCCGCTGCTGGCGGCGGCCTGCGGTTGGTTGGTGGTGACGGGCCCCTGGTTCGTCTACGCTCGCCTGAGCTTCGGCCGCTTCCTGCCCGAGACGGCGGCTGCCAAGAGCGCGACCCTGTCCCTGGATCCCCTGTCCCTGCTGGCCAACCTGGGACGCTCGCTCCAGCAACTGGCAGCCACCCAGGGCTTCCTCTACCTGGCCGCCGTGGCGGTGATCCTGGTGGTCCTGTTCCGCAACGCCCGGGACGAAGCGGCGACCATGCCGGTGGGCCGCTGGCCCATGGACTACGCCGAGAAAGAAGAGGAGCCTGAAGCCCATGGCGCCGGACCCTGGTCCGTATGGGGACCGGTGGCCCTGGTGGGGATCACGGCCACCTGGACCGTGGCCTTGCTGGGCGGTTATGCCCTCAAACAGGTGTGGATCATCTCCCGGTACCTGGCGCCCCTGTTACCGGTGATCCTGCTGGCGCTGATGGTCGTCGCGGAGTGGCTCTGCCTGGGGCCGGGAGCGCGGTCCGGAGCCTTCGGGCCCGTGCGCCGCGTCCTGGTGGCCGGCCTGGTGCTGACGGTTCTGCTCAACTCCTGGCTCCTGGGCAGCCGGATCGTGCCTCATGCTCGGGACCTGAGGGCCGGCCTGGAGGACTGCTACCTGGACATGGGCGACTGGCTGCGGGAGAACGCGGAGCCCGACGCCACCGTGGCCGCCCTGGACATCGGCGCCCTGGGCTGGTCCAGCGAACGCCGCATCCTCGACCTCATGGGCCTGATCAGTCCTGGCGTCCTGGAACTGGGCCTCGGCCTGGGCTTCACCGAGATGGTCGAAAGCGGGGTATGGGTGCGTGGGGCTGGGGGACCGGCGCCCCGCTACTGCGTGGATCGCAGTCTCGATGGCCCGCGCTGGGCGGATCGCACCGTGGGCGGCGTCCATTTCGTCCTGCTGGAAACCTGCGTCATGCACGGCGTCGGCCTGCGCGAACCCCAGCCCTGGACCGTGGCCCTCTACCGCCTGGACTCGGGCGCCAGCCGCGTCAAGTCGTCCGCCGGGGGATAGTCCCCGGAAACCACCCGCTTGATCACCATGACCGATACGTCGTCGTCCAGGGGGGCGCCGTCGCCGTGGGCGCGCACTTCCTCCATGATCACCCTGGCGATCTCCGCCGCCGGCCGGTCCGCGTGCCGGCGCACGGTGTCCACCAGGCCGTCGCGTCCGAATTCGTCCGGGTCGTCGTCGGTGGCCGCCGGGCCCAGGCGCTCGGTCACCCCGTCGGTGAAGATGACGAGCACCTCGCCCGGGCGCAGGGTGAGATAGCCGCGGCGGTACTCGGCGTCCGGCAGCGGGCCGAGGACCGGTCCGCAGGTCTTCAACTCGAAGACGTCGTCCGTGGGGGTCAGCAGCAGGGGCGGGCAGTGACCGCCGTTGACGTAGGCCATGTTGCCGGTGGCTTCGAGTTCCGCGTAGAACAGGGAGATGAAGCGGCTGGCCAGGCTGCTGCGGTGGATGACCCGGTTCAGTCGGGTCACCGTGGTCGAGATCTTCTGGTGCTCGGCCTGGCCCATGCGCATGCCGATGATCACGTCACGGGCCTGGAGGGCCGCCGGCAGGCCGTGGCCGCTGGCGTCGGCCATGAGCACGCCCATGACGCCGTCTTCCACCATCTGGAGGTCATACACGTCGCCGCCCACCTCGTCGGCCGGGACGCTGGCGGCGGCCAGGTCGAACCCCTCGAGCTTGGGCAGCCGCCGCGGCAGCAGGGAGTGCTGGATGGTGCGGGCCCGGCGCATCTGACCGGCCAGGGCCTCCTCCCGCAGCTTGAGCCCCACCGCCGCGCGGATGGTACCCAGGAGCACCATGACGTCGTCCTCCTCGCCCCGGTGGTCGATGCCCAGGCTGAGGATGTAACGGGGTTCGTGGCCGAAGTTGATGGCCGCCGAGTCCGTGGGGCTGAACTGGCTCTCCAGTTCCGGGTCGAAGCCCGGCGAATCGGGGGAAATGATCCACAGCCGGTGCCGCTCGATGTCCTTGACGATCTGGTAGTCCTTGCTGATGGTCTGGCCCGCCAGCTCGGGACCGTCTTCGCCCAGGCTCTCGATGAGCACGTAGTCCCGCTTGCGTTCGCGGAAGAGACGGCCGCTGGTCACGCCGAAGTCGGCGATGTCCGGGCCCTCGACCAGGGCGTGCAGGACGTCCAACAGCGTCTGTTCCTGGCCCTCGGAATCGTCGATGGTGTCCAGCACTGCGGACAAGGTGCGGTAGAGCTTCTTCTGCACGGTCCCTCCGGCCCGGCAGACGCCGGGGTGATTCAGGTGGCGGGGGCGCCCGCACGTTAACACACAGGCGGCTTTTCGCCAGCGCGGAACCTGGAGAGACCCGTGGCGTAGGTGTGGACGCGCGGCCGGTGCGGGCCTATCGTGCCGTGAGTGCCTGGATCCCCTCGGAAAGGAAATCCCGTGGACGAAAAAGCCCGGATCGACGCCATGCAGGAAAGCTACCGCGCCATGCGGTCCGAGATCGCCAAGGTCATCGTGGGCCAGGACCGCGTGGTCGAGGAGATGCTCATCGCCCTCTTCGCCGGCGGCCACGTGCTCCTGGAGGGCGTGCCGGGCCTGGCCAAGACCCTGCTCATCAGTAGCCTGTCCCGGGTCATGGACCTGAGCTTCAACCGTATCCAGTTCACGCCGGATCTCATGCCCAGCGACATCACCGGCTCGGAGATCCTGGAGGAGGACCACGGCACGGGCCACCGGGCCTTCCGCTTCGTCCACGGACCCATCTTCGCCAACGTGATCCTGGCCGACGAGATCAACCGCACGCCGCCCAAGACCCAGGCCGCCCTGCTGCAGGCCATGCAGGAGCGCCAGGTCACCGCCGGGGGCAAGACCATGCTCCTGGACAACCCCTTCTTCGTGCTGGCCACCCAGAATCCCATAGAGCAGGAGGGCACCTACCCCCTGCCCGAGGCCCAGCTCGACCGCTTCATGTTCAACGTGCTCATCGACTACCCGTCCTACGCCGACGAGGTGCGCATCGTCGAGAGCACCACCGGCAGCGCAGCGGCGGACCTGACGCGGATCCTCTCGGGGCCGGACGTCCTGTCCTGCCAGGAGATCGTGCGCCAGGTGCCCGTGGCCGAGAACGTCACCGACCTGGCCGTGCGACTGGTGCGCGCCACCCGCGTGGGCACCGACGAGGCGGCCGGGGCGGCCGGGGAGTTCCTGGCCTGGGGAGCCGGTCCCCGGGCGGCCCAGGACCTGGTGCGCGGCGCCAAGACTCGCGCCCTGCTGGACGGCCGGCCCACGCCCGACCTGGACGACGTGAAGCGCCTGGCCCACCCGGTGCTGCGGCACCGCCTGGTGACGAACTTCCACGCCGAGGCCGAGAACGTGGCCAAGGACGCCATCGTGACCATGATCCTGGACGAGGTCGCCGGTTGAGCGAGACTCTGCTCACGCCCGAAACCGTTGGCCGCCTGGGCCGCCTCGACCTGGTGGCGCGCCTGGTGGTCGAGGGCTTCCTGGCCGGCCTGCACCGCAGTCCCTACCACGGCTTCAGCGCCGAGTTCGCCGAGTACCGCCAGTACATCCCCGGCGAACCCACGGTCAACCTGGACTGGCGCGTCTACGCCAAGACCGACCGCCACTACCAGAAGGTCTTCACCGAGGAGACGAATCTCCGGGCCCACCTGCTTCTGGACTGCTCGGCCAGCATGGATTTCAGCGGCGACCCGTCCCGTCCCTCGAAGAAGCAGTACGCCGCCTACCTGGCGGCGGCCCTGACCTACCTGCTGCTCCACCAGAACGACGCAGTGGGCCTGACGACCTTTGCCGACAAGCCCCTCGAACGGGTGCCGGTCCGCTCCATGCGGCGCCACCTCTTCCAGGTGCTGAAGGTGCTGCAGGACCTGCCCGCAGGCACGGAGACCCGGCTGGGCGACGTGCTCCACCGGGTGGCCGAGTCGGCCCAGCGCCGCGGCCTGGTGCTGCTGTTGAGCGACCTCATGGACGAACCGGAGTCGGTGCTGTCGGGTCTGAAGCATTTCCGTCACCGCGGACACGAGGTCGTGGTCTTCCACCTCCTGGATCCGCGCGAGGTGGATCTGGACTACGACGGCGAAGTGGAATTCGAGGACCTGGAGGAACCCGGCCGCCGCGTGCGGCTCGAACCGGCCCACCTGGGGGACGACTACCGCCGTCGCAGCGTCGAATGGCGCCACGAGTTGCAGCACGAGTGCCGTAAGCGGCTCATCGACCTGGTGGAGATCACCACCGACACGCCCTTCGACCGGGGACTGGGCGCCTACCTGCGCAAGCGGCGCCGGTTGTACTGATGCCCATCTCCTTCGGCAATCCGGCCCTCCTGTTCGGCGCTGCGGCGGCGGCCCTGCCGCTGATCATCCACTTTCTCAGCCGCCGCCGGGTCAGGCGCCGGCAGTTCAGCGATCTGCGCTTCCTGACAGAAGTGCGGGCCCACCGTTCGCGCAGCCTCGGCCTCAGACGTTGGCTGCTGCTCCTGCTGCGCATGCTCGCTCTGCTGCTTATCGCCCTGGCGGCGGCGGCGCCCCGCTGGGGTGGCCTGGCCGGGGGCGGCGGACGCGCCGTGCTGTGCATCATCGATACCAGCGCCAGCATGTCGACCCAGCAGGAGGGCGGTACGCGCCTGGACGCGGCCGTGGCCGCCTGCGCCGGGATGATCGACGCTCTGCCCAGCGGCGCTTCCGTGCAGATCGTCACAGCCGGGGACGGGGCCGCACCCCTCTTCGACGACTGGCTGCCCGCGGGGGCCGGCGCTGTGGACGGCCTGGAGACCGTGCGGCAGGCCTACGGTGTCTTCGACCTGGCCGAGGCCCTGCGGGTGGCGGCGCGCCAGGTGGAGACGGCTCCCCAGGCCCGGGTGGAGGTGGTGGTCATTTCGGATCTCCAGGCGAGCCGGTCCGCGGACCTGGCGGCGGCTGCGAGCCGTCTGGCCGGTGCCGGATCCGTGCGCGTGCTCGTGCGGCGGGTCGGTGACGAGGGCACCGGCGGTGGTGTCCGCACGGTCACTCTGCCCGGCCGGGTCCTGCTGGCGGGTGAACGCATCACTGTGGCGGCCACGGCCGTCACCGATCGCGCCGGCGAGGTCTTCGCCCTCACCCTGGACGGGGAGACCGTGGCCGAAGCAGTGGCTGCGGGACCGCCGGGCGGGAGCGTACCGCTGGAGTTCGCCGTCACCGTACCGGGACCGGGGCTCCACCGGGGCTCGGTCCGCAAGACTTCCGACGCCTTTCCGGCCGATGACGAGCGTCCCTTCGTGCTCGCTGTGCCCGACGAGATCGCCGTCCTGGTGGCCCACGGTCCGGACCGTCCAGGGGCCGACCCCACGGGCCGCGGCGGCTGGCGCGTGGTGGCGGCGGCCCTGGCGCCTGACGGCGAGGGTGACCTGTTCCGGGTGCGGACATTGCCGGCAGATCGCCTGACCACTGCGGCGGTGGATGCGGCGGCCCTGACGATCCTGGTGGACCCGGGGACGCCGGGGCGGCAGGCCCTGGCCGGTTTGCGCAGCGAGTTGGAGACCGGCGGTGCTCTCTTCGTCCTGGTGGGCGACCCCACCCAGGCTGCGGATCTGGCCAACACCTGGCAGCCCCTGCTCGGGTTGCCCCCCGGCGCCGAATTCGAAACGTCGGACACGGACCGTCACGCCGCGGTGACGGCCAGCGACCACCCGGTCTTCGCCGGGCTGCCCGCCGACGCCCTGCGCACTCTCGAGGATGTGGGCTGGCGCCGCTGGTTCCAGGTGGCCGAAGGGCAGGGCACGACCCTGCTGGCCATGGCCGCCGGCGACGACCCGGTGCTCCAGGCGGGCACCCGCTTCGGCGGCCGCTGGGCCCTGCTGACGGCCCATCTCCAGCCCGATGCCTCGGACCTGCCCGGCAGTTCCATGATCCTGCCCCTGTTGCGGCGCCTGGGCACCTGGCTGGCCCGCCCGCGGTTGTTGGCGGCGGTGGCGGAGGTCCGCGTGGGTGAACCGTTGACGCTGGAACCCCTGGCGCCGGCGGCGACGGATCCCCGGCTCGCGGCCACCTTTGCCGACCCGGCCGCCCTGATGGTGGCCGGCCCGGCCGAGGGTTCCCGCCGGGGTGCGATTCTCAGCTGGCGCGGGGACACGCCACTGCTGGCCGGCGGCCCGGCGACTGCACCGGGCTTCGCCACCTTCCTGGCCGGCACCGACACGGTGGGGCTGGCCGCCTGCGGGCTGGACCCGGCCGAGTCCGGCCTGGATCGGCAGGATCCCGCGCCTTGGGGCGCCGAACTAGCCGCGGCGGGGCTGACTTACGCCGGTGATTTGACGTCGACCCTGGCGGCGGACTTCCTGGGCGCCGTCGGCGGCCGCCCCCTGGCCCCGTGGATCTTTGGCCTGGCCGCCCTGCTCCTGGCCCTCGAGCTATGGATCGGCCGCGGCGCCGCTCCGGAGAACCGGCCAACCGGCGGTTGAAAAAATACGATTATTATCTAACTTTGATCCCGGAACGGCGGATGCTCCGCCGGCGGCATGCCCCTGGCCAGGGGCGCGGAAGGACACAGCCCATGTGGAACTACTCCGACAAGGTCATGGACCACTTCATGAACCCGCGCAACGTGGGCGAGGTCGAGAACCCGGACGGGGTCGGCGAGGTCGGCTCCATGGCCTGCGGTGACGCCCTGCGCCTGTCTTTCCGTCTGGACGACGCCCAGCGCATCGACGACATCCGCTTCCAGACTTTCGGCTGCGGCAGTGCCATCGCCTCCAGCAGCATCCTCACCGAAATGGTCAAGGGCAAGACCCTGGAGGAAGCTGCGCAGATCACCAACGAGGACATCGCCGCCGAGCTGGACGGTCTGCCCCGGGAGAAGATGCACTGCTCGGTCATGGGCCGGGAAGCCCTCGAGGCGGCCATGATCGACTACTACAAGCGCCTGGGCCGCGGCGTACCCTGCGACCTCCTGCAGAAGTCGACGATCCTCTGCCACTGTTTCCAGGTCACCAAGGAGACGGTGAAGGAGGCCATCATGACCCATGGCCTCACAGAAATCGAGGACGTCACCAACTACACCAAGGCCGGCGGCGGTTGCACCGACTGCCACCACGACATCGCCGACCTCATTCGCGACTGCCAGGACAAACTCGCCCGGGGCGAGACCGCCGACACGGCAGGCCTCCACCAGCTGTCCGAGCTGGCGCCGCCGGCGGGCGCCGGCGCCGCCGACCGCGAAGGGAAGATTCGCGAGCTGCTGTCCTCGGACATCTCCGTGGCCCTGCGCAACGACGGCGGCGACATCGAGTTCGTGCGCTGCCAGGGCGACGCGGTGTACGTCCGCCTGACCGGCAACTGCGCTGCCTGCAAGGCCTCGGACGCGACGATCAAGGGCTTCGTGCAGGCTCAGCTGCGCGAGTTCGTGGACGAGAACATCGAAGTGATCGAGGTGGACTGATGGCCAACGACGGTTCCGGTACCTTCAACATGACGGCCGGTTTCCCGGCCGCTCCCGACGAGCCCGTCTACATGGACAACAACGCCACGACGGCGGTGGCACCGGAGGTGCTCGAGGTCGTGGTGCCCCTGTTGCGCGACCACTACGGCAATCCCTCGAGCATGCACCGCTTCGGCGCGCGGGCGGGGGAGGCCATGGCCGAGTCCCGCGACCGGGTGGCCGCCCTGCTGGGCGCCCGGCAGTCCAACGAGATCGTCTTCACCGGCGGCGGCTCCGAGAGCGACAACCTGGCCATCGTCGGCACGCTCTACGCCCATCCGGACAAGCGGCACCTGATCACCACCGCCGTGGAACATCCGGCGGTGCTCGGCCTGTGCCGGGACCTGGAGAAGCGCCACGGCTACGACGTCACTTTCCTGGCCGTGGACGGCGAAGGCCGCCTGGACCTGGACGAGCTGCGTGGCGCCCTGCGCGACGACACGGCCGTGGTCTCGATCATGATGGCCAACAATGAGACCGGCACCCTCTTCGACAGCGCGGCCGTCGGGGCCATCGTCAAGGAGCGTGGCGCCGTCTTCCACGTGGACGCGGTGCAGGCGGCGGGCAAGATCCCCTTGGACATGGCGGCCCTGGACTGTGTGGACCTGCTGTCCATCTCGGGCCACAAGTTGCACGCCCCCAAGGGCGTGGGCGCCCTTTTCGTGCGCCGCGGTACCAAGA
This sequence comes from bacterium, assembly GCA_024231905.1. GTDB lineage: Bacteria > Krumholzibacteriota > Krumholzibacteriia > LZORAL124-64-63 > LZORAL124-64-63 > JAAEQC01. Next base: position 421,490 of record JAAEQC010000218.1, on the reverse strand, counting down.
TCCGTCCCCTCATCGTGGGCGGGCACCAGGAGCGCGGTCGGCGGGCAGGCACCGAGAACGTCGCCTCCGTGGCCGGCCTGGGCGTGGCCTGCGAACTGGCGGCGGCCAACATCGAGCACGAGAACACGGTGGTCCGCGCCATGCGCGACCGCCTGGAGACGGAACTGGTGGCGCGGGTCCCCGACAGCCGGGTCAACGGCGATGTGGACAACCGCCTGCCCAACACGGCGAACATCAGCTTCGACTACATCGAGGGCGAAGGCATCCTTCTGTTGCTGGACCGCATCGGCGTGGCCGCCAGCAGCGGCTCCGCCTGCACGAGCGGCAGCCTCGAACCGAGCCACGTGCTCCGGGCCATGGGGGTGCCCTTCACCCAGGCCCACGGATCCATCCGGTTCTCCCTGTCGCGGTACAACACGCCCGACCAGGTGGAGTACGTAGCCGACGCCTTGCCGCTCATCGTGGAACGGTTGCGGCAGATCACGCCGTTCAACGCGGAGCGGGCCACCTTCTAGCGGCGGTCCGGCCGTCGTCCGAGGAGACATGACCGAACAGAACGACGCGTGCGGCGGGCCGGAAGGTCTGCTGCACGCTTTCCTGCGCGAGTCCGACGCGGGTGGGGGCCTCCCCGGGGCCGCCGCCGCGGTGGAGTCCGCCCGGCGCCGATCGCCGGCGGATCCCTTGCTCCTGTCCGGCCTCCACGGCGGCGCCCCGGCGGCCCTGCTGGCGGCCTGGTACCGTCAGACCGGAAGCCCCGCCCTGGTGGTGGCTCCGGACCGGGCCGCGGCCCTGCGCTGCGCCGACGACCTGGAAGTGTGGCTCGGCCCCGGCAGCGTGGTCTACCTGCCCCAATCGGATGTCCTGGCCTTCGATCGCAATTCCCCCGAACCTTCGGTGGCCGGCGACTTCCTGGCAGGCCTGCACCGGCTGCGGGAGAACGGTCCCGCCCTGGTGGTGGCGTCCCTGGCCGCCGTGCGCGGCCGCGTCATGGCGCCGGGCACCCTCGACCGGGTGACGATCCGACTGAAGTGCGACCAGCGGCTGGACGTGGAGGCCTTCGGCGAGGAACTCGTGCAACTGGGCTACCGGCCGGCGGGCATGGTGGCCAAGGTGGGCGACTTCGCCCGGCGCGGGGGCCTGTGCGATGTCTTCGCCCCCGGCGCCGATCCCCTGCGTATCGAGTTCTTCGACGACGAGATCGTCTCCATCCGCCACTTCGACCCGGAAACCCAGCGCACCACCGCGCGGGCGGCGGAGGCGGTGGTGCTGCCGGTGAGCCACGCCTGGTACGGGGAGGACGAGATCCTCGCCTGCCTCGGCCGCGTGGAGGAGCGCCAGGCCGCCGCCGGCGATACGGATCCGGACCTGCTGGAGGACCTGGAAGCCCGCCTGATCGACCGCCTGGCCGACGTGGGCCTCGAAACCTACTTGCCCTGGCTCGGCCCGGTGGCCTCCCTGGCGGACTACCTGCCCGAGGGTGCGCCCGTGTTCTGGCTCGACCCGGTGCGCCTGGGCGAGCAGGCCGATCTGCTGGACGGCGAGCTGCCCCGGCTGCGCGAGGGCCGTTTCGACCGCGAACCGCACCTACCGGAGATCGCCGATCTGGTGGCGCCGGTGGCCGAGCTGGCCCGGCCCGGCGCCGGTCATGTCTTCGTGGCCGGCGGCTGGATCACGGGCGACCCGGCCGGCCGCTGGCTGGACCTGGAGCCCGGCGAGGCCCTGGCCCACGACACCACGGCCCAGGAGCTGCGGGGCGGCGACGTGTCCCGGCTGCTGGCCGAACTGGATCGTCAGCGCGCCGCGGGCTGCGCGGTGCTCCTGCTGTGCGACAACAAGGGGCAGTCCGACCGCCTGGCCGACCTGCTGGAGGAGGTGGGCGACGCGCCGCCGCCGGTCCTGCCGCGGGTGGGCGGCCTGTCCGCCGGTTTCGTCTGGCCCGGGGTCGACCTGGTCTGCCTGACGGATCACGAGTTCTTCGAGCGCTACCGCCGTCCGGCCCGGGTTCGCCATCGCGGTTCCGGCCTGGTCAAGGAGCGGGCGTCGCTCCGGCCGGGCGAGTTCGTGGTCCACCTGGAGTACGGCATCGGCCACTACAAGGGACTGCGGGTGATCACGGTCCAGGGCGCCGAACGGGAATGCCTGCTCCTGGAGTACGCTGACGAGGGCAGGGTGTACGTGCCGGTCGAGAACATCGACCAGGTGGAACGCTACAGCTCCGACCAGGGCGCCAACCCGCCCCTGGGACGCCTCGGATCCGGCAGCTGGCTCAAGGTCAAGGGCCGGGCGCGCAAAGCCATTCGCGCCATGGCTGCCGAACTCATCGACCTCTATGCCCAGCGCCGGGCCCGCCCCGGCCACGCCTACCCGCCCGACACGCCCCTGCAGCAGGCCCTGGAGGATTCCTTCCTCTGGGACGAGACCCCGGACCAGCTCACGGCCATCCAGGACACCAAGCGCGACATGGAGGACTCCCAGCCCATGGACCGCCTTGTCTGCGGCGACGTGGGCTTCGGCAAGACCGAGGTGGCCATCCGGGCGGCCTTCAAGGCCGTGGCCGCGGGCAAGCAAGTGGCCGTGCTCTGCCCCACGACCCTGCTGACGCTCCAGCACGGCGAGACCTTCGCCGAGCGCTTCCGGGATTTCCCGGTCCGCGTAGAGACCCTCAGCCGTTTCCGCACCACCGCCGAGCAGAAGGACGTGGTGGCTCGTTGCGCCGACGGCGAGGTGGACCTGCTGGTGGGCACCCATCGCCTTCTGTCGCGGGACGTGAGGTTCAAGGACCTGGGCCTGCTGGTAGTGGACGAGGAGCAGCGTTTCGGCGTGCGCCACAAGGAGCGCATCAAGGAGCTGAAGCGGCAGGTGGACGTCATGACCCTCAGCGCCACGCCCATCCCGCGCACTCTCTACCTGGCCCTCATGGGCGCCCGGGACATGAGTCTCATCAACACTCCGCCGAGGGACCGTCTGCCCATCCACACGGAACTCTGCACTTTCGACGAGAAGGTGCTGGTGGAGGCGATCCTGCGCGAGTTGCACCGGGGCGGCCAGGTCTTCTACGTCCACAACCGGGTGCAGACCATCGAGGGTACGGCCGACCTCATCCGCAAGCTCCTGCCCAACGTGCGCGTGGCCTGGGCCCACGGCCAGATGCCCGAGGAGAGGCTTGAGAAGATCATGACCGCCTTCCTGGCCCACGAGTACGACGTGCTCGTGACCACGGCCATCATCGAGTCGGGCCTGGACATGCCGCGGGTGAACACCATCGTCATCGACCGGGCCGACCGTTTCGGCCTGGCCCAGCTCTACCAGCTCCGGGGACGGGTGGGACGCTCCCACCACCGCGCCTTCGCCTACCTCATGACCCCTCCCGGCGAACGGCTCACTGCCGACGCCCGGCGGCGCCTGGCGGCCCTGGAGGAGTTCCAGGCCCTGGGTTCCGGTTACCACATCGCCATGCGCGACCTGGAGATCCGGGGCGCGGGCAACCTGCTGGGCTCCGAGCAGCACGGTCACATGGAGGCCATCGGCTTCGATCTCTATTGCCGCCTGCTGGAGGAAACCGTGGCGGAACTCCAGGGTGGAGGCGGTGTAGCACCGCTCGATGTGAAAGTGGAAATGCGGCTGTCCGCCTACCTGCCCGACGAATACGTGGGCGACGCCCAGCAGAAGATGGATCTGTACCGCCGCATCGCGCGCCTGCGCCGGCCGGCGGCCTGCGCGCGGCTCGAGGAGGAGTTCCGAGACCGCTACGGACCGCCGTCGCCGCCGGTCACGAATCTGCTTGCCTTGCAGCGCCTGCGCATCCTGGCCGGGCACCATGGAATCGAGGAGATCCGCGGCGGCCGGCTCGGCCTGGATCTGTTTTTTGCTGGCGGGCAGGAACCGGACCCGCTTATCATTCAGGGCTTGATGGAATCGGGCCCTTCCGGCCTCACATTCAAGGCCGTCGATCAGTTCATCATGAAAGTGCCCGCGGCTCGTGAGGACCAACTGGCCGCGGCGTCGAACGTACTCGCTCGTCTGGACGAGCTGAGCAACAAGGAGTGACCATGTCTAGCTTCGTCAGCTCTTTCCTTTCTCCGCATCCGACGCGCCGCCGTTTCGGACTGGTGGCGCTGCTGTGTGCCGCGGCCTGGGTACTATGCGTGGTCGGCGGCTGTGGCGGTGGGGACGACCAGGGTGCGCTGTTGGCGCAGGTGGGCGACGTGGAGATCCGCGTGGCCGACTACGAGGAGAACCTCGGCCTGATAGAGAAGAACGAGCTGCCACGCGACGAGCACCGCCAGTTCCTCGACATGTCGCAGTTGGAGGGCAAGCAGGAGTTCCTGACGACGCTCGTCAACAAGGAACTCATGGTGAACCAGGCCCGGGTGCTCGGCTACGCCGACGACGCCAACGTGGTGGCCGCCCGCCAGTCCCTGCTGGCCTACGAGGCCAACGTCCAGATGGCGTCCGAGGTCATGGAAACGGGCATCAAGAAGACGTCCGACGAGGACTTCGCGCGCTACTACGCCCTCATCGGCGAGGCCCGCACCTGCTCCTACCTGGTCACCAACTTCAAAGAGGACGCCGAGGCCGCCCGCGAGGCTGTCCTCGGTGGCGAGGACTGGCAGGATATCCGGGACCGTTTCCACGAGGGCAGTTCTCCGGCCAAGGGCCGGCAGGAGATCACGGTGCCCTACGGCCGCTACGACGAGAAGTTCGAGGCGGCCATCTTCGCCACCGGAGTGGGCGAGTACTCCCAGCCGGTCGAGACCGCTTACGGCTGGTGGCTGCTGCGGGTCGAGAACATCGACCAGGCCGATCTGCCGCCCCTGGAAGAGATGAAGGGCCGCATCGACAACGTGAACTTCAACCGCCAGAAGGCGCGGATGCAGATGGAGTTCCGGGACGCCACGCGCAAGAAGCACAACGCCTGGATCAACGAGGAAGCCCTCTGGAAGGTGTATCAGGGCCTGCCGGAGGAAGAGCAGCTCCTCGATCCGGAGACCCAGGAGCCCATCCCCGACGACCAGCTCGCACCCCTGGACGTGACGCCCATGGACCTGGACCTGGATTTCTACGCCTACGACGCAGCGGGCGAACGCCACACCTACACGGTTGCCGATTACAAGGACCGCTACGACCGCATGTCCACTTTCGCGCGTCCCAAGAAGGAGCACATGGTGACGGGCCTGCGACACAAGATCGAGGCCGGGTTCGAGCGCTCCATCCTCAACGACGAGGCCAAGCTGCAGGGCTACTTCGAACACCCGGCGGTGCTGGCCAAGGTGAACCACAAGGTCGAAGAGATCATGATCACCAACCTTTACGGTGACCTGGTGGTCTTCGACAAGCGGATCACCCCCGAGGACCTGGAGGGCTACTGGGCCGAGCACGCCGACGACTTCGCGACCCCCGAGAAGCGCACGGGCCGCTTGGTCATCGCCGAGGACGAGGCCTCGGCCGCGGCCGCCCGGGCCCAGCTCGTGGACGGCGCTCTCTGGAAGGACATCGTCCAGGAGTACGGAACCGACGAGAACAACCAGAAGAGCAACGGCAAGCTCTCAGAGGTGGCCAAGACCGCCACCGGTCCCGTGGCCGACGCGCTCTTCGCCATGGCAGTGGAAGCCTTGAGCGAACCGGTCGACGTGGGTGACGGCCGCTACGCCGTGGTCCGCTGCGACGCGATCACGCCCATGGTGCCAGCGACCATCGAGGACTCCAACCAGCGCATCGGCGCCGCCATCCGTGGCCAGCGCAAGGAAGACGCCTTCCAGCAGCTCCTGGCCAAATGGACCGACGAGATCGGGGTCGTTCGCCACGACGAGAATCTCGACCAGGTGCAGTCCTGGGAGGAGTTGACGGGTGATGACGAGTAGTACCCGGATTCTGATCCTGGCTATGGCGGCGGCTTTCCTGATGCCGGCGGCGTTCCTGGCGCCGGAGGGGGCCCTGGCCGACGACGGTCCGGTGCTCGTGGACCGGGTTCTGGCCATCGTGGACGAGGAGGTCATCCTCCAGAGCGATCTCGACCGTGAGGTCGACCTGTACCGCATGAACCAGGAGTACCAGGGCGAGACGCCGGACGAGGACACCCCCGAGTTGCGCCGGGAACTGCTGGACCGCCTCGTGGAAAGCAAGCTCATCATCGCCGCGGCCAAGGCCGCCGACATGAGCGTGGACGAGGAGGCCATCCAGCGCAGCGTCGACCAGCGAATCGAGCAGTTCATCGAGCGGTTCGGATCGCGCGAGGTGTTCGAGCGCGAGTTGCGGCGCAGCGGGACCAACGAGGCCGACTTCCGCGAGCGCATGACCTCCCAGCTGCGGGACGACCAGTATCTGCGGCTCGTGGTGGGCAAGTTCATCCGCCCGGACATCGAGGTTCTCGAGAACGAGGTGCGCGACTACTACCTGGCCCACCTGGAGGACATGCCCGCCGAACCCGACAGTGTCGTTCTGTCGAACATCCTGGTGCCGGTGCAGCCGTCGGTGGAGGTCCGGCAGCGGATCCAGGAACGGGTGGCCGAGGCCCAGTCCGCCCTGGCCGGCGGACGCTCCTTCACCGATGTGGCAGCCGAGTATTCCCAGGGCCCCAACGCCCGCCGCGGCGGCGCCGTTGGGGTGGTGAGCCCGGGCGATCTCTTCGATCCGGCCCTGGACCGGGCCGTCTTCACCCTGGAAGTAGGCCAGGTGAGTGAACCGGTGGTCAGCTCCCGCGGTGTGCACCTGCTGAAGGTGGACGAGGTCATGGACGACGGCCGGCGCGCTCTCAGCCAGGTCTTCCTGCCCATCGAAGTGACCGAAGAGGATGTGCAACATGCCCGCGCGGAGATCGAGGCAGCGCGCGCGCGCCTGCTGGCCGGTGAATCCTTCGCCACGGTCGCCGCCGAGGTGAGTGCCGATCCGGCCTCCGCTTCCCGCGGCGGCCTGCTGGGCACCTTCCGCATGGAAGACCTGTCCGAGCAGTTCCAGACCGTGATCGACGCGGCTTCCGTGGGACAGGTTACCGAACCGGTGCAGACGGCGGCCGGGTGGTACGTCTTCCTGGTGCAGGAGCGTATCGAGGGACATCGTTTCACCTACGAGGATCTCAAGGAGCAACTGCGGGGTGCGGTCGAGGGCGAGAAGATCGAAGCGGCTCTTGCCGATTACGTTGCCGGGTTGCGGACGAGGTTCTTCATCGATGAGAAATCCTGATCCGGAGTGACCGGTTCGGGGACGGCTGCGGCGGGATCGCCGCTCCCCCGAGGCGGCGTCCTTGAAAACGCCCCACCGACAGAAGTCGGTGGGGCTTATTTCTTGCGGGCGCCTCTCGGAGGGCGCCGCTCTCCGCCTCGCAACGTCCCCGAACCGGTCACCCCGGATCAGGATTTCCTGCCGCTGAAGATGTGCGTGCTAGGTGGTCGGGGATAGGCGTTGGGTTTCCTCCCGAAGGAAGTCGGGGATCCAGGGGAAGGCCTCGACGATGGCGGGGACGTTGTCGGCGACGGCGTTCATGTCTTCGACTCTCCGGGCGCGCCAGACGACGCGGAGCCAGTCCTGGAGGGCGGCGTCGGCGGCCTGCTGATCGATATCGATGGCCAGGTCCACCGGGATGCCCGTGACCAGGGAGCAGACCAGGAGGCCCAGATTGGCCGAGGGGTGGAGGGCGGCCAGGTCGGTCAGGACCCGCAGGGCGTGTTCCGGGGATCCGCCGGCCAGAAGGGCCCGGGCCAGGTCCTCGGTGGCGGCCGGATGGTCCCGGCGGTGTTCGGTGACGAAGGCGACGAGGGCCGGCTCGCCCGGGCCCAGGCGGGAGAAGGTCACAGCCGCCAGCAGGGCCTCGTCGTCCCGGGGGGCGGTGCGGACGGCGTCCAGGGCGTAGGCGTGGGCGCCAGCCAGGTCGCCGGCGGCGGCAGCCAGGCGCGCCAGTCCCAGCAGGGGCCGGGCCGGCGGCAGCGGGGCGGCGGGATCGGCGGCTGTGGCGAGGCAGGACTCGTAGGCGCCCCGGGCGTCGTCGGTTCGGTCCAGGGCTTCCAGCCGGTTGGCCCGGGCCAGGTGCCAGGCCGCCGTGGGGGCGACCCGGGCAGCCCGCTCGTCGAGCCAGGCCAAGCCGGCCGCCGGATCCCGGTGCAGGCCGGTCGCTGCCAGGCCGGCCAGTTCGCCACTCCAGGCCTGCCGCCGCAGGGCCGCCGGGTCGGCCCGGTCCAGGGCCGCGGCCGCCTCGGGCGCCGTGGCTGCCGCCAGCGGCGGATCCTCCCAGAAACGCGCCAGTTCCAGCAGCTTGAACCAGCTGTAGAGGTCGTCCGAATCCTCGTCCACCAGCAGGCGCAGCAGGGCCAGGTCCCGTTCCTTCTTGGCGCGGTCGGCGGCCACCTCCCGCACGTAGCCCAGGTGCTGCACCACCCCGGTCAGCCGGCGCAGGGCCAGACCCGCGCGCGCCAGGTAGCTGCGCACGGACGCGGTGGCGTCCTCGTGGATGCGGTGGGTGTAGCGGACGGATGGATCATTGCGGAACAGGCGCAGCAGATCCGCATCGCGGCGGCCACCGTCGGGTAGGTCGTTGCGCATGACGAGGGTCGCTGCGCCGGCGCCCGGGTCGTCCAAGAGGGCGCGGATCTCCGCCGCCAGGCCCGGTGTCACCCGTTCGTCAGCGTCCAGGACCAGGATCCAGTTCCCGGTGGCCGCGTCCAGGGAGGCGTTGCGGGCGGCGGCGAAGTCGTCGTCCCAGGGCCGGTGGACCATGCGGGCGCCGGCCGCCGCGAGCAGGGCTTCGGTGCCGTCGGTCGAGCCCGTGTCCACGGCTACCAGTTCGTCCCACAGGCCGTCCACGCTGGCCAGCAGTCCGGGCAGCATCTCTTCCTCGTCGCGCACGATCAGGCACAGGCTCAAGACGGTTTCCATGGGCTCTCCCGGCTGGGGTACAGGGTGCGGGACGATTATGCCGTGCCGGGCACGATTCGTGCAACCCGTGCCTCGGCACCCCCCGGCTCGGACGTCCGGAATCAGCGAGGATTTCGGCGCCGCGATCGCAAATGTAGACGGGAGAACGAGTTGTTTAGCAGGGACCCTGCCGCCTCCGGTCCGCTCGAAGAGCGATCGGTGATCGGTTTCCGACACGTGGACCTGGTGTACTCCGACCAGACGGCGCTCGCGGACGTGAGCTTCACCGTCACCAACGGCGAATTCCTATGCATCACCGGGCCCAGCGGCGCGGGTAAAAGCAGCGTCCTGCGCCTGATCGCCATGGACGCCTTCCCCACCAAGGGGGAGGTCATCGTCCGCGGCCAGCTCGCCTCGCGCATGAACCGGCGGAAGGTGCCGCGACTGCGCCGGGAGATCGGTTTCGTCTTCCAGGACTTCCGGCTCCTGGAGGATCGTGACGTCTTCGACAACGTGGCTTTCGCCCAGCTGGTGGTGGGAATCAAATCGAACCAGATCACGAAGAACGTCATGCGCGTCCTGACCCAGGTGGGCCTGTGGAACAAGCGCCATCGCCTGCCCCGGGAGTTGAGCGGTGGCGAGCAGCAGCGGGTGGCCATCGCCCGCGCCATGGTGAACAGTCCCAAGATCCTGCTGGCCGACGAGCCGACCGGCAATTTGGATCCGGAGACGGCCCAGGAGATCATCGGCCTGCTCTTCCGCATCAACGACGCGGGTACCTGTGTGATCTTCAGCACCCACGACCACGGCATCGTCAGGACCTTCGGCGAGCGGGTCATCGTCGTCCGTGACGGCAAGCTCGTCTCGGACGAGAAGCGGCGCGGGGCCGTGGACCGCAAGGCCACCATCACCGACCACATGTACCGCGCTCCGGCGCCCGGCCGTCAGGAGAAGGTCCATGCTTAGAAGCGCGCAGCTGCAGTATCTGCTGAAGGAGTCCTTCGCCGGATTCCACCGTCGCAAGCTCACCACCGGGGTGACGATCCTCATCATGGGCTCGTCCCTGCTGGTGCTGGCGGTGCTGACCCTGGCGACCCTGAATCTGGCCCTGGCCCTGGAACGGGCCCGCACGGGCATCGACATCCGCGTCTTCCTGCAGGAGGGGCTGACCCAGACGGCCCGCGCCGACCTGCAACCGCGGCTCGTCTCCATTCCCGGGGTGAGCGGCGTGACCTACATCAGCCCCGAGATGGCGCTGCACGAGTTCTCCGGCACCCTCGGCCAGGACGCCGACCTGCTCGAGATGCTGGACGGCAACCCCCTGCCGCCGTCGTACCACCTGCAGTTGACGGTGGAGGCCCGCAACCTGGACACGGTGCGGGCCATCCGCGACGAGGTCGCCGGCTGGGCCGAGGTGGAGGAGATCGTCTTCCACCAGGACTGGATCGACGCCCTGGAGCGGTGGACCTTCCGCTTCCAGCTGGCCAGCATGATCGTGGGCCTGATCGTCTTCGTGGCCGCGGTCTTCGTCATCTCCAACACGGTGAAGCTCACCATGGCTGCCAGCGCGCGGGTCATCCAGATCCAGAAGCTCGTGGGCGCCACCAATGCCTTCATCCGCACGCCCTTCCTGGCCGAAGGGGCCCTGCAGGGGTTCCTGGCCGGCAGTCTGGCCATGGGCCTGCTGGCGGTCGCCGGCGTTCTGCTGGAGGGCCGTCTGGGTGGGGTCGTCTTCTTCGCGCCGGGGCAGATTGCCGGTTTCATCGGGTTCTGCGTGTTGCTCGGTCTCATCGGCAGCTGGTCGGCCATGCGCAAGTACCTCACCCTGCGGAGCGACCTGTAATGCGCGTCTGGCTGCGGATCATCGCCCCATCCCTGGCCCTGGCCGGCTTGGTCCTGGCTGCGGCGGCGGACACGCCGCAACCGGCCGGACAAGCCGACCCCCTGGCCGAGAGCATCCGCGAAAACACCCAGGAACTGAACGATCTGCGCACGCGCATCGCCGGCCACCGGGAGCGCCTTTCGAACCTGGACAACGAGGAAGCCCAGGTCCGCCGCTCCTACCAGGAGATCGAGCAGGATCTGGAGGAGACCAGCCGTATCGTGGGCGAGATGGCCAAGCGCGAGCGCTTGCTGGAGGAGGAAGGCGCCATCCTGGCCACGCGCCTGGAGACCAGCCGGACGGAGTTCGCGAACCGCCAGGAGGCCCTCGGGCGCCGGCTGCGCGACCTCTACATCCATGGCCGGCCCGGCGACCTGCGCACGGTCCTGGCCGCCGCGAGCGTGTCGGACCTCATGGCCCGCTACCGCATGACCCGCACCTTGGCACGGCTCGAGGCCGGGCTGGTGGAGGAGACCCGGACCCGCGGCCACCGCATCCTGCAGGAGCAGCGGGTTCTGGACGCGGCTCTGGCCGGCATCTGGGAGGCCCGCGCCGGCACCGACGACCGGAACGCTCGCATGGAGCTGCTGGCTGCTGAACGCACCGCTGCCTTGCGTGAATTGGACAGCGAGCGCCGCGAGATCAAGGACCAGCTCATCGCCCTGGACCTCAACGAGCAGAAGCTCAGTTACGTGCTGGAGGACCTGGAACGCCAACGCGTCGAGCGTCCGGTGGTGCCCGGCGCCGGGGGCGTGGCGGAGGACCTGCGATCCCAGGCCGGCGACCTGGCCTGGCCCGTCCAGGGCGAGGTGGTGCGGGGCTTCGGCCGCTCGGTTCATCCGAGATTCAAGACCGTGACCCTGAACAACGGCGTGAACATCGCAGCCGCCGCAGGCAGTCCCGTGGCCGCTGTGGCCGACGGCACCGTGGAATTCCATGATGATTTGCCCGGTTTCGGCACATGCGTTATCCTTGACCATGGCGGAGGTTATTATACCCTCTACGCCCAGTTGGACCGGGTTTTCGTGGCGGCCGGCGCCGAGATCGCCGGAGGCCAGGTCATTGCCGAGGTCGGCACGCCGGCTGCGGGCGGCGACCCGGAACTCTATTTCGAAGTGCGGCACGGACGCACGCCGCTCGACCCCGCCGACTGGCTGCGGTCCCGCTGACGCCGCGGGCCGCGACCGGCGGCCGCCGACGTTCACCATCCGGAACAATCCGGGACCGGGAGTGCAGCCTTGCCCCTCGACCTCTTTCCCGGACGCGACCACGTCCTCGACCGTCTCGACCGGATCCGGCGGGTCGGCAAGCTGGGCCAACCCTTCCTCTTCGTGGGCGACGAGGGGACCGGCAAGGAGACCACGGCCCTGGAATTCGCCCGGCGCCTGAACTGCGCCGCCCCGGATACTTGCGCCGTGGGTTCCCGCTGCGAGAGCTGCGTCAAGGCCCTCACCTTCCAGCACCCGGACATTCGCTGGCTCGGCCCGGCTCCCGCCACCGTGAGCGAGGACGAGGTGCGCGGCCTGCTCGAAGCCAAGTCCCGGCAGCCCTTCCATGCGTCCCCCTGGACCGCAGCCTCCTTCCTGAGCATCGGTGATCCGGACCATCCGGGCCCCCTGACCGTGCGCGCCCTCATCCGTTTCCTGCGCCGGCGCGCCTTCCAGAGCCCCTGGAAGGTGGCCGTGGTGACCGACGCCCAGCGCCTGAATCCGGCCGCGGCCAACGCCTTCCTCAAGACCCTGGAGGAGCCGCCGCCGAGCACGGTCATCATGATGCTGACCACCGGGACTGCCGGCATGCTGCCCACGATCCTTTCGCGTTGCCAGACCGTACGCTTCTCGCCCTGGCCGGCCGCGGAGATGGCGGCACTTCTGGGACAGACGGTCGAGACGGACCGGGAGTCCCTGGAACAGGCCGCCCGAGCGGCCGACGGCAACGTCCGCCGGGCCCTGGCCCTGCTCGAACCGGAGACGAATCTGCTGCTGGCCTGGGCGGCGCAGACCTTCGCCGCTCTGCACGAGGGAAACCGGGCGGCCGGTGCGCTCCTGGCCGACGACCTGCACCGGGGTGCGGTGCCGGAGGACCTGGTGCCCGCCGAAGCTACGCCCAAGCGGCTGGAGGCCAAGGAGCCGGCAGCGCGTCGGACCCGCGCCATCCGCCTGTGCGAACTGCTGAACATCCTGTACAGTGACGCGGTGGCCTGCCGCGAGACGGGTGATGCCTGGCGTCCCCGTTTGCCCGGGGCCGCCGACCAGGTGGCCGCAGCGGCGGCCCGGCGTCGGACCGCCGGCCTGCTCGAGGATCTGGCCCGGGTGGAGTCAGCGCGTCTGGACCTCGTCCGCAACGTCAACGTCGGCCTGGTGATGGCCGTGCTCTGCGAGGAACTCATCGATCATGTCCAACGGGACCAACGACGGACACAAACCGGACAGGCCTGACGGGCCCCCGGGAGACCAGGAGCGGAAGCGGTCCGGCCGCCGCCGTTCCCGGCGTCCGCGCCGTCGTGGCAGGCGCGACGCTGGCGCCTCGGGAACCGGTTCCGGCGAGCAGAATCGTCGTGGCAAACAATCCCGCGGCGGGCGCCGCCCCGAAGCGCCCACCGGTCCGGCGCCCGACGAGGACCTGGTGGTCGTCCAGTTCAAGGGGCATCGCAAGGGCTACTACCACAACCGCCAGGGTGTTCCGCTGGTGGTGGGTGACTACTGCCTTGTGGAGGCCGACCGGGGCCGCGACCTGGGACGCGTGAATTACGTGGGCCGGGGTTCGGCCCTCTGGTGGGACCAGGCCCGCCGCCAGGGAGTGCTGGGCGCCGCCTCGGCCGCCGACCTCAAGCGGCTCCACGAGAACCGCGGCGACGAGTGGGGTTTCTGGGACATCGCCCAGGAGAAGATCCAGGGCCGCCGCCTGAAGATGAACCTGGTCACGATAGAGCGTCGTTTCGACCACAAGAAGATCACCTTCTACTTCACGGCCGAACAAAGGGTCGATTTCCGGGAGCTGGTGCGCGATCTGGCCTCGGTCTTCCGCACCCGCATCGAGCTGCGCCAGATCGGCGTGCGCGACGAGGCACGCCTCAAGGGGGGCATGGGCATCTGCGGCCGGGAGTTCTGTTGCTCGACCTTCCTGCACGCCTTCCTGCCGGTAACCCTGAAGATGGCCAAGAACCAGCAACTGCCCATGAATCCGGGCAAGCTCTCCGGGCCCTGCGGACGTCTGCGCTGCTGCGTCACCTACGAGCACGAGGTCTACCAGGAACTGCGCCGCCGCCTGCCCCGGGTGGGGACCGAGGTCTCCACCAGCCAGGGCCGCGGCCGGGTGCGCAAGCTGGACCTCATGCGCGAGACGGTCACCGTGGACGTGCCGGGCCTGGAGAACTACCTCGTCCTGCCGGCGACGGAACTGAAATGGCGCCCGGAGGCGGATCTGCCGGCCCCGCGGGACCGGCGTCCGGACACGCGCGACGACCAGGGCGGGCACGGCGGAGGCCGCAAACCCCGGGGGAACGGCGCGTGATCGACAGCCACGTCCACTTGAACCGCTCCGAATTCGCGGGCGACCGGGATGCGGTCATGGCCGCCGCCCGTGCCGAGGGCGTGACGGGATTCCTCAACGTCGGTTATGATCTGCCGACCAGCAGGGAGTCGGTGGTCCTGGCCGAGACCCACGCGGACGTGTGGGCCACGGTGGGAGTCCATCCCCACGACGCCCAGGAGCTGGCCGACGCCGACGGGAAGCTCGTGCCCAAAGCGAAAGCGCTCCTGACGGAGCTGGCGGAACTGGCGCGCCATCCGCGGGTGGTGGCCGTGGGGGAGATCGGCCTGGATTTCTTCCGGGACCTTTCGCCGCGGCCGGCCCAGCGCACGGCCCTGGCGGCCCAGCTGGAACTGGCCGCCGAGGTGGACCTGCCGGTGATCTTCCACGTGCGGGACGCCTGGCAGGAGATCCTGGTCCAGGTGGACGAGTGCGGCGTACCCGCCCGCGGCGGCGTGCTCCACGCTTTCGCCGGTGGACCGGAGGCCGTGGTCTGGGCCCGGGAACGGGGTTTGCTACTGGGAATCGGTGGCCCGGTGACGTACAAGAACAGCACGCTGCCGGACCGGGTGGCCGAAGCCGGGGCGGATATGCTGCTTCTGGAGACGGACGCCCCCTGGTTGCCGCCCGTCCCCTATCGGGGCAAGCGGAACGAACCGGGTTACGTGCGGCACACGCGGGACAAGGTGGCCCAATTGCTGGACATGACGCCGGGTGAGGTCGGCGACCGGACCACGGCGAATTTCCGGCGACTCTTCGGGGCCGCCCCGTGACCGGAGCCGACGGCAAGAGCCGCAGCCAGCTGGATGTGCTGCGGGCCCACGGCATCCGGCCGGTGAAGCGGCGGGGACAGAATTTCCTCGTCGACGGCAACCTGGCCCGGGCCATCGCCCAGGACACTCTGGCCGTGGGCGGCCGGGTCCTGGAACTGGGCGCCGGTGGCGGAGCCCTCACGACCCACCTGCTGGACGGCGGCGCCGAGCGCGTCGTCTGCGTGGAGGTGGATCGCAAGCTGTGTGCCCTGCTGGAGGCCGAGTTCGGCGGTCGGCCGGGCTTCGAACTGGTCGAAGCGGATCTGGCCCGGTTGGACTGGCCGGGGACGCTGGCCAAGGCGGGCGAACGGCCGGTCATGGCCGGAAACCTGCCCTATGTGTTGACGAGCACCGTGCTCTTCGCCCTGGCCGACCTGCACGACAAGGTCGCCGGCGGCGTATTCATGGTGCAGCGGGAAGTGGCCGACCGCATGACCGCTTCCCCGGGTGGGCGCGACTACGGCATCCTGGCCGTGGTACTGGGCGCCGTGTTCGACGTGCGGCGGGTGCGCACCGTACCGGCTTCGGTCTTCTGGCCGCGGCCGCAGGTGGCGTCGGCCATCGTCGAGCTGGTGCCGCGGGAAATCTGGAACGCCGCGGAGTACGCGCGGTTCACGGCGACGGTGAAGACCCTATTCGGGCAGAGACGGAAGAAAGTGGCCACGCACCTGAGGAAAAATCACGGCTTCGCCGCAGACGAAGTGGCGACTCTCGCGCGCACGGCGGACATCGATGCCGAAGCGCGCCCCGAGCACCTGACGGTCGCCGCGTTCCGGCGCCTGGCGGCCGCCTTGGCTGCACGGGAGGCGTCATGAACGGCGCCCGATCCATGAGTCGCGACGCCCTGACGGCCGGCATCCTGCTTTGCTTGCTCCTGGCCCTGCTGCCGGCCCCGGCCGCTGCCCAGGACGAGGAACCGACCCGGGACGAACCCGCCCTCTCCCACGAAGACTCCCTGTTGGCGGCCCTGGCCGAGAAGGACCCGCGGTTGGCCGCCCTCAAGGACAAGGGTGAACTGCAGGTGGACGGCGCGGCCGAACCCCTCTTCAAGAGCCTCAAGACTTCGCCCAAGGGCGGCGTCAAGGCCACGGTCCAGAAGTACTCCTACTACGGTGAACTCGAATCGATCCTCTCCATGCGCGGGGGCAGCCAGGTGCAGAACCGGGCCGCATACTCCTGGGACGACTACCGCAGTTACGACAAGGTCGTCGAGAGCCGCTCCAACCGGTTCAACTACCTGAGCGGCGGCCTGATGCCCTTCTATCTGGACGTGAACGCCAACTGGGACTGGTCCGAGGACAGCACGGTGAACTCCCAGGGCGTCACCAACCTCATCAAGCGGGACAATCGCAACGCCGGTCTCAAATTCAGCAAGAACGAGCTGCGCACGGGCGCCCTCCTGCACGACCTCACCGCCGGCATCGGCATGGTGGACGAGAGCTCCGAGAACCGCGGTGCGGCCTCCGAGCGCGACGAGGCCAACGCCCGCTTCCACCTGCAGACGGGCTGGGAACTCGATCCGGGCCTGGTTTTAGCCGGGCGTTTCCACGGCGAGGGCGCCCAGGGCGATCGTCTGCTGCGTCACCGGGTGGACACGGCCAAGTCCCTGGGGGATTCCCTCGGCGCCGGCGCCTACTACGACCGGGGCTGGCTGGTGGGTCGGGCCGTGCTGACCCAGAGCACCTTCGAGAGTGAGTTCCTGGACTGGCGGCGCAACGATCGCGGCGCTCCCGACACCACCGGCATCACCGTTCCCGACGACCAGATCGTTCGCGAGCGCAAGGTGGCCAAGAAACAAGCCATCGTCCTGGAGAACGAGGTGCGGTTCGGGCGCGTGGGCCTGGAACTGAACGTGGCCCGTACGGTGGACGAGACCGCCTACGCCAAGAGCGGCCAGGGCACCCAGGAAAAATTCGAGGAGAAGGTGAACTTCCAGGCCACCTTCGCCACGAGCCGCGACTCCTTCGTGGCCGCCTACGAGTACAAGTGGGTGTGGGACGACCAGTACCTGCAGGCTGGCACCCGCCGTGGCCGCCAGAACAAGCGGCGGCTGGATGCCGGGGTCAAATGGTACCGCCCGTTCTTCCAGAGCACGCGGCTGGCGGTGGTCCTGGACCAGTCCCTGGACCAGCAGATTCCCGACGACCGGCCCAACGGCCAGAACAAGGACATCCTGCGTACGGCAGCCTCGGCCGGCCTGCGCCGGGCCTGGGGCGATTCCGATGTGGAACTCAGCGTGCGCTGGAACCAGAGCCAGGACCTGGCCATCGGTTCGGACAAGTCCATCGAGAACAACACCCGCGACCGCTACGAAATTTCCCCCGAGTTCACCTGGCAGATGCGCGACTGGGTGCGCCTGAGCCAGGAGTACACCCTCTACATCGAGTACCGGGACTACGACTACTCCGACGACAGCAGCCGCCAGGACAGCTACGACAAGCGCGGCAACCTGACGTCCTTCCTGACCTTCGATCCCACCTCGCGCCTGCGGGTCTCCCTCAAGCACCAGTACAATCGTTTCTTCAAGGCCAAGCGCACCGGTGAGGCTGCCGGCGGTGGTTCCGTGTACACGACCAATTCGAGCCAGACCATCAGCCAGATCGACTTCAGCCTGAGCTTCGAGCCCGTGGACGGCGTATTCCTGGAGACGAGCACCTTCCGGGGCCGCGACCACAAGTTGAATCCCCAGTCCGGTTCCGAGTCCTCCACCTACAAGGGCAAGGTCATCACGGGCCTGCGTGCCAAGCGCAAGTGGGGGAGCACGAACCCTGTGGAGATCCAGGCGTCGGTAGAAAAAGTGAACGCCTTCGGGCCGGGCATCCGGCCGGCGAGCGCCGACTACTGGACCATCGACAGCTGGGTGAAATGGAGTTTCTGATGAGAACCCCCGGAATCCGCCACGCCGCCCTGGCAGTGGCTGGAATGGTCCTGGTCCTGGCCGGGTCGGGCTGCTTCTTCTCGCCCCGGGTTCCGGAGCCGCCCCAGTCGGGCACCGCCGTGGACTACTTGGACCAAACCCTCCCCGAGAACGTATGGGCCAACCTGGGCAAGAGTCTGCAGAACAACGATTCCGGTGGTTGGGAACGGAATGTCGGCGAGGAATTCACGTACATTCCCGACACGGAAGCGGAAACCGAGTATCCGGACGCTTTCGCCACGCCCTGGGAGCGGGAGCAGGAAGTCGAATTCATTCGCAAGTTCTACAGTTTCGGACCGACAAATAGTGAAGTGAAGATGAAGCACGATGGCTTCGATGTCCCGGAACCGTCGGGTACGACAGCGTATTGGGAGAAGGTCATCTATGACCTGACGGTGGAATCCGGCGGTTCGTTGACCCGGTACCGGGGGCAGGCCAACATTCTCTTCGCCTTGGATGGAACCGAATGGTATGTCACGAGTTGGGAAGACATCGGTGGTGAACCCGACCCCGACGATCCGGGCCCGGCCTTTGCCACATTCGGATCCTTGCGAGGGACGACTCACTAGCAATTGATGCGTCAATGTGCTAGACTTATTGAGCGATGATCGCGCCGGAATCGGGCGGGTTCTGCTACGTAGAAAAAACGGTCCTGTCACCCCTGGACGACCCGCCGTGCACTGGAGGATGGAATTATGATGGCGAAGCGTATAACGCTTCTGGCGTTGTTGGCGGCCCTGCTTCTGGTCAGCGGTTGCATTTTTTCGCCGGAAAAAAACAAGGACGATGAGATAGTCGATCCGGACGGCCCGCCGTTCGCCGGCTCGCCGGAACAGCTCATGCGAAATTTCATGGATGTTTATGAAGATCGCGATTATACGGGCTATCTCACGGTGATCGATCCCGAATTCAAGATCTTCCTGAAGCAGGAGACGGTGGATGAGTTCGGTCTGCCGAGGGACTACTTCGGCTACGACGAGGAAATCGTAATCACCGAGAAGATGTTCTCCGGTAATCCGCCCCGGGAAGGTGTGGGCGCCATCTCGAACATCGAGCTCAGCGTCCTGAGCCAGGTCGGCACCTGGGAATTGACCGAGAATACCGTGTTCCCCGGAGCCCTGGAATCCCAGTACGAAGTGCAGTTCAAGATCATGCAGAGCACGACCGACGGTGAAAGGCAGCTGAACATCACCGGCCGGATCATCTTTTTCCTGTCCACCGAGCAGGTCGACCACAACGGCCGCGAGCGGACCCTGTACCGCATGGTGGGGCAGATCGACGAGACCAACGCCGGCTGATCCACATAGCCGATCGAGTTTCAGGGCGGGGGAGCCGCGATGGCTCCCCCGCCTTCTTTCATGGGCGGCTCCCGACGGCGTCCAACGGTGGCGGTTCCGCGCCGCTTGCCGTAACATCGGCTCCGGGCCCGTCCTGTGCGCAGGGAGGCTGACAGGCGCCCGGCCGCAACCAACCAGGGAACCACCGCCTTGCCCAGATCCAGCCGCACCCCCGCCGCCCGCCGCTCCCGGTCCTTCGGCCGCAACCGTCTCGTAGCCCTGGTGCTCGTGGCTGTGGCGCTGGTGGTGACCGGCGTGGGCGCCCTCAAGTGGGCCGAGACCCGCCGTGGACAGGCGGCCCTGCTGGGCTTGGGGTCCGACCGCATGCATGGCCAGGTGCAGGACGCGGTGGACGAGGCCCTGGCCCGGATCCTGCCCGGACTGGCCACCGGTGCCGTTCACCCCGACCGCCCCGGCGACCTGGACCGGCCTGCGCCCGAGTTGGGCGAGGGCGCGATGATCCGCTGCCGTACGGTGCCCGTGGACGGGGAGAGTCCCTGGTGGGACGTCCAGGCCCGGGTCGCGGAGGCTCTCGATACCGCCGGCGCGCGGGTCCTCTGGGGCGAGCGCTTGCCCCGCCGGCGCGGCTCAGCGGGAGCGCGTCCGGACGAGGAACAGGACCTGCTCCGCCTGGACGTGGGCGTGCCCGGTCACCCGACCCATACCCTCCTCTTGCATCGGGCCGATCTGACTCCGGATGTGCGCTGGGAACGGGATGGGAGCTCGGCCGCCTGGCGCCGCTTGCGCGAGTCCGGCGGTCCTACCGTGGCCCTGGTCGTGGACGACTGGGGCAACTTCCGCAACGCCACCACCCACGCCATACTCGACCTGCCCGTGCCCTTGACCCTGGCTGTGCTGCCGGGGCTGTCCTATTCCCGTCACTTCGCCCTGCAGGGGACCGGACTGATCCTGCCGACGGCGGCGGCCACCGTGGATCCCGGCGCCGTGGGCCGTGCGACGGCTGCCCGGCGGGCGGCGGGCTGCCCGGTGGAGGTCTCGGTGGGCCGGGGCGGCGAAGCCCCCGATTCCCGGCGCCGGGAGATCATGCTCCACTTGCCCATGCAGCCCCAGTCCTGGCCCGACACGGACCCCGGTCCGCGGGCGGTCATGGTGGGCATGAGTCGCCGGGAGATCGCCGACCGCCTGGACGAGGCCCTGGCCGGACTGCTCCATGTGCGGGGCGTGAACAATCACATGGGCAGCGCCGCCACCAGCGACGAGACCACCATGGCCCGGCTCATGGCCGAACTCGACGCCCGCGGCCTCTACTTCGTGGATAGCCTCACCGCCGCCGGTTCCGTGGCCTGGGACGAAGCCAAGCGCGCCGGCCTGCCCACGGCCCGCAACCGCATCTTCCTGGACTACGACAACGAGGACACCGAGCGCATCCGGTCCAACCTGGAACGGTTGGTCACCGCCGCGCGCCGCACGGGCTTCGCCATAGGCATCTGCCATCCCCACGCGGCCACGGCCGAGGTCCTGGCCGCCGAGGTGGCGCGACTGGCGGCCCAGGGTGTGCGTTTCGTCACCGTGTCCGAGTTCCTGGCCCTGCGTGGTGATCAGGATGACGGGGCATGAGCAGTGTCGTCCACCTGCTGGAGCCGGCCCCGTCGCCGGCTGCGGACCTGGCGCCGCCCCGGCTGGAGGGTTTGGAGGACCTGGTCCGCCAGGTGCTCGTGCGGGCACGGCCGGGTACCGGCGCCTGGGCCGTGAAGACCTGGCTCGGTCCGCCCCAGCGACCCGCCGCCGTGGCTCCGGCCTGGGCGGCCCGCGTGGCGTCGGCCCTGCCGGATCCGGAGGCCGCCTTCTGCACTGATACCCTGTCCATCACCACCGCGCCCCTGGACACGGTGGCTGGTCACCAGGACGTGGCCGCGGCCAAGGGTTACGGGCCCGGCGGCCCGGCGCCCGAATTCAAGGTGGCCGACGATCCGGACCTGGGCCCTGCTCCTGCGGTGGACGGGATCGATCTGGCGGCCGGGACCGCGGGCGCCGCCGGCCTGGCCGTGCTCACCCCCTTCCGTCCCCATCCCCACGCGGGTTTCCTGGGGGCGATCACCTCCCTGGGACTGGGCCTGGTGGACCGGGCCGCCAAGCTCGAACTCCACCTGGGCATCCGGCCCCAGGTGGACACACCCCTCTGTGCCGGCTGCGGCTCGTGCCTGGCCGTGTGCCTATGGGACGCCATCGTGCTGAAGGCCGGCCGCGCCATGATCGATCACGAGCAATGCACCGGCTGCGGCGAGTGCATGAACGCCTGCTTCATGGCCGGCGTCGCTCCCGAGGAGACGGCGGGCATACCGCGCTTCCAGGAACGAGTGGCCGAGGCGGCGGTGGTGGCCCGCCGGGGGACCGTCGCCGGGACGCGCCCGGCCGTCTTCCTGAATTTCCTGGTTCGACGCGACCGCAGCTCCGGCGGCCCCGCCCGCAAGCGCACCCCCTGCGGCGACCTGGGCGTTCTGGTGGGGAACGATCCGGTGGCCGTGGACCGGGCCGCCTGGGACCTGGTGGTCGAGCGTTGCGGGGGTTCCCTGGAGGCCTGGAGCGGTTTCAGGCAGCAGCCCGACGCCCTGCTGGAGCGCGCCGAAGCCCTGGGCCTGGGCTCGTCCGAACACCGGCTCGTCCGCCATACCGGATGAATCCTGGATAAGACACCCAATTCTTGTTATCATTGCTGCTGCTTTTGAACGGTGGGGCGGAATCTCGCGGTGCGCCTTGATGTGGTCCTTTGTGTGATCCGGTCGCTTGCCCCTCCGTATGGACATCAAGGCGTGCGTTTTTTTGTGCGGACGGCGCGCCCTCGCGCCCGTCGGGAGATGAAAGAAACATGAATCGATCCCTGCAGATCAGGGCCGGACTCACCGTCGTCATCCTCCTGCTCTCCATCTATGGATTGCTGCCCACCTTCAAGGCGCTGTCCATCTCCGCCGCCGACCGCGAGGCCGCCCAGGGCGACCCCACCCGGCTGGCCGAGATCGAGGCCGTGGACGCCAAGGCCATCCGGCGTGGCCTGGATCTCAAGGGCGGCATGTACCTCGTGCTCGAGGTGAACCAGGAGGGCATGAGTGCCAGCGAGGCCCAGGACGCCCTGTTGCGCGTGAAGGAGATCCTCTACAACCGGGTCGACAAGTTCGGCGTTTCCGAACCGGAGATCACGACCTTCGGCAGCAGCCGCATCGTCGTGAAGCTCCCGGGCCTGCAGGATCCCGAGCGTGCCAAGCGTATTCTCGGCAGCACCGCCCAGCTGGAGTTCCGCATGGTGCGTCCGGTGGAGGAAGTGTCCGAGGCCCTGGAGACCATGGACGCGATCTTCCGCACGGACGCGCCCGAGACGGCCGTTGCGGACGACCCGCTGGAGATCCCTGCCGAGGCCGAGGAAGAGCCCACGGAACTGGCAGCGGCCGACACCGCCGCTGTCGACAGCGCCGTCGCCGATCCCTTCGCCGACCTGGATGAGGTGCTCGGCACCGAATCCGATGCGGTCGCCGAAGCCGAGATGGCTGCCTTCCAGGCCGAGCATCCCTTCACCTCGCTGATCGTGGCCCAGCCCGGCATTCTGCAGAGCACGCCGCTGATGGTCCTCGAGCGCAATGTGAACGCCCTGCAGCTCATGCTGGACGACGCGCGCACCAAGCGCCAGCTGCGCGACCTGGAGTTCCAGCTCCACCGGGATCCCATGAACCTGGGTGACGGCCAGCAGGTCCGTCCCCTGTTCCTGGTGGACGCCCGCCCCGTGCTGACGGGCGACCAGCTCACCGAGGCCATCCCCACCGCCGATCCGGACCGCCCCGGCGGCTGGCAAGTGAGCTTCACCCTGAACAACCGCGGCGCCCGGGTCTTCGCCAAGGCCACCGCCGAGAACGTGGGCCGTTTCCTGGCCATCTCCTTGGACGGTCGCGTGCCCTCGGCGCCGGTCATCCAGGGGCGCATCCCCAGCGGCCAGGGCGTCATCCAGGGCACCTTCACCAACGCCGAAGCCAGCGACCTGGCCCTGCTGCTGCGGGCCGGCGCCCTGCCCACGGACGTGGAGATCGCCGAGGAGCGCACCGTGGGTCCGAGCCTCGGCCGCGACTCCATCAAGATGGGCGTGAGCGCCGCCTTGTACGGCTCGATCCTCGTGATCGTGTTCATGCTGATCTACTACCGCACCAGCGGCCTGGTGACGGTCTGCGCCCTGGTCAGCAACATCGTGATTCTCATGGCCGTGCTGGCCCAGTTCGACCTGGTGCTCACCCTGCCGGGCATCGCGGGCATCATCCTGACGGTGGGTATGGCCGTGGACGCCAACGTTCTGATCAACGAGCGTATCCGCGAGGAGATCAGGAAGCAGAAGACCATCCGTGCCTCGGTGCAGTCCGGTTACGCCAACGCGACCCGGACCATCGTGGACGCCAACGTGACCACGCTCATCGCGGGCGGCATCCTGCTCTGGTTCGGCACCGGCCCCATCAAGGGCTTCGCCGTGACCCTGAGCATCGGCATCCTGACGAGCATGTTCACGGCGCTGGTGATGACCCGCGTCATCATGGAGTTCATGACCCGGAACCAGGGTCAGCAGAAGATGAGCATCTAGTCCGCCGAACGGACTTCGCCGACGGCCCTGCGAGGGCACGCCGGGCCCCGCGCCCGGGAAAGGTATCTGGACCATGGAGTTCTTCCGCGATTCCAAGATCAACTTCGTGGGCGGCATGAAGATGGCGTTCATGATTTCAGTGGTGCTGGTCGTCCTGAGCGTGGTCTCGCTGTTGATCCACGGCGGGCCGCGTCTGAGCATCGACTTCACCGGCGGCTCGGTGCTGCAGGTGCGGATCGACCCCGTGCCGGAGGTGGCGGACATCCGCGCCACCCTGGAGGCGAAGGGTTACCGCGGCGTGCAGGTGACGGACTTCGGCAGCGTGGACGAGTTTCTCGTCACCTTCCTCAATCCGGAAGCCGTCGAGGACGGGGCCGAAGTGACCGAGGGCGTGCGTGGTGTGACTGACACGTCCGGCACCCTGGACGCGGCTCAGACCCTGCTCAACGACCTGCGTGAAGGCCTGGCCGGCTCGACCATCGAGTTGCGCCGGGAGGAGAGTGTCGGTCCCAAGATCGGCGGCGAGCTGCGCACGGCGGCCGTGAACTCGGTGGTGGCCGCTCTGGCTCTCATCGTGCTCTACATCACCGTGCGTTTCGTCTTCCGCTACGGCGTCGCGGCCATCGTCGCCCTGGTCCACGACGTGACCCTGACCCTGGGCGTCTTCTCCCTGCTGAACCTGGAGGTGTCGCTGTCGATCATTGCGGCCTTCCTGACCATCATCGGCTACTCGCTGAACGACACCATCGTCGTCTTCGATCGTATCCGGGAGAACATGAAGCTGCGCCGCAAGGAGAGCTACCGGCAGGTCATCAACCGCTCCATCAACGAGTGCCTCAGCCGTACGGTGCTGACCTCGTTGACCACGTTCTTCGTGGCGGGGATGCTCTTCCTCTTCGGCGGCCCGGTGATCCACGATTTCGCTTTCGCCCTGTGCTTCGGCGTCATGGTCGGTACGTACAGTTCCATGTTCATCGCCAGCCCGGTGCTGGTATGGTGGAACGAACGGCGGATCTCCGACCGCAAGCGCACGGCCACGGACATGTAACCGGCTCGTCAGCGGGAGTTTGGGAGGAAGCTCCGGGCGTCGGCCCGGAGCTTTTTTTCGTCCGCCCGAGGCGACCGACCGCCCTCCGCGGGGGACAACGTTGCCGCCGGTGCGGTGACGGCGGGTGTCTCCGGTGTGGCCCGGGATGGGGGCTTGACGTTTCAAGCTGGTGTCGTCAGGCACTTTGGAGGTATGATTGTATCCACACTCGGCGAGCGGTTCCGTGGCACGGCTCTTGCCCCTTTGAGGGTCCCGACGCGCACCGAGGAAGAGGACGACCATGCTGCAGAGGACACCCACCCGTTTCCGGACCACCGCCCGCGCGTGCTTGGCGTTGCTGGTGCTGCTCCTGGCCGCGGGCACGGCGGCGGGGCGGGATGCCGACCGGGCAACCGCGTCGCAGCCCAGCGCCAGTTACCTGCGCATTGCGCAGGCCTGGGAAGACGGTAATCCGGAGGTCCTGGCAGACCTGATCCATCCGGACGGCCTGCAGGTGCGCATCGGCAAGGGCGGGCGCGCCACTTCCTACAGTCCCAGCCAGGCCTTCTACTTCTTCAAGAACCTCTTCCGGGACAACCTCACCGAGTCATTCGACTACCAGCGCCAGCAAAAGGCCACGGGACCGCGGGTCCACGCCATGGCGGTCTGGCGCTGCCGGGAGGCCCCGGGGGATCCGCTCCACATTCGCCGACTCGTGCTGGTGCTGGCCCGGTCCGGCGACACCTGGCAACTGACGGAGATCAACACGGTGCGTTAGCCCGGAACCTCACGGTCCGGGCCGAGGAGGGCGATGGATCGCATGCGTGCCGGCTTGATGACTGCGGCGGCCCTGCTCTGTCTGGCTGGGCAGGGTTTCCTGCTGCACGGCGCCGGCCGGGGCAGCGACGCGACCTTGCCCCTGCCTCTGCTTTTTCTGTTGCTGACCTGCGCCCTGGCCGTCCTGACGGCCCTGGGCGATTTCCGGTCCGGACGGCGCCGTATCTGGCGGGTGGCCGTCCTGGCCGCCCTGTCGGTCTCCCTGGGACTGGGGCTGGCGAATCTACGCCAGACCGGTGACGAAGCGGAGGTCCTGCCGGGCCGCGCCGCCAGTCGGCTGGCCGACGCCAACGCTTCCCTGACCGCGCTCGGACCCGCCCTTTCCGCCTACCGCGACGTGATCTCCGCCGATCCGGCGACACCCTTCCCGGCGGTGACGGCCGCCGACTCGGCCTTCGTGCGCGGCGGATCCCATTTCCGTGCCCTGGCCGGCCGCCTGGAGGCCTGGACGGGTCTGCACCCGGAAGCTGCGACCCTGCCGGTACGCCTGGTCGTCTGGTCCCAGGGCCGCCGCACGGCCTGGACCGAAGGCGCCGAGCCCCTGCCCATTCCCCTGCGTACGGGCCGGACCCTGGTGCCCTACCGCGACGGCATGGTGTTGCGGGACGTGTGCACGCGGGAGGACGGGGCGATCCTGTCCTGCCAGGTGGTCCTGTCCCGGAAGATCCTCGCCGAGCGCTGGCCGGGCCTGCGCCTGATCGAAGCCACCGGCGCCTCGGACGTGAGACCGGAACTGGCGCGCCGCATCGCCCTGGGTCCCCGGGAGGGTGCGCCTTTCCTGGTGGTGGGCGTGGATCCGGCGGCCGAGCGCCGCGAGTGGCGGGCGGTGCGGGCTCGGATCTACGTAGGCCTGGTGGTGGCCTGGCTGGTCGCGCTGACCGGCACGCTGGGCCTGCGGGCCGGGGCCCTGGGCGCCTTGGCTGGCTTGTGGCTGGGCCGCGCTCTGGCCGCCGCCATCGATCTCCATCGCTGGCTCGACGGTATGGCGCCGACCCACGGCAGCGTGGCCGACCCGGAATCCGCCGCCGCTCCCGGCAGCCTGGCGAGCCTCGTGGATATCGCCTATTTCGCCACTCCCTTCGGCGCCGGTTGGTTCGCCTCGGCGGCGGACGCCGTGGCCACGGGCCTGCTGGTCCTGTTGACCGTATGGATCGTGCGGCGCACGGTCGTGGACACCCGGGCGCCGGAAGATCGCCCGGATCTGCTGCCCCGTCGGGCCGGCCCGCGCGGAGCGGTCTTCGGCCTGGCGGCTGCTTGCGTCTTCGGCGTCGTGAACCTGGTGGCGGGGACCGTGGCGGAGAACGCCAACGCCCGCCTCATCGGCCACGGCGTGACCGTCGAGATCGTGACCTTCTGGGCCCTGCACCTGGCTCTGGCCCTGCTGGCCTTCGCACCGGTGGTGCTGCTGACGGTCCTTCCGTCCGGTGTGGCCAAGGATGGCGGCCGCCCGATTCGCTCCCACCTGTCCGACGGTATCACCGTGGCGGTGGTAACCCTGCTGGCCACGGCCGCGCTGGGCCTGGCCTGGGGCCTGGCTGCCGCCGCCGGCCTCCTGGCCGCCCTGGTCTGGTTCGTGATCCCCCTCCTGGACCAATCGTCGGGTCTGCCGCGCCGCATGGTGTGGCCGGCCCTGCTGCTGCTGGCATCGGTCTGGAATTATGGCTCCCTACGTGCGGTCTACGACCGGGGGGAACTGGGCTGGCTGGAGAGCAAGGGCGAACTGGTGGCGGCGTCGGATCCCGACTGGAGCCGCTTCGTGCTGGGCGAAGTGCTGGTGGCCATGCAGGAGGAAGGCAGCAGCTCCGTCGGCGCAGCTTCCGGCCTGTGGCGCCACGCGGCGGCTTGGCGCCTGTGGAACGAATCGACCCTGGCCCACCTGAGCCTGCCCTGCCTGGTGGAGATCATGGACGCCGACTACCGCAGCGAGTCCCTGCACGCGGTGGGATTCATGGGCGATTTCCAGTACGAGTTGGCGACGCGGTCTTCCTGGTCCACGCCGGGCAAGGACGGGCTCCTGGCCGGGGACGACATCGTCTTCCAGACCGAGCGGCGGCTCTACATCGGGGGCGAGGAGGAAGTCCTGGTGGGTGAGATCGCCCGTCCCGGGGGCGGGTCCATTCGTGCCGAGATCCCCCTCCGCTCCTGGCGGATCAGCACGCTCCTGGACCAGTTGACGGGCCGCCAGCGCGCGGGAAACGACGGCTACCGCCCCCGCATCGAGATCGACCGCGAGGTGCTGCTCCTGCACGCCGACAACACCGGTTGGTTGGCGGCGGGCGCCGCGGCCTTCCCCGGTCCCGAGGCCGACGTTCCGACCGCGGCCCTGCGCAGCGGCCTCCGCGACCGGGTGGACGTGCCGGTGGACGGCGCCCGGTGGCGCTGCGTATGGATCCCCCTGCCGCCGGGCGCGGTGCGCACGCCGGGGGAGGGATTCCTCCTCGGCCTGCGACGATCCGGCGTGGGCGAGAACCTCCTCGACCTGTCGCGCCTGCTCATGCTGAACCTGGGCTTCTGGCTGGTGGCCATGGCCGCCGTCCAGGTCGTACGGTGGGTGCGCCTGCGCTTCGCCGGCTCCGGCGCCACGGAACCCTGGCGTCCGGGCTTCCAGGAACGATTCCTGGGCGGCTATCTCTTCATCGGACTGTTGCTCCTGCTTCTGGTGGGCGGCTCGGTGGACCGGGAGAGCCGCGAGCGGATCCGGGCCGAGGCCCGTACCCAGACCCGGGCCGGACTCGAACAGGTGGTCGACCAGCTCCGCAGCCTGCTGGTGGAACAGGCCCGCGGCCTGGCGGGCAGCGAGTACATCGCCGATCTGCTGGAAGGCCAGTTCGCCGGCCGGCGCACGGTCGGTCCCATGCACCTGCAGCAGGCCATGGTCTTCGCCGCCGACGGCACCCTGCTGCTGGACGAGACCCTCAGCGATCTCAACCAGGAGGCTGCGGCGCATCTCCTGGCCGCCGCCCGCCGTTCGCCGTTGGTGCTGATGGAGGACGCGGAGGCGCTCTACCTGGGTACGGTCATTCCCGTGGACCTGGGCGAAGTCCTGGCCACGGAAGTTGCCGACGACCCCCGCGCCACCACCGGCTTCTTCTTCTACCGCCAGCGCCTGGACGCGGGCATCATGGCCAGCCTGGCGACCCTCGTGCGGGGTGAACTGGACCTGCGGGTGGAGGGCCGCATGGCCCTGACCAGCGCCCCCGACGCTGTCTTCAGCGGTCTGGCGCCGCGCTTGGCCGAGCCCACCATGATGACCAGTCTCCTGGACCATCCGGCGGGCGCCACGGTGCTGGTGGACCCGCACCGTTCCTTCGCCTTCACCGGCTACCAACCCGTGCCGGTCTTCGGGACCGAGGCCGCGGGCCGCCTCGAGCGCCGTTCCCTGCCGGGAATCCTGGCGGTGGCCTTCCCGGATCGCGAGCGCCTCCACAACGATCAGCGGCGCCAGACGGTACTCTTCCTGGCGGGACTGGCCAACCTCATCCTCCTGACGGCCATGTTGCTGGCGGTCCTCCTGTCCTGGAACGTCTTCCGGCCCCTGCACGTGCTGCTGGCGGCCACCCGGTCCCTGGGCCGCGGCGATTACGACGCGCCGCTGCCCGAGGCCGGTCACGACGAGGTGGGCCGTCTGGCCGGAGCCTTCGGCCACATGCGCGACGAACTGGCCACGGCTCAGGAACGCGTGGCGGCCCGGGAGCGATTCCTGACCACGGTCCTGGACCGGGTGACCGTGGGCGTGCTGGTGGTGGACGCCGCCGACGGCCTGGTGGCCCTGAATCCCTGCGGGCGGGACATCCTGCGGGTCTTCCTGCCGGACGCCCAGGAGGACGCGGCGTCTATGACGCTCCTGGACAGCTTCCGCGACCTGGCCGAGCGGTCCGGAAGCCGGGGCGGCGAACTCACCGGCGGCGACGGCCGGCACACCCTGCGCGGCGCCCTGGCCCCGTTGGATCTGCCCGACGGCCGCAGCCACACCATGCTCGTCTTCGAGGACGTCACCGAGTTCCTCGAGAATCAGAAGCTGGCCCTCAACGCCGAACTGGCCCGCCAGGTGGCCCACGAGATCAAGAATCCGCTCACACCCATCCAGCTCTCGGCCCAGCTCGTCAGACAGGCCTGGCAGGACCGCCATCCGAATCTCGAAGTCATCATCGACGACGCGGTGGTGCGTATCCTGGACCAGGTGGAGTTGCTGCGCCGTATCGCCGGCGAATTCAGCCTCCTGGGCCGGCCCGACGGCTTCATCACCGGGCCGGTGGATCTGGAGGAACTCGTGGCCGAGACCGTATCCGCCTACGCGGGGAGTGCCGGCCACGGCGCCGACGGTCCGCGCTTCCACGTGGCGCCGGGGCCCCTGCCGCTCGTGCGCGGAGACGCCGATTCCCTGCGCAAGGTCCTGGGCAACCTGGCCCAGAACTCCCTGGATGCGGTCGCCGGCGACGGTCCCGCCGTCCTGCATGTGGATTGGCGCGTGGAGCCCGAATCTGTGACCCTCATCTGGCGCGACGAGGGCGGTGGCATTCCCGCCGACGTGGCCGGTCGGCTCTTCGACCCGTATTTTTCCACCAAGAGCAAGGGCACGGGCCTGGGCCTGGCGATCTGCCGCAACCTGGTGGATCGTATGGGTGGCAGGATCGGACTCGGCAACCGCACCGACGGTCCGGGCGCCGTGGCGACCCTGACCCTGCACCGGGCCGACAGCGACGAGGACCCCGAGGAGACAGCGTGATCCGCACCCGTCCAAGAGGGACCGGGGCCGCCGCGGCCCTGGCCACCGCGATCCTGTTGGCGACCGCCGCCGGTGCGGCCACGGTGGACGACGCCGAGGTCCGCATCGCCCGCCTCCAGTACGGCGGGGGAGGCGACTGGTACTGCGATCCGAGCAGCCTGCCCAACTGGCTGGAGGGATACGCCCAGCGCACGGGCGTGCGTACGGCCGACACCGAGGCCGTCGTCACCCTCGACAGCGAGGATCTTTACCGGTACCCGTTCCTCTATCTGTCCGGCCACGGGCGCATCGCCCTGTCCGATGCGGAAGTAGCCGAACTGCGCCGCTACCTGGACGGGGGAGGTTTTCTCTACGCCGACGACAACTACGGTCTCGACGCCTCCTTCCGGACCATGGTGGCCCGGCTGTACCCGGAAGAGGAACTGGCGCCGCTGCCGGCGGACCATCCGGTCTTCCGCGCCTGGTACGACCTGCCGGGTCCGCCCAAGATCCACCAGCACGACGGGGAACCCGCCCGCGCCTTCGGCGTAACGAGGAAGGGCCGTCTCGTCCTGCTGTACACCTGGTCGGCGGATATCGGGGACGGCCTCGAAGATTCCCACGTGCACGGCGATCCCCCGGCGGTGCGCGAAGCGGCCATGCGCATGGCCGTCAATGTCCTGACGTACGCCCTGACCCGACCCTGAACCCCCGGAACGAGGTTCCCATGACCCAGCGCTCCGCAACCGACCTGGCCCGCAGGCTGGACCGCCTCCTGGGCGGCGTCCGGCGGCGTGTGCTGGGGGCGGGGCTGCTGGCGATCGTGGGCCTGGCCGGCGGCGCCGCGCTGGCGGCGGCGTGGGCCGCGGGCGCCGAGGGCTGGCCCCCCGGCTGGACGCTAATCGGACTCGCCGCCTGCCTTGGGACCATCCTGGGGTTGGTGGTGGCGCGGAGCCTGGTGGCACCATTGCTGCGATTGCGCCATCGCCGGGACCTGGTCCGGTCGGCCGAGGCCCGGGGTGGCCACGCCAACCTGCTGGTGGCGGCGGAGGAATCCCTGCGTCGTCCCGGTCGCTGGGCCCGTGGCGGCGCCGTGGCGGCGGTCCTGCGTGGCCGCATGCAGGAGCAGGCCCTGGACCGTCTCGCATCCCTGTCGGCAGTCGAAGTGGCGCCCCTGCCACGGCGCCGACCGACGGCTCTGCTGGCGGCCGGCGTTGCGGCGACGGCCGTCCTGATTCTCGTGCTGGCCCCGGCGCAGCTGGGCCGGGGTCTGGGCCGTCTGGCGCGGCCCTGGCAAGGTCCGCCGCCCGTCCCGACCGCGGGCATCTACGGCTTGCCCACCGACGGCTTCGTCGTGGCGGGCGACTCGGCGGTCCTGCAGGCCCTGGATCTGGCCCGGGATCCGGGCGCCACAACCGTTTGCGAGATCAGGAGGGGCCGGGGGCTGTGGAGTCCGGTGGAAGCCCAGCTCGAATTGGACGCCGCCGGCCGGGTCGGAAGGCGCTGGCGCTCGGTGGCGGCCGGGGTCCACGAGGATTTCGAGTGGCGCTTCCGGCGGGGCGAAGTGGTCTCGCCGGTCCGGCGTCTTGCCGTGAGGGACTTGCCCCTGGTCACGGCTTTGGCGGCGCGGATCGAGCCTCCCACCTACACCGGGGTGCCGTCGCGGCACCTGGAGAACCTGCCGGCGCGCCTGGAGGTGCCCGCCGGCAGCACCGTCGAGTTGCTGGGCCGGACGAACCACCCGGTGGCCGGGGCCCGGCTGGCCGAATCCGGGGGCGACACGATAGATCTGACCCTGGGGCCGGAAGGAATCGCCGGCGGGCTGCACCTGACCCACAGCCGTGTCTTCACCGTGCTGCTGGAGGACCGGTGGGGCCTGGTCAACGCCGCGCCTCTGCGCTACGAGATCATCGCCTCGGCGGACCGGGAACCGGCGGTGGCCCTGGGTCGCACGGACGACGACGGATTGTTGCCCCTGGCGGGGGCGCTGGATCTCTTCCTGGAAGCTGCCGACGACTACGGCGTCTCCGGGGTCGTCCTGGTATGGCGCCTGGCCACCTCCCGGGAAGGAGGCCGGCCGGCCCGGGGCGGTTGGCAGGAACTGGCGTTGCCGACGGCCGGCGGTGCCGGCCGCGTTGCGGCGGCGCTGGGCGGCGAACTGGGCTGGCGCGTGTCTGCCTCCCCCGGTGATGATCCGCCCCTGCAGCGCCGGCTGGACCTGGCCCTGGACACGGACACCCTGGAACTGGTCCCCGGCGATGTGCTCGAACTGGCGGCCGTGGCCCGCGACAACCGTCTACCTCTACCGCACGGCGAGGCCCGCTCCCGCGTGCTGCGCCTGCTGGTACCGTCGGCCGGCGAAGTGCTGGCCCGCCAGGCGGAGACCACCGAGGAGAAGCAAGGCGAGCTGGCCGAGATGAAGAACCGGGAACAGGAGCTGGCCGCCGACCTGGACCGCCTCTCCCGCGAACTTATGAAGAATCCGGTGCCCGACTGGGGCCGCCAGCAGGAGATGGAGGAGGCCATCCGCCGCCAGCAGCGCCTGCGCGAGGAACTGGACCGGGTGGCCGGCGAACTTCGTCGGGAACTGGACCGCCTGGCCCGCAGCCAGCTCACCTCGCCGGAGCAACTACGCCGGGCGGAGGAGCTGGCCGAATTGCTGAACCTGCCCACCAGCGAACATCTGCGGGACCTGTTGGAGCGTCTGGAGAAGGGGGAGGACCGTCCCCAGGCCGGTGACGTGTCGCGTGCCCTGCAGGAGGCCCAACGCCGGCAGACGGATATGTCCCGCCGCCTCGAGGCCGCCCTGGCCGCCATGGAACGCATTGCCCGCGAGCAGGAGATGGAGGGCATGACCGCCCTGCTGGAACAGCTCATGCGCAAGCAGCAGGAGTTGGCGGACCAGAGCCGGCGTCTGGCCCAATCCGAAGCTGAGGACCGGGCCGAATCCCAGGACGCGGCGGACAGCGAGCAGGGCCGGGAATCGGGAGCCGAAGAGGAGCAAAGCGGGGAGCCCCGGGAAGGAGAACCTTCCGGAGAGGATGACCCGGCAGGCCAACCCTCGGCCGAGGAGCTGGCCCGCCGCCAGGAAGCCCTGTCCCGGGAACTGGAGCAACTCCAGGAACAGCTGGCCCAGACCATCCAGGAAATGCAGGAACAGGCGCAGCAGGGCGAGCAGAGCGAGACGGAACAGCAGCGCCAGGAAGACCTCCAGCAGGCCCTCGAAAAACTCCAGGAACAGCTCGCCGAGGGCGATATGCAGGAAGCCGCGGAACAGCTGGCGCAGATGTCGCCCGAGCAGGCGGCGGCGCTCCAGGAGCAGGCCCTGAACGACATGGGTTCCCTCTATCATGTCCTGCTCCAGACCCAGCAGGCCA
Source organism: bacterium (assembly GCA_024231905.1). Taxonomy (GTDB): domain Bacteria; phylum Krumholzibacteriota; class Krumholzibacteriia; order LZORAL124-64-63; family LZORAL124-64-63; genus JAAEQC01. The sequence continues at coordinate 387,648 of JAAEQC010000218.1, read as the reverse complement.
TGCAGATGAGCCTGGAGATGAACCAGGCCGTCTCCCTGCGTCGCCTGGCGGCCGACCTGCTGGCGGTCTCCGAGCGCCAGGAGGAGATCGCCGCCGCCGTACCGACCCGGCTCCGGGACGTGCGTTCGTTGAACCTGACCCGTAGCCAGCACCGGCTGCAGAAGGCTACCGCCAGGGTGCGCGCCGAACTGGCCGGACTCATGGAGGAGGCCCCCAACCGCATCGTCAAGCAGCTGGAGAAGCTGGACGAGCTCATCGAGGAGATGGGCCGCGCGGTGGGCGCCCTGGAACAGAACCGGGCCGCCGCCGCCCGTCGTCATTCCGGTCTCAGCCTGGCCCTGACGAACCGGGCGGTCATCGGCCTGCTCACCGAAGCCCAGGCCACGTCGTCCAGTTCGAGCAGTGGCGGTGGCCGGCAGCAGAGCGCCGCGGAGCAGTTGCAGGAGATGATCCGTAAGCAGGCGGAACTGAATGGTGCCACCGAGGAATTGCGCCGCATGCTGGCCAACCGCGGCCTCAGCCAGGAGACCCGGGCCGGTATGGAAAGGTTGGGCCAGGAGCAGGCGGAACTGGCCCAGCGCCTGGGCGATCTCGCCACCGAGGGCGGCCAGGAGGACGAAACCGCGGCCGGGGAAGCGGCGGGCGAACGCATCCTGGGCGACATGGACCGCCTGTCCCAGGACATGGAGACCATTGCCGAGGACCTGGGCGGCGGCCTCGTGGACGACGATACTGTTGCCCGCCAGGTGCGCATCCTGGGCCGCATGCTCGACGCCCGCAATTCGGTCCGGCGCCGGGATTACTCCACGCGCCGCGAGAGTCTGACCGCCGAGCGCCTCTACGGCGACCCCGAGGCGGGTCTGCGCCGCGATCCGGCCGACGAACGCGCCCCGGCCCGCCTCCTGTACCAGCCCCTGGACCGGGCCCCCCTGGAATACCGCGACCTGGTGCGCCGATACTTCGCCGCCCTGGATTCCCTGCGCCGGACCGTGCCGGTCCCGCCGGCGGAAGGGGACCTGCCGTGAGGAGTCGTGTCCTGTGCTTGATCCTGGTTCTGGCCTGCAGCTCGCCGGCGGCGGTCCACGGCCAGACGACGCCCGAGCAGCGGGAGGGCGGCCTGCAGTTGCCGCGTGAACTCATGCGCCAGCCCGAGTCACCGCGGGTCCACCTGGACCTGCAGCGGCGTCTCTTCGAAGTGGAGCGCCTCCTGGCTGTGGGCAGCCTGGCCCGGGCCGAGGAACTCATCGACGATCTCCTGCAGCACCGCCAACTGCGCCAGCGCCTGGTGGGATTGCGCCTGCGCCTGGCCCGCCTCAAGAACGACCACGCCGGGGCAGCGGCCATCGCCGAAGAGGAACTGGTCAAGCGACCCGCGGCGGCCCACCTGTGGCGGGAACTGGCCCAGGCTCGCCTCGCTCTGGGCGAAACGGGACCGGCGCGGACGGCCCTGGACAGCTTCCTCGTCCACTCGCCCCAGCGGGTCAGCGCGGGCCGGGTGGCCACGGACATCCTGCGCCAGTCCGGACGTCCGGCCATGGCCGTGGCCTGGATCGATTCCCTGCGGACGGTGCTGGCCATGCCCCGTTTCATGTCCGCCCAGCGGGCTTATGGCCTGCTGGCCCTGGGCGAGCAGCGCGGCGCCGCCGACGAACTGGCGGACGAACTGCGGGTGAATCCCTTGAACCTGGCCATGGTGCGGACCGGCTTGCTGGACGGGCCCTTCCGGCCCGCGGACCACGGTCCTTTCGTGGACCGTCTGGCCCTGCACGCGGCAGCGGCGGAAGCGGCGTCGGCCGAAGCGGTCCTGGTGCTGGACCTGCACCTGGCCCGCATGGACGCGCCAGCTGCTGCCACCGCCACCGCCGGGCTGCGGACCCACCGGGACGGGCGCCGCCTTCTCCTGCAACACGCCGTTACCCTCGAACGCGAACTGGAGCTGCTGGAGGACCCGGGCCAACGGCAGGCCGTGGTCGATCATCTGTTGCCGGTGCTGGCGGATCTGGCCGGTCCCGGCGAGCCGGACGCCAGCCGTCGCCGCCAGGCTGCCACCACCCTGGCGTCGGCCTGCGGTAGAGCCCTCTCTCTGGGCGCCCTGGGCCAGGATCCGCACCGGGCGGCGGATCGGTTCAACGACTACCTGGACGTGGTGCGGGAAGCCCATCCAGGCAACGCCGAACTCCACGCGGCACGCATCCGCCTGGCCACCTTCACCCGGGACGAACTGGGTGAGCCGGCCCTGGCCGCCCGGCGCCTCGAGAGTATGCTGCTGGACCTGGACCTCTCCACCGAGGGGGTGGCCCTGGTGCGCCTGACCCTGGGCGAGTGCTACCTGGCCGCCGGGGACACGGCTCGCGGGCGCACGGTCCTGACCAGCCTGGGACGGGACGTGGAATTCCGCAACGCGTCCGGCCACGCCCATTTCCACCTGGCCCGCCTGGATCTGGCCGGCGGCCACTACGCCACCGCCCGGGATCGTTTCGCCGCCGTGGCCCTGGACAACCCGGCCGCGTCCTACGCCAACGACGCCCTGGCCCTGGGTCTGGCCGTGGCCGAGGAGATGGACAATCCCAGCGGCGGTCCGGCGGTTCTCGGTCTCTACGCGCCCAGCGTGTACTGGGACCTGTTGTCCAGGCCCGACGAGCACCGCGCCGCCCTGCGCCGCTTCGTGGATGGCGCCGGGGCCATGGTCGACCCGGAGGCGCCCCAGTTGCTGTTGGAACGGGGTCTCTGGGAACTGGCCCGGCTCGAGATCGAGGCCGGTGACGAGCCGGCGGCCCTCGATCTGCTGGCGGTCATCACGGGCCGGCACGCGGACGGCCGCTACCCGGCCGCCGCCCTGGCCGAGACCAGTCGCCTGCTGCGGGGGCAGGGCCGCCACGCGGAAGCCCGCGCGGCCCTGGAACGCCTGCTCACCCAGTATCCGGAGTACCTGTTCGCGGACGACGTACGCGACGAACTGAGGAGCCTGCCGTGACGATCCGGCGCCGTCTGATCCTGGTCCTGGCAGTCCTTCTCGCCGCCGCGCCCGCCGTGGCCGCCGAGTACCTGCTCGTGCCCATGGACCTGTCCCAGACCAACCACCTGCGCGCCTACGGCCATGCCTTCCACGCCCTGCAGTCCGGCGAGAAGGTGAACTGGCTGTTGAACTACCGGGGAGGCAGTTTCCTTCTGCGGGACACCCAGCGGGCGCGCCTGGATGCACGCCTGCTGGGCGTGGTCTTCGAGGAAGCGGACGAGGCCCGGGTGGCGCAGATCCGCCAGGTGGTGGCCCAGGAGAACATGGAGGAGGTGCTGCTGGAGAAGCCGCCCCGCATCGCCGTGTACAGTCCGCCCAACAAGCAGCCGTGGGACGATGCTGTCACCCTCGCCCTGGCCTACGCCGAGGTGCCCTACGACGTGATCTACGATCCGGATGTGTTGGACGGACGCCTGGCCGACTACGACTGGCTCCACCTGCACCACGAGGATTTCACGGGTCAGTACGGCAAGTTCTACGCGAGCTTCGGGCTCGAACCCTGGTACCTGGAGCAGAAGCTCTTCCACGAGGAGATGGCGGCGGCCCTGGGCTTCGAGTCCGTGTGGCGGCTCAAGCACGCGGTGGCCCGCACCATCCGCGACTACGTGGAAGGCGGCGGCTTCCTCTTCGCCATGTGCTCGGCCACCGACACCTTCGATATCGCCCTGGCCTGGCTGGGTGTGGACATCGCGCCGGAGCAGTTCGACGGCACGCCCCTGGATCCGCGCTGGCGGGGCCTGGCCAACTACGACGCCACTCTGGCCTTCCGGGACTTCAAGCTGACGACCAATCCGCTGGTCTACGAGTTCTCGGACCTGGACACCAGCAACTACGCGGCCATGCGCGGTCCCCAGGCCGACTACTTCACCCTCTTCGCCTTCGCGGCCAAGTACGATCCGGTGCCGGCCATGCTCACCCAGAACCATGTGAATGTGATCAACGGCTTCCTGGGTCAGACCACGGGCTATTCTCGCAAACACCTGAAGCGCCCGGTCATCGTGCTGGCGGCGGTGGAGGGGACCGAAGAGGTCAAGTACATCCACGGCAAGCGCGGATTGGGCACCTGGACGTTCCTCGGCGGTCACGACCCGGAGGACTACCAGCACCGGGTGGGCGATCCGCCCACGGACCTGGACCTGTACCCCACTTCGCCTGGTTACCGCTTGATACTCAACAACATCCTCTTCCCCGCCGCGCGGAAGAAGCCCCAGAAGACCTAGCCCCGGCAGTCCCGGTCCGGATAGACCTTGCGACGGATTAATCGTAGTGTTTTAGTAGGGATTAGATCGCCCACCCCAACGGGACCCGCCTTCGGCGGATCCGGGAGACGCCATGGAACGGTATCCCGAGTGCAAGAAATGCGACCAGGGTCTGCTGCTGCCTCTGTCGGACTACGGTCGGGACGGGGCCGCCATCCACTACAAGGCCTGGGTGTGCCATAATCCCGCTTGCGGCTTCAGCATCCGCATCGACAACGGCGAGATCAGCCTTGGCCATCAGCTGCGCGAGAACGCCCGCTGATCAGCCCCCGTCCGCGCGCCGGCGACCGCCGGCCAGGAGTGTGCGACCCAGGACCACCAGGACCACCAGGGATCCACCGACCAGCAGCCCGCCGTCCAGGTCCAGGGGTCTGGCCTCGCCGGTGTCAGCGGGAGTCGTGAGCTGGAGGGTCAGGACGATACCGTTGTGGACCGCGTGGGCGAGCCAGCAGGCCAACAGGGAACCGGTCGCTTCCCAGACCAGCGCCAGGACGAGCCCCACGCCCACCAGCCCGAAGACGTACCAGGGTTCACCATGGACGAGTCCGAAGACGATGGCCGTGATCACGGCCGCGGGCAGGCCGCCCCATAGCCGCGCGCACAGGCGCTGCAGCAGGGCGCGGAAGATGATCTCCTCGGCCAGGGGCGCCACCACCACCACCGCCAGCACGGTCACCACCAGGGCGCCGGTCGAATCGGGCAGGCTCTCGTTCACCAGTCGTACCCACTCCGGGTCCACCGGGTGCAGATGGGAGGACCAGCCGGCGAGCAGGGAGGTCGGCATGGTGCCGGCGGCGGCGAAGCCGAGCACCAGGAGCGACGTGCGGGCGGCGGGCGCGTGCAGGCCCAGGTCGGTCCGCGGACGCAGTGTTCCGTCCAGGGCCAGCAGGACCAGCGGCGCCACCACCCCCAGCAGGGCGCCCGCCAGGGCAGGCACGGTCAGCCCCCCTTCCATGGCGTGGACCAGCAGTTGCACCGCGTAGTCCGCCGCCAGCAGCGCCACGGCCAGGCCGAGAATGCGCCAGGAGCTCCAGGTGGTCCAGATGCCCGGTGCCGGGGCAGCGGTGGGTGCCGGTGCAGGTGTTCGCATGGGAGCCATCATGGTCCCGGAACGTCCCCGGGGCAACCGCCGACTGTCCAAGGCGTCCCCCGTGCGTTACCATTCGCCGGACTTCAACGGGAGGTGCCCACGTGTCCGGACGCGCCATCGATGCGGTGATCTTCGATCTCGACAACACCCTCACGGACTTCATGCGGGCCAAGGAGGAATCCATCCGCGCCGCGGCCCTGGCCATGGTGGACGCGGGCCTGCCCATGAACGCCGAGGAGGCGGGCGAGCGCATCTTCGCCGTCTACAAGGAGCGGGGTATCGAGCACCAGCGCGTGTTCAATTTCTTCCTCCAGGAGACCATGGGCCGGGTGGACGACCGCATCCTGGCCGCCGCGGTGGTGTCCTATCGCCGGGCCCGGGACGGCGCCCTCGTGCTCTATCCCCACGCCAAGCTGGTGCTGAACCGCCTGTTGAAGCAGGGTTACAAGCTGGCCGTGGTGAGCGACGCCCCGCGCTTCGAGGCCTGGGTGCGTCTGGTCTATCTGGGCCTGCAGCACACATTCGACCTGGTGCTCACCTACGACGACACGGGCCACCGCAAGCCCGACCCGGAGCCCTTCCGCATGGCCCTCGAACGCCTGGAGACACAGCCGGGACGGGCCGTCATCATCGGTGACTGGAAGGAGCGCGACATCGCCGGGGGCCGGGCCGCGGGTCTGCACACGGTGTACGCCCGCTATGGTGACCAGTACAGCAAGTACTCGGACAAGTCCACGGGGCCGGAGGCCGAACCCGACTACGTGGTGGACGATCTGCTGCAACTGCTCCAGGTGCTGGATACCCTGAACGGCGTCGAGGAAGGGGACTGAGATGCGCGTGTGTACGGCGAGCCAGATGGCGGCCATCGACCGCGACACCATCGCCGGTGGCTTGCCCGGCCTGGAACTCATGGAGCGGGCCGGGACGGCTTTGACCGAGGTGGTCCTGGAGGAACTGGAGAGTGCGGCCGGCCACCAGGGTTGCGGACACGAGGACTGCGGGCACGGGGCAGCGACGGCGCCGCGGATCCTGGTTCTCTGTGGCAAGGGCAACAACGGCGGTGACGGTCTGGTGGTGGCGCGGTTGCTGGCCGGCGCCGGCGTCGGGGCCACGGTCTTCCTGCTGGCCGACCCGGAGACGTTATCCCCGGACGCGGCGGCCAACTTCCTGCGCCTGCCCGACGGGGTGGACGTGGTCGTGTCCCCGCCGGAGGGCTGGCTGGAGACCCTGGACACCCTCCTGGGCGAAGCCGACCTGGTGGTGGACGCGATCTTCGGCACCGGCATCGAGCCGCCCCTGCGGTCGCCCTACCCGGAACTCTTCCACGCCATGAACGACGCCGGGCTGACCTGCGTGGCGGCGGACATTCCTTCGGGAGTGAGCGGCGACGACGGCCGGGTGGATCCCGTGGCCGTGGCCGCCGACGTGACCGTCACCATGGGCCTGCCCAAGCGCGGGCTGCTGACGCCGCCGGGCCGGGACTTCGCCGGCGAGGTCGTCCCGGTGGACATCGGATTCCCGGCGGAGATCTGCGCCCGGCACGCGCCGGACCACCATTGGCTGACGCGGCGGGACCACCTGGCCCTGCTGCCGCCGCGCCCCACGAACACCCACAAGTACCTCTGCGGCTCGGTCCTGGTGGTGGCGGGCTCCCGTGCCTACGGGGGTGCCGCGCACCTGGCGGGTCTGGGTGCCCTCCGGTCCGGGGCCGGGCTGGTCACGGTGGCGGCGCCGGCCTGCCTGGAGACGGCTCTGCGGGTGGGTCTGCCCGAAGCCCTGGTGGTGCCCCTGGCCGAGACCGCCGTGGGCACCCTGGCGCCGGGTGCGGACACGGGCCTGGATTCGCTCCTGCCAGGTCGACGCGCCCTGGCTATCGGCCCGGGCATGGGGGACGATCCGGCCACCGACGCCTGGCTGGTGGAAGCCCTGGGCCGCTGGCAAACGCCCCTGGTGGTGGACGCCGACGCCCTGAACGCCTTCGCCCGCACGGGCACCGAGCCGCGCTTCGCCACCGCCGACGTGGTGCTCACACCCCACGCGGGGGAGATGGCGCGCCTGTGCGGGGTCCCGGCCGCCGAGATCGTGGCGGGATCCCTGGAGATCGCGGCCGAGTGCGCCGCCCGCTGGAACTGCGTCCTGCTGCTCAAGGGAGCGCCCACGGTGGTGGCCACCCCCGACGGCCGGGTGCGGATCAACGCCAGCGGCGACGACGCCCTGGCCCGGGGCGGTTCCGGCGACGTGCTGGCCGGTCTCATCGCCGGCCTCCTGGCCCAGGGTTCGACGGCGCCGGAGGCGGCCCTGCTGGGCGCCTACGTCCACGGCCTGGCGGGCACCCGCGCGGCTGCCGGATGCAGCACCCGCGCGGTCCTCGTGCGGGAGATCGCCGCGGCCATCGGACCGGTCTTCCAGGAGATGGAGCAGGAAGCCTCCTCCGACGCGGAACTGCGCGAACTCCTCTGGCCCACCGGGGAGGCCTTGTGAGAGTCCTGGGCGTCGAAACCTCCTGCGACGACACCAGCGTCGCCCTCTACGACAGCGAGGGCGGGGTGGCCGAGAATCTGGTCAGTTCCCAGGTGGAACTCCACGACGTCTTCGGCGGCGTGGTCCCAGAACTGGCTTCGCGGGCCCACCTGGTGAACCTGCTGCCCCTGGTCGACGCTCTGCTCAAGCGGCAGGAACTGGAACTGACCGATCTGGACGGGGTGGCCGTCACCCGGGGGCCCGGGCTCATCGGGGCGCTGCTGGTGGGTTTGTCCACGGCCAAGGCTGTGGCCATGGCGGCCGACCTGCCCCTGGTGGGCGTGCACCACCTGGAGGGCCACATCCTGGCCAACGCCCTGACGGCGGACATGGAATTGCCGGCGCTGGTGCTCGTGGTCTCCGGCGGTCATACCGAGTTGATCCACATGCCGGAAATCGGCCGCTACGAACGCTTGGGCGGCACCCTGGACGACGCAGCGGGGGAGGCCTTCGACAAGACGGCCAAGCTCCTGAGTTTACCCTATCCCGGCGGCCCCCACATCGATCGCCTGGCCGTGGACGGGGATCCCGGCCGCTACGATTTTCCCCGGCCGCTGATTCACGATCCCCGCCTGGTGTTCAGCTTCAGCGGCCTGAAGACCGCCGTTCGCCTGGCCATCCAGGATCTGCCCCGGCCCCTGGTCGACCGGGACGTGGCCGACGTGTGTCGCGGCGTCCAGGACGCCATCGTGGACGTGCTCTGCCGCCGCCTCTTCCGGGCCGCCGGGGATAGGGGCGTGCGGGCAGTCTATCTGGCCGGCGGCGTGGCCGCCAACAGTGCTCTCAGGACCCGCGTGAGCACCGATGCCCAGCGCCGTGGATTGCATTGTGTGCTGCCCGAAAGGGTATTTTGCACCGACAACGCGGCCATGATCGCCTGTGCCGGCTTCCACCACCTCAGCCACGGCCGACGCGACGGCCTCGATCTGGACAGTTTCGCGCGCTCTCCGCTCACTTCCTGGCGTTGACCTCCCTTCCCCGTCGTTGCTTGCCGTCTCTGGCACGTCCTTTGCGTTGATTCTCCCGCGCGAATGTCCTTAACAACTGAGGACCGGGCACCTTCGTGCAGCAAAGGACGAAGTCGAACATGGCCGAAATAGCGAGAATCCTCGTCGCCGACGACGAGCCGCACATCCGCCGGATCCTGCAGTTCCTGCTGGAGAAGGAGGGTTTCGAGGTGCTGCTGGTCGCCGACGGTGACGAGGCCTGGAAAGCCGTCACCAGCTTCAATCCCGACCTGGTCCTCCTGGACGTGATGATGCCGCGCATGGACGGCTATGCCGTGTTGCAGATCATTCGTGCCGGGTTCGAGACTTCCCGCCTGCCGGTCATCATGCTGACGGCCAAGGGTGAAGACGAAGACAAGGTCCGCGGACTGCGCGACGGCGCCAACGACTACGTGGTCAAGCCCTTCAACCACGAGGAACTCCTGCTGCGCGTGACGAACCTGCTGGAGGCGACCCGCCGGGAGCGGGAGGCCAATCCCCTGACGGGACTGCCAGGAAACCGGGCGATCGAACGGGAGATCCAGACCCGCATCGAGTCCCACCAGGCGTTTGCCTGCATGTACGTGGACATCGACCGCTTCAAGAGTTTCAACGACCACTACGGCTACGCCCGGGGCGACCGGGCCATCTCCTTCCTGGCCGGCGTCCTCATGAGCTGCAGCCGCAAGTACGGCTGCACCGGGGACTTCGTCGGACACGTGGGCGGGGATGATTTCGTCGTGGTTTCCGGGGCCGACCGTGCCGCGGATCTGGCCCGCCACGTGGTGGCCGAGTTCGATGCGGGCATCGGGGACCTCCACGACCTCGGGGACTACGAACGCGGCTACCTGGAAGTGGAGAGCCGCGATGGGCGGGTCCAGCGCTTCCCCCTGATCACCGTCACCATCGCCCTGGTCGCCGACGCCCAGGAGCGTTTCTCCCATCCGGCCGAACTCAGCGACACCATGGCGGAACTCAAGCGGTACGGAAAGACCAAGAGCGAGAGTGTCGTGGTGCGCGAACGCCGCTCGGCCCCGGGCACGCCCGAACTGGTGCCGGCCCTGGGGATCGACGACGAAACCGATGTGAACTGAGTCCGGGGACGAGATGAATCGCCAAACCTCCCACTGCGAATACGCCGACCGGGCCGACGGGCCCGCCACCGCCGCCGAGGTCGTGCGCCTGGGTGACGAGGTGCGTCGTCTGCAGGAGGAGATCCGCACCCTGGGTCGGTTGAACCGGCTCCAGGAACGTTTCGTCGCCGTGGCCAGCCACGAATTCAAGACCCCGCTGACCTCCATCACCGCCTATGCCGAGGCCCTGTTGACCGGAGCCGCCGAGGATCCGGCGCGCCGGACCGAATTCCTGGGCGTGGTGCGGGACGAGGCGGCCCGGCTGCTGCGCATGGTGAATCGCATCCTCGACTTCTCGCGTCTCGAGTACGGTTCACGCCTGCTCGATCGCGCGCCCGTGGATCTGGTGGGGCTGGCCCAGGAGACCAGCCGCTCCTTCGGAGCCGCGGCGGCGGCCCGGGGTCAGACGGTGCAGGTCGAGGCTGCGGGCTGGGTACCGTCCGCCGAGGCCGACGCCGACCTGGTGCGCCAGGCTCTGGTGAACCTGCTGGGCAACGCCCTCAAGTTTGCCCCTGACGGAGGTATCGTAACCGTCACCGTCCGCGAGACCGCCGGCACGGTGGCCGTGGACGTGGCCGACAACGGTCCCGGCATCCCGGCGGCCGACCTGCAGCGGATTTTCAGCGCCTTCTACCGCACCGACGAGGCCGCCGGCGTCGACGGCACCGGCCTGGGCCTGAGCATCGTCAACCACATCGTGAACCTCCACGGGGGCTGTGTGACCGTGGCCAACGGCCCGGATCGCGGCGCCGTTTTCACGGTCGCCCTGCCCCAGACAGTGGAGACCGTCCTGACCGGCGCGGCCGGCGACCGCTCCATCGTGGCCAACCTGCTGCGCCTGCTGGCTGAATTCACCGGCGCCGCCACGGCGGTGCTCCTGCAGAACGGCCCCGACGGGCGTGGGCGACCGGTTCACTGGCTCGGCTTCCGTCCCTCCCGGTCGGCGGCCCTGCGCGAAAGCACCGGTTGCGCCCTGCCTCGCGGTACCCGGGCCGTGGAGGCGGCGCGGGACCTGGGTCTCGATGCCCACGGTCCGCGCGACCGGAACCGCTGGCTCTCCCTGGAACTGGGCCCGGACGGCGAACACGGGGCGGTCCTGCTGGGCCGCGCTGCCGCCGCCGCGGCCTTCGAGGTCGTCGAACGCCGGCAGGTGCCGGTGCTGGCCCGATTGGCCGAGCGCTCCCTGGCGGGGGCGGACCGTCTGCCCGAACCCACCCTGGAGGCGTTGCGGGTGCTTGCCCAGGCCCATCGGCAGGGCGTCCCGGCGGCTACGCCGGCGGCGGTGGCCCTGGCTGCGGACCTGGGCGAACGACTGGGCATGGGACGGGCGGACCTGGCCGCCCTGCAGGACGCCGTCCTGCTCCACGACGCGGGCATGGCCCGGGTGGAAGAAGAGATCGTACTCGCGCGGGGCGACCTGTCCCCGGACGAGCAGGAAGAGATCGACCGTCACGTGGAACTTGGTCTGGATCTGCTGGCGCCGCTCCTGGTGGAACCCCGGGTGGCGGCCATGATCCGGCACCACCACGAACGTTGGGACGGCCAGGGGCATCCCGACGGCCTGGCGGGACAAGACATCCCCCTCGGGGCCCGCGTGCTGGCGGTCGTCGACGCCTGGTTCGCCCTGACCCGCGGCCGGTCCTACCGACCCGGTCGGGACGCAGCCTCGGCCTTGACGGAGATCCGTCGCTGCGGCGGCACTCAATTCGATCCGGACGTTGTGACGGGAATCACCGACCTGGTTGACGGTCTCGCCGAGACCGTCCCGGGCGCACCGCCGGCCGATCCGGCGACGGTCAGCTAGGAGGATAGGCATGGCTTTGCCCGCGAGGATCCTCATCGTCGATGACGAGAAGCCCATCGCGAATCTGCTGGCCCAGACCTTCGAGCAGGACGGTCACGTGGTCGCCAGCGCCGGCGACGGCATCGACTGCATGAACAAGATGGCCAGCTTCCGACCCGACGTGGTGGTCATGGACATCATGATGCCCAAGCTGGACGGGGTGGAGGCCACCAAGCTCATCCGCCGCAACCAGACGTATGCCGGCACGCTCATCATCGCGCTCTCGGCGCGTGCCGACGACAAGACGCGCCAGCGGATGCAGGAAGCGGGCGCCGACGCGTTCGTCAGGAAACCGTTCTCCATCGCGCGCCTGGTGGCGCGGGTGGAGGAAATGCTCGCGGTCCGCTCAGGACTGCGCTGAGATAGGGAGACGTAGACCAGGTGTATTCGCTGCTCGGCATCTCCGAATCCCTCGTGGCCGCGACTTCGGCGCAGACGGCGCCTTTGGTCCTGGCCGGCGTGGGAGTCGTGGGCTTCGCGCTCGGCGTGCTGCTGTGGTTGCAGCGCCGCCGCCGCATGGCCCAGGCCCGGGTGATGGAGCGGATCCTCGACGGGGCGGCGCGGTTGACGGCCACCCGTCGCCTGCCCGAGATGTGCGACAGCATCGTCGGCATGGTCGGCGAGATCTTCGGCTTCGAGCGGGTCGTCCTGTACCTATGGTCCGACGCCCTCGAGGTCTTTGAGGCGCGGTCGTCCCTGGGCTTCGAGGCCGCGGACGGGACCCAGGTCCGTGAACGGACGGTTTCCAGAAAAGACTACGACGCCCTTTTGTTGGCCGGCGGGGACCATGGCCCGGGCCAGTTGGTGCCCGAGGGCGTGGACGGCGACGATCTCTGGTCAGGCAGCGCCAGCTTGATCGAGGAACTCGTATCCCCTGACGGCGAACCACGGGGCTACGTACGGGTGGCCCCGGTGGCGCGGGGGCTCGGCGACGCCGCCGACGACCGGCACCTGCTGACCTACATGTTGCAGCAGGTGGCGGCGGCCGTGGACGCGGCCGAGGTCTACGAGCGCCTGGCCAACCGCAACGCCGACCTCTCCCTGGCCTCGGAGAAGCTCGCCAGCCTGGCGGACATGAAAGCGAATTTCGTGGCCAACGTGAGCCACGAGTTGCGGACGCCGCTGACCTCCATTTCGGCCTACACGGAACTGCTCCAACAGAATCTCACGGTGTTGCCGCCGGAATCCCTGGACGAGTTCCTGGCGGTCATACACACCGAGAGCCTCAAGCTCACCGACGTCATCAACGACATCCTCGAGCTGAGCCGCATGGAGAACGGACGCCCGGTGAGCGCCCGCGCCGAGACCGACCTGGAACAGCTCGTCCGGCGCCTGGAGGACGGCTGGAAGGGCCGGGCCGCCGACTCGGAGCAGAATATCGAGGTCGTTACCCCCGACCATGCCATCAATCTCCACGTGGATCCGGTGCTCATCCAGCAGCTGCTGACCCACCTGGTGGCCAACGCCCTGAAATTCACCCCCGAAGGCGGCCGCGTCTCGATCCACCTTTCGGAGACGGGCACGGCCGTGCGCCTGGCGGTGGAGGATACAGGCATCGGCATCCCCGAGGACGAGCTGGGGGCCATCTTCGAGAAATTCTACCAGGTGGACGGGTCCGCCACCCGCGAGCACAACGGCCAGGGTGTGGGCCTGGCCATCTGCCACGAAATCGTCACCCATCACGACGGACGCATCTGGGCCGAGAACCGGGAGGGCGGCGGCGCGCGCTTCCAGGTGCTGCTGCCGCGGCGACCCGCTGTGGTCCAGCCCAGCGGCGATCCCCAGTCCGTGTTGGCGCCTTTCGAACCCGGCGAGTTCCACCAGCGCATGTTGCACTGGATCAGCGGCAGCCTCGGTGTCCAGACCGTGAGCCTCCTGCAGCCAGACGAACACGGCGAGTCCCTGGAGATCCGGGCTTCCATCGGACTACCTGAATCCGTGGCCCAAGGCGTACGCGTGCGCTTCGGCAGCGGCATCGCCGGCCGGGTCTGGGCCACGGGCGAGACCCTGCTCATCGCCGACGTCACCCGGGACCGGCGCGTCGACCGCGAAGTGAGCGAGCCGCGCTACTCCACGCCGTCCTTGCTGTGCGTCCCCCTGCACGTGGGCGGGGATGTGCACGGTGTCCTGTCGGTCAACAACCGCATCGACGGCCGTCCTCTCGACGCCGACGACCGGTTGCTCCTGGAGGCATTGGCGCCGCGGGTGACCGAACTCATGACCCAGTACGCGTCCTGGCAGGCGGACGGGCGCGTGCTCAGCGAGTTGCGAGAGTCCCTGCGGGCGACCACTAGCGTGGGCCACCTGCGCCAGGAGAGCTTCGTGGAGATCTGCCGCGAGATCTGCCTGGCGGCAGCGCGGCGCCTGGAACTCTCGACGACCGAGTTGGGACAGTTGGCCTTCGCGTTGCGCTATTACGACGTGGGCATGGGTTGCGTCCCACCCCAGTTGTTGGACAAGCCCGAGCCCCTGGCCCACCACGAACAACTCTTCGTGCAGCGGCACGTGGAGGCGGGGCTGTCCATCCTCGAACCTCTGCGGCCTTCGGCTCGCGCGCGGCAGATCATCCTGCACCACCACGAGAATTGGGACGGCACCGGCTACCCCCGCGGGCTGACCGGCGACGCCATTCCCGCCGAGGCCCGCCTGCTGCGGCTGACCGACACCTTCGCCGCTCTGCTCAGTCCGCGCCCCTGGCGCTCGGCCTTCGGTCTGGAGGAGGCCCTGACGGAAATCCGGCAGGGTGTGGGCCGGTCCTTCTGTCCCCGTACGACGAGCGCCTTCCTGGCCGAGGCCGAGTCCCGGCGCTACCGCATCATCGAGATGCAGACCCGTGGCGCCGACGCCCGCGACCTGGCCCGGCCGGCCCTGGACCGGCGCGGCATGGTCACGCCGGTTTGACGAATCCGCAATCCGTGTTAAATAGTCCACAGGGGCGACCGATGAACCGGTGGGTACCGCCACGGGAGGACGAACTGTGCACAAGGTCCTGATCGCCGACGACGAAGCCAACATCCGCAACATCCTGGACTTCACGCTCAACGCGGAAGGCTTCACCGTGATCGGTGCCCGCAACGGCGCCGAGGCCTTCACGTTGGCCCTGAGCGAGCAGCCGGATATCGTCATCCTGGACGTGATGATGCCCGACACCGACGGCATCGAGGCCTGCCGCCGCATCAAGGGCGACAAACGGACCAGCAACCTGCCGGTGATCCTCTTGACCGCCCGTTCCGGCAGCGACGACCGCCGCCGTGGCCGCGAGGCCGGCGCCGACGCCTACATCACCAAGCCCTTCAGCCCCACCAAGGTGGTGGCGACCCTGCGCGAGATCCTCGGCGCCAACAAGGCCTGATCCGGCCCCTGCTGGACGCGACCTCTCCGCCCCGCTACCATGCGCGAACCGCCGCCGGCGTGGTGCCGGAGCGTGAACCGCGGAGTCCCCCTTGACCGACCAGCTCCTGGACGTGGCCCTGCCCGTGCCCCTGCCGCGCACCTTCTCCTACCGCTACCGCGGACAGGAGGATGGGCCGCGCGCCGTGCGGGGTGATCTGGTAGAGGTGCCCTTCGGCCGCCGCCGCGGGGTCCTGGGCCTCGTGACCGGGACGGCGGCCCTGGCCGACGGTGTTCTGGAGCACGAAGGGGCCGCCCTGCGCGACGTGGTCCGGGTCCTGCCGCCGGAGTACCGGGTCACCGGCGACCGCTGGCGGCTGGCCCGGTGGCTGGCCGACTACTACATGCTGCCCCTGGGGGAAGTGGTGCCGCTCTTCCACCCGCCCCGCCCGGGGACGAAGATGCGCGCCTCCGGCGCTATCGAAACCGATTTTCCGCTCCCGGATCCGGTGGACATCGTGCCGACTCCCGACCAGCGGCGGGCTCTGGACGCTGCCGGCGGTGCCTTGGCCCGCGGGGAGTACGCGGCCTTCCTGCTCCATGGGGTGACCGGCAGCGGCAAGACCGAGGTCTACCTCACCCTCATGGAGGAGGCCCTGGCCCAGGGCCGCAGCGCCGTCTACCTCCTACCCGAGATCGCCCTGACGCCCCAGACCCTGGCGCGCATCCACGTCCGATTCGGCGATCGGGCCGCGGCCATCCACAGCGGTCTCTCGGCGGGTCAGCGCTGCGCCGTCCACGAGGCGGCGGCCCGGGGCGAGATCCGGGTGGTGGTCGGCCCCCGTTCGGCCCTCTTCGCCCCGGTGCGGGACCTGGGTGTGGTGGTGGTGGACGAAGAGCACGAGACTTCCTACAAGCAGGACGAGAAGCCGCGCTACCACGCCCGGCACGCGGCCCTGGTGCGGGGCCGGGAGGCGAAGGCGGTGGTGGTGCTGGGCTCGGCCACGCCGGACCTGGAATCGGTGGCCAATGCCCGAGAGGGGCGTTTTGGGCTTTGCGAGTTGAAGTCGCGGGTCGGCGGCGGCGAGATGCCGCCGGTGGAGATCGTTGACATGCGAGGGGCACCCACGCCGGACGGTCTCTCGGCACCCCTCGTGGACGCCCTGGACGAGGTCCTGGCTGCCGGCCGTCAGACGATCCTCTACTACAACCGGCGCGGCTTCGCCCGGGTGCTCCAGTGCCGCGACTGCGGCGAGATCCAGGAGTGCCCCAACTGCGACATCGGCCTGACCTACCACCTGCGGCCCAGGCGGCTGCTCTGCCACTACTGCGGCCACACCCGGTCCGTGCCCGAGACCTGTCCCGAATGCGGGGTGGGGGAGTTCGTGCCCGGCGGGGGCGGGACCGAGAAGCTCGAGCTGCAACTCCAGTCCCGTTGGCCCGAGGCCCGTATCCTGCGGCTGGACCACGACACTACCCGCCGCCGGGGCAGCCACCGGCGTATCCTGGCTGCCTTCGCCCGAGGCGAGGCCGATATCCTGGTGGGGACCCAGATGGTGGCCAAGGGCCATCACTTCCCGGGGGTGGACCTGGTGGGGGTGCTGGCCGCCGACGACGGCCTGGCCATGCCCGATCACCGGGCGGCCGAGCGTTCCTTCCAACTGCTCACCCAGGTGGCCGGCCGGACGGGCCGGACAGGGGCCGGCCGGGTCGTCTTCCAAACCTACCGGCCCGAGGATCCGGTCATCCTGGCGGCCGCGGACCACGACTACACGTCCTTCGTGGACGCAGAGCTGCCCGTGCGCCGAGCCCTGGACTACCCGCCGATCCGCCGCCTGTTGCGGGTGGCCGTCACCAGCCGGCGCAAGGGCGCGGCGGAGGAGGCGGCCGAACAATTGGCGGCCGCCCTGCGTGCGAACCTGAAACGACCGGGTTTGACGGTCCTGGGCCCGGCCCCGGCCGTCTTCCCGCGGCTGCAGGACCGCTATCGTACCGTGTTGCTGGTCAAAGGATCGTTGCGCAGGGCCGAACGGGTCTGGCTGGCCGACTGCCTACGTTCGTTGAAGGAAGGGCGCCGGGGCCTGGAGGTGGTCCACGACGTGGACCCTATCTCCATCTACTAGCCCGGATCATGCGGCGGAAATCAGTCCAACCACTTGAGCAGTTCGCCCGCCGCCACGGTGGCGTTCACGTCCACGGCGCCCACGCGCTCGGGCAGGACCCAGCGCAGGGTGTCGACGGTGGTCTTCTTGTCACCAGCCAGCAGGCGCTCCAACTCGTCCAGAGACGGGGCGGCGCAGCGCACGGGCAGACCGCAGGTCTCCAGCAGTTCGATGACCTGCAGGGCCACGGGCAGGGGGCAGCGACCGCGCTCGGCTGAGATCCGGAACACCACCGCCATGCCGATGCTCACAGCTTCGCCGTGCCCGAGGGGCCGGTCGCCCGTGGCGCTCCACGCCTCCAGCACATGGCCGAGGGTGTGCCCCAGGTTCAGGGCGCGGCGGAGATCACCTTCGAGGAAGTCCTGATTCACGATGTCTGCCTTCACCCGGGCGGCGCGGCCGATCCAGTCGCGCCAGGGCAACCGGCCCAGGATGTGGGGGACCGGTTCGTGGTCGGGTCCGGAGGCGAGTAGATCAGCCAGTTCGCCGCGGTGACTCCAGAGGTCGGCGTAGAGGTGGGGTTCGCCGATGATGGCGGTCTTGATCAACTCGGCCATGCCGTCACGCCACCAGCGCCGGGGCAGAGTGGTCAGGAAACCCGCGTCGGCCAGGATGGCCCGTGCCGGGTGGAAGCTGCCCACGGGGTTCTTGAGGCCGGCGGTGTTGATGGCAGTCTTGCCGCCGATGGCCGCGTCCACCATGGCCAGCAGGGTGGTGGGGATGGCCACGTAGTGGACCCCGCGTCGCCAGGTGGCGGCGGCGAAGCCGGCCAGATCGAGCACGGTCCCTCCGCCGACTCCCACCAGGGTGCCTTCCCGCGTGAGCGCGTGACCGGCCAGCCAGTCCCAGATCTCCACCAGCTGTCCGGGGGACTTGGCGCCCTCGCCGCCTTCGATCACCAGGGTGCGGTCCGACGCGTCTGCGCCGGGACAGCAGGCCCGGATCTCGTCCAGCCAGGGGGCGTGCAGGTCGGCCACCGTACGATCCACCAGCCACAGGGGAGGGGGCGCGGGCACGTGGACGGGCAACTCCAGCCCTGCGGTGGGACCCAGCACGAAAGTGCTGTCGGTCCCGCCCAGATTCATGGGGATGGTCAAGGTGTCGCTGGGCATGGTAATCGTTGCTCTTTCTGCCTGTTCGACAACGGGTTGTGGGCCGCTGGAAGTTCAAATCCAGCAGCGTCCAAGCCATTGTAACGATATTGCTCGTCACTATCAATCACAAGCCGTGTTTCCCTTGTTTCACCGTGTTGCGCGCACTAACTTGGAACCGCCGGAAGGACGACATTCTACACACCGGCGCGCTGGTTTTCCACCAAAGGAGTGATCCCAATGGCAGGTCAGATGGTCGAAATCCGCTGGCATGCGCGGGGTGGACAAGGGGCCAAGACGGCCGCCATGTTCCTGGCCGAAGCGGTCCTGGAGAAGGGCAAGTACGGTCAGGGTTTCCCCGAGTACGGCCCTGAAAGGCGTGGCGCACCCATGCGCGGTTACACCCGCATCGCCGCCGAGCCGATTCGCCGCCACTGCATGATCGAGCGCCCGGGCATCGTCATCGTGCTCGACCCCACGCTGCTGGACAGCCCCGCTGCGGGCGTCATCGCCGGCACCGATTCGAATACGGTCTTCATCGTCAACACGACCGAGACGCCCGCCTCCATCGGCGCCAAGATCGGCATCAAGGGTGCAGATGTGTACACGGTGGACGCCACCGGGATCGCCCTGGACGCCATCGGGCGACCCATCCCCAACATGCCCATGATCGGCGCCTTGCTGGCCGTCGACGAGCTCATGACCGTCGACGAGCTCAAGAGTGCGCTGGTCGGCCTGCTGGGCAGCAAGTTCTCCCAGGCCGTCATCGAAGGCAACCTGGCCGCCGTGGAACGGGCCAACAAGGAGCTGGTGTCAGCATGATCAACACCAAGGACCTCCACGAGGGCGGCATCATCCGAGACCCGGGTAACGCCACCACCTACAAGACCGGTGATTGGCGCACCTTCGTGCCCCAGTTCATCGAGGAGAACTGCATCCAGTGCATGTTCTGCTGGATCTACTGCCCGGATACGGCCATCGAGCTCGACACCTCCGGCGACAAGCCCAAGGTGACGGGAATCATCATGGACCACTGCAAGGGCTGCGGCATCTGCGCCCATGAGTGCCCGCCCGCCAAGAAGGGCAAGTCCGCCCTGGTCATGGTGCGGGAAGAGAAGTAACCGGCCCAACCGGAAAGGAGAAAGAGTCATGGAACAGAAACTCGTGGCGCTGTCCGGTAACGAGGCCGTGGCCTACGCATTCAAGCAGGCCAGGCCGCACGTGGCGGCCGCGTTCCCGATCACGCCCCAGACCGAGATGATGCACAAGTATGCGGAGTTCGTGGCCAACGGCGAGTCGACCACGGAGATGATCCTGGTCGAGAGCGAGCACTCGGCCATGAGCGCCGCGGTCGGTTCGGCCGCCGCCGGCGCCCGCACCTTCACCGCCACCAGCAGCGCCGGCTTCGCGCTCATGTGGGAGATCGTCTACGTGGCGGCTTCCCTGCGCCTGCCCATCTGCATGGCCCTGGTGAACCGCGCCCTCAGCGGCAACATCAACATCCACTGCGACCACTCGGACAGCATGGGCGGCCGCGACGCCGGCTGGATCCACCTGTTCAGCGAGAACGCCCAGGAAGCCTACGACAACGGCGTCATGTCCTGGCGCATCGCCGAGCACGGCGACGTGCGGTTGCCGACCATGGTCAACTACGACGGCTTCATCATCTCCCACACGGCCGACGCCCTGCACATGCTGCCGGACGAGGCCGCCTACGACTTCATCGGCAAGTACCAGCACAAGTACTCGCTGCTGGACGTGGAAAACCCGGTCACAGTCGGTCCCCTGGACCTGACGGACTACTACTTCGAGCACAAGACGAGCCAGCTCGCCGCCTGCGCCAGGGCGCCGGAGATCGTGCAGGCCGTCAGTGACGAATACGGTGAGCTCACCGGTCGCCACTACAGCTTCGCCGAGGAATACAAGCTGGACGACGCCGAGATGGTGATCGTGGTGCTGGGCTCCAGCGCGGGCACCTGCAAGGACGTCATCGACGAGTACCGGGAGAAGGGCGTCAAGGCGGGCATGCTGAAGATCCGCATGTTCCGTCCCTTCCCCAACGCGTACATCGCCAAGATCCTGGCCGGCCGCAAGGCCGTGGCCGTGCTCGACCGCTCCGCCAGCTTCGGCGGCTTCGGCGGCCCGGTCTTCACCGAGGTCCGCAGCGCCATGTACGGGCAGAACGTGCCGGTCCACGACTACATCTACGGCTTGGGCGGACGCGACTTCGACCTGAGTCAGGTCGCGACCGTGATTGATAATCTGCAGAATGTCGCCTCGGGCGGCGAACTCGAGGACGTCAACCTGCTGGGCGTCCGGCTCTAGAAAGGAGGACCTACGATGGCTGTCAATCTCAAGAAATTGACCCAGAACGAAGACCTCCTGGCTGGAGGCCACCGCGCCTGCGCGGGTTGCACCGGTTCCAACATCCTGCGTCAGATCATGCTGACCGCGGGTCCGGACACGGTCGTCGGCGGCGCCACCGGTTGCATGGAGGTCGTCACGACGATCTTCCCGTACACCGCCTGGAAGACGTCGTTCATCCACAGCGCGTTCGAGAACTCGGCCGCCACCGTCAGTGGTGTCGAGGCAGCGTTCCGTTCGCTGAAGAAGCACGGCGACCTGCCGGTTGAGCGCGAGAAGATGAACTTCATCGCCTTCGGCGGCGACGGCGGCACCTACGACATCGGTCTGCAGTCCCTGTCCGGGGCCATGGAGCGCGGTCACAACATGCTGTACGTCTGCTACGACAACGAGGCGTACATGAACACCGGCATCCAGCGTTCGAGCGCGACGCCCCTGGGCGCCCACACCTCGACCGCGCCGGCCGGCAGCGTGAAGCAGGGCAAGGAGCAGCACCGCAAGGATCTGACCAAGATCATGGTCGCTCACAATATCCCCTACGTGGCCCAGACCACGCCTTTCCACTGGAAGGACCTGGCCACCAAGGTGGAGAAGGCGCTCTCCTGCGACGGTCCCGCTTTCCTGAACATCCTCATGCCCTGTACCGTGGGCTGGCATTTCGACACGGCCATCGGCATTGAACTGTCGAAGGAGGCCGTGGAGTGCAACTTCTGGCCGCTCTTCGAGGTGGAGAACGGGATCTACAAGATCAACCAGAAGCCCAAGGATCCGTCTCCGGTGGCGGATTGGATGCAGAAGCAGGGCCGCTTCAAGCACCTCTTCAAGCCCGGCAACGAGCACATTCTCGAGGCCAGCCAGAAGTGGGTCGACGAGGAGTGGCAGAAACTGCTGAAGTTGGAGGCATCGGGAGCCGAATAGGACTCCTGAACGGCTTTCACGCTCACGAGGGGCGCCCGGCTGGGCGCCCCTTCGTTTCGCCGATCTCCTGGACGGCGCGCAGAAGGAGTCATGATGAAGAGGAACGGAATCGCAACCCTGATCCTGGCCTCGGCCGTGTTCTGGGTGACCAACGCGTCCGCCATCGGCGTTGGCGTCGGCGTCATCCTGCCCACCGGAGACTTCAAGGACTCCCACGACACGGGCGTCAGCGCGCACCTGGTCATGGACTATCCGGTCACGCCCCTGGCCTCCATCTACGGTGATCTGGGCTGGCAGGGCTTTCAGGCCAAGGGTGTCGAAGGCATCGATTTCGAGGGCGCCGATATCTCCATGTGGAGTATCTCGGCAGGTGCCAAAGCCGGCTTCGGCGCGGTCTATGTGGGCGGCGAAGTGGGCTACTACATCATCTCCGACGGCATCGACAACGAGATCGGCGCGACGCCGGTGCTCGGCACGAAGATGGGCCCGCTGGACCTGTCCGCGCGCTACAAGTTCCTGGACGACATCAAGTGGTTCGAGGTGCGGGCCGGAATCGGCTTCTGAGCTTCGGCCAGACTCGGGTTCGGTGCGGGCGCCCACGGGTGCCCGCGCTGTTTTTTGCCCGCCACTCCTGGCCGAACCCCGCCTCGCGCGCTAGAATGACCGCCGCCGCCGGTGACGGTCGCCGGCGCTCCGTCCGCAACCAGGAAGGCCACCCATGGATTGCCGCACGTTGTTCACCGAGATGGCTACCCGCTTCGACGGCGCTGCCGCCGGCGACTGGTCCACGGTCCTGCAGTTCCACCTCTCCGGCGATCGTGGCGGGGACTTCACCTTCCGCGTGGCCGACGGTGCCTGCTCCATGAACGAAGGCACGGCCGCCGACGCCACCTGCACCATCTCCGCCAGCGACGAGACCTGGCTGGGCGTTGTCGAGGGCACGGTCGACCCCATGGGGGCCTTCATGACCGGCAAGCTCAAGGTGAAGGGCAACGTGGGGGACGCCCTGAAACTCCAGGACCGTGCCATCTTCCGGCGCGACTGAAACGGAGGTGACCATGGACGCCGAACGCCTCATCGATCTCCTGGTCCAGGCGAACCGCTTGAAGACCACGCCCCGCCTGGGCTGGCTCCAGCGCGGCGTGCCGCGTGCCGAGAGCGTGGCCGATCACAGCCACGGCGTGGCCCTGACTGCCCTGCTCCTGTGCGACCTGGTGGGGGGGGAAGTGGACCGGGGACGGGTCACGATCATGGCTGTGCTCCACGACCTGCCGGAGTCGATCACGGGGGACCTGAGCCTGGACGGCTCGCGCCTGCTGCCGGACGGCGCCAAGCCGCGACTGGAGGCGGCGGCCATGGACGAGTTGGGGGCGGGGTTGCCCCTGTTCGCCGGTTGGCGGGAGCTGTGGGACGAGTTCGAGGCCCTGGAAACCCTTGAAGCGAAGCTTGTGCGGGACGCGGACCGGCTCGACCTGCTGGTGCAGGCCCTGGCCTACGAGCGCGCCTCGGGGAGCCGGGAACTGGCCGATTTCTGGGAATTCTCCCCGCCCGGATCCTTCCGGCTGGAGGCGAGCCGGGAACTGGCTGCCGCCCTGGCGGCGCGGCGGCCCTGACGTCGGCTAGAAGTGGGCGTTGATCCCGGGCAACCACTGGAGGCCCCGGGGATTGTTGCCGGCCCGGTTCAGCAGGCCGATCTGGACGCCTTCCAGGTGGTCGGTCGAATTGAAGATCCCGATGCACAGGCCCGTCTGCTTCTTCGATCGCGTGTAGGCGCCCGTGCCGACGCCGGTGATCTCCTCGATCTTCAAGTATCCCAGGGACAGACCGACGCCGGTGAGCTCGTCGCCACCGACGCCCACGCCTCCGACCATGAGCCCCGACAGGTCGTCGCCTCCGACCCCGATTCCGCCGAGCATGACGCCTTGCAGGGTGTTGCCGCCCACACCGAGGCCGCCCACGGCCAGGCCGGTCACGTCGTTGGCGCCGACCCCGAGGCCTCCGGCCACGATGCCCGTCACGTCTTCGGCGCCCACGCCGAGACCGCCGAGCGCCAGGCCCTCTATGTTCTCTGCGCCCACGCCCAGGCCGCCCAGGGCCAGGCCGCTGATGTCCTGGGCGCCTACGCCGATGCCGCCGGCCACGATGCCGGTCACGTTCTGGCCTCCGACCCCGATTCCGCCCAGGGCGATACCCGTGACATCGTCCGCGCCCACGCCGATAAGTGCCGCGCCGAGGCCCCTGATCTCGCCTCCGCCGATGCCGCCGAGGGCCAGGGTTACGCCGTGCAGGACCCGGCCGCCGACCGCGCCGAGGCCCAGATTGAGACCCTGGTATTCGGCCCGCGTGTTCTCGTCCGGCCACACGCTCAGGGAGACGCCGGTCATGCGGTCCACGCCCCGCTCGCGCACGTTCAGGCGGAGTCCCGTGAATTCTTCCAGGTTGCCGAAGCCTAGGCCGGCCCTACTCGTGGGTATGCCCAGGCCTTCGGCCAGGGCGGGGGCGGCGAGGAAGGTCACGAGCAGAACGGCGATGATTCCGCGCAGGATACGGGTGGCCAAGATGGGCGCCTTTCGTCATGGATCGGGGCAGCGGCGGCGAAATCCGGCGGCTGCCGCCCGGAGAGACGTTTCCCGCACCGAAAAGGTTGCTGCTCCACCGGCAACCTGTGACCGCGGCCCGGCGTTATAGCACGTGGGCGAAACCGTGCCCTTGCTGTACATTGATGCGCTGACCGGTGGGCGGACCCGGCATTTGCCCCCTTGCCACCACGACGGAGGACCCATGACCGAGTTCAAGGAGCACCTGCCCGGAACCTTCTGCTTCGCCGAACTCGGAACGAGTGACCAGCAGCGGGCAGGGACCTTCTACCAGGCTCTCTTCGACTGGGGCCGGGCGGACCAGGACCGGGGCGAAGCCGGCGTCTACACCCGGTTCACCCGGGACGGCCTGGTATGTGCGGCCATGTACGAACTCTCGCCGGTCCAGACGGGCCAGGGCATGACCAGCCAATGGTTCCAGTACGTCACCGTCGACGACGCCGACACAGCGTCCGAGCGCGCCCAGGAACTGGGTGGCACGGTTCTGGCCGGCCCCCTGGACATCATGGAACACGGCCGGTTGGCCGTGCTGCGTGCCACCGACCAGTCGGTGGTGTGCGTGTGGCAGCCTCGCCGCACCTACGGCGTGGCGGTCAAGGACGCGGACGGCGCCATGTGCTGGAACGAATTGATCTCCGCCGATCTCGGCGCGGCGCGGGAGTTCTATGGCAGCCTGTTCGGCTGGGAGCATCGTCACACGCTCGAGGCCGGACGTCCCTACACCGTGTGTTACGGCGCTGACGGATCCGCCGCGGGCATGCTCGACCTGCCGGTGGATATGATGGATGTGCCCAACCACTGGCTCGTGTACTTCGCCGTGGCCGACTGCGACGCCGCGGCGGCCCGGGCCGCCGAACTGGGTGGCCGCGCCCTGGTCGAACCCACGAATCTGCCCACGGTGGGGCGCTTCGCCATACTCCAGGATCCCTGCGACGGGGTATTCGGCGTGGTGGACATGGACGGCTACGAGGAGGGTGACGAAGAATGAGGTTCCTCCTGAGAACCGGCAGCTGGGTCCTGTCGTTCCTGGTTTTCGCCGGCGCGGCGGCGGTGATCGCCGCCCTGGCCCTGTGAGGGTGGAGGCCTGGCTGCCGGCGCCGCGGGCCCGCACCGGGTTGGCAGTGGTCCTGGTGGCATTGGCGCTCCTGCGTGTGGGCGAAGCCGCAGGCGGGCTGCCGGGGTGGGCCGCCGCCTGGGGCGACGATGCCGTGTGCCTGCCACTGGTGCTGACTCTGGCCCTCCTGGCCCATCGCCTGATCGGCCGCGAACCCGCCTGGCGGCTGCCCAAGGCCCACGGCTTGGCGGCCGTGGCGATTTTCGCCGTCGTCTTCGAACTCCTGCTTCCGGCCGTCGACGCCCGAGCCACGGCCGATCCCTGGGACGCGGTGGTCTACCTGGGCGGCTGGTTCTTTTTCCAGACCATCATCAACGCGAAAACCCCGGCCGTGCCTGCGGCGCGGACCGTCTGACCGGAGGTCAATCATGTCCCTGGACACCTTCGCCGCCATCGCCGAGCGCCGCTCGGTCAAGAAGTTCGACCCGGATCACGCCATGCCCGAGCCGGAGGTCAGCCGGCTCATGGAGGCGGTGATCCTCAGCCCGACCTCCTTCAACATGCAGAACTGGCGCTTCGTTCTGGTGACGGACCCGGAGGTGAAGCAGGCCGTCCGCGCTGCCGGCTGGGACCAGGCCCAGTACACGGACTGCTCGCTCCTGGTGTTCGTCTGCGGTGATCGCGGGGCCTACGGCCGCGACACCGGCCGCTACTGGGCCACCGCCGACCAGGCCACCCGGGATGCCATCGTGCCCATGATCGTGGGCGCCTACGGGGGGCGGCTGGAACTGCAACGGGACGAGAATTTGCGCTCGGGCGCCCTGGCCTCCCAGACCCTCATGCTGGCGGCCAAGGCCATGGACTACGATAGCTGTCCCATGATCGGGTTCGATTTCGAGCAGGTGGCGGAGATCATCAACCTGCCAGACGACCACGACATCGTCATGGCCGTCACCGTGGGCAAGGCCCTGGAACCGGCGCGTCCCCGGGGCGGTCAACTGCCCCTGGCCGAGGTCGTGGTGCGGGACCGCTTCCCCGGCTGAGGCTCCGTCAGCGCTCCGGCCGGTCGTGTCGGTTGAGCGGATTGTTGAAGTCCTCGAAACCCGTGCCGCGATTGGCGAGGAAAGCCTCGGCCCAGGCGTCCTCGCGGAGGCTGATCAGTGCGCCGGTGTGGTAGAGGGCGAGCACGAGCAGCACCGCCGGGACGAAGTCCCACAGGGCGCCGCCAACGGCTCCCAGCCCGGAAGGAAAGCTCCACACGGCGGCCAGGGTCTTGGCCAGGACCACGGCTGCCGCTCCCGTGAGAAGGCGGCTGCCGCGGACTCCCAGGTATTGTCGTTCCTGGATCGCGAAGAGCAGGACGAGCACCAGGCGGCCCACGGCCATGGTGCGCGGCGGGATCGCCAGGTGGAACTCGGTGAAGATCTGGACGAGCAGGAAGACCGCGTGCAGCAGATGGAAGATGCCGACGGCGATGCCGAAGCGGGTCAGGACCGGATTCATGCCGATCCACAGGAAGCCCAGCCCCAGGATACCCAGGGAAGTGATCCAACCCAGCCAGGCGGAGGCGGTCACACCCCAGGGGCCCTGTTCGAGGTCGGGCACGAATATCCTGCTGCCGGTTTCCACCGCCAAGCTGAAGAGTGCCAGGATCGCGCCGACCCTGAGCAGCCGGCTGCCCCGCAGGCCGCCGTGGGCCTCACCCCATTCGTCCACCCGGAGATCGTGATCCGTCACGCCGTGATCCTCCCTCGCGCCGCAAATCCGCCGCCGCTATTCCCTTGCCGCTATGGTGCCCGGACGCAGCCTAGCGCGACCCCGGCGGCGGCGCAACGCCGGGTTGGGCCATCTGGACATTCCGGAGTCTTCCTATTAGGTTTCGGGCCATGAAGATCGCATTCATCGGGACCCATGGCGTCGGCAAGACGACCCTCTGCTTCGAGCTGGCCGCGTCCCTGAAGCGGCTCGACCTGGGCGTGGATCTCGTCAAGGAGGTGGCCAGAAGCTGCCCCTTGCCGATCAACCGCGACACCACCGCCGAAGCCCAGAACTGGATTCTCCACACCCAGGTGGCCCAGGAGATCGAGTTGGCGGCGGCCTTCGACGCCATCATCTGCGACCGGGCCGTGGTCGACAATTACGCGTACCTGGTGCATGCGGCCGGACGCCAACCGGACATGGAACCGTTCATCCGGACCTGGCTCGAGTCCTACACGCTGCTGGTGAAGGTGCCGGTGAGCGCACCGCCGTCCTACGACGGCACGCGCGACACCTCGGTGGAGTTCCAGCTGGCCATCGACGCGCTCATCGACGAACTCATGGGCATTTTCGGCATGACCAGCCTGGCTCTGCCCGCGGACGACCGCACCGTCTGGGTACCGCGGGTCCTGGCGGCCCTGGACCTGCCCGGCCGGCCGCCTCAATTGGGCCTGTTCGCCACCTGAAATTCCGGGGTCAAAGACCCCACCCGCCCTGCCGATATACCGGGGGACCGAAACTTTTCGCCCACGGCCGGAGTATGCAGGGAAGCGGTACCGCGCCGCGACGCATCCTGAAGCCGCCTGGAGGTTCCTCACCGCCCGGCGGCGACGACGAACCGGAGATGGACGACCGTGAGCGACAACATCCTGCGAGTGATGACCTTCAATCTCCTCGCCGCCACCAAGAAGAGCCGCCGCCACCCGTGGCGTCTGCGTCGGAACAACGTGGCCCGGCTCGTGCGTAGCGTGCGCCCCGACGTCCTGGGCACCCAGGAAGCCAACCGCGCGCAACTGGAGGACCTGGCCCGGCTCCTGCCCGAATACGACTTCGTGGGCGAGGGCAATCTCGGCGCCGCGCGCCGCGACTGCGACGCCAACTGGTACTGCGCGACCTTCTACCGGCGCGACCGCGTGCGACCGCTGGATCCCGCCGCCGGCAGCGAGGCCATCTGGCTCTCGCCGACCCCCGACGTGCCCGCCTCCCAGTACAACCTGGGGACCCGGCCGCGCCTGGTGACCTGGACGACCTTCGCCATGGCCGAGTCCGAGCGGGTCTTCGTCTTCGGCACGACCCACCTGGAGGCCATCAACTCCTGGCACCGGCGCCGCAGCGCGCGCCAGCTCCGGGAACACATCGCCCGCCAGGTGGAGCAGCACGGCCCGCGCGTGCCGGTCTTCCTGACCGGCGACTTCAACGCGGTGGCCGGTTCGCGGGAGATCCAGGCCATGCGCCAGGGCTGTCCGGATTGCGAGCCCCTCTTCGACGCCTGGACCGAGGCCGGCGGCTCCGAGGCCGAGGGCGCGACCTTCCGCGGGCTGGGCCTGCGGGATCGCATGGGCCACCTCCTGTTCGGTCCGCGCCGCATCGACTACGTATTCTACCGGCCGCGCCTGACCGTCCGCAGCGTCGAGCGCGTCCTGTTCGAGGGACTCGAGCATCGCCAGATGGCCCTGCCGTCGGACCACTTCCCGGTCGTGGCGGAATTCGACCTGGCGGTCTGAGCACGGCCGCCACAACTCGCGACCGGCGTCCGCCGGACGGGAAAAGACACCCATGACACCCGCCGACCGTACCCCGTCGCCCTTCGAACAGGCCCTGCAATTGCTGGCCGTGCCGGTGACCGTGGTCGGTGTGCACGGAGGGGAAGTGGACGGCGGACTCACCGCCGCCTGGGTCATGCGCGCCTCCATGGACCCGCCCCTGCTGGCGGTCGCCATCGGACACGAGCGCTACACCCACGGACTCCTGGCCCAAGCCACCGAGTTCTCGGTGTCGGTGCTGGCCGAGGGACAGGTGGCCGTGGCCCGTCTCTTCGGTCTGCAATCCCGGCGCGACCGGGACAAGTGGGCCGAGGTGGAACACGTGCGGCTGGGGGAGGACACTCCCGCCCTGGCCCGCTGCGCCGCCCGCTTCCTGTGCCGCGTGGAAGGCCGCCTGGCGGCCGGGGACCACGATCTCGTCACCGGACGGATCCTGAAGGCGGAAATCGTCGATGGAGCGCCGGTTCTGCCCATGCGCGGCACCGATTATGCTCCGGGAGACCCGGAGGCCGGGTGAGCTGCCCGGTTGCGGATTCTGTCCGTTCTGGTAACATGAAGACGTGTCGGCCTCGGCCGGCTACCGGTTGCGACCGGTCACAACCTACCTGGAAAAGGAGGCTTGCATGGATCCGGTGAAGACCCATCCCGCCGCCGCGATACTCCCCCCCGAAGTCCTTGCTCTGCCCACCGTCGAGATCCCCGTAGCCGGGGTGACGGGTTACAGTCTGCGAAACGACGAGAAACAGGTCGTCTTCTTCGTTTTCGAGGAAGGCGTGAGCGTGCCCGACCATACCCACTGTGAGCAGCGGGGCATGGTCATCTCCGGCGAGATGGTGCTGGAGGTCGAGGGCGAAACGAACCTCTACCAGGCCGGCGACCACTACCGGGTGCCGGAGGGCGCGCGCCATCGCGCCAGTTTCAGCTGCCAGACCCTGGTCATCGACATGTCGGATGCGCCGGATCGGTACGTGACCAGCACCTGATCAGCAGTCCTGGTCCGCCATGTGTTAAGCCCGGTCCTCCTGGGGACCGGGCTTCGCTCTTATCCGGCAACTTCCACCGCCGACAGGCCTACGGGCCCAGCACGACCTCGTAACCGGAACTCGCGTCGAGATAGGCTGCGGCGGCGTCCCGCACCAGGGCGGGCGTGCAGGTGTGGATCTCCTCGAGGAGGGGCGCCAGGCCCGCGGCGGGACGGCCGTAGATCCTGTCCTGGGCCGCCCGGCCCACCCGGGCGGCGTTGGTCTGGTCGGCGATGAGCAGATTGCCCAGGAGCTTGGTCCGGGCCCGATCGAACTCCTCGGTGGTCAGGAGTGCGTCCGCCGTGCGCAGCAGCTCGTTGCGCAACACGGTCCGCGCCTCGTCGGCCGTGTCCGGAGCGGTCAGGACGTAGCCCAGGAACATGCCCTGGCCGAAGCCCGCCGTGCTCAGGACGCCGGTGTTGTAGCAGAGGGAACGGCGGTCGCGCAGCTCGTGGAAGAGGCGTCCGCTCTGGCCGTTCAGGGCCTGGCGCAGCAGCATGAGCGGCACCCGGTTCTCGTCGTACCGGCGCTGCCCCGGCCAGGCCACGAGCACGACGCTCTGCTTCTGGTCACGGGTCAGTCGCGCGTGCTCCACCTGATCGGTCCCGCGGGCCGGGCCGGGTGCCGGAACCGTCGGTTCTTCGCCGGCCGGCAGGTCGGCCAGCAGCGTGTCCAGGCGCGGTAGCCAGATGTCCGGGTCCAGATCGCCGGAAACGACGATCTTCAGACCGCGGCGGGTCCAGGCCCGGGCGTGTCCGGTGATCAGGGCCTCCCGGTCCAGGCGCACCAGGCTTTCCGGGGTGCCGATCAGGGGACGGCCGTAGGGGTGGTCGCCGTACATGAGTGATCGCAGGTGCAGGGCGGCCGACTGGAAAGGATCGTCCTTGATGGCTTCCAGCTGGGCCAGGGCGAGGTTGCGTTCCTGGTCGACTTCGTCGCCGGCCAGGTCCGGTGCCGACAGGATGTCCGCGGCCAGGGCCAAGGGGCGCTCCCAGCGGCAGGCGAGCATGGTCAGCGCGAGACCCACGTGGTCGCGTTGGGCGCGAGGACCCACGGCGGCCCCTTCACCCTCGAGGACGCCATGGAGGTCGGTCCCGCTCCGGCCGCGGGCACCCTTGACCATGACCTGTTGCAGGAGGGCGGCCAGGCCGGAGTCGGCATCCGTCTCGCCGGTGGCGCCGCCGGCGGTCATGAAGCTGAGGGCGATGACGGGTACGGCCGGGTCGCGGCGCCAGGCCACTTCGCCGCCGCCGGGGAGCTGCTCCAGGGTGAAACCCTCGTCGACGCCGGTGGCGGCCCGGACCGCCGCCGGTGGTGCGGGGACCGGGCGCTCGGCAGTTGTCGTGACCGGCGGGGCCAGATCCGGACCCAGGAATGGTGCCAGAGCAGCATCCAACTCCTCATCGGTGACGGGGATGCCGTGGGCGGCCGCCTCGGTGCCGCGCGGCAGGTAGAGCATGGCCGTCAGCTGGTCCCGGCGAAAGAGGATCCGGGCCAGGGCGGATACGTCGTCGGCGGTGACCGCGGCCATGCGGGCGGGCAGATCCAGGGCGCCGGCCAGGTCGCCGATGCTGTCGTGGTAGCCCAGGTTCGAGGCCTGCCCCTGGATGGACTCGGCGCCGAAGAGGTGGGAGGCGAGAACCCGGTTGGCGGCCCGTTGCCGCTCCTGCCCGGTGCTGCCGCCACCGGCCAGTCCGGACAGGACGGCCACCGTCTCTTCCATGGCCCGGCGCAATCGCGCGGGATCCGTCTCGAACTCCACCATGAACAGGCCCTCGCGCGGTCCGGACTCGGCCACCACGTCGATGTCGTCCACGAGGTGGGCCTCCTCCTGGACCCGCGTGTAGAGCCGGCAACTGCGTCCGTCGCCGAGTATGCGCCGTATCACCGGCAGGGCGTCCCGTCGAGGATCCAGCTCGCCGGGGGCAGGCAGGATGAGCTTGACGTAGGCCTTGGCGATATCCCCGTACTCCACGCGGCAGCGCGCCCCGTCGTGGTCCGTTTCCACCGGGGGCTCGGCCAGCAGAGCCACCCGTGGATCGCCCACCGGGCCGGGACCGGTGCCGCCGGCTGTCGGGAAATGCCGCATGACGAGTTCGCGGACCGCTTCGGGATCCACGTCCCCGACCACCACCACGGTCATGTTCCCCGGGCGGTAGGCGGAATGCCAGAAGGCGAGCACGTCGTCGCGGCTGCGCTCGCGGAGGTTCTCGTCACGGCCCCCGATGGGATGCCGGTAGGGACTGACATCGAAGGCCCGTTCGAGCCCCCAGCGCCAGGTGACGCCGTAGCCCGCCGGCCGGTCGTCGTACATGTGGTTCTCGTGGACCAGGACCTCGCGCTCGGCGTCCAGGGAGGCCTCGTCGAAGCGGGACCGGAAGAGGGCGTCGCCGAGCAGGTCCACGGCCGTGGGCAGGTGTTCGGCGGGCACGGTGACATGGTAGTTGGTGGTCTCGTAGCCCGTGCCGGCGTTGGTGGATCCGCCTGCCTCGGCCACCTCGCGGGCGAAGTCGCCCTCCTGGCGCCGCCCGGTCCCTTTGAAGAGCATGTGTTCGATGCCGTGGGACCAGCCGCGCAGGGCGTCCGGTTCGCGATTCGAACCCACGCGCACCCACACGTTGCAGATGGCCACGGGGCTGCGGTGGTCTTCGCGGACGATGAGACGGAGGTCGGACGGGAAGTCGGCCTGCCACAGGCCCGGCGCCAGGTCCAGGGACTGCAGGGTGCCGGTGGCGGCGGAGTCGTTGGTCATGGGGTCCTCTCGGGTCGGGGTCAGGCCCCCATTATCGGTCGCGGCGCGGGTTCGGCAAGGCCTATCCCAGCGGCCGGGTTGACGCTCGCCGCGGCGTGGACCAGTATTGCGCCCTACGAACATCGCCACCCCAGGAACCGGAGTCGACATGTCCACCGCAACCAAGCGCCCCGGCATGGGCCGCGTCCGCCGCACCATTTTCCGCATGGTCGAGCGCTTCGAGCCCGACGAGACCGCGGTCATGGTCGTGGTCGCCGTGGCGGTCGGCCTGGTCGGCGGCTTCGGGGCGATCCTCTTTCGCTGGCTGGTGGACGCTTTCCAGGGCCTGGCCATCGGCCCCGGCGAGCACACGGTCCAGCTGCTGGCCTCGGTACCCTGGTGGAAGCGTCTCCTGCTACCGGTGGCCGGTGGCCTGGTGGTGGGCCCGCTTGTGCACTTCGGTGCCCGGGAGGCGCGCGGACACGGCGTGCCGGAGGTCCTGGACGCCATGGTCTTCCGCCGCGGCGTCATTCGGCCCGTTGTGGCGGCGGTGAAGATCATGGCCAGCGCTCTGACCATCGCCTTCGGGGGGTCCGTGGGCCGCGAGGGCCCCATCGTCCAGATCGGCGCAGCCATGGGCAGCACCCTCGGCCAGTGGCTGCGCTTCTCCCCCCAGCGCCTGCGCACCCTCATCGGTTGCGGCGCGGCCGCCGGCATCGCCGCCACCTTCAACGCTCCCATCGCCGGCGCCTTCTTCGCCCTCGAGATCCTCATGCGGGACTTCGCCGTGGTCACCTTCGCTCCGATCATCGTGGCGTCGGTCACGGCCACGGCCATCAGCCGCGAATTCCTCGGCGACACCCCGGCCTTTCCCGTGCCCGGCTTCACCCTGGGCGACCCTCTCGAACTGCCCCTCTACCTGGTGTTGGGGTTGCTGGTGGGACTGCTGGCCGTGGCGTACGTCCGCTCGCTCTACGCCTGTGAAGACCTGGCTGCGCGCTCGTTCGTGCCGCGCTGGCTGCAACCGGCGGTGGGCGGCGTATTCCTGGGACTCCTGCTGGTGCGCTTCCCCCAAGTGTACGGTGTGGGCTACGGCACCATGGTCGAGGCCCTCGACGGACGCCTCCTGGGCTGGACCATGCTGCTGCTGGTGGCGGTGAAGCTGCTGGCGGTGAACATCACCCTCGGCTCGGGCTTCTCCGGGGGCATCTTCGCGCCGGCCCTCTTCCTGGGCGGCATGCTCGGCGGTGCCTTCGGTTCTCTGGTGGGCCAGGTCCTGCCCGGCAGCCACGACGCCGTAGGCGCCTTCGCCATGGTCG
The DNA here is from genome assembly GCA_024231905.1 of bacterium. Classification (GTDB taxonomy): domain Bacteria; phylum Krumholzibacteriota; class Krumholzibacteriia; order LZORAL124-64-63; family LZORAL124-64-63; genus JAAEQC01. The sequence goes on along the minus strand of JAAEQC010000218.1, from coordinate 353,692 downwards.
GCATGTCGGCCATGGTGGGTGCGGCCACGGGCGGCCCCCTCACCGCCATCCTGATCCTCTTCGAGATGACGGGGGAATACCGGGTCATCCTGCCGCTCATGCTGGCGGGCATCGGGGCGGCCCTGGCCTACCGCTCCCTCATGGGGGACTCGATCTTCACCCTGAAGTTCGCCCGGCGCGGCCAGAAGCTCGAGATCGGCCGGGAGAGCGCCGTGTTGCGGGATTTCCACGTCCAGGACATCATGGAGGTGAATCCGGTCACCGTGCAGGAGTCGTCGGGCTTCAACGAGGTCCTCGAACTCTTCCTGGAAGAGAACGAGGAGCACTACTACGTGCTCGATGAGCAGGGCCGCCTGGCGGGCCGCATCTCGATCCACGACGTCAAGGATCTGCTCCAGGAGACGAACCTGGGCCGCGTGCTCATCGCCGGGGACGTGTGCGGACCGGTGGAGAACCTGGTGTACCGGCAGGACAACCTGGAGGACTGCCTGCTGCGGCTGGGGGAGCGGGACAGCTCGGATCTGCCCGTACTCTACAGCCCGGAACAGCCGGTCTTCGTGGGCGTCATCCGCCGTCAGGCGGTTTTCGAGGTGTACAGCCGGCAGGTCCTGCAGCGGGAGGACACGGGCATCAAGCTCATCACCGGCGAGGCGCGCATGCGCGGCTGCGTCGAGTTGCCCGCCGAGTACAAGGTCCAGCTCCTCATGCCGCCCCGGGACTGGTGGGGCGACACCCTGCGGGAACTGGAGCTGCGGTCCCGCTACGGCATCTCGGTGCTGGCCATCAGGCGTCGTACGGCCCTGGGCGGCCGGCATAACGTCATGCCCGAACCCGACGCGCCCCTCGAGCCCGGCGACCGCCTGGTCATCGTGGGCGTGACGGACGATCTGGACCGGTTGCTGGCGGAGATCAACCCGCGGGCCTTCCCGGACCGCAAGGAGAAGCCATGAGCGGCGACTACCACGGACACCCCCGCCGGGAGATGCTGGCCTTCGTGCCGGCGGATGCCCGGCGGGTCCTGGACCTGGGCTGCGGTTCCGGCGCCTTCGGCGCGGGCCTCAAGGCTGATCGGGGCGACGGGGTGGAAGTGTGGGGGATGGAACTGGATCCGGACGCCGCCGCCCGGGCGGGCCAGGTGCTGGACCGGGTGCTCGCCGGCGACGTCCGTCGGGCCTCGGCCGAGCTGGTCGGCGAGAGGTTTGACCGTATCGTCCTCAACGACGTCCTGGAGCACCTACCGGATCCGGGCGAATTGCTGCGGGATCTGCTCCCCCTGCTGGCGCCCGGCGGCCGCCTCGTGGCCTCCCTGCCCAACGTGCGCTATTTCTTCAACGTGAAGGACCTGGCCCTGCACGGACGTTGGGACTACACCGACGAGGGCATCCTGGACCGCACCCACCTGCGCTTCTTCACGCGCTCGAGCATGGGCGACCTCTTCGCCGGCGCCGGTTACGTGGTCGAGCGCCAGGTCGGCATCAACACCACAGACTCCCGGGCCTTCCACCTCTTCGACCTGCTCACCCTGGGTCGTTTCGCCGACATGGGTCACCTGCAGTTCGCCTGCGTGGCCCGGCCGGCGGCGGAGGCCGGATCATGAGCTTCGCCGTCACGCCCCGGGACATCGTCACCGTGGATGTGGAGGAGTGGTTCCACGGCCACAACTACCTGGATCACGCCCCGCCGGAGACCTGGGACGATCTGGAACAGCGGGTCGAAGTCGGCACCGCCCGCTGTCTGGACCTTCTGGACCGTCACCGGGTGCGGGCCACCTTCTTCGTCCTGGGCTGGACCGCCGAGCGCCATCCGGACGTGGTGGCAGAGATCGTCCGGCGCGGCCACGAGATCGGCTGCCACAGTTTCGCCCACCCGGAAGTGCACAAGCTGTCGGTCGGGGAATTCCGGTCCGACTGCCAACGGGCCCTGGCCGCCCTGGCCGCCGCGGGCGTCGAGCAGGTGGCGGGCTATCGGGCCCCCAGCTTCAGCCTCACCCCCGGTGTTCACAGCTACCTGCACGTGCTGCGCGAACTGGGCTTCACCTACGACAGTTCCATCTTCCCCATCCGGCACCCGCGCTACGGACAGCCGGGCTCGCCACGCCATCCATTCCTGGTGGGAGACGATCCGGACGCCCTGCTGGAGATGCCCATGCCCACCTGGCGCGTGGCCGGCCAGAACCTGCCCTTCTCCGGGGGAGGCTACATGCGGTTGCTGCCCTGGCCGGTCTACCGCTTCCTGCGCCGCCGGGCCCGGGCCCAGGGGCAGCCCTGCGTTCTGTACGTCCATCCCTGGGAATTGGACGACCACCGGCCCCAGGCGGGCCAGTCCGGACTGACGACCTTGCGCAGCCAGGGCGGGCAGGACTCCATGCCCCGGAAACTGGAGAAATTGCTGGCGGAGGGGGAATTCGAGACCATGGGCGAGTACGCGGCAAGGTTGCGGGCGGCCGGCGGTTTGCCGGTGCGGCACGTCCCTGGGGTCTCCGCCTGACGACCGTCTATTGGAAACGAAGAAGGCGGCCCCCTCGCCATGGGTCCGCCTTCTTCGTCGTCGAACTTTCGTTCGCCTGACCGGATCGTCCAGGGGGAAAGCGCTGGAATCGTGTCCGGTTCTTGTCTATTCTACGGTCGCGTCCGGGGAAAGTTTCCACACCGTACGCACAATTTCCGCCTGCGCACCGACGACCAGGAGAGACAAGGATGTCCCAGTGGCGGCAGGATCCTCTGACCGGGCGCTGGGTCGTCATCGCGGAGGGCCGGCACCGCCGACCGGACGAATTCGCGCCGGCCGTCGCCGGGCCCGCCGCGGGGGAGACCTGCCCCTTCTGTCCCGGTCACGAGCACATGACTACCCCCGAGATCACCGCCCGTGGCCGCCGGGAGCGTGCGCCGGCCGGCGGTCCCGGCTGGCGTATGCGGGTCTTTGGAAACATGTTTCCGGCGGTGCGGCCCGGTGATGGTGGTCCGCTCGGAGAGGCGCCCTGGCCGGCGCGCCCGGGCCGAGGACATCACGAAGTGGTCGTGTTCACGCCCGAGCACGGCGGCGGCCTGCACACCCTGGCGGACGACGATCTGGCGGAGTTGCTCCTGCTCTTGCGCGAGCGCATGGCGGACCTGGCGGCCTGCCCCGAGGTGGCCCACGTGCTGCCCTTTTTCAACCAGGGGGGCGAGGCGGGGGCGACCTTGGCCCATCCCCACGGCCAGATCATCGCCACGCCCCTGGTGCCGCAACTGGTGGCTACGAAGCTGGAGCGCATGCGGCAATGGCGCGGCGAGGGGGGCGGTTGCCTGCTGTGCGACCTGTTGGCGCGGGAGGAAGCCACGGGCGAGCGGATCGTGGCGGCCGGCGACGGGGCCCTGGTCCTGGCGCCCTGGGCGAGCCGTTTCCCCTGCGAACTGTTGGCGGCTCCCCGGCGTCACGTGGACGGCCCCGTGGCGGGATCGCCGGAAGACTGCACCGCCGTGGCTCGGGTTCTGGGGCCGGCCCTCCGCGCCCTGGCGGCCGTCAGGCCGGAGCCACCGTTGAATATGATCCTGCACGCCGGTCCGGCCGGGGGGCCCGAGGACGAGTTCCACTGGCACCTGGAGATCCTGCCCCGCTGGACCCGGTTGGCGGGCTTCGAGGCCGGGTCCGGCTTCGCCATCAACTCGCTGGCGCCCGAGACGGCGGCCCGGCGATTGCGTGAGGAGGTGGCGCGATGCGCGTCCTGATGGTGAGCGTCGAAATCGCGCCCTTTGCCAAGGTCGGCGGACTGGGTGACGTGGTGACGGCCCTGTCCCGGGAACTGGCCCGGCGCGGCCACGACGTGCGCGTGGTCCTGCCCCTGTACGGGCACCTGGATCGCAAGGCCCTGGGCATCCGACCCGTGAAGAGCTTGCCGCCCCTGTCGGTGCGGGTGGAGGGGCGGGTCCACGATATCCGTTTCCACGCCCTGGCCCGGGGCGCTCGCGGCGTGAAGATCCACCTGGTGGAATCGGATCTCTTCGCCGGCGAGGACATCTACCTGGACGGGGAGGATGCAAGCAAGACCCTGGCTCGGACGGCCCTGCACACCCAGGCGGCCCTCATGCTGCCACGCCTGCTGGACTGGCCAGTGGACATCATCCACGCCCACGACGCCACCACCGTGCCCGCCCTCGTCTACCGCCGCCAGTGGTGGGCCGGGCGTGAGATGCCGGGGATCGGGGCGACCGTACTGACGATTCACAATCTGGCGCACCAGGAAGTCCACGCGTCCGGCGACGCGGCCGTCCTCGAATTGCCCGCCAGCCTGGCCAGTTACCCGGGCCTGCTGGAGTTCGGGGGCAAGCTCAACCTGCTCAAGGGCGGCATCGCCGCCGCGGACGCGGTCAACACCGTCAGCCCCACCTATGCCCGTGAGACCGTGGAGGATGCGGAGATCGGCTGCGGCCTGTCGGGGGTGCTCGCCGGGCGCGGCGAAGCCTACCGGGGCATTCTCAACGGGGCCGACTACGGCACATGGGATCCGCGCCGCGACCGGTGTCTGGCCGCCACTTACAGCGTCCGCAAGATGGCCGGCAAGGCGGCTTGCAGGGCGGCCCTGTGCGACGAACTGGGACTGGACGTCGCGCCGAACCGTCCCCTGTGCGGCCTGGTGGGGCGCCTGGTGGAACAGAAGGGGGTCGATCTGGTCACTCCCCTGCTGGATCGCCTGGCCGGCGACGGCTTCGGCTTCGTGGTGCTGGGCACGGGCGAGGAGCGCTTCATGGCCGCCCTGCGCGATGCCGCCGGCCGCCATCCGGACAAGGTGGCGGCGATCACGGCCTTCGACGAGGACCTGGCCCACCGCATCTACGCCGGCAGCGACCTCTTCCTCATGCCCAGCCGTTTCGAACCCTGCGGCCTGTCCCAGATGTACGCCCTGCGCTACGGGACGCCGCCGGTGGTCAGGCGCACGGGTGGCCTGGCCGACACGGTGATCGACGCGACCGACGCCGCGGGGACCGGTTTCGTCTTCGAGTCCGCCCGCCCGGATGAGTTGCTGGCGGCCCTGCGGCGGGCCGAGGCCCTCATGGCCGACACCAAGGCCTGGACCGCTCTCCAGCGCCGGGGCATGGGCTGTGCCTGGGACTGGTCCGTGGCGGCGGCCGGTTACGAGGATCTCTACGCGTCGGCTCTGGCCGCAACCGGTTCCTGAGGAGCGAAGAGGAAGGAGCGCGGGTGGACCACGAACTGTACCTCAGACGCCGCGCCGATCTGGTCGCCGGCGGTTTCGACCGCACGGCCCGACCGGTGCTACTGATCGATCCGGACAGCCGGGTCGCCGCGGCCAGCGACGGCACGGGCGAGCTGCTCGGCTGTGCCGCCGTGGACCTGGTGGGCCGGCCGGTCGACGAGCTGCTGCGGCCCCGGGAGCTGTTCACCTCCGCCGGCCGCGAGAGCGCTTGCACGGGCCAGCCCGTGCCCGTGGAGGTGCGCCACGAGTCCGGGGACTGGATCGCTGTGGAGGCCCGTTGCGATGCCTTCGATGGCCTGCCCGCCACCGACGATTCCGACGAGCCGGCGGAACATCTGCTGCTCGCCCTCTTCGATGTCAGCCAGCGGGAACACGAGGACGAGCTGCGGGCCGTCCGCATGGCCAAGCTCTCCCTTCTGAACCAGGTGAGCGAGGCCCTCTACGGGGCGAATCTCACCCTGGATCAGGTCCTGCAGGCGGTACTCATCTGCATCACCTCCGGCGAGGGTTTGCGCTTCAACCGCGCCTTCATGCTGCTGGTGGACGAGCAGCAGGAGACCCTGCGCGGCGAACTGGCCATCGGTCCCAGCAACGCCGAGGAGGCTTCCCGTATCTGGGAGGACCTGGCGGACGGACCGGCGGACCTCTTCGAACTGATGACGACCCACGACCGCTCGGCCGCCAACGCCGACGTGGCGGTGAACGAGATCGTCCGCAACATCTCAGTACCTCTGGCCGACGCGGATAATCTCCTGGTCCGGTCCATGCATGAGCGCCACACCCTGCGTGTGTCGCGGGACCTGAAGGTGGCGGGAGTCGAGGCCGTGGCCGGCTGGCTCGGTTGCGACGAGTTCGCGGTGGCGCCCCTGACGACCCGGCGCGGCCCCCTGGGCGTGGTGCTGGCCGACAACGCCATCAGCCGCACGCCCATCTCCGCCCTGGACCTGGAATTCCTGCAGATGTTCGCTAACCAGAGCGCCTCGGCCATCGAGAACAGCCGCCTTTACCACGAGCTCGAGCGGCGGCTCATCGACCTGCGCCGCGCCCACCAGAAGCAGCGGGAGAACCAGCAGACGCTCCTGCGCATGGAACGCCTGAGCGTCATGGGTGAGACCTCGGCTGTGGTGGCCCATGAGCTGCGCAATCCCCTGGTCTCCATCGGGGGTTTCGCGCGGACGTTGCAGCGGGCCCTGGACGAGGCCGACCCCAACCGTGAGTACGCGCGCATCATCACCGAAGAGGTGTCGCGCATGGAGACCATCGTCAACGATATGCTCGATTTCGTGCGTCCCCAAAAGCAGTTGCGGCGGATGATGGTCATCGACCGCCTGGTGGCCGAGACCGTGGGCCGTCACCTGGCGCGGCTCGAGGAAGACGGCATCGAACTCCACTACGAGCTGGGTTGCGGGGACCTGGAGGTGTCGTGCCACCCGGGCGAGATCCAGCAGGTCATCGAGAACTTCCTGGTCAACGCCCGGCAGGTGCTGGGGCCGGGCGGCATGATCATCGTGGGCACCCGGCCCCTGGCCGGCGGTGTGCGGGTGGTCGTGGGAGACGACGGTCCAGGATTCGCGGCGGATCTGGCGGACCGTATGTTTGCGCCCTTCTTTTCCACCAAACCCACAGGATCGGGTCTGGGACTGACCATCTGCGATCAGATCATCAAGGCCCATGGCGGCGTCCGGGAGGCCAGGAATCGCCCAGTCGGCGGGGCTGAATTCGCCTTCATCCTGCCCTTCCCGCGGCCCGGGGAAACGGATGGATCCTGATCTGGCGGACGGGCCCGAAATGGGCTACGATGGGCGTGATGCTTGCACGCCGCGAACGGGACGGATTACCCAAGGAGGCAGGCCGTGAGCAAGATCCTGATTGTCGACGACGAACCCCATCTCAGGCTGTTGTACGAGACCGAGTTCCGCCGCGCCGGCTACGAAACCATGAGTGCCGGCAGCGCCGCCCAGGGTCTGGAGATCATCCAGAGCATGAAACCCGCCCTGGTGGTGCTGGACATCCGCATGGCGGGCATGGACGGCATCGAGGCCCTGCAGCACATCCTGGACCGGGACAGCAGTGTCGCCGTCGTCCTGAACACCGCCTATTCGAGCTACAAGGACAACTACATGACGTGGGCCGCCGATGCCTATGTCACCAAGTCCTCGGATGTCACCGAGTTACTCGACACCGTGCGCGAGGTGCTGGAGAAGCGCCTGGCCGCCAAGTAGCATCATCGATCGAGACGGCGGCCGGCGACGGACGGGGCCGGGGTACCGCGACGGAGTGACGAAGTGAACACGCGACAGCTGACGCGCGGAGCCCTTGCGCTGATTCTCGCCGGGGGCCAGGGCGAACGCCTGCACCCCTTGACCCGGGACCGCTCCAAGCCGGCCGTACCCTTCGGCAGCGCCTACCGCATCATCGACTTCACCCTGTCCAACTGCATCAATAGCGGCCTGCGCCAGATCTACGTACTCACCCAGTACAAGAGTTTCTCCCTGGACCAGCACCTGCAGCGCGGCTGGAACGTCTTCAGCTACGAGGCCGGCGAGTTCCTGTACCGCATTCCGCCCCAGCACCGGGTGGGCCAGAAGTGGTACGAAGGCACCGCCGACGCCGTGTACCAGAACATCTACCTGCTGGAGAATAGCAAACCCGAGACCGTGCTCGTTCTGTCGGGAGACCACCTGTACCGCATGGACTACGGGGAATTGCTGGGCTTCCATGACGCCCACGACGGCTGCCTGAGCCTGGCCGCCTGCGTGGTGCCCCGGGCCGAGGCCCACCGTTTCGGCGTGCTGGAAGTGGACACGTCCGGCCGCGTGGTGGACTTCGTGGAGAAGCCGACCGATCCGCGTCCCATCCCTGGGGACACGGACAACTGCCTGGTGAACATGGGGGTGTACCTCTTCGACACGGCCGCCCTCGTGCGCGAACTCTGCGCCGACGTGCGCCGGGCCGGCTCCCACCGGGACTTCGGCCAGGACATCATCCCGTCCTTGGTGGCCGAGGGCCAGGTCCACGCCTACGCCTTCCGCGATCCCACCAACGGCGGACCGGCCTACTGGCGGGACATCGGCACCCTGGACAGCTTCTACGAGGCCAACATGGACCTGGTCTCCCGCGCCCCGGGCCTGGATCTCTACGACCGGGACTGGCTCTTCCGTGCCTGGCAACCGCCCGTGCCACCCGCCAAGTCGGTCCACGGCTTCACCGAGGACGGCAAGCTGCCCGGTACGGTGGTCGACTCCATCGTGGGCAACGGCAGCATCGTCTCCGGCGGCACGGTGGAACGCTCGATCCTGGGCCGGAACGTGCGGGTCAATTCCTACTCCCAGGTGAGCGACAGCATCCTCATGGACCACGTCGACGTGAGTCGCTATGCCGATCTCAAGCGCTGCATCGTGGACAAGAACGTGATCGTCCCCGAGGGGGCGCGCATCGGCCACGATCCCGAGCAGGACGCCCGGCACTTCACGGTCTCGGCCGACGGCATCGTGGTGGTGCCCAAGAACATGGACCTGACGGGCCTCGTCTGATCCCTCCCTACAACCTGTACTGGTCCGGGCGGCGGTCGCCGAAGACGTCGTTGCGCGGGGTGATGGTCTTGGTCCTGACCGCCTCCTGCGGATCGAGGCGCGCGGTCGCCACGCCGGCCGTGGTCTCGTCCAGGCGCTCCAGGACCTCGCCCAGGGGACTCGTGAGCTGACTCATGCCGATGAAACGCAACGGATTGTCCGTGCGGTCCTCCAGCCCGATGCGGTTGGCCGTCACGGTGAAGACCCGGTTCTCCTGGGAGCGGGTCTTCATGGCCTCGGGGCACCAGGGCAACAGCAGGTTCGCCGGGTGGAGCAGGATCTGCGCCCCGGCCAGGGCCAGGCTGCGGGCGGCCTCGGGGAAGACCCAGTCGAAGCAGATCATGAGGCCCACGGTGGTGCCGCAGGCCCGGAAGACGGGGAAGCCCAGGTCGCCTGGTTCGAAGATGGATTTCTCGTCCCAGAAGAGGTGGATTTTGCGGTAGAGCTCTCGGGAGCCGTCGGGGCGGATCATGACGGCGCTGTTGTAGAGCTTGTCGCCGGCGGTCTCGGCGATCCCGGCCACGAGGGTCGTGTCCAGGTCGCGGGCGGCGGCGCGCAGGCGGCGGCAGGCGTAGCCGTCGCCGGCGGGGTCCTCGGCCAGGGAGCGGGCCTCGTCCCGGTCGCGGAACTGGTAGCCGGTGGAGAAGAGTTCGGGCAGGACGGCCAGGTCGGTGTCGGCCGGGACCAGTTCCAGTGCGGCATCCACGTTGGTGCGCACCTCGCCGAAAACGGGGGAGGTCTGGACGGCAGCGACCAGCAGTTCAGTCATGGTGCGGGTCCTTTCCCGGCCTGGTAGCCGGCCAGCTGAAGGAAACGTTGCAGGGTGTCTTCGGGTCGGAAGCACGCCTGGATGCGCCGGCGGCCGGCGGCGCCCAGGGTGCGGGCCAGGCCCGGGTCGTCCAGAAGACTGTTGATGGCGGCGGCCAGAGCGGGAGCGTCCCCCGGCGGTACCAACAGACCGGTTTCCCCGTCGATCACGATCTCCGGCAGGCTGCTGGCCCGGGCGGCGATGACCGGCAGGCCGCAGGCCGAGCCCTCGGCGGCGGCCAGGCCGAAGCCTTCGGCGTGGCTGGGCATGAGCAGGACACTCAGGTCCCGCAGGAAGGCGGCCGGATCTTCCACGAAGCCGGCGACGGCCACGTTCTCCGGGTGCTGCAGGGTCCCGCGCCAGCGTTCGACGTCGGCGGCCAGGGGACCGGTGCCGGCCAGGTGCAATCGGGGCCGGTCGGGCCGGTCGGCGGCGTCCACATGGGTCCAGGCCGCCATGATTTCCGGCAGTCCCTTGCGATCGATGAGTTGTCCGACGAATCCCACGGTCGGTTGGTTGGGCGGTGCGTCGGCCGGGTGGAAGCGCTCGGCATCGATGCCCTTGGGCAGCAAGTGGATGCGGTCCGGATCGAGCCAGGGTGCGCTCTCCTGGAGGGTGCGGCGCGTGGCCTCCGAGGCCACCACGAGTCCCGTGGCCATGCGGTTGAAGTACCAGCGGTAGTAGAGCTTGTCCTTGAGGGGGAAGTCGCTTTCCCGGAGGGACAGGATCGTGCCCACGCCGGCGGCCCGGGCGGCGGGACCGGCGGCCTTCAGGTCCTTGGTGCGGTTGGTGATTACCGCCGTGACGCCTGCGCGGGCCAGGTGCCGCCACAGCTGCCAGAAGGTCCAGGGCGCGGTATCGAAGCGGATGGGGATCGCCGCCACCGGCACCCCGGCGGCGCGGACCCGCGTCAGTAGTTCACTGTCCGGCTGAGCGACCACGCTGACTTGCAGGCCACGGGAGAGCAACTCGCGAGCGGTGTCGAGCAGCCACACCTCGGCGCCGCCCCATGTCCGGAGGGAGTTCACGAAACAGAGGTGGTAGGGCTGCGGCAAGGTGCGCACCGTCCGGTAGGGGTTCGCCGCGGATCATAGGGCGCGGGTGATCCGGACGCCAGTGCGGGAACCGCCGCCGGGGCGACGCGTTGCCAGGAGCCCCCACGTGAATTAACCTTGCAGCCTGTCCCTGCACCGGAGGTCCGCCTTGCTGCCCCGCAAACCCGTCCGCCTGGATCCGCGTCTGCCGTGGCTTGCTACCACGCGCCGTTTCCTGTCGCCCATGGCCGGGGTCACCGACCGGCCTTTCCGCCGGGTTTGCCGGCCCTTCGGCGCGGACATGGGCTTCTGTGAATTCGTCTCGGCCGCGGGCCTGACCTACGGTGGGGAGCGCACCTGGGCCCTGGTGGACACGGACGGGGAGGAAGACCTGGTCGGCGTGCAGATCTTCGGCAATGATCCGGAGCAGATGGCCGAGGCCGCGCGGTTGCTCATGAACCACCGCCTGGACGTGCTGGACATCAACTTCGGCTGTCCGGCCAAGAAGGTGGTCAAGAAGTGCGGCGGCAGCGCCTTGTTGGCGGACTTGCCCCTGCTGGAATCCATCGTGCGCGAGGTCGTGGCGGCGAGTACGGTCCCGGTGACCGCCAAGATCCGGACGGGCTGGGACGAGGAGTCGGTGAACTATCGGGAGGTGGGCCTCATGCTCCAGGACCTGGGCGTCTCCTGGGTGACCATGCACGGCCGCACCCGGGCCCAGAAGTTCACCGGCGAAGCCGACTGGGACCGCATCGCCGATCTGGTGGAGACGGTCGACATCCCGGTCATCGGCAACGGCGACGTGGTCGACGGGGCATCCTACCGGCGACTGGTGGAGCACACCCGCTGCCACGGCGTGATGATCGGACGCGGCGCCATCGGCAACCCCTGGATCTTCGCCGAGATGAAGGCGGTGGACGAGGGCCGCGAACCGGTCCGCCCGGGCCTGGAGGAGATGTGCGACGTGACCGTGGACCATATCCGGGCCGAAGTGGCGGCCCGGGGCGAGAAGGTCGGGCATTTCACCGTGCGCAAGCACATCGCCAAGACCTTCCGGGGCCGTCCCGGTTCGGCCCTGCTACGCAAGCGCGTCTTTGCAACCGACGACAGCGAGTCGATGATCGCGATCCTGGAGGAGACCCGGCGGGACGGCCTGCCGACGAGCGCCGAACCCGGCGAGGAGGTGGCGACGTGAGACGTTGGAGTTGCCTGGTTCTGGTGGGCCTGCTGCTGGGGGGCGGTTGCGCCAAGAAGGTGGTCGAAGGCACGGCGACGGATCCGGCGCCGGCTGCCGGCGAGGACCGCATCATCGAACACCAGGTGGTGACCGGGGAGACCCTGGCCCTCATCGCCGACAATTACTACGGGGATCCGGCCCAGGCGGTCCGGGTGGCCCGGGACAACGACCTGCCGGACCCTGATCTCGTGCAGCCGGGCTCGGTCCTGCGCCTGCACTTCGGCGAGAACGAGTGGGAACAGGCGCGCCGGCGTGCGGCCGCCCTGGAAGCCTACAATCGGGGCGTCCGGCTCATGGGGCAGGAACGTCTGGCCGAGGCGGAGCAGCAGTTCCGCCTGGCCCTGGACACGGCCGGTGACCTGGTGGCCGCCCGCTACAACCTGGCCCTGGTGCTCGTGGAGCGGGGGCGCGTGGAGGAGGCCCTGCCTCTCTTCGAGGAACTGGTGCGCCAGCGTCCGCGGGCCAAGGATATCCGTTTCGCCCAGGGGCACGCCCTCTTCCTGGCCACACGCTTCGACGAGGCGGTCGTCGCTTTCGACGCCACCCTGGCTGTCGACTCCGCCCACCGTCGCGCAGCCTTCGCCCGGGCGCGGGCCCTGGAGGAAGCGGGCCGGACCGCCGCGGCCGTGACGGCCTGGCGCGCCTACCTGGAGATGGATGCCGATTCGAGTTGGGCCGCCCAGGCCCGGCGCCGGCTGCAGGCGCTCGAAGATGCCGAATGAACCGCTCCTGCGGTTGCGCGGCTGGTCTCTGGTGCGCCGAGACCCCGGGGGTGAGCGCGTGCTCCTGCGGGATGTGGATCTGGACGTGCCGGCCGGGTGCTGGCTGGCCGTGGCAGGGGGCAACGGCAGCGGCAAGTCCTCCCTCCTGAAATACCTGGCCGGTGACGAGTCCCCGGTGGCAGACCGGGTGGCCCTGGTGGCCCAGGATCCCGACGAACAACTCGTGACCGGCACCGTGGTCGAGGAACTGGCTCTCGGCCACCCAGTGTCCCCGGGGGACGCGGAACTGGCCGCCGCCGGTCTCGCCGGTCTGGGCGACCGGGATCCACGGGTGCTCTCGGCCGGCCAGAAGCAACGGTTGGCCCTGGCCGCGGCCCTGGGCCAGGAACCGGAACTGCTGCTCTGCGACGAGCCCACCGCCCTGCAGGATCCGGCTCAGGCGGCCTGGATGCTCGACCGCCTGGAGGGATGGCTCCGGGTCGGGAATCGGGCCCTGGTGACGGCCACCTGCGACCGGGCCGAGGCACTCCGGGCCCACGAACTGGCCGTCATCGACGCCGGCCGGATCGTACGCCTGGGCCCACCGGCGGAGTTGCTCCGCGATCCCCTGGTCGATGCCCTGCTGCCGACCGCGCCGCCACCCGCAGGTCCGCGACCTGAACCATCGTCGACGGCCACGGTCCTGGCCACGTCGGGACTCTCGTTCGGCGATGGGCGGGACGGTCCCAGCTGCGCCCCCCCGGACCTGCGGGTTCGGGCCGGTGAGCGCGTGGGACTGACCGGCCCCAACGGCTGCGGCAAGAGCACCCTCCTGGCGGCCTGCGTGGGCCTATTGCGCCCGCGAACGGGCACGGTCCACCTGGGCGACGAACGGCTCTACCAGAGATCGGCACGGGACCTGGAACACGGCCGGGCCGCCCTGGCGCCCCAGTTCCCCGAGTACATGTTCACGGCGCCGACGGTGCGGCAGGAGATCGCCGTGGATCCGACCCTGGCGGCCACGGACCCGGCGGCGCTGCTGGCGCGGCTCGGCCTGCCGGCGGACTGCCTCGCGGCCAATCCCCACGCCTTGAGCACGGGCCAGCGCAGGCGTCTGGCCCTGGGCCTCGTCCTCCGCTCCGGACGCCCCTTGCTGGCCCTGGACGAGCCCACCGCCGCCCTGGACCGGGCCGGCCGCCGCACGGTCCTGGATCTGCTGGCTGAGCTGGACGACACCGCCGGTCTGCTCGTAGCTTCCCACGACCGGGCCTTCCTGGCGGCGGCCGGGTGCCGGATCATCGATCTGCCGGGCTGACGCCGGGTGCGCCGGGCCGGGAATCGCCGCCCGGGCCGAGTCTCCACTTGCCCGCCGCACCGCCCCCTGCTAGATTGCGTCGGACCGCAACGGCAGGAGGCAACCCCGGACAACCCCGGCATGGACCCACAGGCGCCATGCCTATTTTTCTGCCCGCCGACGGACCGCGCCGCGCCCGCCGCGGGACCAACCCGAGGAGCGTCATGGAGTTCAACGAGAAGGCCGTCATCATGAATGCCGGCGATATGGCGCGGGCCATCAAGCGCATGGCCCACGAGGTCATCGAGGCGAACCAGGGCGCCGACAACCTCGTGCTGCTGGGAATCCAGCGGCGCGGCGTGCCCCTGGCCAAGCGGCTGGGCGAGTCCATCCGGCAGGTGGAGGGCACCGACATTCCGAGCGGTTCCTTGGACATCACCTTCTACCGGGACGACTTGTCCAAGCTCGGCCCCACGCCCCAGGTGACGTCCACGGAGATGCCCTTCGACGTGAACGAGAAGATCATCATCCTGGTGGACGACGTGCTCTACACGGGACGGACCGTGCGCGCGGCCCTGGACGTGATCATGGACTGGGGCCGCCCCCAGGCCATCCGCCTGGCCGTGCTGGTGGACCGGGGCCACCGCGAGCTGCCCATCCGTCCGGACTTCGTGGGCAAGAACGTCCCCACGTCCCAGCGCGAGATCATCAAGGTGAAGCTGCAGGAGTACGACGGGACCGAGGAGGTCGTCGTCGGGGAGGTCCCGGCATGATCCTCGCGAACAAGGACGTCCTGGGTCTGGAGGAGATGCCGGCCGAGGAGATCCTGGGCGTCCTGGACATCGCGGCCCAGTTCCGCGCCGTATTCGACCGTCCCGTGCGCAGCGTGCCCATCATGCGCGGCCGCACCGTGGTGAACTTCTTCCACGAGCCCAGCACGCGCACCCGCATCAGCTTCGAGCTGGCGGAGAAACGCCTGTCGGCGGACATCGTCAACTTCAGCGCCGCCACCAGCAGCTTCAAGAAGGGTGAGACCCTGCGGGACACCGCCGAGAACCTGGCGGCCATGAAGATCGATATGCTCATCGTACGCCACGGTTCGCCCGGCTCGGCCCGCTACCTGGCCAAGGTGCTGGAATGTTCGGTCATCAACGCCGGCGACGGCGGCCACGAGCACCCGACCCAGGGCCTGCTGGACATCATGACCATGCGCCAGCGCCTGGGGGATCTGCGGGGCCGGAAGGTCACCATCATCGGCGACATCGCCCACAGCCGCGTGGCCCGCTCGAACATCTGGGGCCTGACCAAGCTGGGCGCCGAAGTGACCCTGTGCGGTCCGCCCACCATGGTGCCGGGGGCCTTGGCCAAGCTGGGGGAGAAGGTGCGCGTGGAGCACGACCTGCGCACGGCCGTGGCCGACGCCGACGTGCTCAACGTGCTGCGGATCCAGCTGGAACGGGGCGCGGGCAAGGGCTTCCCGTCCAACCGCGAGTACCACCGCATGTACGGTATCACCGAGGATGTGGTGCACGGGCTCAAGCCCGAGGCCTTCGTCATGCATCCGGGCCCCATGAATCGCGATGTGGAGATCGCCAGCGAGGTGGCCGACGGTCCCCGCCAGGTCATTCTCGATCAGGTGGCCAACGGCGTGGCTGTGCGCATGGCCCTGATCTACCTGCTTTCCGGGGGCGATCCACGGGCGCTGGGGGGCAGCACCGCCTGAACCGGAAAGGCCGCCTGACCGGACCGGAAACGACACGACACCACCGGGAGCCTGCGGGCCCCGCGACCGGGAGAGGAACGCACATGGAGTGGAGCTGGAAGCGCATTCCGGCCGAGTACGTGGTCCGGGACGTGAGGATCTGTCGCCAGGGCAAGCTCGCCAAGCGCAAGGGTTACCTGCACGTGAAGCGCGGCGTGATCGAGGGCATCGGTGTGGGCGCGCCCGCGGTGGAGGGGGTGCCGGTGTTCGACGCCGGCGGCCTGGTGCTGGCCCCGGGATTCGTGGACCTGCATGTGCATTTCCGCGAGCCGGGCCAGGAGGAGAAGGAGACCATCGCCACCGGCAGCCGGGCTGCCGCCGCCGGCGGTTTCACCGGCGTGGTCACCATGCCCAACACCGAGCCCGCCGTGGACAATTCGGGCATGATCCGCTACCAGATCGACCGGGCCCGGGAGCACAACTTCTGCCGCGTCTTCCCCACGGGGGCCGTCAGCCCGGGCCGCAAGGGCGAAGCCATGACCGAGTTCGGGGACATGGTTGCCGCCGGGGCCGTGGGCTTCACCGACGACGGCGACCCGGTGGCCGACGGCGCCCTCATGGCATCGGCCCTGAAGTACGCCGGCATGCTCGGCGTGCCCATCATCAGCCACGCCGAGGATCCGACCATCGTCGGTTCCGGCGTCATGCACGGGGGCTACTGGTCCGCGCGGCTGGGCCTGAGCGGCATGGCGCGCGCCGGCGAGGATGCCGCCGTCTTCCGCGACATCGAGCTGGCCCGGGCCTCCGGTGGCCACCTCCACGTGGCCCACGTCTCCACCAAGGGCACCGTGGAACTCATTCGCCGCGCCAAGGCCGAGGGAGTGCATGTGACCGCCGAGGCCACGCCCCACCATTTCAGCCTCGACCACAGCCGCTGCCGGGATTACTCGCCCCTGTTCAAGATGGCCCCGCCCCTGAGGGAGCCCGATGACGTGAACGCCGTGGCCGAGGGGCTGGCCGACGGTACCATCGACTGCATCGCCACCGACCACGCGCCCCATACGGCCACCGAGAAGGAGTACCAGTTTGACCAGGCCCCCTTCGGGGTCATCGGCCTAGAGACGGCCTTCGCCGTGGGTGTGACCTACCTGGTCAAGACGGGGGTCATGGATCTGGGCGGCCTGGTGCGGGCCATGTCCGAGAACCCGGTCTCAGCCTTCAACCTGCCCCTGGGCAAGCTGGAGGAGGGGGGCGGCGCCGACTTCGTGCTCCTGGATCCGGACGAGGAATGGACCGTGAGTCCGAAAACCCTCCTGTCCCGCAGCCGCAATTCGGCCTACATGGGTGAGACCCTCACCGGACGGGTGAAAGCCACCTTCCTGCGGGGACGCTTGACCTGGCGGGACCAGGCGGAATAGGATTTGCTGTCCACCGGGCGAACGCCGGCAGCAACCGGCGTCGGCAACAGGAATGTGGCTCGCAAACAACTGGAGCCCAATTGTTCAAGTCGCTTCGAAACAACAACTTGAAGCATCGACCTTCGTGTGCCCCGGACGGATGTGCGTTTCCGCCCAGTGGCGGTCGGTCGAACAGGTGTCGCCGAGGGGGGACGAGTCGTCTCATCCTGCTGGCGGTGCTTCTGCTCCTGGTGGCCTGCGGCGGCTGTGCCAAGTACAACATCTACTACAACGCCAAGAAGGCTTTCGACGACGCCGAGCACATCCGCAACGAGGCCCTCAAGAAGAACGAGGACCCGCCACCGCCCACCGGCTCACAGAAGGCCCACTACGACACCGCCATCGAAAAGGCCCAACGGGTCCTCGAGGAATATCCGGGCCACAGCCTCACCGACGACGCCCTCTTCCTGCAGGCCAAGTCCTGGCACCGGCTCGAGTCCTACCGCATGTCCATCCGCAAGCTCGACCTCCTGTTCCAGAATTTCCCGGCCACGCCGTACCTGGAGGAAGCCCTCTACCTGCAGGGTCTGAACTACCTGCTCATCGGCGCCGTGCCCCGGAGCCAGGACTACCTGGACCAGATGGTGCGGAATTTCCCCGACAGCGATTACCGGGCCGAGGTCCTGAAGGTGACCGGCGACAATGCCTACTCCCTGGAGTCCTGGCAGGAGGCCGCCGACTCCTATCGCCAGTACCTGGACCAGGACGTGGCCATCAAGGAGCGGGACCGCATCGGCATCAAGCTCGCCGAGAGCTACTGGGAACTGGAGGACTACCGGTCCGCGGCGGCGGTCCTGCAGGAGATCAGCCAGACCGCCGAGAGCCGCGACCTGCGCTTCCGGGCCGTCCTGCTCCAGGCCCGGGTCCACGTGCGCATGGGCGATTTCGAGGTCGTGGACGTGCTGCTGGAGGATTTGAAGACCGAGGCCGAGGTGTACAAGTCGCGCGGTGACGTCAATCTCGTTGAAGCTGAGAACTTCATCGCCCAGGACCGGGTCGACGAGGCGACGCCTTTGCTGGAGAACATGCCGGACGAGTGGGAGCCGTCCGCAGCGGTGAAGGCCCGCGCCCAGGAGATCCTCGGCCACCAGTACCTGGCCGCGAGCAAGTGGTTCGAGTCCCGCAAAGCGTACCGGACCGCCCTGAACCGTCCCAAGGACCTCGACGACGAGGCCGAGGTGCGGCGGCTGAGCGAACACCTGAACGTCTTCCTGGCGGCACTGCGCTCGCTCACCGACGCCGCGCCGGAGGAGGTCTCGCGGAGCCGGCTCCTGCTGGCCAACGGCTTCCGTTTCGGCTTCGGCCGGCCCCGCAAGGCGGCCGCCTATTACCGCTTGGCCGCCCGCGACACGGCGGCGGAACCCACGGTGGCGGCCCGCGCCCTCTACGGCGCCTATCTGACCTACCGCGACGTCCTGGACCTGCCCGACTCGGCCGCCATTTTCGCGGCCGAGCTCGATTCCCTCTACCCGGATTCACCCCAGGCCTTCGAGGCGAGGCAGGGCGGTTCGAGCAATCTGCTGGGCTACCTGCTGGAGTTGCGCGATGAGGACCGGGCCGCCAACTTCGCCGCCCTCAGCGACAGCGAGCGCGTCGCCCTGACCCGGCTGGGCGGACCCGGCGTGGGGACGGGAGGCGGCATCAGCGGTCGCGACCGGGCGTACCGACGGCGCATGGTGTATTGCCAGCGGCGCGATCATCTCCTATTTCCGCCCACCGAAGCGGAAACGGCTCGCCACGAACAGAGGATCCAGCGGCGAACCGACGCCGCCGCCCGCGCCGCCGCCGCCGACACCAGCAGCCAGCGTCCACCGGCGGCCGAGTCCACGGGAGTGCCGGGTGCGGGTGCGGTACCGCCGCCGGAAGAGGACGCCGGGGGTGGAGTCGGTCCGCCCGTCACGCCCGAACGGGCGGCAACCGGCGAGGAATCCGCTGTGGACCCGCTGACGGGCGAGGAGACGGTCGAGCCCGTCCCCGACGAGGAAGAAGAGGAAGAGGAGGAAGAAGCACCGAAGAAGGAAGTCTTCGACCTCCGTGCACCCGGACCGGCGCCTTAGGCCGGTGCCTGATCCCGGGATCCGCCACCTACCGGAGCACTTCGTGAACGAACCAGCCACCATCACCCGCAGTTGCCGCGGCAGCGTCCTCGACAACGGACCCGTGTCCCGGGGATTGCTCCGCCTCGACCTCCGCCTGGAGGTTCCCGTCAACTTCCTGCCCGGCCAGTTCGCCATGCTGAACCGATCCGGCGGCAGGGCCTTTGTCTTCGGCCGGCCCTTCTCCATACTGGCGGTGGACGGCGACACGGTCTCCTTCCTCTACCGGGTCGTGGGCCGAGGTACGGCCGTGCTGGCGGAGTTGGAGCCCGGCGACGAACTGACTTTCTTGGGCCCCCTGGGGCGGCCCTTCCCGGGACCCGATGTGGTGCGGCCGGCCCTCCTGGTAGGCGGTGGCGTGGGCTTGCCGCCGGTGGCCGCCTGGCTCGCGCGCTGGGGCCGGGACGGTGACGTGGCCTGCTTCGGTGGGCGCGACGGGCACGACGTGCCCTGGGACTTGCTGGGGTCGGACTGGGCCGTGAGCGTGGACGAGACCGAAGGTGTTCCCGCGGACCACACGGCCTGGCATGGCCTGGTCACGGAACTGGCTGCCGACCGCCTGGCCCACGCCGAAGGACCGGGAACGGTTCTGGCCTGCGGGCCGGTGCCCCTGCTGCGGGCCGCCGCCGATCTGGCCGCCCGTGAGGACTGGGACTGCTGGCTCTCCCTGGAGGAACACATGGGCTGCGGCTACGGCGTCTGCAAGGGCTGCGTCGTGCCGGTGCGGGACCCGGCGGTCTCCCCCTGGCGCAATGCCACCTGCTGCAGCGAAGGCCCGGTATTTCCAGCGGCGGATATCGTGTGGGAGGTCTACGGGGCGCAGGCGTCCCTGGCCGTCACGGAACCGGAGCGCCCGCCGAAGGAGAAGCCGTGAACCTGCCGGCCTGGTGGACCATCGATCCCTGCGCGCCCTTCCGGCTCGGACCGCGGGAGTTTCCCGGCCGCATCTGGACCGCTTCGGGCTGTTTCGGCTACGGGTTGAGCGCCCACGACGTGGCCGGCGCCGACGGCCGCACTCCCTACGACGGGCTCGGGGCCGTGGTGACCAAGACCGTCACTCCGAGCCCCCGCCCGGGCAATCCCATGCCCCGGCTGGTGGAATTGCCCACCGGTGCCCTCAACAGCATCGGTCTGGAGAACGTGGGCATCGACGCCTTCCTGGCCGAAACCCTACCCGCCCTCGAGCAGGGGGGCGTGCCTACGGTGGTGAGCCTGGCGGCCACGCGGCCCCAGGAGTTCGGGACCATGGCCGCGGCCCTGCAGGACGCCGGCGCCGGTTGCTGCCATTGGCACGGGGTGGAACTCAACCTCAGTTGCCCCAACGTGGCCGAGGGAGGGCACGACTTCGGCCGTGATCCCGACACCGTCGCCGCCTGCGTGGCGGCGGCCCGTGTCCACCTGCCGGACCGTGCCCTGCTGGCCAAGCTCACGCCCAACGTGGCGGAGATCGGCATCCTGGCCCGCGCTGCGGCGGACGCCGGTGCCGACGCCGTGAGCGCCATCAACACGGTGGTGGGTTTGGAAGTGGATCTGGCCACCGGGCGGCCGGTCCTGCCGCGTCGTTTCGGGGGCTATTCGGGACCCGGTATCCTGCCCATCGCCCTGGCCAAGGTGGACGAGATCGTATCCGCGGGGGTGCCGGTGGTGGGGGTGGGTGGTATCGCCGACGCGCGGGACGCCCTCAGGTTCTTCGCCCTCGGCGCAGTGGCGGTCCAGGTGGGTACGTCCCAGATGCGGGATCCCCTGGCCGCGGCGGACCTGGCGGCCGGGCTCGTGCCGGACGGTCAGACTCAGGAACCCGGTCAAACTCAGGACCCGTAGGGTTCGTCCTCGTCTTCCTCGTCCTCTTTCTCCTTCTTCGCGGCCGCGGCCGCCTCCTCGTCGATGCCCGCCATCTGCTCCAGATCGCGCAGCTGATCCAGGTCGTCCAGATCGTCCAGGTCCTTCGGTTCGTCCGGTTCGTCCTCGCCCGAGAGGATCTTGATCTCGTCCAGTTCCTCCGTGTCCTCGTCGGGCAGGCCGTCGGGGAAATCGGCCTCGAGCAGGTCGGCGAAGGTGGCGACGGTGCTGAGGATCTGGGTAGCCAGGCCGTCGCCCACCTTTTCGGCTTCTTCCACCGTGCCGGTGACCGTGATGCGGTTTCCGCCGGCGCCGGTGGCGCCGATGATGCTGATGCCCCGGCCCTCGACCTGGGCCAGGGCGCCCACGGGCAGGTCCTGGTCCGAGACCATGCGGCGGCAGAGGGCGTGCTCGGCGGCCAATTCGGCGGCCGTGTCGGAGGAATGGAGCTCGGCCAGCATCTCCCGGGCCTCATGGTCCATGGCGCGGCCCACGATGACCTGGATGCCCTGGCCCGGGCCCGGCAGGATGAAGTCGGGGGAGAAGATCTCGGCCACGATGCCCTGGATGCCCAGGTGTTCGGTCACCGAGGCGGGCATGACCAGGCCGTCGATCTCGGCCTTGCGCATGTGGATTTCCATGGCGCGCTCGACGCCGCCCCGCAGGATGGTGAAGTCCAGGTCCGGCCACAGGGCCTGCATCTGCGAACGGGAGCGCATGGAGAGGACGCCGATACGGCCGCCCGCCTCCATCTCGTCCATGATCAGGCTCTTGCGGTTGAGGAAGGCGTCGAAGGGCGTCGTGCGGTCCGGGACGCAGATGACCGCCAGATCCTCTGGCAGGGGCACGACCATGTCCGAAGCCTCGAGCACGACCACGCGCACCTGCTCGTTGCGGATGGCGGCTTCCAGGTGTTCGACCTCCGCTCGGCAGACGGCGAGGAAGGGTTCGCTCGACTTGTCCTCGTCGCGCACGGGCGACGGCAGCAGGTTGAGCTGGCAGGTGATACGCGGCAGGTTCTCCTGGATACGGTCGATGACCGCCTGCGCCTGGTTGCGCGTCAGGGTGGAGGAGAGGGCGCCGAAGCTCAGGACCCGCGATCGATTCATGTGCACCTCGTGCCGGGGCGCCCCTCAGGCGAAGTGGCGACCCACGATTGCGCCGATACGCTCGGCCTCCGTGAAGGGCAGGGCGGCGTGGATGGGCAGGATGAGGATCTCGCGGCCGGCCCGTTCGGCCTCGGTCAGTTCGCCGCTCACGCGACAATACTCCGCGAGCTCGTGCCGGTGCAACGGCGGATCGTAATAGATGGCCACGTCGACGCCGGCGGCGTCAAGCTCGGCGGCCAGGGCGGTCCGGTCCCGGCAGCGCACCCAGTACTGGTGGTGGGCGGTGACCATGCCGCGTCCCTGGTCGGGCATGCGCACACGGTTCTCGGCGGGGATGTTGGCGTCATAGACGGCGGCGATCCGTTGGCGGTCCGCCTGCTCGTCGGCGAAGCGCGCGCGGCGGACGCGGATGGCCAGGGCCTGGATCTCGTCCAGCCTGCTGTTCCAGCCCGAGTACAGGTGGTCGTTCATGCGCACGGTCTGGTGGCCGCGGAGGCGGCGGATGCGCTCGGCGTCCTCCCGGTCCCGGCACAGCACCAGTCCGCCGTCGCCGATGCCCGGCAGATTCTTGGTCGGGTAGAAGCTGATGGTGCTCATGCGGCCCCAGGCACCGCAGGACTTGCCCTTGTAGAGGGTTCCGTAGCCCTGGGCCATGTCCGCCACGATTTCCAGTCCGTGCTCGTCGGCCACGGCCTCGATGCGGTCCATGTCGCAGGGGGCGCCGAAGATGTGTACGGGCACGATGGCGCGGGTCTTGTCGGTGATGGCCGCCGCCAGCTTGTCCGGATCCAGGTTCAGGTCCTCGGGACAGATGTCCACGAAGACCGGCACCGCGTCCAGCAGGACGATGGCCTCCATGGTGGCGTCGAAGGTGTAGGGCGTGGTGATGACCTCGTCGCCGGGACGGACACCCGCCACGGCCAGGGCCACGAAGAGGGCGCTCGAGCCCGAGGCCACGCCCACCGAGTCGGCGGTGCCGCAGTCGTCGGCCATTTCGGCCTCGAGGCCGGCGACCTCCGGGCCCAGGATGTAGGATCCCGTCATGAGGATCTTCTCGATGCCGGCCATGATCTCGTCCTTGCAGGGGATCATGGGGGTGACCAGGTCGTAGCGCCCGGTTCGCGCGTTGGGTCGCGGTTCCATGGTTTCCTTTCGCGCCGTCCGTGGGCGGCGCCCGTTGCGGATGCTGGCCCTAGGCGGGCTCGGACATCTGGTCGGCGCGTCCGAAGCAGTCGTACACGAAGCCGAACTGCTCCAGGTGCGCCCGGTCGTAGACGTTGCGGCAATCCACGAATACCTTGGCCTTCATGGTCGCGCCGATGCGCTCGAAATCGAGCTGGCGGTACTGGTTCCACTCGGTGACGAGGAGGGCCGCGTCGGCGCCTTCGCACACCTCGTAGGGCGAGTCGCAGTAGGTGATGTCGTCGTGGAAGAGCTTGAAGTTCTCCACGGCCGCCGGGTCGTGGACCCGGACCGTGCAACCCGCCTTCTTCAGCAGTGTCACCAGATCGAGGCTGGCCGCCGAGCGGATGTCGTCGGTGTTGGGCTTGAAGGCCAGACCGATGAGGCCCACCGTCTTGCCGGCCAGGCCGCCGGCCAGGCGCTCGGCCTTGGCGAAGGCCCGCCCCGGCAGGTTGGCGTTCACGTCGATGGCCGCGCGCACGATGCTCATGTCCGTCCCCGCCTCGGAGGCGATATGGACGATGGCGTTGGTGTCCTTGGGCAGGCAGCTGCCGCCGAAGCCCAGGCCCGCGTGGAGGAACTTGGAGCCGATGCGCTTGTCCAGTCCCATGGACTTGGCCACGTCGCGCACGTCGGCACCCACGGCCTCGGCCAGGCGGGCGATCTCGTTGATGAAGGAGATCTTCACGGCCAGGAAGCTGTTGGAGGCGTACTTGATGAGCTCGGCGGTCTCGATGCTGGTCTTCACCAGGGGCGTGTCCAGCAGGTACAGGGGCCGGTAGATGGCGCGCAGGAGTTCCTCGGAGCGCTCGGTGTCGGTGCCGATGACGACCCGGTCCGGGCGCATGAAGTCCTCGATGCTCGAGCCCTCGCGCAGGAACTCGGGGTTGCTGGCCATGTCGAATTCCACGTCGGACTTCAGGTTCTTCCTGATGACCTCGGCCACAGCGCGGTTGGTGCCCACGGGGACCGTGCTCTTGGTGACCACCACGGCGTAGTCCTCGAGCAGGCCGCCGATCTCCTCGCCCACCTTCATGACGTACTGCAGATCCGCTTCGCCCGATTCGGACATGGGGGTCTGCACGGCGATGAAGACCACGTCGGCGCCCTGCATGCCCTCGGCCAGACTGGTGGTGAACTGCAGGCGTTCCTCGTCCACGTTCTTCAAGACCAGGCGGTCGAGTCCCGGCTCGTAGAAGGGGATGACGCCGCGGCGCAGGCCCTCGATGCGTTCCTTGTTGATGTCGACGCAGGTGACGGCGTGACCGAAGTCGGCCATGCAGGCGCCCGAGACCAGGCCCACGTAGCCCGTGCCGACCATGCAGATGCGTATCATGAGAACTCCTTCCGGGCCGCTTCGAGCAGACCCCACAGGGTATCGCGGATGTCATGGACGGGAGCCCAGCCGGTGGCGTCCCGCAGCTTGGCGCCATCGCCGATCAGATGAGGGGTGTCGGACGGACGGCACCGGGCCGGGTCCGTACGGACCGTCACGGGACAGCTCGCACCCGCCAGAAGTATGTTCAGCCCTTCGCGGATCGTCAAACCCGATCCGGAGCACACATTGTAGGCCTCGCCGGGCTTGCCCGCCGCGGCCAGGAGTCGGTAGGCGGCGGTGACGTCGCGCACATCCAGGAAATCGCGCACAGCCGACAGGTCGCCCGTGGCCAGTTCCCCCTGGCCGGCCACTTCGGCGGCGGCGATCTGGCGGGCGAAATCGGGAAAGGCGAAGCGCGTGTCGTGGCCGGCGCCCGTGTGGCTGAAGGGCCGCGCCACCACCACGTGCAGGCCCCAGCTGGCGGCATACTGGCGGCAGAGCAGGCTCTGGGCGGCCTTGGTCACGGCGTAGGGGGAGATGGGATTCAGGGGCGTGGCCTCGTCCAGGGGGCGGGGTTCGCCGGGCTGGGGGCCGTATTCCTCGCAGGAGCCCACGCTCAGGACCGCCGGCCGCACGTCCACCGGCAGGCTGCGCACGGCCTCCAGCAAGTGGAGCGTGCCCTGCAGGTTTGCCGTGAACGTACCGGCGGGATCCTTGAAGGACGCGGCCGCGGAGCTCTGGGCGGCCAGGTGGTAGACCGTCGCGGGTTCCAGGGCCGCCAGGGTGCTGGTCACGGCCGGGCCGTCAGCCAGGTCCAGCGGCCGGTAGAGGAATTCCCCCGCCTCGCCGGTATAGCGCACGCCGCCGGGGGCGGAAAGGTCGCCGCCAGTGCGCTCGAAGCCGCCCACCTGGTCGGGCAGCGGGAGCGCGGCGCCGAGCAGGTCCACGCCCACGACTTCGGCTCCGGTGGCCAGGAGGTCGCGGACCAGGTGGAGTCCCACGAAGCCGCAGGAACCGGTGATGAGGACGGGGCCGGAACGGTCGTTCAAGGTGCTATCCGTTCATGAGCCGGAGCCATTCCTTGTACAGGCACCGGTCGCTGACGACTTGGATTCCGGCCGCGCGCGCCTTGGCGGCGGCCTCCTCGTGGACCACGCCCTCCTGGAGCCAGATGCAGGCGTCACCGCGAGCGATGACCGCGTCCACGATCTCCGGGACGGCGTCGCTGCGGCGGAACACGTCCACCACGTCGACCTTTCCGGGCACGTCGGCCAGGGTGGGAAAGATCTCCAGGTCCAGGACCTTTTCCTTCAGGACCGGATTCACGCCCACCACGTCCAGGTCGCGGCCGACCAGGAAGCGGGTGACGCCGTAGCTGGCCCGGTCGGGCTTGGCCGACAAGCCGACGACGGCCACGCGCCGCATATTCTCCAGGATCCCGCGCACGACCTCGTCGGACGGGTTGCTGACGGTTCCTTCACCGCTCATGGCAGCCTTTCTGGAAGGGGACGGGATGCATGTTTTGGCGTCCGCAGAATCTACCGCCGACCCGGGTCTTTGTAAAGTGCGCCCGGCCGGGTGCAGCGCCCGAAATCCCTTCACCGGGACGGTTTCGTGGGCTAAGTTATTGGCGTACCGCTCACCCCTCGCGCGCCGTTCCTGGCGGCGCCCTCCGGGAGGATGCCCGTGAATCCGGTCTTCATGTCGCTGTTGCTTTTCTTCGCCCTGGCCATGTTCGCCGGGACCATGGCCGACCGCTGGTGGCTCATGCGTTCCGGGGGCGTCGGCTTTACGATCGACCGTATCGGCGAGCGCCTGCGGGCTCTTCTGGTCATCGGTTTCGGCCAACGGCGCCTGCTGTACGAGAAGGGCGCCGGCTGGATGCACGCGGCCATCTTCGCGGGCTTCCTGGTAGTGTCCATCCGTACGGTCACCCTCATCGGCCGCGGCTTCGACCCGGACTTCAGCCTGCCCCTGCTGGGCGGACCCATAGGCCTGGCCTACGCCGCCCTGAAGGATACCCTGTCGGTGGTTGTGCTTCTGGCGGTGCTCTACGCCATCTGGCGCCGCCTGGTCATGCGGCCGCGG
Organism: bacterium; assembly: GCA_024231905.1. Classification (GTDB taxonomy): domain Bacteria; phylum Krumholzibacteriota; class Krumholzibacteriia; order LZORAL124-64-63; family LZORAL124-64-63; genus JAAEQC01. The sequence continues at coordinate 327,061 of JAAEQC010000218.1, read as the reverse complement.
CGCCTGCACCTGAGCGCCGAGGCCGTGGCCATCCTGCTGTGGATCGGCCTGCTCATGGCCACGGACCTGGTGGCCGATGCCGCTCTCTTCGTCCTGGAGCCGGGGCACCACGAGAAGGGGGCTGCCTGGGCCGCCACGGCCCTGTCCGGTCTCTTCGCGGGACGGCCCGAAGCCACCCTCACCGCCTGGTGGCAGGTGAACTATTGGGCCCATTGCGTCCTGGTCCTGGCCTTCCTGAACTACCTGCCCTTCGGCAAGCATTTCCATGTGCTGACCGCCTTGCCGGCGGTCTTCCTGCGCCGGCTGACGCCCAGCGCGGCCCTGGAGAAGATGGAATTCGAGGGCAAGGAGGTCTTCGGCGTCGGACGGATCGAGGACTTCTCCTGGCGGCGTATCCTGGACATGTACACCTGCACCGAATGCGGTCGCTGCAACGACATGTGCCCGGCCGACCTGACGGGCAAACCGCTCCACCCGCGCAGCATCATCGTGGACGAGCGGGACCACGCCTACGCCATGGCCGACCACCTGGTGAACGTGGGCAAGCTGCGGGCCCAGGGCCGCGAGACCGAAGCGGCGGCGGCCATCGAGGCCATGGATCGTCCGTCCCTCATCGGCCAGGTGAACGACGAGGAGGCCCTCTGGGCCTGCACCACCTGCGGCTGGTGCGTGAGCAGCTGTCCGGTCATGATCGACCACATCCCCAACATCATCGACCAGCGCCGCTATCTGACCATGATGGAGGCCAAGGTGCCGGCGGCCCTGCAGAACGCCCTGAAGGGCCTGGAGAACAACTCCAACCCCTGGAACGCCGCCTCCGCCGCCCGCGAGGATTGGGTGGGTGAGCTGGCGGTGCCGCGCATGAGGGACAAGGGTCAGGCCGAGTACCTGCTCTTCGTGGGCTGCGCAGGCAGCTACGACGAGCGCAACAGCCGGGTCCTGCGGGCCCTGTGCGAGTTGCTCAACAAGGCCGGTGTGGACTACGCCATCCTCGGCACCGAGGAGGGTTGCTGTGGCGATCCCACCCGCCGGGTCGGCAACGAGTACCTCTTCCAGATGCAGGCCCCCCAGAACGTGGGGACCTTCCAGAAGTACAGCGTCAAGAAGGTCGTCACCGCCTGTCCTCACTGCTTCAACACCATCGCTAACGAGTATCCGGACTTCGGTCTGGCAGACGTGGAGGTCGTCCATCACGCCCAGTTGCTGGCAGAACTGGTAAGCGACGGCAAGCTCACGCCCAAGGTGGGGCAGGACCTGGAAGTCACCTACCACGATTCCTGCTACCTGGGCCGCCACAACGACATCTACGACGCGCCGCGGGAGGTCCTGGCGGCCGCGCCCGGCGTGTCCCAGACCGAGATGCCGCGCAATCGCCGGGAGGGCTTCTGCTGCGGCGCCGGCGGCGGACGCATGTTCATGGAGGAGGACCTGGGCACGCGCATCAACCACCACCGCATCGAAGAGGCGGCGGCCACGGGCGCCGACGAGGTGTGCACGGCCTGCCCCTTCTGCCTGACCATGCTGGGCGACGCCATCAAGGAGACCGACCGGGAGGATTCGCTCCGGGCCCGGGATATTGCCGAGGTCCTGCTCGACCGCGTGCAGTAGGTCGGTTGCGGAAACACGCCTATTCTGCTATTGATTTGGCGTCACCGGTACGGACGGCCCGCACGCGCGGGCCGTTTGGCATCGACCGCCCCGCGTCCCCGAGGAGGAAGCCATGGCCGTCCCGACGCCCGTGAAGTCGACCGAGCGCCTCGACCGTATCTGGGGCCGGGGGAAGGATTTCCTCGGCACCGAGTTGCCCATCATGTGCGGCGCCATGACCTGGATCAGCGACCCCGGGCTGGTTTCCCTCATGAGCAACCTGGGCGCCTTCGGCGTGCTGGCGGCGGGCAACATGCCGCCCGAACTCTTCGCCGAGTACGTGGACGAGACCCGCAAGCTCACCAACAAACCCTTCGCCGGCAACGTTATTACCATCGCGCCCAACTACCTGCAGCACCTGGACATCCTCTGCGAGCGCAAGGTGAGCCACATCGTCTTCGCCGGGTCCATTCCCCGCCAGTCCGAGGTCCAGAAGGCCAAGGATTCCGGCGCCAAAGTGCTCTGCTTCGCCTCCACTGACTCCATCGCCAAGCGCATGATCAGCTACGGGGCCGACGGGCTCATCCTCGAGGGCAGCGAGGCGGGCGGCCACATCGGCCACGTGTCGACCATCGTCCTGTTGCAGGAGATCCTCTTCGCGTTCCCCGAAGTGCCCATCTTCGTGGCCGGCGGTATCGCCACCGGCAAGATGATCGCCCACCTGGCCCTCATGGGGGCCGCGGGCGCCCAGATGGGCACGCGCTTCGTGCTGGCCGAGGAATGCAACGCCCACGAGAAATTCAAGAACGTCTTCATCCGGGCCCGCTCCCGCGAGGCGGTCTCCACGCCCCAGTACAGCGCCATGCTGCCGGTAGTGTCGGTGCGTGCCCTGAATAATCACGCCATGAGCCACTTCGGCGAGCTCCAGCTCCAGTTGCTGGAGAAGCTGAAGGACGGGGAGTTGGGACGCCAGGACGCCCAGTTCAAGGTGGAGGAATACTGGGTGGGCTCCCTGCGCGACGCGGCCGTGGCCGGGGACGTAGAGCACGGATCCCTCATGGCCGGCCAGTCCGTGGGCATGATGCGGAAGGTCCAGCCCTTGCGGGAGATCATCGAGGACCTGGTGGCCGAGGCCGATACGGCCGTCGGCGAAGTCTCCGCGCGCCTCGGCTGACCCCACTTCGAATTGCCGCGGCGGCGTCCGGCCGCCGCGGCCCTCTTCCCTCGCTACAACTCCCTGGCATCCACCTTGCAGCCTCCCCGCGCGGGCCCGCCAAAAGGCCCGAACCGCCGCATTTTGCACGAAACGCAGCCCTGGGGGAGACACATGACTTGCAAGACGACTATCCGCCTCACCACCCTCGTCGCATGTCTGGTGGTGGCCGGATCCGCCGCGGCGGAGCCCACGTACTCGGTGGAGAACCAGGCTCAGGGCGGCGCTCTGGTGGCCAACTCTCCGTCGTCGCCTGAATCCTATCTGGAGTACGCCAATTTCCTGTCCGCCTCCGGTGACGATCCCGGGGCGACGGTCATCCTGGAACGGGGGCGTGTCGCCGCCGACCCGTCGGTCACGTTGCTCGTGGCCTTGGGCCGGTCCTACCAGCGCGAGCAGAAGTGGAGCCGGGCGGAGACCGCGGCGCGCGAGGCCCTTGTCATCGACGACAAGCACGCCGACGCCCACGTCCTGCTGGGTGAGATCTACTTTGCCCTGGACTGGCAGCAGTCCGGCCTGGAGAGCTACCGTCGTGCGGTCGAACTGGAGCCGGAGGCGGTCCTGCCCCAGGTGCGTTTGGTGGGCGGCCTGCTGGACTCAGGCCAGGTGAAGGAAGCCGAGAACCGGTGCCTCCAGTTCATCAGCGGCGGGACCGAGTCGGCCGAACTGTGGCTGGCCCTGGGCCGGGTCTTCGAGAAACAGGACAAGCACCGTGAGGCCTTCACGACCTACGGCCAGGTCCTGACCATCGATCCGGAGAACGGCCAGGCCTTCGCCCGCCAGGGTAAGCTCTTCTGCGAGTTCGGCCAGTATGCCGCCGCCGAGGAATCCTGCCGCCGGGCCCTGGACCTGGATCCGGAGCAGTCCCTGGCCCATGCCTATCTGGGCATTTCCCTGAGCTACCAGGGCAAGAACAAGGAAGCCCGGAGCCATGCTCTCATCGCCGAATCCGCCGGTCTGGACATGACGTCGGTTTGGAAACGCATGGATCGCTGATCGCAGCCAGCAGCTCCGAATGCGCGACATAAATGCTGGAAGCCGCCCCATGCGGGGCGGCTTCCGTCGTCTGTCGCAGGCCGAGGCTCAGCCCTTCAGCTTGCCCACCTCGTCCGTCAGTGCCGGCACCACGTCGAAGAGGTCCCCGACGATACCGTAGTCGGCGATCTTGAAGATGGGTGCGTTGGCGTCCTTGTTGATGGCCACGATGCACTTGCTGCTGCTCATGCCCGCCAGGTGCTGGATCGCCCCGCTGATGCCGCAAGCGATGTACAGGTTCGGGCCTACGGTCTTACCCGTCTGGCCCACCTGGTGGGAGTAGTCGACCCAGCCTGCGTCGACCACGGCCCGGCTGGCGCCGGCGGCCGCGCCGAGGGTCTCGGCCAGCTTCTCGATGAGCTCGTAGTTCTCCGGGCCCTTGATGCCCCGGCCGCCGGAGACGACCACTTCGGCCTCGGTCAGTTCGACCTTGCCGCCGTCGCCCGCTTCGACGCGCGCCACGGTTGCCTTGGGCTCGACCCCGTCCAGGCTCGCGGCGAAGTCCTCGACGGCGCCGGCGCCGGCCTTCTCCTCGATGACGAAGGCGTTGGGCCGGACGCCCACGACGAACGGGCCGCCGGTGGGGGTTAATTCCACGAAGCACTTGCCCGCGTAGACGGGGCGGCGCACGGTCCAGTCGCCGTCGTGGGTCAGGCCCACGGCGTCGCTGATGCAGGCGCAGCCCAGCTTGCCGGCGACCTTGGGCGCCACGTCCTTGCCCAGAGCCGTGGACCCGACGAGCAGGACGTCGGGCGACTTCTCGCGGCAGAAGTTGGCCAGAGCCGTGCCCCAGAGTTCGCTGTTGTAGGTGGTGAAAGCGTCGTCCATGGCGTTGAAGACCTTGTCGGCCCCGTGGGCGCCCGCCTTGGCGGCCACGTCGCCCGCGGCCGGGGCCAGATGGATGGCCCAGACCTCGCCGCCGCCGGCGTCGGCCAGGCGGCGGGCCTCGCTGAGCATCTGCCAGGCCACCTTCTTCACGGCGCCGTCGCGCTGTTCGATGAATACGGCAATGTTCGGCATGTTCGTTCTCCCCGTTCAGGTGACCGGTGTCAGATGACCTTGGCTTCCTCGTTGAGCAGGCGCGCCAGTTCCTTGGCGGCAGCGGCCGGTTCGTCGGCCTCGACCAAACGGCATTCGCCGCGCGCCGGTGGCGGGGAGTAGGTCTTCACCTGGACGAGATTCGCCGGCGGCTCCAGGCCCAGGTCGGCGCAGGTCACCGTCTCCATGGGCTTGGCACCGGCCTTCATGATGTTGGGCAGACTCGGCAGACGGGGCTCGTTCAGACCCTTCTGGCAGGTCACCAGGGCGGGCAGGGACGCGTTCACGATCTCCTTGCCGCCCTCGATCTCGCGCTCGGCTTCCAGGGAACCGTCGCCGAGGGTGAGCTTGGTCACCACCGACACGTGGGGCAGGCCCAACTTCTCGGCCACCAGGATGCCCACCTGGCCCGAGTCGTCGTCGATGGCCTTGAGACCGCAGAGGATCAGGTCGTAGGACTCCTTCTGCAGAACGGCGGCCAGCACCGAAGCCACCGCGGCCTCGTCGGCGCCGTCCAGGGCGGGATCGGTGACGATGACGGCCTTGTCGCAACCCACGGCCAGACAGTCCTTCTTGACCGTCTCCTTTACCGTTTCGGGACCGATGGTGATGGCCGTGATCTCGACCTCGCCGCCGGCCTCCTTGATCTTGACGGCCTCTTCGACCGCGTACGCGTCGTAGGGATTCAGGACGCGCGTGAAGCCGGAATCGTCGATCTCCGGCGCGGGGGCGGGCAGGTTGATCCGGGTCTCCGAATCGGGCACCTGCTTTGCCAGGACGGCAATCTTCATGGGTCCTCCCGAGGGTTGCGGTGACTGAACGCCGGCGCACGGGCCCCTGGGCTGCGTGCGGAGCGGCGGTACGATTTCCGTCCCATAATAGGGGCCTCTGCGCGCCCGCGTCAACGTCGCCCCGGATCTCGCGGGGGCCGCGCCGCCGTGCTACGATGAGGGTCCACCAGCCAACCGGGAGACACCCATGCCGCACACCGGTCCCGCCCGTTCGACGCCTGCCGACCCGGTCGCGCGCTTGCGCCGCTTGCTGGGCCCTTCGGGCTGGTTGGACGATACGGCCGCTCGCACGGTGTACGCCCGCGACGCGTCCCACCTGCGCCTGGGCCGCCCTCTGGGCGTGGCCCTGCCGGCGACGAGGGAGGCGGCGGCCGCGGTGCTGCGGGCCTGCGCGGACGCCGGCTTGGCGGTGGTGGCAAGGGGCACGGGCACCGGGCTCAGCGGCGGCGCCCTGCCTGCGGACGGGCAGGTGGTCCTGGGCCTGTCCCGCCTGACCGCGTGCGGGGCCGTGGACGAAACGGGCCGGCGGGTCCTGGTAGGCGCCGGCGTCCTCAACGACCAGGTCAGCCGGCACGCCCGTTCCAGTGGACTCCACTTCGCTCCCGATCCCTCGAGCCAGGCCGCCGCCAGCATCGGCGGCAACGTGGCCGAGAACGCCGGCGGTCCTCATTGCCTTCGCCACGGCGTCACCCTGCAGCACGTCAGGCGCCTGGCTTGGCTCGACGCCGAAGGGCGCGCGTGGTCCACCGGCTGCGGGGCGCCGGGTATCCGGGGCCTGGACCTGGCGACCCTGCTGTGCGGCAGCGAAGGCACCCTGGGGCTGGTCACGGACGCGGAACTCTCCCTGGTGCCCGTGGCCGAGGCCGAGGCCACCCTGCTGGCGCCGTTCCCGCGCCTGGAGGAGGCCGCCGCCGCCGTGGTGGACCTGCTGGCGGACGGCCTGTTGCCGGTGGCGGTGGAGACGGTGGACCGGGCCATGCTCGTGGCCGTGGAGGCGGCCTTCGGTTTCGGATTTCCCACGGACGTGGACGCGGTGGTGATCGCCGAGTTCGCCGGCGCCGCTGCCGAGGTGGCTGCCGACGGTGAACGCGCCCGGCGCCTGCTGGCAGGCGCCGGAGCCCCGGATGTGCGCCTGGCCGCGGACGCCGCGGAACGCGCCCGGCTGTGGCAGTGCCGCAAGCGGGCCTTCGGCGCTGTGGGACGCCTGGCGCCCAGCTACGTCACCATGGACGTGGTCGTGCCCCTGGGCGCGCTGCCCCGCTTGGTGACCGACATCCAGGGTATCAAGGCCGAGCATGGCGTGGAGGTGGCCACAACCTTTCACGCGGGCGACGGCAACCTTCATCCGGGGGTCCACTACGACGACCGGGACCCGGAGGAAACGCACCGGGCTCACGCCGCCGCCGACGCCATCATCCGCCGGGCCCTGGCTCTGGGCGGGAGCATCACCGGTGAGCACGGGGTGGGGGTCGAGAAGCTCCACGCTCTGCCCTGGCAGGTGGACGCCGAGGCGGCCCGGCTCATGCACGGCGTGAAGGACATCTTCGACCCCGCCGGTCGCCTCAATCCCGGCAAGGTGCTCCCCGCCCTGGCCTGCGACTGGACACCGGCGCCACCGGTCCCAGGGGAGATCGAGGTCCGCCGGCGCGATTTGACGGTCACGGCGCCCGCCGGCGCATCCCTGGCCGCCGTCCAGCGCGCCGCCCGGGAACACGGATTCTGGGTGCCCCTGGGCGGATGGTTCGACCGTACAGCCGCGGGACCGGGCGCCGGCAGCCTGGGCACCGTAGGCGAGGCGGTGGACCAGAATACCACCGGTCCGGCCCTGGTGGGCGGCCTGTCCGTGCGGGACGTGCTGCTGGAGGTTTGGGCCACCGACGGCCAGGGCAGGGATTTCCACGCAGGCGCACCGGTTTTCAAGAATGTGGCGGGCTACGACCTGACCCACCTGTTGGCCGGCGCCGGCGGCATCCTGGCGCGAGTGCGGGCGGCGACCTTCAAGCTGCGACCCCTGCCTCCGGTGCTGGCCTGGTGGACCTGGCGCGGGGACGTGGCCGCCGCCTGGCCCCGGTTCGAGGCTGTGTTGGCGAAGCGGCCGGCGGAGCCGGGAGCCCCCGTGGTCGTGGCGGACCTGGCGGCCGGTTTCCTGGGCGTGCTCGCCGCGGGCCGGGAAGCGCCGTGGGACCTGGACGGGCTGGGCGAGGAGTTGGCGGTCGCCGCCGTCTCCCTGGAAATCACAGGCTCCGAACAGACGCCTTCCACCGCGGTTGACATCATCCCGGCGGTCCTGCCCGACTGGGCGCGAGGGGCCTCGGACTGGTTCGCGCTGCACGCGGCCGACGGCGGGCCGTCGGCACCGGCGGGGGACCGCTTCCTGTGGCAGGCCGCTCCGCGCACCCTGTGGACACCCGTGGCCCCGCCGGCAAGTACAGACCTCGTTTGTGACCCAGTCTGGCAGGGCGGTGTGCCCACCCCCTTGCCGGCGCCGCCGGATGGCGTGCCGCGCCACCTGTTGCAGGGATTGAAGGATTTCTTCGACCCGGATCGCAGCCTGCCCACGCCCGTCTGGCTCCAGACTGGGCAGGAAACTCCATGAGCGAAACGGGGCTCAGAAACGAACTGGAGGATCTGCTGCGCCGATGCGTGGAGTGTGGCCTCTGTCTGCCCCATTGCGCCACCTGGCTGGCCACGGGCAACGAGGTCCAGTCGCCCCGGGGGCGCCTGCTCCTGCTGGGCGACGTGCTCGATCAGGCGTCGCCGGACCCGGCGGCCTTGTCCGCTCTCGACCAGTGCATCGGTTGCCGGGCCTGCGAAGAGGCCTGCCCCAGCGGCGTGCCATTCTCCTTGCTCGAGCGCGGACAGCAACGGGCCGCGGCGGCAGCCCCGGAGCCGGCGCTGCCCGGCCCGGTCCTGCGCCGTCTGGATCGCCCCGGTTTTCTGGCGGCCCTACGCCCCCTGGCGAACACCGGGCAGGACATGCTGGCGCACCTGGCCGGGCGCACCTGGCGTGATCGCCTGGCGCGCATCGCCGCCGTTCAGGTTTTGGGTACGGTGCCCCGCGGGCCCGGGTCCGACCAATCCCTGGTGGCCCTGCTGGATCGGCTGACGGGAAATTCCGGCCCTTGGCAGGCGCCACGGCCGGCGCCGGAGCCCGACGCCGGTCCTCTCGGCTTCTTCGCCGGCTGTGCCAACCGGGGTTTGTTGCCGGACACGTCGCGCCGTCTGCGTGGGCTCCTGGAGGCGGCGGGCTTCCAGATCACCGTGCCCGGAAACCAGGACTGCTGTGGCGCCCTGGCCGCTCATACGGGCCGCCCGGGACGGGCCGCACGATTGCGGCGTCGCAACCGCCGGGCCTTCGCTGGCGCCGGTCGGATCGTCGTCGAAGCTGCGGGCTGCGGACTCGAGTTGCAGTCCAGGGCGGACGGCCCGGAGGCGGAGGCCGTCGATGCGGTGGTGGTCCTGGCTGGTGCCGATCTGCCGCCCCTGGCGACCCTGGGCCTGGCGGTAGCCGTCCACGACCCCTGCCATGCCCGGCACGGCCAAGGCATCGTGGACGAGCCGCGGGACCTGCTACGAAGCATTCCAGGGGTGCGGGTCCTCGAACCCGACGAGGCGGAGGTTTGTTGTGGCGCCGGTGGCGCCTGGGGGCTGCGCTATCCGCATCTCTCGGAGGAACTGGGACGCCGCAAGGCCCGCCTGCTGGCGGCTACCGGCGCCGACCTGATTGTCACGTCCAACCCCGGCTGCCTGGGCCGCATTGCCGACGGGCTGGCCCGGGAGAGTGTCGAACCGCCCATTTTGCCCCTGACCGATTTGCTCTGGTACGCTGCCATACGCGCTAAAGGCTGATTTCGAGGCATATATCCCTTCATACGTATTTTGTTATTAAGACTCTTGCGGAGGGCGTCGATAGGTCTTATCCTCGTGGGTGAACGGACCCGGACCGGGAGGCGCACCATGGCGGGCAGGGATCCAGCCGCCCTTTTCCATTCCCTGAGCGATGCTTCGCGCCTGCGGCTGTTGCGGCTGCTGCGCCGGTCGGAGTTGAACGTCCAGGAACTGGTGTCCATCACCGGTCTTTCCCAGCCGCGGGTGTCGCGGCACCTGGGAGTACTCCGGGAGCAGGGCTGGCTCCGGCAACGGCGCGAGGGCACCTGGAATTGGTACCGGGCCGTGGCGCCTGAGGAGTTCCCTTTCGGCGCGGACCTGGTGGCCCGCATCGCCGACGTGGCCGACGGGGTCGAGGGCGCGGCGGCCGACGATCGTGCCCTGGAGGCGGTCCTGGCCGAGCGCCAACGCCGCAGCGACGACTTCTTCGCCGGGTTGGCCGGGCGCTGGGACCGGATCCGTGCCGAGTACGACCACCCGGACATCGGCCTGGGGACCGTGGCCGCCCTGGTGGAACCGGGGCTGAAGGTCCTGGATATCGGCACCGGCACCGGGGCCATGCTGCCCCTACTGGGCGGGGTGGTGGGCACGGTGGTGGCCCTGGACAACAGCCGGGCCATGCTCGAACGCGCGCGCCATCTGTGCCGGGACGAGGAATTGGCCGGGGTGCGGTTGTGCAACGGCACGGTCGAAACCCTGCCCTTCGGCGACGGCGTCTTCGATGCCTGTCACTGCGCCATGGCCCTGCACCACGCGGAGCGGCCGGCTGGGGCGGTGGCGGAGATGGCCCGGGTGGTGAGACCCGGCGGCCGGATCATGCTGACGGCCTTCTGTCCCCACGAGGAGGCCTGGATGCGCGACGAACTGGCCCACCGCTGGCTGGGCTTTGCGCGGGACGAGATCGAGGGGCACCTGCGGGGGGCGGACCTGACGCCCGACGGTTGGCTGGTCCGCAGCCGGCGCCCCAACGGGGGTACCGGGCGGGCGCCGGCCGGACGCCGCAAACCCCGCTGGCCGGACGTGTTCCTGGCCACCGCGAGCAAGAATCCATGAGAGCGGCCGGTCCGCACGGGCCGGCACCACACCCGCAAAGGAGATAGATCCATGTCCGACACGTACAGCACCGGCGACGGCTTCAAGGTCCGCGACCTGGGCCAGGCCGAGCAGGGCCGCATGAAGATCGACTGGGCCGAGAGCCGCATGCCGGTGATGATGAATCTGCGCGAGGAGCACACGAAGAAGCAGAGTCTCAAGGGCATGAAGATCACGGGCTGCCTGCACGTGACCAAGGAGACCGCGGTCCTCATCGAGACCCTGGCCGCCGCCGGCGCCGAGATCAGCTGGTCCGGCTGCAATCCCCTGTCCACTCAGGACGACGTGGCCGCCGCCCTGGCCGCCGCCGGCACCTCGATCTACGCCTGGCACGGCATGAACACCGAGGAATTCTACTGGTGCATCGACAAGACCCTCGAGATGAAGCCGACCCTGACGCTGGATGACGGCGCTGACCTGATCTTCTCGGTCCACAACCGCCATCCCGAACTGGCCGACACCATCATCGGCGGCACCGAGGAAACCACCACCGGCGTGCACCGCCTGCGGGCCATGGCCGCCGACGGCGCCCTCAGGTACCCGGTCATCGCCGTCAACGACGCCGAGACCAAGTGGGACTTCGACAACGTCTTCGGCACGGGCCAATCGAGCCTCGACGGCATCCTGCGCGCCACGTCCGTGCTGCTCGCCGGCAAGAACTTCGTGGTCGCCGGCTACGGCCACTGCGGCAGCGGCTGCGCCCTGCGGGCCGACGGCATGGGCGCCAGCGTCATCGCCACCGAGGTCAAGCCCACCGCCGCCCTCAAGGCCACTCTCAACGGCCACCGGGTCATGAAGATGGACGACGCGGCCAAGGTCGGCGACGTCTTCATCACCGCCACCGGCATGAAGGACATCATCGTGGGCCGCCACTTCGAGACCATGAAGGACGGCGCCATTGTCTGCAATACCGGCCACTACGACTGTGAGATCAACCTGGAGGATCTCGAGGGTCTGGCCCAGAGCAAGCGCACCATCCGCGACAACTGCGAGGAATACCTCATGGCCGACGGCCGCCGGATCTACGTGCTGGCCCAGGGCCGGCTGGTGAACCTGGCGGCGGCCGAGGGGCATCCCAGCGAGGTCATGGATATGAGCTTCGCCAACCAGTTCCTGTCCATGGTGAGACTGGCGAGCGAGGGTGGGGATCTGAAGCCCGACGTCCACGACATTCCCGAGGCCCAGGACCAGGACATCGCCGGCATCAAGCTGGCGACCCTGGACGCCGGTCTGGACGAGCTCACCCCCGAGCAGGTCGCCTACGACAGCGACTACTCGGCGGGTACCTGAGCCGCCGGGCTCCGGACGACGATCTGGTAAGAACGGAAACGGCGCCCCGAAAGGGGCGCCGTTTTTCTCGTTCTCCGCGGTGGTTGTGCCGGAGTGCGGTTCCGGAATCCCGGTCCTAGTAGAAGCCCCAGGTCAGGCCCATGCCCAGGGACCAGGCGGAGGTGTCGGAAAAGGTGGTGTCCGTGTCCGGCCACGCCATTTCATCGCTGGTCATGAAGGTGCGCCAAGCCCATTCGAATTCCAGGGCCAGGGACGAAGAGATCTCGTATTCGGTGCCGATGGCGAAGTAGGCTGCCCAGTCCGTGCCCTCCAGCGCGGTTCGCTCGAGGACCACCGACTCGGATCCGCGTCCGCTCTCGGTGAGGGCCCAGTCCACCTGGCCGCCGCCGCCGGAGACGTAGGGGTTGAACTTGCTCTCGGACATCATGATGTTGCCCAGGTAACCCGTGAGCCCGAATTCCCAGCCGTCCAGCCGGAAGTAGGAATCGCCGCTGAGGCCGGTCAGGGTGTGGTCCTTGACCACGTCTTCGTCGAAGCCGAGGCCGCCGCGGTAGCCGCGAACCAGCACGCAGAAGCCGTCCAGGACGAAGTAGCGCAGGGCGGCGTCGAAGTTCCACGCGCTCTTGGTGTGGTCGTTGATCTTGTAGGCCTCGTCCTTGACCGTGTGTACGGCCGGCCAGAAGGCGGCCCGGCCGGTCAGGGCGAACTTGTAGGGATGGCGGACCCGGGTGGGCAGGGGTTGGGCCAGGGACATGGCCTCGCCTTCGCCGTCGGCCACGCGGTCGAACTTCACGAAACGGCTGCCGCCGCGCACCGAGAAGGTGCCGGTGATACGGTCGTCCCCGGCGATATAGCCGCCGGTGAAGTGGGCGGGGACTCCGCCGCTCGCGGGCCGGAAGGTGAAGGTGACGCGTGTGGCGGTGACCCGCAGGTTCTGCAGCGGCATTGCACCGGAATCGGGTTCCGTGAGGTTGCCGCTCCAGCGGCTACCGGAACCGTCGAGGACCAGCGTGATGTCGAATTCACCGCCATCGGGTGTCAACATCTTGCCCTGCCAGGTGCCGGCCGGCCCCACGGCTGCCGCGGTAGCCGGTACGAGGATCACGGCCAGGAGACAGGTGGCGAGAACAGCACACCGGACCATGGGACGGATTCCCTGCGACATTGGGTTTCTCCTCACGAATGACTCCCGAAACACGGTCTGGGGTTGATTTCCGGAATATACAGTTTAGGCCTGAACTTGTCCAATCCCCGGTCGCCCGCCAGGGCGCCGATGGAGGGTCGGAAAGGGATGCAGCAGAAGGAAATCCCAATATGCCCCTTGCGCATGATCCCCCTTTGTCGGTATACTCATTCCGGTTCGCTGTCCGCTGCGATGCGGATGCGACCCAGTATTCGATGCGGGTTTTCGCGGCGCCCCGGCTAGGTGCCGACGGAAGAATCGAAGTCGCGCCAAAGGCCCCAGGGGAACGAGTCGCACCCTGGACGCTGGAGGATCGCTTCGCCCGCATCGATACTTTTTATCCACCGGTATCGCGGGGCGTTCCCGCGCCCGCACGCCGGCGGCAGGTGCGAAGGAGAGCGCCATGATCAGCGACCAGCAGCGCCCCAGCCTGGACTTCCTCCGGGCCCTGCCCAAGACCGACCTGCACGTCCATCTCGACGGCTCCCTGCGACCCTCGACCGTGCGCGAACTGTCCGTCCACCGGGACGTGGGACACGAGTTCGCCAGCGACGAGGACGTCATCGCGGTCTGCCAGGTGCCCGAGGACTGCGCGAGTCTCGCCGACTACCTGCGCGTCTTCGACCTCACCCTGAAGCTCATGCAGGACGCCCCCTCTCTCGAGCGCATTGCCTACGAGTTGGCCGCCGACGCCCACGCCGAGAACGTGCGTTACATGGAGGTCCGCTACTCGCCCCTGCTGCACACGGAAGAGGGGATGGACCTGGACTCGGTGGTGACGGCCGTCCAGGCGGGACTCGACCGGGCCCGCCGCCAGTTCGGCATCCGCACCGGGCAGATCATCTGCGGCATCCGGCACCTGTCGGCCGCATCCAGCCTCGAACTGGCCAACCTCGCCGTGGCCTGGAAGGGCCGCGGCGTGGTGGGCTTCGACCTGGCCGGCGCCGAAAAGGATTACCCGGCCAAGGACCACATCGAAGCCTTCCAGATGGTCCTCAACAGCAGCGTCAACATCACCGTGCATGCGGGGGAGGCCTTCGGGGCAGCCTCGATCCACCAGGCCGTGCACTACTGCCGCGCCCACCGCATCGGCCATGGTACGCACCTGCTCGAGGATACGAACCTCATGCAGTGGGTGAATGATCGCCGCATCGCCGTCGAGGTGTGCCTGGCGAGCAACCTCCAGACCAAGGCCGTGCCCGACTACGCCAGCCATCCCATGCGGCGCTATATGTCGGAGGGCCTGCGGGTGACCCTGAACACGGACAACCGTCTGGTCTCCGGGACGACCGTCACCAACGAGTACAGGCTGGCGGTGGAGCACTACGGCCTGAACACGGACGAGGTCCTGGGCCTGGTGATGAACGGCTGCAAGGCGGCCTTCCTGCCCCTTCCGGAGAAGATCCAGCTCATTGATCAGGTGTTGGGGGAGTTTGCCGCTTTGGGTGCCGCCTTCAGCGGTGAGATCTCGGCCCGCCGCCGGGTCCACATCTGATGCCGCACCGGATCTAGACCAGCCAGGCCAGCACCACCGCCGCGTCGATCACTGCCCAGAGCCCCAGGGCCCGGTACATGCCGCGCTCGTGGTCCACGTCGCCGTAGCGTTCCGCCTGTCGCCACCACCACGCCAGATGCAAGATCCACAGGGCCACCGCGCCCAGGGGCCAGCTCGTGCGAGCGGTCGCTCCGCCCACCCGGAAGCCCAGGGCCAGGGCCGATCCGGCGGCAAGGGCCAGGACCATCGCCAGCACCAGGGACCGGCGGGCACCCAGTGCCGTGGCCAGCGTGCGATCACCGCGGGCACGGTCCGCCGCCGCCTGGTAGATCTGGGTCAGGGGGTAGAAGGAACCGAAGAGGAGGGCGAAAGCTGCCACGAACCAGATTCCGGCACTCGAGTCGCCGGCCCAGCCCGCGGCGCGTCCGGCCAACAGGCCGGCCAGGGTCGTGCCGCCGCCGTAGCCCACCACGTTCACAGCCAAGTCCAAACCAGGACGCGACTTCCAGCGGGTCCGGCGGTGTGAGTAGAGCACCGACAATGCCAGGCAGCCCGCGACCACCAGTCCGAACATGGTTCCCACACCCAGGGCGCCCGCTGCCGCACCGAGGATCATGGCGCCCAGGGACCAGCTCGCCAGGCCCCGTGGCGGGACAGGCGGACGGCTCAGGTAGGCCACCGGACCCGTGTCCCGGTCGTGGGCACTGTTGAAGGCGAGGGTGCCGCCGTTGAGCAGGACGACCCAGGCCAGCCAGGCGGCGGCCAGGGGCCCGGGCTGCGGGCCTCCGGCGGGCCAAGGGCTTCCGGCCGGGGCAGCCAGGAGGACGCCCACTGCGAGCTGGGTGCTGAGGATGGGCCACTGGCGGGGGCGGGTGAGGGCCAAGCCGGCGCGCAGGCCGGATCGGGAGCTCACGGGGCGGCGACGGCGCCGTCGGCGGAGCCGGAGAGGGAAACGGCCGTGTCCGGCCGGTCGGCGGCCGGGGCCGTGACCGCCTGAAGCTGGCGTTCGAACCATACCAGGTCGACACCCGAGTTCACGCACATGCGGTCCATGCCGGCCAGGGGCGACAGCAGGGCAGGGAACTCGGGCACCGTGCGCCGGGCCTTCACCAGACGGTCGTGGCAGGCGGTGGCGAGGATGAGGTCCGGGCGCTCCCGGCGGGCCATGGCGAAGGCGATGTGGCTGCGGAAGGCCACCAGGGCGTGCACGCCGAAACGGTCGCAGAGGCGGGCCATGTCGCCCAGGGGGCAGGCGTGGCAGTCGAGGCTGCGGGCCAGGTCGATCTGGGCGTCGGGGCAGCAGCCCTTGCGGCGGACACAGCGCGGCAGGATGAGCAGCACCGTCCGGGCCGGGCGCCGGGCCAGGTGCTTCCGCACGCGCCGGTTCTCCCGGCGGGTCAGCCGCTCGATGAAGCGCTGCTCGCGGTCGCCCCAGGGCCGCAACAGCAGCCGTACCAGCGCCACGCCCAGCACGAAGAGGCGGGATTGCCAGGCGGAATGGTAGGTCGGTTGCGCGGAGACGTGCTTCACGTCACCTCCCGCCGGAGCCAGCGGCGCCGGATCTCGTAGGCGATCAGGCCGAAACTCACGGCCACATTCAACGATTGCTTGGCGCCGGCCATGGGTATCTCCACCACCTCCGCGGCGAGTTCGATGATCTCCGGTCGCACGCCGTCGACCTCGTGGCCCACCACGAAGCAGTGGGGGAAGGGGCAGGCGAAGTCATCCCAGTCCCGCGCCCGGGGCGTCTGTTCCAGTACGATCAGGGGCAGGCCCCGGTCGTGCAGGTGCCGGGCGGCCGCCACCGAGTCGGCCCAGTAGTCCCAGGGGACGGTCTTCGTCGCGCCCAGCGCGGTCTTCTCCATATCCGGCCGCGGGGGTGTCGCCGTCATCCCCGCAAGATACAAACCGCCGAGGGCCACCGCATCGGCAGTGCGGAAGATGGAGCCCACGTTCCAGACGCTGCGGATGTTGTCCAGCAGGGCGAAAGCGGGCAGGCGGCCACCGCGTCGGGCGGCCTCGGGTGTCGGGATCTCGGGTCGCGGCAAAACAGTCCTCCGGCGCAGGTTCCGCGGATGCGGCCATAGTGCGGCGCGGGACCGCCGTTGGCAACCGCGTTTCGGCTGCCGGCGGTGAGATTCCGGGCTAAAAGCGCCGCCGTTCGGGACGATATGAGGTGGGAACGCGAGAGACGCCACCGCAGCCCAGGAAGACGCACGCTCCATGAAGCGCATGACCGTCAGTTTGTGCATCATCGCCCGCGACGAGGAAGCGACCATCGGTACGGCCATCAAGTCCGTGCTGGCCCTGGTCGACGAGGTCATCGTCGTCGACACCGGTTCCCGCGACAACACCCGCATCATCGCCGAGGGTTACGGCGCCCGCGTGGTCGAGACGCCCTGGGTGGACGACTTCGCCGCCGCCCGCAACATGGGCCTGGCCGAGGTCGCCTGCGACTGGGTCCTCGTCCTGGACGCCGACGAGACGCTCCAACCCTACCGTCCGGTGGAGTTCCAGCGTTTGCTGCACGACCCCCGGGTCGCCGGCTATCGCGTCCAGGTGGTCAGTCCGCGCCTGGAGGCAGCCCCCGAGGGTCGCCGCCAGTTGCGCCTTTTCCGGAGCGGTCCGGACATCCGCTATCGGTTCCCCATCCACGAGCAGGTGTCTCCCGCCGTGGAGGAACGGGCCCGCCAGTGCGACCAGTTCATCACCGACTCGAACCTGGCCATCCTGCACGAGGGCCACTCTCCCGAGCGGCACCTGCGCCGTCGCGAACGCAACCAGCGGATCCTGCAGAAGGCCGTGTCCGCCCACCCGGACGAGCCCTACTTCCCCTACCGCCTGGGCTGCGAGGGCATGTCCCGGCTGGAGGAAGAGATCCTGCCGGTGGCGGGGCTGCAGGAGGCCCTGGGCCGCCTGCGGGCCGCCTGGCGCCTGGTGGGCAAGCTCGATCGTCGCGAACGCCAGCAATTGAACTGGTTCGCAGACCTGGGCGTGCGCATGGTCTCGGGTCTGCTCGCTCTCGAGCGCGTGGACGAGGCACGCGAGACCATGGCCGGCCTGCGGGACGCCCTGCCCGATCATCCCCAGGTGGTGCTGCACGCGGTGGCCACGGACCTGCGCTATCTCCGGGACCGGCACGAGAATCTGGCTCCGCCGGTGGCCGCGCGCCTCATCGCCGCCGCCCGCGAGGACCTGCTCCAGCTGCGCGCGGGCCTGGTGGCCAGTACCGCCGAAGCCATGGACAGCCGGGTGCGGGACCTCTATCCTTTGCGGTACCTCGGCGAGTTGGCCCTCCTGGAGGGCCGGGTGACCGAGGCGGCCGAACGCTTCGAACAGGCTCTGGAACTCGACCCTTCCTATTCCCACGCGTGGCTGGGCATGGCCGAGTGTTCGCGCTTCGCCGGCGATCACAAGCGGGCCATGAAGCTGTATCTGCGTACGATCACCGAAAGCGAATGGAATTACCGCGCATGGTTCCGCGGCAGCGATCTGATGATGGCCATGGGATTCCGGGACAACGGTCTGAGCTGGCGGCGCACCGCCACGGATCGTTTCGCCGAGCACCCGGAAGTGAAGCGCGACCGCCAGGGCGATGTCGTATCCGGCGAGAAATCCCCGCAGCCAGCCTGACAGCCCGCCCGATCCTGGAGGAAACACCATGAGCCGCGACGATGCCGGTACCCTCCGGCCGCACCCGGGTCTGCGCGTCCACACCAACCGCAACCTGCGCCTGTCGTCCATACGGGCCATGGGTTTCGACATGGACCACACCCTGGCCGTGTACAACACGGAGAACTTCAACCGCCTCTGCTTCGAACTGGCCGCCGAGCGCCTGGTCATCGAAAGGGGCTATCCTCCCGAGGTGCGTAGCGTGCCCTGGGACCCGGACGCGGCCATCCGCGGCCTGGTGGTGGACAAGAAGCTGGGCACCATCCTGAAGATCGACGCCCACGGCCACCTGACCCGGGTCCGCCACGGCGACCGCTTCCTGGACAAGGACGAACGCCGCCGGGGCTATCCCCGCGGCCGCATCCGCATCGGCAACGCCCGCTACCGGGTCTTCGACACCCTCTTCGACCTGCCCGAGGGCTGTCTCTATTCGGGCATCGTGGCTCTGGCCGAGAAGGGCCTCGACCTGGGCGTCTCCTGGCGCACTCTCTACGACGACATCCGCGGCACCGTCGACACGCTCCACGCCGACGGCACCCTCAAGACCCGCATCATCGCCGACCTGGGCCGCTACTTCCTGAAGGACCCGGACCTGGTGGCCACCCTCGAACGCCTGCGCTCGGGCGGGCGCCGCCTCTTCCTGCTGACCAATTCCGAGGCCGACTACACCGCCGCGGTCATGAACCACCTGGTGGGCGGCGCGCCCGGCTCCTGGGAGGACCTCTTCGACCTGGTGGTGTGCTTCGCCCGCAAGCCCGGATTCTTCGTGGCCCGGGGCAAGGGCGAACCCATCCCGGCCGGCGAGTACGACCTCATGCCCAATCGCTCCGGCCACTGCTTCAACGGCGGGGACGCCTTTTTCCTCGAAAAGGCCATCGGCCATAGCGGCGACGAGATCCTCTACTTCGGCGACCACACCTTCGGCGACATCCTGCGCAGCAAGAAGAGCGTCGGCTGGCGGACCGCGATGATCGTGCCCGAGGTGGCGGAGGAGGCCGACGCCCTGTGGCCCCTGCGCCGGGAACAGCGCGAACTCCTGGCGGTGGAGGAGCACCTGGAGGACCTGGTCCTGGAGCGGGACCGCCTGGCGGAGCTGGACCAGGACAACGGCGATCGCGGCGCGGACCTGGACCGGCGCATGGGGGAGGCCCTCGGCCGGCGCGCGCGCCTGCAGCGCAAGGTCCGCGGGGCTCTGAATCCGCACTGGGAGTCGGTTTTTAGGGAAGGTCGCGCCGCCAGCCGTTTCGGGCGGCAGATCATGGAATTCTCTTGTATCTATACGGCGCGGGTCAGTAACCTGCTGAGGTATCCCGCGGACAAGTTCTTCTCCCGGCCGCTCGAGGTTCTGCCGCACGACAGGTGGATCCTCAGCGACCGTTGAGCGTGACCGAACACTCACTCCACCCGGAACGGAGACGCCCCATGCTGGGTTCGAAGAATGTGCTCGTGGTCGGTACCGGAACCATCGGCGAACCGCTCATCGGCCTCCTCTGCAACTTCAAGGCCCAGCTGGGTATCGACGATGTGCTCTTCCACAAGCGCACGCCCCTGCTCACCGACCGCTCCAAGGTCCAGAACCTGCTCCGCCGCGGCGCCCGTCTCGTGACCGACAAGGACCGGGTGTCGGGCTTCGAGTCCATGGGACTCAAGATCGAGATGACCACCGAGGAGGCCCTGGAGGCGTCCCGCGTGGTGGTCGACTGCACGCCGTCGGGCAACGCCATGAAGGAGCGCTGGTACGAGAAGTACGAGGACTCCACCGACCTGTTCATCGCCCAGGGCAGCGAGTTCGGTTTCGGCAAGCAGTACGCCCGCGGCATCAACGACGAGGTGCTCGTCCCGGGCGAGGACCGCTTCCTGCAGGTCGTCAGCTGCAACACCCACAACCTCTCGTCCCTCATCAAGCTCTTCGGCCTCGGAGACGAGGGCCCCGGGAATCTGCGCAACGGCCGCTTCGTCTGCATGCGCCGATCCAACGACATCAGCCAGGACGGCAGCTTCGTGCCGAGTCCCCAGGTGGGCGGCCACAAGGACGCGCGCTTCGGCACCCATCACGCCCGCGACGCCTGGCACCTGTACCGGACCAAGGGCGACGCCTACGACCTGAACCTCTTCAGCTCGGCGGTGAAGGTGAACACGCAGCTCATGCACGTCATCCACTACTACCTGCAGGTGGAGAAGCCGGTCACCAAGGAAGAACTGGCGGCCCGGGCCGTGGCCGACGACCGCATCGCCGTCACCTACAAGACGACGGCCAACAGCGTGTTCTCCTTCGGGCGGGACCACGGCTTCTGCGGCCGCATCCTCAACCAGTCGGTCATTCCCCTGGATTGCACGCACGTGAGCGAGGACGGCACCGAGATCACCGGCTACTGCTTCACGCCCCAGGACGGCAACAGCCTCCTGAGCTCGGTGGCGGCCGCCGTGTGGGGGCTCTACCCGGAGACCTACGACAAGATCGTCCAGTGCCTGAGACCGTATTTCTTCCAGGAAGTCTAGACACGGTGAGTGAAGAAAAAGTCCGGCCGGGTCCCGCTGACCCGGCCGGACTTTTGATTCGAGTCTCCCGCCCCGGAGGTCGAGGCTAGGAGTCCACTTCGATCCCGCGCACGAGTTCTTCCAGCACGGGCGCGCGTTCGCGGGCCGGGAAGTCCGGGTCGGAGCGCTCGGTGCACCACTTGTACCGTTCGAGAGCCGCACGGGCAGCGTCGGGACGGTTCGTGGCCACGTAGCACTCCACGGCCAGTTCGAGCACTTTGAAGTCGCGGGAGTTCACGGCCATGAGCGGCTCCAGGACTTCCAGCGCGGGGTCGTGTTGGCCGTTGTTGTGCAGGGCGGAGGCAAAGGCGAAGCGCTCGTCCGCCTGGTCCCGTACCGGCAGCACGTCGGCAATGGTGTCGACGACGTTCTGCCACACCCGGACCGCGGTCTGGGTCTCGCCGGAGATGTCGGCAACGATGCCGTCGTAAATGCGCGCCAGGAGATCGACGTTGAAGCGCACCTTTTCCGAGATGGCGTAGTAGCTGGAGCCCCGCCAGGTCGATACGCAGGAATCCATGACCGCTTGGCCCTCGCGGTAGTTGCCCATGTATGCCATGCGTACGGCGCGGTAGAAGGGGGAGATGTCGCTCGAAGGATACGTTGTGACGAACGAGGCCGTCAGCCGGTCCAGTTCCTCGTCCAGGCCCCCGGCGCGGTACATGGTGATGATGTCCTGGTCCACGCGCTGGGCCATGTCCGTGGTCGCGACCTGCTTGCGGACGCGCTCGAGAATGTCGGTGCCTTTCGCAACCTGGCCGCGTTTCAGGTGGACCCGCCCCAGGTTGATCAGGGAATGATAGAAGTCCGGTTGTTTCTGGATGGCCTGGACGAACTGGGCTTCGGCGTCCTCGTAGCGGCCGACGACCATGTACACTTCGCCGAGGGAGTCGTGGGGGTTGGCCAGCTCGGGCGCCAGGAAGGCGTACTTCTGCATGTAGTCGATGGCGGCTTCGTAGTTGCCGCGATTCAGCTCGCCGTAGCCCAGCATGTTGTAGCTGTCGGTGAAGTTCGGGTCGACCTCGATGACCTCTTTCCAGCGCCGCTTGGCCAGTTCCTCGTCGCCCTCGTCGTAGGCCGAGCGGGCCTTGGTCACCAGCAGGTAGAGGTTGCGCGGCTGCTCATTCTCGAGGGACTTCATGAGGGAGTCGGCCATGGAGAAGTACCGGGATCCGGCGGAACGGGAGAGCCGGAAGGCGGCGACCAGGCGCCGCGAGTCGTCGGCGAGGGCGGCCGTGAGACTGTCGGCCCGGGCCAGCTCGCTCTTGGCGTCCTCGCCCCGGGCCAGGTTGGCGTAGGCGTGGACCAGGCCCACGGAGGCCTCGGCCAGGGTGGGATCGAGTTCGAGGGCCTCGCTGAGTGTCTCCACCGCCCGGTTCCAGCGGAAGCTGTGGAGGTATTCCATTCCCTCTTCACAC
Organism: bacterium; assembly: GCA_024231905.1. GTDB lineage: Bacteria > Krumholzibacteriota > Krumholzibacteriia > LZORAL124-64-63 > LZORAL124-64-63 > JAAEQC01. The sequence continues at coordinate 304,821 of JAAEQC010000218.1, read as the reverse complement.
AGCAGATGGGCCTCGGGATCGGCCGAAACCGCATCGCCGCCGCCGTCACCGTCGGTCAGGACGACACCGGCGCCGATGAGCAACACCGCCACCACGAAAACCGTCAGGATCCACTTCAAAGGTATTCCTCCAGACACGGCCCACTCGGCGTTCCGGGGTTTGCTACGGGGCCGGAATCGCGTAGGCCACTTTCTGCTACGGTGTTCCGCCGGCCGGGTTGCACCCGGAGCGGATCTTTTTTCTGCTCTAGCGGCGGCCGCCGGCGTTGGCCACGGCCGCCTCGTCGGCCCCCTGGATCTTCAGGCCGATCATGGTGATGTCGTCGTCGGCGTCCGTGCGGCCGCTGAAATCCCGTAATCGATCGCCGATATTCTCGAAAATGCTTGTCACACCGTCAGTTCGGGCTTCGCGCAGCAGGTCGTTCAGGCGGTCCTCGCCGAAGTCCTCATCGCCGTCGAGGCCCTTGGTCTCCGTCAATCCGTCCGTGTAGAGGAAGAGCAGGTCCCCGGGTTCGAGCTGGACGTTGCCCTCGTCGTAACTGCCAAAATCGAAGGCTCCCAGGGGCAAGCCCCCCTCCTCGAGGAGTTCGACCGTGCTGTCGGCACGGATGATGATCGGTGCGTTGTGCCCGCCGGAACTGTAGCGCAGGCGGCGGGTGGCCGGGTCGAAGAGGGCCAGGAAGAGGGTGGCGAAGTGCTGGGGATCGGTGCTGGCGTGGATCTGGCGATTGATCCGCTCGAGCACGACCGCCGGGGATTCGCAGTTGTCGCACTGGGCGCGCAGGGCGGCCTGGATGTTGGAGGCCAGGATGGAGGCGGGCATGCCCTTGCCGCTCACGTCGGCGATGACGATGCCGAGGACGCCGTCGTCCCGTTCGATCATGTCGTAGTAGTCGCCCGAGACCTGCTTGCTGGAGATGTTCACGGCCTGGATCTCCACGCCCTCGAAGACCGGGATGACGCGCGGCAGCAGGCGCGACTGGATCTGGCGCGCCATGACCATCTCTTCCTCGAGCTTCTGCTTGGCGACTTCCTCCTCGTACAGCCGCGAGTTCTCCACTTGGAGGGCGACCTGGCCGGCCACGATGTTCAGCAGCTGCAATTCGTGGGCCTCGTAGTCCGCCTCGTCGGGGCGGGGGGGCAGAGCGACGATTCCCACCAGACGGTTCTGGGTGATCATGGGCACCAGCAACTGGATGCCGATGTCGCCCAGGCGGAACTGCTCGAGGGCGCGGGCTTTGAGTTCCGCCTGTTCGCGGGTGATGGCTGGGCGCTCGTCCAGTTCCAGGGCCTCGCCGGCGTCGGCCCAGAAGGGCTCGCCCCGCTCCTCGAGCACCGCCGCGATGGAGGGCAGTCCGAGGCGCCGGGGGTAGTGGTCCCCGGTCTCGGCCGGGGGCTCGGTACCGGTCATGGCCGCGTAGCCGCCGCTCACCGCGCCGGCCAGGACGAAGACTCCGTCGTCGTCGTTCCCGTCCACGAGGTAGACGGCCATGCCCGGCAGTCCCAGGACCTCGACGAGACGTCCGCCGACCCGTTGCAGCAGGGCCTCCCGCTGCAGAAGGCGGGGGATCTCCTTGCTGAATTCCTCGAGCAGGCCGGCCATGTTGTCGCGCGAGCGGTAGAAACCGAGATCCAGACTCCGTTGCAGGCGGGCCCGCGCCGGCCAGAGGACGGCGGTCACGGCCAGGGTCACGCCGGCGGCGCTCAGGGGACTGGCGTCGGGCAACAGGGTCAGCACGCGGCCGCCCAGCCACCAGGCGCCGCCCAGGTAAACGATCCAGATGGCGCCTGACAGCAGGCCGTGGGCCAGGTTCCGCTTGAGCAGCAGGTCGATCTGCAAGACCCGGTAGCGGGCCACGCAGTACCCGAAGGAGATGGGTATCATCACCAGGGGCACGGCGCCAAGCCGGGTCAGGCCCGAGCGGTATGTCAGTTCCTCCAGCCCGATCTTGAAGATGAGGAAGGGTACCACTGCGGCCAGGGTGCCGAAGGTGAGGATGCGCACGCGCTGGCGCATGAGCGGATCCCGGTAGTTGAAATAGCTGTGGAGCAGGGCGACCAGCCCGAGCACGTAGTACACGCCGAGCAGGATCCAGGTCACTGCGTCGATCTTGGCGCCTTCGCGGCCGATGACCTGGTCCAGGGTGAACCGGATGTAGAACATGACCGGCAGCAGGTAGATCAGCGGCGCCAGAAATGGATGCCGGGTGAGCCGCAACTTCTTGGTCGGGAAGACCAGGAAGAAGTGCAGGAAGATGGCCGGCAGCACGAAGCGCGCGAAGGCCCCGATGTTCTGGGTGATCAGAGCTCCGAGAAAGTAGTTGGTCTGTTGCAGGTTCGTCATGAAGTACAGGCCGAAGGCCAGGCAAAGCATGAAGAAGAGGCTAGCCGGCCGGTCGTTGCCGCTGCGCAGGAACACGGCGAAGCCGATGATCAGGTACACGGACGCCAGCAGGACGTTCACCGTGTAGTCTTCGAGGTCGACCCGGGTGGAGCGCAGGGGGACCGGCATGGTGACCTGGCGCCCGTCCCGCCGTACGAGGTAGTCCACCGCCTGGCCGGGTTCGTGGCGCCGCAATTCTTCGGCGGCCTTCTGGGGCGAGGGCATGATGCGGTGGTTGATGCCGACGATGATATCGCCGCGGCGCAGGGGTGTAGGCGCCGCGCCACCGGAGGGGAGGACGTCCAGCACCTCCAGGTCCTGTCCGGCCAGGGACCACACCGTGCCGTCGCTGGGCCGGGTGCGTGTGGCGTCGAAGCCACAGAAGAGCACGGCAATGACCACGGCTATACCCACCGACAGGTGGGCACCGCGGGACAAGAGCAGCCCGTAGAAACCCGACAAGGGATTCGAATTCTGCCGTTCGGGCGGCATGGCGCTCCATGCTCTAGCCACCGACGACGGCGTCGGCGGTACGTCCTATCGTGGGATGGACCGGCCAACGTCCGGTCCGCGAAAAAGTTCCCAGCTTCCCCGATAGAAAAAGTATACCTTGGAAGCGCGGGCTGGGCACGTCTTACCCGGGCGGGGTACCCCCATATTCGATCCCTGCCCCTCGTTACAGATAGACGCCCGGTCCCGGAGAGTGGTTGCATGGCTGCAGGAAGATCGTTGGAATCCGTGTGGCAAGGTCGCCTGCCGGGGCCCGTGGAGATGGGCCGGGGACGCACGGCGGTTCGGCTGGAACTGCTCCCGCAGGGCCGGGACCTGGTCCTGCTGGTCGGCGGCGGCGGGACCCACGTGGGGGCTGTGGCCGCGGCGGACGGCGAAACCGTTCGGGCGTTGACCTTGGGTATCCACAAGGAAGGCCCCCTGGCGGAAGAGGCCGCGACCCGGGTGGCGACCGCCGCCGGGTGCTCCTGCGCCGTGGTGGCGGGCATCCATCAAGACGACGCCATGCCGGAGGAGATCGCCGCCATGGTTGCCAACGTGGAAGCGGGCGTCACCGAACTGGTGGCGGCCCTGACGGGAAAGGGAAGAGGATGAGTGCTGCCGACCGTGGACTGGAACGGCTGATGACCGGCTGGGTCGGCGAGGCGTCCGACCTGGCCCTGCAACTGCACCGCCGGACCGGCGCCCTGCGTTTCAAGCGGGGACGCGAGGTCGTCACCGAGGCGGACCAGCGCATCGAGTTGCTGCTGCGCGAGCGCATCGGGGCCGCCTTTCCCGACGATACCGTGATCGGCGAGGAATTCGGCGGCGAGGAGACGTTGGAGGGGCAGGTGCCGGCTGGCCGGGTGTGGCAACTGGATCCCATCGACGGCACCCTCAACTTCGCCCTGGGTCTGCCGGGCTTCTGCACCAGTATCGCCTGCCTGGAGGGTGGCCGGCCCGTGGCCGCCTGCATCGCCGAACCGGTAACCGGCGACCGCTACACGGCCCTGCGGGGCGGCGGCGCCCGGCGCAACGGCGAGACCCTGTCCGTGAGCGACCGTGCGCCCCTGGCCGAGGCGGTGGTCAGCCTCCAGATCCGCAAGCGCGGCCGGGTGGGCAGCGACCCGCAGCTGCTGCACGCACTGATCCAGGAGAGCCTGAAGGTGCGGAAGGTGGGGGCCGTGGCCCTGGAGATGGCCTGGGTGGCGGCCGGAGCCTTCGACGCTCTCGTGGCTGGCTCGCAGGTGCCGGTCCCGGTGCACGACGTGGCGGCCGGCTGGTTGCTGGTGGAGGAGGCGGGGGGCCGGGTGAGTGGACTGAACGGTACGCCCTGGTGCCCCGGCGACACGGATCTGGTCGTCAGCAACGGCCACATCCACGACGAGTTGCTCGGGCTACTGGGCGGCGGCGTCTAGGACCGCGCCCGCGGGCCGGGCAAGACTAGAGATACTGCAGCGACAACGATCCGTACCCCTGCAGACCGAAACTCAACCAGCCCGGATGCTCGGTGCCCAGGTCGTCCCGCAGGGCTCGCGTGGCGCTCCACACGGCGGCGCCGGCGCACCAGCCCGCGCCCAGGGCCTGGTAGAAGTGTCCCGCGAAGTGGCGGGCCGGACGGCTGAAGACCGGGGCCACCGGTCCCACCACCGTCGAAGCGCCGGCCTGGTGGAAGCGCGCGCCCAGTTCGCTCAGGGCACAGTGGCTGTTGGAGAAGACCAGGGGCGGCAGCCCCATGCCGCGGCCGAATTCCTCCGGGGCCAAGGGGCCGTCGTCCAGCAACCAGGACGTATCCCGGGTGGTCGGTGCGCTGCCGAAGGCGTGACGCGGCCGGCGCGAATCCGGGCGCTCGGCCCGTTCGGCGATCTCGTCCAGCATGGCGGTGATCTGGTCCACGCCCACTGGGGCGGTTTCCAGGCCGATGGCGCCGTCGACCTCGGCGTCGCCGCCGGTCAGGGCGTCGATGAGCAGGTTTTCCAGCCAGGCGTCGTCGCCGGCATCGGCCACGGCGGGCGGCTGGCTGGTGGGTCCCGCGTAGTGGAGGGCCTGGTAGCCCAGGGCCTGGGCCCGCAGGCGGGCGGGAGTCAAGGCGTGGGCGGGGATCTCCAGCCGGGCCAGGTCCGCGCCCAGGGGGGCGTCGTCGAAGGCCATGGAGATGGCCTCGGCTTCCCGGAAGATGAGGCTGCGGATGACCTCTTCCGAATGGCCGGCCACGAAGAGGACCTCCGGCCGTCCGACCCCGTCGGCGCGCAGTCGCGCCAGGGCCGCCCGGGCCGAGGGATTGCCGTCGTCGTCCAGCACGTAGCGGGATCCGTTCAGTCGCTCCATCCAGGGCCGGCCGGCCTTGGGCAGACGGGCGCTGTGGTCGGACCAGGCCACCGGGTGCTCCTCCTGGAGGAAACGGAGCGAATTGTGGAGCCAGTTCCAGGGCAGGTCGTGCCAGACTTTCGGCACCACCAGGTGAAACCCCACCAGATCGTCGTGGGCTGCGGCGCCGATGGCCGGGAGTTCCTCGGCTGCCTGGCGATCGGGCGTGAAGGCCTTGGGCGCTATCTCCTGCACCGCCAGAAAGAGCCGGCAACCGATCTCGTCCATGATGCTCGTCACGGTCACGGCGTCGAGCCCGTCGCGCTGCTGGACGTCCGGCAGGGTCGCGTAAAGGGCCCGCACATCCGCCACGGCGGCGTCCAGGGACGGGTGGATTCCGGGCTCCGGCAGGTTGATATCGAGCCAGCGCATGGGGACTTCGCCTTCCACTGACGGACGCCGCGAATGGGCTTGATCGTGCAACCCTTTGTCCGGACGACCGTTATAGGATATCTGGCCATGGTGCGGATCCGGGGATCCGCTCGCCGGGGCGGGAATTGCAGAAAACGTGCCGGGCAGGCGGGCATCGGGGTCCGGGGCCATACAAAAACGGGGGCCGGGGCCTTAAAACAAGAAAGCCCCCCGTTACCGGAGGGCCGCTTCTCGTCTGTCGCGTTCTTCGCGAATCGATGGTGCCCAGGGGGAGACTCGAACTCCCACGGGGACTAGCCCCACTACGACCTGAACGTAGCGCGTCTACCAATTCCGCCACCTGGGCCGCACCATGCATCGCGCGGCGCCGTGGCGTTGCGCGAAGGCGACCAATCTAGTCGCTGGTCCGGAACCTGTCAACCGGCCCGGTGTGTTTTTGTGGACCGTACCGCCGCCTGTCGGGGTCCGGATCACGGCGGTGATTCCGGCGTTTGCACCGGGGGCTGCGGGAGGTATATTCACGGTCTGTCCGCAGCGGCGGCCGCGACCGGAAACAGGAGCGAAATGACGCGCAAGAAGGACGACAGCGGCCGCAAGTTCATCGCCAAGAACCGGCGTGCCCGCCACGAGTACCACATCCAGGATACCTGGGAGGCCGGTATCGTCCTGGTGGGCACCGAGGTGAAGGCTCTGCGCGAGGGCCGGGTGAACCTGGGCGACTCCTACGGCGAGATCCGCCGGGGCGAGGCCTGGCTCTGCAAGATGCACATCGGTCCCTACGAGCAGGGCAACCGGGAGAACCACGAGCCTTTCCGCCGCCGCAAGCTGCTGCTGAACCGGCGCGAGATCCGCAAGCTCCTGCCGCGGATCGAGGAGCAGGGACTGACCCTGGTGCCCTTGTCCCTTTACTTCAAGCGGGGCCTCATCAAGGTCGAGTTGGGATTGGGTCGCGGGAAGAAGTTGCACGACAAGCGCGACGACAAGGCCAAGCGGGACGTCGAACGTCGCATCGCCCGGGAGGTGGGCCGCCGATGAGATCGTCACTGCAAACCGGACGGACGACGGTGCGGCTGCTCCTGGTGGCTGCGTTGCTGGGCGCGGCCGGGGCCGCCGGTGCCCAGGACGGGGCGCCCATTCCCTTCTTCCAGCCCGATCCCTCGGGACCCGAGGTGACGCTGACGGCCCACTTCGTGGCCACCGGCGAAACCCGCGTCCTGCCCGGCCGGGAACTGCTGTCCGGGTCCCGCGAGGTGTACCTGCGCTCGGCCGCCGTGGCAGCCCTTTTCAACGGCGGTCGGTACTGGAACGGCGCCCTGCGCCAGCTGGACCTGAAGGTGGGCGAGGCGACCTTCCGCGTGACCGCCGACAGCCGACTCGTCCAGGCTCCGGACGGCCACGTGTTGTTGCCGGTGCCGGTCCTGGACCACGGCGGCGAGGTGTGGCTGCCCCTGACCATGCTGCTGGACGTGATCGGACCGGCTCTGGGCGATCGCATCGCCTGGGATCCGGAGACGAGCCGCCTGCGCCTGGGCGTGGCCGAATACACGGTGCTGCGCCTGTGGACCGAGGTGTTGGGCCGGGCCACTGCCGTCCACGTGAGCTGCCGCGACCCCCTGGGCTACCGCGTCCACAGCCCGCGCCCGGGCATCGTCGAACTGAAGATCTATGGCGGCGAGGTGAACACCGGGGGAGTGGCCCAGGCTCGCCGCCGCGGCCTGTTGCTGTCGGCCCGCAGCCGCCAGCAGCGGGACGACGCGGTGGTCACCCTGCGGGTGGACGACCTGGTGAGCCGCTACCGCTCCTACGCCGCCGACGAGGGTCGCGAGATCGTCATCGTGCTGGAGGAGGAGCAGGTGTCGAGCCTGCCCTCGCCCGTACCCCGGGGCGAGGCCCGCGTCAACATCGACGAAGGACCGCGGGACGTGACCCACGAGATGCGCCTACGGACCGTGGTCATCGACCCGGGCCACGGCGGCCACGACGTGGGAGCCGTCGGTCGCCTGGGCATCCTGGAAAAGGACGTGAACCTGGACGTGGCCCGGGAACTGCGTCGCTTCCTGCGCCGGGAGAGCGACCTGGAAGTGGTCCTCACCCGCGAACGGGACGAGCACGTGGAGCTGGCCGACCGGGCCGAGGTGGCCAACCGCGCCGACGGCGACCTCTTCCTTTCCCTCCACTGCAACAGCTGGTTCAACGAGGGCGCCCGCGGCCTGGAAACCTACTTCCTGTCCCCGGCCCGCTCGGACTGGGCCAAGAGCGTCGAGGCCACCGAGAACGCGGCCCACGGCGAACCCGAGGACGTGGAGTTCATCGTGTGGGAACTGGTCCAGAACCGGTTCATCGCCAGCAGCAGCCGCCTGGCGGAGATCATCCAGACCGACGTTTCGGCCGACCTGGGCCTGCCCGACCGGGGTGTCCGGCAAGCGGGTTTCCGCGTACTCGTGGGGGCCTACATGCCGGCGGCCCTTATCGAACTGGGCTTCCTCAGTCATCCCCAGGAGGAACGGCGCCTGGGTGAGAGCGACTACCAGCGCCGCCTGGCCGCGGCCATCGGACGCGCCCTGCTGAACTACCGTGACTCCCTGGCCCCGGCCGGGGACCTGCCCGTGGTGGACGATCCGGGGTTCGACGACTCCGACGACCAGGACGGTGGGTATTGAACGCCCCGCGTGAGCCGCAGCGACCGACGGACGAGCAGGAAAAGCGCCGCCGTCCGACCACCCGGCGCCGACCCGTCAGGCAGGCCCCCAAGCGGCGGGCCAATCTCGGCCTGGTGGCCCTGGTCCTGCTGCTGGCCCTGGTGGCGATGGGCTGGTGGTATTGGCAGGGGGGCGACGTGGCGCCGGTGACGCCGGGCTTCGAACTGGCGGACGATCCGGAGCAGGCCGTCCTCGAGCCCGCCGGCGACCGGGCCGTGACCCTCGTGTTCCCCGAATGGGACGCCAGCGGCTACGTCACCGAGCAACGGCAGATCCCTAGCCGCGACCGACCCGGCGAGGATCTCCTGCAGGTCATGTCCCTGCTCTGCGCCGGCCCGCGGGTCAGTGGAGCGGTCAATCCCCTGCCCGGCGGCACGCGTCCCCTGGGCGCCTTCGTCGATCCCCAGGACCGCTCGGCGGTGCTGGACTTCAGCCAGGAGATCGTCACCGGACATCCGGGCGGCAGCACCGCCGAGACGGCGACCCTCACGGCCATCCTGCGCACGGTGGCCCTCAACTTCCCGCGCACCCGTTCGTGCGTCATCCTCGTGGAGGGCGGCCAGGTGGAGACTTTGGCCGGCCACCTGGGTCTGAACCGACCCTTCGATCCGCGGAGGTGGTTGTAGGTGAACGACGATCTGCGGCGCCGGCCCATCGGTGTGTTCGATTCGGGTCTGGGCGGCCTGACCGTGCTGCGCGCGCTCCACGAGCGCCTGCCCGACGAGGACCTGGTCTACTTCGGCGACACCGCCCGCGTGCCCTACGGCACCAAGGGCGAACGCACGGTGCTGGCCTTCGCCCGCCAGGACGCCGGCCTGCTCGTGGCCCAGGGCGTGAAGCTCGTGGTGGTGGCCTGCAACACGGCCAGCGCCTTCGCTCTCGATCACCTTTCGGAAGTGCTGCCCGTGCCCGTGCTGGGGGTCATCGAACCGGGGGTGGCCACGGCCCTGGCCCGCACCCGCGGCGGTCCGGTGGGCGTCATCGGGACCTCGGGCACCATCCGCTCGGGCCGTTACCAGGAAGGGCTGGGCCGGGTGCTCGACGCCGGGTCCATCCACGCCCGCGAATGCCCGCTCTTCGTGCCCCTGGTGGAGGAAGGTCTCATGGGCCACGCCCTGACGGACCTGGCCATGGAAGAGTACCTGGCCCCCCTGCGCGCCGCCGGCATCGACACCTTGATCCTCGGCTGTACCCACTACCCGCTGCTGAAGGCGGACCTGGGCCGGACCATGGGTCCGGAGGTGGATCTGGTGGACTCGGCCGAGGCCCTGGCCGAAGCGGCCGCCGCGCGTTTGGCTGCGGATTCCCTGCGACGACGAGACAGTGACGACCGTGCGGTCAGCGACCGTAGCGGCGAGATGAAATTCCTGTTGAGCGACATCCCCTGGAAGTTCGCCGAGATCGGCGAACGTTTCCTCGGGCGCAAGATCGACGACGTACGCGTCGTCGAACTGGACGAACTCGAGGCGACGGGCCGGGACCTGGATCCAGGATCCTGAGCCGCGCCGCCCCAGCCGAAAGGACCGACGTGATCGATCGTGCGGAAGACCGAGGCGCCAATCAGCTGCGCCCCACCCGCCTGGTGCGGGACTATCTGCCCCACGCCGAGGGTTCGGTGCTCATCGAGATGGGCAACACCCACGTGGTGTGCGCCGCGTCCATCGCCAACGGCACGCCCCGCTGGCTGAAGGGCTCGGGCCAGGGCTGGATCACCGCCGAGTACGGCATGCTGCCCCGCTCCACGGGCCAGCGCATGCGACGGGAAGCGGCCAACGGCGGCCAGGGCGGCCGCACCATGGAGATCCAGCGTCTCATCGGCCGCTCTCTGAGGGCGGTGACGGACATGTACGCCCTGGGCGACCTGACCATCACCCTGGATTGCGATGTCATCCGCGCCGACGGCGGCACTCGCTGCGCGTCCGTCAACGGCGCCGCGGTGGCCCTCTACGACGCGCTGCGGCGCCTGCGCCTCAAGCGCCACCCCATGCGCCACCTGGTGGGCGCCATCAGCCTGGGCGTGGTGGGTGGCGAGGTCCTCATGGACCTGGACTACAAGGAGGACTCCACCGCCGAGACGGACATGAACCTGATCATGGCCGAGGGCGGCGGGCTCATCGAGATCCAGGGCACGGCCGAGCAGACCCCCTTCAGTCGCGAGCAACTGGACACCATGCTCGACCTGGGGGGCGCGGCCATCGAGAAGATCTGCCAGTTGCAGCACAAGGTCCTGGAGGCGGAGTCGTGAGCCCGCAGCGAAAGATCGTCCTGGCCAGCCGCAATCCGGACAAGGTGCGGGAGCTGCAGGAGATCTGCGCCGACCTGCCCTTCGAGGTGGTTCCGGCGGCGGACTACGAGGGCCTGCCCGACGTCATCGAGGACGGCACCACCTGCGAGGGTAACGCCACCCGCAAGGCCCTGGTCACCGCCGCCTGGACCGGGGAGATCGCCGTGGCCGACGACACCTGCCTGCAGGTACGCGAGCTGAACGGTCTGCCGGACGTCTTCGCCGCCCGCTTCTCCGGGTCCGGCGCCACCTACGCCAGCAACGCCGAAATGCTGCTGGATCTCATGGCCGACGTGCCGGAAGGCTCCCGCCAGGCGCGCTTCCTGACCGCCTGCGTGTGGATCGACCCGCGACCCTTGGGGGAGATCGGCCCGGTGGCCCGTCCGGCCACGGCACGCTGGATCCACAATCCCTGGGCTCGGGCCGTGGAATTGAAGCACCCGGAAGAGGCAGAGGACTTCTGGAATGGATTCGTGGACCGGCGGCGGGCCTGGCGGGACTATCGCACCCAGCTGCTGGGCGACGAGGTGAGCTGGGGCCACGACCAGGCGCGGCTACGCCAGGTGGCCGAGGACCTCATCGCCGGCGGCAGGTCCACGACGCCGGCCCCGGAGGGTCATGTGCGTCTGCCGGATCCACGCATCTGGGTGGCCGACGGTCGCCGCCGCGGCAAGCCGGTGACCCACGTGGCGCCGGCGGGACTGGACCGGGAGGCTCCCGGTCGAGCCGTGAACGCGGACCGCTTCCTGGAGATCACCGCCCACGGCCGCGTGGTGGGGTCGATCACCCGGGAAAAGCGGGGGCACGGCGGCTTCGGCTACGATCCGGTTTTCCGGCCCGGAGGCCAGGACGGCACCATGGCTGAGATGGAATCCAAGGCCAAGAATGCCCTCAGCCATCGCGGCCGGGCGCTCAGGCGTCTGCTGGTCTCGGTGCGGGGGGCGTACGGCTGTTGAGGCCTGCGTTCCTGGCGGGCCGGTCACCTGGGGTCGACGGATGTTTGGCGGCGGCCAACCCCGTTTGACACGGGCGTTTGACAGGACAGGATCGAATCGTTAACCATTTTGGGCCGGGAAGGGCGGCTGACGCTCCGCCGCCGCTGAGGGCGGCATGTGGCCCGGATGATGCTTGGGTCGGGGCGTGGCGCAGTCCGGTAGCGCACCTGCTTTGGGAGCAGGGGGTCGCCGGTTCGAATCCGGCCGCCCCGACCAGCATAAATAACGGAATGGGAACGGGTTGGCCTGGGGGCTGGCTCGTTCTTTTTTGTGTGGAAATGGGGCGGGGCAACCGTGGGGCAACGGCTCATATCTTCAATGGGACTTGTCACGCGAGCCCGCCCGCAGGGTATGCAACTCAACAACCCGAACCGGATGATTGTCCAATTTCATCCCGTCGTGGTACCCTCGCCCGCGTTCGGCCTGTTGAGTCCGGGCATTTTCATATGATCTAGAATCGCAGATCTCGGATGCCGCATGTCTAGGGATCAAGTCCAATAATTCGATCGCCTCCTGAGTACAAGCAGCGTTTGAGGGGACGCATCATGATCACCGGTGACCTAAAATCCGAAGTAGATAAAATCTGGGACACGATGTGGTTCGGCGGCGTTTCGAACCCGCTGTCGATATCGGGGGATTTTCAGGACGCTGAGATCTGTCCGAGACGGGCTATTCGCGGACGCCAGCTGAATATGACATAGCGCCAACCCTCGTGGTCGACCCACCGACGTCAATGATTCAATGGGCAACGGCATTGGAGGCAGATTAATGGCACAACCAGGGGTTATGGTCAGTTCGACCTTCTATGACCTACAACAGATCCGCGCAGACCTTCAGGGTTTCATTGCCGATAATCAGGGATATAACGCGGTGCTATCTGAACACCGCTCTTTTCCCGTGGACCCAGATGTAGACACCGTCGAAAACTGCCGAAGGCGGGTCAAACAGGACGCGGACATCCTCGTATTGGTTGTAGGTGGAAGATACGGTTCTATTCACCAAGAGACCGACAAGTCCATCACGAACCTCGAATACGAAGAAGCGAGAGCGAAGGGCATCCCAGTTTATACCTTCGTGGACAAACGAGTTCTCGCTGTGATGTCGGCATGGAGGGACAATAAGGAAGGTGACTTCAGCAGTGTAGTTGATACGCCTCGACTATTTGAGTTCATCGACGACATACGGTCGCAAACCAAAGCCTGGGTGTTTGAATTTGAGACCGCACAGGACATCATCGCCACACTACGTGTGCAGTGGGCCCACCTATTTGCCGAAGCCCTGGCCGTATACAAGCAGTTGACGGTACCGGGAGTGCCGGAATGGTACGGAGGGCTGAGCACCAAATCGGTTCGGCTCCTACTAGATCGTCCAGATCATTGGGAGTACTTGCTGTTCTTTCAGACGTGGCTGGACGAAATCAGCAGGTCTAGTCCTCTGCTTCGGGAATACGATTCGGAGATGACGATCCGTCGACCAGAGCATGTCCCCGTAGTCGACGCTATGGGATGGCTGCTTACCCAGACCCACAACCTGAAGGGCTTGAACTCGTCAGCGAACGAATTGATCAATGTGGTCTTTCCCGAGGCACTAGGCCCCGATGGAGTGGAAGGCAACGACGAACAGTTGGTATGGGCCGCGCGGTCACTCGGAGAAATCTACCGCAAAATGATCGAGTGGTCGCTGCGGGTTAAATGCGCCAATGTGGATGAACCTTTCGATGATTTGGCCAGAGAGCTTGCACGTTTTCCAGAGGCGGTCGTCCAGGAGATGCAAAGGTTTCCTGGGCAGGCCATGGCGTCCATTGTGGATGCACTGGCACACGCCTCGGATGATGAACCGACCAAGCTGGAATTGACTATCGTATTCGAGTTGAGCAATGAAGACGCATTCAACGAGGCCTTTGAACGCGCGAAGGCCCGATTCGAATCTGGTGATTGGGTATAGATCGCCAGCATGGAGCCCGACATGCCGCTATTGCTACACATTGCGTTCGACAATCTGTGCCGACTCGAACACGATGAGTACCTGTTCGAGTACAATGGCGTACCGTTCAAGTTGATCCAAAATGATCCCCGCCGGTGGAGCGACGTACTCCTCACGATCGTCCCACACGAAAATGCAGACGAAGCCGACTCCGCGTACGCCGCGGCCGGAGAGTTTTTAAGCGCGGTCAGTTGGGTGAACCGGTCACCGATTCTGCTGCGCTACAGTGGAGGGATCGGCCAAGCTCACTTTGGTGATCTCCGCGAAGCCCTGTGCCACTGTTTCGATACTCCGGAGTTTCACGTTGGCGGCAATGTTGTAGGATTTACGATTGACCGACTGCCCAAGATTGAGACAAGTCCGCAACGAATCGCGCTCGCGCTTATGCGTGACGCACGAGGGGCGAACGTCGCGAGTTTGGCTTTTCTGTACTTCTGGCAGATTCTTGAGGTGGCGGGGGAACCAGCTAGGGCGATAGCGGATCGCTTGTTCGATGCCGATCCGGCGCGCTATGACCTGCTACCAATCCACGCGGAAGCTCTTGGCATGAATGGCCGCAGCATTGGAGAATGTCTACTTGAAGACTATCGCCATGCCGTTGCCCACATCCGTCGTGATCACGACCGCCGATCCTTCGTGCTGGATAACCTCCGTGAGGTCCAACGATTCAGCATCGCGAGACGTCTTGCCGAGAATCTGGCACAAGCCTATATCGAATCTGATCTGAATCTAGGGGGACCCGTCTGGTTGACACCGGTGCGCGGGCACGAGTTTCCCGTCTACGTGGACGAGGATTTCATGCGCGCAGGTATGGGCGATATCGTACGCGACTAGTGCCGACGATTTTTTTGAGAACACCTTCTTCTACTCGCCGTCATGTGTCTCGCGCGTTTCCGAGACTGATCGGATAGTAGTGCGTAGCCAGCCCGAATCTGGCCGCCCCAACTTCTACGATTACCGGAATCGGGCCAGGTTGTCTGAGTGACTGGCCTACCTTGTTGTCCTCGGGAAGTCAGCGACGCAGAACAAGTACACTGCCGTCCCGGCCGAAGGCCAGAAGGTCTTCACCGGGAAGGCCCCAGAGTTCACTGATCACCTGAGAATCGATCCGCCTAGCTGACCTCCACTCGCTGCCATCGAATTGTAGGACCTGGTCCTGTGTGAGCGTCAGAACGTCGGTAGCACTTGTTCCCCACACGCCTGTGGTCCATTCGCGCAGTTTGGTGCGCTCCCAGGTCTCGCCGTCGTACCGATACAGGCCTTGGTCAGTAGCTGCCCAGACATTGGATGAGTCGCTGCCCCAGAGATGGCTCACATTCAGCCTCTTGAATCCCGGAACCGTCGACCACTGTTCACCGTCGTAGCGTAGCAGCGTCTCATCGCCGCCCACATACACGTCGTCCGGGCCGCCTCCCCAGATAGCTCGGAGGTTTCTGCCTGTCACACCCTCGACCCGCTCCCAAGAACGGCCATCGAAGTGAACCATCGCCCCATCCGATCCCACTGCCCATATATCATCTGGACCGCTACCCCACAGTTCGAGCCCGAAGCCGATACCACCTTGCCAGGGTTCCCAGGTCTGCTTCCAATTCTGACCGTCCCAATGCCAGATTCCACGGACGCTCGCCACATGAATATCACTCGACGAGGATCCCCATATTCCTTGGAGGTTGGTTCCGGTGAGCGAGTCCATCTCGGCGAGCCGCATACCGTCCCACCGCCAGACTTTGCCGTCGTTGCCGGTCGCGTAGAGATCGTCGCCTTCGAGCCCCCAGACCCTCCGGATCAATGGTAGAGGCCGCGGATCGACTTCAGTCCAACCTTCGGAGCCATACTCCCAGGTCCGGCCGCTTTCACCGACACCAACCAGCTTGCCGTCCCCGTCACGACAATACGCCCCCAGGGCATAGTCGGGCCAGCCAACCAACTTCTCCCAGCCACTGCGGCCGATGGTGAAATAGTGGTTTCCGGTCGACAGTTCGATCTGACGCCCGGTCCCGCGGAAGCTGTGAACAGCAGCCCACGGGATGTTGGGGATCTGCAGTTGCCGCCAGCGGCCTTCACCCGACCAGCGCCAGACCTTGCCGCCACCGGCAGCGCTAGTCATGAAGTAGACATCGCGGGGGCCGAATCCCCAGACGCCCCGGATTTGTGTGGGCAACTCGTGCGGCACGGGAGCCCATGTTTGGCCATCGAAGTGGAAGACGTTTTCGTGGGAACCCGTAATCCATACATCATCGGGCGCCGAGCCCCACACTGCGGACCAAGATACCTCCCCGCCGGGCCTGCTCTGCCGCCAGCCGCCGGGCCCGTGCTGAAGGACTTCACCACCGGCCGCCACGGCGACAACCCGCTGCCCTTCCCACGCGACCAGGCCCTCGATGTGTCGGGCTTCCGGTGCCTCCATGTTCACCCATCGGCCCCCGTCCTTACGCCAGATTCGGGACGTGCTGGCAACATAGATCTGACCATCCGGAGCCGTGACAATGTGGTACAGTCCTTCGTCCAACTGATCCCCGTCCACCGTCCACTTGCCGTCTCGTCGACGCAGCACAAAACCGACGGCATCAACAGCTAGGAGGTCCCCATCGGGGCCGAGGCAGATGTCGTTCAGCGTGTTCCCGGTCGGATGCGGCTTCAGCCACTCCCAGTTCCATCCGTCGACCGGTGCGACGGGCGTGTACTCCCTCTGCTCGGCTCGCTCCTTGGCTTTCGCCTGCGCAACCACGATCAGTTTCTGATGTTCCTCCGCAGATAGTGGGGAAGCATCGATTGTCCGCTCCGGCTCACCGTCGGCATCAGCATCGATGTACAGGGTCAAGGTCTCGGGTTCGATTCGGAGGTCGGATACGCGAAAGTCAACGTACGCGCCGAAACCCATGGCCGTATCCGCGCCAGCGGCACGTAATCGGTCGAATGTGATCGGTTCTTCCCCGTAAGTTGGGAATAGCCAGACATGTTCCTCGTCCCCCAACTTCAGTACGCCACCGATGTGGAGATCGGCGTCCAGTGGTAGAGGTTCCTGGTTCGGCCGGGCCAGTTGGGGGTCGATGTACTGCGGAGCCGTATGCAAGATGAGGCGCAGGTCGAAGTCGTCTTTGCTGCTGCTATGCAGATGGACACCGTCGGTCCATTCGTGAGACTCGATCCGGTTGTCCAGGATCATGGTCAAAACACCCGGCTTGTCAGCGCCACCAATCTGCACTGGCCCCACCAGTAACTGGTTGGAATTGCGATCGATCAGCGTGGCCGTCAGAAGCCCTGCGGGTAAGTTCTGGTAGTCTTTGTTGCCGTCGGGGTCCCAGACCTGATAGTGGGGATCCCAGTCGAGGCACCACATCGGGATTGTGGATGAGCAAGGCACGGTCGAGGCCATTGCCGCGGACATGGAGAAGAGGATGGTTATCGCTAGTGCAGTGCGCTCGATGAGATGCGTTCGAAATAGGGGCATCGTGCTGCAGTCCAATCTCAAGATGGAGATCACATGGCATACGGGAGGATATGTTGGCCAAGTCTATATCACATGCTATAGCGGCCCAACTGGTTTTGTATGAGCCGGACCTACCAGGCGGTCGTACCAGGGCATACGCTCGACACGTGGGCGCGCAGCAATCGTCTCTACAAGACATGCTATCGATGACGCGAGGTCTTACCGGTTGGAGGAGCGGGGGATTGACGCGGCGAGGCGGCAACCCATAGGTTCATTTCGTATCGGCGACATTCCATTGCTTTCACGACATCTCTACCCCCACACGATCGACGCGAGGCGGCGTATGACCACCAGGCTCGTTCACGCAGTTCTCCTGTTCCTGATCACAAGTAGTGCGGCTCCCGGTTGGGCGGAATGGTCCAACGAGTTCGGGCCGACCGGATTGACCACGTACGGCCACGTCGCTGCTGTCGTCGATTTCGATGGCCAACTCGTAGCCGCAGGCGAGTTTCGGATGGCGGGACGCGATTCAGTCGCGAATATCGCCCGCTGGGATGGAGAGGCCTGGCTTCCGTTCGGCAACGGACTGAGGTCGGTGGAATGTCTGGCAGTTCACAACGGTCGGTTGATCGCAGGGGGTCGGTTCAAGGCCAGGGACGAGGTTCCGGCTGATGGCGTAGTTTTCTGGGACGGAGAGGCGTGGCAGGCCTGTTCTACACCTCTCCGGGGCGAGGTCTATGCCCTGGCCGTCTACCGCGGTGACCTCATCGTCGGTGGCCGCTTCACCATCGAGAGGGATACTCCTATTCGCCACATTGCCCGCTGGGACGGGGAAACCTGGGCGCCTCTAGGCGCCGGCCTTGGAGGAGGCGGTCGCACGCGAGTCGAAGCGCTCGAACTCCACGATGACGAACTCGTGGTAGCGGGAGCCTTTGGCCATGCAGGTGGAGTCGACGCACACCACATCGCTCGCTGGACCGACCGCGAATGGTTGCCGCTGGGTAGCGGAGCCGACGATGTCGTGAACACCGTGAAATCCGCGGGGGACTTATTGTACGCGGCCGGTCGATTCCAGGTGATCGGCGGTGATTCGATTTCCAGTATCGCCGCCTGGGATGGAAGCGATTGGTCGGCCCTAAGGGGTGGGATCAGTCCGAGCTCCGTCGAACATCCTGTCATCAGAGACTTGGAGATCTGGCGAGACAACCTCATTGCCGCGGGCGAGTTCAACACGGTTGGCGGCACGCGAGCCGGGTCCATCGCTACCTGGGACGGGCATCGATGGCACGCCGATCCCCCCGGCTTCGTAGATGCTCAAAGGCGAAGGGATGTGGGGGAGGTCTTCGACCTCGCACTCTACGATGGCCGTCTGGTTGCCGCCGGAAAGATCAGGGGCGGTCCCGGCTACCACCTCAACGGTCTCGGTTTGTGGGACGGCGAGCGATGGGATCCTCTGGTCACGGGCCAGGGAGCCGACGGCGCGATCAACGAGATGAAGCTCGTCGATGGTCGACTTCTCGTGGAATCGAGTCGTTCGTTGGGGACTAAGAACATCCGGGGCCTGGCGACCTGGGCGGATGGAGGCTGGAGCGAGTTCGAGTTCGGATCAGCCGACTCGGTCGACTTCAGGCCGGAGATCAAGACGATTACTGAGCACCGAGGCGAGACCGTCGCTTTCGGGAAGCTGTTCGGAGGCATGACCAGTAGCTCCAGCAGCCAATCAGACGCGACACACCACCTCGCCGCCTGGAACGGACAGTGGCGGATTCTGACCACGCCATTGGAGCACCAGGTTCTCTGTGTGCGGGAAATCGTCTCGGCGGGCGACAGCCTTCTCGTGCTCGGATCCTTCGGGGATCCGGAGGGGAATCATGTCTCTGTGGTTGTGTGGGACGGGAGGGATTGGCGCGAGTTCGACCAGCCGGATGGGGCCGACGAGGCGAGTTGCACGGCGAGTGTTGCGGGTCGCCTCTACGCCAGTTGGAATACTCGCACGGAGGACGCCCAGCAGGGATTCACCTTGGCCGAGAGGAACGGCGATAGCTGGCACATCATCAAGAGCGGAGTCCAATGTCGGGTTGCTGTCCTAGCGGAATGGGAAGGACGCCTTGTCGCGGCGTTCCATATTCCGCATCACAACAGCTCCGAGTCCCATGTGATTCAGCAGTGGGAAGGCGATCAGTGGTCCCCGTTGCCAGGGATCTTCTCCTACGTCTACGCCAACGATGCAAGAGTTCTGCACTTAGCCCAGTACGATGAGTTTCTTGTGGCATCCGGTCATTTCAACGGCGTCGATAGCCTCGCCTGCGACAACGTCGCTTTCTGGGACGGGAAGATCTGGCGGCCCATCGATAGAGGCGTAGCCGGTGAAGCACGTCACCTTGTTTCTGCCGGCGGGAGTCTGTGGCTCAGTGGTGGATTCAGCAAGGCCGGTGGAGTGCAGTCTCGATGCATGGCTCGATGGGATGGACCATTGCCGGTAGACACCCCGGTCGAGTCGATACCGAGTTTCGCACCTATACCGCGACCCACGACGAGGCGCGGCGACGGATGGCACTCGCATGCCCTCGACATGACGTATCCTCCCGAATCCTTCGTCAACGGTGATTTCTCGGTCTGGCCGGACAGCCTCCCCGACCGCTGGGAATGGAGAGTGGGGCGAAGGTGTTCCCTTGGATCGGTCCTGCCACAGCAGGTCACGGATGGTCTCCTGATCGAAGCTGAAGATGACCCATATTGCCTCCCCTATATGGCCCAGCGCTTTAGCATGGTGGGCGGTCGCTACTACAGGGTCCGAGCCCGGTATGAGATGTCTGGAGAGCCTGCCGGTAGCCGCACGCATGCTTGTAGGCTGACCCTCGGGGACTACCGCCGTGATCCCACGGGCTACGAGTTCGGACCGTTGCACACGCGTATGTGGGTAGGACTGGATGCGACCGAAGATGGGCTGGCAGAGCTTATTCTTCGCGCACAAGCGGACGCGGACGTGGGAGTTGTGTCCTTCAATGTCCGGGCTCCGGAAACGAGACTCCTCCTGCACGAGGTCGCGGTCGATACGATTTCGATGACCGAAGATGATGTCACGGAGTTGTTCATCTCAGAAATGCAGGAAAAGCTGGTAGTTCAGTCCGACCACCACATCGACTGGGGAAGGTTGCGGCAGCGATTCATGGGCGCCGATTCCCTCACCTGGGACAAGCACGACCAGCGAGTGACGGATCTACTGCGGTCGTTTAAGGAAGGCCGTGTAACGCTCGAGAGTGGGTCTGCCGACGTCACCGGTATCCATACGCTCTATGACTACGGTCCAGTTCCCGAGGAGGACAGGTTGACCCGTGAGCGAATCGCGGCGATCCGCGGTCGCTTGATGGACTGGTCGCAGCAGGGTCCGTTGGCGACGGGGTGGACTCCCGACGGAATCGTCTACGCCAGTCTTCGGGTGACGCGTGATGCCGAAGAGGCGGTTGCAGACCTGGCAACTGCAGAGGGGATCCTTCTGGACTTGCGAGCTGCGGGGAATGACTTCGGTCACTCGAGGCGTGGGGGAGAGATCGACTTTGCCGGGTGGTTTACGCAGGAGCCAGTAGTATACGGGTACTTGGCCGCCAATGACGGCACTGAGGACACTCTGCGCGTCCAGCCGATGGCGAACGTGGCGTCGGGGATTCCAATCGTCTGCCTGATAGGCGAAGGGTGCGTGGGAGATGGTGCTGAACTGGCCATGATGATGAAGGCTCTAACGAATGTGACCTTGGTCGGTCGCCCCACGCGAGGCGGTACCGGGGGCATGGCCAGGTTCACCCTGCCGACCGGCAGCCACGTCAACTACCCGGCTCGGAAGCTCTGGACACCGGACGGAAACCTGGTCAACGACAGCCACGGTCTGCGGCCGGACGTGACCGTCGAGCTGGATGGGTCCCTGGATCCGGTCTTCGAGGAAGGGATGAGGATCATGCGGGGCAAGATCTCGAAGTTCCAGCGCTAGTCGAAAGTGTAGATATTGGGCCCGGTGAAGATGTTTGTCGGCGAGCCATCGGATACTCCACGTGGAACTCCAACTGCTAGAGGTGCAGGGGGTCGCCTCCTCGATTGGATCGACCGTCAAGCAGATTGTACACAACGATACCGTCACGTATCCGCGGAGAAACGCTCCTGTTGTAACGGCGAGAGGTCGAATCCTGACTTGCGATTAGCATTGGATACAGCTCCGCTCACCTTTTGGATGCTATTTCGTTGTTTGTCAGACGGTTGCTCAGTAAAGGCGGCGATACTCCGGATTTCGGTCGTACCGGCATATATCTGGCTGGTGGGACGCGGACGCAAACGCTATCATAGTGCTCGGCCAAGAGATGCGGCAGGGGAGGCTCCGGCAGCCCGACCATCTCGACCGGGAACTTGACACGGACGCGTCCGGTCGCCATTATTCGCGTCCGCCCGCGGGAAAGGCCTGTATTTCCCTGAGTGCGGGTCCCGGTCTTCCAGTTCCGGTGCGCCCGTAGCTCAGCTGGATAGAGCAGCGGATTTCTAATCCGCAGGCCGCAGGTTCAAGTCCTGCCGGGCGCGCCAGCGAAAACTCGATAATGGTGGTGGCTGTAGCTCAGTCGGCAGAGCCCCTGGTTGTGGTCCAGGTGGTCGTGGGTTCGAATCCCATCAGCCACCCCATTTTTTTTGTCCGTTTTCGTGGCGCCGTCTGGTACGTTCCCCCTCCCGCCCAAACCGCCTGCTCCCGCCGCGCCGTTCGCGAACGGTGCCGACGAGAGCATTGCGGTCCGAGCGGCCCGTATAATGGCATTCACCAATGGCTGGGGCTTACGCCCCCGACAAGGAGGACGCGATGGCAGGCGTCAACAAGGTCATGCTCATCGGCAACCTGGGCCGCGATCCGGAAGTCAAGTACACCCAGAACAACGTGCCCGTGGCCAACTTCACCATGGCCACCAGCGAGAGCTGGAAGGACAAGACCACCGGCGAGTGGCAGGAGAAGACCGAATGGCACCGGGTCGTCGCCTGGCGCCACCTGGCCGAGCGCGCCGAGCGCTACCTGAAGAAGGGCAAGCAGGTCTACGTGGAGGGCCGGCTCGAGACCCGCAAGTGGACCGGCCAGGACGGCAACGACCGCTACACCACCGAAGTCGTGGCCAACCAGCTCATGATC
Organism: bacterium; assembly: GCA_024231905.1. Classification (GTDB taxonomy): domain Bacteria; phylum Krumholzibacteriota; class Krumholzibacteriia; order LZORAL124-64-63; family LZORAL124-64-63; genus JAAEQC01. Next base: position 282,665 of record JAAEQC010000218.1, on the reverse strand, counting down.
CTCGGCCGCCGTGAAGAGGGCGAGGGCGGTGCCGGGGCCCAGGGTGGGCAGCAGCAGCAGCAGTCCGGGAGCTTCAACCCGCCGGCCATGGAAGCCGGTGGAGGTGGTCAGGACGACGACGACGACCTTCCGTTCTAGGGGAGGGTCCCAGACGCAAAGGCGCCCCCGAGACGCTTGCCGCTGCGCGGCTGCGAACGTCTCGGGGGCGCCTTTGCGTCTGGGACCCCCTGACGGAGTCGTCGGCGTGTCGGAACCCTCACGACCATGGCCGGCAGGTGTGGCGCTGCGGGCTACGTGGGGCAGAGGGCACACGTTGGGACACTCTTCCACGAGTGCCGAGCGCCGGGCCTAGGTGATGCGGGGGAGTTGGAGCGCGTTCGGAGGCCGCGGCAGCGGCCGTAGCGCGCCCCAACTCCCCCGCATCACCTAGGCCCGCACCTCGCAATACTTGTAGATCGGGCACTCATCACACCGCGGCGCCCGCGCCCGACAGGTCTTGCGACCGTGGTCGATCAGGAGATGGCCGAAATCCCGCCACTCGCCCTGGGGCAGACTCTCGTTGAGCTGGCGTTCGACCTTCACCGGGTCCTTCTGGTCGGTGAGGCCGAGCTTGTGGCTGATGCGGCCCACGTGGGTGTCGACGACCACGCCGTCGGGTTCGTTCCAGATCTCGCCCAGGACCACGTTGGCGGTCTTGCGGCCGGCGCCTGGGACCTTCACCAGGTCCTTGATGTTCGAGGGCACCTGACCGTCGTGATGTTCGAGGATCCGCTGCGCTGCGCCCTGGATGGACTTGGCCTTGTTGCGGTAGAACCCGGTGGAGCGGACCGCGTCCTCGATCTCCTCGCGGGGGGCGTAGGCGAAGTCCCGCACCGTGGGGAAGCGCTTGAAGAGGTCGGGGGTGACGATGTTCACCCGGGCGTCCGTGCACTGGGCCGACAGGATGGTTGCCACCAGCAACTGCCACGCGTCGCCGTGCTCGAGGCTGCAGCCCGAATCGGGGAAGACCTGGCGGAGGATTTCCATGACGTTCTTGGACCGCTTCTTCCGGGTCGGCAGGGTCTTCAGCTTGCGGACGGGCGCCATGGTAGTGGTCCTTTCCCCGGCGCTGGGCGCAAGACGCCCGTAACGGGTCCAAGAGGTAAAAAGAAACGGGATCGGCTTTCTTGACAACCCCGTGGGCCGGTGCTAGCTTGACCCTCCCGTGAGGGTTGTTGGGCCACAAGATAGCCCGATTCGACCCGAGCGACCAGATCGACATTCTGGTGCGCCGCTAGCTCAATTGGCAGAGCAACTGACTCTTAATCAGTAGGTTCGGGGTTCGATTCCCTGGCGGCGTACCAAACGAATTACGAAGGCCCGTACCCCTTGGGGAACGGGCCTTTTTTGTTGTGGAGTGAGCCGGTGTCCAGCATGATCGACTGCCTTGGAGCATCCACCGGTATTTTCAGCGGGAGACTATGTTGCACCCCACCAAGACCTGCCCCGCCTGCCACGAAGAGTTCCTCTCGGAAGCCCAGACCTGCCCCGACTGCGGCGCCGCTCTCGTCTGGTCCTCCGAGATAGGCGACCTCCCGGTGGCAGACCTGACCCGGGCCGACTGGACGTTCACCGCCCCCGGCGAGATCCTCGGCCAGATCGCCGTGGACGAACAGAAGGTGATCGCCACCTACGTGGCCCTGCTGGCGGAGGCCAACATCCGCGCGGCGGTTCTGCCGCTCACCCATTTCGTACCCAAGGGGATGACCCGCACGCCGTCGGTCTTCTACGGGGTGTTCCTGCGGCCGGGCGGGGGCGACCAGATGCCCGTGGGCGACCTGGACGGTTTCGTCTTCATGCTCTTCGTGCGCCGGGACGACACCGCCCGGGCCGACGAGATCCTCGACGGCGTCTTCGCCCGGCTACATCCGGGCCAAGAAGAGGGCCTCTCCCAGGAGTTCGACCTGGGCACGTGCCCGGCCTGCGGCGCGGCGGTGCCCGAGGCTGCCGACGCCTGCCCCGACTGTGGTCTCGTCTTCGGGGACTAGCGGGGAGGGCTGACCAGTTCGGCCAGGCGTTGCGCCAGGTCCGGGTTGGTGCGCTGCAGCACTTCATATTCCCGTAGGGCCGCCGGTCGGTCGCCCGCTTCCATATAGGCCACCACCAGATCGTGCCGGGCGCGCTGGTAGCCCGGGTCGTAACCCAGGGCCGTGCGGTAGGCGGTCACGGCCTCGCGGGGACGGCCGCTCTGCAGGTGGACGAAACCGATGTTGGTCCAGGCCTCCACGTAGTCGGGCTTGAGCTTCACCGCGTCGGCCAGCACGCGCAGGGCCTCGTCGATCCGCCCGGCCTTGCCGTAGGCGGAGGCCAGGTTGTTGTGGGCGATGGCCGCGTCCGGGGATGCTTTCACGATGCTCTCGAAGAGTGAAACTTCATCGCGCCACACCTCCGCCCGGTGCACCGTGCCGGCGCCGAGTCCCAGCATGGCGATGGTCACCGTCACCGAGAGCATGCGCACGTCGGGTCCCAGTTGTTCGCTCAGCCAGGGCAGCAGACGGGCCGCGCCGTAGCCCAGCAGCACACATATGCCCACCGACGGCAGGTAGAGGAAGCGCTCGGCGATCACCGCACCACGGATCGGCACCAGCCCCGACACGGGCAGCACGAAGACCACGATCCACAAGAGCATGGCCGGACCCAGGCGGTGGTGCTGCCGCGACCAGGAGGCCGCCGCCATGGCGCCCAGCAGCGCCGTGGCTACCAGGGGCCAGAGAATCGTCAGGCCCGGCGCCGTGTGGAAGGCGTTCAGGGGCCAGGGCCAAACCAGGAGCCTGCTGTAGGCCAGCCAGATGCGCGGCAGCAGGACCGGGTCGTCCCGCACCGGGGCCACCTGGTTGGCGGCCAGCGGTCCGCCCAGCATGCCGAAGCCCACGTCCGCCACCAGGGTCCGCAGGACGAAGTAGACGATCAGGGCCACGCCCGCAGCCCCCAGCCAGGGCAGGTTGCGGCGGGTCCACGAGTCGCCGGCATCGCCCGCGCACTGGCCCGCCACATCGAGCAGCAACAGGGCTGCGGGCAGCACCAGGGCTACCTCCTTGGCCAGCAGGGCCAGCAGGAAGACGCCACCGAAAAGGGTGAGTCGTAGCGGTGGCCAGGAACGTTCGGGCCGGCACCACACCAGCACCGCCGCCAGGATCCAGGTCGCCGCCAACAGGTCCGTCCGACCGGACACGAAGGCCACCGATTCCACGTGGACCGGATGCACGGCGAACAGGAGGCCTGTGATGACCGCGCCCAGGCCCGTGCCGATCCAGCGGCGGGCCACCAGCAGCACCAGACCGCTGTTCACCGCGTGCAGCAGCACGTTGTGGAGATGGAAGAGTCGGGCGCTGTCACCTGCGAAGGTATGGTCGAAGGCGAGCCCCGCCAGGATCAGGGGGCGGTAGTAGCCGTAGGGGACGTCCAGGCGGAATTCGGCCCGTAAAAGCGCCGGCCAACCGCCCTCGGCGCGCACCTGGTCCACGTAAGCCAGCAGGCCCAGGTCGTCCCATACCAGGTCGAAGCCCAGGGTGCGCACGTAGGCGGCGATCGCCACCGCCACGGTGACGGCCAAACCCAAACGCGGAGTCTGATGGAGACGGTTCACGACGGCTCCCGGAAGGCGGGATGACGGATTCGTCCGCTAACTCGCGTGGTCGGGGATGGGCGCGCGGGCGAATCGAGAATCTCCGGTGCAGACTAGCACGGAGGGTCGCGCGGCTCAACGTCAGGGTACGGTCTCGTATTCGTCGGCGTCCTCGGTCAGGCTCGCCACCGCGGCACTGATCTCCTGCTCCTCGACGGCCGGGCTTTCCGGAGCCGGGTCGGCCAGTTTCCGCAGTTGCCGGTGGGCGTGCAGGCCGCGGCCCATGAGAGCCAGGGCCACCGCGTGGAAGCCGGCTCCCAGCAGGTCGCCCGCCACCACGAAGATCCCCCCGTCCAGGGCGTAGAAGACCATGCCGATGACGTAGCCGGCGGTCTTGCCGCGATTGGCCAGCCAGCCGAAGAGCACGTATGTCGACAGGGCGCCGATGCTGAAGAGCAGGCCGCCGGCCTTGATGGCCCAGGCGCTGCCGGCGCCGTCGGCGAGACCCTGGGCCAGGGCGTCCAGGACCTGGGTGATGCCGAGGCCGAAGATGAAGTTCCATTGTCCGGCGAAGAGGGCGACGAGCGAGTTCAGCAGGGAGAGTCCGGCGATCCAGTAGAACCAGTTGGCTCCGCCCTGGGCACGATTGGCCAGTTTGGCCAGGCGATCCGTTTCCGGGGTCGTGGTGGTCATGGCGGTGCCTCCGGCGATCGGGATGAGACCTGCTTGCCTCTTCTGGATCGACCGGTCACCGTGGATCTTGAATACGTGTTTCAGAAACGAGGGCGACCGGGCGCCGCGGGGCACCCGGCCGCCGGGATTCGTCGGTGGCTACTGGAGGCCGCGGCGCACCAGCAGGGGCTCGATGCCCGGGTCGCGGCCGCGGAAGCGGCGGTACAGTTCCATGGGATCCTCTGTGCCGCCCTTGGCCAGGATGTTTTTCCGGAAGGAGCGGGCCGTGGCCGGGTCGAAGATGTCCCCGGTCTCGCTGAAGGCCGCGAAGGCGTCGGCATCCAGCACCTCGGCCCACATGTAGCTGTAGTAGCCCGCCGAGTAGCCCCCGGAGAAGATGTGCCGGAAGTAGGGACTGCGGTAGCGGCTGATGATCTCGGGAATGAGTCCGATGCGCGCCATGGACACCTGCTCGAAACTCGTGGCGTCCTCGTCCGCGGCTTCGGCCAGGGTGTGCCAGTCCATGTCCAGGAAGCTGGCGGCCACGTACTCGGTGGTGACGAAGCCCTGGTTGAAGTGCTTGGCCTTGCGGATCTTCTCCTTCAGCTCCGCCGGAATCGCTGCGCCGGTCTCGTAGTGGCGGGCGTACATGTCCAGCACCTGGGGCTCGAAGGCCCAGTTCTCCATGATCTGGCTGGGCAGTTCCACGAAGTCCCGGGCCACCGAGGTGGCCGACAGGCGCTTGTACCGGCAGTCCGACAGCATGCCGTGCAGGGCGTGGCCGAACTCGTGGAACATGGTGCCGACTTCATCCATGCTCAGCAGGGACGGCGTGTCGGCGGTGGGCTTGGTGAAGTTGCCAACGTTGAAGATGACCGGGATGACCCGTTCGCCGTCCACGTAGCGCTGCTTGATGAGGGAGTTCATCCAGGCGCCGCCGCGCTTGCTGGTGCGGGGGAAGTAGTCGGTCATCAGCAGGGCCATGACCGTGCCGTCGGCGTCCCGCACCTCGAAGGTCTCCACGTCTTCGTGCCAGACGGGGATGTCAGTTCGCTGGACGAATTCCAGTCCCCACAGTCTGCCGGCCACGTCGAAGACGCCCTGGCGCACGCGGCCCATCTCGAAGTAGGGACGGAGCATGGACTCGTCCAGGTCGTACTTCTGCTTCTTGACCTTCTCGGCGTAGTGCCACCAGTCCCAGGGGGCCAGGTCGAAACCGCCGCCCTCGGCGTCGATGATGGCCTGCATGTCGTCGGCCTCGGTGCCGGCGCGGGCCACGGCCGGCCGCCACACCTGCTCCAGCAATTCGTAGACGGCCTCGGGCGTGCCGGCCATGTTGTCGTCCAGCACGTAGTGGGCGTGGGTGGGGAAGCCGAGCAACTGGGCGCGGTGGGCGCGCAGATCGGCGATCTTCACCAGGAGCACGTTGTTGTCCAGTTCGTCGCCATGGTCACCCATGCCGGCGTAGGCCTCGAAGACCTGCTGCCTGAGCGCCCGGTTCCCTGCGTACTGCAGGAAGGGGATGAAGCTCGGCTTGTGCAGGGTGACGACCCACTTGCCCTCGTGGCCACGCTGGATCGCCGTCTCGGCCGCGGCCGCCACCACCGAGGCGGGCAGCCCGGCCAGATCCGCCTCGTCGTCCATGACCAGCTCGAAGCGGTTGGTCTCGTTGAGCACGTTCTCGCCGAACTTCAGGGTGGCCAGGGAGATCTCCTCGTTCAGCTGCTTCAGCTGCTCCTTGGCCGCGGCATCCAGGTTGGCGCCGCCCCGCACGAAGCCCTTCCAGGTCTCCTCCAGGAGCATGGCCTGTTCCGCGTCCAGGTCCAGGTCCGCTTTCCGGGCGTGCACCGCATCGACCCGGGCGAAGAGCCCGGCGTCCAGGGTGATGGCGTCCCGGTGCCGGGAGAGGATCGGGGCCATGGTGCGGGCCACCGTCTGCATGGCGTCGTCGGTCATGGTACCGTTCAACGAATAGAAGACGTTGCTTACCCGGGCCAGCCCGGCGCCGGCGGCGTCCAGGGCCTCGATGGTGTTGGCGAAGGTGGCCGGTTCGGCGGCATCGCGGATGGCGGCGATCTCTGCGTCGTGGTCGGCCAGGGCCGCGGTGAAGGCCGGCTCGTATTGGGTGACGGCGATCTCCGCAAAAGGCGGTACGCCGAAGGGCGCGTCCCATTCCTCGAGCAGGGGATTGCCGGCGGACGAACATCCGCCTGCAGCCAGGGTCGTCGTGAGGATCATCGAAAGCATCGCCTTTCGCATGGGAATCAACCTCTCCAGTTGTGCTCGCCCCGCGGACGGTTGTCCAGGATGGTCTCGATCGTTTCCAGCAGGTCGGGCGTCAGGCGCTCGGCCACGGCCAGGGCCTCCATATTCTCGCTCACTTGCGAGGCGCGGGAGGCTCCGGTGATTACCGTGCTCACATCGTCGTTGCTCAGGCACCAGGCGATGGCCAGTTGGGCCAGGGTGCAGCCCAGATCACGTGCGATGGGCTCCAGATGTTGCACCTTGGCGATCTTCGCCCGCCCGGCCTCGCTTTCGACCTCGGGCCTGAGCCAGGCGTAGTCCGCCAGGGCCATGCGCGAGTTGTCGGGAATCCCGTCCTTGTACTTGCCTGTGAGGATGCCGCTGGCCAGGGGGCTCCAGATGGTCGTACCCAGCCCGATCTCCTCGTACAAGGGGGCATACTCGGATTCGACCCGGTCCCGGTGGAACATGTTGTACTGGGGCTGCTCCATGAGGGGCGGGATGAGATGCTCGCGGCGCGCAAAGTCGTAGGCTCGGCGAATGCGGGCGGCGCTCCACTCGCTCGTGCCCCAGTAGAGGGCCTTGCCCTGTTGGATCACGTGGTTCATGGCCCACACGGTCTCTTCCACGGGCGTGTCCAGGTCGGGACGGTGGCAGAAGAGCAGGTCCACGTAGTCCAGACCGAGGCGCTGGAGCGCGGCGTTCGTCCCCTCGACGATGTGTTTGCGCGACAGGCCCCGGTCATTCACCCCGTAGAGGTAGCCCCCGCCCTCGGGGTTGGCGCGGCCGCCCCAGAAGAGCTTGGTGGAGACGACCAGGTCCTCCCGCCGCCAACCGGCCTTGCGGAAGACCTCGCCCATGATGGTCTCGGCCCGGCCGGCGGCGTAGACCTCGGCGTTGTCGAAGAAGTTGCACCCGGCGTCATAGGCCGTCTTCATGCACTCATAGGCGGCGTCGACATTCATCTGGTCGCCGAAGGTCACCCAGGCGCCGAAGCTCAGCGCCGACACCTTCAGGCCCGAACGGCCGAGAAAGCGGTATTCCATGGTCAACCCTTCCGATTGGTAGTTGGCGTGGCCCCACAAAGTAGCACCGTGGACCGGCGACCGACAGTCCCACCCGGGGCGAAAACCGGGGGGGACTTTCCTGGACGGACCGGATTCCCTAGGTTCATGCATCGCACAGGAGGCCGAACCGTCCGGGACGCCTCAGCCGCCATAGATACGCACCGAGTTGTTCTCCGACCGTTCCGGGCCAGCTATCCGCGGGAGGAAGTCATGCACCGCGCCCATCCCTTTTCCAGATTCGCCCCCGGCGCACTCCTTGTCCTGTTGCTGGTGGCCGCGTTCGTCACGCTGCCGGCGCCGCTGAACGCCTACGAGGAAGGACCGGTCGTGATCGGTCCCGGCGGCGGCAACGGCGGAATCGTGATCGGAGCCGAAGGCGACCCGACCGATTCCAACGACTACGCGGGCAACACACCGGACCTGCCCGACGGCGGGGACACCTACCACGAGGAAGTCGGTAGGACCTATTACGCTACGGCGACTCCGGCCCCAGCACCCGTGATCAGGTTCCTCGGCGACTGGTCCGTCTACCTGGTCTTCGACAACGTTCGCGGCGTGACTGTACCGTCATTCCGGTTCTTCAGGGTGGCGTCGGCCAGGGGGGAGTGACCGGATGCACCAGCCCCCGTCTCGCTCGGGTTCCCTGGGATCGCCCTCCCGGGAACCAATGATGGATCGTCCGCTCGCCTCCGAGACCTGGGAGCAGGCGCTCCGTGCCCACCGCGCCGAGAGGTGGGCGGAATCGTTCGCCTTGGCGGAGAAAGCCACGGCCGAGGCCCGCGCCGCCGCTCCGGCGTCGTCGGGCCCTCTGGCCGGCGCGTCTAGTCCGCGCATCCGGGAAGCGGTGGCCCTGGCTGCCCGCAACCTCTTTCATCTGGACCGGCGCCGGGATTTCAGATCCCTGGTGGACCGTGCCCATGGGCAGGGACTCGTTCCCGACCCAGCGCCCGAACTCGAGGTCGTCGAGCTGTCGTTCGCCTGCAAGCGCGGCGAGTACGCGGACGTGGTCCGCGAGGCGTCGGCCTACATCTCCGCCCATCGCGAGGAACTGCGGCCGGTGTTGGCGGACTATCTCCTGCTCCGGGGACTGGCCCATACCCGCTTGGGCAATCCGCGTCAGGCGTTGGAGGACGCTGAGGCCGCCCACGCCCTGTTTCGGCTGCTGGAACGCGACCGGGAGAGCGGTCGTGCGGCCAACCTGATGGGCCTGCAACACCTGCGCGCTGCGGGTTTCGCCGAGGCCGAGCGGTGGTTCCGGCGCGCCCTGGATGTCCACACGCGCCTGGGTGCCGCCAAGAACGCCGGTGGCAATCGCCTGAACCTGGCCATTATCCTCGGCAAGCGCGGTCGCTTCACCGAGGCCGCCAATGAATTGACCGCGGCCCGGCAGCTCCTGGAGGAGGCCGGCGCCCATGTCTCCTTATGCCGTGCCCGTCTTGCCCAGGGCCAGGTCCGCCTGGTGAAGGGTGATGTGGAGAGCGCGACCGAGTCCCTGCAGACGGCTTTTAAGGCCGCGGGGGAGCTCAAGCTCGTGCGCGAAGAGGCGCTGGCCCTCGAGTTCCTGGGCGACGTGGCTCTGGCCGAAGGCCGGGTCGAGCACGCGCGCCGTTACTTCAGCCGGGCCCTGTCCATCGGCCGCACCATCGCGCCCGAGGGGGACGTGGTGATGGAGGTACTCCGGCGCCAGGGCGTGTGCCTGGCCGCGCAGGGACGGGAGATCGAAGCGCTGCCGGTGCTGTCCCGCTCGCTGGGTCTGGCCCGGCGCCTTGGTGAAGTCTTCGAGGAAGGGGTCATCCTTCGCATCATGGCCGAGACCCAGCTGGCCCTGGGCGATGCCGATGCCGCCGTGGCGGACGCCGACCGGGCAGCCGAGATCCTCGACGGGATCGGGGCGGACTATGAACTGGGGGTCGCGCGCCTGGTGCAGGCGCGTGCCGTGTTGGTTCGCCTCGATGCCCGTGGCGGGACGCCCGAGGCGCTGGAGACGGCCTGGCACCGTGCCCTGTCGGCCCTGGACCTGCTCCTGCGCACGGAGATCGAAGAACGTATCCGGGACGCGCGCCAGTTGCTGGCCGAGATCTCGCGCCGGCGCAACGCGCCTCCGTCGGTGGAGTCTTCGTCGACGGCGGGTCCCGCGCAGCCGGTCATCGTCCACGCCTCGCCGGCCATGCGGGATGCCCTGCAGCTGTGCGACGCCTTCGCGGACTCGGACGAACCGGTCCTCGTCACCGGGCCTACGGGTACGGGCAAGGAGCTCATCGCCCGGCGTCTGCACGAACGCAGCCGGCGCCACGCCAAGCCCCTCGTGTGCGTGAACGTCTCGGCGATCCCCGACGGGATCTTCGCCCGGGAGTTTTTCGGGCATGTCCGGGGCGCCTACAGCGGCGCCGACGGGGGCGGCAGCGGTCTGGCCGCCGCCGCCGACGGAGGAACCCTCTTCCTGGACGAGATCGGCGACCTGCCCCTGGAACAGCAGCCCCAGCTGTTGCGCCTGTTGCAGGACGGCACCTTCCAGTCCATCGGGGATCCCAGCGAGCGCCGGGTGGACATCCGCCTGGTGGCAGCTACCAATGCCGACCTGCAGGAGATGGTCGCTGCCGGCCGTTTCCGTGCGGATCTCTACTACCGCCTGAAGATTCTCGAACTGCGCCTGCTGCCCCTGCGTGATCGCATCCAGGACCTGCAGCCCCTGCTGCGGCACTTCCTGGGCGAGGCGACCGGGCGTCCGGTGCGTCTGTCCGAGTATTTCAGCGCTTCCAGCCTCGACCTCATGGAGCACTACGAATGGCCGGGGAACGCCCGGGAGGTGGCCATGGTCGCCCGCCAGGCCCATGTCCAGCTCCTGTCGCGGGGCAACGTCCGCGTGGAGGTGGGCGCCACGCCGGATTCGACCCTCGTGCTTTCCGGTCCCCGCTCGGAGGTGCCGGATCAGGTCCGGCTGTCACGGGGCGCCGGTGATCGCAACACCATCCTGCGTGTCCTGGCCGAAGCCCAGGGCAACCGGGCGGAGGCGGCACGCCTGTTGGGCGTCAGTCGCAGCACTCTCTACCGCCGTTTGGAAAAGCTCGGCATCGGTGCAAAAACGAGCGCTTGCTGAGCTGCCCCGCCTGCACCGGGCTGGATGGCCGTCGGTTGGCACCGGCGGCCATCGTTGTATGGGCCACCGCGCCGGCCGATCGGGCATTCTGCAATCCCGGTTCAAGCCCCTCGCCCCACAGCCGATAGGAGGTCTGTCGGTGACGGGACCGGGGCGAGGCCCGTCCGGAAAGTGGAACGGTGGCAAGTAGCAACACATGCACCGCGGGACGACCGTGGTCGGGATGCGTCCCGGTGGGCGTCAGATGCGTCGGCATCCTGGCCGCACTGAGCCTGCTGGATGTCCGGGTCTGCCGGGCCGCGGTGGGTACGGATTCCCTCACCTGGGAGACCGTGGTCGGAGTCGGAGTCGGAACCGTGGTGGCCGGGGCGGCGGTTGTCCTGGCGCTACAGATCCAGCGCCTGCTGCGGGCACTACCCTCGCCGGTCATGACCGACGAGATCGTGGGCGAGCCCTTCGCCGTGCTGCCCTGCCGGTCCGAGGAACCGTCCGCGACCGAGTGCGACGGCCATCCGGGCTCCCGCCGCTTCGGCCTGCAGTATTCCCAGTTCGAACTCTTCAAACGCATGCACGGCGACCTGGAGCCCGCGACCCTGGCCGCGGCCGTGCTCGAATACGTGGGCGAGTACTACGGGGGCTCGGTGGGTGTCCTCTACCTGCCGCGCCCGGACGACAGCCTGGAGCCCGCCGCCACCTTCGGTCTGGCGCCCGGAGCAACCCCGCCCCGGACCGTGATCCGTGGAACCGGCATCGTCGGCCGCGCCGCCGAGCGGCGCCAGGTCGTGGTCCTGAACCAGGTGGACGAGCGGCACCTGGATCTGGCCACAGGTCTGGGACAGTCGCCGCCCCGCTCGGTCATCGTCGCCACTTTCCACTTCGCCGGCCAGGTCAAGGGCGCCCTCGAAATGGCGGTGGCCGGCTCGGTCGCCGACGAGGATCTGGATTTTCTCCGGGCGAGCTCCGAGAGCGTGGCCATGGCTCTCGATTCGGCGCTGGCGCGGTTGCGGGAGCGCCGCCTGCTGAAGGAGACGCGGCGCCAAGCCGAGGTCCTGGCCGAACAGCGACAGCAGCTGCAACAGAAGAACGCGGAGCTCGAGCAGGCCGACCGCTACAAGAACGAGTTCCTGGCCAACATGTCTCACGAGCTGCGCACGCCCCTGAACAGCATGCTCATCATTTCCCAGATCCTGGCGGAGAACGACAGCGGCAACCTCGCGTCCGTAGAAGTGGACAACGCCCTGACCATCAACCAGGCGGGCAACGAACTCCTGCTGATCATCAACGACATCCTGGACATGTCACGTGTGGAAGCCGGGCGCCTCGAGGTCCATCCCGAGTCGACGGATCTGCGACAGGTGCTGCGCGGGCTCGAGGACCTCTTCCGGCCGGCGGCCGAACGCAAGGGGCTGACCCTGCGGGCCACCTGGGAAGCCGGTGCGCCGCGCTCCGTGGTCACCGACCCGCTGCGCCTGAGCCAGATTCTCAAGAACCTGCTCAACAACGCCTTCAAGTTCACCGGCGAGGGCGAGGTGCATCTGTGCCTGCGACGTGCTGATACGGTTCGACTGGATCATCCGCCCGACGACGCGGCCAATTGGGTCGCCTTCACCGTCGGCGACACGGGCATCGGCATGGACACCGAGACCGTCGAGCGCGTTTTCGGCGCCTTCCAGCAAGGGGACGGTTCCATCGCCCGCCGCTACGGCGGCTCGGGCCTCGGTCTGTCCATTTCGCGGAGCCTCGCCGAGTTGCTCGGCGGCGAAATCCAGGTGACGAGCCGGGCGGGACAGGGCAGCGAATTCACACTGCTTCTGCCGCAAGGGGAGTCTGCCACCGCTGAGGTGGTGGAAGACGCCGGGAATCCGGGCTGCAAGGCCACCGGGGACGTCGAAACGTGTGAGCCCGAAACAGCCGTGCACGATTGCGATGGTTCGCTCGCGGACCGGCGGGTGCTCCTGGTTGACACGGACATGCGCACTGTCTACGAACTGAGCAGTGCCCTGGACGGCGCGGGGGCGGAGGTCGGCGTGACGCGCTCGGCCGCTGCCGCGGGGGAGCGTCTGTCCACCCGCGGTCCGTGGGACTTCCTGGTCGTGGACGGTGAACTGCTGGCCGCAGCGGACGAACTCGCAGCCGCGGCCGACGCCGGCGATACCTGCGTGATCGTGCTCGACGGCATCGATGCCGATCCCGGCGCGAGTCCGGAACGGCCCCATCTGACCAAGCCCGTCGGTCAATCCGAATTCATCCGGCTCTGCCGGACCATCTCCCGGAAACCGGTTACCGCCGGCCCCGGGGCAGCCCATCGCCCGGAAGTGGGGATGCCGTCGTGAAACCGCGGACCGGGGACGATCTCACCATGCTGGTGGTCGACGACCGCCAGGAGAATCTCAGTTCCATGCGGCAGCTGCTGCGCCGTCCCGGGCTGGTGATCCTGACCGCCGCCTCGGGCAACGAAGCCCTGGGGCTGATGCTGGAACACGACCTGGCCCTGGTGTTGCTCGACGTGCAGATGCCGGGCATGAACGGATTCGAGGTGGCCGAACTCATGCGCCGCAACGAGCGCACGCGCCACGTACCCATCATCTTCGTGACGGCCATCGACAAGGAGCGGCGGCAGGTCTTCTCGGGTTACGAGGCAGGTGCCGTGGACTATCTCTTCAAGCCCGTGGATCCCTTCATCATCCGCTCCAAAGTGGCGGTGTTCCTGGAGATGAAGGAGGCGCAACTGGCACGCGAGCGCCTCGTGCGCGAACTCAACCGGGCCTACAACCGACTGCAGAAACTCAGCGACCGCAAGACCGACTACCTGTCGGCGGCTTCCCACGAACTGCGCACGCCGCTGACGGTCATCAAGGAGTACTGCACCCTCGTCCACGACGGCATCGTAGGCGAGGCCAACGACGAGCAGCGCCATTGCATGTCCGTGGCCCTGCGGAACTGCAACCGGCTGGCCACCCTGGTGGACGACGTGCTGGACCTGGACGCCATCGAGGCCGGAGAAGTGAACTGCCGGCCCCGGGAGGTGCGTCTGGACGGGATCCTCAACGCCTGCCGCGACGATTTCCTCGAGTGCTGTGCGGCACGAGGTCAGGAGCTCCGGGTCGAGCGCGAGACCCAACTCCCGCCGGTCCTGGCCGATCCGGCCCTGGTGACCCAGATCCTGGTGAACCTCCTGGGCAACGCCCACAAGTTCACGCCCAACGGCGGCGTGGTCACGCTCCGGGCCGGCACTTCCGACGGTCGGGTGCACCTGGAGGTGGCGGACACGGGGCCCGGCATCGCACCGGAGGATCTGCGGCGTGTGTTCGACAAGTTCGCCCAGACCGGAGCGGACGCCGGCGGCTACACCGGCAACGGACTCGGCCTGGCCATCAGCAGCCGCCTGGCCACCCTGCTGGGGGGGGAACTCCAGGTGGAGAGCGAACGGGGCCGGGGCGCCCTCTTCCGCTTCGCCCTGCCCGCATACTCGGCCGAACGCCACCTGGCGGCGTTCGTGGCCGACGGTACCGAACGCCTCGAACGGGTGGACGCCTCCTGGACCCTGGTCCTGTTGCGGACCGCGGAGGCCGGACGCGTCGAGAGTCGGCTGGGCGCCGTGACAGATCGGGTGATCCGCCGGAACACCGACAGCATCACGTCCCTGGAGATCGACGGCCGGCAGACGGTCGCCGTGGTCTTGGCCGCGGACCGGGACGGAGCCGTGAGCTTTCTCAGCCGCGTCGAAGCCGAGTGGGAGCGCGACGGCGAAACGGCCGCCTCGGTCCGGTACTTGGTGCTGGACCTACCGGTCGATGAGCGGTCCGCGTTCAGCTTGGAATCGGCCCCGCCGGTTTTCCAGTCCATGGGTGTCATGACCGGCTGAGCCCTGGGTGTGACCGTCCACTTCGGGTGGCGACTGTCCCCGACGGTGCACAGGTTCCGGTAATCCTGCATTTTTTGCGCACACGCCTCCAGTATCGTAAGATATATCCTACAAATGAGTTACGATGGTAATCGACGTTTGGGTTCGATTGGGCATCATGCGTGCAATAGGGTTCGTGTCGATCCCCCCGACAGGCTGCAGGGCCCCCGAACCCTCACCGAGGATGGACCGACAGGGACGCGAAGAGCCAGGAAGGCATCCCGTTCCGACCGCCCGCAGGGCTCTCCGGGTTCACGGCGGACGCCACTGCCCGGATGGTGGACGACGTGTTGGAGAGCCCCGTGGGCGGCCGGAACGAAGGAACATCGCGACGAGATGCAGGGGGCCCCGCCAGCCGAATCCGTTTCCAGAGTTTGACATCGCAAGCGGATCGAGGATAATTAGGATATAAGAATCCGATTATCCTCGGACCCCCGGTCAGCCGCTCTTCGGAAGGTGCACCACGTGTTTTCCCAGACCACCGAGTATGCCATGCGCGCGGTGGTGGCTCTGGCCGCCGGTGACGGTCGTCCCATGACCACCAAACGGATCGCCGAAATGATGCGGGTGCCGCCGAGCTATCTGGCCAAGGTGTTGCAGGCGTTGGTGCGTGGCGGTCTCGTCAACTCAACCCGGGGGTTGCGTGGCGGCTTCGTCCTGGCCAAGGCGCCGTCGGAGATCAAGCTGTTGGCGATCATGGACGTGGTCAGTCCCATCAAGCGCATCGAACACTGTCCGATGGACCATGATGGACACAGTTCAGTCCTCTGTCCGCTGCACCGTCGCCTCGACCACGCCATGAGCCTGGTGGAGGAGGCCTTCGGGTCGACGACGCTCCAGGAAGTGATCTCCGAGGAGAATCCCTGTCCGACGCTGCAGGGCGAGCTGCAGCAGCTGCGCGACCTTCCCTCCTGAACCGATTCGGGCCTTCTGAACCCATGTGGTCCGGGGTGCTCAATTCCCGCCAACAACGGCGGCGATCTCTTCGCCCGCCCGCTCGATCTCCTCGTCCGTATTGAACCGTCCCAGGCTGATGCGCAAGGTGCCGCGCGCCACAGCGGCGTCCACACCCATGGCCGCCAGCACGTGGGAGCCGACCTGGCCGTCGCCATGGCAGGCGGCGCCGGCGGAGACCGCGACGCCGGGCAGGGCGTCCAGTAGATCCGGCGCCGCGCGTCCCGGGAAGGAGATGCTGAGCGTGTTGAGCAGGCGCAGGTCCGGGTGGCCGTGGATCACGGCGTGGGGAACGGCCGCGACCAGGCGTGCGGCGAGTCGGTCGCGGAGCGCGCCCAGGCGGCAGGTCTCGGCCGCCGTTTCCGCCGCCGCCAACCGGCAGGCGACACCAAGTCCCACGATGCCGGCGACATTTTCGGTGCCCGGGCGGCGCCCCTGCTCGTGGCTGGCCCCGTGCATGAGGCAGGGCAGGTCCAGGCCGGGACGGATCAACAGGGCGCCCACGCCCTTGGGCGCGTAGAGCTTGTGACCCGCCACCGAGAGCAGGTCGACGCCCAGCGTCGCGCAGGACACCGGGATCTTGCCCACCGCCTGGGCCGCGTCCGTGTGGCAGGGTATGCCCCGGGACCGGGCCAGAGCAGCCACTTCGGCCACCGGCTGGAGGGTGCCCACCTCGTTGTTGGCGAGCATGACCGAGACGAGGCGCGTGTCCGGGGTGATGGCGTCCGCCACCCGGGCCGGGTCGATGCGGCCCCGGGCGTCCACCGGCACGAGGGTCGTGGTGACGCCGCGTCGCTCCAGATGGCGGCACACCTCGAGTACGGCCGGGTGCTCCACGGCCGTGGTCACTAGGTGCCCGCCTTCACCGGCCAGTCCGACGATGGCCTGGTTGTTGGCTTCGGTGCCACCTGAGGTGAAGACCACCCCGGCCGGATCCACCTCCAGAGCCGCGGCCACCTGGCGCCGGGCGTCCTCCACCGCTGCCTGGGCCCGGCGGCCGTAGACGTGGGGGCTGGAGGGATTGCCGAAATGCTCGCGCAGGTACGGCTCCATGGCCTCGACGACCCGGGGGTCCAAGGGCGTGGTCGCGTTGTGGTCGAGATAGACGGGATTCATGTTCACCTCGCGCGGATGGTGGCATGGGTACCGGGCCGGCATGGAAACGGCCGCCCCCGGGCGATAGGGGCGGCCATCATCGGAGGAGAGGGAAGGCGAGTTCGGTCGATCCGCCCGTAAGCGGTGACGCCCTGTCCTCCGTTATTAGCAGGCATCGATCATACCATAATTTCCTGTTTCATTTCCAATTGTTTTGATCTCGTGCTGATTCTTGTCTGAAATCCGTGCCAGGCCTAGGCCAGATCGGGATCGTCGATCAGCACCACGAGACCGTGGGCGGCGACGATGAGCGGTCCCGTCACGGGGGCCGCTTCAGCCTCGTCCACCATGTCTGCGGGCGAGGATGCGGCCGTATCCACCACCTGGCGCCAGGCTGCGCCCACGGCCGTCGGCGGAGTGAACTCCAGGGCTTTGGGGGAGGCGTTGGCCATGATGTGGACCCGTTTGGCGGACCCGTCGCCGGTGAGGGTCCAGGCCAGGGTATGGGAGGCCGGGCGCCAGTCCGGGCGGCCTGGCTCGGTGCCGTGCCAGGTGATCTGCCCCGGCACATCGGGATCCGAGGCGTGCCAGAAACGGGCGTCCCGCAGGACGGTCAGGCCGGTGGTGAAACGGATCATCTTTCTGGCGAAACGCAGGAGCCCGTCCTCGTCGTCGGCCAGGCGCCAATCCAGCCAGCTGAAGTCGTTGTCCTGGCACCAGGGATTGTTGTTGCCGCGGCGTGTGGCGCCCATCTCGTCGCCCATCAGAAGCATGGGCGTGCCGTGGGAGAGTAGGAGAGTGGCCAGGAGGTTGCGCGCCTGGCGACGGCGGATGGCGAGCACTTTCGGCGGGGCGTCCGGCCCCTCGTGCCCGCAGTTCCAGGCCAGGTTGTTGTCGGACCCGTCCCGGTTGTCCTCGCCGTTGGCCTCGTTGCGCTTGCGCTCGTAGGCCACCAGATCGGCCAGGCAGAATCCGTCGTGGGCCGTGATGAAGTTGACGGACTGGCGGGCGCCGGCCGCCGGATCCTCGGCCAGGTCGGGGCTCCCCACCAGCCGCGCCATGAGACTCTCGATGGTGCCTTCGTCGCCGCGCCAGAACCGGCGCACCGTGTCGCGGTACTCGCCATTCCAGACGGCGAAGCGGCGACCGGGAAGCTTGCCCACGAGACTGTGGCCGCCCACATCCCAGGGCTCGACGACCAGGCTGCTGTCGGCCAGGACCGGGTCGGCCGCCATGTCCGCGTAGAGGGGCGGATTCCGCAGGGGCGCACCGTCGGTGCCCCGCGCCAGGGCGCTCGCCAGGTCGAAACGGAAACCGTCCACGTGCATATGTTCGGTCCACCAGCGCAGGGAGTCCAAGACCAGTCGCCGGGGAATAGAACCGTTGGCGTCGACGGTGTTGCCGCAGCCCGTGTGGTCGATCAGGACGCCTGTCTGCGGATCGTGGAGGTACCAGGTGGCGGGATCGAGCCCGCGCCAGGAGAGTACCGGGCCGTCGGCTTCGCCCTCGGCCGTGTGGTTGAATACCACGTCCAACACGACCCGCAGGCCCTTGCGGTGGATCGCCTTCACCATGTCCCGGAATTCATCGACCGGTCCGGCGGGGCGGCGGTCGGCTGCCCAACCGGCGTGGGGCGCGCACCAGGCAACGGGGCTGTAGCCCCAGTAGTTCACCCGGCCCGCCGGGGCGTCCTGGGGATCGAATTGCTGGACCGGCAGGAGCTCCACCGTCGTCACTCCCAATTCGACCAGGTGGTCCAGGCGGTCGGCGACGCCGGCATAGGTGCCGCGGCGGGGTTCCGGGACGCCGCTGGAGGGGTCCCGTGTGAAGGCGGCCACATGCATCTCGTAGACCACTTCGCGCAGCGGAGCCGCGGGGGGGCGGTCGTCTTGCCAGTCGTAGAGGCCGGGTTCGATGACCACGGACCGCAGGGCGCACTCTGTGTTGTCGGCGGATGCGCGGGCGGCGGCCCGGTCGTAGAGGTCCAGACCCGTGACGGCGCGGGCCCAGGGGTCCACCAGCAGGTGCGAACGCTTGCCGTCCGCCGCCACCGTGCGCCAGCCGTACACCTGGCCGTGGCCGACGCCCGGCACGTGGGTGTGCCACCAGTCGCCACGGCGGTGCAGGGGTGCCGTCAGTTCCAGCACGCGGGAGGGTTCCGGATCGTCACCGGCGGCGAAGAATAGCAGTTCGATCCGTTCCGCCACGGGGGCGTGGACACAGAAACCGGTGCCGCCGTTACCGACAGTTGCGCCGGGCAGGGTCGGGTCTCCCGGTTCGGGACATGGTGCAGTCGGCATGGTCGCGATCTCCTTCTCAGGTTGACGGCAGCCAGCATAGGGGCTCCGTCGACGGTCGTCACGCCGGAAACGCAGCCGGCCGAGAATGCACCGAGGGCCTAAACTCCCTCGCCCAAGGGCCGATAACCGGAATGAGGGGTACCGGCAGGCGGCCGGTGCCGTGGATGTCCGTGAAGGCCCCGGATGCGGGGAGCGTGTCCATGCTGCTCGACACACTCAAGGCGCTGATCAACGCGAGCCAGGACGCCCTGCAGGCCACCTGCGGTCTGCCGGTGCGTGTCGCCTCCGTGTCCCTGCTCGCCCGGGGCAGCCTCACCTTCCCGGCGCTGGCGGACATCTCCGTCAACGGCACCGGACTCCACCGTGTGCATCTGGGCTGTGACAGCATGTTCTGCGGCCATCTCGGTGAACTGGACTGTGCCGCCGGCGACGAGTCCGGCCTGGAGACCCTCACCTCGAGCTTCGTCGAGCGGCTGGTGGAGGATCTGCCCGGACGCTATCCGCGCGCCGACGTGGAGAGCCTGGCGGTCGAACCGCACAACATCCGCACCCGCGGCGTCCGCACCTGCGGCTTCCGTTTCGAGACCGCAGCGGGGCAGTTCTTCCTCATGGCTGAGTTACCCTCCCGGGTCGAATGGGAACGGGAGCGCGGCCGGGAATTCCTGCAGGTGATGACCGAGAGCTATCTGCCGGACGGCTGGGCGGGCCGCGATGTGTTCTCGGAAACGACCGCCATCGAGAGCTTTCTTGTCTTCCTGCGCAAGACCGAACTCGACATGGAGTGCCAGGTGCCCGGTACGGACCAGGCGCCGTATTCGACCTTCCTGGTGGAACAGTGCCGTTTCGGCGACCGGCGGGCCCTGAAGCTGGCCATGGCCGGCTCCGACGACGCGCGTTCTGGTCTGTTGCCCGGTACCTACGTGGCCGCGCGCATCGGCCTGGAGGAGCGCTCACTGGAATTCCGGTTGCGCTACATCGGGCGGTCCAGCCACGAACTGGGTGGCGATGTGGAGTTGCCCTGCGCCCTGTTCGAACCGCCGGAACTGGTCACCGTGGCCCAGAGGCGGCAGTCCTTCCGCATCCCCTTGGAGAAGCAGATCGTGGCTGACCTGGTGCTGCCCGGCCGACCGCGGCGAGCCGACGGCGGTGACGGTCCCGCTCCGGTCAGCGGTCTGGTGGCCGACCTGAGCTTCTCAGGCGCTCGCATCACCGTGGACAGTTCCCAGCCCGAGACCTGCTTCAGCGACGGAGACCGGGTCCGCTGCCTCCTACACCTGCCCGGGCATCCGCGTCCGGTGGAGATCTTGGCCGTCGTCCGGCGTACGGTCACCACCCTGGCGGAAGGCACCTGGCCCCGCGAGGAACTGGGGCTCGAATTCACCATTTCGCCGGGCCGGGACGGCGACGCCCCGGAAGCCATCCGCGACTTCGTGCTCTGCGAACAACGGAGCTGGCTCTCGCGTCGCATCCAGGTGGCCGGCGTGGACGACTGGTAGCCGGGAACCCTCTCCCGGTGTTGCGCGTACCCCCCCCTTGAGCGACTCTTCCGCCATGGTCCACGGGCTCATGACCGCGGATTCCGGCTCGTACGTACCTCGGAGGGTACTTCCGATGATCGATCTCGAAAAACTCAATGACCATTCCCGCCAGTTCGCCCGGCTGCTCTTCCGCGAGTGGCCCGAGTGGTTGCCCCACGCGCGTTTCGACCCCTTCGAGGAATTCGAGAAGGAAGCGCTGTTGGTGGAGGTGCCGCGGCCGGTGGACGGGTCGGGCCACGGCCTGTTCGTGACCACGAGCGAGTGGGAGGTCGCGGTTGGCTTCGGGGAGAATTTCCACACGCGCTTCGGAGCGGCGGACGCCGAGACCGGGAGCGATTTCTACGGCGCGGCGCTGGCGTTCATCCGTGATTTCGTGAACGAGGACATCGTCGTGGCCACGGCTCACCAGGACGGCGAATGGCTCGGTGCCTGGCAGGTCGACCGACGGCAGGAGGACCTGGACGACATCACCGTCGAGCCCGGGGTGGAATTGGCGATCCGCTCCTGGCAGGGGACCCATGACCGGGTGAACGCGACCGGAGCTTGAATCGCGTCCGTTTCCCCCCTACCCTGATCGGGTTGTACCTCGCACGCGCGGCGCATGGGCGCCGCGCGGCCGCATCGGAGCGTCCATGGCCCGCTATGAACACGCCCTGCTGATCGTCAATCCCGTCTCCGGCCAGGCCCGCGGTCTGCGCCTCGGCGAGCAGTTGCGCGCCGCCCTGGAGACCCAGGAAGTGGTGTGCTCGGTGCGGGTCACCCATGGCGAAGGCGACGGGATCCGTTGGTCCCGCGCCGCGGCCGACGACGGTTTCGACCTCATCATCGCCATCGGCGGTGACGGCACCGTGGGCGAAGTCGTGGCCGGCCAGGCCCGCTCGCAGGCCAAGGTGCCCATTGCGGTGGTGCCCGTGGGCACGGCCAACGTGGTTGCCCTGGCCCTGGCCCTGCCCTGGCTGCCGGGCATGGCCGTCGATACGATTCTCGATGGACGGGTCCTCGACTTCGACGTGGGCTACCTGCCTTCCCTCGACCGGCACTTCTTCCTCATGGCCGCCCTGGGCTACCCGGCGCAGATCATCAACGAGTCGCCGCGGCGGTTGAAGAATCTCTTCGGCGTCTTCACCTACCTGGCCGCGGGCGTGCGCGCGGCCCTCAAGACCGGCGAGGCGAGCATCTTCATCGAGGACGAGACGGGCCAGGCGCACGAGTTCGTGGGCAACACGATCCTCGTCTCGAACATCGGCAAGATCGGCGACATCAACCTGCGCGTAACCCCGGACACCAGCGCCCACGACGGCCGCTTCGACGTGACCGTCATCAGCAGTCGCACCGCCTGGGACGTGGTGCGGGTCATCTTCCGCATGCTCACCTGGCGCTACCGGCCGGTGTCGCGTTTGCACCATTTCCAGGCCCGGCGCGTGGTGGTGGCGACGGACCCGCCGGTGGGGGTCCAGATCGACGGCGAGAACCTCGGCCA
Organism: bacterium; assembly: GCA_024231905.1. Classification (GTDB taxonomy): domain Bacteria; phylum Krumholzibacteriota; class Krumholzibacteriia; order LZORAL124-64-63; family LZORAL124-64-63; genus JAAEQC01. The sequence goes on along the minus strand of JAAEQC010000218.1, from coordinate 260,710 downwards.
CACGCCCCTGGAGGCGGAAGTGGAGGCCGCCGGCGTGAAGCTGGTTGTGGGCGGTCGCTACAGCCCCGATGCCGATTCCGGATATTTCCTGCGCGAGTTCAAGTTGACCGACGTCTGGCCGCGGCGGCGCTGAAACCGCCCCTTCCGGGCGGGTTGCCGGGCTCGAGCGGCGCGGCGGGGGAGGTTGTCCCCATCGCCATGGGGCGCGGGAAATTAGCTGGAATGCGGGCTCCGTTCCGGCGCCACCGATTGTTTCCGGACCCGAATTGTCGTAACATGACCTTGCCGGCGGATGCGTTGAACAGTGCAACAGCAGAGCTAGCACGTTGGAAACGGCACCGCTTCATCGACCCGACCGGCCTCTGGGGGGCACGCATGCTGCTCCCCTTTGCTTGTGCGGAAACCGGCCCCACGGGCCGGTTTTGGCTTTCCCGCCTTGGCCCACCCACCGGTCGTGACTATCGTGGGGCGCGGTCCGGCCGTCTCGCGCCGGTCCCACGGCATTCATCCCGGCCCCGGAGTACCCGATCATGGACATCCGCAACGTCGCCATCATTGCCCACGTGGATCACGGCAAGACCACGCTGGTGGACCAGATTCTCCGCCAGTGCAATGTCTTCCGGCAGGACCAGAAGGTGCGCGAGCGCGTCCTCGACTCGGGTGACCTGGAGCGGGAGCGCGGCATCACCATCACCTCCAAGAATTTCGCCGTCACCTTCGGGGACACGCGCATCAACCTCATCGACACCCCGGGCCACGCCGACTTCGGCGGCGAGGTGGAGCGGGTGTTGAAGATGGCCGACGGCGTGCTGCTCCTGGTGGACGCCTTCGAGGGGCCCATGCCCCAGACCCGTTTCGTCCTGCAGAAGGCCATGCAGTTGGACTTGAAGCCGGTGGTGGTCATCAACAAGGTGGACCGGAAGAACGCGCGGCCCCACGAAGTGCTGGACGAGATCTTCAATCTCTTCCTGGAACTGGAGGCCTCGGACGAACAGCTCGATTTCCGCGGTGTTTATGCCGCCGGACGCGAGGGCTGGGCCATCGAGGAACTGGACGACGAGCGCAAGGATCTGACGCCGCTGCTGGAGATGATCATCAAGCACGTGCCGGCGCCCGTGATCGAGGACGGCCCCCTGCAGATGCTCGTGGCGGCCATGGACCACAGCGACTATGTGGGCCGCATCGGTGTGGGCCGCATCGTGCGCGGAAGCCTCGAAGCGCGGCAACCGGTGGTACTCATGAAACGGGACGGCCGCGAGGTCAAGACCCAGGCCCGGCGCTTGTATGTCTTTGACAACCTGGGCCGCACCGAGACCGACTTCGTGGGCTGCGGCGATATCTGCGCCGTGGAGGGACTGGACAACGTGGATATCGGCGACACTCTGGCCGACGCCGAGCAACCGGAGCCGTTGCCCCTGATCGCCGTGGACGACCCGACGCTCACCATGAGCTTCATGCCCAACGACTCGCCGGGCTACGGCCAGGAAGGCAGGTACGTCACCAGCCGGCAGGTTCGCGAGCGGCTCTACCGCGAGGTGGAGCGGGACGTGGCCCTGCGCGTGGAGGACACGGCCGCCGCCGACACCTTCAAGGTCTCCGGCCGGGGCATCCTCCACCTCTCGATTCTCATGGAGAACATGCGCCGCGAGGGCTACGAGTTCATGGTGGGACAGCCCCAGGTCATCTACAAGACCATCGGCGACCGCAAGGCCGAGCCGGTGGAAGTTCTCTCGGTGGACGTGCCCGAGGACCTGGCCGGCACGGTCATCGAGTATGCGGCGACCCGCAAGGGGGACCTGGTTTCCATGCAGCAGAAGGGCGGCCGGGCCCACCAGGAGTTCCACATCCCCAGCCGCGGGCTCATCGGCTTCCGCAGCCAGATGCTGCGGGCCACCGGCGGCGAGATCGTCATGCACCACCGCTTCCACCAGTACGAGCTTTTCAAGGGATCCATACCGGAACGCACGACCGGCAGCATCATCTCCATGCACCCGGGCCGGGCCGTGGCCTTCGCCCTGGACGGTCTCCAGGACCGGGGCGTGTTCTTCATCGAGCCGGGGGATAACCTCTACACGGGACAGATCGTCGGCGAGTACACCCGGGACGAGGACCTGGTGGTCAACGCCCAGAAGGCCAAGCAGCTCTCGAACATGCGCGCGTCGGGCACGGACCGGAAGATGAGGATCGCCCCGCCGCTGAATATGTCCCTGGAGGAGGCCCTCGAGTATCTCAACCACGACGAGTACGTGGAGGTCACGCCCAAGTCGATCCGCTTGCGGAAATCCATCCTGGACGAGACCGAGCGGAAGAAGGCCGCCAAGCGGGCGCGCCTCTCCGGAAGCGAGGAGTAGGACATGGTTCTGCTGGAATTCTCCCTCTACCCCACGGACAAGGGCGCCAGCGTCAGTGAGTACGTGCAGCGCAACCTGGAGATCATCGACGACAGCGGCCTGCCCTACAAGCTGGGTCCCATGGGCACGACCCTGGAGGGCGAGTGGGACGAGGTCATGGCCGTGGTCAAGCAGTGCCGCGACCGCATGGCCACCGACTGCGACCGCATGGCCGTCCAGATCAAGATCGACGACCGCAAGGGTCCGTCAGGGCGGCTGGAGTCCAAGGTGGAGACCCTCCGCCGGAAGACCGGGCGTGATCTGCGCACTTGATCCCGCGCGGACGTTGACCGATGCTCCGGGTCCACCCCGACCGGGAGGTCCGGCTGTGAATGTACGCGTCGCCTGGGGCATTTTCGCCGCCACTCTGCTCATAGCCGTTATCCATATCGCCTGGAGCGGGACCGTGCTTCCGGAGCGCGTGGCCAGCCACTTCGGTGTCAGTGGCCAGGCGGACGGCTGGTCCACGCCGAGCGGCTTCATGGCGGTCTACGTCGTGACCATCGCCCTGATGGCCCTGGTCTTCGGCGGACCGTCGGTGTTCTTCCCGCGCCTGCCCGACAGCGCCTTCAGCATCCCGCGCCGGGAGTACTGGATGGCTCCCGAGCGGCGCGCCGCCACCCTGGCCCGTTTCACGGGGCAGTTCCTGGTCTTCGGTGCCGCCACCAACGTTTTCCTCGTGGCGATCATGCATATCGTCGTCCGGGCCAACCTGGCCGCCGCATCCGCGCCCGACGCCGGGGAGCCGCGCCTGAGCACGGCGTTCTTCGTCGCGTTCGGTCTCTACATGTGCGCGACCCTGGGCTGGTCCGGGTGGATCATCGTCTACCACATGCGGGCGCCGCGATCGGACCGAAAGGCGTAGCCCGGTGCTGGTGGACCTCGAACCGCCGCCCTGGGCGACCCATCTCCTGTCCGACCTGACGGACTGGCAACGCGGACCCCTGCCCGTGGCCGAGGTCGCACCCTTCGCGATTCCCGACGATGCCTACTTCGAATACGCCTGGCAGGACGCGGACGGCGGGCGACGGCCCGACCCGCACAACCCCAATCCCCGGCTCAATCCCTGGTGGGACTACGCCAGCAATCTCGCCGGACCCGCCTACCGTCCCGACCCGGATGCGGAGGTGGGCGCCGCCCGTCCGCAGGGGAGGGTGCTACGCCTGGAAACGGAATCGCGCCACCTGGGCGAGACGCGCCGCCTCATGGTGTATTCGCCGCCCGGGCTGGCCGGGACACCACTGCCCCACGTCCTGTTCAACGACGGCAAGGCCTACTATGGCTGGGGCAAGGCGTCCCAGGTCTTCGATCGGCTCCTCGGGCGCGGCGAGGTCGCACCGGCCCACCTGGTCTTTGTTCCGCCCCGGCAGCGCACTCCTGAGTACGCCTTCAATCCGGTCTACCGGCGCTTCCTGGTGGAGGAGGTGCTGCCGGCCGTCGAGGGGCGCGCCCCCTGCGATGGCCGCCGCATGGTGTGGGGAGCGAGCCTGGGCGGACTGCTGGGCGCCATGCTGGCCTGGGAACACCGGGATCTCTTCCAGGCGGTGGTGGCCCAGTCGGGGGCCTTCCTCTTCTCGCCCGACATGGACACGATCAATCCCTTTGCTGGGGGCGAGTCCTTCCTGGCTACGGTCCGTGGGGGCGATCCGACCGGTCTGCTCTGGCACCTGGACTGCGGTGGGCTGGAGTGGCTCCTGGCCAGCAACGAACGGCTGGCTGAGGCCCTGGCGGGCGGTGGCGCCGACGTGAGCTTCGTCGTCCGCAGTGCGGGCCACAACTGGGTGAACTGGCGGAACGGGTTGGCCGGGGCCTTCCGCCGGATCCTGCCGCCGGGGGCTTGAATTCACGCCCGTTTGATGACACTTTGGTACTGGAAAACACAGGTGCGCGGTGGGAGATTGTGCCCCGCCGTCATCCCCGACCCGTGACCGAAGGAAGTCGATCATGAGAACCGCTCGCATCCTGCTCTCGACCGCTCTCGCCCTCACCTGCGCCGCCGGAGCCCTGGCCGGAGACAACCAGACCTGGGGCGAGGGCCTCACCGGCGAGAGTCTCGTCGCGATCAGCGACCTGCTGGACACGCCCGACGCCTACGTGGGCAAGACCGTTCGCGTGCAGGGCCTGGTGGTCGGTGTGTGCGCCCACCGGGGCTGTTGGATCAACCTGGCCGGCGACCAGGACGGCCAGCAGGTGCGTTTCAAGGTGCAGGACGGCGTCATGGTCTTCCCGCCGGAACTCGCGGGGGACACGGTCATCGCCGAGGGCGTGTGGACGGCCAACGAGTTGACCATGGAGCAGACCAAGAAGGTCTGCGAAGCCCGGGCCGAGCAGACGGGCGAGACATTCGATGCGGCGGGTGTCACCGAGTGCATGACGCTGTACCAGATCTCCGGAACCGGCGCGGTCGTCGTGGGAAAGTAGGAAATTCGAAAGTGCGGGAGTGTTATGATTGGGACCGGGGACTACGTGGTCTGGGCGGGCGCGTGCCGGCTTGAGGAGTTTTTGCCGCCGGAAGTCGAGTGATTCGGGGATTCCCGTTGATGCAGACGAACACCCCCGGCCCGCAGGACCGGGGGGGCATTCAGGAGGACGGCGCCGGCCTACTCCGCGTACGGCATGGGAGGAGCGTGTCCCAGCAGCCGCGCGTACACGGCCAGGGCGCCCCGGTGGTGGGCCGTGTGCTCGGCAATGGCCGCCACGATGGCCGCCCGGGGCTGGCCGGCCATGATGGGGCCGGCGGGCAGCGGAGCCAGCATCTCCTGGTCGGTCTTGGCGGCCAGGACTTGGCCGGCGTTGTCCACCGCGCGGGTCAGCCAGGTCAGGGCGTCCTGGAGCGTCGCGCACTGGCGGATGGCGGTCTGGTGGGAGGCGAAGTCCAGATCGAAGCCCTCGGGACGGAAAGCACCCTCCACGAACCAGTCGATGGTCTGGGCCACGTGGGCCACGTGCTGGGCCACGGTGAACTGGGCCGGCGTGGGGGCGAACCCCGAATCCTCGTCCTTGAACACGCTGCAGGTGCGGCTCAAGTACAGCAGTGACTGTTTGATGGGCGCCGCGTAGTTGGCTTCGGCCATTTTCGATCCCTCCCGACGTGCATTCCTTGCGCGCGACCGCACTGTACGGCCACGAGGGCATTCTACGCCCTCGCGAGAGCCGTGTCACGGGTTCTCCGAGCGTTCGAATACGGGTTTCCACCGCCCTTGACTGTGCCTCCCGCGCTACCTAATTTGGCGGAACCGGAATGGCGGCCGGTCCCGGCCGCGGCATCCTGAAACTCCCACGCGGCAGGTGGTTGCATGAGCAAGGTCGTCGGCATCCGCAGGGAAGACAAGAGCGAGTGGGAACGCCGGGTACCCCTGGTGCCGGCGGATGTCCAAACCCTGCGCCGGGACCATGGTCTCGAGTTCGTGATCCAGCCCTCGTCCATTCGAGTCTTCAAGGACGACGAGTACGAGGCGGCGGGCGCCGATGTCTCCGAGGACCTCTCGGGGGTGGACGTGCTGATCGCCGTGAAGGAAGTGCCCGCGGCGCAGATCCTGTCCGGCCGGTCGCACCTCTTCTTTTCCCATACGGTCAAGGGCCAGGACTACAACATGCCCCTGCTGCGCCACGTCCTGGACGTGGGCGCCACCCTCATCGACTACGAGCGCATCGCCGACGAGCAGAACCGTCGCCTCATCTTCTTCAGCATCCACGCCGGTTACGCGGGAACTATCGAGACCCTGTGGGCCCTCGGCCAGCGCCTGAAGCTGGAGGGCCGGGACACGCCCCTGGCCCAGGTGAAGCACGCCTACGAGTACTCCCACCTGGAAGCGGCCAAGGCTCACCTGCGCGACCTGGGCGAGCAGATCGCCGCTGAAGGTCCGGGGGGCGACGGCCGGCCCCTGGTAATCGGCATCGCCGGCTACGGCAACGTGGCCAAGGGTTGCCAGGAGGTCCTCGCCTGCCTGCCCGCGCGCGAGGTGGCGGTGGAGGACCTGGCCGCGGCCGCCGAAGCGGATGACGTGGGCCCCATGCTGACGGTGGTCTTCCGCGAGGAGCACATGGTCGAACCGCGCAATGCCGACGCCCAGTTCGTCCTGCAGGACTACTACCAGCGGCCCGAGAACTATCGCGGCATCTTCGAACGCCACCTGCCCCACCTGGACGTGCTCTTGAACACGATCTACTGGGAGGACCGCTACCCGCGCCTGGTGACGGCGTCCTGGGCCAAGTCCGCCTACGGGGGCGACCGCACGGCGCGGTTGCTGGTTATCGGCGACATCAGCTGCGACATGGAAGGCAGCATCGAACTCACCCTCGAGGCGACCCAGCCGGACAACCCATGCTACGTATGGAATCCGGCTACGCGGAAGATCGAGTACGGCGTGGCGGGCAAGGGACCGGTCATCATGGCCGTGGACAACCTGCCCTGCGAACTGCCACGGGAGGCGTCCCAGCATTTCAGCACGGTGCTGCGCGATATGGTGCCGGCCTTGGCGGACGCCGACTTCCAGGTGGACTTCGCGGGCCTGAACCTGCCCTCGCACCTGAAGAAGGCGGTCATTGCCCACCGCGGCCAGCTGGCTCCCGACTACCGCTACCTGCGGGAATTCCTGGAGAAGTCCGGCCGCTGACAGCCGGCACGAAAGGCGACCCATGCCCAAGATCCTGGTCCTCGGTGCCGGCATGGTGGCCGGCCCGTTGGTACGCTACCTGCTGGAGCAATCCTTCCCGTTGACCGTGACGAGCCTGGTGGTCGAAGACGCCGTGAAGCTCATCGCGGGCCATCCCGGCGGCACGCCGCACAAACTGGACGTGGCCGACAGTGGGGCCCTGGAAAGCCTGGTGGCGGACCACGACCTGGTGGTCAGCCTCCTGCCCTATGCCCATCATCCCCGGGTGGGCCGCATCTGCCTGGAGCACGGCCGGCACCTGATCACGGCGTCCTATGTCAGCGACGAGATGCAGGCCCTGAACGGGGCGGCGCGTGAGAAGGGCCTGGTCTTCCTCAACGAGATCGGGCTCGACCCCGGTATCGACCACATGTCGGCCATGCGCATCATCGACGACGTTCACGCGCGCGGTGGCAAGGTCCGGTACTTCCGGTCCTACTGCGGTGGCCTTCCGGCTCCCGAGGCCAACGACAACCCCTTCGGCTACAAGTTCTCCTGGGCGCCGCGGGGCGTTCTGCAGGCCAGCCGCAACGGCGCACGTTACTGGCTGGACAACCACGTGGTCGAGGTCGAGCCCGAGCGGCTCTTCCGCGACATGCACCTGCTGAATGTGCCTGGGGCGGGTGATTTCGAGGCCTATCCCAACCGCGATTCGCTCCAGTACCGCGACATCTACGCCCTGGGCGACGAGGCCCGTGCCGTCTTCCGGGGCACGCTGCGGTACCTGGGCTGGTGCGCGACCCTGTACCAGCTCGTGAACATCGGCCTGCTGGACGAAGAGGAGCGCGACTGCCGTGGCATGACCTATGCTGATTTCCTGCGTGACCTGCTCGACGCCGGCCCGGAGGATGACTTGAGACGCGCTGCGGCACGGGCGATGGGCATCCCCGCCGATTGCCTGCCTCCCATGAACATGGAGTGGCTGGGACTGTTCTCCGAGCAGCCTCTCGAGTGCGACCGCATTTCGCCCCTGGACGCCTTGGGCAAAATCATGCTCGAACGGCTCTCTTACAATCCGGGCGAACGCGACATGGTCGTGCTCTTTCACGAGTTCAAGGCCTGGTTCCCGCAGGACGACCACCACGAGCGGATCACCTCCAGCCTCGTGGACTTCGGCGTCCCGGACGGCGATACCGCCATGTCCCGCACCGTCTCGTTGCCGGCAGCCATCGCCGCGCGCCTCATCCTGGAGGGTGCCGTCCCCCAGCGCGGCGTGCTGCGGCCGGTCCACCGGGAGATTTACGACCCAATACTCGACGAACTGGAAAAACTGGATATCGTCTGCCGGGAGGCGGCGGAGTCCTACTAACCCCTGATCGAGGGAGATAAGACCATGGCCAAGATCGCGAAGACCGGCATCTTCCGGGCGCTCGGACTCAAGGCGAAGATGAAGGGCGCCAACTACGGCGGCGAGTGGTTCGCCACGAGCGGCGACTACATCACGTCCAGGAACCCGACCGACGGCAAGGTGCTCGCGAAGATCGAGCAGGCGAGCCCCAAGGACTATGACAAGGTGATGAAGCAGGCCCGCAAGGCCTTCCTGGCCTGGCGCGAGCTGCCGGCCCCCAAGCGCGGTGAGATCGTGCGTCAGGTGGGCGAGGCCCTGCGCGAGAAGAAGGACATGCTGGGCGCCCTGGTGAGCCTGGAGATGGGCAAGATCTACACCGAAGGCCTGGGCGAGGTCCAGGAGATGATCGACATCTGCGATTTCGCCGTGGGGCTGAGCCGCAACCTGAGCGGTCCGACCCTGCAGAGCGAACGTCCCCGGCACCGCATGATGGAGCAGTGGCACCCCCTGGGCGTGGTCGGCGTCATCAGCGCCTTCAACTTCCCCGTGGCCGTCTGGGCCTGGAACACGGCCCTGGCCTGGGTGTGCGGCGACAGCACCCTCTGGAAGCCCTCCAGCAAGACGCCCCTGTGCGGCATCGCCTGCCAGAACATCGTCAACGAGGTCTTCAAGCGGAACGATCTGCCCGCGGGCCTCAGCTGCGTGACCATCGGCCGCGGTTCGACCATCGGCGAAAAGCTCGTCAACGACCCACACATCCCCCTGGTCAGCGCCACGGGCTCGACCCGCATGGGCCAGCGCATCGGTGGCGTCGTGGGCGCCCGCCTTGGCCGCGCCATCCTCGAGCTCGGCGGCAACAACGCCATCATCATCAGTGACAAGGCCGACATGAAGGGCGCCTTGGCGAGCGCCTTCTTCGGCGCCGTGGGCACCGCCGGCCAGCGTTGCACCTCGACCCGCCGCCTGATCATCCACGAGAAGATCTACGCCACCTTCCTTCGCAAGCTGAAGGCCAACTACAAGAACGTGAAGATCGGCGATCCCCTCGATCCCAAAACCCTCATGGGCCCCTTGATCGACGAGACCGCCGTGGCCGACTACGAGGCAGCCATCAAGGCCGCCAAGGAGCAGGGTGGCAAGATCCTGTACGGCGGCAAGGTGCTCAGGCCCTTCGGCGCGCCGACCTTCGTGCTGCCGACCATCATCGAGATCGAGAACAAGGCCGACATCGTGCAGAACGAGACCTTCGCACCGGTGCTGTACGTCATGAAGTACAAGCGCTTCGACCAGGCGCTCAAGATGCACAACGACGTGCCCCAGGGACTGAGCAGCTCCGTCTACACCGACAGCGTGGGCGAGGGCGAGTCCTTCCTCAGCTTCCTGGGCTCCGACTGCGGCATCGCCAACATCAACATCGGCACTTCCGGTGCGGAGATCGGCGGCGCCTTCGGCGGCGAGAAGGAAACCGGTGGCGGGCGTGAGTCCGGCTCGGATTCCTGGAAGATGTACATGCGGCGCCAGACCAACACCATCAACTGGGGCGGGGAAGTACACCTGGCCCAGGGTGTGGAGTTCAAGGCGTAGCAGTAGTTTGGCGCCACTTATGAACGCCCCGCTCGGCTTGGCCGGGCGGGGCGTTTACTGATATGCCGCAAGGTTTTGCATCGATGAGCCTTATAAAATGTGGTATAATCCGTCCAGTATTCAGGAGGGTCGTGCGGGGGGAACGGAACCGCCCGCTCACATCACGGAAGAGAACCCGCGTCGGGGGACGGGGACTTCTCATGCTCGCCGCATCCGGTCTCGCCACAATCCTGCTCGTGGTCCTGCCTGTCGTCGACGGTTTCGTACCCGAATTGTCGTTGCGCCTGGCGATCAGCGCGGGGGCTGTCTCGTCTGCCGGCGCCGTCACGCCCGACCCGGTGGCCCGGATCTACCGGGAGCGGGAGGGGGCGCCCTTGTGGCTCATGCGCCCGGACGCGGAACTGGAGATCCCGGCCCTCATCGACCGTTTCGCCGCCGCCCGGGCCCACGGCCTGAACCCGGCTGTCTACCCACTCCGGCGGTTGCGGGAAGCATGCCACGCGCGGGGCGCTGCTGCTCTCGACGAGCGGGCAGATCTGGACGTATTGCTCACCCGGACTGCCCTGGACTACGTGGCGGACCTGACGGGGCAACGGCTCCGCATGCCCCTGCCCACAGACTCCGTTCTTGCGGCGCCGGTTTTTGACCTCGTGGCCTTCGTCGACAGGGTGGCTACCGGACCCGAGGCGCCGTCCGTGGCCATCGAGGAGGCTGCGCCGGGGGGCGACGATTATGCGGGCCTACGGGTCTCGCTGCGGCAGCTGAGGGCCGTACGACAGGCCGGCGACTGGCCGCTGGTGCCGGACGGGCACCTGCTGCGTCCAGGGGAGAGCGCTCTGCGCGTCGCGTACCTGCGCCGACGTATCCTGGGTGAAGCCGCAACCCCCGCGGGCCCCGCCGAGTTCTACGACGACGTGCTCTGTGCGGCCGTGCGCCGCTTCCAGGGCCGCCATGGACTGGTCCGGGACGGCGTGGTCGGGGCGCGCACGATCGCAGCCTTGAACGTTCCGGTGGCCGACCGCCTGCGCCAGGTGGAGTTCAGTCTGGAGCGTCTGCGTTGTCTCCCGCGCGACCTGGGCCGGACCCACGTGCGGGTCGACGTGCTCCAGGGGCGGTTGACGGTGGTCGAGGGCGATTCGGTGTCCCTGCGGCTGCGCACCATCGTGGGCCGGCCGGCGCGACCGACGCCCGTGCTTTCCAGTCGTATCACGTCGCTTGAGATCAATCCCGTCTGGAACATTCCCCAGGTTCTGGCCCGGCAGGATGTGCTCCCGAAGATCGTCGAGGACCCTTCCTATCTGGTGGAGCGGGGTATCCGGGTTTTCCGCGATTGGCATCCGGGTGCGCCGGAACTCGACCCGCTGGATGTGGCCTGGCAGGGCATCGCGCCCTGGAATCTGGCCTACAAGCTCCAGCAGCGACCAGGTCCGAACAATCCCCTCGGGCGGATCAAATTCATGTTCCCGAACCCCTATGCGGTCTACATCCACGACACGCCCCACACGGGACGCTTCGCTGAGAGCGAGCGGTTTTTCTCCTCCGGGTGTGTGCGGCTCGAGGAACCTTTGAGACTGGCTGAGGCCCTCCTGGGTGAGGGCTATACCGAACTGGCGGATCTGCTGGCGAGTGGAGAGACCACGTCCGTGCCCCTGCCACGGCCGGTGGCGGTGCACCTGGTCTACGCCACGGCCTGGATCGATGATGACGGCACGCTCTGTTTCCGGGACGACGTGTACGGATACGCGGCGAGTTCGTCGAGGCCCGAGAACGAACCTGGTCTACCAGTAGCGGACGGGGCCGGTGTCGACGTGGACGAAATCGGATTGCGGGTAGTGGCCGACGCCGCCCTGACGGACCCCTGACGCGACGGACCTCACGACTTCGGTCGACACCCCGGGTAGCCGCAGATCGACCGCCTTGCCTTCCATGTGGTAGCTGCGACGGGCCACGCCGCCATTCCGGCTGCGAAGAGCCGCGTTGGTGGCCGGTGAACGGTAGCCGGAGACGACGTGGATGGGACTGGAGGCGTTGCAGTTGTGGGCCACGTCGCTCATCAGGTTCAGCAGCGCCGGGTCCATGGACTTGATCTCGTCCGTGCGGTGGTCGCGCAGGATGCGGTCCAGGGCGGCCAGGGCATCGGGCAGCAGGAGTCCATCCTCCTGGTACACGCAGGACAGGGCTTCGCCCGTGTGGGTGTTCAGCAGATCGAGGGAGCGGGTCCGCGGATCGAGAGCAGCCGTGGCCCGGTCGGCCAGCAGCGGCACCGGTAGCGCTCCACAGAGGGCGATACGGCCGCAAAGGCCCAGGAAGCTACGACGTCGCGGATCGTGGTCGGCGTGGTGGCGGCGCAAGCGGATCTTCCTCCATGGAGTGGCGCCAAGGGACCGGCTCTCCATCCGATCTCCCGAAATCTGACGCCTGGCTCGGGACATAGCAAGTCTGCAATCGGGATCGGCCGGTGTCTGCGGGAGTTGACGGGAAACTCCCGGATCCGCATCCTGCGCGCCCGTGAACATGAGTCACCCTGATGTAATCATAACTGTCATTCGCGTATTGACTTCCGTGGGACCACAGCGGTTATTTGCAGCACGTGTCCTTCCCCAACCCTCCCGACATAAATGAAGATGCATCTCAAGACCTCTCTAGGAATTCTCCTGTTGGTTTCCTGCGCGGCGGCTGCTTGTGCCCATCCGGGCCCGGATGCGGCGGTAGCGGCGGATACGACCGTGGCGTCGGGTCCCGTCGAGCCCGAGTACTACTTCTACGAGCGCTGCGGCTACGGATCCGACCACCTGTCCGGCCCCTTGCGGCTGATCCTCAACGGCGGCTACGGCATCATCAAGATGGAGGGCCGCTCCAACTGTGCCGAGGACATCGATTACCAGAACGGCTGGAACAACGTCTGGCGCAACCTGCGGCATCCGGTGAAGTCCATCGAGGCCAAAGGCTGGTGGGAGTTCATCAAGTCCGAGGTGCTGCCGGTCAGCTTCAACAGCGGCGACGCCCAGTACTGGCCCAACTACTGGAACCACCTGCTGGGCGGTGGCTTCAGCTACCGGCTCATGCGCGAGTGGTACCGGGCCCACGGCTTCGAACACGAGATCCGCTGGTCGGTGGGGACCATGGTCGTCTACCACCTGCTCAACGAGACGGTGGAGATGGACAGCAAGACCAGCTGGCGGGTGGACCCCATCGCCGACGTCTATCTCTTCGACGTGGCGGGGATCCTGCTCTTCAGTTCCGACCGGGTCTCCCGCTTCTTCGGCCGCACCTTGAACATGGCGGACTGGTCCTTCCAACCTCTCTGGGACCCGGAGCGCGGCCGTTTCGAGAACATCGGCCTCAACTACATGATGCGCCTACGCCTCAGCGCCGAGACGCCGTGGTACCTCTTCTACCACTGGGGCAACGGCGGGGAACTGGGCCTGACGCGCCACGTGGGTGGGGACCACTACCTGAGCTGCGGCGCCGGTTGGGTCGCCAAGAACCTGGAAGACGTGGACGGCATCAGCGAGACGGCGAATCTGGCGCGGTCCGTCGGCATGTTCTATGACCGGGGGGGGAGCCTCATGGCCTCGGTTCTCTACTCGAAGAATCTCGAGGCGCGCTGGCAGGTCAATGTCTATCCCGGGCTCGTGGACCTGGGACCTCTGCGGCCGGGGCTGGCCTTCATCGAGACCCAGAGCAACGACATCATGCTGGGGGTCACCATCGGCAACGCGCCGTTGCTGCCGCTGGGGCTGGGAAGACGGTTCGCTCGGGGCGAATGAACGGGCCGTCGTCGGCTGTCATCACCGCGGCCTGTCGGGCCGGAACCCGCCTCCCGGACAGCGCGCCGAAGCCGTGCGCGCCTACGCCACCCATGCTAGGATGAATCCATGATACGGACGATGATCATCCTCATGGCGGCTCTCGCCTGGGCGCCGGCCGCGGCGCAGGAAACCTACCCGTACGAGCTGGACAACGGGCGCGAGGCGGCCTTGGTCGGAGCGGGTGGCGCGGTCTTCCTGATCGGGGCCCTGGTGGAGGCCCATGCGCCGGCGGATGCGGGATCCGTGGGTGATCCGGCCACCGTTCCGGCCCTCGACCGTACGGCTTCCCGCCGCTGGTCTCCCGCCGCAAACCGTGTCAGCGACCGGCTGGTGAACGCGCAGATGCTGGCGCCGCTGGCCCTGACGGTTACGGGTCCGGGCCGGGAGCGCGGCGGCCGGTTGGCCGTCATGTACGCCGAGACCATGCTTCTGAACACGGGCACCACCTACGCCCTCAAACGGATCTTCGGCCGCCCCCGTCCCTTCGTCTTCAACGACGACCCGCGCATACCCGGCGCCCTGCGCAACTCGACCACGGCCTACCGGTCCTTTCCCTCGGGCCACAGCGCCAACGCCTTCGCGTCGATGGTCTTCTTCGCCACGACTTTCGAACGGCTGCATCCTGACTCCGGCGCCCGCGGCTGGGTGTGGGGCGGATGCTTGGCCGCCGCTACCACCACCGGCCTGCTTCGCTATACGGCGGGCCGCCACTACCCCACCGACATCCTCGCCGGAGCGCTCGTCGGCGCGGCCGCCGGCTGGCTGGTACCCCACCTGCACGAAGTGGACGGGGATGGCGGCGCGGGTCCGACCGGCGGCCTGAAAGTGGCCTGGGGCTTCGGCTTCTGATTCCGCTGGTCGGGCCGGGGATTCTGCTTTAGCCTGACTCCCATGATGGATCAAATCTTCCCGCCGGCCGGACCGGCATCCGGCAGCCGCTTCAGCGGCTTTGAGAACCTCATGCAGCGCCGTGTCCAACACGTGCTGCTCGTGGCCTCCCTCTACGACGCCTTCACCCTGGAGGAGGGCGCCCGTCTGACGGAGTTGCTGCTGGGCGAGTACCGGGACCTGAACCTGAGCTTCGCGCCCATGGTCACCCGCGCCTCCACCGGCGAGGAGGCCCTCGAGCTCATCGAATCCCGGGGCTTCGACCTGGTCATCACCATGTCGCGCCTGGGGGACATGGATGCGCCCACCCTGGCCCGGGCCGTCAAGGAACGGCGGCCGGATCTGCCGGTCTTCAACCTGGCCTTCAATCCGCGCGAGCTCCAGTTCATCCGGGAGACAGAGGGGGCCGGGAACCTGGATCGCTACTTCCTCTGGACCGGCGACCTGCGCCTGCTGCTGGCTGTCATCAAGCACGCCGAGGACCTGCTGAACGTGGCCCACGATACGCGCTACGGCGAGGTCCGCTGCATCCTCCTGATCGAGGACTCGGTGCGTTTCTACTCCTCGTACCTGCCCCTGCTCTACACCGAGGTGGTGGAGCAGACCCAATCCCTGATGGACGAGGGCGTGAACCTCAGCCACCGCCTGCTGCGGTTGCGGGCCCGGCCCAAGATCCTGCTGGCCACGTCCTTCGAGGAGGCCTGGGAGTTCTACGGCCACTACAAGGGCGCCCTGTTGGGAGTCATTTCCGACGGACGCTTTCCCTGGAACGGCGAGCACCGTGAGGACGCCGGAGTGGAATTCATCCGGCGGGTGAAGTACGTGGATCCGCACACGCCCGCGGTGTTGCAGTCCACCGACGCGGGCTTGGCCGGCGTGGCCGCCGAAGTGGGAGCGGGCTTCATCCACAAGAATTCGCGGACCCTGCTGCTGGATCTGCGCGCATTCATGCTCGAGAACTTCGGTTTCGGCGATTTCGTGTTCCGCCTGGGGGACGGTTCCGAAGTGGGCCGCGCGGGGGATCTGCACGCCATGCTCGACCTGCTGCGGCAGGTGCCCGTCGAATCCATCCGCCACCACGCCACCTACGATCATTTTTCCAACTGGCTGCGGGCCCGTACCGAGTTCGCGCTGGCGTCGGTAATCCGGCCGCGCAAGGTGTCCGACTTCAACGACGACGAGGAACTGCGCGCCTTCTTGGTGGACGCCATCGACCGCTTTCGCACCGAGACCACCCGCGGCGTCGTGGCCGACTTCTCCCGCCGTCACTTCGATACGGGCAGCAGCTTCGTGCGCATCGGCGGCGGTTCCCTCGGCGGCAAGGGCCGTGGCCTGGCATTCATGAACTCGGTGCTTCACCGCTACGGTATCACCGACCGCTTCCCGGGTGTGACGATCCAGGTACCGCCCACGGCGGTGGTGGGCACGGACGTCTTCGACTCTTTCCTGAACCAGGGCGGACTGCGCCGCAGGGTGCTGGGGGACGTGGAGGACGAGGAGGTCGCGTCCGCCTTCCTGGAACAGAAGCTGCCGCCGGCCATCTACGACGATCTGGAGACGTTCCTGGAGAAGGTGCGGTACCCGCTGGCCGTGCGTTCGTCGAGCATGCTTGAGGACAGCCAGTTCCAGCCTTTCGCCGGCGTCTACTCCACCTACATGCTGGCCAACAACCATCCGGACCTGAAGGTGCGGCTCGACCAGCTCTGCGACGCGATCAAGCTCATCTACGCCTCGGCCTTCTCGCGGGCGGCCAAGAGTTACATCGAGGCCACGAGCAACCGCATCGAGGAAGAGAAGATGGCGGTGGTCATCCAGCAGATGGTCGGCCGCCAGCACGAGCATTATGACTACCCGCACTTCGCCGGTGTGGCCCACTCGAGCAATTTCTACCCCAGCGGGGACATGGCCCCGGACGAGGGCGTCGTCACGGCGGCCCTGGGGCTCGGCCGCACGGTGGTCGAGGGGGGCAAGGCCTTGCGCTTCAGCCCGCGCCACCCGGGTGTGCTGCCCCAGTTCGGGACCATCGATGACTGGATGAACAATAGCCAGCGCCAGTTCTTCGCCCTGGACGTGAGCGATCCCGACGCCTACCCCCGGATCAACGACGACTTCAACCTGAAGGTCCTGGACTTGGCCGACGCTGAGCGGCACGGCACTCTGGACCCGCTGGGCTCGGTGTACTCGGCGGAGAACGAAGCGGTCTACGACGGCATCTATCGCCCGGGCATGCGCCTGGTCTCCTTCGCCCACGTCCTGAAGTCGGATGTCTTCCCCCTGGCGGATGTGGTGCAACTGCTCCTGGAGGTGGGACGGCGCACCATGAGCGCCGAGGTGGAGATCGAGTTCGCCGTCGCCCTGCACGACGAGCCCGGCGTGCCCGACGAGTTCGGATTCCTGCAGATCCGTCCCCTGGCCGCCGGCTACGAGGCCCCCGACATTCCCGTCGAAGTGATGGACGACGAAGCGGCCATCCTCGCCACGGACTTGGCCCTGGGCAACGGCCGCCACTGCGGGATCCGCGATGTCGTCTACGTGCCCCGCGGGGTGTTCGACCGGGGACGCACGGTGGAGATCGCGGCGGAAATCGGCCGCCTGAACCAGCGTTTAGTGGACGAGGCGCGGCCCTACCTGTTGCTGGGACCCGGCCGTTGGGGATCGGCGGACCGCTGGCTGGGCATTCCCGTGCGCTGGGACCAGATCTCCGGCGCCCAGGTCATCGTGGAGACCGACCTGGAGGATTTCCGGGTCACCCCGAGCCAGGGCTCGCACTTCTTCCAGAATCTGACGAGTTTCCAGGTGGGCTACCTGACGGTCAACCGCGGCCAGGGCACCAGCCGGCTGGACTGGGACTGGTTCGACGACCAGCCTGGCCAGGCCGAGGGGGAATTCCTGCGTCACATGGAACTGGACGCTCCGCTGACGGTGCTCATCGATGGCCGTACCCGACGTGGCGTGGTCCTGAGGCCCGGCTCGGAACACGTGGCCCGGGCGAACCAGCCCTGCCGGAGGGCGTGACCGGACATCCGGACCGGAGCGATTCCACTTGCCCCGGGCTCCGGCGCTGACCATCGTTCCGCGGTCCGCGACGGGGGACGCCGCGGAAGCGATGACCTGTCCGGCCACGCGCCGGCACGACCACACAGGAGCAGCGGCATGGCTCACGATACGACCTTCAATCCGTTCGCGATGGCACGCACCCAGTTCGACAAGATCGCCGATCTCATCGGCCTGGATCCGGGCGCCCGGGGCCTGCTGCGCAGCCCTCTGCGTGAGTACCACTTCAGCATTCCCGTGCGCATGGACGACGGCAGCACCCGGGTCTTCCAGGGCTACCGCGTGCAGCACAACGACGCCCGCGGCCCCTGCAAGGGCGGCATCCGCTTCCACCCCCAGGAGACGGCCGACACCGTGCGCGCCCTCTCCATGTGGATGACCTGGAAGTGCGCCGTGGCCGATATCCCCCTGGGCGGGGGCAAGGGCGGCGTCATCTGCGATCCCCACGAGCTGAGCGCCCGTGAGCAGGAAGCCATCTGCCGCGGCTGGGTGCGCCAACTGGCCCGGAACATCGGCCCGGTGGCCGACGTGCCCGCGCCCGATGTCATGACGAGCCCCCAGCACATGCTGTGGATGATGGACGAGTACGAGCACATCACCGGCGGCCACTTTCCCGGCGTGATCACGGGCAAGCCCGTGGGTATGGGCGGATCCCTGGGCCGGACCGAGGCCACGGGCTACGGCGTCGTCTACTGTCTGCGCGAGGCCCTCGATAAGCAGGGCGTCGATCCGTCGGACACCACCGCCAGCTTCCAGGGCTTCGGCAATGTTTCCCAGTACGCCATCGAGCTCTACAAGGAGATGGGCGGCACGGTCGTGTGCGTGTCCAGCTGGGACCAGACCGACCAGACCACCTACGCCTTCGTGAAGACCGACGGCGTCGACCTGGAACAGCTGCGCGGGATCACCGACCGCTTCGGCGGCATCGACAAGGCCAAGGCCGTGGACCTGGGCTACGAAGTCGTACCCGGCGACCAGTGGCTGGACCAGGACGTGGACATCCTCCTGCCCTGCGCCCTGGAGAACCAGATCACCGGCGACAACGTGGGCCGGATCAAGGATCGCGTGAAGTTCATTGCCGAGGGCGCCAATGGCCCGACCACCCCGGAAGCGGATGCGGAGCTGGAAAAGCGGGGCGTCTTCGTGATCCCCGACTTCCTGGCCAACGCCGGCGGGGTGACCTGCAGCTACTTCGAGCAGGTCCAATGCAACACGAACTTCTTCTGGGAGCGGGAACTGGTCCTGGAGCGCCTGGACCAGAAGATGACCTCCGCCTTCCATTCCATCAGCGACCTGGCCACGTCCAAGAAACTGTACATGCGTGATGCCGCCTATGTGGTGGCCATCAACCGGGTCGCGGCCGCTTGCCGGGACCGGGGCTGGGTGTAGGCGTGACGCCCGGCGGCGGCAGCGGCGACGACCGCGGCGTGCCCGCCTGGCGGACCGAACTGGACAAGATCCGCGAGACCCGCAGTCATCAGTTCCTGCGGGTCTCGCGCAAGATGCTCAACCACCTGTGCTCCATTGGGCTGGCCGACGCCGAGCGTATGCTCGACGAGGTGGACGATTCCTCCGGCGACCAGTCGGGACCCAACATGCCCGGTCCCCAGGAACACCTGGAAGGCTCGGTCCTCATGGAAGGCCGGCCCTTCGAACTGGCCGACCGCTTCCTGGGCGACGACGAGATCCTCACCCGCCTGCGCAAGTGGCTCCAGGAGGACAAGGCCAGCTTCTTCAGCACCGTCGTGGGCGACCCCCGCAGCACCATGCCCGAGATCGCCGAGGCCATCCGCCGCTACAACGACGTGCTGCGCGGGCGCAGCGGCCTGGCCCCGA
This sequence comes from bacterium, assembly GCA_024231905.1. Taxonomy (GTDB): domain Bacteria; phylum Krumholzibacteriota; class Krumholzibacteriia; order LZORAL124-64-63; family LZORAL124-64-63; genus JAAEQC01. The sequence continues at coordinate 241,203 of JAAEQC010000218.1, read as the reverse complement.
GCACCCTGAAGAGCCTCCGCGTCTCGCTCATCCAGCGCTTCCTCACCGAGCAACTCGACTACATCACGGTGGGCAAGGAAGTGGTCCGCATCACGGACTTCCACGACCTCCTGGACCGCATCATCATGACCGGCGGCTGCATGGGGAAGCTGGGGGGCAAGGCGGCCGGCATGCTGCTGGCCAAATGGATCCTGGAAACCCCCGAAGCCGAACGGCGCGGGCTGGCCGGCGTGAAGACCCCGCGCACCTGGTACATGGCCTCGGACGCAGTCATGGACTTCATCAAGCTCAACGACCTCGACGACGTCATGGAACAGAAGTTCAAGGACGTCTCCCAGGTGCGGCGCGAGTATCCCAATCTGATCAAGCTTTTCCGCGCCAGTTCCTTTCCGTCGGAAGTGATCGCTGGCCTGACGCGGGCCCTGGAGTACTTCGGCGAGGCGCCCCTCATCGTGCGCAGTTCGAGTCTGTTGGAAGACCGTTTCGGCACTGCGTTCTCCGGCAAGTACAAGAGCCTCTTCGTGCCCAACCAGGGCACCCGCGCCGAACGCCTGGACGCCCTGCTCATGGCCGTGGCCGAGGTGTGGGCGTCGACCCTCGGCCCGGACCCCATCGAGTACCGGCGTGAGCGCGGCCTCCAGGAGTTCGTGGAGGAGATGGGCATCCTCATCCAGGAGGTGGTCGGCACCCGCGTCGGCCCCTGGTACCTGCCGGCCTTCGCGGGTGTGGCCTACGGTCGCAACGAATTCCGCTGGTCCTCGCGCATCCAGCGGGAGGACGGCCTGCTGCGTCTCGTCCCCGGGCTGGGCACGCGCGCGGTGGACCGCACCGACGACTTTCCGGTCCTGGCCGTGCCCGCATTGCCTGGATTGCGCGCCAATCAGACCCTGGACGAGGTCGTGCGGTACAGCCCGCGACAGGCGGATGTCATCAACCTGGAGGAGCGCCGTTTCGAGACCGTGTCGCTGGTCGACCTGCTCCGTCGCACGAACGGCGACTATCCCCTGGTGGACAAGATCTTCTCGGTGGTCCGGGGTGAGCGCACCGAGCGGGCGAGCCAACTGCTGCTGGACCCGGAGAAGGACGAGATCGTCGCCGACCTGGAGGGCCTCCTGGCCGACACGGACTTCGTCCCCAAGGCCCACGCCCTCATGACCCTGCTGGAGGAGCACCTGGGCACGCCGGTGGACATCGAGTTCGCTCACGACGGCCGGGACATCTATCTGCTCCAGTGCCGGCCCCAGGCGGTGACCGCGGAGAACGCGCCGGCGGTCATTCCCCGGGACGTGGACGACGAGGATGTGGTTTTCGCCGCGCGCCGCTTCGTGTCCAACGGCTGGGTCCCGGATCTCAGCCACGTCGTGTGGGTGGAGGCGGAGGCCTACAGCCGCCTGCCCGATGCCGAGGCCATGCGCCGGGTCGGCCGGGCCGTGGGCAAGCTCAACCGGGCTCTCCCCAGGCGTCGCTTCGTCCTCATGGGGCCGGGCCGTTGGGGCAGCCGCGGCGACATCAAGCTGGGTGTGCGTGTCACCTACGCGGACATCAACAACACAGCCATGCTCGTGGAGATCGCCCGGCGCCAGGGCAACTATGTGCCCGACCTGAGTTTCGGCACCCACTTCTTCCAGGATCTGGTGGAGGCGGACATCCGCTACCTGCCCCTGTATCCGGACGACGACTCGGACTTTGCCGAGGGTCTCCTGCGCACGGCGCCGAACCTCCTGCCGGAGATGCTGCCCGAATACGCCGACCTGGCCCACTGCCTGCGCGTGATCGATGTGCAGGCGGCGACGGACGGCCGGGTGTTGCGGGTGCTGCTGAACGCCGACACGGACGAGGCGCTGGCCATGCTGGCCTCGCCCACGGACCGCCCGCAGCCCGTGTCGGATGCACCTCCGGCCACGAGCATCGAACCGCGCCAGTTCTGGCGCTGGCGCTTCCGCATGGCCGAACGCATGGTGCGTTCCATGGACGCCGAGGCCCACGGCGTCTCGGGCGTCTACCTCTACGGCTCGGTGAAGAACGGGACGGCCGGGCCCGACAGCGACATCGACCTGCTGGTCCACATGAGCGATGACGCGCCGGACCGCCGGCCCCTGGAAGCCTGGTTCGAGGGTTGGAGCGGGGCCCTGGCCGAGATGAATTTCTCCCGCACGGGCGTGCGAGTCGATGGAATGCTCGATGTCACCTTCCTGACCACCGCCGAGGTGGTCGCAGGCACCGGCCTGGCCGCCAAGATCGGCGCCATCACCGACGCGGCCCGCCCCCTGGACCTGGACTGAGAGCCTGGTCCCGATCAGGCCTCTGCCAGCCCGAGCTTCTCCAGATTCATGCGATGGAAGTCGTGACGGGTCCGGGCATCGGGGCCCGTCGCGAGGGGAATAGCCGTCTTGGCCGCTTCGAGCCGGTGCAGGTATTCGGTGCGCCGGGCGATGGCGTCGTCGATCACCGCTGTTCCGGCCAGCACGGGTCCGTGCCCGCACACCACCTGCCGGGCTTTCAGCCCTGCCAGCGCCGCGAGACTCTCAAGATGAGCGGTCAGCGACCCGCCGTCGGCCAGGTAGGGGGGTGTCGGGCACCGGTCGGCCGTGTGGATGATCAGGTCCCCGGCATGGGCCCAGTCGCGATCGACCCGCGTAACCAGATGGTGGTGGCTGTGCCCCGGTGTGACGAAGAACTCCAGCCGGAAGGGACCGAAGACCAGTCGGTCGCCCGTATCAACCGCGTCGATTCGTCGGCCCGGCAGCACGTGGCCGGGAAAATTCGGCGCGGCCACGATTCGGCATTCGGGCAGGACCCGGCAGCCGTGGCTATGATCCTCATGCTCGTGGGAGAGGACGACGGTATCGACGGTCACCCGCGCACCCAGATACTCGATCATCCGGGTGGCGTGTCGCTCATAGCCGCTATCGATCAGCAAAGCCCGATCGCCGTGGACCAGCGCCGCGATGCAAGTGGCGAAGTCCCCGGCGTCGGGCGGAAACGTGTACAGCACCGCGCCCCTGCCCAGATCAGTCGTCGTCATCACCAGTTCCCCGCTCCGTTGTCGAGTATTTCTCGTCGTCCATCCCGCACGGCGTCCCCTCCCGACGGTTCCAATTTCGCCGTTCTGACCACCGCCCCCGACCTGAGTACGACAGAAGACGGCCCCCGATGACCCCGCTTAAAGCGCGAGGCGGTCCGGGAGCCGTCTTCTGTCGTACTCAGGTCAGGACAGCTGCATGAGCCGGCGCAATTTGCGCTTCTCGCGATGGATCAGGCGTCGGTACTTCTTGAGTTCCTTGGTGTCTTTGGCCTCCTGCGCGGCTACGCGCTTGGCCTTCAACTCCTTGATCGTCGCCTTGATCTTTCGCTTGCCCAGGCCTGCGGCGACCTGCTTGGAAGGCTTCTCGATGCCCAGGTGGTCGGCCAGGAGGTCGACGAGCTCCTCCTTCTTCAGGCCGATGACGCCCTCGATATCGGGCAGCTTTTCCTTGACCATGTCGCGCAGGTCGGCGACCCGTGTTTTCTGCAACTCATGATATTCCATGGTTTTCCTCCCGATGAGATCCCCTTGCCGAGCCGAAAACCTAACACGCCGGGGAGGGGCTCTGCAATCCCGTCGGAAAAAATCTGCAACCTTTCCCTTCGTTAGGTGTATTACTTGACATATGCACTAATGCAGTGCATGGTCACTTCAGGATCGATACGAATTCGAGGCGGGCCAAGTCGACGGAGGCAGAACCGAACATGCTCTTCTATGTCGACCCCGGTAGCGGGGTGCCCATCTTCCGGCAACTCATGGACCAGGTCCGGACCCACGTGGCCGGCGGCGTGCTGAAGCCCGGCGACGAGATGCCGTCGATCCGCAGTCTCTCGGTACCCCTGGGGGTGAATCCCATGACGATCAGCAAGGCCTACAATCTCCTCGTCCACGAGGGGGTTCTCGAACGCCGGCCCGGTCTGCCGCTGGTGGTGGCGGAACACGACGCCGGCGATTTGGCCGATCGCCGCCGCGAACAGCTTCGCGCGAGCCTGGCGCCGGCCGCTCAAATGGCCTACCGCATGGGTGTCGAACCGCTGGAGGCGGAGGCCCTGTTCCGTGAATTGCTCGCTGCCGCCGCGGCAGAGGAGGACGAATGATGAACGTGCTCGAGGTGAGGGATCTGAACCGGGGCTTCGGGGGCCGTACCGTGCTCGGCAACCTGGGCCTGACGGTGGAGTCCGGCGAGGTGGTGGGCCTGCTGGGCCGCAACGGCGCCGGCAAAACCACGCTCATCCGCCTGATCATGGGCATGCTCGCCCCGAACCAGGGCACCGTCCGCGTCTTCGGCCTGGATCCGCGCCAGGATCCGGTCGCCGTGCGCCGCCGCATCGGCTTCGTGGCCGAAGACCAGGAACTGCCCGCTTTCATGACCGTGGGCCGGGTCCTCGACCTGCACCGCGAGCTCTTTCCCGACTGGCAGGAGGAGGCGGCCGACGACCTCCTGGCGCGATTCGAACTGCCCGTCGGCCGGAAAATCTCGGATCTCAGCCGGGGGCAGGCCCGCCAGGTGGCGTTGCTGTGCGCAGTGAGCCACCGGCCCGAGCTGTTGATCCTTGACGAACCGGCCGGCGGGCTCGATCCCGTAGCGCGGCGGGAGTTCCTGGAGACCTCCATCCGCCTGCTCAACGAGACCGGCACGACCATCCTCTTCTCGTCCCACCACATGGGCGACGTGGAGCGCATGGCCAGCCGCCTGGTCATGATCCACGAGACCCAGAAGTGGATCGACAGTCCCCTGGACGACATCCGCGAGGGCTACTGCCTGGCCCTCGTACCTGCCGGTGCGGTGCCGGCGGCGACCATGCTCGCCCTGGAGGATTGCCTGTGCGTGCGTGAACGGGGACCGTCCCTGCACGCGGTCTTTGCCCGCGACGCCGAAAGCTGCACCCGGGAACTGGAGAAGAACCTGGGCCTGACCGAAGCCGCCTGCCGCCCCCTCTCCCTGGAGGACATGTTCCTTGAACTGGCCGGGAGGGACGCGTGATGCGGGATGCCGTGCGGAGTCATCCCCTGTTGCGGGCCATGCCCAAGAGCGCGCTGGTGGCCGCCTCGACGGCCTCGGTGGGCCTGAACCTCGTAGCCTTCGAACGCGCGACCCGCGGGGCGGTCCTCGGCCTCGAGTTTGGCGATCTGCTCCAGTTCGTGCTCCTGCTGGGCGCCCTCTCTCTGCTCGTGTTGAACGATACGGGACGGCGCGGCGGCGACTGGGCACTGGGACTGCCCGTCACGGCGCGCGAGCTGTGGACGGACCACGCCCGGGCGCTCCTGCTGGCGGCCGTGTTGATGCTCCTGACCATGGCGGCGGTCGTGGCCGGATTCACGGTGCTCATCAGCCGACTGTCCCGGTCCGGCCTGGTGGAGACCGGGACCGTGCTGTTGCACTTCGTGAGACCCGGGGCGGTGCTGGTATCCCTTTCCCTCTTCCTGGCCGCCTGGCGTTCCCCCCTGGCGGATCCGGCGGCGGCCCCCGGCTGGCACCGTTTGCGGATCCTCCTGGCGGCCGGGTCCTTGGCCGTGCTGGCGATCCTCGCCGTGCTGCCCATGGCCTGGGCGGCGGCACCGGTGCTGGTGACCGGAGCCATGGCTTGGCGCGCGCGGGCGGCGTTGCCCGACGTATTGACCAAAGCAGAGACCAGGAGTGACGGCTCGGTCGCCGGGCCCGTGGGGGTCCACCGCCGAAGCGGCGGCGCGGTCCACCACATGGTCCTGCGCCAGCTCTTCAAGTGGCCGGCGACCTGGATCCTCGGACTGCCCATGATCCTGTTGTTGGGTCTGGTGGTGGGCGGCGTGGCCAACCGGGCCGAGGACGCCGACTTCGCCCAGTTCTTCAACATCTGGATCACCATCTACCTGCTTGTGGCCTTCATCATGCACTTCCTGGAGAACGTGGGCCGGGTGGACCACCTGCCCGTGTCGCGCGGCCTGCTGCTGCGCTGGCTGTTGCTGCCCGGCATGGTCACGGTGACGGTGGGAGGACTCGTCGGCGCGGCCGTCGACCAGCTCGATCGCGAACCGGTCGAGTCCATGGTCTACGACGACGCGGACGTGGGCTTGCGGGTGCCGACGGACACCTGGGAGGTCGTGTGGGGCGATCCGCCTGCGGCCGTCACCGCGCCCTGGGGCGAAACGGTGGCGCCGACCAGCCTCGAGATCGTCCGCGGCCTGCCTCTGGGCCTGTGGAAACCCTTCACCACCGACGCCGGCTCCAGTCCCGACTTCGTGGCCTGGCAGATCGCCCGGGCTGTGTCCCGGACCCACGGTATCGAGGTCGAGCCGGACGTGATCCGGGACCGCTACCTGACCGTGGATCCGGACGGCCGTGTCGCGACCGGCGAACAGGGCCTGACTCTCGTGGCCGACGGCCTCGTGCCTACGCGCGGCCAGATCGGACCCGTCGTGGCCCTGCTCCTGGGCTCGGTGATCGTGGGATCCCTGCTCACGGCCTGGTCCATCTTCCGGTACCTGGGACCGGGTGCGACCCGGCGGCGGGTGCGGACGGTCTTCTGGATCCACATGGGACTGCTCATGGTCCTACATCTGGGTGGCTACGGTCTGCTCATGACGCGCACAGTGACCGAGTGGGCCGTGGGTGGCCTGGTGCGCGGGTGGGCGGCGGAGCTGGCCGGACTCGGCATCCTGGGGTGGGTGTTGCCGTGGCTGGCGATCCCCCTACTGGCCTGGCCCGCCTGGCGTCTCTGCGCCCGTGCTTTCGCGCGGGTCGAGGCGATTCGGCCCGGTCCGGGAACGTGCATATGGTGACCTCGCAGGTTACCTGACAATGCCGGTCCGGTAATACGAACTGACGGGCGGGCAACGGGTTGCATGACACCGGGATCCGCCGATCCGTTACCAGAACAACAAATCCCACCACGGACCTGAAAAACCTTGCGCGGTACAAGGAGAATTTCCATGTTTCCGGCACATGGGTCCCGATTCTGCGGGATCGGGAGTCACTCGAGACAGTCAACCCGAGGAGAATGGAAATGGCTCAGAACGTTGCTGCCTTCATGGAAAACGTGATCGCCAAGAACCCTGCCGAGAGGGAATTCCACCAGGCGGTCGAGGAAGTCGTCGAGTCCATCTGGCCCGTGCTGGAGAAACGCCCCGAGTACCGCAAGGCCAAGATCCTCGAGCGGAGCGTCGAGCCCGAGCGCGTGATCCTCTTCCGGGTTCCCTGGGTCGACGACAAGGGTGAAGTCCAGGTCAACAAGGGCTTCCGTATCGAGATGAGCAGCGCCATCGGCCCCTACAAGGGCGGCCTGCGTTTCCACCCCAGCGTGAACCTGGGCATCCTCAAGTTCCTGGCCTTCGAGCAGGTCTGGAAGAACTCCCTGACGACCCTGCCCATGGGCGGCGGCAAGGGCGGATCGGACTTCGATCCCAAGGGTAAGAGCGACCTCGAGGTCATGCGCTTCACCCAGAGCTTCATGAGCGAGCTCTTCCGCCACATCGGCCCCAACACCGACGTGCCCGCCGGTGACATCGGCGTCGGCGGCCGGGAGATCGGCTTCCTGTTCGGCCAGTACAAGAAGCTCCGCAACGAGTTCGTCGGCGTGCTGACGGGCAAGGGCCGGAACTGGGGCGGCAGCCTCATTCGTCCCGAGGCCACGGGCTACGGCGCCGTGTACTTCGCGGCCAACATGCTCGAGACGCGCAACGAGACCCTCGAGGGCAAGACGGCCCTGGTCTCCGGTTCCGGCAACGTGTTCCAGTACGCGGCCGAGAAGCTGCTGGACCTGGGCGCCAAGCCCCTGACCGCCAGCGACAGCTCGGGCTACGTCTACGACGAGGCCGGCATCGACCGCGAGAAGCTCGCCTACATCATGGAGCTGAAGAACGTCAAGCGCGGCCGCATCAAGGAGTACGCCGAGAAGTTCTCCAGCGCCGTCTACACGCCGGCCGACGCGAGTGCGGACCACAACCCCCTGTGGGACCACAAGGCCGACTGTGCGTTCCCGAGCGCCACGCAGAACGAGATCAACGCCAAGGACGCGGCGAACCTGCTGAAGAACGGCGTGTACGTGGTCTCCGAGGGCGCGAACATGCCGACCGTCCCCGAGGGCGTGAACCAGTTCGTGGACGCCAAGATCCTCTACGGTCCCGGCAAGGCCGCCAACGCCGGTGGCGTGGCTGTCTCCGGTCTGGAAATGAGCCAGAACAGCATGCGTTACAACTGGACCCGCGAAGAGGTCGACGCCAAGCTGCTGCGGATCATGAAGGACATCCACGACGCGTCCGCCGCCGCTGCCGACGAGTACGGCACGCCGGGCAACTACGTCAATGGTGCCAACATCGCCGGCTTCGTCAAGGTTGCCGACACCATGCTGGATCAGGGTGTTGTCTAGTTAGAAACCTCACGGTTTCGACGCGGGGGCGGTCTTCGGGCCGCCCCCTTTTTCGTATCCGGGCGACGGTGACCAAGCCCGTGCTGGCGGCAGACGCCGACGGTCGCGCGGTGCGGTCGGTCGCGGGGATGATCCCGCTGTCGGCCGCCCTCTTCTGGTGGCGTCGCCGCTCCGAGGTCCGGCAGAATCCAAACTCCGACGGGATCTTTGGGCTCGCGGCACATTCCATGCTATATTGAACAGAGCGACCCGGTCTCGGGTAAGCGACTCGTGGGGGCGACCTGGCTTCGACGTGGTCGGGGGACCGTTGGCTGCATGCCGAGATTCCACGTATCTCGTAAAACGGTGGAAAACCAACAAGTGACGAAAACAATTTCGCACTGGCAGCTTAGTTAGCTGCCCGTTCCCGGACCGGGGGGTCACCGGACTGGTCCATGGGAGCGACGTTTCCGGTGAATAGCCACGGCGGCAGGCCTCTGGCCAAAGGGTGAAACAGTTGTGAGGCTAGCCTGCAGGGCGGCATGTTCCCTGGCCACCCGGCAGGTTAAATGACAGGGGACTAAGCATGTAGACGCTGGCGGGGTACCGGTTACGGACGCGGGTTCGATTCCCGCCGCCTCCACCAAGAACCTCACGAATCGCCTCACCGCCCGGTGGGGCGATTCTCTTGTTCAGACGTTCCGCCGCCGCACCAACACCGCCGCAAAATAGACGACCCCCGTCAGCAGGATCGTCACCGCCCCCGCCGGCAGATCCGGTCCGTAACTCAGGGCCAACCCACCCACGGTGAGGGCCGCGCACAGTCCCACCGCCAGGGCCATCATGCCGCCCAGGCGCCGGGCGAAGAGATTGGCCGTGGCCGCGGGCAAAGTGAGCAGGGCGATGACCAGGATGATCCCCACCACGCTCACCAGTACGACCACCGTCAGGGCGGTCAGGGCCAGCAGCAGGGCGGTGAACCGGCCCACGGGGACGCCCTGGAGTTCGGCGTACTCGGCGTCGAAGCTCACGGCCAGCAACTGGCGGTGGAAGAGCCCGGTTACCACCAGCACCAGCAGAACCAGGGTGCCGGCCAACCACAGGTCCCGGGCTGTGACCATGAGGATGTTGCCGAAGAGGTAGCTCATGAGGTCGGTGGTGTAGCCCGGCGTCAGGGCGATGAAGACCACACCCAGGGCCATACCCACCGCCCACACGGCGCCGATGACCGAGTCCACCCGCTGGCCCATGCTGCCGCCCACCCAGCCGATGACCGCAGCGGCCACGAGGGCCGCCACGATGGCGCCGACCATGGGGGAGACGGCCGTCACCCCGTGGACCACCTGCATGTAGTGGACGAGACCCAGTCCGGCGAGCACTGAGTGGGCGATGCCGCCGGCCATGTAGGTGATGCGGCGGATCACCACGTAACTGCCTACGACGCCGCAGGGGATGGCGGCCAGCAGGCCCGCCAGCAGGGCGTACTGCAGGAAGCGGTGCTCGGTGAAGGCCGTCAGCAGTTCAGTCATGCCGGTGGCCCTCCTCGCTGCAACGGTGGTCGTGGCGCACCAGCCGCACGTCGCCCCCGTAGAGGTCGGCGATGACCTCACCCGTGACCTCGCTGGTGGGGTGGACGACCACCTCGCGCCCCACGCACAGGACGCTCTTGACGAAGTGGGACACGAAGCCCAGATCGTGGGAGACCATGACGATGGTCAGGCGCTTGTTCAACTCCTCGAGCAGGCGATAAAAGCCTTCCTCGATGTGGGCGTCCAGGCCGGCGGTGGGCTCGTCCAGCAGCAGCAGTTCCGGCCCGCCGGCCAGGGCGCGGGCGATGAGCACCCGCTGCTTCTGACCGCCGGACAGGGCGGCGAAGTGGTCGCCGGCGCGATCGGAGAGGCCTACTTCGTCCAGAGCGCTGAGAGCTGCCTCGCGGTCGTCCCGGCGCCAGCCACCGAGCAGGGGCGTGCGGCCCAGGCGACCCATGAGGGCCACGTCTACGGCGCTCACGGGGAAGAGGGGGTCCAGGCGTGGGTGCTGGGGTACGTAGCCCACGCGCCGACGGGCGCGGCGCGGGGAGACGCCGAAGATCTCCACGCCGCCGCGGGCGGGTTTCAGCAGGCCGAGGAAGAGTTTCAGGAGGGTGGTCTTGCCGCTGCCGTTGGGGCCGACCACGGTCACGAAATCCCCGGCGGGGATGGAGACGTTCACGTCCTTCAGGAGGGATTCGGCGCCGTAGCCGAAGCTCAGGTCGCGGCAGGCGATGACGGCGCTCACGGCGCACTCCTGCCGTGTCCCAGGACCCGGGCCAGGGCCGTGGCCATGCGGATAAGGTTGGCGTCCCAGTCCCGGGCCAGGGGGTCGAGTTCGACGATGGGCACGTCCAGGGACGAGGCCACCGCCTGGGCGGCGCGCCGCGAGAAGCCGGTCTGGACCACCACCGCGCCCACGCCGCGCTCCCGGGCCAGGGTCGAGACCTCGGCCAGGTGGCGCGCACCGGGTTCGTGGCCGTCCTGTTCGATGGCCACCTGCTGCAGGCCGTAGGCGGCGGCGAAGTGGCCGAAGGCCGGATGGAAGACCACGAAGGTGCCGCCGGCGTGGTCGGCCAGGACAGCGCGGGCGGTCGTATCGGCGGCGGCGATGGCGCGACCGAGTTCGGTGCGGCGCAGGGTGAATTCCGCCTGGTGCGCGGGTCTCAGGGCGATCAGGGCCGAGATCACCGTGTCCGCCAAGGCCGCTGCGCCGGCGGGGGAGAGCCAGGTGTGGGGATCGAGGCCGTCGTGGTGGAAGTGTCCGGATGCGGCCTCGGGACCGGCGATCACCGGCGGGTTCGAGAGTCCGGCGATGCGCGGCCGCAGCCCCCGCTCGAAGGGCACGCCGGCGGCCAGGAAGAGATCCGCGCCCTCGAGCACGGCCATGCGCCGGGGGGTGGGTTCGTAGGTGGCGGGCGAGTCGCCGGAGGCCAGCAGGATCGACACCTCCGCATGGTCGCCGGCGATCCGCTCGACGAACCAGGCCTGGGGCGGGATGGCGACGATCACGCGCAAGGCGGGTGCGGCCGTGGCGGACGCGGCCACGGCCACGAGCAGCGCGGTCAGGCCGGAGACGAGAGTGGTACGGGCGCGGGGCATGACGGTCCTTCCATGAAACCGCCCCATGATAGCGATAGGACGCCCCACGGCAAGACCGGGATTCCGCCGGCTCCGGCAACCGGCCGTTGCTTCGACGGTGGCGCTGCATTAGCTTGGGCCCATGCAATCCCGCGCGACGTCCGCGCGCGTCCCTGAAACCTCATACAGAGGAGACCGCCATGCCGTTGATTCCCATGCGCGTCATGCTCGACCACGCCGCCGAGAACGGTTACGGCGTCGGCGCCTTCAACGTGAACAACATGGAGCAGATCCAGGCCATCATGATGGCCGCCACCGAGACCAACAGTCCGGTCATCGTCCAGGCCAGCCGCGGGGCCCGCTCCTACAGCCAGGACAACTACCTGCGCCACCTCATGCTGGCGGCCGCCGAGCTGAATCCGCAGATCCCCATTGCCATGCACCAGGACCACGGCAACAGCCCCGAGACCTGTTTCAGCGCCATCGACCAGGGCTTCACCTCGGTCATGATGGACGGCTCCCTGGAGGCCGACGGCAAGACCCCGGCCACCTACGAGTACAATGTGGACGTGACCAAGCAGGTGGTGAACAAGGCCCACGGCCTGGGCGTGACCGTCGAGGCGGAGATCGGCTGCCTGGGTGGCATCGAGGACGGCCACGGCGCCGGTCTCTCGGGCGAAGAGGCCCAGGAACATCTGACCGACCCTGAGGAGGCCGAGCGCTTCGTCAAGGACACGGGCTGCGACGCCCTGGCTGTGGCCATAGGCACCAGCCACGGCGCCTACAAGTTCACCAAGAAGCCCACCGGCGACGTGCTGAAGATGGACCTCATCGCGGACATCCACCGGCGCCTGCCGGACACGCACCTGGTCATGCACGGCTCGAGTTCCGTGCCCCGCGAGCTGGTGGAGATCATCAACGAATTCGGCGGCGGCCTGAAGGAGAGCTACGGCGTGCCCGTCGAGGCGATCCAGGAGGGCATCAAGCACGGGGTCCGCAAGATCAACGTGGACACGGACAATCGCCTGGCCATCACCGGCGCCATCCGCAAGCTCCTGGCCGAGAAGCCCGAGAAGTTCGATCCGCGGGACTACATGAAGCCCGCGCGCGAAGCCATGGCCGAGGTGGTCAAGGCCCGCATGATCGCCTTCGGCCAGGCCGGCTGGGCGGAAAAGGTGCCCGTGGTGAGTCTCGAAGCCATGGCCAAGCGCTACTAGGAGGACGTGATGTACGGGAAGCTGGGTGAGGTCCTGCGCGGCGAACTCGACGCCATCCGGGACCAGGGATTGTACAAGGACGAGCGCGTGCTCCAGGGGCCCCAGGGCGCCGAGATCACCGTGGGCGGCAGCACCGTCCTGAATTTCTGCGCCAACAACTACCTGGGCCTGGCGTCCGATCCCCGCGTGGTGGAAGCGGCCAAGGCTGCCCTCGACAAGTGGGGCTACGGGCTCAGTTCGGTCCGCTTCATCTGCGGTACCACCGAATTGCACAAGCAGCTGGAAGCGGAGTTGAGCGACTTCCTGGGCATGGAGGACACGATCCTCTACGCCGCGTGCTTCGACGCCAACGGGGGCGTTTTCGAGCCCCTGCTGGCCAAGGACAGCGCCATCATCACCGACCAGCTCAACCACGCGTCCATCATCGACGGCGTGCGGCTGGCCAAGGCCCGACGTTTCATCTATGACCACGCGGACATGAACGTCCTCGAGGACCGTCTCAAGGAAGCCCAGGACGCGGCCTTCCGGCTCGTCGTCACCGACGGCGTCTTCTCCATGGACGGCGATCTGGCCAAGCTGCCGGAGATCTGCGACCTGGCCGACAAGTACGACTCCCTGGTGCTGGTGGACGACAGCCACGCCACCGGGTTCACCGGCCCCAGCGGCCGCGGCACCCACGAGAAGTTCGGGGTCATGGACCGGGTCGATATCGTGACCACCACTCTGGGCAAGGCACTCGGCGGCGCCCTGGGCGGGGCCACGAGCGGTCGCAAGGAGATCGTCGAGTGGCTCCGGCAGAAGAGCCGTCCCTACCTCTTCAGCAACTCCCTGCCCATGATGATCTGCGGGGCGGCCCTGGAAGTGCTGCGCATCCTGCGCGAGGATCCGGAGCCCTTGCGCACTGTGGCGAAGAACCAGGCCAAGCTGCGGGACGGCCTGCGCGACCTGGGCTTCGACGTGGACGAAGGGGACCACCCCATCGTGCCGGTCCACTTCCGGCGCCACGACGATGACGCCATCATGGCCCAGAACATGTCCCGCGATCTGCTGGCTGCGGGCATCTACTGCATCGGCTTCAGCTTCCCGGTGGTGCCCCGTGGCGGGGCCCGCATCCGCCTGCAGGCCTCGGCGGCCCATTCGGACGCGCACCTGGACCGCTGCCTGGCGGCCTTCGCCGAGGTGGGCAAGAAGCACGGCGCCATTTGAGCGCGCCCGCGGCCATCGCCATCGGCGGCCTCGCGCTCCGGCGCGGCGGCCGCCGAGTTCTTGACCGGGTGGACCTGGAGGTGGCCCCCGGTACGGTGGCGGCCGTGGCCGGCCCCAGCGGCGGCGGCAAGTCTTCTATTCTGCGCTGCGTCAATCGCCTGCTCGAACCCCCGGCTGGCACCGTCCACGTGGACGGCCGCGACGTGACCGCCGGTGACCCGGTGGAGTTGCGGCGCCGGGTGGGCATGGTCTTCCAGCAACCGGTGGCCCTGCCGGGAACCGTGGCCGAGAACGTGCGCTTCGGTCCGGCCCAGGTGGATCGCCTGCTCACGGATACGCAACTGGCCGAGCTGCTCGAACTCTCCGGCCTGGAGCCGGCCCTGGCCGACCGCCCCGCCGACGAGCTTTCCGGCGGGCAGGTCCAACGGGTGGCCCTGGCCCGCTGCCTGGCCAACGAACCGTCGGTTCTGCTGCTCGACGAACCCACCAGCGCTCTCGACCCGGCCGCCCGCAACGCCGTGGAGGAGGCCCTCGGCCGCATCGTCGCCGAGCGCGGTGTCACCGCCCTGCTGGTTACCCACGACCTGGAACAGGCCCGCCGCGTGGCCCAACGCCTGTACCTGCTGGCGGGTGGCAAGGTGGTCGAGTCCGGGGCGCCGGCGGCCATGCTGGACGGCGAAGACCACCCGCTGACGGCGGCCTTCGCCCGGGGCGAGCTCACGGGGGAGGCGCCGTGAACCAGGTTTTGAACGACCTCGATCTCGGCCGCATCGCCGCCAGCCTGGCCCTGGTGGTCCTGGCCGGCCTGCTGAGCCGCGTGCAACGGGTAGGACTCGTGCCGGAGCTGGCCTGGTCCTCGGTGCGGGCGTTCATCCAGCTCGTGGCCGTGGGTTACGCCCTGCAGTTCATCTTCGACGCGGACACCGTGTGGTGGACCCTGTTGCTCCTGTCGATCATGACCACCGTGGCGGCTCTCACTTCCGCCGGGCGGGCCAAGGGCGTGCCCGGGGCCCGGCGCATCACGATCCTGTCCATCGGCACGGCGGTGGTGCTTACCCTGGGCCTGGTTTTGCTGCTGCGGGTCTTCGCCTTCACCCCCCGCTACATCATTCCCGTAGCGGGCATGGTCATCGGCAACTCCATGACCACCTGTTCCCTGGTCATGGCCCGCATCCGGGACGATCTGGACGCCGGCCGCGACCACGTGGAGACGGCCCTGGCCCTGGGCGCCAGTGGCCGGTGCGCCGCCCGTCCGACGGTCACGCGCTCGGTCCGCCGCGCCCTGGTGCCCATCGTCGACACCACCCGCACGGTGGGCCTCATCAAGCTGCCGGGGGCCATGACGGGCATGATCCTGGCGGGAGCCTCGCCCGTCGACGCGGTCCAGATCCAACTCATCATCATCTACGTCCTGGTGGGCGGAACCGCGGTCAGCGCCCTGGCGGCGGCCCTGCTCACCTCCCGCGCCTTCTTCACTCCCCAGCACCAGCTCCTGGCCCCGCTGCTCGTCAAAAAATAATCAGGACGCTTACTTACCGGATTTGCATTCAGGCGCGGGCTTGCCTATCATACGCGCGCGCCGCGTCCACCTGAGATGCACCCGTGCCAAGGTGGACGTGTTTTTGTAGCGTTTGCTGAAGATGAACGCGGTCGGTCAGAAACCGCCGCCAAAGAGGACGAGACGTCATGACGGCTGACATGAGCAGGATCAGGAACATCGGCATCAGCGCCCACATCGATTCGGGCAAGACGACGCTGACCGAGCGGATCCTCTTCTATACTGGACGTATCCGCGCCATCCACGAGGTGCGGGGTAAGGACGGCGTGGGCGCCACCATGGATTCCATGGAGCTCGAGCGGGAGCGCGGCATCACGATCCAGAGCGCCGCCACGTTCACCATGTGGAAGGACCACCACGTCAACATCATCGACACCCCGGGGCACGTGGATTTCACCATCGAGGTGGAGCGCGCCCTGAAGGTGCTCGACGGGGCGGTCCTGGTGCTGTGCGCCGTGGCCGGCGTCCAGAGCCAGTCCATCACCGTGGACCGTCAGATGAAGCGCTACGCCGTGCCGCGCATCGCTTTCGTCAACAAGTGCGACCGGTCGGGCGCCAACCCGGCCCGGGTCACCGACCAGCTCCGCGAGAAGCTCAAGCACAACGCGGTGATGATGCAGATCCCCATCGGCCTCGAGGATAAACTCGAGGGCGTGGTCGACCTGGTCACCATGCGCGCCTATCGCTTCGAGGGCGACAACGGCGAGAACATCGTAGAGGGCGACATCCCGGCCAGCCTGCAGGTGGAGGCCGAGTCCCGGCGCGAAGCCATGCTCGACGCGGTGAGTATGTTCAGCGACGAGCTCATGGAGGCCATCCTGGAGGAGGCGGTGACCGAGGACCTGATCCACGGCGCTGTGCGCAACGGGGTCCTGGCCAACGAACTGACCCCCGTGTTCATGGGCAGCGCCTACAAGAACAAGGGCGTGCAGCTCCTGCTGAACGCCGTGACCCGCTACCTGCCCGCGCCCACGGACATCCGCAACACGGCCATCGAGGTGGTCAAGGGCGGCGAGGAGCAGGAGTTCGTCCTGAGCAACAGCGTGGACGACCCCATGGTGTGCAACGCCTTCAAGCTGGAGGAGGGGCCCTACGGCCAGCTCACCTACGTGCGCATCTACCAGGGCAAGCTCCGCAAGGGCGACGACATCTTCAACAGCCGCACCGGCAAGAAGGTGAAGATCGGCCGCATGGGCCGCATGCACGCCGACGAGATGGAGGAGATCGAGCTCGCCTCCGCCGGCGACATCATCGCTCTTTTCGGCATCGACTGCGCCAGCGGCGACACCTTCACATCCGGCGCCCGTATCAGCCTCTCGAGCATGCACGTGCCTGAGCCGGTGGTCAGCCTGGCGGTGGTTCCGGAGGATACCAAGGCCCAGGACAAGCTGGCCAAGGCCCTGCATCGCTTCACCCGTGAGGACCCGACCTTCCACACGGCCGTGGACGACGAGACCGGTGACACGATCATCAGCGGCATGGGTGAGCTGCACCTGGAAGTTTACATCGAGCGCATCAAGCGCGAGTACGGCGCCACCGTCCAGACCGGCGCGCCCCAGGTGAAGTACCGGGAGACCATCACCCGGGTGGTGGAATTCGACTACACCCACAAGAAGCAGACCGGTGGATCGGGACAGTACGCCAAGGTCCAGGGTACCTTCGAGCCGAGTGAAGACGGCGAGTTCCACTTCGAGAGCAAGGTGACCGGCGGTAACATCCCCACCGAGTACATCGGGGCCTGCCAGAAGGGTTTCGCGTCGTCCCTGGTCGAGGGCTCGTACATCGGGGCGCCGGTGCAGGGCATGAACGTCGTTCTGCGAGACGGCAACTCTCACGCGGTGGACTCCTCGGACATGGCCTTCCGGACAGCCTGCCGGGCCACCGTGCGCAAGTTCTACGGCCACGGCAAGCCCGTGGCCCTGGAGCCGCTCATGCTCGTGTCCATCGAGGGTCCGACCGAGTACCAGGGCGACATCATCAAGACGCTGATGCAACGCCGGGGCGTGATCGTCGGTACCACCGAGGACAAGGGCTTCATTCGTATCGACGCAAATGTTCCCCTGGCCGAGATGTTCGGTTATGCTTCGGTCCTGCGGTCGGCGACGGCGGGCAAGGCCGAGTTCACCATGGAATTCGCCCGTTACGCACCGGCTCCGGCCGAGGTGGCGGAGGAACTGGTCAAGGCCTACCAGGAACGCCGGGCCGAGGGCCGTTAGGCCGGGAGAGAGGAAAACGATGCCTGACAAGAGCCTCATCGAACGCAGTCCCGTCCGTATCTTCGACCGCGCCATCGGCGGTGGCCTGGGTGCAGGGAACCTGGGGGTCGTCCTGGCCCGCAACGGCGTGGGCAAGACCGGTTTCCTGATCGGCCTGGCCCTGGACCGGCTGCTGCAGCGGCGCAAGGTGCTGTACATTTCCACCAAAGAATCGGTGGAGCACATCACCGCCTTTTTCGATCAGATCTTCCATGCCATGGCCGAGGCCCTGGACATGCAGGAGCGCCCCCAGCGGCTGCTCCGCATGGAGCGCAACCGCCACATCCTGGTCTACAACCGGGACGACTTCAGCCTGGAGAAGCTCGAGGAGTCGGTGGGATTCCTCAAGGACGCGGCGGGTTTCGTGCCCGACATGGTCGTCATGGACGGCACTCCGCGCTTCGAGAAGACCGAGCAGTGGGAGATCGACGGACTCAGGAAGCTGGCGGCCGAGTGGAAAGCTGAGGTCTGGACCACCGCCTCCCTGCACCGCCAGGACCAGGATCTGGACGAGCGGAGCGTGCCGGAGGGAGTCGCCCGTTTCGACAATGATCTCGACGTGATCATCCACCTCTGCCCCGAGAGCGACCACATCCGGGTGCGCGTCACCAAGGAACACGCCAACGAGGACATCGCCAAGGTGCAGCTGGGGCTGGACCCGAAGACGATGCTCCTGCGCTGGAGGTAGACCGGAGCCGAGATGGACATCCGCGCCGTCGCCGCCAATCTCGAGATCGTGCAGCAGCGGATCGCCGCTGCCTGCGCGGCGTCCGGGAGGCTGGCTGACGCGGTCCGCCTGGTGGCTGTCTCCAAGCGCATCCCCGACGACCTGGTGGTGGCCGCCTGCGCCGCCGGTCAGCGCGACCTGGGGGAGAACCGGGTCCAGGACGCCGTGGCCCGCCAGATGGACCTGGCGCCGCAACTCGCCGCCGCCGGCGTCGATCCCGAGACCATCCGCTGGCATTTCATCGGACACCTCCAGGGCAACAAGGCCGGCCGGGCATCCGGACGTTTCCACTTGCTGCACGGCGTGGACAGCCTCAAGCTGGCAGCCAAGCTGGCGCGCCTGGCGGAAGAGGCCGGACGCCGGGAGCCGGTCCTGCTGGAAGTGAACATCTCCGGTGAGGATCAGAAGCACGGCTTCGCTCCTGGCGCCGCGGTGGCCGCCGCCGCCGAGACCGCGGCCCTGCCGGGGCTGGAACTCCGCGGCTTCATGGGCATGGCCCGTTACGGAGCCGCGGACGAGGAGACAGTCGCCGCCTTCGCCGACTTGCGCCGCCTGGCCGCTTCCGCTCGCGAGATCACCGGCCTGGCCCTGCCCGAACTGAGCATGGGCATGAGCGGCGACTACGAGGCCGCTGTCGGCCAGGGCGCTACCGTCGTCCGGGTGGGCAGCGCCATCTTCGGACCCCGCGGCTGACCGCGGGAGGGGAGCACGCATGTCCGTCCAGAAACTCGTCCTGGCCCTGTTGCAGGTCTACTCATGGCTCATTCTGGCCCGGGTCATCCTCACCTGGGTCAGCCCGAAATCGACCCACGACCTGGCGATCATGGTCTACCGGGTCACCGAGCCCGTGCTGGCCCCGTTGCGGGCCCTGGTCCCCCTGCGCGGCATCGATCTCTCGCCGATCCTGGCCTTCCTCCTGATCCAGGTAGTGGCCCGCTTCGTGGTCGGTCTCTAGACCCTTCGATCCGCTGCCTCGCCGGTGGCACGCCTCTTGATGGTTTTTCTCCCCAGAAGGTTTTTACGGCCGCGGTCCCTTCCGGATCGATCGAAAACCGTGCGGTCCCGACCGGGAATCGCCCATCCGGAAGCTGATCGGCGGCTCCGCCCGTCGGAGGAGCAGACCATGAGGATCACCCCCCTTGACGTCCGCAAGCAGGAGTTCCGCCGCGCTGTTCGCGGGTTCGACTGTGACGAGGTGCGCGCGTTCCTGAACACGCTGGCCGACGAGTACGAGACCGTGCTCATCGACAACAAGCAGCTGCGTGAGCGTGCTCTCGACCAGGACGAGAAGATCACCGAGTACAAGCATCTGGAACGCACCCTGCGGGATACCCTGATGACCGCCGAGCGGCTCACCCAGGACACACGCGAGCGGGCCAACAAGGAGGGGGACCTGATCATCCAGGACGCTCGTCTGCAGGCCAAGCGCATCCTGGAGGAGTGCCGGATCCGCACCGAGGAACTGCGCGGCGAACTGACCGGCCTGCGCAAGGAGAAGGAAACCTACCTGGCCCGCTTCAAGACCCTGGCTGAGACCCAGATCCAGTTCGTGGAGTCCCACCGCAGCGATTTCGACGATCTGGACAAGCGTCTGGTGGGCATGGTGGACGAGGTTATCGAGGGCCTGGGTGCCAAGGCGGCCGCCACCGCCGAGGCGGCTGTGGAACACAAGGAGACCGCTTCGTGGCCCGCCCCCGTGGCCGCCGCGGCTCCGCCCGTGCCCGAGCCGCAGCTGGAATCCGCGCCTCCGGCCGAAACTCCCGCTTTCGCGGCCCATGGCGAAGTGGACCATTGGCGGGACTATCAGCCCGAAGCCACCGGTCGCGAGACGGCGCCGGCACCGGAGACTGCTCCCGCACCGGAAACCGCGCCCCGGCAGGAGACGGCCCCGGCCGCGGCGAACAGTCCGGTCGAGGCTCAACCCGTGCCCGAACCGGCACCATTCGAAGCGGTTTCAGCGGCTCCCGAGCCCGAGCGGGTCATGCCGGCCGCCACGGTCGAGGAGAACCTGGCCCCGACTCCCGAAACACCGCAGGAGCAGATGCACCAGGAAGCGGTGCGGCCCGAGATCGTGGTCGCTCCGACCTCGCCGCCGGCCCCCTCCCAGGTCAATCCCTGGCAGAACGGAAGCTGGAACGGCGAAGGCGAGCAGCCCGCAGCCGGGACTCCCGACCAGGGTTCCCACGTGGAACTGGCGGCCATGGGCATTCCGGTGCCCCTGGCGACCCGGAACGATGGAACCGACGAGGCCATGGCGGTCCTGAGCGAGGACGCGAAGCCGGAACCGGCTCCCGTATGGTAGGACCCGGCTGCGTCAGCAGCTGAATACGACGAGAAACAGCGGGAAACGAGCTCTAACGTTCGTTTCCCGCTTTTTCCTTGGTGGGGCGCGGGGGCCATGTTAACTTGTGCCGTCGCAATTCCGGCTTGTCAGGGGAGGACACCGATGCAGAACCAGTGGGAGAGGATCCAGGAGGCCGCGGCCTGGATCCGCGAGCGGTCCGGCGACGCGCCCGAGGTGGGGATCATTCTGGGTACGGGCCTGGGCGAACTGGGCCGCCTCATCGAGGATCCCTGCGCCCTGCCCTACGGCGATATTCCGCACTTCGTCGAGTCCACCGCCACCGGCCATACGGGCCAACTGGTGCTGGGCAACCTGGCCGGCCGCCGGGTGGTGGCCATGCAGGGCCGGGTCCACTACTACGAGGGCTACTCCATGGAGCAGGTCACCCTGCCCGTGCGGGTCATGCAGGCCCTCGGCGCCGGCGTCCTGATCATGAGCAACGCCGTGGGCGGCATGGATCCGCAGCTTTCGCCGGGCGACGTGACGGTCATCACCGATCATGTCAACCTCATGGGGGACAATCCGTTGGTCGGTCCGAACGACGACCGTCTCGGCGTGCGGTTCCCGGACATGAGCGAGCCCTACGACCGCGGGCTGCTGGCCACGGCCGAGGCGGTGGCCCTGGAGCGGAAGATCCCCCTGAAGCGGGCCGTATACGTGGCCGTGGCCGGTCCGAACCTGGAGACGGCGGCCGAGTACCGCTTCCTGCGGACCATAGGCGCCGACACGGTGGGCATGTCCAGCGTGCCCGAGTGCCTGGCCGCCGTCCACGGCGGCATGAGGGTCCTGGGCCTGTCGGTGGTCACGGACTCCTGCTTCCCGGACAGCCTGAAGCCGGCGAACGTCGAAGAGATCATCAAGGTCGCCAACGGGACCCAGCCCCGGTTGGAGGCTCTTGTCAGCGGCATCCTGGCCGAGATGGCAGGCTAGCGGCGGGGATTCCGATCCCGCGGACCACGGAAGGAAACGATCGCGTCATGGCTCCGAGACCTGCCAACGAACTCCTCTACCCCGATCTGGCGGGCCGCTTCCACGACGCGTCCTCGGAGGAGGCAGTGGCCGCGTTCTGGCGCGAGCACGACGTCTTCCGGCGGAGCATCGCCGCTCGCGAGGGTGCCCCTGACTGGGTCTTCTACGAAGGACCGCCCACGGCCAACGGCCTGCCGGGCGTCCACCACGTCATGGCCCGCCTCTGCAAGGACCTCATGTGCCGGTTCAAGACCATGACCGGCCACCGGGTGGTCCGCAAAGCCGGCTGGGACACCCACGGATTGCCGGTGGAGCGCAGCGTCGAGAAGAAGCTGGGCATCCAGGGTGCCCAGGCCATCGTCGACTACGGTCTGGAACCCTTCAACGCCCAGTGCCGCGAGAGCGTTTGGACCTGCAAGTCCGACTGGGACGAATTCACCGAGAAGCTCGGCTACTGGGTGGACCTGGACGATCCCTACATCACCTACGACAACGACTACATCGAGACCGTATGGTGGATCCTCGGCCAGTTCCACGCCAAGGACCTGCTCTACAAGGGCCACAAGGTGGTTCCCTACTGCCCCGTGTGCGCCACGCCCATCTCCAGCCACGAGATGGCCAACAGCTACCGTTCGGTGAACGATCCGAGCATCTTCGTGCGCCTGAAGGCCGTGGACGCCGACGAGAGTTTCCTGACCTGGACCACCACCCCCTGGACCCTGCCCTCGAACGTGGCCCTGGCTGTGGGCGAGGACTTCGACTACGTGCGGGTGCGCCACGGCGACGAGGTCCTGGTGCTGGCCGAGGCGCGGCTGTCGGTCCTGGACGAGGAAGTCGGCTACGAGATCCTCGAGACCTTCAAGGGCCGCGAACTGGTGGGCCGGCGCTACGAGCAACTGCTGCCCTTCGTGTCCCCGGGCGAGGGCGAGGACGCCTTCCGCGTGGTGACCGCCGACTTCGTCACCCTGGACACGGGCACGGGCATCGTCCACATGGCGCCGGCCTTCGGCGAGGACGATTACCAGGTGGGCCGCCGCGAGGGCCTGGCCTTCTTCCGTCCGGTGGACGCCAACGGCGAGTTCACCGCCGAGGTGAAGCCCTGGGCCGGCATGCACGTCAAGAAGGCCGACAAGCACATCACGAAGCACCTGGACGAGCAAGGCAGCCTCTACGCCAAGGCGACCTACACCCACGACTACCCGTTCCACGACCGCTGCGACAACGCGCTCATCTACTTCGCCACGCCCAGCTGGTTCATCAAGACCAGCGCCATGCGAGAGCAGCTCGTGGCAGCCAACAAGGACATCACCTGGGCCCCGCCGGAAATGGGCAGCCGGCGCTTCGGCAACTGGCTCGAAGGCAACATCGACTGGTCCCTCAGCCGCAACCGTTTCTGGGGCACGCCCCTGAACGTGTGGATCTGCGACGACTGCGGCCACCTGCATCTGCCCACGAGCCGGGCCGAGCTGTCCGAACTCACGGGTACGGACCAGGCGGATCTGGATCTGCACCGGCCCGCCGTGGACGGCATCGAGTTCCCCTGCACCGCCGACGGCTGCACGGGCACCATGGGGCGCACGCCCGAGGTCATCGACTGCTGGTTCGATTCGGGGAGCATGCCCTTCGCCCAGTATCACTACCCGTTCGAGAACGAGGAACTCTTCGCCAGCCAGTATCCGGCGGACTTCATCAGCGAGGGCGTGGACCAGACTCGCGGCTGGTTCTACACCATGCTGGTCATTGGCACCTTCCTCACGGGCCGCAGCAGCTACAAACGATGCCTGGTGAACGAGCTCATCCTCGACGCCAAGGGCAAGAAGATGTCCAAGAGCGTGGGGAACACCGTCGACCCCATGGACATCATGCGTAACGAGGGGGCCGACCCCCTGCGCTGGTACATGGCCACCGTGAACCCGGTGTGGATCCCCACCAAGTTCGACCGCGACGGGGTAGGCGAGGCCCGCAGCAAATTGTTGGGCACCCTGGAGAACACCTACCGTTTCTTCGCCACCTACGCCAACCTGGACGGCTGGACCCCGGATCCGGCCCGGGAGACGGCGCCGGACCTGCTGGACTGCTGGATCCTCAGCCGGCTCCAGTCCGTGGCCGCGTCCGTGCGCACGGACCTGGAGGCCATGAACCTCACCCGGGCGGGTAAGACCCTGGGCACCTTCGTCCTCGACGACGTGAGCAACTGGTACGTCCGCCTGTCCCGGAAGCGCTTCTGGCACGGGGATGTAGACACGGACAAGCACACGGCCTACACCACCCTGCACACGGTGCTCGAGACGACCCTGCGCCTGCTGGCGCCCTTCGTTCCCTTCACGGCCGAGGAACTCTACCGCGGGCTGCGCGCCCACGCGGACGCCGAAGTCTCGGTCCACCTGCAGGATTTCCCCGTCGCGGATGGGGAAGCAGTGAACTCGGACCTGGAGCGCCGCATGGCCGCTGCCCAGGAAGCGGTGCGACTGGGACGCTCCGCCCGCCAGATCTCGGGCGTGAAAACCCGCCAGCCCCTGGGCCGGCTCTGTCTCTTCAGCCCCCAGGGCACCGCTGCGGAACTGGTGGACGATCCGGTCATCGGCGAGTACCTGCGCATGGAACTCAACGTCAAGGAACTCCAGGTCGCCGCCGAACTGGATAGTCTGGCGGACCAATCGGCCAAGGCCAATTTCCGGGCCCTGGGGCCGCGTTTCGGCAAGGAAGTCCCCCGCTGGGCGGCCGCCATCGCAGCGCTGGATCCGCAGCAGATCGCCCGGCTGGGCGCCACCGGGAAGATCGAGATTCAACTCGACGGGCGCACCGAGGAGTTCGGCGGCGAAGAAGTCCAGGTGACCCTGGAGGGCAAGGGCGCCTTCGTCGTGGCGGGCTCGCCGAGTCTGGTATCGGCCATCGACACGACCATCGACGACGTCCTGAAGGCCGAGGGCATAGCGCGGGAGATCATCAACAAGGTGCAGAACCTGCGCAAGAAGAGCGGTCTGGAGGTCTCCGACCGCATCGTCCTGGCCATCACCGGTCCGGCCCGGGTGCTGGCCGCGGTGGAATCCCACACGCCGCGGATCCGGACGGAGGTCCTGGCCGACGACGTTGCCGCCGCGGGGGAATTGCCTTATAAAGAGACATTCGTAATCGAAGGAGACGAGGTCAGCGTCGCTCTGGACCGCATTTGACGCAGACCCGCATAGGAGGAACCATGCGCAAGACTGATCTCCAGCGGCTCAGGAACCAGCTCCTCGAGGAGAAGGAGCGGGTGTCCCAGTCCCTGACCCAGCATGAGAAGATCATCAAGCACACGGATGACCAGTCGGGTCTGGAGGTGGGCAAGGCCCATTCCAACCACATGGCTGACCAGGGCTCGGACGAGTTCCAGTACGAGACGACCATCAAGTTCGCCAATACCGAGGGCCGTTATCTCTACAACATCGAAGAGGCGCTGAGTCGCATCGAGGACGGCACCTTCGGCAAGTGCATGGAGTGCGGCCAGACCATTGCCCTGCCCCGCTTACGGCGCCTGCCCTACACCCGCCTGTGCATCGAGTGCAAGGAGAAGGAGGAATCGGGGTCGGGAGCCGTTTGATGGTTTCCCTCTCCCCGCTTCGCCGGTCATTGCTTCTTGGCCCTTGGATCTGGACCCCGCTGGTCCTGGTCGTCGATTTTCTGACCAAGCGCTGGGTGCTCTCCAACCAGGAACTCCTGGCCGGCAAGATCCGCGTCCTCGGCGACCTGGCGCGCTTCATCTACGTGCGCAATCCCGGTTCGGCCATGGGGCTCTTCCCCGTGGGTCGTTGGGTGCTGGTGGGCGTGAGCATCGCCGCCACCATCTTCCTGATCTGGCTGTACCGGGCCACCGACCCGGCCCTCCGGGTGCGCCGCGCCGCCATGGCCGCGATTCTGGGCGGAGCCGTCGGCAACCTGGTCGACCGGATCTTCTACAACGGTCTCGTGGTGGATTTCATCGATCTGGGCGTGGGCACGCACCGCTTCTACACCTTCAACGTGGCCGACGTGGGGGTCAGCATCGGCGGCGCCCTGCTCTTCCTCTGCCTCCTGCTCGAGGGCCGGCGTGACGATGCCTGAGGACGCGAAACCGCGAAGCTTCACCGTCACGGACGACGAAGGCGGTCTCCGCCTCGACGCCTTCCTGACCGCCCGTTGCTCCGATCTTTCCCGCAGCCGCATCCAGACCGACCTGGCCAAGGGCGCCGCCACGGTCTGCGGACGTGGGCGGCCCAAGAACCACCGGGTCCGCCCCGGCGACGAGGTCGCGTACTTGCCCCGGCAGAACGAGTCGCCCCGGGCCGTGCCCCAGGACATTCCCCTGCAAGTGGTCTACGAGGACCGGGACCTGGTCGTCATCGACAAGCCCGTGGGGTTGGTGGTCCACCCGGGCCCCGGCCACCCGGACGGGACTCTGGTCAACGGTCTGCTCCACCGGTACGGG
The DNA here is from genome assembly GCA_024231905.1 of bacterium. Classification (GTDB taxonomy): domain Bacteria; phylum Krumholzibacteriota; class Krumholzibacteriia; order LZORAL124-64-63; family LZORAL124-64-63; genus JAAEQC01. Next base: position 215,024 of record JAAEQC010000218.1, on the reverse strand, counting down.
CTGGCGTCCGTGGGGGAGGATCCCCTGCGGCCGGGCATCGTCCACCGGCTGGACCGGGACACTTCGGGCCTGCTGGTGGCCGCCTTGAACGACCAGGCCCTGCGTAGTCTCCAGGCACAGTTGCAGGCGCGGGCCATGGGGCGCACTTACCTGGCTCTCAGCTGGGGACGCTGGCCCGAGAACGCCGGCGAGCTCTGCGGTGATATCGGACGCCACCCCAAGCGGCGGCAGCGCATGGCCGTGGTGGAGCGGGGCGGGCGCGAGGCCGTGACCCGGTACCAGGTGGAGGAGGACTACAACTTCGTCCAGCTCTGCCGGGTGGAACTGCAGACGGGGCGGACCCACCAGATCCGGGTCCACTTCGCCCACCGGGGACGCCCGGTGGTGGGAGACCCGGTCTACGGCGACGACAAGCGCGTGCGCGGCGTCCACAACCTGGACCGGCGTCGTGCCGATGCCATGGTCAAGGGCGCCCAGCGCCAGATGCTCCACGCGGCCGAGCTGCGACTGGTCCACCCGGTGGACGGACGCGCCCTCGCGTTCACGTCGGAACCGCCGGCGGACATGGCGGCGGTCCTGGCCGGCCTGCGGTCGGCGGACTGATTCCGAGAGGCTGCCGACCCTGGACAGTCCGCGTCTTGTGCCCTATCCTGTGGCGATTGTTCTCGGCGGACCGGTGCCCGCGGCGGGCGCGACAACGAGGAAAAGAGCAGGTTCGAAGTTGAAGATCAAGGAACGCAAGAGAGACGGCGTGGCCATCCTCGAGATGAGTGGCCGCCTCATGGGCGGCCCCGACGCCGAAGCCTTCGACGAGATCCTCAAAACCCTGATTCACGGGGGCTGTCGCAACGTCGTGGTGAGCATGGAAAAGGTCCGCTGGGTGAACAGCACGGGCCTGGGGATCCTCATCTCGGGTTACACCACCCTGAAGAAGAGCGGTGGCGAATTGAAACTGCTCAAGGTCTCCGACCGTATCGAGAACATATTCATCGTGTCGAAGCTGTACACGGTCTTCGAGTCCTACCAGGACGAGGACGAGGCGGTCAGGAGCTTCGCTTGATCAGGCACCGGGAGCGCTAGCCAGTGGAATCGCGGCTCACCCTGCATCTGCCCAACCAGATGGACTTCCTGGGCGTGCCCGACGTGGTACTCATGGAGGTCGGCGGCGAACTCGAGTGCGGCCGGCGTTGCCTGGAGGAACTGGGCACGGCCGTCATCGAGGCCTGCACCAACGCCATGGAGCACGGCAACCAGCTCAGCGACACCGGTTCCATCGAGGTCCTGATCGACGTATCGCCCGACACCATACGGATCACCGTGCTGGACAACGGCCGGGGCTTCGACCACGTCAACTGGGAACCCTCGGACGAACTCATGCGCCCCCGCGGCCGCGGCATCCTCATCATGCGCGAGTTCACCGACGAGCTGGAATTCGGGCGGCACGACGACGGCCGCTTCCAGGTGACCCTCACCAAGAAACTCGTCGCCGGCTCCGACGACGAAGAATCCTGACGCCATGCCCGCCTGTCTCGGCCTCGACTACGGTCTGCGCCGCATCGGCATCGCCGCCGGTGACACGGAGCGCCGTCTCGCCTTCACGGTAAAGACCCACACCGAGGGCGAGGACGGTTCCATCCTCCGCACCCTGGCCGACCTGATCGCCGCACGCGACGTGGGCATCATCGTCATCGGCCTACCCCTGACCGCCGACGGCCGCGTGGAGAAGATGGCCGAACAGGCCCAGCGCTTCGCCGACCGCCTGCGCCGGGAGTTCGACGCGGACGTGGTCATGTGGGACGAGCGCTACTCCAGCGCCGAAGCCGACCGCTGGCTCGCCGACGCCAAGAAAACCGTGAAAGGCGATCGCGACGCCGTGGCCGCGGCGATCATCCTCCAATCCTGGTTGGACAGCCTGCCCGACGAGGAACCGGAAACGGCGCCCGCGGAGAAACATGCAGAGGAATCCGTAGAAGAACCCGCCGATGAATCCGCCGACGAACCCACCGACGATGCCGGTGAACAGGACGGGGACGGGTCGTGAAACGGCGCCTGGCCCTCGGAGTGCTGGCCGTAGCGGTGGCCACCGCCCTTGCCTCGGTCTGGGCCTGGCGGCACTGGACCCACGGCCCGGACGCAGGGGGGCGGCCCGCCCAGATCGTGCGCGTGCCGCGGGGCATGACCCTGGCCGCCGCCGCCGATACCCTGGTGGCCCGGCGCCTGCTGGCCGACCGTCGCTACCTGTTGGTGGGGGCACGCCTCACGGGCCGCGGTCGGTCCCTGCGGTCCGGGCTCTACGAACTCGACGCTTCCCTCGCGCCCCGTGACCTGCTGGCCATCCTCACCTCTGGACGGTCCATGCTCGTGCGCGTGACGATCCCGGAGGGGCTCGACGCGGAAGAGACCGCGGACATCGTCGTCCGTGAAACCGGTTGTGACCGGGACCGCTTCCTGGCGGCGGCCGATTCCCTGGCTCGCGAGGCCGTGGCGACGGCGGGCCTCATGGCGCCGCGCACGGTCGCTGCCTACGATTCGCTGCTGGCCGGAGAATCCGCCCGGGTGCCCCGCCGCCTGCGCTGGTCCGAGGGGTACCTGGCGCCAGACACCTATCTCTTCGCTGCCGACGCGACGGCGGGCGAATTGGCGGCCCACCTGGTGGCGACCCAATCGGACCGCCTCGACCGACTGGTGATCGATGGCGAATACGGAAAGCACGCGCTCCTGACCCTGGCCTCCATCGTGGAGGCGGAGGCCCGGCGAGCCGACGAGCGCACGCGGATCGCGGCCGTCTACCGCAACCGGTTATCCGCCGGCTGGCGCCTCGAAGCGGATCCCACCGTGGCCTTCATCCTGGTCAAGAAAGGGCAACGGCTGTTCTACCGTGACCTGGAGGCGCAATCTGCCTGGAACACTTACCGCCGACGGGGGTTGCCACCGGGACCCATCGGCAGCCCGGGTGTGGCGGCCCTGGCAGCGGCGGCGGCGCCGGACACGTCATGCGACGCCTTCTACTTCGTGTCCGACGGAGCCGACGGCCATGTCTTCTCGCGCACGGCGGCGGAGCACGAGGAGGCGGTCCGTGAATTTCGCCGTCTTCGCCGCAACGAGCGGAGGTGAGGGGGCGATTGACCGGTGGGGCGTCGGGACTTATGGTGGAGATTGAAGATTGGTACCGGAGGTCCGGTCCCGCAGGGAAAGGGATGACATGGAGATTCTACGCAGGAGTTGGCTTCTGGTGGTGGCCTTGGCCAGCATCGCCGGCGGATACCTGGCTCTGGACGGTGGACGGCTGTCCATCGGCCCGTTGCTGCTGGTGGCCGGATATTGCGTCCTGTTGCCCCTGTTTCTCTGGACGAGTTTCCGCAAGCGGGTGGGCGAATAGTTCAGTTGGCTAGAGCGCCTGCTTTACACGCAGGAAGTCACAGGTTCGAGTCCTGTTTCGCCCACCAACGCTTCCAGGTATCGAAAATTTCGTATCGACTTAGTTTTTTTGGACAATCGACCTGCCGAAACTGTCGATTCGTCGGAAGACCCTGATTTTATCCCAATTTTTCCCGGTTTCTACAAAATATATGTGTTGCATCCACTAGTCCCCTGTGGTACCATTTTTCGCGTCAAGTGATGGACATGTGAGTGGAAGGAGGGCTCAACGCAATCGCCAACGTGTTCGCTTGGGCTAGCCACCCTCGCTAGATCGTGCCTTTTTTGGAGGTGTCCTAATGGTTCTTAGGAAAATCATGGGTCTCGTCGCCTGCGCCCTGATCGTCGGTGCGGCTTCGTTGGCCACGGCGGGTATTCCCGATCTGACCAACTCCGCTGCTTCCCGTGCGTACACGGGCCCGGAGACCCTCTCGCTGTTCAGCACGCCTGACGGCGGCGGCCGGGCATTTGCCGAATGCTTCGTCGTCAACGGCGGCAGCGCTGTTCAGGACGGGACCATCGCGCTCGTGGTGAACGATGGCCTGGGTGTTCCCATCGAGAATTTCCCGGCAGAAGACATGTGGATCGCGGCGGGTGGAACGCCGGGTCTCGTGGCTTGTGCGGGTAATCTGATCTCGAACTTCAATACTAACGCGGCTGGTGAGACGGAGTGGCAGAACGCTCTCTTCGCCGGTGGCTTCAGTACTGAAGTGACTCGGGTCTACATCAACGGTGACGAACTGACGACTGCCGGCTACGCTGGTCTGGCGATTAACCATAATTCGCCTGACATCAACGCCGACGGCGTCGTGAACCTGTCCGACTCTGGCTTCTTTGCCACGGACTTGTTCGTCGGCCCGTACAACTATCGTTCGGACTTCAACGCTGACGGTTCCCTCAATCTGAGTGACGCCGGCTTCCTCGGTACCAACATTGGTTCCGCTTGCCCGGCGCCCTAGGCGAAGTCCTGCGTGAGTTGGCTAACCGGCTCGCCCGGTCAGCCATGAAAGAGAAGTCTGAAGCCGGATTGGCACTCGAGCCTCCCCTCACGGGGTGAGGTGGAAACCAAGTTTCCGCCGCTGTTCGAACCAGTGTGGTCCCGCCGGTGCAGGCGGTGGGACCACGGCCGGACCCCGGGTCTGGATGCGGCCGAAAGACTCGCTGAATCCTCCTGCGATCTTTCTAAGGAGAGACAACAATGAAGAGGTTCCTCGTTGCTTTCGCAGTGACTGCTTTGTTCGCCGGCGTGGCCTTTGCTCAGGAAGCTGACATTGGCTACTACGCGAACGAGATTGGCCTTTACATCACCGAGACCCCGGCCGACGCAGCTGACTCCCAGCTGACCATCGGCGGCTTCGGTCTGTACAGTGCCTTCCTCGTGGTCTCCAATCCCGTCGACGCCGGCACTGGTGTGCCGATCGAGAACGTCGGTGGCTTTGAGCTGACCATGCTTCTCCCGGCTTCGATCCAGTTCAATGCCGTGAACTACCCGGCTGGCGTGCTGGACCTGAATCCGAATCCTGAGCACTTCTACTGCTCCGGTTCGATTCCTGTCGGCGGTGGCCTGTGCACCCTGGCGGAAGTCGTTTTCTTGAACTTCGGCGACCTGACGCCCGGTGGCGTCCGCATCGTTCCTTTCGATGCTGGCCCCCAGAGCATTCCCGGCCACATGGCCATCACGGATGCTGACCGTGCGTTCGCGCTTTCGACCGCCTTCCCCATGTCCGGTAGCTACGATGATCCCGTCATGGGCATCAACATGGCTGTCGTGCCGACGGAAGACGTGAGCTGGGGCGAAGTGAAGTCCCTGTTCCAGTAGAGAAGATCGATAGGGAAACCGTTCGACGGTTTCCGAGACGGGCCCGGCTTTGGCCGGGCCCGTTTTTTTTAGAGTTGGGTGGAGCCACGGAAGAATGCCCACGATTCCTCATTTGTCCACGAGAGCCTGTTTTACGGACACTTTCAGGTTTTTTCTCCAAAAAGGTCGATTTTTCAACCAACTCTCTTGACACTTGATGGGAAAATCTGGGATAATCGTGACAAGTCAGGTTCCCGGTGGTGGGCACTCGCAACCTCCTGCGCGGGAACGCGAATCTGCAAATCCACGAAGAGGAGAGAACAGTGAAGAAAGTGATTATCGCCCTGTTCGCACTGCTTCTGATCGTGCCCGCCGGCGCGTTCGCCCAGGCGACCTCCAACATCGGTCTGTACACGACGCCCGATCCGGCCAAGCCCCTGGGCATCGAGTCCCAGGTGTCGCTGATCGCCCCCGGCAGTGGCCTGTACGACATCTACCTGGTCTGCACCGATCCCACGAACGAGAACACCGGCCTGCCCATCGAGAACGTCGGCGGCTTCGAGCTGTCCCTGACTCTGCCCCCGGGCTGGCTGTTCAATGGCGTGGCCTACGCTGAAGGCGTGCTGGATCTGGACGCGGCCGCCGAGCACTTCTACTGCTCCGGCAGCATTCCCGTGGTGGGCGGCAACGCCCTGCTGGCGACCATCACCCTGCTGACCTTCGACGGCACCGCCGGCCCGATCCACATGGCGCCCTACTTCGCGGCTCCCAGCATCCCGGGCAGCATTGCGATCACCGACGCCGACGACGCTTTCTCCCTCTCCCACGCCTACCCGAGTTCGGGCAACTTCGACGATCCCGTGTTCGGTCTGAACATGGTCGTGGTGCCCACGGAAGACGTGAGTTGGGGCGATGTGAAGTCGCTGTTCCAGTAGAGTTCCGGCCCTGCGGGGCTGTTCTCCTCTTTCGGGGTCCGGCGGTAACGTCGGGCCCCGATTTTTTTTGTGAAAGTTCTCTTGGTACCTGCCGATAAGATTTCTCGTCAACAGTGCGTGAGGGAATGCGGAGACGATCCGACTCCGGGCCACGGGCAACATCGCCCTGCGCCAGGGGGTGAACCCTCGAACCCGCGACGAGGAGTAGAACCGTGAAGACTTTGATCACCACCCTGATCGTCGTGGCCCTGCTGGTCCCCGCGTTGGCCCTGGGCTACAACGAGAACAACATCGGCATGTACATCACCGAGACGCCCTCGGGCGCCAATGCCGATGCCACCCTGAACACGGCAGCCCCGGGCACCTACGACGTGTACCTGGTCCTGACCAACGCCTACAACTGGGCGCAGTTCTCCCCGATCACCACGGTCGGCGGCTTCGAGTGCAGCCTGACGCTGCCCGAGAACTGGACGTTCAGCGGCGTGAGCTTGCCGCCCAACGTACTCGACCTGAACAACGATCCGGCCCATTTCTACTGCTCGGGTCAGATCCCCGTGACGGGCGGAACGGCGACGCTGGCGACGATCACGCTGCTGACCTTCGATCCGACGCCGGGCCTGGCCTACATCGCTCCCTACTTCGCTTCGCCCAGCATCCCGGGCAGCATGGCGATTACGGACGCGGACCGCGAATTCGCCCTCGAGGCGGCCTACCCGGCCTCCGGCGACTATGCCGAGCCGATCTTCGGCCTGAACATGGGCGTCATTCCCGACGAGGACGTGAGCTGGGGCGAAGTGAAGTCGCTGTACCGCTAGTTCGCACTTAGTAGGAGCGGCTATCCGCAGACGTGGGGCCCGGTAAAACCGGGCCCTTCGTCGCGCCCGGTGGAATCGCCCGGCCAGTCCGGGTGTTGCCCCGTTCCGGCCGGCGTCGTACCTTCAAACATGGTAGGGTCGGCGCGACCGAGTGGGGGGGACGCGTCGCGGTTCTATTTCTCCCTCTGTCGCGGAGGTTGCTCATGAGGACCCTGCTCCTGTTCCTCGCTTGTTCCCTGTTCCTGCCCGCATCCGCCTCTGCAGCGCTCCCGCTTGCCGTGTGCGAAACGACCATCGGCTTGTACGTGGCCGAATCGCCGTCGGAATACGAGGACGCTTTCCTCGACGCGCCCGCCGGAGGTCTCCATACGGTCTACCTCGTCTGTGGCGAGCCCCAGACAGATGACGGCACCGCCATCTCCACCCTGGGCGGCTTCGAGTGCGAACTGACTATCTCCGGCGGTTGGAGTTTCCAGAGCGTTGTGCTACCGCCCAATGTGCTGGACCTGGACACCAACGTGGAGGCCTTCTACTGCTCGGGCCTCCTGCCGGTGAGCGGTGATTTCGTGACCCTGGCCACCATGTCGCTGCTCAACTACTCACCCACCAAGGGGTGGGTGTGGATCGCGCCTTACGGGCCGGCGCCCAGCATCCCCGGGCACATGGCCATCACCGATGCCGAGAACGGATTCGACCTGGCCGAAGCGGCGCCCAGCTCCGGCGACTACGAGCGGCCCGTATTCGGAATCAATCAGGGCGCCGAGAAGGAGGACCAGACCTGGAGCGGGGTCAAGGTGCTGTTCCAGTAGGCTCTCCGGCGGATCTCCCGGCGAATCCGTTGGGATGCGGTTTTTTACCTCGTCGAGGTCGCATGGAGACTTGACAGTCGGTGAGCAACGGGGGATATTCATGACGTTGCGTTTCCACGTTCGCCACCGCGGGAGCCTTTTGGCCGCCCGGGTTCCGGTGAGGAACGCACCTATGTATGGGAGTGGGACCGGGTAACCACAAACGAGGTGCGCGCCTTCGTATGCGGAGCGGGCGCTTCTGGGTTACTGTGGCTTCAGTGGGTGACGGATCCCGGTTCGGCGGGACAGTCGCGATTCCCGCAGAGCCGTAAAAAAGGAATTTCCGAGAAAGGGGAAGCCCGAAATGAAGAAACTGTTCTTCGCCATGTTCGCCCTGGCCGCACTCTCGCTGCTCGCTCCGAGCTCCGGCGTCGCGGACAACAATCAGATCGGTATCTACACCACGTCGACACCGGTACCGAACAGTGCTGATGCGCGTTACGACGGTGCTCTGCCCGGTCAGTTCACGTGCTACATTGTCTGCACGAATCCCTGGAACAACGTCACCGCCGGTGTGGACGCCGCGATCGTCCAGCTGGGTGGCTTCGAGTTCCAGGTCATTCTGCCGCCGGATTTCCTGATCATCGGCACGACTTATCCGCCGAACGTGCTGAATCTGAACTCCCCGCCGACGTTCTATTGCGCCGGCGCCATCGACGTCGTGGACAGCCGCGTGCTCCTGGTAACGCTGACGCTCGCCACGTTCAGCGGTACTTCCGGTCTGATGTACCTCGACGCTGTGCCCACGGCGCCGAGCATCCCCGGCAGCCTGGCCATCACCGACGCCGGTAATGCCTTCGAGCTGATCGAAGCGTACCCCGCCTCCGGTGACCTGGCAGAGCCCGTTTTCGGCATCGCCATGGACGTGGTCCCCAGCGAAGACGCTTCCTGGAGCGAGCTCAAGGCCCTGTACCAGTAGTTGCGTGATCGTGCCGCCCGGCGGTGCGCCACAGCCTCGAGAAGCCCGGCCATCGGCCGGGCTTCTCGCGTTCCAGGGCCGTTGACCCCGGCCGCGATCGATCCTATAATGATGTAGCACTTCGGTGCCGACCCACCCCTGATCGCATATCCGGAACCACCGAAGGGAAGGCCGCATGGGTCTCACTGTGAACGGTGACGTCGTCCGTCTCCGCGTCCTCGTCTTGGCAGCTCTGCTGCTGGTCACGCTGACGGGCATCGCCCGGGCCGGAACACCTCTGCAAGCGATCCGCAGCGACGCCCAGGGGCTGCGTCTGGAAGCGCGGGATCTGGAACCCTCCTGGCGGGCGACCGCCGACGGAACCCGCTTCGATCTCAGTCTGACCGGGATGACCACCGGCGGGCCCCTCGGCGGTTGGCGCGTGCCCTCGGCCGGTCGCTGGATCCTGGTGCCCCCCGGAACCCGTCCGCGGCTGGTGGTGGTCACCGAGGATTGGCGTGCGGCCGGCGGCCGGCGCCTGGACTACGAGACCGTACCTGCCACCCGGCCTGGCCGGGACGTGGACAGCCAGGGTTTCCTGGACGTGAAACTGGAGCCCGGCAGCGAGGTGCCGACGGACTTGCAGCTGGCCCGGCCCGTCCGCGAGGAGCGGTCGCGGGGAGGGCGGGCCCGCACGGGGAACGCCTTAGTGCTGGGCGAGATCCGCACCTGGCGCGGCCGGCGCATCGCTCCGGTGACCCTGGTGCCGGTGCGGCACGGGGCCGACGGTACCGTCACCGGCGTGCTGGCGTCGGGGGCCTGGGAGATCCGCTTCGAGGCCGACGAGAAGGCCCGGACTTCCGTGGACCAGGTGCGCCTGGACACCCGAAACGACGAACGCTTCGCTGGCGGCTTCCTCAACTCCGATCTCCTGAAGGGCCTGCCCAGCGAGGCTGCTTTCCACGGCGTGAGGCCTGCCGTTTTCGACAAGACGGCCAAGATCCAGGATGTGGTCCTGGAGGCTCCCGAGGTGCGCATCGGCGTGGCGGCCACGGACATGCTGCGGGTGACGGCGGCGACCCTGCGCGACCGCGGCCTGCTCACCGCCGATGTGGACGAATCCCAGATTCGGCTCTACCAGCGGCGCTACGTGCCGCGCCTGGACGACGGTAGCGGCGATCCGCCCTACGCGGAGATCGAGGTGCCCATCCACATGGTGGGCGAGGGCGACGCCTTCGACGGCGACGACTTCTTCGTCTTCCACGGCCTGCGCCCCCGGGACGACACCGAGTTCACGGCCGATCTGGGCGACGGCCTGGAGACCATCCCGGGCTGCGGGGACAACGGCGAGTGGAGCAACGGCACCAACGTCTACTGGCTGGCCGCGGCCACGCCGCCGGCGGGTGTCCCGTGGGCGCGTATGGCGACCGCGACGCTGGCTGCGTCGGGGGGCAGTCCCCTGGGGAGCTACCGGCGGGTGGATTATCGCGAGGACAACGAGATCTTCCGTGCTCAGATCGGCGACCGGCGCGGCGACCGCCTCTATTTCAACAATAGCACGGATCCCAATGTTTCCGTGGGGCTCTCATCCCGCTGGTACCCCGATCCGGCCGGCGCGCCGGCACTGTTCGAAGTGGGTGCCGCAGCCTATGCGGATTCACAGGACGCCATCATCCGGCTCATCGATGTAGCCCTGCAAGTGACCGACGGCGTGGATACGGATCTGGGCACCATGCGTGTGGGCACCGTCACCGACCGGGAATTTGCCTTCCCCGAGGTACCCGCCTCGATTCTCCTGGGGAAATCAGCCGCCATGCGATTCACGCCGCGCACTGTCCAAATGTGGGCCTTCGTCAACTGGGTACGCTTGTCCTACGACGCTCTCTACAAGGCCTACGACCCCGTCACGGAGGCTGGTGATTTTCGGCTCAACTTCCATTCGGGGACAGGTACCGGACCTCGCGACGTTGAGGTGACAGGCTTCGAAGACTCGGAAATCGGTCTCTTCGATGTTTCCGATCCTCGTAATCCCATCTTCATTGACCTGGCGGCTGCGAACAAAGTGGATGCTGGCACGAGCTGGACCCTTTCCATTCGACCAGCCGCTGGTGACCGCGCTTTCTGGGCGGTGGGTGACTGGACCAACCCCGATCCCGCTCTGGGTGTTCGCCAGATCAATCCCTATCTGGCCTCCGTAGCCGAATCTCCCGTGAATCCGCTGGCGGCGGCCACAGCGCCGGACGTACTCGTGGTCACCCACGCCGATTTCCGCGCGGGACTCGATCCCTGGATCGCCCACCGGCAGGCCCGCAGCGCCGAGCCGCTGAACTTCCACGTGGTGGACGTGGCCGACCTTTACGACTGGTACAGCGGCGGCCTGCGCGACAAGTGGGCCATCCGGCGTTTCGTGCGTCACGCCCTCAACCACTCGGGTTGGGGAAGCTGGGCCCTCGTCCTGGTGGGCGACGCCAACGAGAACGCCCGGGAACTGGCGGTCCATCCGGACGCCCGGTCCTGGTCTCGGGACTTGGTACCCACCCACTACCACGTGCAATCCGATGCGGTGCAGGGCTTCCACGAGCTCATGGCGTCGGATAAATGGTATGTGACGGGCCAGACCGGCGAGACCGACGCCACGGACGATTACCCTGCCCGCCTGAACCAGCCCTGGGAGATGTACGTCGGCCGCCTCCCGTGCAATTCCACCACGGAACTGGACCGCATGATCGACAAGATCATCGTCGTGGAGACCCTGGCCGACGGGGAGGACTGGCGCAAGCGTGCCGTCATCATCGCTGATGATTCCTGGTCCGACGGATATGGCGCCAGCGGTTCCGTACTTCGCTGGAATTCCGGCGACCCGAACTTCGCTCGCAGCCAGGGCGAGAACGACGCTACCTGGAGTGGAGGTTCACCGGTAGCGCTGGAGACGAATCTGGTCGAGCTCTCCGAGTGGCTGGATCCCCTCTATCCGGACTATCCGCCGGTGACCTACACGAGGGAGCCCGATGACGTCCAGGCCGACACGCGGAGCGTGGCTACCCCGCGGCTACTCTCGGCGCTCTCAGGAGGTGGGATGTTCGCCCATTACCAGGGGCACGCCAATATCTGGTTGATCGCGTCCGAGTACTGGCTCGTCGACGGTGTGAAGATCTTTGGCAACCAGGACCCTAGCCGGGATCTCGCTCGATTGAGCAATACCGGCAGACCATTCGTATTCTTCGGCATGGGTTGCCATGTCGGGGACTTTGCCCAGTCTCCTTCGACAGATGGCAAGTTCTTCGAGCGCTCCTTTTGCGAGAAAATGCTGGCCGACTCCCGCGCCGGCGCCGTGGCCAGCTACGGCAGTCCCGGCTACGAATTCATCAACATCAATGCGGCGCTCAGCGAGACCATGTTCGATGTTTGGCTCACGCGCCCGCCGGTCTCCGGTCCGGGCAGCCGAGGCCGCAGCCGCTGGATGCTCGGCGAGATGCTGTGGGCCGCCGAGGCCGAGTACCTGGCCATCCACTGGGGCTCAAGCTATTCTCGAGGCGCCATCGCCCAGTTCGCCGTCCTCGGCGATCCCCTGATGATGCTCGATGCCGGTCCGCCCCAGGTCGCGGCGACCCTGCGCGGCTCGCCGGACGAGACCCTCGCCGACGAGGCGGACTTGACGGGCCTGGACGAGACGAACCTGCGCACGGTCTCCATACATGCCAGGGACGAGGCCGGCATCGACCGCCTGCGGGTCACAGATTCCTTGGGCGCCGATCTCACCTCCCAGGTGGTGGCCGTGGCCGACTCGTTGCCCACGGGCGAGACGGACCACCAGGAGGTCTTCTACGAGCTCGAGGTGCCCGTGCGGCCCTTCGCCCACACCCTGGAAGTGGAGGTGTGGGACACGGGGGCGCCCCTGGCCTCGGACCGTCACTGGACCCTCACCCTGAATGTGGGGCAGGAGGTGGAGTTCACCGTCGGCGGCGAGATCGTCGACCCGGACCGCTTCGCCTTCGAGCTCGACCTGCCGGTGACCTTCACCGGCCACGTGACCAGTGCTGCCTGGCTCAGCGCCGGCATGGCGATGTCCCTGGAGGGGGACAACCTCGATCTCTCCAACGTCTCGTTCGATCTGGCGGAAGTAGGCAAGGGGGACAAGACCAACGCCATGACTGTGACCTTCACGGCCACGGCGCCCGCCGGCAGCGAGGGCGAGCGGGCGGTGGACCTGGTGCTCGACGGCCACCGCACTACCTGGGTGCTCCAGGCGGGCGAGCAGTCCCTGGCTGATGTGGCCATCGGACGGGTCTACAGCTTCCCCAATCCCCTGCGGGCGGACGCGCGCATCGTCTTCGAGACGAGTGCGGCCAGCTGTCGCGGCGTGATCCGGATCTTCAACACCGCCGGCCGCACCGTGGCCCGCCTGCCGGTGATCCATGACGGGAGCGGCACCTGTGTCGTTCCCTGGGACGCGCGCGACGCCGAGGGCGACGAGGTGGCCAACGGCACCTACCTCTACCGGGTGGAGCTGGCAGCCCCGGACGGGCAGATCGCCAGCGACGTGCAACGCCTGGTGGTGATGCGATGATGGGCGCGGACCGAGCCGGGAGTCGGCGGCCGTGAGCCGGCCGCTCCGGGCGCTCCTGCTGGGTACGACGCTGCTCCTGGCGGCCTGCGCCGGGCCCAAGCGCCTGCCCCCGGTGGACGAGATCCCGCCCCGGGAGGTGGGACCGGCCCTGCCGGTGCTCCTGGGCGTGGGGCTCGTGGAGAACGCCGAGACCGTCGACTTGTCCGCCGCCGGGCGCGCGGAACTCCGTGACGGCGCCGGACGTCTCCTGGCCGTGCTGGAAGCCGGCGCCACCGTCTCCTGCCGGCGCCGTGGTGCTGCGGTCGCCTTCCATACGGACAGTAGGGCGGGCGTGAAGGACCACCTGGTGCTGCGCCCGGTGGACCCGGAGGTGCTCGTCAGCCACGGCGACGCGCCCTACGCCGGGGTCTTGGCCGTACGTCCGACGCCCGGTGGCGCGGGACTCACGGTGATCAACGAGGTCGAGCTGGAGACCTATCTGCGTGGTGTCGTCCCCTGGGAGATCGGTCGACACAGCCGCAGGGAACTGGCCGCCCTGGAAGCCCAGGCCGTGGCCGCCCGCACCTACACCATCAGCCACCTGGGTGTTCGCAAGGACCGGGGTTTCGACGTCCACGGGGGCGTCATGGACCAGGTTTACCGGGGCGCCGCCGACCAGGATCCCCTGTGCAACGAGGCCATCGAGCGCACGCGGGGGCTCGTCCTCCGCCATGAGGGCAAGGAGATCGAGGCCTACTACTCGGCCAGTTGCGGCGGCGTATCGAGTCTCATCCAGGACGTGTGGCCCCGGGGCGCCCAGCCTTATCTGGTGAGCCACCGCGACGGCGGTTCCGGGGACGAGGCCTACTGTGCCTGGTCGTCCCACTCGTCGTGGGAGGAGTCCTGGCCGCGGGCGCGCCTGGAACTGGTCCTGGCCGAGACCCTGCCCGCCTACCTGGAGCACATGGCCCGTCCGGACCGCGCCGCCTGGGCCGGTCCCGTCTTCACGGCCCGGGCCGGAGGCGATCCGCGCCGGCCTGGACGCCTGCGTCACCTGGAGATCGTCAGGCGGACCACCAGCGGCCGGGTGGCCGACCTGGTGGCCATCACCGACGCCGGCACCTACCACCTCAGGGGTGACCGGGTGCGGTGGGTCTTTCCACCGCCGGGCGGGCATCCGTCCATCCTGCGGTCGGCCTTCTTCGACCTGGAACTCGTCCACCGGGACGGTTCTCTTGCGGAAATCGTCATGCGTGGGCAGGGCTACGGCCATGGCATCGGCATGTGCCAGGTGGGTGCCTTGGGCATGGCCCGGCGCGGCCACGACGTACGGTCAATCCTGGGGCACTACTACCCCGGGACGGTGCTGGCGCGGGTCAGGCGGTGACGTGGCCGCATGGGGGGCAACGGCTTCGTCGAAAGCCGCAATGTTGGCCGCCAATGCATTGTGTGTCTTGAGGTTGGAGTGACGTTGCCGTGCTTGGACTCCGGCGTACGTAAGTCACCGTACGGCCCGGTCCCGGTGCGATTCGGACAGCCGGGTCCTGGCTCCGGACGACCGGGCAAACTATTTGACACGAGGTACGGAGGCCACTATATTGCGGCTTCCGTCGGAAGACGATCTGGCGGGGGCGTAGTTCAGTTTGGTTAGAACGCCGGCCTGTCAAGCCGGAGGTCGCGAGTTCAAGTCTCGTCGCTCCCGCCATCCTTCCACCGCGACATCGGTCGCGGTTTTTTTTTGCTCCGCGCCGGTCCGTCGGCGGGCCCCGCCGCTTGACGGCGCCGGGCCGTCCGGTCAGAATATCCCTTCCCTCTAATCGATCTTCCCGAAGGAGACCCGCCATGTCCGTGTTCCGGATTCTCGCCCTCATGGGTTGCCTGGCCCTGCTGGCCGCCTGTTCCTCCTCGGAGGAGAAGACCATGAACCATGCCGACTCCACGCCGGCGGACTGCGCCTGGACCGGCGGCGACCTTCCGGTCACCGAAGAGCTGGACGCCCGTCTCGACGCCTACGTGCCCACAGATCTGGACGTGGACCTGAGCCACCTGGACGCCGCCCAGTTGGCCGTCCTGGAGAAGCTCGTGGCCGCGGCCAAGATCATGGACGAGCTCTTCGTCGCCCAGGCCACGCCCTGCCACGCCGAGTTGGAGGCCCGCCTGGCCGAGCTGCCCGCCGACCTGCAGGAAGGCGCGCGCCGCTACTTCGCCATCAACTACGGACCCTGGGACCGGCGCTTCGACCGGGAACCCTTCATCGGCACCTGGCCCACGCCCGAGGGCGCCAACTATTACCCCCTGGACCTGACCGAGGCCGAGAAGGCACGCATCGCCGACCCGGCCGCGGGCCTCGACGGCCTGTTCACCATGGTCCGTCGCGACGCCGCCGGCGAACTGGTGGCGAAGCCCTACTCCGAGTTCTACGCCGACGGCCTCGAGCGTGCGGCCGGCCTGCTGCGAGAAGCGGCGGCCCTGACGGAGAATGCCTCCCTGCGCGCCTTCCTGGAGAGTCGCGCCGCCGCCTTCCTCAACGACGACTACTACGAGTCGGACATGCTGTGGATGGACCTGGATTCCACCGTCGAGGTCACCATCGGTCCCTACGAGACGTACGAGGACGGGCTCTTCGGCTACAAGGCCGCCTTCGAAGCCTTCGTCACCGTTACCGACCCGGAGCAGAGCGAGCGCCTGGCCGTCTTCAAGAACGAGCTGCCCTGGCTGGAGAGCCGACTGCCCATCCCCGACGAGCACAAGAATCCCAATCGGGGTTCCGAGTCGCCCATCCGCGTGGTGGACGAGGTTTACTCGGGTGGCGACACCCGCGCCGGCATCCAGACCATCGCCTTCAACCTGCCCAACGACGAGCGCGTGCGGGAGGCCAAGGGCAGCAAGAAGGTCTTGCTGCGCAACGTCATGAACGCCAAGTTCGAGCAGATCCTGAAGCCCCTGGCCGAGGCACTCGTGGTCCCGGAACAGGTGGGCGACCTGACGGCCGAGAGCTTCTTCCTGCACACCCTGTGGCACGAGATGAGCCACGGCCTGGGCCCGGGCAAGATCACCGTGGACGGCCGCGAGACCGAGGTGCGCCTGGAACTGAAGGACCACTACTCCACCCTGGAAGAGGCCAAGGCCGACGCCATGGGCGAGTGGACCATCTTCGAACTGGTGGCCGCCGGGCGGGACTACTTCCCCGAGAACATCATCCGCGAGCAGTCGGCCACCTACCTGGCGGGACTCTTCCGGTCGGTGCGCTTCGGCATTGGCGAGGCCCACGGCCAGGCCAACGCCATCCAGTTCAACTATCTGCTGGAGAAGGGCGCCATTGCCTGGCACGAAGACACCGAACGCTTCTCCATCGACACGGAGGTCTTCGTTCCGGCCATCGGCGAGATGGTGAAAGAGATCTGCATGCTCCAGGCCGTGGGTGACTACGACGGCACCGCGGCCTTCATCGAGAAGTACGCCATCATGCCGGACGTGCTGAGTCGGGCTCTGGACAAGCTGGCAGGGATCCCCGTGGACGTGGAACCGGTCTTCACGCGCTGGGACCGCTAGGCATCTAAAAAAAAAAGGAAGGGGCCGGTCGTGGGACCGGCCCCTTCCTGTGTCCGGGAACTACCCGGGGAAGAATTCCGCCAGCAGGTCCTGCAGGCCTGCCCACGCCTCGTCGCTGAAGGGGCGGGTAGCTTTGTGGAAGTCGTCGCCGCAATCCTGCAGCGTCGGCGCCGGCACGGCGTTGAGGGCGGCGGCCTCCTGGAAGGCGGCCACGAAGCCGGGCACCGAGCCGCTGGCTTGGTGGAGTCGTTCCTGGCCAAGGTTGGCGGCGATGGTGGCGGCCATGGCGTAGCCCAGATTGCGGTCGCTCTGGATGGTGTTGAGGGCGGTCATGAGGCCGCGGCCCCCGTCGGCGAGGCGTTCGGGGTCCTCCCACATGGCCGGCAACTCCGTATCCAGGATCACCATGGCGCGCAGGGCCTGCTCCCAGTACTTCACCGTGATGACGTCGGCGTCGCCGAAGGTCGGATGGTCGTGGAAAAAGTGGGCATGGGGGGTATCCTCGAGCCAGTGGGCCGTACCCTCGTTGCGCATGGCGCGGAAGGTGTGGGCCACGGCTGCCGCGCCCGCGGCGGTGCGCGGATCCTCGCCGGGGATGAACTCCCGGTTGCGGAACATGAGGCCGATGAGTTCACCCACGAGGCGGTCCCGGGGGGTGGCCGCCAGGAAGCCCACGTCGATGAAGTACTCGTCGTCCACGAGACGGAACTCGGGCAACGTGGGCAGGATGGTCAGGGTGACGGCGCGGGGGCGCCGGTCCGGCGAGATCCAGCGTTCCACCAGGGTGGACAGTTCCGCGGCGTCGCTCCTGGTTTCCGCAATGCGCGGGGTGATCAGGTCCTGATGCTCCCAGGACCAGCGCCAGGACTCGGCGTAGAGGCGCCGCGCCGGATGTTGCTTCTGGGTGCCCGTGCGGCCCAGTTCCGTCCAGAAGGTCGCTTCCAGCCAGTTGGCGACCCGACGCAGGTCGATGGGTTCGTCCCGGCTCGCGCGCCAGCGCTCCCAGGCCGGATCCGCGCCCAGCCCTCCCAGTTCGTCCCGCTGGACCGGATCGTCACCGGCGATCCGTCCGGCCAGGTCGACGAAGGCCGTCCAGCCCTCGGCGTCGACCGTTACCGCGCAACCGTCGGCCGCTGCAGTGACGGCGGGGGTGGACTGGTCCCGGGCGCTCTCTTCCTCGCCGCCGCAACCGGACAGAACCATGAGCAGAACGACTACCGGAAGGGCGGGGGATTTGTGAAGCGGGGATCGTAGGCTTATCATTCGCAAGCGCAACTCAACCTTCGACGTGGGCCGGAACCTCGGCAGAGGAACCTGGGCCCGTGGGATACCATGCTCAACGTCAATGAAATATATCCGGCCGTCTGCGGCGAGTCGAGCTTCAGCGGCCGTCCCTGCACCCTGGTGCGCCTGACGGGTTGCCACCAGCGCTGCATCTGGTGCGACTCGGCCCACGCCTTCCACGAGGGAACGGCCATGAGCAGCGAGGACGTGCGGGCGGAGATCGCGTCTCACGACTGGCCCCTGGTGCTCGTCACCGGCGGCGAGCCACTGCTGCAGCGGCCGGTACTGGGCCTGCTGTCCGATCTGGTGGACGCGGGCTCCACGGTCCTGCTGGAGACGAGCGGCACCCTGCCGGTGACCAACGCCGCCGGCCTGGCCGAAGTTCCCGCGGGCGTGCACCGCATCGTGGACCTCAAGGCTCCCGGCAGCGGCGTCGATCCGGCGGATCTGGACTGGGAGGGGATCGCCACCCTGGGGACCACCGACGAAATCAAGATTGTCGTGACCGGCCGCGAGGACTACGACTGGGCCCGCGGGGTGTTCGGCACGAGCCGCCTGCCCGCCGGAACCCCGGTCCTGCTATCACCGGCCCACGGCCTGCTGGACCCCCGGGAACTGGCGGCCTGGGTCCTGGAAGACGGTCTGGACGTGCGTCTGCAGATCCAACTCCACAAGGTGGTCTGGCCCGACGTCGAACGGGGGGTGTGAACGTGGCTCGTGATCTGGCGGTGGTGCTGGCGAGTGGCGGCCTGGATTCGGCCGTGTGCGTGGCCGAGGCCGCCCGCGACCACGAACTCGCCCTGCTCCACGTGAACTACGGCCAGCGCACCGAGGCCCGCGAACTGCAGTCATTCCACGCCCTGGCCGGTCACTACGGCGTGGGTCGGCGCCTGGTCGTGGATCTGGGACACCTGCGGCAGATCGGCGGCTCCTCCCTGGTGGACACCAGCCGCCCCGTGGAAACCGGCCTGCCCGAGGACGGCGCACCGGTACCTTCGACCTACGTTCCCTTCCGCAACGCCAACTTCCTGGCCGTGGGCGTGTCCTGGGCCGAAGTGATCGGAGCCCGCGCCCTGTACATCGGGGCAGTGGGGGAGGACGGTAGCGGCTATCCCGACTGCCGGGCCGAGTTCTTCGAGGCCTTCGGTGCGGCCATCGAGGCCGGTACGCGGCCCGAGACGCGGGTGGCCATTCGTACGCCGCTCATCCGTCTGGACAAGGCGGCCATCGTGGGCCGGGGGATCGAACTGGAAGCACCCCTGCACCTGACCTGGTCCTGCTACCAGGCCGAGGACGCAGCCTGCGGCGAATGTGAGAGTTGCCGGCTCAGATTACGGGGCTTCGCCGGCGCCGGCGCCGAGGATCCTATCCCCTACCGGTCCCCTTGAATCACTCCTCGTGCTCGAAGCGCGAGAAGTCGTAACCCTCGTAGGCATTGCAGCGGCTGCAGAGATGGATGAGGTCGCGCCGGCCGTCGTCCAGCAGGTCGCGCAGGCAGGCCGCCGCGTGGGAGTCCCAGATCTCCGCCACCGATTGCCGCGTCACGTTGCCGACGACCGCCTTCTCGTGGACGTCCCAGCAGCATAGGGTGGCGTTGCCGTCGGTGTAGAAGAACATCTCGTCCAGCACCTTCAGGCAGGGCTTGAGCACCACGTCCTCGGGTTTCTGGCCGGTCCAGGGCCACTGGTAGAGTTCGGTGACGAGCACCTCGGTGCAGCGCGGTTTCCAGTACGCCTTGTAGGCTTCGATCTCGTGGCTGTTCTCGGGCACCTCGATCATGCGCAGCTCGGTGAAGACCTTGTCCCGGTAGCCATCGCGGGCCCACATGTCGAGGAAGGCGGTGACGCGCTCGAGGACCTTGTGGTAGTCGATGCCCACCCGGCTCGGCTCGTAGGTCTCGGGGCTGAAACCGTCCACGGAAAAGCGGAGGATGTCCACGCCCGCTTCCAGCAGCTCGCGGCCCAGCTTCTCGGTCATCAGTTCACCGTTGGTGTTGAACTCGACCCGGGCAGTGGGGTCGTTCTCCTTGATGTAGCGCGTGATCTCGGGCATGCGCTTGTCGACGAAGGGCTCGTTGGTGAGGAACGGGCGGTAGGTAATGCCCCAGCCGCGGGTGTCGTCGACGATCTTCTTCCACATCTCTTCCGGCATGCGGGCCGGGTCGCGGACGATCTCGTTCTGGGGGCAGAACGGGCACTTGGCGTTGCACTTGGTGACCGTCTCGAGCTGGATGTACTTGGGACGGGCGGCGATGGGCATGCGCCAGCGCGCTCCGGCCCGTTCGGGGGGCCCGTGGCCGGGGGTGGCGTCGTCGGCCTGCTGCGGTCGCATGGTCTCTCCCGTGATCTCGATTTCAGGTGCGCGCCGGGGCGTCGAGCCAGGGCGCGATGACGGCCATGGAGCGGTCGGTGGCGCCGCGCTGGTCGAGGACCACGGCGCGGGCGGCGGTGCCCCTGCGTAGGCGCAGATCCTCGTCGGCCAGGAGGCCCGAGGCGTGGGCGAGGGCTTCGTCCGGACCGTTGAGAACTTGGCCCGCGTCGCGCCGGACCAGCACCCCTGCCTCCTCGGCGTTGCGGATGCGCGGTCCGAACATGACCGGCAGGCTGCACACGGCCGGCTCCATGGTGTTGTGCACGCCGGTGGTGAAGCTGCCGCCGACGTAGGCAAGATGGCCCGAGCGGTAGATTTCCGCCAGCACGCCGATGGAGTCCACCAGGATGACGCGCGCCGGGTGGTCGTCCCCGGCCATGAGCGCCGACAGTCTGCGGTGGGGGACACCCCGGGCGTCCAGGTCCCGTTCGAGACCGGCCAGGCGCTCGGGCGTCGGCTCGTGGGGCGTGAGCACGACCCGGAGGTCCTCGTGGCGGGACAGCAATTCCCCGAGGACCGGCAGCCACAGGGCCTCGTCCGGCGGCCAGGTGCTGCCGAGCACCAGGATGCGTCCACCGAGGCCGCGCAGGCGTTCCTGCACCGGCCCGGCGGCGGCGTCCTCCCAGCGTAGGATGACCTGTTCGACTCGAGTGTCGCCCGTAACCGAGATCGGAGCGCCGGTGCCCAGGTCGTCGCGGAAGCGCCGGGCGTCCTCCCCGGTGCACACGCCCAAGTGGGCAAAGCGGTCGAAGACGTCGCGATAAAGGGGGCGCACCAGGGGGTGGAGACGAGCGCTGCGCGGTTGCAGCGAGCCCGCCAGCAGGACTACCGGCACACCGGCCCGGTCGGCGGCCAGCACGTGGTTGGGCCAGCAGTCGAACTTGATGAGGACCAGCAAGCGCGGGGCCCAGGCGGCCATGAGTCGCGCCATGTCGCCGGCCGTGTCAAAGGGGAGGTAGTCGTGGAGGTCCCCTGCGGGACGTTTCTCGGCGTAGTCGCGACCCGACGGCGAGAAGTGGGTCACGGCCACGGGCACATCCGGGCGGGAGGTACGGATGGCCGCGATGAGCGGACGTGCCTGTTCGTACTCGCCCACGGAAGTGGCGTGGAACCAGACGCCGCCGCCCACGGTCCCCGCGCCGGCCAGGAGCCGGTCCATGAGACCGCGCCGGCCGGTCACTCCCGCCCCCAGTTTCTCGGACCAGGGTGCGGCCACCCGGGCGGCCCCGGCCAGGGCCGGTGAGAGGGACCGGTACAGGCGCAACAGGAGACCGGGCGCGCGGGTCATGGATTCTCCTCGCCGGTGGCCGGCAGGAGGGCCTGCACGGCTGCCCAGACGGCGCCGGCGGAGATGTCCGCCAGGCACGCCAGGTCGCCCCGGTGGCAGGGGCGCTTGCCGTTGCGCGAGCAGGGGCGGCAGTCCAGTCCGGTCTCGAGAACCCGGCTGGCCGGGTGGACCGGGAAGTAGCCGAAGGCGCGCACCGTGGGGCCGAAGAGGGCGACCACGGGGGTGCCCGTGCCCTCGGCCAGGTGGAGCAGTCCGCTGTCGTTGGTCACCAGAGCGGCGCAGCCGGCGAGTTGCGCCGCCACGTCTGCCAGGGGCCGATCACGCACCACGTCGGCGCCCGTGCGGGTGGCCGCTGCCGCCAGGGGGGAGGCGTCGAACCAGGCGGATTCCTGCGGGCCCAGGAAGAAGCGGACCGGGACGTCGTGGGCCGCCGCCAGGTCCAGCAACTCGGCGCAGTGCCCGGCGGGCCAGCGCTTGGTATCCCAGCGGGCGCCCGGGGCCAGGCCCAGGACGCGCGACGGGCCGGCCGGGCGCAGGGTGGCGAAGGGCAACGGGTCGTCGGCGAAGTCGAAGGTCGCTTCGCCGGTGATGGCGGGCAGCAGCTCGTCGAAACGTTCGCCCATGGTGCGGGTCAGCCGGCTGCCCTCTGCGCCGCCGGCCAGCAGGCGCAGGCGGGCGGTGGTGTCCTTGGCGAGACGGGCCCGGGGGCGGCGCCGGAGGAGGAGCGTCAGGAGGTGGCTGCGCAGCACGCCGTGGGCGTCGATCACCGCGTCCCACTTCCGCCGGCGCAGCCGTGAGGCCAGTCCCAGCAGGCCGGCGAGGCCGCCGTCTTCCAGGGCCACGACCTCGTCCACTCCGGCAGCGGTGGCCAGGAGCGGGGCGAAGGCGGCCTTGGTGGCCAGGGTGACGCGCCGCGGATCGCCGGCCGCCGAAGCGTTCGCACGGGACAGGGCGCGGGCCAGGAGGCACAGGTCGCCGAGGGCGCCGAAGCGGATGACCAGGACGTGACGCACGGAGTCCTTCCGGGAAGAGGAGAATCTCCCTGGAATCTTCCCTCATCGCCGGGCGGGGGCAAGCTTTTTCCGGGAACGCGACTCCATGAGGCGCCCTTGCCGGGCCGGGACGCGCAAGGTACCATCGTCCGGTCGGCCGGGGTGTGCCCAGCCGCCTGCGCCCGGGGAGTCGACCCCTTGGAATTCCTGCTGCTGTTTGCCCTGCTGGGGCTGTCGGCGTCTTTTTCCGGTCTCGAGACCGCCTACTTCGCCCTGGGCGCCGCCGAGCTGGCCCGCCTGGAGGCGGCCGGCGGTCGCGGGAGCCGCGTGGTGGAACTACTGCGCCGCTCCCACGACCTGCTGTCGGCCCTGCTGGTGGGCAACCTCCTGGTGAACACAGCCGCCAGTGTGGTGGCAACGAGCCTGTGTGTGCGCGCTTTCGGGGCCGGGGGCGTGGTCTTGGCCGTGCCGGCGGCCACCCTGGCGCTCCTGCTCCTGGGGGAGATCACGCCCAAGATGATCGCCCTGCGCAACCGGCGGCCGATCGCACTCGCCGGCTGGGCTCCGTTGCGCCTGTGGGTCCTGCTGAACCGGCCCGTGTTGGCCCTGCTGGGCCGTCTGGTGGACGGTGTGCTGGCGCTGATCCCGGCCGAGGGTACGGGCAATCGGCCCCTGCGCGCGGACGAGCTGGAGGCGGCCTGCGACCTGGCCGTGGCCGACGGCACCTTGAGCGAGACCGAGGGGCGGTCCCTGGCGAGGCTCCTGCGCCTGGGCGACCTGGACGCCGCCGAGATCATGACCCCGCGCACGGAGGTCGTGGCCGTACGCCAGGACGCCGGGCGCCAGGAAATCCTGGACGCCGCCCGCGCGGCGGGTTTCAACCGCTACCCCATCCTGCCCGCCGAGGGCGATCTGCCCGTGGGCTTCCTGCACCTCAAGGACCTGCTGGAGGGCGGCGCCGGCGGCATGCGGGATCTGCCCTTCATCCCCGAGAGCAAAAACGCGGCGTCCCTGCTGGCGGAGATGCGCTCGGGCGGCGTCCACCTGGCGGCCGTGGTGGACGAACACGGCGACTTCACGGGCATCGTCACCATGGCCGACTGCCTGCAGGCCCTCATCGGTCCGGTGGCCGACTCGGCCCGCCACGACGCCGAGGTCGTGCCCCTGGGCGAGGGCCGCTGGGTGATCGACGGCCGCACGGCCCTGCGCGAATTGGAGGAGGCCTGCGGCCTGCGCCTGCCCGTAGGCGCGGACTACGTGACCGTGGCCGGTTTCCTCATGGCGCAGCTGGGACGGGTGCTGCAACCCGGGGATCGGGTCACCCTGCCGGAGGCGCGCCTGACGGTGTTGGAGATGACCGACCACCGGGTCGACCGTATCCAGCTCACCCTGCGCGCGGTCGTGCGGAACGGGAGCGAACGGGAGGGGGCGCCATGAGCGGCTCCGTCCTGGGGTGGGACCTGACCATCGCCGTGGCCCTGGTGGCCTTGGCCGGATCCGCCTTCTTCTCCGGTTGCGAGACGGGCTACATGAGCGTCAGCCGGGCGCGCCTGCACCGCCTGGGAGCCCTGGCTGAACCGCGCGGTCGCCGCCTGGCGGTCCAGCTGGCCCACATCGAGGACTCCATCCTCACCTGCCTCATCGGCACGAACCTCTTCAACGTGCTTGGCAGCGCCGTGGTGACCTACGCCCTGTCGTCCCGCTACGGACCCCGCGGCGAATGGCTGGCCTTGCTCATCGTGGCCACATTCGTCATCGTAGGCGGCGAGATCCTGCCCAAGGTGGTCTACCGGGAGCACCCGGAGCGCATGATGCTCGCGTCGGTCCCCCTGGCCACGGGGGCGCGGACGGCCCTGGCGCCGGTGCGCTGGCTGCTGCGGGGCTACACGGCTCTGCTGGGACTCGTGCTGCCGCCGCCGAGCGCCGGTGTGGAGGGTGATCGTCGCAGCTTGGCGGCCCTGATGCTGAGCAACGCCGTGCCCGCCGCGGACGACCGCCGCTTCGCCGACCTGCTGGACCGTTTCGTGCGGCTGGCCGGGCGGTCGGTGTCCGGGCTCGCACGGCCCCTGGACCAGGTGATCTCAGTGCCGGCCTTCGCCCCGGTTCGGGAGTTCCTGGCCGTGGCGGCCGAATCGGGCCACAGCCGCCTGCCGGTGCGGGACGGCGACGCGGTCACGGCCTACGTTCTGGCCCGCGACCTCCTGCTGCTGCCCGAGGACCAGCGGGAGCGCATCCTGCCGCGGCGCCTGTGGCGCCCACTGCTCATGGTGGACGGCCGCCTGTCGCCCTACGCCATGTTCGAGGAGATGCGGGGCCAGGAGCGGCAGATCGCCCTGGTGTGCGACCCGGACGGGAACCCGCAGGGTCTTGTGACATTGGAAGACCTCATCGAGGCCGTGGTCGGCGCCATCGCCGACGAGTTCGACCCGCCGGATGCGGCGGTCGCCTGAAAGGACGGAGACGCCCATGACCGAACCCACCATGAGCAAGCACGATCACGTGCTCGCCGGACTCGTCTTCCAGCTGCAGGCTGTGGCCATGCAGCAGCTGGGCAAGCTCCAGGACCCGCACTCGGGTGAGCTCGCCCGCGACCTGGCGGGGGCCCGCCACACCATCGACCTGCTGGAGATGCTCAAGGTCAAGTGCCGGACCGACACGCCGGCCGAATTGCTCCGCATGCTCGACCAGGCGGTCATGGACCTGCAGCTGAACTTCATGGACGAGACCAAGAAGGAAGCCGACGCCGAGCCGCAGGCCACGGGAGAGGATGCCGCGACGGAGGACGTCGCCGCGGAGCCGGCTGCGGACACCGACTCGCCCGCCACCGACGAGGCGGACGGCGACTGATGGCACACCGGCGCCTGATCCTCGTGCTGACCCTCGTGGCCCTGGCCTCGGCGGCCACCGCCGCCGAGCCGGACCTGTCCGGGGATCCGACGCCCACGGCGCCGTCCCGCCACCAGGACTCCCTGCGCCTGACCCGCCTGACCTCAGGCGTCATGGCGCCGGATGGCCTGCTCACCCTGGGCCTTGCCGGTCGCACCTGGAGCACGGTCCACCTGGTGGACCTGGAGCAGAGCGGCAGCACCGACGAGTTCCTCGAACGGGTCTCCCTGCGCGAGATCGTCTTCCTGACCGAACTGGCGTTGCTGCCCTGGCTCCAGTTCCAGGCCGAAGTGCCCTGGCGCAGCTGGACCGACGGCCAGGGCTGGATCCCCGCCACGGGATCGGGTCTTGCCGACGGCACCTGGCAGGTCACGGCCGGCCGCGCCCTGTGGCCCGGCCGAGTCCACGCGTCCCTCTTCGGCGGCGGTAACCTGCCCCTGGGGGACGAGGAGGCGGGACTGGGCGAAGGCGTGTACTCGCCCCGGACCGGTGTGGCCCTCAGTTTCCGATTCTGGACCGCGGACCAGGTGCCGGAGTTACGGATTCACTTCAACGCCGCCCACACCTGGAACCGGAACGAGGATGGGGGCTTCGGCACGGGCAAGGACCTCTACCAGCCGTGGCGCCCCCGCTACCAGACGGCCGCCGAGGCCGGCGGTCCCGACCACAACGACGCCTGGACCTGGGGGGCGGCCCTGGAGTTCCGCAAGCAGACCACGTCCATCTGGGTGGAGTTGGCCCAGGACCGCTTCCGGGACAACGCCACCGTCACCGCCGAGGAGGATTACCGCACCCTGGGCGCCGGCCTGCGCTGGGGTGTGGCCGAAGGTTGGGCCGTGGAGGGTAACTACCTGGTAAGCCTGGCCGACGACGACGAGACCACCGACTGGTGGCCCGCTTATCCGGACTGGCTCATGGGCATCGGCGTCACCAAGCAGCTTTCGGTGGGTGGCAGGGATCGGGACGGCGACGGCATCGTCGACCGCCGCGACGCCTGCCCCGAAGTGCCCGAGGACCACGACGGATTCCGAGACGAGGACGGTTGCCCCGACTACGACAACGACGGCGACGGTATCCCCGATCGCCACGACCTGGACCCCTATTCGGCCGAGGACTTCGACGGTTTCGAGGACGAGGACGGCCGCCCGGAACCGGACAACGACCTGGACGGCATCCCGGACCAGGTGGATCTCTGCCCCGACGAGCCCGAGGACCTGGACGGCCACCACGACCAGGACGGCTGCCCGGACGTGCTGTTGGACGCCGACGGTGACGGAGTGGAGGACCGGGCTGACGGCTGCCCCGAGGTGCCCGAGGACCTGGACGGCTTCGAGGACGAGGACGGCTGTCCCGAGTCGGACAACGACCTGGACGGGATCCCCGACGACCAGGACGCGTGTCCGGACGAGGCCGAGGATTATGACGGGGACGCGGACGAGGACGGGTGCCCGGACGGGCCGGAAACGGTCACGGACGAGGCGCGGGATCCGGTCGGCGGCTAGCCCGCCAACCGCTTCTTGGCCCGCTGCCAGGCCGCTTCCATGGCGTCGAGCTCCGCCTCGGCCAGGGGTGTGCCGGTTCCCCGGAATTCCTCTTCCACCAGGTGGAAGCGGGCCCGGAAACGGGTGTTGGCCTTGCGCAGGGCCAGGTCTGGCTGGACTCCCAGGCGGCGGGAGAGGTTGACCAGGGCGAAGAGCAAGTCGCCCATCTCATGTTCCACGGCCGCCGGGTCGTTCTCGGTCACCGCTTCGTGCAGCTCGCCCTCCTCCTCGCGGATCTTCGCCCACACCCCGTCCAGGTCCGGCCAGTCGAAGCCCACCCGGGCGGCGTCCTTCTGGTAGTCGTGGGCCTGGTGCAGGGGCGCCGTGCTCGCCGGCATGTCCTTCAGCGCGGACGCGGCGTCGGGGTCGAGGCCCTTGGCCCGCTTCTCGTCGGCCTTGATCTCGTTCCAGCGTTCCTGGCTCTCCTCGGTGGTCGTGGCCGAGGTGCCGCCGAAGACGTGCGGATGGCGCCGGATGAGCTTCTGGTTCCCCTCGCGGGCCACGTCGTCCATGGTCAGCGGCTGCTCCTCGGCCAGGATCCGGCAGCAGAAGCTCACCATGAACAGCAGGTCGCCCAGCTCCTCCCGGGCATGGGCCGGATCGCCCTCCAGGGCCGCGTCCAGCAGCTCGCCGGCCTCGTCCATGAGGTAGCGGGAGGCGGAGACCAGGTCCTGCTTGCGGTCCCAGGGGCAGCCGCCGGGGCCGCGGAGGGTGTCGATGGTCTGCTGGAGCTCGTCGCAGGGGCGGGCCATGGTCGTCCTTTCGGGATCGGGCGGTAAAAAGCTGCGGCCCAAGTTAACGGGAATTGGCCCGCGGCGAAACCTTGGTATATCATGGATCGGTTTGGACGGCTCAGGGTTTGCGCGGGGAAGGACGAACAGTGGACGACAGCATCCGCGTCAAGGGCGCTCGACAGCACAACCTTCGCGACATCGACGTGGAATTCCCCCGTGGCGCGCTGACGGCCGTGTCGGGGCTATCCGGTTCAGGCAAGTCATCCCTGGTCTTCGACACCCTCTACGCCGAGGGCCAGCGCAGCTACGTGGAGTCCCTCAGCACCTACGCCCGCCAGTTCCTGGCCCGCTTGCCCAAGCCCGACGTGGACTGGATCGACGGCATCAGCCCGGCCATCGCCATCGAGCAGCGCAACGCCGTCACCAGCGGGCGTTCCACCGTGGGGACCGTCACCGAGATCAACGACTATCTGCGGGTCCTGTGGGCCCGGGCCGGCAAGGTCGTCTGCCCCGACTGCGAGGTGGACGTGGGCCGGGACACGCCGGCGTCCGTCTGGCGCGGATTGCGCAAGGAGCGACCCGAGGGCGACGCGGTGCTCGTGGTGTACCCCTTGGCCCTGCCCGAGACCGGCGCCGCCCCCGGCTGGTGGGAACCCCTGCTGGCCCAGGGCTTCCAGCGGGTGGTGCTGGGCGGCGAGACCGTGCGCCTGGACGACCCGGACCTGGCCGAACGCAAGCCACCGGCGGCGGGCGATGTGACCGAGGTGGTCGTCGATCGGCTCAAGCTGGGGACTCGCGCCCGGTCCCGCTTCATCGAGGCTTTGGAACTGGCCTTCGACCAGTCGGGCGGCCTGGCGGCGATCCGCGGCGCCGACGGGTCCTGGTCCACCGAGTATTCGTCCGACCTGCGCTGCAACGATTGCGGCCGCGTCTTTCCCGAGCCCAGCCCACGCCTCTTCTCCTTCAACTCGCCCGCCGGCGCCTGCCCCGCCTGCAACGGATTCGGCAACCGGCTCGAATTCGACGAGGACAAGATCATTCCCGACCCGGGCCTGTCCCTGCGCGATGGCGCGATCAAACCCTGGAGCACCGAGAGCTTCAGTCGGGACCTGACCGCGTTGCTGCGCTTCTCGGCGCGGAAGAAGATCCCCATGGACGTGTCCTTCGCCAAGTTGCCGCGCAAGCAGCAGCTCCTGGTCCTGGAAGGAGGGGACAAGGGTTACGCGGGGGTCATCCCCTGGCTCGAGGTCATGCGCAAGGAGATGAAGAAGGGGCACCACCGCTTCTTCACGCGGCGCTTCATGGGGGACACCCTGTGCCGGGCCTGCGGAGGCAGCAGGCTGCGTTCGGAGGCTCTGGCCGTGCGGGTCAGGAACCTGGATCTGGGCGCCGTGGGCGCCATGTCCGTGGAGGAGGCCCTGCGCCGACTGGGTTCCCTGCGCCTGGGAGCCGCGGCCCGGGCGGCCGCCGGCGAGGTCCACCAGGAAGTCATGCACCGCCTGGAGTTCATGGAGCGCGTGGGTCTGGGGTACCTCACCCTGGATCGTCTGACCCGGACCCTGTCCGGCGGCGAGGCCCAGCGCATCCACCTGGCCAACGCCATGGGCTCGCGCCTGGTGGACACCCTGTACGTGCTGGACGAACCAACCTGCGGCCTCCACGCCGCCGACGTGGAGCGTCTGGTGGGCACCCTGGGCGAACTGGTGGACGGGGGGAATACGGTGGTGGTCGTCGAGCACGATCTGGACGTGCTGCGGGCGGCGGACCACTTCATCGAACTGGGTCCCGGCGCCGGCAGCCACGGTGGCGACGTGGTGTACCAGGGGCCGCTGGCCGGACTGCTCGACGGCGGGGATACGGTTACCGCCCGCCACCTGCGCGGCGACGCCTCGGCCCGGGATCCGCGGCCCGCCCGGCCCCGTCCCGACCGGTGGCTCACCATCAAGGGCGCGCGCCGGCACAACCTGCGCGACATCGATGTGCGGATTCCCCTGCACCGTTTCGTGACCTTGACCGGAGTGTCCGGCTCGGGCAAGAGCACCCTCATGAACGACTGCCTGCACGACGGGTTGGTCGCCAAGGCCGTCGGCGGCCAGGGCCGTGCCTTCCCCTTCACTTCCCTGCAGGGGGCCCACGGCGTGACGAAGGTCGTACGCGTGGACCAGTCGCCCATCGGCAAGACCAGCCGCTCCAACCCGGCCACCTACCTGCAGATCCTGTCGCCCATCCGGGATCTCTTCGCCGGCACCCCCGAGGCTCTGGCCCGGGGCTATGCGCCCGGGCGTTTCAGCTTCAACACGGCCGGCGGTCGCTGCGCCAACTGCCAGGGGGTGGGCTACCACCAGGTGGAGATGCAGTTCATGGCCGACATCTCCGTCCCCTGCGAGGACTGCCGCGGGCAGCGTTTCAACCCCTCCACCCTGGAGATCCGCTACAAGGGCCTGAACATGGCCCAGGTGCTGGAGCTCACCGTGGAGGAGGCCCTGGCCTTCTTCGGTGACGTGTCCGCCGTGAGCCAGCGCCTGTGGCTGCTCAAGCGGGTGGGTCTGGGCTACCTCACCCTGGGCCAACCGGCCAACACCCTCTCCGGCGGCGAGAGCCAACGCCTGAAGGTGGCTCGCGAACTGTCGGCGCCCGGGGCCAAGGGCAACCTCTACCTCCTGGACGAGCCCACCACCGGTCTCCACGCCGAGGACGTGCGCGCCCTGGTGAAGGTCCTCCACGAACTGGTGGAAAAAGGGCACTCCGTGGTCGTCATCGAGCACAACCTCGACCTCATCGCCCAGGCGGACTGGGTCATCGACCTGGGACCCGGCGGCGGCCGCCACGGCGGCAAGATCGTGGCCCAGGGACCGCCGCCGCAGGTGGCCCGGAGCGAGACCTCCCTCACGGGGCGGCACCTGGCGGGCCGTCCCGGGGCCTGATACCTCCTGTTCAATCTGGCACGGCAATTGCGAAATTGTTGCCGGCACGCTTCCGGGCGCCGGATCAGTCAGTGGAACTGGCGACGGCACAGGGACTTGGAGGTGGGACCGGATGACTCCCCGGCAGCGGGCGGCAGGAATTGCCCCCGCCGGCGGTCAAGGAGGAACCGATGACCCGCCGACGAGGCTCGCCACGGCCCGGCAAGCCGGATTCCTCTGTCGCGGAGGACAATGGAGGCACGGATATGGAGCGCAAGCTGCGCGTACTGGTCGTCGACGACGAACCCGACATCCTGGAGACGCTGGAATTCAGCCTGTCCCGGCGTGGATTCGAGGTGGAAACCGCCGGCGATGGTCTCGAGGGGCTCGACAAGGCCAAGCGCACGCCGCCGGATTTCATGATCCTCGATGTCATGCTGCCCGGCTGCAACGGCTACGAGGTGAGCCGCATGCTCAAAGAGTGGATGGACAACGATCCGCAGGCCGCGGATTTCCCCATCATGCTCCTGACGGCCCGTAAGGTGGACTCTCGCGAGCGCGAAAAGTTCGTGGCCACCTGGTCCCGGGCCGACACCTGCCTGTACAAGCCCTTCGAGATGGACGACATCGTGGGGGTGATCCAGGATCTGGTCCCTGCGCCGGTGGCCTGAAGGACGTATTCCAATCTGGTGCCGTCCGCTTGACAAGCGGGCGGCACCGGTGTTTTATTCCCGTTCCCGGTTCACACCGGGAGCATGGGGCCTGGGTAGCTCAGCTGGTAGAGCACCGCACTGAAAATGCGGGTGTCGGTGGTTCAAGTCCGCCCCCAGGCACCATCAATACATTGCAGGAGCTGGTGTAGCTCAGCTGGTAGAGCAGCTCACTCGTAATGAGCAGGTCTGCGGTTCGAGTCCGCACACCAGCTCCAGCTTTTTCCCGGCCGGCGCCGGGGACCCGCGTATGCCGCGGGTTTTTTTTGCTACATCCTCGGGTTTCGGCACCGGGTGAATGCTGTTATCCTGGGTGGCCGAAGACGCGACCGTTCGGCCCGGGTGCCGGGAATCACGGACGGTGCCAGGTTGGGGTCTGCCCCGGGAAGGAGTTCGACGTGCCTTTGCGCGTGAGTGTTTCGGGTATCCGCGGCGTGGTGGGCGATGGCCTGGACGCAGTGGTCGTGGCCCGTTGGGCCGCCGCCCTCGGGGCCTGGCTGCCGGCCGGCCCGGTGGTGGTGGGACGGGACACCCGCCCGAGCGGCCCCATGGTCTTCGACGCCGTGGCCGCCGCCCTGGTGTCCACCGGCCACGACGTGTGGGATATCGGTGTGGCGACGACGCCGACCACCGAGGTGGCCGTCCAGGAAAGCACCGCCGTGGGCGGCGTCATCATCACCGCCAGCCACAACCCGGTCCAGTGGAATGCCCTGAAGTTCCTGCAGGGCGATGGCCTGTTTCTCACCGCGGCCCAGAACCGCGAGGTGCGCCAGCGGTACGAGGATGGTTCCGGTCACGCGGCCTGGGACGGACTCGGCGAGGTGAGCCTGCGACCGGGCGCCGACGAACAGCACCTGGCCGTCCTGCAGGGGGCGCCCTGGCTGGATGCGGAGCGCATCGCCGCCCGGGGACTGCACGCGGTCGTCGACGCGGTGGAGGGCGCTGGTGGCGCCATCGTGCCGCGCCTGCTGGAAGAACTGGGGGTGCGCTGCACTACCCTGCACTGCGGCCTGTCCGGACACTTCCCCCATGATCCCGAACCCACACCGGCCCACCTGGAGGAACTGGCGGCCACCGTCCGCGCCAAGGGTGCGGACCTGGGCTTCGCCGTGGACCCGGACGTGGACCGCCTGGCCCTGGTGGACGGTGAGGGCCGAGCCCTGAGCGAGGAACTGACCCTGGTCCTGGCGGCGGACTACCTACTGTCCCGTACACCCGGTCCCATGGCTGTCAACCTCTCGACCACGGGGCTCGTCGAGAAGGTCGCGGCGCGCCATGGCGTGGACGTGCACCGTACGCCCGTGGGCGAAGCCAACGTGGTGGAGGCCGTTCTGGACACGGGTTGCGTGCTGGGCGGCGAGGGCAATGGCGGAGTCATCTACCCGGCGATCCACGCGGGGCGCGACGCCCTGGTGGGCATCGCCATGATCCTCCAGTCCATGGCCGAGAGCGGCCGGAGCCTGGCGGAACTGGCGGGCGATCTGCCGCCGGTGGCCATGGTGAAAACCAAGTTCGCGGCGGAGGACCCGCCGGATCCGGAAACCCTCGCCACGGCCTTGGCGGCCCTGGGCGAGGGAGAGATCGATAGCCGGGACGGAGTGAAGTGGACCGGTCGCGAGGCCTGGGTCCATATCCGTCCCTCCAATACCGAGCCGGTGGTGCGGATCATCGCCGAGGCTCAAGACGAAGGCGCCGCCGTCGAACTCATTGAGAGGGTGAAGGCCGGTCTGGCCTGAACCTGCGGAGTATTCGACGACCGTCGGGAACCGGCCAAGGGGAGGCCGACGCCCGTGACTGCCGTCCCAGGAGGAAAACCATGTGTGGAATCGTTGGCGTGACCGGGACCCCTGATG
Organism: bacterium; assembly: GCA_024231905.1. GTDB lineage: Bacteria > Krumholzibacteriota > Krumholzibacteriia > LZORAL124-64-63 > LZORAL124-64-63 > JAAEQC01. The sequence goes on along the minus strand of JAAEQC010000218.1, from coordinate 181,654 downwards.
CGGCCGAAGTGCTGCTGGAGGGGCTCAAACGCCTGGAGTACCGCGGCTACGACAGCGCGGGCATCGCCCTCATCCGTGGGGACGGCCAGCTGGTCGTCAAGGAGAAGGGCAAGATCAAGTCCCTGGAGGGCGCCCTGGTGGGCGAGGACCTCACCGGGACTACCGGCATCGCCCACACGCGCTGGGCCACCCACGGCGCGCCCAACCGGATCAACGCTCACCCGCACCGGTCTGGTAACGTGGCCCTGGTGCACAACGGCATCATCGAGAACTATGCGGCCCTGAAGGTGCAGCTGGGCAAGAAGGGGCACATTTTCGAGTCCGATACGGACACGGAAGTGCTCGCCCACCTGGTTGACGACTTCTACGACGGCGACCTCACCCTGGCTGTCCAGCGGGCCCTGGGCGTGGTCGAGGGAGCCTTCGGCATCGCCGTGACCCACGTGGCCGAGCCGGACCTCGTGGTGGGCGCCCGCAAGGGCAGCCCCCTGGTGGTCGGCGTCGGCAACGGCGTGAACTACCTGGCCAGCGATGTGGCCGCCATCATGGGCCACACCCGCCAGGTCATCTACCTGGACGACGGCGAGATGGTCACCCTCCGGCCGGAGGGCATCCAGACCATGAACATCAACAACGAGGCCGTCACCAAGGAGATCCAGGAGATCACCTGGGACCTGGGGCAGATCCAGAAGGGCGGCTACGAGCACTTCATGCTCAAGGAGATCTTCGAGCAGCCCCAGACCATCCGCGATTCTTTCCGCGGCCGCATCCTGCCGGACCAGGGCGACGTGAAGCTGGGCGGAATTCAGCTCACGGACTGGGAACTGCGCAACGTACGGCGCATAATCATCCTGGCCTGCGGCACTTCCTGGCACGCCGGACTCGTGGGCGAGTACCTCTTCGAGGAGTACGCCCATATCCCGGTGGAGGTGGAGTACGCTTCCGAATTCCGCTACCGCAATCCCATCATCGAACCGGGCACCCTCTGCCTGACCATCAGCCAGAGCGGCGAGACCATCGACACGCTCGAGGCCATGCGCGAGGCCAAGCGGAAGGGCGCCAAGGTTATCGGCATCACCAACGTGGTGGGGTCGACCATCGCGCGGGAAACCGAGTGCGGCGTGTACATCCACGCCGGACCGGAGATCGGCGTGGCCTCCACCAAGGCCTTCACCAGCCAGGTGACGATCCTCGCCATGCTGACGATCCTCCTGGGCCGGCGCGGCCACCTGAACGCCGATCGCGGGACCCAGATGCTCCGGGAACTGGAGCGCATCCCCGACCTCGTGCAGAAGGTGCTCGACCAGTCGGAGGCCATCCGCGAGATCGCCAAGGTCTATGCGGACCACTCCAACTGCCTGTACCTGGGCCGGGGCGTGAACTTCCCCATCGCCCTCGAGGGCGCGTTGAAGCTGAAGGAGATCAGTTACATCCACGCGGAGGGTTATCCCGCGGCGGAGATGAAGCACGGTCCCATCGCTCTCATCGACCCGCAGATGCCGGTGGTCGTCATCGCCACGAAGGACGGGAGCTACGACAAGATCGTGGGCAACGTCCAGGAGGTCAGGGCGCGGGACGGCAAGATCATCTCCATCGTCACCGAGGGGGACACGGAGATCGCCGCCCTGAGCGACCACGTGATCACCATTCCGGACACCATGAACTTCTGGATGCCGCTGTTGTCGGTGGTGCCGCTGCAGCTGCTCGCCTATCACATCGCGGTGATTCGTGGCGAGGACGTGGATCAGCCGCGGAATCTGGCCAAAGCGGTGACGGTGGAGTAGGGGCGGTCGGCAGACCGAGTCCGGGGACGTGCGCCGGCGACTTCGTGTCGCCGGCGCACTCGCGTTCCGGCGCTCTCCGCCTTCCGTGGCTCCGAGCACCTCCACGACGCCCCGGGCTCGGTCTGCCGACCGCCCTGCTCCACCGTGCGTCGTGGCCGATGTTCGTGGGCGTTGAGCGACGCTTGCGGGTGGGCTAGTATGCGGGGACGAATCACCCTTTCCGAGGAGACAAGATGACGCGCAAGATCATCGCGACGGACGCTGCGCCCGCCGCCATCGGACCCTACAGTCAGGCCAACGTGGCTGCGGGTTTTCTCTACACCGCGGGTCAGATCCCCCTGGATCCGGCCACCATGGAGATCGTGGGTACGACTGCGGCCGACCAGACACGGCAGGCCCTGGCCAACGGCCAGGCCATTCTCGAAGCGGCCGGCTATGCCCTGAGCGACGTGGTCAAAGCCACGGTCTTCATCAGGGACATGGGGGAGTTCGCCAACATCAACGCGGTTTACGAGACCTTTTTCACAGCCGAGCCGCCGGCCCGTTCGGTGGTGGAAGTGTCGCGTCTGCCGAAGGATGTTCTGGTCGAAATCGAGTTGATCGCGTATCGTTGATCCTTGAGGCGTTCGGCTAGGCGGGAATGAATGTAGCCTGGTGGCTGCCGGGGACTTCAAATCCTTTTGTCGGGCGCGTTTACCGTCCGAGGTGGGTTCGATTCCCACACATTCCCGCCAGTCCTATCGACGCCTGCCCTCCGGATGGGGCCACCGCCCATGAACGTCGTCATCGCCAACCCTTTCGCAGGCACGAGCCGTGGCCGTCTCGACGGACCACGTGCAGTGGATCTGCTGCACGCCGTCGGCGTGGACGCGGAACTGCGCCCCACCGCGGGAGCCGGCGACGCCACGCGCCTTGCCCGGGAAGCCGCCGCGGCGGGGGCCGACCTGGTGGTGGCCGTAGGCGGCGACGGTACGGTCCACGAGACCGCCGTGGGCCTGGCGGGAACCGGCACGGCCCTGGCCGTGTTGCCATCGGGCAGCGGCAACGATTTCGCCCGTGGGATCGGCTGCCCCACGGTGACGGCGGGTCTGACGGCCATCGCCCGGGGCGGGCGGCGCGCCGTGGACGTGGCGCGGATCGACGGCGACGTATTCGTCAACTCCCTGGGATTGCTGGCCAGCGGACTCGTATCCGGCCGGGCGGCCCGCCTCTGGCGCTGGCTGGGCGGGGGCCGCTACGTGGTGGCGGCGGTCAAGACGCTGGTCACCTACCGGGGGCAGACGATGACCTGGGTGGTGGACGGCCGGGAGATGCCGGCGGAACGTTTCCTGCTGGCAGAGATCTGCAACGGACCCTTCACCGGCGGCGGCTTCCGCTTCGCCCCCGATGCGGACTTCGGGGACGGGCGGTTGGACGCCTGCCTGGTACGCCCGCCGGGTGTGGTCGCGGGCCTGAGGCTGCTGCCTCGCGCGGCTCGGGGCGCCAGCCTGGACCACCCGGCCATCTCGGTGGTGACCTGCCGGGATCTGGTCTTCCGCAGCACGGAGCCGGTGGCCTACCACCGGGACGGCGAACCGGGAGTGCTGGTCGCGGGTGAACACAGGGTCGAATTGATGCCGGGCGAGTTGCTGGTGTGTGCACCGGCTCCGGACCCGGCCAGGAACGGGGAGGCGTGATGCGGATGGTGTGCCGAAAAGCCTGGATCCTCGCGGTGGTCGGCCTCCTGACGGTGGCCGTTCCGGCGTGGGCCGATCCGGCGCCGACCCGAGAAACCAGCGAGACCGCTCCCGAGCAATCCGTGCCTGAACAACCGGTGCTTCCGACCGCTCCGACGCCCGCAGCGGCCGACACCTTCGACGTGGGCGGCATGCAGCTGGCGACTACCGACCTGCGCGAAACGAACCTATGGGCCACGGGTGTGAACCCCACTGGCGCGGTCCTCATGACGCCCATCTTTCCCGGCTGGGGGCAGCTCTACGCCGACAACTCCTGGCGCGGCGCTCTGGCCTACGGCGTCCAGATGTTCTACTGGACGAACATGATCTCGCGGGACCGTCGGGCCGTGCGGGCACGGGGTTTCGCCCAGCGTTTCGATTTGGATACCGTGAACCGGACCCGCTATGACGCCGCGGCCGAGGAGAACTGGGAGATGATGCGGGACTTCGCCTGGTGGTCCGGCGGCGCACTGCTCATCATCGCCCTGGATGCCTACGTGGGAGCCCACCTCTTCCACTTCGACGAGGACCCGGTGCCCGTGCCAAATCGCTGGGACGAGCAGTTCGACGCGGTTGGCGGGGACATGCCCGGGGTGCTCCAGCCCTTGACGGTGACCGTTTTCCAGTGGCGAAAGACCTTCTAGGAGCTAACTTTCAGGGCTGTTCCCAGGCCCTTCCCCGAAAACGAGACGGATCCCGCGACCATGTCCGAAGCGTTGGCACGCACCCGCAACTTCTGCATCATAGCCCACATCGACCACGGGAAGAGCACCCTGGCCGACCGGTTGCTCGAGCATACGGGCACCCTCACGGGCAAGGATATGCAGGAGCAGGTGCTCGACTCCATGGACCTGGAGCGCGAGCGCGGCATCACCATCAAGAGCCATCCCATCCGCATGGAGCACACGCCGCCCGGCGATGCGCTCCATACGCTCAACCTCATCGACACGCCGGGGCACGTGGACTTCCATTACGAGGTCTCGCGCAGCCTGGCCGCCTGCGAGGGCGCGCTGCTGGTGGTGGACGCGGTGCAGGGTGTGCAGGCCCAGACCATCAACAACCTCTACCTGGCGGTGGAGCACGACCTGACCATCATCCCGGTCATCAACAAGATCGACCTGCCGGCCGCCCGCCCGGATTTCATCGCCGAGCAGTTCATGGACCTGCTGGGCTGCGACCCGGACGAGATCGTCCTGGTGAGCGCCAAGACCGGCGCCGGCGTGGACGATCTGCTGGGCGCCATCGTCGAGCGCATTCCGTCTCCCGAGGGTGACGCGGCGGCGGCGCCCCAGGGTCTGATTTTCGACTCGGTATTCGACCCGTACGTGGGGGCCGTGGCCTACGTACGCCTTTTCGACGGCACCATCAAGAAGGGCCAGAAGATCCGGCTGTTCGGCAACGAGAAGATCTTCGAGGTCTCGGAGCTGGGCTGGTTCCGCATGAAGCGGGTGCCCCGGCCGCAACTCACGGCCGGCGAGGTGGGCTACATCGCCACCGGCGCCAAGGACGTCAGACACGTGCGGGTGGGCGACACGGTCACCCTGGCGGAGCAGCCCTGCGACGGCCCCCTGCCGGGCTACACCGAGGCCAAGCCCATGGTCTTCTCGGGCATGTACCCTACGGACAACGACCAGTACGACGATCTCCTGGACGCCCTGGAGAAGCTCCAGATGAACGACGCTTCCCTGACCTGGGAGAAAGAGACGTCGGCCGCCCTGGGCTTCGGATTCCGTTGCGGCTTCCTGGGCCTCTTGCACATGGAGATCGTCCAGGAGCGTCTCGAGCGGGAGTACAGTCTGAACCTCATCGCTACCATGCCCAACGTGGAGTACGAAGTGGTCATGCGGGACGGCGAGGCTTTCCTTTGCGAGAATCCGGCCCTGCTGCCGGATGTGCGGGAGATCGCCGAGATCCGCGAACCCATCGTCCGGGCTTCGATCATCGCGCCCAAGGAATACGTCGGCGCGATCATCCAGATCTCCCTGGACCGGCGCGGCGTCCAGACCAAGATGGAATATCTGGACACCGAGCGGGTGAACATCGAGTTCGATCTGCCGTTGAACGAACTCGTGGTGGACTACTACGACAAGCTCAAGTCCGTGACCAAGGGCTACGCGTCCCTGGACTACGAATACCTCTGTCATCGCCCCGACGATCTGGTGCGTCTGGACATCCTTATCAACGGCGATATGGTGGATGCCCTGACCTGCATCGTGCACCGGAACAACGCCTACAGCTGGGGGTTGAAGCTCTGCCAGAAACTGAAGGAGCTGATCCCACGCCAGATGTTCGCCGTAGCCATCCAGGCGGCGGTGGGCACCCGGGTGCTGGCTCGTACGTCGGTCAAGGCCTTCCGCAAGAACGTGACGGCCAAGTGCTACGGCGGCGACATCTCCCGTAAGCGCAAGCTGCTCGAGAAACAAAAAGAGGGCAAGAAACGCATGAAGCAGGTGGGCTCGGTGGAAATCCCCCAGGAAGCCTTCCTCGCCGTACTGAAAGTCGAACGTTGAACGCGCCCACGGGCGCGAGGGAGAGGACATGCTGAAGTCGACCGTGAATCGTCTGCTGGGCCGCGAGACGACGGAGCAGGAGAAGTCCAAGCAGGGCCGTGCCGAGGGCGCCAAGCGGACCACCCGCGAGACGATCATCGAATACACCAAGGCCATCGGCTCGGCGGTACTCATCGCCCTGGTGCTGCGCCAGTTCCTCTTCCAGGCTTTCCGCATCCCCACCGGGTCCATGCTGGAGACCCTGCAGATCGGCGACTTCCTCTTCGTGAACAAGTTCCTCTACGGGGCCAAGACTCCCGACCGGATCCGCATCGGCTCGACGACGCTGATCGACGGCCTGCCCGTGCTGAAGCTGCCGGCTCTGCGCGAGCCGCGCCAGGGTGACATCATCGTCTTCGAGTTTCCCCAGGACCGGAACACGGACTACATCAAGCGCTGCGTGGCGGTGGCCGGCGACACGGTGGCCGTACGCGACGGCGTACTGCACGTGAACGGTCTCGTGTACGAGTCGAACCTGGGCGATTTCGGAGGCGACCACAGCTGTATCCCCACCTGGACCGACCCCGAGTCGTGTCCCCAGCCGCGGGCCAAGCACGACCAGGCAGCCTACGTGCGGAATCCGCGCATGCGGTCCTGGCCCTGGGACGGCATGATCGACCCCTACGTGGTGCCCGAGGGTCACATCTTCATGATGGGCGACAACCGGTACAACTCCATGGACAGTCGCTACTGGGGGCCCCTGGACACGGACCTGATCCGGGGCAAGGCCATGTTCATCTACTGGTCCTGGAACGGTAAGAAGCACCTGCCGCGCCTGAACCGCATCGGCGACCTCATCAAGTGACCACGGGACAAGACCGCTCCTGCCGTGGGGGCGGTCTGTACGTCCATGTGCCTTTCTGCGCCTCCATCTGTTCCTACTGCCACTTCGCCCGTACGGCGGACCACGACCGCGCCGCGCGTACAGCCTACGTGGACGGCGTGCTCGCCGAGTTGGCCCTCCGCCGGGAGAGCTGCGGTCTGCTGCGGGACGGCGGCCGCCGTCTGGGCACGGCCTACCTGGGGGGCGGCACCCCTTCGCTGCTCGAACCGGTGCTGATGGAGCGTCTGGTGGCGGGCACGGTCCACACCCTGGATCCGGCCCCGGACTGCGAATTCACCGCCGAAGCCAACCCCGAAAGCCTGACCGCCGATCTGGCCGCCTGCTGGCGCGATCTGGGGGTGAATCGGATCAGCCTCGGAGTGCAGAGCCTGGCGCCGCCGGTGCTGAAGGTGCTGGGGCGCCGTTGCGGACCGGACACGGCCCGGCGGGCCTTGGCCCTGGCGGGCAGCGTCTTTCCGCGGGTCTCGGCCGATTGGATCCTGGCGCCCGGAATCGCGGTGGCTGCCTTGCGGGACGAACTCACCGAGGCTGTTGACCTGGGGGTGGAGCACATCTCCTTCTACATCCTGGAGGTGCACGAGGGAACGCCCCTGGCCGCGGACCTGGCGGCGGGCAAGCTGCGACTGCCCCCGGACGAACGCACGGCGTCCCTCTATCTGGAGGCGGCCGCCCACCTGGAGCGGCTCGGCCTGCGCCAGTACGAGGTCTCCAACTTCGCCCGGCCCGGGACCGAGTCGCGTCACAACCAGGGCTACTGGCGGGGCGTGCCCTGGCTCGCCCTGGGGCCGGCGGCCCATGGTTGCTGGGGCCGGCGGCGGTATGCCAACCTGGCCAACCCTGTCGCCTGGCGGGCCCGGCTGGACGCCGACGAGTTGCCCGAGGCGGAGGTGGACCTGCGAGATACGGCCGCCCGCAGGCTGGAGCGCGTGGTCCTGGCCCTGCGTACCGGCGACGGCGTGTCCCTGGCCTGGTTGCCCGCCGGGGCCCTGGACCTGGCCGCCGGCCACCGGGAAGGACTGTGGGAGACCCGCGCCGGCCGCCTCGTCCTGACCCCCAGGGGCTTCCTGCGCATCGACACCGTGGAGGAGCATCTGGCCCGCAGTCTGGCCTGAACGGTCCCGCACGCGGTTGACACTCCCTTTCCCGGGTGATTACCTTGCCTTGCCTGTGATCGCCTCGAATCTTCCGGCCCCCCACGCGGAGACGTCCGTTCCATGGCGCGCCAAGGCAGCGCAGCGACCCTCGACGACCGCTCCCGGGACATCCTGGAAGCGATCGTCGACCTGCACATCGAGACCGGACGGCCCGTCAGTTCCGGTCTGGTGGAGCGGGCGGTGGGCCGGCGCGTGTCCTCGGCGACCATCCGCGCGGTGATGAAGTTGCTGGAGGAGGCGGGTTTCCTGCTGCAGCCCCACACCTCGTCCGGGCGCGTGCCCACGGACGCGGGTTTCCGCAGCTTCGTGGACGGCCTGCAGGCGGGCTGGGAGTTCCGGCGCCACGAAGCCCCGCCGGAAATGCGCCGTCTGTTGGACGACGGGCTGGGGCCGGCGGCGGCGCCGGCGGGTGTGCCGCGCCTGGCGCGGCTGCTGAGCCGCTTGACCGACAACATCAGCATCATCCTGGGCCCGGCCTGGGAGGCGACGCCCGTGGAGCGCGTGGAAGTCTACCCGCGCGGTTCGGGACGGGCGCTCATGGTGGTCATCCTGGGCGGTTCCCGGGTGGAGACGGGCATGTTCGAATTGGCGGCGGACTTCCCCGAGGCGGTGGTCGACGAGGCCCTTGCCCGGCTGAATCGCCGCCTGCGGGACCTGACCGTGGCCGACGTGCGCGGCGGCGCCCTGGAGAAGCCCGACCTTGTGGGCAACCCGGCCACCCGCTGCCTGGCGCAACTGGCCGCCGCCGCCCGGCGAGTGGTGGACGAACTGGAAGACGGTGACGTCGAACTGGAAGGCGTGGCCAACGTCCTGGACGAGCCCGAATTCCACGAGCCGGAGCCCCTGCAGGCCCTGCTGCGCTTCGTGGAATCGCCGCGGCTGATCCGCCGCACTCTGGACCGGCTCGAGCGGCCGGTTCGCGCGGGCTTCGGGGTGTGGATCGGCGCCGAGAATCCTGTGGGGGAACTGCGCCGTTTCGCCCTGGTAACCCGACGTTTCGGGCCCGGCGGCCGCGGGGGGATCCTGGCGGTCCTCGGTCCGCGCCGCATGTTCTACCAGCGCGCGTTCCACGGCATCGACCTGCTGGGCCGCGCCATCGACAACCATCCCGAGCGGCTGGCCTGCTGAGGCCGGCCCATACCGATCACAGGAGACGCGACCCCATGACCGAGCCCCGCGATCCGGAGCACGAGACCACCGAGGAAACAGCCTCCGGGCAGGAGACACCAGTGGAGGAGACTGCCGACGGCGAGTCCCTGGACGAGGCAATCGAGCCCGCCGACGAGGAGGAAGATCCCTCCCCGGAGGAGGCCCTCGCCGCCGAGCGGGACGCCCTGCACGAGAAGTGGCTGCGGGCGGTGGCCGAGATGGAGAACGTGCGCAAGCGCGCCCGCCGCGAGGTGGTCGACGCCCGCCGCTTCGCCCAGGCAGATCTGCTGCGCCCCCTGCTGGCGGTGGCCGACGACCTGGAACGGGCCCTCGGGTCCATGACCGAGGATCCGGACGCCACGGTCGACAACATGCGCGAGGGTGTCGTCCTCATTCGTCAGCGATTCGAGAACGTCCTCAAGGAAAAAGGCGTGGAGGTAGTGGAGGCCCAGGGCGCGGAATTCGACCCGGCCGTCCACGAGGCCGTGGGCCAGTTCGAACGCGAGGGCGTCGAAGCGGGCGTCGTGATCGAGGTCGTGCAACAGGGCTACCGGCTGGGCGATCTGCTGCTCCGGCCGGCGCGTGTCATCATTTCCAGCTGAGAGGCCAAGGCATGGCGGCCAAGCGTGACTACTACGACGTGCTGGGGGTGGGCAAGGACGCCGATGCCGGCGCCATCAAGCGGGCCTACCGCAAGCTCGCCATCCAGTACCATCCGGATAAGAATCCGGACGACGCCACGGCGGCGGAGAAGTTCCGCGAGTCCACCGAGGCCTACGAGGTTCTGAAGGACTCCCAGAAGCGCTCCCAGTACGACCAGTTCGGCCACATGGACGGCCCACAGGGCTTTCCGGGCGGGGCCGGCTACGGCGGATTCAACGTGGACCTGAACGACGCCCTGGAGAGCTTCCTGCGCAACTTCGGCATGGGAGGCTTCGGCGACGCCTTCGGCGGCGAGGGCCGGGGCGGCCAGCGCCGCGGACGCAGTCTGCAGCTGGAGCTGGAGGTCACCCTGGAGGAGGCCGCCGCCGGCGCCAAGCGCAAGGTGAAGTTGAACAAGCAGGTGCCCTGTGAGGACTGCGGCGGCAGCGGCGCGGCGGCGGGGAGCCGTCCGGTGACCTGCCCCCAGTGCCGCGGCGCCGGCCGGGTGCGCCAGGTGCGCCAGTCCCTGCTGGGCCAGATGGTCACCGAAGGCGTATGCCCCCGCTGCCAGGGCCGGGGCGAACACATCGAGGACCCCTGCGAATCCTGCCGCGGCACGGGCACGGTGCGTGGGGAGGAAACCCTGGAGATCAAGGTCCCCGCAGGCGTGAGCACGGGCAACTACATGGAACTCGACGGCAAGGGTGACGCGGGCGGGGCCGGCGCGCGCAAAGGCGACCTGCGGGTGGTGATCACCGTGGCCGAGCACGAGCTCTTCCAGCGCCACGGAGACGACGTGCTCATCGATGTGCCCCTGTCACCGGTGGACCTCATGCTCGGCACCCAGGTGAAGGTGCCCACCCTGGGTGGCAAGGTCTCCCTGAAGGTGCCGGCGGGCACCCAGAGCCACAAGATCTTCCGCATGCGGGGCAAGGGGATTCCCCATGTGAACCATGCGGGGGGCGGCGACCAGCTCGTACGCGTCCTGGCCTGGACTCCGGAGAAGCTCGACAAGGCGCTCAAGCACCGGCTCGAGGAATTGCGCGACGACTTGTCCGGCCAGGTGCCGCCGCCAGGTCGCCACCTCTACGACTGAGCGGGGGCCGCCGTGCGCTGGTTCTACCTCCACTGCGAATCCGCTGCCGCTACGCCGCCGGTCGTGGGCGACGAAGTGGTCCTGGACGCGGAGGAGAGCCACCACCTGCTGGCGGTCCTGCGCCGCCGCACCGACGACCCGGTCCACCTGCTGGACGGACGGGGCCACCGCCTCACCGGCCGCCTGGCCGGCGGCGACGGCCGCGCCGCCCGGGTCGAGATCACCCACGTGGCATTCGACGAGACCGAACTGGCGACCCCGCGTCTACGCCTGGTCTGCGGCGTGGTCAAGGGCCGGCGCTGGGAGTGGGCCCTGGAGAAGGCTGTGGAACTCGGTGTCCACGCCATCGTACCGCTACTGGCCGAACACGGGGTGGTGGAACCGGGCAGGGGGCGGCGGGACCGCTGGCCCGGCGTCCTGCGCGCGGCCCTGAAGCAGTCCGGCAGGGCCTGGTTGCCCGAGCTCGGCGAGCCCGTGGGTCTGGACCAGGCGCTGGAGACCGTGGGCGACGGTCCGTGTTTCTTCGGCGCCGTGCCGGGAGAGGTGGACGCCGTGCCGCCCCTGGCGGCGATCGCAACGGCGCCCTGGTGGACGGTCTTCATCGGTCCCGAAGGGGGCTGGACCGCCGCCGAGCGCGGGGCCCTGGCCAAGGCGGGGGCGCTGCCGTTGGCCCTCGGTCCCCACGTGTTGCGCACCGAGACGGCGGCCGCGGCCGCCCTGGCGTTGCTCCAGTCCCGGCGCACCCCTTGACACATGCGTCCGGGGCGCGGTTTCATGACTGCCGGCCCCGTCACAGGAGGATTCCCATGAGCAAGAGCGAGACCGCCGTCCGCCTGCAGCAGGACGTGGTGGCGGCCATGAAGGCCAAGGACAAGGAACGTCTCGGGGTGCTCCGCATGCTCCAAGCGGCCCTCAAACAGGTCGAGGTGGACGAGCGGCGGGAGTTGGAGGAGGCGGACGTCGTCAAGATCCTCGGTTCCTACGCCCGCAAGGTGAAGGACCAGGTGAAGAGCTACGGCGAGGGTGGCCGCGCGGACCTGCTGGCCGCCGCCGAGAACGAGCTGGTTCTGGTCGCGACCTATCTGCCGGTCGAACTGGACGACGCCGAACTGGAGACTATCGTCCGGGCCGCAGCCGAGGAATGCGGGGCCGCGGGCATGGCCGACATGGGCAAGGTCATGAAGGCCGCGCTGCCCCAGGTTGCCGGCCGGGCCGACGGGGGACGCGTGAGCGCCCTGGTCAAGAAGATCCTGGCGGGTTGACATGGGCATCGCCACCATCCTGGCCCTGGTCGTCATCGTTGTATTCGCCCTGAGGGGCTACCACGACGGGGTGATCCGCCGTCTGCTGGAAGTGGTGGGCGCCCTGGTCGTCGTGGTGCTCACCGCCCGCTTCGCCGCGCGCCTCACCCCGGCGGTAGTCGATCTGACGGGCTGGTCCACCAGCGCCTCCCTGGTCACCGCCTGGATCGTGCTCATCCTCGGCGGCCTGCTGGCGGCCCGGGCCCTGGCGATCCTGGTCAGCAAGATCCTGCGAATGACGATTCTCGGCTGGTTGGACCGGCTGGGCGGCATGATCTGTGGCGCCGTCCTGGGATTGATCGTGGCGAGCCTCATGGTGACCGCCCTGCTCTACGTGCCCGGCGCCTCGGGCCTCTACGCCCGCAGCCAGCGGGACACGGCCGGCCGCTTCATCGCCGGCGCGGCTCCCAACCTGGCGCGCCAGGCCCGGGTGCTGGCCGGCGAACGATTCGGTGAACTGTGGCGCGAGGTTTCCGACGAGGCCGATCGACGGGTGGACGACGCGGCGAAGGAAGCTCGGAAGAAACTCGACGAGGCCAAGGACGAGGCGGCCGACGCGGCCCGGGACGCGGTGTCCCGATGAATCCCCGGCGGAATGTCCCCGCGACCGCGCCATGATCGAACTGCTGCAGCGCCTGGTCGAGGCCGAGGGGGGAGAACCCGTCCTGGGCGACCGCACCGGCGCGCTTCTGGAATGGGCCGGCGTCACGGCCCAGGTGGCCCGCCACTGCCTCGATCCGCTGGCCGCCGCTGCCGTGCGGGCGCGCCGTCCTTACGCGCGGGACGAGGCCGTCGCCTTGCACCGGCGCCTCGCAGACGAACTGCGTCCCGCGTGCGACGTGGACGATTGGCCGCCCCTGGCCAACCTCGAACCCGCCCTGGCTCCCCTGGACAGCCCGCCGCCCACGCGCCTGGAAGGCGAGGATCTGGTGGCGGTGGCCGCCGCGGCCGAAGCCCTGGACGAACTCCGCAACCACCTGCTGGCCCGCCGCGAGACCTGCCCCCTGTGGGGCGAGGCAGCGGTCCAGGCCAGCACCTTCAGCGGGGTCTCCGGCGCCATTCGCCGGGCCCTGGACGCGGGCGGCGCGATCCTCGACACGGCGAGTCCCCTGCTGGGCCGTTTGCGCCGCGCCCTGGGCGGCCAGGAGCGCGCCGTGCGGGACGAGGTGGCCGCGGCCATGTCTGCGGCGCGGCGCGCCGGTTGGACCACCGGCGAGGAGCCCACCCTGCGCGGCGACCGCTTCTGCCTGCCTCTGCGCTCGGGCGACAGCCGGCGGGTGCCGGGCATCGTCCACGACCGTTCCCAGACCGGGGCCACCCTCTTCGTCGAACCCGCCGGGGTGGTGCGCCTGGCCAACGAACTGGCCGGCACGCGTCTGGAGATCGCCGCCGAGGAATCCCGTATCCTCTTCGAATTGAACCGGGCCGTGGAACAGGCGGCGCCCGCCCTGCGGGAGGCCGCCGCCCTCATGCGGGCCCTGGACGGGGCGCGGTCCCACCTGCTGTGGAGCCGCCAGGTGGGCGGCCGGCCGGCGGCCTTCGCCGACGACGAGGCCTGGCGCGTTTGCGGCGGACGGCACCCCCTGCTCATGGCTGCCCTGGGCGACGGCGCGCCCGAGGCGGGTCGCGGACATGTGGTGCCCCTGGATCTGGAATTGGCCGCAGGCACCCGCGCTCTGGTGGTCAGCGGTCCCAACGCCGGCGGCAAGTCCGTGGCCCTCAAGACCGTCGGTGTGCTGGTCCTGCTGGCCCGCTGCGGCTGGGATGTTCCCGCCCGGGAGGACACCCGCCTGCCCCGGGCCGTGCGGGTGCTGGCCGACCTGGGCGACGACCAGTCCATCGCTGCTTCCTTGAGCAGCTTCTCGGCCCACCTGCAGCACCTGGCGCGCTTCCTGGAATCCGCCGGTCCCGATGCTCTCGTCCTCTGCGACGAGATCGGCAGCGGCACCGATCCCCAGGAGGGCACCGCCCTGGCCTTCGCCGTCCTGGAGGGCATGGTGGACCGCGGGGCCCTGGTCCTGGCCTCCACCCACTTCGGCCTGCTCAAGGCGGCGGTCCACGACCATCCGGCCATGGCCAACGCCGCCATGGACTACGATGAGACCGACCTGCAGCCCCTCTTCACCTTCCGGGTGGGGGACCCGGGCACGAGCCACGCCTTCGACATCGCCGCTCGCATGGGCCTGCCCCCGGAACTCCTGGCGCGGGCGCGGGCCGGCGCCGGAGAGGAGCGCGTCCAGATCGAGAAGCTGCTGACGGACCTGGATCGACGGGCCCGGGACCTGGCCGTGGCCGAGGAGCGGGTGCGTACCGAGGGGGACGAGGCAGCGCGTCTGCGCCGGGACCTGGACCGGCGGCTGAAGGGCCTGGACAAGGAGAAGCGCGACGTGCTGGCCCAGGTCCGCCGCCGGGGCGACGACCTGGTGCGGGAGGGCCGCCGGGCCATCGAGCGGGCGGTGCGGGAGATCCGTTCCGAGTCCGCCACGGCGCCGGTGGTCAGATCGGCCCGGGACCGTCTGCAGGAGCTGGCGGCGCGTTTGCCCGAGGAAGAAGACGGTCCGGCCCCGGGAGCCCGGGTGGCCGTGGGCGACCGGGTCCGCATTGCACACCTGGGCCTGATCGGAAGGGTGCTGGAGATCCGGGGCGAGAAGCTCGTGGCCGACGCCGACGGCTTGCGCCTGACCCTCTCCCGCGACGTGGTCGCACCTCTGGAAGGGGGAGCCGCGCCGCCCGCCGAACCCCCTGCCGACCGGGTTCCCGTGGACGCCGGTAGCTGGTCCTACGGGACCGATCCTCCCGAGGCCGCCCACGAGATCGACCTGCGCGGCGAGCGGGCTGAGGAAGCCTGGGAGCGCCTGGATCGTCTCATCGACCGGGCCATTCCCGCCGGCCTGGAGGTGCTGCTTGTCATCCACGGCCACGGCACCGGCCGCCTGCGGGACTTCCTCCACGGCAAGCTGCGCGCCGACGGTCGCGTGGCGTCGTTCCGGGAGGCGGGTCCCGGCCAGGGTGGCGGTGGGGCCACACGGATCACCCTCTTAGCGGACTGAAATCCTCCGAAAACCGCGCCGGCCTTGCCGAAACGCAGGGTTCGAGACTATCATGATAGGCTACCTCGCCACCGTCCCAGGACCTTGCTCCGGAAGGCTTGGTCAGCGCGTATGTCGCCCGTTTTTTCGCCCGACATCATCGCCCGCGTCAAGGACGAGACGGACATCCTCGAGATGGTCGGTC
This sequence comes from bacterium, assembly GCA_024231905.1. GTDB lineage: Bacteria > Krumholzibacteriota > Krumholzibacteriia > LZORAL124-64-63 > LZORAL124-64-63 > JAAEQC01. The sequence goes on along the minus strand of JAAEQC010000218.1, from coordinate 166,186 downwards.
GCTATGTGCAATTGAAGGCGGCCGGCTCGGTCCACAAGGGACTGTGCCCGTTCCACAAGGAAAAGACCCCCTCGTTCATCGTGACGCCCGCGCGCCAGCGCTACCACTGCTTCGGCTGCGGTACCGGCGGCGACGTCTTCACGTTTCTCATGGAGATGGAGCAGCTCAGCTTTCCCGAGGCCGTGGAGACCCTGGCCCGTCCCCTGGATATCGACCTATCCGAATGGTTGCGCGAGGACGAGGGCGAAGGGGAGCGACGGGCTTTCCACCGGGCCAACGAGGCCGCCATGGACATCTGGCGGGACACCCTGTGGGAAGACGGTCCCGGCCGCGCCGCCCGTACCTACCTGCGCGACCGCGGTTTCGGCGACAAGGTGCTGCGCGATTTCGACGTGGGCGTTGCGCCCCCCGGTGGTGGGTGGCTGGCGCCGCGTCTGGACAAGGCCGGGGTGGACGAGGAACTGGCCCTGGCCGCCGACCTCCTGCGCCGGGGCGAAAGAGACGGCACGTTTGCCTATTTCAGGGGCCGGATTATCTTTCCGATCAGGAGCATCTCGCGGCAGGTCGTGGGTTTCGGCGGCCGCGTGATCGACCGGGGCGAGCCGAAGTACCTCAATTCCGCCGACAGCACGTACTTCACCAAGGGGAAGCTTCTTTACGGCTTCGACGCTTCCCGCATGGCCATCGCGCGCGAGAAGACCGCGCTCCTGGTGGAGGGGTACCTGGATCTGCTGGCCTTGGTCCAAGCGGGTTTCACCAACGTCGTGGCCACCTGCGGCACGGCATTCACCCCCGACCAGGCGCGCCTGCTGCGAAGAGGCGCGCCCCGGGTGACGCTGCTGTTCGACGGCGACAAGGCGGGCGTCAAGGCCGCCGTCCGTTCGTCGGACACGGCGCTGAAGTGCGGCCTGGATCCGCGCATCGCCAGCCTGCCCAAGGGGGAGGACCCGGCGTCCCTGCTGGAGAGCGGCGGCGCGGCGGCCATGCAGGAGGTGCTGGCCGCGGACATGGGTTACGTGCCGTTCCTCAAGAGCCTGGCCGACGGCCGGGGCGGGGGACGCGAAGTGGCCGAGCGGGCGGTGCGGCAGGCTCTGGGGACGGCGTCCGGGGTGACCGATCCCCTGCGGCGGGAGTATCTGCTCCAGGAGACCGGCGAGGTCTTCGGACTGTCCCGGGAGGTGCTGACCGCGACGCTGGTGGGCATGAAGGAGAAACTGCGGCCGCGCGTCGTGGCCGCCGAGGCGGCGGGCGACGAGGCCACGGAAGGGGAACCGGCGCCGGAACCGCCGCGGCGCAGCAAGGTCTTCCAGTTCCAGCGGCTGGACGTGGGCCGCCTGGAGAAGGACCTGTTCCTGCACGTACTGCGGGACGACACGGGAGGCGCCGCCCGCGCCTTCCTCGCCGGGTGCGGCGACCTGGAGTTCGCCGGGGAGACGAGCCGGCTGCTGGCCGACGAGGTGGCGGCCTGGGCGAAGGCGACGGACGGCGGGCAGCGGATCCTGCCCCGCGACTTCGTCGAACAGCGATGGAATCAACAGGGCGACGCGGGGTATCGGAACTTCGTGAGCCGCCTGCTGAACGAGGAGGACTGTCCCACTCATACGGACTTCGTCCAGGTCGTCAACGACCTCATCCGGCGACTCGCGGCGCACCGGCAACGGGCCCGCGGCGGTTGACCGGGAACGACGCCATATCAGTCAACAGGGGAAGCCTGCGCGCATGGATAAGAAGAAATTCGAAGGAATCATCGAGAGCATCCGCAAGGAAGCGACGGGCCGCGGCGGATACATCCTGCACGGCGAGATCAACGACATGCTCGGCGACGAAGTCGACGTGGACGTGATCGACCGCATATACGAGAAGCTCGGTGAGCTGCAGATCGACTACTACGACACCGAGGCCGAAGCCAAGGACAAGATGTCCCGGCGCAAGAAGAAGGAAAGGAAGAAGGTCGCAGCGGCGCGAAAGGTCCAGCGCACCAACGTCAAATACGACGATCCGGTGCGCATGTACCTGAGGGAGATGGGCCGCGTACCCCTGCTGACCCGCCAGGGCGAGGTGAACCTGGCCCGCCGCATGGAGGACGGCCGCATCGCCATCATCCACGCCACTCTCTGCTCCCGCCACGCCCTGCGCGAGTTGCGCCAGACGGCCAACCAGCTCCAGGCCGAATCCGTCCACGTGGACGAGGTGGTCCAGCACGACGCCAGCACCTGGAACGTCCACCTGTCGGCCAAGAAGGAAGCGCGCCGGATCCTGCGCGCCCTGGACAACATCGAGAAGTGGCAGACGGAGATGGGCAAGGCCAAGATCGAGCTGGAGTCCTGCGCCAACGGCACGCGGGTGGCGACGCTGACTCGCATGGTCCAGGCCCGCGAGCGTAAGATCCTCGATACCTTCCTGGGGCTGCAGCTGGCCCCGGCCCAGGTCGAGCAACTGGCCAACAAGCTGCTGCTGGTCCACCGGAAGATGGAGGACCTGGGCTCCCGCATCGAACAGACGCAGGAGGGCACCGGGCTCGTCTTCGGGGAGATGGCCGCGGCCATGCGTGCCAAGGGGATCGCCGCTGCACGGGTGGAGGAGATCCGCGACGCGCACCGGTCCATCAAGAACCTGCGCAAGAAGGTCCAGGACGTGGAGCGCGAGATCGGCCTGACCCGGGCGGAGTTGGCGCTTATCGGCTCCGAGATCGCCAAGGGCAAGCTGGAAGTGGACACGGCCCAGCGCGAGATGATCGAGGCCAACGTGCGGCTGGTCATCTCCATCGCCAAGCGCTACACGAACCGCGGCCTGGAATTCCTGGACCTGATCCAGGAAGGCAACAGCGGCCTCATGCGTGCGGTCGAAAAGTTCGACTACCGCAAGGGCTACAAGTTCTCCACCTACGCCACCTGGTGGATCAGGCAGGCCATCACCCGGGCCATCGCGGACCAGGCCCGCACCATTCGTGTGCCGGTCCACATGATCGAGGCCATCAACAAGGTGAACCGGGCCAACCGGCAGCTGCTGCAGGAGCTCGGACGTGACCCCAAACCCGAAGAAGTCGCCACCTTCCTGGAGATGCCCCTGGAAAAGGTGCAGGGGGTGCTGCAGGCCAGCATGGAGCCCGTGAGCCTGGACCGGCCCATCGGCGAGGACGAGGACTCCAACCTGAGCGACTTCATCGAGGACGACAGCGCACCGTCGCCGGCGCGTCTGGCGGCCCACAGTATGCTCAAGGACCAGATGCAGCGCGTACTGAGCACCCTCACCCGGCGCGAGGAGAAGGTCATCCGCCTGCGTTTCGGGCTGGGGGACGGCACCCCGCGCACCCTCGAGGAAGTGGGCACGATATTCAAGGTCACGCGGGAACGCGTGCGCCAGATCGAGGCCAAAGCCCTGCGGAAATTGCGGCACCCGAGCCGCAGCCGGAAGCTCAAGGGATACGGGGAGATGGTCTAAGACCGCGCTGGCGGTCTGTGGTTGACCCGGTCGGGCCCAGCGGTTATCTTGCCCGTCCGGTCTTGGGCCTATAGCTCAGTTGGTTAGAGCAGCCGGCTCATAACCGGTAGGTCCCAGGTTCAAGTCCTGGTAGGCCCACCAGCTCCGGACCGCAGCGCCGGCCACGGCGGTATTCCGGGCGATTAGCTCAGCTGGCTAGAGCGCTCGCCTCACACGCGAGAGGTCACTGGTTCGAGTCCAGTATCGCCCACCATCCACCGCCGCAGCCGGCCCGGTTCGCCGGGTCGCCGCGAGATGGCGGAGGATTCCTCAAGGTCCGACGCCAGCGGATCCATGACGAGCGGAGGGAACGAGGGTGCTAGCGCACCCTTTTTCTCTGCCTGTCAGCGGTGGATTCGGGGTTGTCATATGACGTCGTGGGAGCGAACCTGAAGGCATGGAGACGGATCCGCGCATCGTAGTCAACGCCCTGGTGGAGTTGGCCGGGCACGAGGAGGCCCTGGCCGAGGCCCGCTCGGCCCTGGCCCGCGAGAGCCGGCAGCGCCGCAACCAGCGGGAACTGGCCGCCGAGTACGACGCCGACGCCGACGCGGCGGGTACGCAAATGCAGGAGGCCGAGACTGGCTTCCGCGCCCGGGCCCGGGAGATCCATGACCTGGAGGAGGCCCTCGGCGCCAAGCGCGATCTGCTGGTCGGTCTGGTGGACCGGCGCCAGCACCGGGCTTTGAGCGAGGAGATCACGGCGTTGGAACGGCGCCTGGACAGACTCGAATCCGAGGCCTACGAATTGCTGGACGAGGCCGACGAACGCTCCGACGAGGTGGCCGAGGCCAAGCAGGGTGGACGCCGGGCGGAGGACCGGCGCACGGCTGCCGCCGCCGGGGCTGCCGCCGCCGGTGACCGGGTGGACGCCTTGGAACACGAGTCCGCGGTGGAGATCGCCCGGCTGCTGGACCTTTTGCCACCGGACGTGGCCCGGCACGTGAAGCGCCTGCAGACCCGGGGTGGCCGGGCGGTAGTCCGGCTCGAAGGCGGAGCTTGCGGCGGTTGCTTCGCTCTGCTGCCGCCCCAGCAGGCCATCGCCGTGGACAAGGGGCGTCTGCTGGTGCGCTGCGCTTCGTGCTCGTGTTACGTGGTGCACAAACCCTGGTATTGACCGCCGGGCGCCGACTGGAAGGCGCCGTCCGGGAACCGAGGAGTCGCGCGTGGATACCGAAGGCCGTCCCGAAACCCTGATCGAATTGCTGCGGACCCTGGAGCGGAGCTCCGACCTGCGCTCCTTGGCGCGCGAGTGCGGACTCTCGGTTCGCGAATTGCGCCGCCGTCTGTCCATCTGGCGCCGGGAGATGCAGACCGACGACGAGGGCGGCGAGGTCAAGCCTGTCCGCAAGGAAGAGAAGACCGGTGCCAAGGGCAAGAATGCCGACTGGCCGGACCTGCCCCGGGCCGAGGACCTGGCGGAGAGCCCGCTGCCCGGCGGCAGCCGCAAACTCATGACCGTCCACACCGACGGTGCGAGCCGCGGCAACCCCGGCCCCGCTTCCATCGGCGTGGTCTTCGGCGACGCCGCCGGGGAACCCGTCTGCGTCCACGGCGAGGCCATCGGCCGGGCCACCAACAACGTGGCCGAGTACCGGGCCGTGGTGGCAGCCCTCGAACACTGCAAGCGCTGGAAAATCAAACGCGTCTACCTGCACATGGACTCGGAACTCATCGTCCGCCAACTCCACGGCACCTACCGGGTCAAGAGTCCCGACCTGAGGCCCCTCTACCAGCAGGTCGTCTTCCTGAGCCGCGACCTGGCCGAGTTCCGCGTGAGGCATATCAAACGGCACCGGAACGCCCACGCGGACGCCCTGGCCAACGAGGCGCTGGACGCCCAGAACTGACTGGGCTCACCCCCCGCCTGAATTCCTGTGACATCACTTCTGAATGCGGCTATCATGAATGCGTGAGAAGTCGGGGAGACAGTCGCGTGTCTCCCGAACCCCGTGTTCAGGAGGTGCGAGGAAAGTCCGGGCTCCACAGGGCAGGGTGCTGGTTAACGGCCAGGGGGAGCGATCCCACGGAAAGTGCCACAGAAAAGATACCGCCCGGGCTCCGGAGTAATCCGGACCCGGGTAAGGGTGAAATGGTGAGGTAAGAGCTCACCGCGCCTCCGGTGACGGAGGTGGCAGGGTAAACCCCACCTGGAGCAAGACCAAATAGGGGAGGATGAGGTAGCCCGCCTCGCTTGGACTCCCGGGTAGGTCGCTCGAGACCGTCGGTAACGGCGGTCCCAGATACATGACTGTCGCCGTGCGCGCCTCTTCGGAGGTGCCGCCCGGTAACAGAACTCGGCTTACGACCGGCTTCTCACGTCAGACCGTTCGCCGTGCCGCGGCCCTGTGCCGTGGACGTTTTTGCCGGTGCGCACCGGCGCGCCGGAACGTACGGGAGACGTGTTGCAGTACGCCATGGACTTCGTGGCCGACGGTCCCGTCGGCATCTTCAGCGGCCGCCCCTGGTGCGCCCACGCCGAGGGCTGTCCCCAGGAGATCCAGGCCATGCGGCGCAAGCTGCCCCTGGACTTCCCCGTCTCCGATGCCCTGGTGAATGTCCTGGCCTGCCGCGGCGTGACCAGCACGGCGAACCTCGACCGCTTCTTCTACCCGTCCCTGGACCAGCTCCACGACCCCTTCGACCTGCAGGAAATGGACCGGGCCGTAGACCGGGTCCTGCAGGCCGCTGCGCGCGGCGAGAAGGTGGCGGTCCACGGGGACTTCGACGTGGACGGCCTGACCGGCGCGGCCCTGCTGGCCGAGACCCTCGGCGCCGTGCGCCACCAGGGCTCCGCCATCCGCACCGAGCCCGCCTTCGTGCCGGACCGGGCCACCGACGGTTACGGGGTGGCCGGCCGCATGATCCGCGAGTGGGCCTCCCGCGGAGTGACGCTCCTGCTGACGGTGGACACGGGATCGGCGGCTGCCACGGAGATCGCCCTGGCCGGCGACCTGGGCATGGACGTGGTCGTCCTGGATCACCACATCTTCGAGGAGCGGCCCCAGGCCGTGGCGCTGGTGAACCCGCGCCGCGACGGCGGCACCTACGCAAACCTCGAACTGAGCGGCGTCGGCGTGGCCTTCAAGTTCGCCGAGGCCCTGTCCCTCCGGGAGCCGGGTTGCTTGCCCGAGGACTTCCTGGTGAGCGTCCTGGACCTGGCGGCCCTGGGCCTGGTGGCGGACCAGATGTCCCTGGTGGGGGAGAACCGCCTGTTGGTGAAGAAGGGCCTGGAACGCTTCAACGACCGGGAGCACATCCGACCCGGCCTGTCGGCCCTGCTGGAGGTGAGCGGCCTGGACCGGGGCTTCCCCGTCACCACCAGCGACTTCGCCTACCAGTTGGCGCCGCGGCTCAACGCCTGCGGGCGCATCGGGCGGGTCATGTCGGCCCTGGAACTGCTGTTGACCCGGGACCCGGCCGTGGCGCGCCGCCTGGCCGCCGAGGCCGACCGCACCAACAGTCGTCGCAAGGAACAGGATCAGCTGCTGAAGGAGGAGGCCATCGCCATGGCCCTGCCCTTCGTGCAGCGGGGCGAACCGGGCCTGGTGCTGGCCGCCAGCAACTGGCACAAGGGCATCATCGGCATCGGCGCCGCCCGGCTCGTGGAACAGTACCGGCTGCCGGTGATCCTCATCGCCATCGAGGGCGACGAGGCGCGGGGGTCGGCGCGGAGCGTGCCCCACATCGACGTGAAGGCCGTCCTGGACCAATGTGCCAAGCACCTGGTTCGACACGGCGGCCACGCCCAGGCGGCGGGCATGACCCTGCGTCGTCGGGACATTGACGCCTTCCGCACGGACTTCCTGGCGGCCCTGGGCGAACAGCCGGCTACCGGCCCCTTGCCCGAGGGTTACGACCTGGATCTGCCCCTGGACACCCTGGAGACCACGGACGTGGCCCGGCTCGTGCGTGAACTGGAGCACCTGGAGCCCTTCGGCGCCGGCAATCGCAAGCCCGTGTTCCGCTGCTGCGGTCTACGCCTGCAACGGCCGCCCACGTCCCTCAGCGGCGGAGCCCACCTGCGCTTCGCCTTCCGCGGACCCGCGCGGGGCAACGGCGGTACGCCCGCCCTGGGCCGGGAGTTCGTCTCCTTCGGCTGCGGCGAGTCCTGGCGCCAGATGCTCGCCCGCGAGGAACTCCGGCCCCGCGACCTGCTGGACCGCACCTGGGACATTCTCTTCCAGATCGGCCGCAGCACCTACCGTCCCCGCAGCGGCGCCTACGACCCGGTCCAGCAGCTCCTGGTGGACATCCGCCCCGGAGCCGAGCCGTGAGTCTCCATGGCACCGCCGACGGGTCCGACCTGCGGGCCCGCATGGAGCAGATGTGCGCCCGGGTGAAGGACTACAATCCCCAGGCCGACGAGGACCACTTGTGGGACGGGTACGAGTTCGCCTCCAGGGCCCACGCCGGCCAGAAGCGCAAGAGCGGTGAACCCTTCTTCCAGCACGCGTTGACCGTGGCCGACATCCTGACCGACCTGCGCCTGGACGTGGACACCCTCATCGCCGCCATGGTCCACGACGTGGTGGAGGACACGGACCACACCCTCGCGGACATCGAGCAGCGCTTCGGCGCCGACGTGGCCCACATGGTCGACGGCGTCACCAAGATCAGCGGCATTCGCGCCCCCAACCGTGACGCGCGCAAGGCCGAGACCTACCGCAAGCTCGTCCTGGCCATCGCCCAGGATCCGCGCACGGTGCTGATCAAGCTCGCCGACCGCCTCCACAACATGCGCACCATCCAGTACCTGGATCCGGATCGCCAGCGGGACATCGCCCAGGAGACCATGGATGTGTACGCGCCCCTGGCCCACCGCTTCGGCATAGCGCGCATCAAGTGGGAGCTGGAGGACCTGAGCTTCAAGGTGCTGCAGCCCGAGCGCTACTTCGAGGTGGAGGCGGGCATCAAGCAGACCCGGGCCGAACGGGAGCGCCTCATCGAGCGGCTCTCGGCGCCCCTGCGCGACGCCCTGGGCGAGGCCGGCATCCGCTGCCAGCTCACGGGCCGGCCCAAGCACTTCTACTCCATCTACCGCAAGATGAAGGACCAGGAGATCGGCATGGAGCGGGTCTTCGACTTGCTGGCCGTGCGCATCATCACCGAGACCAAGGCCGATTGCTACCACGCCCTGGGCGTGCTGCACTCCCACTTCCCGCCCCTGGCCGACCGCATCAAGGACTACATCGCCACCCCCAAGCCCAACATGTACCAGTCGATCCATTCGACGGTGCGCGTGCCGGGCAGCAAGTACATCGAGGTGCAGATCCGCACCGGCGAGATGCACGAGCGGGCCGAGCTGGGCATCGCCGCCCACTGGCGCTACAAGGAGGGCGGCGGCGCGGACAAGTCCGACCTGGCGGGCATGGTCAACTGGCTGCGCCAGATCATGGAGTGGGAAGAGGACGTGGACGACGCCCGGGAATTCATGGAGACCCTGAAGTTCGACTTCTTCAGCGACGAGGTCTTCGTGTTCAGCCCCGGTGGCGACGTCTTCCAACTCCCCCGCGGCGCCACGCCCCTGGACTTCGCATTCCGCATCCACTCGGAAGTGGGCTTCCGCTGTATCGGCGCCAAGGTCAACGGCCGCATCGTCAGCCTGCGCGGCGAGCTGCACAACGGCGACACGGTGGAGATCCTCACGGCCAAGCAGCCCAGTCCCAGCGCCAGTTGGCTGGAGATCGTCAAGACCAGCCGGGCCAAGCACCACCTGCGCCGCTGGATCAAGACCACCCAGTACGAGGAGAGTCTGCGCCTGGGCCGGGAGATCCTCGAACGCGAACTGCGCCGGGCCCGCGTCCGCACCCGCGTGGACGGCCTGGTGGACTTGGCCCAGCAGATGGGCTATACGGAATTGGACAAGCTGCTGGCTGCCGTGGGCCGCGGCGAGATCACGCCCCAGAAGGTGGTGGCGCGGGTCACGCCGCCCCCGGAGTCCGCGGCGGAGAAGGTCATCTCCCGGGGCAAGGAGTTGTACGACACCCTGCTGCGGCGCGCTTCCGGCGGCGTGAAGGTGGCCGGGGTGGACAACCTCATGGTGAGCTTCGCCCGCTGCTGCCAGCCCATCCCCGGCGACGGCATCGTGGGCATCATCACCCGTGGGCGCGGTGTGAGCGTGCACCGGGTGGGCTGCACCAATCTCAACGATCCCAACCTGGGCCCCGAACGCCTCATCGACGTCACCTGGGACACGGCGCCGGAACAGGTCTTCATGGTGAAGCTCATCATCCAGGCCACCGACCGGAAGAATCTGCTCATGGACCTGAGCAACACCTTGGCCGTGACCAACACCAACATCGCCAGCGGCGAGTTCGGCTCGGAAACGGACTTCGCGCGCATCACCCTGGTGGTGGAGGTGCGTAACCTCAACAAACTCGAGAAGATCATCAAGGCGCTCCAGAAAGTGCGGGGCGTGGAGAAGATCGAACGCTTCCAGCTGGGCCAGGCGCCCGGCTAGCGGAGGATCGGCATGCGTTGCGTGATCCAGCGGAGCGGACCGGCCCGGGTAACCGTGGACGGCAAAACCACCGGCGCCATCGACGGCGGCCTGGTGATCCTGGCGGCCTTCGCCCCCGGCGACACGGAAACCGAACTGGCCTGGATGGCCCGCAAGCTGCCCGGCCTGCGCATCTTCCCCGACGACCAAGACCGCATGAACCTTTCCCTGCATGATGTGGGGGGCGGCATCCTCCTGGTCTCCCAGTTCACCCTCTATGGCGACTGTCGCAAGGGTAACCGCCCGAGCTTCATCGGATCGGCCCCGCCTGCGGACGCCGAGCGACTGTACAATCGTTTCGCCGAGTTGCTGCGGGCCGCATGGCCGGAGGTGGCTGAAGGCGTGTTCGGGGCCATGATGCAGGTGGATCTGGTGAACCAGGGCCCGGTGACCCTGGTGCTGGACCGGGAGGCGAATGCATGAACCAACGGTCGCCGTTTATCCCCTGGCCCGACGACGAGATCCTCGTGCTGGCCTCGCGTTCGCCGCGGCGGGCGGAGTTGCTCGCGGTAGCCGGGATTCCTTTCGAGATCCGGCCCGCCGGCGACGTGGAGGCGGAACTGGCCGCCCGTCTGGCGGGCAACGGCACGCCGCCCGAGGAGTACGCCGTGACCCTGGCCGAGGCCAAGGCCGCCGACGTGGCCGCCGCCTTGCCCGGCCGCCTGGTGCTGGGTTCCGATACGGTGGTGATCCTGGACGGCGACATACTCGAGAAGCCCCGGGACGAGGCCGACGCCAGGCATCTGCTCGGCCGCCTGTCGGGCCGGCGCCACACGGTGGTCTCGGCGGTGGCTCTCACAGGTGGAGTCGCGGGTGACGGCTGTTCCGCTGCCGAATGCACCGACGTGACTTTCCTGCCCTTGGACGCGGACGCCATCGCCCGCTACGTGGCTACGGGCGAACCCATGGACAAGGCCGGGGCCTACGGCATCCAGGGCCTGGGCGCCCTCATGGTCTCCGGCGTCGACGGCTGCTACTTCAACGTGATGGGCCTGCCCCTGGCCCGGCTGGGCGCGTTACTGCGCCAGATCCTGGAGGATGGATCATGACCGAACGGCTGCCCTTTCCCTTCCCCGTGGTGACCTGGGACGACGACCAGGTCGTCCTCATCGACCAGACCCGCCTGCCGGATGAGCTGTGCTGGCGCCGCTGCGACGATCTGCCGAAGCTCTGCAAGGGCATCGTGGACCTGGCCGTGCGCGGGGCTCCGGCCATCGGTGTAGCGGCGGCCTACGGGCTGGCCCTGGCCTGGCGTCTGGCCCGGTCTGCCGGGGACGATCCGGTCGCCCTGCTCGAACGATTGAAGGCTGCCGCGGAGATCCTCGCCGCCACCCGTCCCACGGCCGTGAACCTCTTCTGGGCCCTGGACCGGGGTACGGCCCTGGCCGCGCGCCTGGTGGCCGAGGGCAAGAACGCCGACGAGATCGGCGCCGCCCTCCTGGCCGAAGCCGCCGCCATCCGCGAGGAGGACGTGGCCATGTGCCGGACCATGGGCCGGGCCGGCGCCGAACTACTCCCGGACTACGCCACCGTGCTGACCCACTGCAACGCCGGCGGTCTGGCCACCGGCGGCTACGGCACGGCGTTGGGCGTGATCTATGCAGCCAAGGAGATGGGCCGCGAGGTGCGTGTCTTCGCTGACGAGACCCGTCCCCTCCTGCAGGGGGCTCGTTTGACCGCCTGGGAGCTGGCCGATCAGGGCATCGATGTGACGGTCCTGTGCGATGGCGCCGCGGCGACCCTCCTGCGCCAGGGCCGCATCGACGCGGTCATCACCGGCGCCGACCGGGTGGTGGCCAACGGCGACACGGCCAACAAGGTGGGCACCTACCCCCTGGCTGTCATGGCCAACCGGCACGACGTGTCTTTCTACGTGGCCGCGCCGGCCTCGACCTTCGACCCGGACACGCCCTGCGGCGACGGCATCGAGATCGAGCAGCGGGACCCGGCCGAGGTCCTGGGATTCCGGGATTTGCGCTGGGCGCCCGAGGGCGTGACGGCGACCAATCCGGCGTTCGACGTGACGCCGGCGGAACTGGTGACGGCGTTCATCACCGAGCACGGGGTGCTGCGGCCGCCCTTCGTCGACAGCTTGAAACCGGTGCTGGCACGCTGATTCCGGCCCTGGCCGCCTTGACAACTGGGGACCAGGATGCTAGTTTGCTTCCCGTACCCGCCCGGAGGCTCGACCTCCTGGGCGGCAAGTGCCGCGAGTCGCAAGTCGACATGGCGGCGTTTTTGCCTGCGGTCCACTTTCCACGCGGAAGTTGACCCGCATATCCGGATAGCCGAAACTCCTTGCGAGACAACGGTATCCGCGGAAGAGCCTCGGCCTGCGCCCATGACGACGCGGCCGGGACAGGAGATGCCTCGTGAAGACCTACAGCATGAAGCAGGGCGAGATCGCCAAGGATTGGTTGGTCCTGGACGCCGAAGACGTGCCCCTGGGCCGGCTGGCGACGCAGGTGGCCACTTTCCTGCGCGGCAAGCACAAGCCGACTTTCACCGCCCACCTGGATATGGGTGACAACGTGATCGTCGTCAACGCCTCGAAGGTGAAACTGACGGGCCAGAAGCTGGACAAGAAGGTCTACCTGCACCACACCGGTTACGTGGGCGGCCAGCGGGCGACCCCGCTGCGCAAGCTCATGGAGCAGCGGCCGGAAGAGGTCGTCCTGCGCGCGGTCAAGGGCATGCTGCCCAAGACGCGCCTGGGCCGGAAGCAGCTGACCAACCTGCGCGTCTACCGCGGCGACGATCATCCGCACGCGGCGCAGCAGCCCAAGAACATCGAGCTCTAGCATCGTCATCATCCCGGCCACGGCCGGGTCTTCGCCCCGCGGGGCAATTCGGAGGTAGAGGACTTGGAGGAGAGGTACTACGCCACGGGTCGTCGCAAGACCGCCGTCGCGCGCGTCTGGATCACCCAGGGCAGCGGCCAGATCAAGGTGAACAGCCGGACCGTCGAGGACTACTTCGGCGAGGCCGTCCGCCAGCAGGCTCTCATGCCCCTGACCAGCCTGGGCGTCGAGGGCGAATTCGACATCTGGTGCACGGTCAAGGGCGGTGGCATCACCGGCCAGGCCGGCGCCTTGCGCCACGGGCTGGCCCGGGCGCTCGTCGTCGCCAACGAGGAATTCCGCAAGGCGCTGCGCAAGCAGGGCTACCTCACCCGGGACTCGCGCATGGTCGAGCGTAAGAAGTACGGCCAGCCGGGCGCCCGCAAGCGGTTCCAGTTCTCCAAGCGCTAGAAAGCGTTTGGCGATCACGGGTCCGCCCTACGGCGGGCCCGACATCAACCACACACCCGACCGGAGGGTGGAACCAGGTGGCGTCGCGCTTCGCGCGCGATGTTCGTTCCGCACCGACGATGGCCGGGGAGGCTCAACCTGGAAAGAGAGACGGACATGGCAAAGGTAGGACTCAAAGACCTGCTCGAGGCAGGCGTGCACTTCGGGCACCAGACCCGCAAGTGGAATCCCAAGATGAAGCCGTACATCTTCATCGCCCGGGGCGGCATCTACATCATCGACCTGCAGCGCACTCTGCGCGCCCTGAACAAGGCCAGCGACTTCCTCACGACGGTCGGCCGCAAGGGCGGTACGGTCCTGTTCGTGGGCACCAAGAAGCAGGCCAAGGTCGCCATCCGCGAGTACGCGGAGCGCGTGAACATGCCCTACGTGACCGAGCGCTGGCTCGGCGGCATGCTGACCAACCACCAGACGATCTACAAGAGCGTCCAGAAGCTCGACGAGATCGAGGCCATGATGAACGACGGCCGCATGGAGAACTTCTCCAAGAAGGAGCAGCTCGAGTTCAGCCGGAAGTTCGAGAAGCTGAACACGAACCTGGGCGGCATTCGTAAGATGAAGGGCCTGCCCGATGCGGTCTTCGTGGTCGACACCGCCGAGGAAGAGACGGCCGTGCGCGAGGCCAACAAGCTGGGGATCCCCGTGATCGGCATCGCCGACACCAACTGTGATCCCACCCAGCTGTCCTTCCCGATCCCGGGCAATGACGACGCCATCCGCTCCATCACCCTGTTCACCAAGGTGGTGGCCGAGGCCATCGAGGACGGCCGCGCGGCGGCCAAGGAAGGCGCCGCCGCCGAGGTCGAGATGGCCGCAAAGAAGAAGGCCGAGTCCGCTGCCAAGAGCGCCAAGCTCGAGGGTGACGACAGCAAGGTGGAGAAGAAGCCCGAGACGGACAAGAAGCCCGGCAACGGCGAGTCTGCCGCCAAGAGCTGATCATTAGCGTGGCGGCCGGCGGGTGCCGGCCGTCCCGACGATACAACCGACCGCCCCGGTGAGGGACGGTCCCGATGCGCCCGGCCCGGCCGGGTGTTGGAGGAGTCATGGAAATCAGCGCCAAGATGGTCAAGGAACTGCGCGACGCCACCGGCGCGGGCATGATGGACTGCAAGAAGGCCCTGAAGGAATGCGACGGCGACGCGGACAAGGCCGTCGAGTACCTGCGCAAGAAGGGCATCGCCTCGGCCGCCAAGAAGGAAGGCCGCGAGACGGGCCAGGGCATCGTCGGCCACTACATCCACATGGGCGGTAAGGTCGGCGTCCTGGTGGAGGTCGCCTGCGAGACGGACTTCGTGGCCCGCACCGACGACTTCCAGGAGTTCGTCCACAACGTGGCCATGCACATCGCTGCGGCGGCCCCGGCGGCCGTGTCGCGCGACGAGGTCGACGGCGCCGTGATCGAGAAGGAACGTGAGATCTACGTGGCGCAGATGAAGGAACAGGGCAAGCCCGACAACATCATCGACAAGATTGTTGAAGGGAAAGTGGACAAATACTACAGTGAGATCGTCCTGCTCGAGCAGAAGTACGTGAAGGACCCGGACATGACGGTGGAGGACTACCTGAAGTCCATCATCGGCTCGTTGGGCGAGAACATGCAGATCAAGCGCTTCGCGCGCTTCCAGATCGGCTCCTAGCCCGGCGTGGACCGCACGAGCCCGGGTCCTCGCGGGCCCGGGCTCTTTCCATGTCCGTAACGAAAGGTCTCGTGGGTGAAGTTCACGCGCATCCTCCTGAAGCTCAGCGGCGAGGCCCTCATGGGCGACGGCGAACAGTACAGCCACCGGCGTCTGGGCGCTCTGGCGCAGGCGGTCCACAAGGTCGTGCAGGAAGGCGTCCAGGTGGGCATCGTCGTGGGCGCCGGCAACATCTTCCGGGCCCGCAGCGCCAACCTGCGCATCGTCGACCGGGTCACCGCCGACAACGTGGGCATGCTGGCGACGGTCATGAACGCGGCCATCGTGCGGGACTACCTGCGCGCCGAGGGCCTGAAGGCCACCATCTTCACGCCCCGCGACCAGCGTCCCCTGGCCAAGGCTTTCGCCCGGGACACGGCCCTGCTGGCCCTCCAGTCGGGCACCGTGGCCATCTTCGCCGGCGGCACCGGCAATCCCTACTTCACCACCGACTCGGCGGCCGCCCTGCGCGCCCTGGAAATCAGCGCCGACGCCCTGCTCAAGGGCACTCAGGTGGACGGCGTGTACGACAAGGATCCTCACCAGCACGACGATGCCGTCCGCTACGACAGCCTGACCTACGGGAAGGTCCTCGCGGAAAGCCTCGGTGTCATGGACCTGACGGCCATCACCCTCTGTGCCGAACACGGCCTGCCGGTCTTCGTCTTCGACATGTCGAAGCCGGAGGACCTGGTGGCTGCCGTGACCGGTGACCAGAAGGGAACATGGATCACAAAGGAGACCGACTGATGAGCGCCGATGCCAAGGAGAACGCGGAACTCACCATGGAAGAGGTCCTCGACACGGTGCGGAACCGCCTTTCGCGCATTCGCACCGGCAAGGCCTCGCCCGCCCTGCTCGACGGGGTGAAGGTGGAGTACTACGGGGCTCCGACCCCCCTGAACCAGCTCGCCACCGTGGCCGCCCCCGAGCCGCGCCTGCTGACGGTGAAGCCCTTCGACCGGGCTTCCATCGGCGAGATCGAGAAGGCCATCCAGGCTTCGAACCTGGGCCTGAATCCCGCCAGCGACGGCATGATGATCCGTCTGGCGGTCCCCGAGCTCACCGAGGAACGGCGCAAGGAACTGAGCAAGCATGCCCGCGAGGTGGGTGAGGACGGCAAGGTGAGCGTGCGCAAGGTGCGCCAGGAGGCCAACGACCTCCTGAAGCAGGAGCAGAAGGACGGGGACATCACCGAGGACGAGCACCACAAGGACCGCGACGCGGTCCAGAAGCTCACCGACGACTACTGCACCCAGGTCGATGCGATCGTCACGGCCAAGCAGTCGGAGATCATGGAACTGTAGGACGGGAAGCGGACGGCAGGACGGCGACGACCAGAGGGACGGATACGGACATGGCGACCTCCCACGACCTGAAAGCCCTGGCGGCCCTGGACGACGACGCCCTGCGCGACTCGGTCGTCGGGCGCGGTGGTCTGCCCCGGCACGTGGCCGTCATCATGGACGGCAACGGCCGCTGGGCCCGCAAGCGCTTCCTGCCCCGGGTGGCCGGGCACCGGGCCGGTCGGCACGCCGTCAAACGCACGGTGGAAGCCTGCGGCCGACTGGGCATCGAGGTCCTCACCCTCTACACCTTCAGCCAGGAGAACTTCAACCGGCCCGAGGCCGAGGTGAAGGCCCTGTGGCACTTCCTCCAGGAATCCCTCCTTGCCGAACGGGACGAGTTGGACCGCAGAGGCGTGCGCCTGGTGGCCTCCGGCGCCGTGGACCGGCTCCCCGCCGAGGCCCGCGACGCCCTGCAGGCGGCCATCGACTCCCTGGCCGACAACGACGGACTCGTCCTGAACCTGGCCCTGGCCTACGGCGGCCGGCAGGAGATCCTGTGCGCCGCCCTGGACCTGGCCCGGCGCCTGGCCGCCGGTGAACTGGTGGTGCAGGACGTGGACGAGGAGGCCTTTGCCCAGGGCCTGTGGACCGCCGGTTTGCCTGATCCTGACCTGGTGATCCGGACCAGCGGTGAGGCCCGGCTCAGCAATTTCCTCCTGTGGCAGGCGGCCTACGCCGAGTTGCTCATCACGCCGGTCCTGTGGCCCGACTTCGGCGAACGCGACCTGCTGCTGGCCGTGGCCGACTACCAGAGCCGCGAACGCCGTTTCGGTAAGCTCCCGGACCACGAAGCCGGACCCGCCGCCGGCGACAGTACAGGCCTCCTGGATCCCGCCCGCTGGAAACGCTTGCTGAGGACGCGCCCGTGAGCAGCGGCGCGCCGTCCGGCGAGCCGCCGCGTCCGTCGGCCCTGCGTCGTTTCCGGGCCGCCGGCCTCCTGCCGCGCCTGGCAGTAATCCTGCTGGGCGTGCCCTGCCTGTACTTCATCACCCTCCGTGGCGGCGCCTTCTTCCTGGTCCTGGTTGACCTGGTGATCCTCCTGGGTCTGTACGAGTTCTACCAGCTCATGCGGTCCAAGGGGTACGAGCCCTTCGCGGCCCTGGGGTATTTCTGCGCCCTGGCCATCAGCACCTACGCCTGGCGCCAGGGCGTGGCGGTGCCGCTGATCCTGACCGCGAGCCTGTTGCTGATCATGATCCGCGAACTCATGCGCCGCGACATGTCCCATTCCCTGGTGCACATCGGGGTGACGCTCTTCGGGATCATGTACGTGGGTTGGTTGGGCAGCCATCTGGTCATGCTCCGGGAATTGCCGGCCTCCCGTGGGGGCGCCGACGTGATCGGGGCGCACATGGTCTTCTACGCGGCTCTGGTGACCTGGGCCACGGACACCGGAGCGTACCTGGCGGGCGTGGCCTTCGGACGGCACAAGCTGCTGCCGCGGGTCAGTCCCAACAAGACCGTGGAAGGGGCCCTGGGGGGCCTGGTGGGCGCGTCCCTCGTGGGATGGTTCTGCGCCAAGACCTTCGCGGTCTTCATCACGCCGCTGGTGGGCGGTGTGCTGGGATTGGCGGCGGGCATGCTGGCCCAGTTGGGTGACCTGGTGGAGTCCCTGCTCAAACGGGACGCCGGCACCAAGGACACGGCGGAACTGCTGCCGGGGCACGGCGGGATCCTGGATCGATTCGACTCGCTGCTCTTCACCGTGCCGGTGATCTACTACTATTTCCGGCTCTTCATCGTCTGACCGGATAGAGGGGAGACCGCATATGCCCGCGCCTCGCGACAAGTCCTCCTCGCATGAGCCGCTCTACCCCTGCGGCCGTCCCCTGCTGGATCTGCCGCCGGTGCTGGACCTGGTGATCCTCGGCGCGACCGGCAGCATCGGCCGCCAGGCCCTGGACATTGTGCGGGCCAACCCGAACCGGCTGCGGGTGGCCGCCGTGGCCTGCCACAGCCGGGTCGATATCCTGGCAGAGGAACTGTCCAGCCTGGCCGCGAGCCGGCCCGACGCGCCGGCGCCCCTGGTGACGGTGACGGATCCGGCGGCCCGGGAACGGGCGGCGGCCGTGCTGGGACCCGACGTGCGCCTGCTCGGTGCGGGCCCGGCGGCCCTGGAGGAAGCGGTCACGGCCCCGGACTCGGTCCAGGTAGTGGTCAACGGCCTGGTGGGGGCGGCGGGCCTGGCGCCGACCCTGGCAGCCGCCCGGCGGGGCGTGCGCATCGCCCTGGCCAACAAGGAATCCCTGGTGGTGGGCGGTGAACTGGTGGCCCGCGAGGTCGCCGCCGGCGGGTCCGAAGTGTTGCCCGTGGACTCGGAGCACGCGGCCATCGCCCAGTGCCTGTCGGGACGGGACCCCGGCGAGATCGCCCGCCTGGTGCTCACGGCCTCGGGCGGACCCTTCCGCGAGACCCCCGCCGCCGAACTGGCGACGGTGTCCCTGGAGCAGGTGCTGAACCACCCCACCTGGAAGATGGGGCCCAAGATCACCGTCGACTCGGCCACCCTCATGAACAAGGGTCTGGAGATCATCGAGGCCCACCACCTCTTCGGGCTGTCCTACGAGCGCATCGACGCGGTGGTCCATCCGGGGTCCATCGTGCACTCGCTGGTGGAGTTCGTGGACGGCGCTCTTCTGGCCCAGTTGGGAACCCCTGACATGCGCGTGCCCCTGCAGTACGCCATTGCCGGCGAGCGGCACTGGCCCTTGGCGGGACGGCGTCTGGACCTGCTGGAGACAGGAACGCTCCGCTTCGAACGTCCCGACACGGAACGATTCCCCTGCCTCCGCCTTGCAAGGGAGGCGGGCGAGGCCGGCGGCGCGGCGCCCATCGTGCTGAACGCCGCCAACGAGGTGGCCGTGGCTGCCCTGCTGGAAGGACGGATCCGCTACGCGGACATACCGCGTATCATCGCCGAAACCCTGACGGACGAGGAACCGGGCCGGGTCCATGACCTGGCCGCCGCCCTCGCCGTGGATGCCCGGGCCCGACGGAGCGCGACCACCCACGTGGCGCGCGCCGCCGCAGCCGGATAGAGGTCGTAAAGTGACGAGCAATCTGCTGCTGACCCTGTTCGCATTCCTGCTCACCCTCGGACTCGTGGTCATCGTCCACGAGCTCGGCCATTTCCTGTTCTGCAAGATCTTCGGCGTCTACGTGAAGACGTTCTCCATCGGCATCGGACCGAAGGTTCTGCGGCGGCGCTGGGGGGAGACCGAGTACGTGATCTCGGCCGTCCCTTTCGGCGGCTACGTGAAGATGGCCGGCGAGGGCGTCATGGAGGAGATCCAGGACACGGGCACCTGGGAGGAGCGCAAGTATCCCCTGGGCACCCTCGAAGGGAACGCCGAGGCCGCGGCCGCGAGCCAGGACGAGGACATCCCCAGCCACCGGCTCTTCAACCTGCGCCCGGCCTGGCAGCGCATGCTGGTCTTCGTGGCGGGACCGCTGTTCAACCTGGTCCTGTCCTACGTGATCTACACGGGACTGATCGCCGTGGGGGGATTGCCCACGGTGCCCTTCACCACCGTGGGCGAGGTCCGCGAGGAGACGCCGGCGGCGACGGCCGGGTTCGAAGTCGGCGACCTGGTGCTCGCCGTGGAGGGCGTGCCGGTGGCCACCTGGGGCGAGATGGTGGACCTGATCATCCCCCCCGAAAACCGTGACCACGGCCCCACGCCCCCGGTGACGGTGACCGTCGAGCGAGAAGGTGCACCGCAGGACCTGACGCTGGCGCCTGCTTTCGACGCCGAGGGGGACTACTGGTCCGTGGGCCTGCAGGCCTGGAACACCACCGTGGGCCTGGTGCAACGCGGCGGCCCCGCCGACCGCGTCGGACTGCAACGCGGGGACGTGATCACCACCGTGGCCGGCCAGACGGTGACGTCCTTCGGTGCCATCGCCGCCCGAGTCAACGCCCGGCCCGGCGAGGACCTCGAACTGGTCTGGCAACGGGACGGCGTGGAGATGACCGGCACCGCCCAGGTGGAATCGGCTGAGATCATGCCCGGGGAGATCGGCGGCCGCATCTTCTTCGAGCCCTTCTACGGGACCGAGCGCGTGGGCTTCGGCCGCGCCCTGAAGCTGGGCCACGAACGCACCATGGGCACCATCCGCATCACCGTCGATACCCTGAGCGACTTCGTGCGCCGCAAGCTGGGACTGGACGCCGTGGGCGGACCGCTGCGCATCGGCCAGGCGGCGGGGGAGATGCTGCGCTGGAGCTTCTCCCACCTGATGCTCTTCATCGCCTTCTTCAGCATCAACCTCTTCCTGCTGAACCTCATGCCCATTCCCGTCCTGGACGGGGGGCACGTGCTCTTCCTGCTGGTGGAGATCGCACGGGGCGGTAAACCGGTGCCGGAACGCATGCAGGCCATCGCGACCCAGATGGGCCTGATCATCCTGCTGCTGTTCATGACCTTCGTGGTTGTGCTGGACGTGTGGAAGGTGACGGGCCACTAGCCGCGGTTCTCACTCGGCGGCGGATTCCGGAGTGGGCAGCTCGGGATCTGGTAGGGGCGCTCCCAGACGGTCCGGCCGAGGGGCCAGGACCAGGGAGTCGAGTTCTGCCGTGAGGATTCGTTCCAGCAGGCGGCCCACGGCCGCGGCGCGAGCGGGATCGTCGGGCACGCCGGCCGCGGTCTCGGCCAGGGAACTGTCGCCCCAGGCGGCGGCGAGGGAGTCGAGCAGGGCTTCACCGGTGGGGCGGTCGTCCAGGGCCACGGCCTTGGCCCGCTCGAGGACGACGATGCGGGACACGTATGTGAATTCGCCGGGCGCGAGGTCGTCCAGGTGGAGATCCTGAGCAGAATCGCAGGCGGTCAGGACAGCCACCGCGAGGCAAGCGACGAGGACACGGGTGAGCGATCGCGACGGGTGCATGGCGGACTCCGGGAGCACGGGGTGGCCGGTCCGCGGGGCGGACCGGAGGGATCGTCCCTCTTTCGATAGCACCGGAGCCCGTTCGGTTCCATGTTTGTTTTGACGGCGGGCAGGTTTTGGGGGCGGGGGCGTTCCATCCCACGCGGGCGGTAACGCCCCGGGAGCACCACAAGGTCGAGATGAAGACAACGAAGTTGGAGCAGACCATCGACGCCGCCAGGCGCCGGACCGCAACGGGGCCGTTGCTCCGGTGCGCCATCCTGCTTCTGCTGCTCCTGTCCGCGGGCGCGGTCCGGGCCGACGAGGAACTCGACTTCGGGCTGGAGGCCCATCGTCTCCACCAGATCCGCATCTCCGGCCAGCAGAGTTTCTCCGAGAATGAGTTGAAAGCCCTGCTCCACATCGAGGAGCCCGACTGGCGGCGCCCCTTGGCCGTTCCCACCTACAAGCCCCATCTGGTGGCGACCCAGCTGCGCATCCTGCGCACCTACTACCGCAACCGCGGCTTCCACCAGGCCCAGGTGGCCCTCGACTCGGTGATCGTCGAGGAGGGCGAGGGAGACGTCCTGCACATCTCCATCGCCGAGGGCGCGCGGACCATGATCGCCGCCGTGAAATTCACCGGCAACGAACCCCTGGTCGAGGAGCGCCTGCGCCAGGTGATGATCCTGCTCGAGGGCCTGCCCGCCCCGGCGGATCTCAACGCCTTCGGCGGCGACATCTA
This sequence comes from bacterium, assembly GCA_024231905.1. Lineage (GTDB taxonomy): Bacteria > Krumholzibacteriota > Krumholzibacteriia > LZORAL124-64-63 > LZORAL124-64-63 > JAAEQC01. Next base: position 144,257 of record JAAEQC010000218.1, on the reverse strand, counting down.
CTCCGTGCGCGATCTGTACCGGGCCGAGACCTTCCTGGACGCGGTGGTGGTGCCATCCATGACCGTTGTTCCGGACACGACATCGGGCGGTTTCCTGGCCGATGTGCTCTACACCATCCGGCCGGGCCGGGCCTACCGGGTGCGCAACATCGATCTGGCCGGCAACACCAACACCCGGGACATCCTGCTTCGGCGGGAGATGCTCGTGGGGGCGGGCGAGCCCCTGCGCTGGCGCCGGGTGGAGGACTCGCGGCGGCAGCTCCTGGCCACTTCGCTCTTCCGGGACGTGACCATCTCGCCGGCGGATGTGGATACGGCCGCGGGCCTGGCCGATCTGCGCGTGCACGTGGTGGAACGCCGACCTGCCTACTACGAACTGGGCGTGGGCGTGGGCAGCGTGGAACGCATCCGGGCCCTGGCGGCCTGGGGGCACAACAATCTGTGGGGTACGGGACGCCGCCTGCAGGTGCGCGGCCGCGGTTCCTGGAACGTGGAGGACGTGGTCGGCAACCACATCAATTTCGACAAAGGCCAGGTCAATTACCGCGGCGACATCTCCTACGTGAATCCCCGCCTGTGGCACAGCCGCTACAGCTTCGACGTGACCGTCTATCTCCAGCGCGAGACCCGCGGCGAGTCGGCCCTGAATCAGCACAGCCACGGCCTGAACCTGGGCACCACCTGGCGAACCGGCCGCCGGATCACCCATACCACCTACCTGGGTGTGAAGATCACCAATCCGGACATTCATCCCTGGGCGCCGGACAGCCTCAAGGCACGCTTCGACGAACTGGGCACCGAGGTCTCCCAGGTGCGGTCCGCCAACTACGCCCTGTACATCGACAACCGCGACGACCTCTTCCGTCCTACGGCCGGCAGCTACGCCATCGGCACCTTCAAGGTGGCGGGCGGCCCCCTGGGCGGAGACTTCGATTTCTTCAAGTGGTCCGCGGCCCTGCACCACTACCGCCGGCCGCCCCTGGGTGGCGTCCTGGCCCTGCGGATCATGGCCGGCGGAGCCCGGCCCTTCGCCGGTTCCCTCGACCTCGGTGCCGAGGGCGTGCCCTACGACGACCGTTTCTTCGCGGGCGGCGCCTCCACCGTCCGCGGCTACCGGCACAACAGCCTCGGCCCGCAGGTAGCCGACCAGGACGAATTGGACCGCCTGAACTACACCTCGGACGTGCTCCTGCCCGACAATCCGGCCCGGGGCGGCAATTACCTGCTGCTGACGAATCTGGAGTGGCGCTTCCCCTTGCCCTTGCTGAAACGCTGGCATTTTTCGAGCGTCCTCTTCTGCGAGGGCGGCAACGTCTGGGCGAATCTGAGTGAAGTGCGCATGCGCGCCTTCCGCTTCAATGCGCAGCCCGGCGAACCGACGGATCCGGGCTCGACCAAGGCCTGGGACTACCGCTGGAGCTACGGCACGGGCCTGCGCCTGGAAACTCCCTTCGGCCCGGTGCGTGTCGACGTGGGCATCCCCCTCAAGCGCGTGCGTTACGTGGGCCAGGACAAAGACGTGAAGGACCCGTCGGTCTACTGGCACTTTTCCCTGGGATACCCGTTCTGATGCGCCTGCTGCGAGCATCCCACCTGCCTGCTCTGGTCGCCTGGTTGGTGATCGGCTCGGTCGTGGGCTGGTTGGCGACCCACCCGCGCCTGGTGGCTCCGTACGCGGCGAGCCTGGTCAGTCGCCACCTGCTGCGCATCGAGCAGGGCGGTCTGCGCGTGACCGACTTCCGGGTCCGGCAGTTCGAGGGACTGGACCTGTACGGGGTCTCCCTCACCCTGCCCGGGGATCGCGGCGGCTTGACCCTGGTCTCGGCCGACACGGTGCGGGTGGACTTCCAGCTGGGCGAGGTGCTCGGTGCCCCGCCCCGGGTGCGCCGCCTGACGGTAACCCGGCCCGAAGTCTACACCCGCGCCAACAAGCCGGCCGACGGCGACCAACCCGCCGCGGGCCTGCGGTCGACCTTCCCCCAACTGATCGTCGACCACCTGGACGTGCGTGACGCGCGCCTGGATGTCTCCGATTCCGGCGGCCGTCTCCAGGAGCGTGTCTCGGATCTGCAGTTCCAGGGTTCCCTCGAGGCCCGGGACGACCTGCACCTGGTGCTGCGGCGCCTGGACGCACACTGGGAGACCCGGTCCACCGTGATCAACGATCTGCGCGGCGAAGTGCGGGTGGATACAGCCGGGATCCACGTGGCGAACCTCTTCGGCGGGCTGAACGCCGGCCGCGTCGAGGCCGCGGGTTTCAAGGGCTGGGACCGTCGCCTGGACCTGACCGTTTCCGCTACGGATGTGGTGACGTCCGAAGTCGAGGACCTGCTCGACATGGGCCTCGGCTTCGTGGCGCGGGGCGACCTGGACGGGCATTTCGCGGCGCCGGGCGATTCGGTGGTCTTCAGGGGCGAGTTCAGCGGCGAGCTCGAGGGCTACCATATGCGGCAGGTGTACGGCCGCGTGGCAGCGGGACCGGCCACCGTGCTGCTCGAGCACATGGACGGCCGGGTCAACGGCGCCCGCTTCCGGGGGAACGGCTGGATCGACCTGGACGAAGCGGCGCCGGTGAACCTCCGTCTCGAAGGCGACGTGGAGGACGTGGACCTGGCGTCGGGTCTGGTGCCCGGCGAGGAGGAATTGCCCCCCAGCGACGGCCACGGCCGGCTGGTTATCGAGCACGGGGAAGCGCCCCTCTGGACCCGTGTCACCGGCGGCCTGCGGGACGGGTTCGTGTCCGTGTTGCCTTTCGACAGCTGCCGGGTGGACGTCTTCGCCACCGAGGATTCGGTGGTCTTCCACCGCGCCGACTTCCATTACGCCGACCTGCAGGTCCAGCTGCGCGGCTTTTCCGATGCCGACAAGATCTTCCGCGGCGACGTGGAGGCTTCGAGCACCGACCTGTCATCCCTGCCCGCGTCCTGGGAGTGGCCCGCTCTGAGGGGCCAGGCCGAAGGTTCCGGCCGGGTGGAGGGCCCCCTGGACGACTTGCGTTTCCAGGGGTCGGCGATCCTCCGCGGGGCCGTCCTGGCGAACCTCGACACACGCCGGCTCAATGCCCACCTCGACGTGGCCGACGTCCTCGGCGATCCGGTCTTCGACGTGGATGCTCGGGGACGCGGCCTGGCCGTGGGCGACGTCCCCTTGGGAGACTTCCGCCTGGCCGGCACGGCCTCGTCCAGGGGCGCCGAGGTCGAGGAGTTCCGCGCCGTCTACGGCGACACGGTGCTGGCCGCCCGGTTGCGCGCGGCCTTCGGCGATTCGCTCCACACCTTCAACCTGGACCTCCTGTCCTGCTCCCTGGAGGGCACGGCCTGGGCCCTGGTCGAACCCACCAGCTTCGAAGTGGGCCGCGGCCGGTTCTTCCTGCCCGCCACCACCCTGGCCTCGGAGCGGGGCTCCCTGAAGGTCGACGCCTACTACGAGCGAGACGCGGTGGTCACCGGCGAACTCGAACTGGACAACTTCGACCTGGCCCTGCTCGACCCCTTCGTGGGCACGGAGGAGCCCCTGTCGGGCACGGTCACGGCCCGCGCGGCGGTGGGTGGCGTGCCCAGCGACCCGGTGGTCGAACTGCAGGCCCGCCTTCTGGATTCGCCCTTCGCCCTGGCCCGCGTGGACACCCTGGAGGTGGCGGCGGGTTTCAGCCAGGGCGTGGTGGACTTCCGCGACCTGGTGCTCGTCACCGAGTTCGGCCGGATCCGCGGCGGCGGCGCCGTAGCCCACGGGGAGGCCCGGCGGGTGGAGGACTTCTGGCCCGGCGCCGAACTGGATATGCAGCTGGTCATCGACCGGGGCGACTGGGCGTTCCTGGAGCAGTTCGAACTTCCGGCCCTGGACCGCCTGGCCGGCCAGTTCACCGGTGACCTGGCCGTGGCCGGCACCACGGACTCGCCCCTGGTACGGGGCAACCTGCACGGCGCCCCCTTCCATATCCACTGGCTGCACCTGGACGAACTCACGGGCGAGGTGTGGGCCGACGCCGACGCGCTGGTCCTGGGCAACCTGGCGGGTCGGCAAGACGACCTGGCCCTGACCGGCCGCATCGAGGTCCCCATGGATCTCGACTTCCTCAGCGAGCCGCTCACGCCCCTGGACGGCCCCTTCTACATGCAGCTGGAGATCCCCGACGACAGCAACCTCGAACCCCTGTCCAGGGCCACCAACGCCTTCGTGCGCACCAGCGGCCGCGGCGGCGCGTCGGTGGTGGTGAGCGGCCCCCTGGAACATCCCCTCTACCAGGGCCGCCTGAAGATCCGGGACACGGGCTTCGTGCTGCGCAACATGGAGGAGATCTACGCCGGCGCTTCTTGCGAGGGCGTCTTCCGGGGCGACGAACTGGTGGTATCGAACATCAGCGGCCGCGAAGGTCTGCGCGGCACCTTTACCGGCGACGGCCGCGTGGTCTTCGACGGTCTGGATTTGCGGACCTTCGACGTCTACCTGGACCTGGACCGATTCCTGGTCGCCTCGCTGCCGGAGCTGCGGGTCGTGGTGAACTCGCGGCGGGCGCGCCTCTCGGGCCACAAGGTGGGACCGGACAGCCTCCTGGTGCCCAAGTTCAGCGGCAGCTACGACGTGGTGAAGGCCCGTTACACGGGCCGCTTCAACGAGCAGGGCTCGGGGCCGGATCCCCTGGCGGCCACGGTGGCCCCGGATTGGCTGGCGGACCTGGAGATCCACGGCGAGCCGCGCACGGCCCACATCATCAACCGGGACATGGAACTGGACCTGGGCGGCGACCTGAACCTGGTGCGCGACGAGGAGGGCCTCTACCTGCGCGGCACCCTGGACGTGAACGCCGGCCGCTTCATCGTCTTCAACAACAGCTTCCGGGTGACCCGTGGCGTGCTCGACTTCAGCCGCGAACTGGCCTTCGATCCCCAGGTGGACGTGGACGCGGAGACCAAGTATCGTCTGCGCAGCCAGTACTCGAGCAACAGCATCATCGAGAACATCGGGGTGCACGTCGGCGGGCAGTTGAGCCGGCCGGAGATCACCTTCTCCAGCGAACGCGGCTACTCGCGGGCGGCCATCCAGCGCATGCTGCTGGGCCTCGAGCCCCACGCGACCCCCGAGGGCGACGACGCCGAGGCCCTCCAGGCCACGGGCATCTCGGCGGGCTTCAACGTGCTCGAACGGGAGATCGCGCGGGAGCTGGCCGTCTTCGACACCTTCGAGATCGATCAGATCCAGCGCCAACGGTCCACCGGGGACCAGGGGATCGATCCGCTCATCGGTGTCGGCAAGTACATCGGTTCGGACCTGTACCTGAAGTACGCCCAGGGCGTCCGCCAGGACGACCGCGACTTCATCGTCGAGTACCAGATCAACCGGCATCTGCTGTTGCAGTCGGAGGTCCGGCGGCGCATCGACGAGAACCAGGGCCAACCCACCTACAACCTGGACTTCAAGTACCGTTTCGAGTACTAGCAGGCCGCCCATCCCCCGGGCGGCGATGGAGCGACCGTGAACGACATCCTGGATCAGCTCAACGAACCCCAAGGCGCGGCGGTCACGGCCGCGGAAGGCCCCGTCCTGGTGGTGGCCGGCGCCGGCAGCGGCAAGACCCGCGTCCTCACGACCCGCATCGCCTGGTTGCTGGGTGAGCGCGGCGTCCACCCGGGGGAGATCCTCGCCTTCACCTTCACCAACCGGGCCGCCAAGGAGATGCGCGAGAGGGTCGGCGCCACCGTGGGTGCGGACCGGGCCCCCTTCTGGATCGGCACCTTCCACGCCACGGGCCTGCGCATCCTGCGCGCTGACGGGACACCCGTGGGCGTGGACCGCAACTTCACCATCTTCGACACGGACGACTCCAAACGTCTGCTGAAGGACGTGCTGGCCGACCTGAGGATCGACCCCAAGCAGTTCACACCGCGGGGCGCCCGCTCGGTCATCAGCGACTGGAAGAACCAGGACGTGGCCCCGGACGCAGCCAAGCAGTCGGCCACTTCCTTCATCGACGAGAAATACGCGGAGATCTTCGAGGGCTACGAAAAGGCCCTGCGGCGCTGCAACGCCCTGGACTTCGACGATCTCATTCTACGCACGGTCCACCTGCTGGAGCAGCACGAGGACGTGAGGCGGCGGTACGCCGAACGTTTCCGGCATGTTCTGGTGGACGAGTTCCAGGACACCAACCCGTTGCAGATGATCCTCATCAAGGCCCTGCAGAGCACCCACGGCAACGTCTTCGCCGTGGGTGACGACGATCAGTCTATCTACTCCTGGCGGGGCGCCTGCATCGAGAACATGCTCGAATTCGACTCCTACTTTCCCGGCGCGGTCACCTTGCGCCTGGAACAGAATTACCGCAGCACCGGCAACATCCTGGACGCGGCCAACGCCGTCATCGCCCACAACAAGCGGCGCAAGGGTAAAAAGCTGTGGACCGCCGACGGGGCGGGAGAACTCCTGCTTGACGAGGAGTTCCAGGACGAGGAGGACGAGGCCGCCAAGGTGGTCGAGATCGTGCGGACCGAGCTGGCGGCCGGCGGCTCCCGGTCGGACGTGACGGTCCTCTACCGCACCAACGCCCAGAGCCGCGCCCTCGAGGACGCCCTGCGCCGGGCCAACCTGCCCTACCAGGTGGTGGGCAGTCTCCAGTTCTACGAGCGCAAGGAAGTCCGGGACCTGCTGGCCTACCTGAAGGTGGTGGCCAACCCGGCGGACCTGGTCTCCCTGCAGCGGGCCATCAATGTGCCCCGTCGCAAGCTGGGCGCCACCACCGTGAGCCGCCTGCTGGAACTGGCGGCGGCCACGGACCTCACCCCGGGCCAGGCCGCCGCCGAAGAGGGCCTCCTGGAACGGGAGATCGCCCCTGCCGCCTGCAAGCGCGTGCGCGCCTTCTTCGACATGGCCGCCCGCTGGCGCGCCCGCATGGCCGATGGCGATCCGGTGCCGGAGATCCTGCGGGGACTGCTGGAAGATATCGGCTACATGGACCACCTGGAAACCGACGATCCGGTCACCGCGGCGGGCCGTACCGAGAACGTGGAGGAGCTGATCAACGCCGCCGCCGCCTTCCACGAGCAGACCGACGGCGGCCGCCTGGACCAGTTCCTGGAGCAGGTGGCCCTGGTCTCGGATCCGGACACCATCACCGAGGAGGAGGGTCTGGTCCGGCTGATGACCATCCACACGGCCAAGGGCCTGGAGTTCCCGGTGGTGATCGTGGCCGGTTGCGAGGACGACATCCTGCCCCACATCAACAGCCAGGACGATGAGTCGTCCCTGGAGGAGGAGCGCCGCCTCTTCTACGTGGCCTTGACCCGGGCCCGCCGCAAGGTCCATCTGCTGCACGCGTCGCGCCGCCGCCGCTTCGGCCAGTGGCAGACGAGCCTGCCCTCACGATTCCTGAAGGAAGTGCCCGACGGCCTGGTGGATAGGACTCGCCTGGACGCCCTCGCCGCCGGCCGCCCCGTGGCTCGCAGTCTCTTCGGCAGTTCCGCCGCCCCACGCCCCGGCGCCCGTCGTCAGCAGGCCGCGGGAGGCTCCCGCAGCCACGGCAAGCCCACCCGCCCGGCGGTGCTGCCGGACCAGTGGGGCAAACGGTCGGCTAAGCCGGCTTCTCCTGCCGATAGCGGCTGGGACGCCGACGTGAGCCAGGAAGCGCCCTACTACGCGGGCCAGCTGGTCAGCCACGGCATTTTTGGTTCGGGGGTGGTCGTGCGCGTGGAGGGGACTGGGGACGATATGCTGGTGACGGTGGACTTCAACAGTGGGGACCGGAAGCATCTCAATCCGCGGTTTGCGCCGTTGGTACCGGTGGACTGAATCAGTGTCGAAGGTCGTGAGCCGACGACCGCGACCAGAGGTCGCAGAACCACGGCCCCCAACCTTCGATACTGATTCAGTCCAGGCACAAGGGCGCAAGTGTAGACGTGGAGGAGGGTTGAGGGATGTTTCTCTTTTATTCTGCTTGGGACCTATGAGGCGCTTTTAGGAACCGCGAGGAACGATTGGCTACCTGCCCGGAAGGTTTGGGGGCATCCAGGAGTCGAGGGCGCCAGTTTCATAAGTACTTAAAGGTACGGGAATCTTTATATTTTTATTGCGGAATAACCGAATTATCTTGGATTCGATCTCCAGGTCTGTCTAATATCCCTTTCCATTCGCGCCAGAGGGAACGGCAACCATACCGACACGGACGTCCGGTCAAGGAGACGTGTAGGGTGGACGTGATCCGGGCTGTATCTCTCGTCCTGTTCCCGGCGGTGACCGCGGGCCTCGCCGCCTGGGCGTTCCTGGGCGCGCGAAGGCGCTTCAACGCGCCGGCGGAAGTGGCGCTCGAGCCTGTTGCCCTCGGTCCCCGGGACACCGGCGCCGAAACCGCCACGGTCGACGCCCTCACGAAAATCCTCCGCAACATCGCCACCGCCACCCAGGGTGAACTGGACGACGCCCTCACCGACGCCCTCGTCTCCGTGGGCGGACTGACCACCGTAGACCGCTGTTTCCTCGGCCGGCTCTCGGACGACGGCAGGACCTTCCGCTACGAATTCCAATGGTGCGCCGACGGTGTGCTGCCCGTGCCGGAGAATGACCTCCAGGGCTCCTTCGACGGTCTGCCCTGGCTGAAAGGGAAGATCGACGCCGGCCAGGTCTTCTACGTGGAGGACGTGGCCGCCCTGCCCGCGGACGCCGCTCCTGAGAAGGCCCGTTGGCTGGGCCACGAGACCCGTTCGGTCCTGGTGATCCCCATGCTCGACGACGGCCGCGTGGCCGGTCTGCTGGCCTTCGACTCCGTGCGCGCCGTGGGCGACTGGCGGGACGAGACCATCAGCCTCATGGACACCCTGGGACAGATCCTGGTCCACGCCTGGCAACGTCGCCGGGCGGACCGGGCCCGCCACCGCACGGAGCAGCAGCTGCGCCAGCTGAACGAGGACCTGGAACGGCGGGTGGACGTGGCCACGGCGGAACTGCGGGGTACCAACGAGACCCTCCGTCAGAGCGAGCAACGCTACCGGCGGATCATCGAGAATCTGGGCGAACTCCAGGTTTTCTTCTCGGTCTCGGTGGCGGGGGAGTACCGCTACGTGAGCCCGACCTACCGGCGCATCCTGGGGTGTTCCGGTTTCGTCGAGTTGCGCAAGCTCATGGGCGAGTGGCTCCGGCGGACGGAGAACAGTGAGGCCCGGGAGCACGTGCAGCGTACCTTGAACGGCAGCCGGGAACCCATCTGGGACCTGCGAATCGAAACCAGCGAGGGCCCGCGGGTCCTGGAAGTGCTGGCCGTGCCGCTCTTCGACCGGTCCGGCGCGGTCACGTCCATCGAAGGGGTGGCCCGCGACGTCACCGGCGAGCGGGATCGGGCGCGTCTCATGACCGAGGCCCGGGAGCGCCTGCTCGAGTCCGAGAAGTTGGCCGCCCTGGGCGACATGGTGGCCGGCTTGACCCACGAGATGGCCACCCCGGTGGGCACCGCCCTGACCGCCGCGTCCCACCTCCAATCCCTGTGCGACGAGGGCGGCTCCGCCTACCGCGAGCAGCGGCTGACCCAGTCGGGCTTCACCACCATGCTCAGCTCCATGGACAGCTCCGCCGCGGCCATCCGGTCCAACCTCGACCGCACCGCGGAATTGCTGCGGAGCTTCAAGGAGGTGGCGGTGGACCAGTCCGCCGAGAGCCTCCGCACCTTCGATCTGGGAGGCTACCTCCAGGAGATCGTCGCCAGCCTGGGACCCCGGCTGCGGGGCACCGGCTACCGGGTCGAGGTGGATTGCCCCGGCGACGTGACCATCTGCTGCGATCCCGGAGCGGTTTTCCGGGTGATCTCCAACCTGGTCTTGAACTCGGTGCAGCACGGTTTCGAGGGACTCCTGGTCGGCACCATCCGGGTGATGGTGCGGGTGGACGGCACCCACGTGGTCATTGAGTACTCGGACGACGGCAACGGCATGACCCACAAGCAGCTGGCCCGGGTCTACGAACCCTTCTTCACCACCAAGCGCGGTCGCGGCGGTACCGGCCTCGGCATGCACATCGTCCACACCAACGTCACCCAGATCCTGGGTGGTACCATCTCCTGCGCGAGCGAAAAGGGCAGGGGCACGCGAGTCGTCGTGAAAGTGCCCCTGCCCGCGGAGGTCCAGTATGCCTGAAAAGCGCCCCACCGATCCTCGATCCGCCGACGCCCTCGAGTTCGCGGCGGAGGACGCCGTGGTGAACGTGCCCGGCCGACCCGGCGAACAACGCGGCGGTGAACCGTGGAAGCTGCTCATCGTGGATGACGACGTCGATGTCCATCACATCACCCAGCTCGTGCTGGGACGCTACCGTTTCGAGGGCCGCGGGCTCATGCTGCTGAGCGCCTTTTCGGGGGCGGCGGCGCGCCAGGTCATGCGCGAACACCCGGATATCGCGGTCGTCCTGTTGGACGTGGTCATGGAGCAGGAGGACTCAGGTCTGCGCCTGGTCCGGTACCTGCGCAACGACGTGGGCAACCGGCACGTCCGCATCATCCTGCGCACGGGACAGCCTGGTTCCGCCCCGGAGCAGGAGGTGGTGGCCGAGTACGACATCAACGACTACAAGTCCAAGACCGAACTCACGGCCGACAAGCTGTGTACCGCGGTGACCAGCGCCCTGCGCGCCTGGCGGGACATCCGGGAACTGGAGCGTAACCGCCAGGGCCTGCAGCGGGTGCTGGACGCCAGCGGCGAGCTCTTCCGCTGGCGCAGCCGGGACCGGTTCGCCGCCGGCCTGCTCGACCAGCAGCTCTCCGTGCTGGGGGAAAGGTCCACGGGCGGCGCTGCGGTCGGCGGCCTGGTGGCGCGGACGAACGCCGAAGACTGCCTGGTCGTGGCTGCCCACGGTACCCTGGCCGGCAGCGAAGGGCGGCGCGTGTGCGAACTGGACGACGGGCGGCTGCGCGATCTCGTCCAGCGGACGAGGCTGGCCGGCGAGTTGCTGGTGGAGGGTGACGCCTGCTGCACCCGCTGCCGGGACGACGAGGGCGGCGAGGTCGTGTGCCTGGTCACCGGCCTGCCGAACCTGGACCGTCTGGACCACGACCTGTTGCGGCTGTATGTGGCCCACGCGGGCCTGGCCTATCGCAACATCGGCCTGGCCCTGGAAGTCATCGAGGGTCAGAAGGAGATGATCCACACCCTGTGCGGTCTGGTGGAGTCCCGCTCCAAGGAGACGGCCAACCACGTGCTGCGGGTGGGGGAGATGGCCCACGTCCTGGGCCTGGCCGTGGGTATGGGCACCGACGACGCGGCGGTCCTCAAGCTGGCCGCTCCCCTGCACGACGTAGGCAAGGTCGGCATCCCCGACGCCATCCTCAAGAAGCCTGGGCCCCTGACCCCGGCCGAGACGGCCAACATGCGGCGCCACGCCGTCATCGGTCATTCGATCCTGGACCGGTCCCGGCGCCGGGTCATGGTCACGGCCGCGCGCATCGCCCTGGAGCACCACGAGCGTTGGGACGGATGCGGCTACCCGGTGGGCCTGTGCGCCGGGGAGATCTCCCTGGAAGGACGGATCACGGCCCTGGTGGATGTCTTCGACGCCCTGGTCAACCGCCGGGTTTATCGGGGGGCCCTGCCCCTGGAGGAAGTGGTGGCAATCCTGCGGGCCGAGAGGGGCCGCCAGTTCGATCCGCGCCTGGTGGACGTCTTCCTCGAGCACCTGGACAGCTTCGTGCGCATCGTGCAGGAACATCCGGACGTCGGGAGCGCGGACCAGGCTGAGGAGAGCCCGCGGGAGGCGCGCGAGACGGCCTGACGGGACTTGCGTTCGCGGTCGAACGGCGCGACCATGGCTGGGTTTGAATGCCATGTCCGACCCGACCGGACGCGACCCCAGCCGGAGGTGCTCCCGTGAGCCGTCCCGACCCCCATTCCTTTGCCGACCTGGACCAGGGGCGCGTGTCCGCCCTGGACCTGGATCTCGCCGTCGACTTCGCCACCAGCCGCATCCTGGGCAAGGCGACCCTGCACCTGGCGGCCCCGGCCGGCGGTCCCCTCGATCTGGATACCCGCGACCTGGACGTGGCGGCCGTGCGCGCCGCCGACGGCTCCGACCTGGTCTTCGAGCTGGGCGACCCCGACCCCGTCCTCGGCACACCCCTGCGGGTGGACCTGCCCGCCGGCGCCGAGAGTTTCACCGTGGAATATGCCACGAGTCCCGAGGCCTCGGCCCTCCAGTGGCTCGAGCCGGCCCAAACCGCCGGTGGGGAGCATCCCTACCTGTTCAGCCAGTGCCAGGCCATCCACGCCCGCAGCGTCATCCCCTGCCAGGACTCGCCCCTGGCCCGCTTCACCTTCGACGCGCGGATCACCGTGCCCGAGGCCCTGACCGTGGTCATGGCCGCCGCTCCCGGCGAGGCCGGCGCCGGCGCCGCGCCCGGTACGCGCACCTTCAGCTTCGCCATGCCCCAGGCCATCCCGCCGTACCTCTTCGCCCTGGCCGTGGGCAATCTGGTGTCCCAGGATCTGGGTCCCCGTTCGCGAGTCTACACCGAGCCGGAGATGCTGGAGAAGTCGGCCTGGGAGTTCGCGGACGTGGACAAGATGCTCCTGGCAGCCGAGGAGATCTTCGGGCCCTACCTGTGGGACCGTTTCGACTTCCTGGTCATGCCGCCCAGCTTCCCCTATGGCGGCATGGAGAACCCGCGCCTGACCTTCCTGACGCCCACCCTGCTGGCCGGGGACCGTTCCCTGGTGAACGTGCTGGCCCACGAACTCGCCCACAGCTGGACCGGCAACCTGGTCACCAATGCCACCATGGACGACTTCTGGCTCAACGAGGGCTTCACCGTGTGGGCCGAACGGCGCATCCTGGAGAAGCTGGAGGGGCTGGAGGCCAAGTCCCTGGCGGCGGCCATCGGTCGCAACGGTTTGATGTCGGCCATCGAGAGTTTCGGCGCCGATTCGCCTTTTACCCGCCTGCAGACCGACTCGGCGGGCAGCGATCCGGACGAGTTCTACTCCCTGGTGCCTTACGAAAAAGGCTTCCTTTTCGTGGCCCTGCTGGAGGAGACCGTGGGCCGGGAGAAGTTCGATCTCTTTGTCAAGAAGTACATCGAAACCTTTAGTTTCAAATCGATTACGACAGCTCAGTTCGAGGAATTCCTCAATGCAGAACTGCCCGGCGTGCCGGCTGGGATCGACGCCGAGGGCTGGATCCGCGGCGAAGGACTGCCGGCGAATTCACCCGCCTTCACGTCGGCCCGCCTGGAGTCCCTGGAAGGCCAGGCTAAGACCTGGAGCGACGGCGCCCGGCCCGATGTGGCCGCCGCCAAGGAGTGGACTCCGGAGGATTGGCTGATCTTCCTGCAGGCCTTGCCTCAGACCCTCTCCCCGGAGGACTGCGCCTGGCTGGACGGCGAGTTCGCCCTCACGGGCCAGGGCAACAGCGAGATCCTCTGCAGCTGGCTGTCCATGGCCTTGAACAGCGGTTACGAACCTGTCTACGACCGGGTCCGGTCATTCCTGGGCCAGGTGGGGCGCATGAAGTACCTGAAGCCCCTGTACCAGGCGCTCTACGGCCAGGAAAAGTCCCGGGCCCTGGCCAAGGAGATCTTCGAGGCCAACAAGGACAGCTACCATCCCATCGCCCGGGGCGGCATCGAACGCATCCTGGGGGGCTGACCGGAGCAGGGCCATGGAAGACAAGACGAGGTTCCGGGCCACGATCCTCGCCGCGGTGTTCCTGCTGTTGTCGGCAGCGGGACCCGCGGCGGCGGCGGAGCAATGCCACGGTTCCGCCGGAGCGGTCCACGCCTACGTCCAGGCCGTCCAGGAGGGGCGGTGGGACGTGGCGCGGTCCCACTGGTCCGCAACCTTCCTTGCTTCCGCCGACATCCACGGTATTGTCCCCCGCGCGACACCGGGATGGTGGGACGTGGCCTCGCCGGTGGTCCGCTACCGGACCGAGTTGGCGGCCGGGCGCGCCACCTGCGAAATCACCGCTCTGCCGGATCCCGAAGGGGCCGTGGCCACGGTGACCGTCACCACCGCGGTCGGTGTCGAGACCTATGACTACACGGTGGTCCACGAAGAAGGCGACTGGCGCCTGGCGGGCCGTCTGTGGGGCGCCGCGCGCCGCTGGCCCGTACTGGAGACCCGGTACTTCAGGATCAAGCACCCGGCCGGCCACCTGGTCGATCCCGGAGCCGTCACTCTGCTGGACGCCTTCGTCGAGGATACCGCCGGCAGACTCGGCGGCGACGCCGGCGGACTCGTCGATGCCCCCATGACCTACCTGGTTGCCGACGCCGCCACCGTGGAGACTCTTACCGGCCACCCCACCGTCGGCATGGTGGACGTGTCTTCTGGCATCATCATCAGCTCCCACTTTCCTCATTTCCACGAGGTGATCCATCTGCTGACGGGACGCCTCTGGCCCGACCTGCGGGCGGCGCAACTGCCCGTCTTCCAGGAGGGACTGGCCTGTCTCCTGGGTGGGCGCTGGGGCCGGGCCCCGGAGGTGGTGCTGCACCAGGGCTGGGTCCAATTGGACTGGGGGACCGTCACGCCGGGCGATCTTCTGGCGGCGGCGGACTTCCGAACGGCCCCCGGGGGCCCCGACGCAACCTACGCCGTGGCGGCGCTGGTGTGTGAAACCGTGGAGGCGGAAGCCGGTTGGGAAGCGTTGCGCAAGCTGTGCCGTGAGTTCTCGGGACCGGCCGCCGGGGCTGCGGCTGCTGAGGTGGCCGCCGCCGTGGACCGCGCCTGCGGCTGGAGGAGCGACGACCCTCTCGCGCGCCTGGATGAGGCCGTTCGCGCCCGCGCCGCGCGCCGGCGGCGGTGCGGTATTGCCCCGGATCCGCACGGGACCGGGGAATCCGGCACGGGGATCGAAGTCGGCGCCGACCGCTTGCGTGTCCGCGTGACCGGCGAGACCTATCCTGTGACCATGCTCTGGGGCGAGCCCACCGGCGATCCGACGGCCCGCACCAGCTCCGTCTTCCACGAGCAACTGCAGGACCGCATCTGGCTCGGCCGCCGCTGGGGCTTGGTGTGCCGGCCCGGGAGCATCAGTCTCTACGACTTCACGGCCAACCAGCTGGCCGGTGTCTGGGTGGCGGATTTCACGGGGGAGGAGCCGTTGGATCGGGACTGCGTGCGGTTCGTCCTGGAGCCACCGCCGTCTCCGGACGCGGACGGGCTGGTCGTCTACCGGTCCGGCGGGTCCCGCTGAGCGACGGTCTCCTTCACCACCACCAGGATCTCCGCCTTGGTGGCCGGGTCGGACTCGGCGACCGCCCAGATTCGTACCAGCCGCGCCGTCCGGTCGAAGAGCAGGATGTTCGCCTGGTCCTTGCGGCAATCGTAGGCTTTGGCGAAGGCGCCGTCCCAGTCCAGAAGCACGGGGGCGTTCCCTTCGGCGCGGAGTCGCTTCTTGATCATGCCCTTGACGAAGAATGGGGCCCCCTTGGTGTGGGCCACATCCACCGCGCGCAGTCGGTAGCCACGCAATTCCGACGCCAGGGAGTCGCACAGCACGGGGCTCCAGTCGCCCAGGTTTTCGATCCCCTCTCTGTCACCCCAGAAGACCAGGAGCGGGGCGTTTCGGTAGCGGGCGTCCGTGTAGAGGACGTCGTTTTGGTCCTTGATGCGGAAGCGGATCAGCTCGGGGCGCTGGTCCTCCACGGCGATCGCTGCCGTGGCGATCAGGAGCCATAGGATGACGACCCTCATCCGTCCACCACCACCGGTGCCCGGGCCGCGGCGGAACGGTAGCAGGCATCCACCACCGCCATGGTCGCCACGCCGTCGTGCACCGTGACCGGGGGCGTGGAGCCGTCCCGCACCGCGGCCAGCCAGTCGGCCAGCACCAGGGGCAGGGTGGGCGCCGCGCCGTCCACGGCGAGCCGCTCCTCGGCGGAACCCTCGCGCCATACGATGCCGCCGGCCTGGTAGTCGGCCAGCAATTGTGCGTCCTCGCCTACGGCCTCCAGCCAGCAGGCGCGGCTTCGGGTGTACTTGCTCACCTCGAGGCTCACCCGGCAGCCATCTGCAAGGGCGGCGCGAGCCAGGAAGAAATCTTCCACCACCGGGTTCAGCACCTGGTCCTGCCGCGAGTCCACCCGCACGAACTCGGATCCCGTGAGCCAGCGTGCGGTATCGAAGAGGTGGACCCCGGTCAGGAGCACCGAGCCGCCCACGGTGACGTCCGGATCCCGCTGCCAGGCCAGGGTGGTGGGGGCCAGGCGCTGGGCCAGCCGCAGGTGGTGGACGCGTCCCAGTCGGGGCCACAGTTCGCGCACCCGGCGCAGGACCGGATTCCAGCGCAGGGTCTGGGCGAGCAGGAGATTCGGGGCCGTTCCGGCAGCGTCGAGCTTCGCCAGGCGACGGGCCTCGGCCAGCGATCCGGTCATGGGTTTCTCCAGCAGCAACGGCTTCCCGGCCGCGAGCACCTGCGCCGCCAGTTCGAAATGCGACGACGGCGGTGTGCATACCACCACGCCGTCAACCGCCGGGTCCGCCACGAGCGCAGCCGCCTCCCGGTGGTAACGGCAGTCCAATTCCGTAGCCAACTCCTGACCGGCTGCCTCGTCGCGGCGGCACAGGGCCGCCACACCCATGCCCGGCACATGGTGCAGGGCATGACGTAGATAGCGGGCGCCGTGCACGCCGGCGCCGATCACCCCGATGCGAAAGCTCATGGACTGGCTCGTTTCTCGCTGGGCGGTTCTCCGCCACTCCCGCCACCGAACGCCTCCCGGTCTGGAAGACATACCATGCGACACATGATAAGGCACCGGCGCTGGGCCGTCGCCTCCGTCCTCGGCCTGGGCTTGCTCGCCCTCGGCGCTGTTCCGGCCGCGGGCCAGCTCATCATCAACGAGATCCTGGCTGACCCGGCCACCGACTGGGACGGGGACGGAGCCGTCGATTACCGCAGCGACGAGTGGGTCGAGATCCTCAACGCCGGAGCCGCCGCAGTCGACCTGTCGACCTACGGTCTGATGGACGCTTCGGCGACCATGCCGCGCCTGTTGCTCTCCGGATCCCTCGGCGCCGGGGAGACCCTTCTGGTCCTCGGCAGTGCGGCCGTGGCCTGGCAGGAGGCCGTCGGTCTTGCCGCCAGCGGACTCAGCCTCAACAACAGCGGCGACGAAGTCGTCCTCGTGCAGGTGACTTCGGTGGATCCGCCTGCCTTCGAGGAGGTCGACCGGGCGATCTACCCGGACCACGCGGCCGACGATGACCGGGCCTGCGGCTGGGACACCCACCGCACCGAATGGATCCTATACGACGGGCTCACGCCCTACGGCGGTGACCGCCTGCCGGTAGGAACCGGTTGCCCACCCACGCCTGGGGCCCGGAATCTCTGCAACGGCCAGGTGGAGACCACCCCCATGAGCTTCGGGACCGCCAAGGCCATGTACCGCTGAGATCCCGCCCGCGATCGCGGCGCTGCCGGACCGGGGATGGAGCCCCGGTCCGGCGGACTTCTAGCCGGAGCGGCCGGGTCCGGTATCTTGCTGAATGACATGCCCTTTTCTCCGTTTTTTCTTGTATTTCCGCACCCCGATCCGGTACTCTCGGCTGCGGCCCGCGCCCAGGTGTTTTTACGCCGTTTTCCCGCCAGGAGAGCCCATGATCCTCAACGAGAACCAGAAGATGATCCGGCAGATGGCCCGCGATTTCGCCGCCAGCAAGTTGGCGCCCATCGCCGCCGAGATCGATCGCAGCGGCGAGTTCCCAGAGACCACGGTGAAGGAGATGGGGGCGCTCGGCTTCCTCGGCCTGGCCGTGCCCGAGGCCTACGGAGGCGTCGATTCGGACATCACCAGCTATGCCCTGGTGGTGGAGGAGATCTCCCGCGTCTGCGGCAGCCACGGCTTGACCGTCGCGGCCCACAATTCCCTCGGCTGCTGGCCCATCGCCCACCTGGGCAGCGACGCGCAGAAGCAGGCCTGGCTGCCCGGCGCCGCCACGGGCGAGCATCTGCTCAGCTTCGGTTTGACCGAGGCCGGAGCGGGCAGCGACGCCGGCGGCACCCGCACTACGGCGGTCCGGGACGGCGACCAGTGGGTCCTCAACGGCACCAAGATGTGGATCACCAACAGCCACTACGCCGGCGCCATCGTCATCACGGCCAAGACCGACCTCGAGGCCGAGGGCAGCCGCGGCATCAGCGCCTTCGTCGTCCCCACGGATACCCCGGGTTTCACGGTGGAGAAGAAGGAGGATAAGCTTGGTATGCGTGCCTCGGACACGGCGCCGCTGACCCTGGAGGACGTTCGCCTTCCGGCCGACGCCCTGCTCGGTGAGGAGGGGGGCGGCTTCAAGTACTTCATGATGACCCTGGACGGCGGCCGCATTTCCATCGCCGCAGTGGCCCTGGGCCTGGCCGTGGGCGCCTTCGACACGGCCCGCGTCTACGCCCAGGAGCGCCACCAGTTCGGCCGCCCCATCGCCAGCTTCCAGGCCATCGAATTCATGCTCGCGGACATGGCCACCCAGATCGAGGCCGCCCGCCAGCTCACCTACGAGGCCTGCCGCCTCAAGGACGTGGGGGAGTCCTTCGGCCACATGGCCGCCATGGCCAAGCTCCACGCCAGCGAGACGGCCATGTTCGTCACCGACCGGGCCATCCAGATCCTGGGCGGCTACGGCTACACGACCGAATATCCGGCGGAGCGGTTCTACCGCGACGCCAAGCTCTGCACCATCGGCGAGGGCACCAGCGAGATCCAGCGCATGGTCATCGGCCGGCATGTTTTGACCGATTAACGCGCGCTGACCGACTGAAAGGAGATACCGTGAGCACCCGTTCCGTCATCTGCGAGGCCGTACGTACACCCATCGGCCGCTTCCAGGGAGGTCTGGCCTCGGTCCGCGGCCCGCAACTGGGTGCCACCTGCGTGAAGGCCGTCCTGGAACGGACCGGCCTCGACCCCGCGACCCTGGACGAAGTCATCATGGGCTGCGTCTGCCAGGCCGGACTGCAACAGAACCCCGCCCGCCAGGCCGCCATCTTCGGCGGCGTGCCGGCCACCGTCAGCGCCATGACCGTCAACAAGGTGTGCGGCTCGGGACTGAAGGCCGTGGCCCTGGCCGACCAGGCCATCCGCGCGGGCGACGCCGACTGCATCCTCGCCGGCGGCATGGAGAACATGAGCCAGATTCCCTACGCGCTGTTCAAGGCCCGCAACGGCCTGCGCCTGGGTGACGGCAAGATCACCGACCTGCTGGTCCACGACGGCCTGTGGGACATCTACAACAACTTCCACATGGGCATGACCGCCGAGTGGGTCGTGGAGACCTACGACGTGAGCCGCGAGGACCAGGACGCCTTCGCCGTGCGCAGCCACGAGCGCGCGGTCGCCGCCTGGGAAGCCGGCAAGTTCGACCGCGAAGTGGTTCCGGTGGAAGTGCCCCGGCGCAAGAAGGATCCCCTTGTCGTCGCACGCGACGAGGGTCCCCGTGCCGACGCCAACGTGGCGGGCATGGCCAAGCTGCGGCCGGCCTTCAAGCGGGACGGTGGCTCGGTCACGGCGGGCAACGCCTCCAGCATCAACGACGGCGCCGCGGCGGTGCTGGTCTGCAGCGAGGAGTTCGCCAAGTCGAAGGGTCTGAAGATCCGCGCTCATATCAACGGCGTGGCCACCGGCGCAGTGGACCCCAAGGAAGTCATGATGGCCCCCGTCACCAGCGTCCGGAATCTCTGGGCCAAACTGGGCACGGACAAGGACGCCTACGGCCTGTACGAATTGAACGAGGCCTTCGCCGCCCAGAGCCTGGGCGTGGTCAGAGCCCTCGAACTGGATGAAGACAAGGTGAATACCCGCGGTGGAGGCGTCTCCCTGGGACACCCCATCGGCTGCTCGGGCGCGCGCATCCTGGTGACCCTTCTGCACGCCATGGAGGACGACGGCGTCCAGACCGGACTGGCGAGCCTCTGCCTCGGCGGCGGCGACGCGGTGAGCATGGCCATCAGCCTACCCTAGAAAGGACCGGACCATGAAAGTTACGGTAATCGGCGGCGGGACCATGGGCAACGGCATCGCCCACGTGTTCGCCCAGAACGGCAACGACGTGAACCTGGTCGACGTGAAGCAGGACTTCCTCGACCGCGCCATGGCGACCATCGAGAAGAACCTGGGCCGGCTGGTCAAGAAGGAGAAGATCTCCGACGACGAGGCCAAGGCCACCCTGGGGCGCCTGACACCGGTCACCGACCTGGGCGCCGCTGCCGACAGCGACCTCGTAGTCGAAGCTGTCTTCGAGAGCTTCGAGGTGAAGCAGGACATCTTCACGAAACTGGACGGCATCTGCAGCGCCGACACGGTGCTGGCCTCCAACACCTCGAGCATCTCCCTGACCAAGATCGGCGGCGTCACCAAGCGCGCCGACAAGGTCATCGGCATGCACTTCATGAACCCGGTACCCATGATGAAGCTGGTGGAGATCATCTGCGGCCAGGCCACGAGCGCCGACACCCTGGCCAAGACCACCCAGTGGGCCACGGACCTGGGCAAGGTGCCCGTGACGGTCCAGGACTATCCGGGCTTCATCGCCAACCGCCTGCTCATGCCCATGATCAACGAGGCCGCCTACTGTCTCATGGAGGGCGTGGCCGAACGCGAGGCCATCGACACGGTAATGAAGCTGGGCATGGCTCACCCCATGGGCCCCCTGACCCTGGCCGACTTCATCGGCCTGGACATCTGCCTGGACATCATGGAGGTCCTGTACGAGGGCTTCGGCGACAGCAAGTACCGCCCCTGCCCGCTGCTGCGGCGCATGGTGGACGCGGGCTTCCTCGGCCGCAAGAGCGGCAAGGGCTTCTACGACTACGACTGACGTTCCGTCCGCAGGAGACCGTTCCGTCAGAAGGAGAAACCGTGCAATTCGAACTGTCCGAACAGCAGCGCATGATCCGCGACATGGCCCGCGACTTCGCCAACCGCGAGATCGTGCCCATCGCCGCGGAACTCGACGCCGAGGAACGCTTCCCGAAAGAGATCGTGAAGCAGATGGGCGAGCTGGGCTTCATGGGCATGAACGTGCCCGAGAAGTGGGGCGGCGCCGGCCTGGACATGGTCTGCTACGCCTTGGCCATGGAAGAGGTCAGCCGCGCCTGCGCCTCCTGTGGCGTCATCATGTCCGTGAACAACTCGCTGGTGTGCTGGCCCCTGGAGACCTATGGGGACGACGCCCAGCGGGAGAAGTTCCTCAAGCCCCTGGCCCAGGGCAAGCTGCTCGGCGCCTACTGCCTGAGTGAGCCCGGCGCCGGGACCGACGCCGCGTCCCAGTCCACCACGGCCAAGCTCGACGGCGACACCTGGGTCCTGAACGGCATGAAGAACTTCATAACCAACGGCGCCAACGCCGACGTGCTGATCGTCTTCGCCCAGACCGACCCGGCCCTCAAGCACAAGGGCATCGCCGCCTTCATCGTCGAGGCGACCGCCGAGGGCTTCTCGGTCATCCGCAAGGAGGAGAAGATGGGCATCCGGGCCAGCGACACGGCCCAACTCGCCTTCGACAACGTGCGGGTGCCCGCGGACCAGCTCCTGGGCCAGGTGGGCCAGGGCTTCAAGGTGGCCATGAGCACTCTGGACGGCGGGCGCATCGGCATCGCGTCCCAGGCCCTGGGCGTGTCGGCGGCAGCCTACGAGGCGGCCAGGCTCTACTCCCTCCAGCGGGAGCAGTTCGGCCGGCCCATCGCCAAGTTCCAGGCCATCCAGTGGAAGATCGCCGACATGGCCACGCGCCTGGAGGCGGCCCGTCTACTCACCTGGCGCGCCGCCTGGGCCAAGGACCAGGGCGGCCGCTACAGCGAGGAGGCGGCCATGGCCAAGCTCTACGCCAGCGAGGCCAGCCACTTCATCACCAACGAAGCGGTGCAGGTCTTCGGCGGCAACGGCTACTCCAAGGAGTACCCGGTGGAGCGCCACTTCCGGGACGCCAAGATCACCGAGATCTACGAGGGCACCAGCGAGGCCCAGCGCATGGTCATCAGCGCGCTGGAATTGAAGAAGTAGGCTGTCCGATCTTCGGTGCACGCGCCGGCGCCCCCGGACCTTTCCGGGGGCGCTGTCCGTTTCGGCTTCCGGCCGGAAATACCTACCTCCGATGTAAATTTTTAGCTTAGGTAATTTTTCTCCTCTGTGTGTTTGTAGCGTATGTACCTGCTATACAACAAATTATGAACTTTGAGAACCGGTTATGGTTTATGGTCACCTGGCGGGTTTGATAAATCATTTGGAACAGCCCGCCGAGATCGGCTATTCTTGTGGTCCGTATCGCGATGCGGAAGTCGGGCACCGGTCCAGCCGGAGTCCGGGGGAATCGAACCTTAAGACATAGGGAGCTGCTCCATGAAAACCTTGCTTACGCTCATTTTCGTGCTGGCCCTGGCCGGCGGTGCCTACGCCCAGACCGAGACCCACTGCTACGGTTGGGAAAACGGTGGCGACGTCCTGGGTTGCTACAACTGCGATAATGCTGCCTACGAAGTCAACGGTGTGCACGTGACCGAGGGCTCCAGCGCCCTTGCCGCCGCCGATCTCGGTGGCAGCACGCCCCAGCTGTACGTTGCCTGGATCACCGGCCTCAACGAGGGTGACGTGATCACCGTCACGGCCGACGCCTGGGACGACAGCCCGAGCGCGAACCCCGCTTTCCGCCTGTGGGGCCACTGGACCGACGACGTTGACGTGGCCAACTACGTCTCCTCGCCCGGCATCGGCTCCGACTACAGCGGCGCCACCGAGTGGACCGAACTGACGGCCGAGTGGATCATCCCCGCCGGCATCGTCGCCCTGTGCGTCGAGGCCCGTCCCTACGACAGCTCGCCCTACGGCGGCTACAACTGGATGGACAACCTCTGCGTGACCATGCCTGAGGGTGCCAACCTCCACTTCCCCGGTGGCGTTGTCCCGACCGACGACGATGCGACCTGGAGCTCCATCAAGGCCATGTTCCAGTAAGCGGACGCCTCCGCGAAGCTTGCGGCCCTGCCCCTCTGGGGGCGGGGCCGCTTGCATTTTAGGCCTGACGGGGGTTGGGCCCGGCCGCTCGATGCCGTAGAATACTCCCGGTCATCCCCGCCCCACGCGGCTCTGCCGCCAGCCCCGGAGACGTCATGCACTTCGACCTCAACGAGAACCAGACCATGTTCCGCGACATGGTGCGCGACTTCGCCAAGCAGGAGATCATGCCCATCGCCCACCAGATGGATGTCACCCGCGAGATGCCCGACGACCTGGTGGAGAAGATCAAGGCCAACGGCTTCTTCGGTCTGAGCTTTCCCGAGGAGTACGGCGGACTCGACGTGGACACCATCACCTACGGCGTGGTGGTGGAGGAGTTGGCCCGCGCCTCGGCCGGCGTGTGCATCATGGTCACCGTCCACAACAGCGTGGGCTACTATCCGGTGGCCGGCTTCGGTTCGGAGGAACTCAAGCGGGAGATCCTGCCCCGCATGGCCGCCGGTGAGATCGCCGCCTTCTGTGTCAGCGAAGCCGGGGCGGGCAGCGACGCGGCGAGCCTGCGGGCCACCGCCCGCAAGGAGGGCGAGGAGTACGTCCTCGACGGTTCCAAGATGTGGGTGACCAACGGCACCCGCGCCGCCTTCTTCGTGGTCCTGGCCCGCAATCCCGGCTCCACGGACCACCGCGGCATCCACGCCTTCCTCGTGCCCCGGGACACGCCCGGTCTGTCGGTGGCCAAGAAGGAAGACAAGATGGGCCTCCGGGCCAGCGACACCGTGGTCATCGACCTGGACGGCGCCCGCGTGCCGGCGGCCAACCGGCTGGGCGACGAGGGCGACGGCTTCCGCATCGGTATGACGGCCCTGGACGGCGGGCGTATCGGTGTGGCCTTCCAGGCCCTGGGCATCGGGCGGGCCTGCCTGGAGGCGGCGGCCAAGTACTCCATGGTCCGCGAGCAGTTCGGCAAGCCCATCGGCCGGCAACCGGTCATCGGCAACATGATCGCGGACATGGGGACCGAACTGGACGCGGCGCGCCTGCTGGCGTTCCGCGCCGCCTGGCTCAAGGACCAGGGGCGGCGTTTCACCAAGGAGGCGGCCATGGCCAAGGTCTTCGCCACCGAGGCGGCCGGCCGGGCGGCCGACGCGGCGGTCCAGATCCACGGCGGCTACGGCTACGTGAAGGAGTACGACGTGGAGCGCTACTACCGGGACGTGCGGGTCACGCGCATCTACGAGGGTACCAGCGAGATCCAGCGCCTGGTCATCGCCCGGGAACTCCTGCGCGAACTGGCCTAGCGCGGGCGGTTACAGGACCACGACCTGGCGCACCCACAACGCCACCAGGAGCAGGGCCGTCCCCCAGCGGGCGGCCTTTCGCTCGCCCGGACCCAGCTCCAGTCCCACTCGCCAGGCCGGCACCAGGGCCGCGCCCATGGCCCACAGGATCCAACCGGCCAGGAAGATCGCGCCCAGGGGCACCGCGGGGTTGGCTTGCCAGGCTCCGGCCAGGTCACCGGCGGCCAGGGCGGCGGCGGCGTGGGTGCCGCCGCAGGTGGGGCAGGCCAGGCCGGTCATGTCGCGCAGGGGGCAGTGGGCCAGGCGCAGACCCAGGTCCGGCCACCAGCGCAATCCGGCCAGGCCGATCAAGGCGGCCAGAGCGAAGGGCAGGACGAGCCAGCGGGCCAGGGAATCCGGTTCGGGGCGGAAGCGCACGTCAGCCGGCAAGGCTGAAGAAGAGCAGGCCGACGGCGCTGCCGGTCGCCATCAGGCAGAGCAGGGTCGGGGCCAGGACGGCGACGATGGCCTTCCAGGGCTCGGTCTCGTGGATCGAGTAGAGGCCGATGATCATGACCGCCACGGACCACAGGGCGCCCACGGTGGAGCCGCAGAAGGGCACCACCGCGAGAATGCTGGTGGCCATGGCGTAGGCCGCCACCCGGAAGGTCGCCTCGAAGCCGAGACGGTTCCCGCCCACGAGCATGAGCACCAGGTGGGTCAGGGCCGCGTTGATGGCCACGGTGATGGCCGCGGTCACCGGGCTGGTCAGGAAGACGATGAAGCCGACGAAGGGACCCTTCATGGCACCGGCCATGTCCTCCTCCACAAGCACCTGCAGCGAACTGCCGCTCAGAGCCCACATCCAGGAGAAGAAGGAAGCGATGACGCCCAGGACCACGGCGAAAAAGAGGGGTTGGGCGAGTCCCACCCTGGCGGGCATGCGGTGGAAGAACTGGGCGGGGGAGAGCATGACCCCCTTGACCGTCAGATAGGTGGCGTTGAGATAGCCGTAGTTCTCGCGCTGCTCCCAGGGCGGCAGGCTGAGACCGTCGGCGGACTGTTCGTTGAAGTCGTTCTGGAAGTCGCTCATTGCCGTCCCTAAACGGTCCGTGCCTTGGCTATTGCCCTACGTGGCTTACGCAGGGTGGGCTGAATCGTTGCGGTCCAAAAACAAGGTGCCACAGCCGGTCGCGTCCGACAAGCCCGATCAGGGATCGTCGCGCAGGACGTTCTCGCCCTCGCCCCGGGCCACCACCACCGCGCCGCAGCTGTCGCTCCAGACGTTCACCGCCGTGCGGCACATGTCCAGGACCGGATCCACCGCCAGGATGAGGGCGATCCCCTCCAGGGGCAGCCCCACCGCGTCCAGGATGATTGAGATCATGACCAGGCCGGCGGCCGGGATCCCCGCCGCGCCGATGCTGGCCAGCAGGGCCGTGAGCACGACGATGACCTGGGCGCCGATCCCCAGTTCGACACCGTAGGCCTGGGCGATGAAGAGGGCGGCCACGCATTCGTACAGGGCGGTGCCGTCCATGTTGATGGTCGCCCCCAGGGGCAGGACGAAACTCGTGACGCGGTTGCTGGCGCCGGCGCCGTTCTTCACGCGGTCGATGGTCAGAGGCAAGGTGGCCGAGCTGCTGCGGGTCGAGAAGGCTGTCAGCAGGGCCGGGGTCATGACCCGGGCGTGGCGGCCGGCGGGCAGGCGGCCCACCAGGCGCACCAGCAGGGGCAGGGTCACCGCCGCGTGGAAGACCAAGGCCAGCAGCACCGTGCCGCCGTAGCGCAGCAGGGGGGCGAAGGCGTCGAAGCCGGCCGAGGCAACGATCTTGGCCATGAGTCCGAAGATGCCCACGGGAGCTAGCGCGATCACCCAGTGGGTGATTTTCATCATGGCCATGAAGAGGGCCTCGAAGAAGCCGAGCAGACGGCTGTGGGGGGCCTCGGGCAACCGGGTGACAGCCAGGCCGAAGAGGATGCAGAAGAAGATCAGGGGCAGCATCTGGCCCTGAGCGGCGGCGGCCACCGGGTTCTCGGGGATCATGCGCTGGAGGATGCCCACCAGGTCGCCCGGGCCGCGGTCCGCCAGCTGGGCCTGGAGCGCCGGGTCCGCCGCGGCCAGTCCGAGTTCCGTGGCCACGCCGTGGCCGTCCCTGATGCCCGGCTGGATCACGTTCACCAGGACGAGGCCCACCAGGATGGCCAGCAGGCTCGTGGTCACGTACCAGGCGAAGGTCCGTCCGAAGAGGCGGCCCAGCCCTGCGGCGGCGCCCACGCCGGCGATGCCACTGACGATGGAGCCGATGATCAACGGCACGATGACCATCTTCAGGGCGCGCAGGAAGGTCGTACCCAGGAATTCGTAGACGGGCAGGGCCCCGTCGGGCAGGAGCAGGCCGGCGGCCACGCCCAGGATCAGGGCGATCAGGATCTGCCAATGGAGGGCGAGACGCATGCGGAACCTCGGGGGGCGGGGGCGGACGGGGTTTCGACGCAGTGTACCGGTGCTCCCGGGCGGTCACAAGGGGCAACCGGCGCTTCTCAGCACAGCGACTGGATTCCCGCTGGCAATCGGCGGGACCGTTGCTAGAATGTCCCCGTCACACTCCAATACGCCGGCCCGGGAACGGGCCGTTCGCCTTGTCCCGGAAGGATCGCCAACATGCAGTACCGTGTCGCCACCGCCGGTTTCGCCGCGGCCGCCACCGATCTCGTCCTTTATCCCGTCTTCCGTAAGAAGGATGCCGCCGACCTGGGGCCCCTGTCGCGGGATCTGGACACGGCTGGCAAGCGGGCCCTGAAGAGCGCGGTCACCGCCGCCGGTTTCACGGCTGTGGCGGAGAAGACCCTGGCGGTGCATCTGCCCGGCGTGAAGGCGGGGCTGGTCCTGCTGGTGGGCATGGGGAAGGCCAAGGAGGTGGGCCTGCAGACCATCCGCAACTGCGCCGGTTTGGCAGCCCGCGCGGCCGTGGGCATGAAGACCGCGAAGCTGGCGGCGGTGGTGCCGGCGGCGAAACTCATCAACTTCGACGACCATACTTTCGCCCGTTGCTTCGCCGAGGGCTGCGGCCTGGCCACCTCGCCGGTGGGCACGCTCAAGACGGGCAAGAAGAAGCCGGGACTGCGCACGGTCACCCTGCTGGCCGACGGCAGCCGCACACGGGCCCTGAGGGCCGGCTGCGCCGAGGCCGACGCAAACCTGGCCGGTTGCTTCTTCACCCGCGAGCTGGTGAACCTGCCCCCGAACATCCTCACCCCGGCGGACATGGCTGCCCGCGCCCGCCGCATGGCCCGGCGCGAGGGCCTGCGCTGCAAGGTGCTGCTTCCGGCGGAACTGAAGAAGCTGAACATGGGCGGCCTGCTGGGCGTGGGCCAGGGTTCGACCAACCCGCCGCGGCTGATCGTCCTGGAGCACAAGGCGCCGTCGGGTGCCAAGGCGCCGAAGATCGCCCTGGTGGGCAAGGGGATCACCTTCGACACGGGTGGTATTTCGCTGAAGCCCGGCACGGGCATGGAACTCATGAAGACGGACATGGGCGGTGCCGCGGCGGTGCTGGGCGCGGCGGTCATCGTGGCCCGCCGCAAGCTGGACGTGAACCTGACGGTGGTCGTCCCCACGGCCGAGAACATGCCGGACGGGAACGCCGTCCGCCCGGCCGACGTGATCACCATGGCCAACGGCAAGACCGTGGAGATCCTCAACACCGACGCCGAGGGCCGGCTCATCCTGGGCGACGCCCTGTGGTACGCCGGCCGGGGCAAGCCCAGCACCATCATCGACGCGGCCACCCTCACGGGCGCCTGCGTGGTTGCCCTGGGCAGCCACTTCGCGGGCTTGATGGGCAACAGCGGCGAGGTCATCGACGCCTTGCGCCAGGCCGGCGGCGAGACCTTCGAGCGTGTCTGGCACCTGCCCCTGGTGGACGAGCACCGTGACGAGGTCAAGGGCACCTGGAGCGACCTCAAGAATCTGGGCAAGGGTCGTGAGGCCGGCGCACTCACCGCGGGCGCGTTCCTCCAGCACTTCGTGGACGACGAGACCGCCTGGGCCCACCTGGACATCGCGGGCACGGCCTGGAGCGACGGCGCCACGCCCACCTGTCCCAAGGGGGCCACGGGCTTCGGGGCGCGTTTGATCGCCCGGGCGGTGGAGCTCCTTGTCGGCTGACGCAACCGCCATACCGCCCCGTCTCGGGGATCTGACGCGGCGTCGCCTGCTGTCGGTCATCGCCGGCCTGGCGACGCCCGTCGTTCTGGCCCAGTTGTCCCAGACCCTCATGGGCCTGGTGGACACCATCATGGTGGGCCGCCTGGGCGAGACCGCCCTGGCCGCCGTGGGCGTGGCCACCCTGCTGTTCAGCGCCACGGCCATGAGCCTCAAGGCCGTGGAGGTCGCCGTCCAGACCTACACTGCCCGCCGGGTCGGCGAAGGGCGCGACGGGGAAGTGGGCGCAGTCCTGGCCACGGGCCTGGTGGCGGTCTTCGCCCTGGGCACCGTCTTCATGATCATCGGCCTGGTCTGGCCGGATCGTCTCATGGGCTGGGTGGCCGCCGACCGCCCCATGCTCGAACTGGGAACGGATTACGTGCGCTGGCGCTACGCCGGCATGCTCCCCTTGCTGACGTTCTTCCTGGTCAAGGCCATGTTCGACGGTGTGGGCTGGACCCGCGTGGGCATGTGGATCGGCATCGGCATGAACGTGCTGAACGCGGTGCTGAACTGGGCGTTGATCTTCGGCAAGTTCGGGGCGCCGGTGCTGGGTGTGAAGGGGGCCGCTCTGGCCAGCACCCTGAGCGCGGCGGCGGCTGCCCTGGCGGTGGTCGTCTGGGCCATGCGGCCCTCGATCCGCAAGCGCTTCCGGGTGTTGTGCCGGTCCAACTTCCAGCCGCGTCTCTTCGCGCCGTTCCTGAAGATCGCCTGGCCGCCGGCGGTGCAGACCCTGGCCAACCTCGTGGCTGTACTCATCCTCTTCTGGATCCTGGGCCGCATCTCGGTCATCGCCGTGGCCGCCGGCAACATCGTCCTGCGCATCGCCGCGTTGAGCTTCATGCCGGGTTTCGGCGTGGGGGCGGCGGTGCAGACCCTGGTGGGTCAGAGCCTGGGGCGCCGGGACGTGCGCGGGGCTCTGCGCGCCAGCTGGGGCGGGGTGGGCCTGGCGACGGTCTTCATGGGCATCTTCGGCGTGGCCTTTCTGGTGATGCCCGGGGTCTTCCTGCGGGTCTTCACCGACAGCCCCGACCTGGTGGCCGCCGGCACGCCCATCATGCGCCTCATGGGCTGGGTGCAGATCGCCGACGCGGTGGGGCTCACTCTGGCCGGTGCCCTGCGCGGCGCCGGTTGGACGCGCCAGGTCATGCTCGCCGACTTGATTACCGGATTCGGACTCATGCCCGTTCTGGCTTATCTTTTCGGGGTCGTTCTGGGGGGCGGCCTCTTCGGCGCCTGGGGCGCCCTGGTCCTGTGGTTCACCCTCTACGCCGTGATCATGGTCGTGCTCTTCGTGCGCGGCCGCTGGTGGAAGAATCGACTCTGACATGGAAAATCCCTCTGACATGGAAGATCGCCGCGACATCCTGACCGTCCGCCAGCTCAACGAGCGCATCTCCGACGCGGTGCGCGCGTCGTTCCCCGCGACCGTGTGGGTCAAGGGCGAGATCCAGCGCCTGCCGTCCGACGCGGCCCGCCGCTCTCATGTCTATTTTGAGTTGCACGAGACCGGCGCCTCGGGCGCGGCCGAGTATCAGATCCCCGCCGGCATCATGGGCTGGGACCGCCAGAAGTTCGGTCTCGCCCGCTACCTGGACGGCTCGGACCCGGATCTCCAACTGGCCAACAAGTTGGAGGTGTGCCTGGAGGCGCAAGTCGACTTCTACGCCAAGTTCGGCAAGCTCAGCCTGAAGATCGTGGGCGTGGACAAGAGCTACGCCCTGGGCCAACTTGAGGCGCGCCGTCGCGAGGTGTTGGCCTTCCTGGAAAAAGAGGGTCTCCTCGAACTCAACCGGACCGTGTCCTTGCCCGAGGTACCCCTGCACGTGGGGCTAGTCACGTCCGTCGGCAGCGCCGCCGAGCGGGATTTCCTGACCGGGCTCGAACAGTCGGGCTGGGCGTTCCGGGTGGAGTCCGTGGGCGCCAAGATGCAGGGTGAACGGGTGCAGGCCGAGGTGGTGGCGGCTCTGGATCGCCTGGAGAACGACGGCGTCGAGGTCATCGTCATTACCCGCGGCGGTGGTTCGCGCGCCGACCTCAGCTGGTTCGACCAGCAGGACCTGGCCGTGGCCATCGCCCGCTGCCCGGTGCCGGTGGTGACGGCCATCGGCCACGAGATCGACACTTCCATCGCCGACCTGGTGGCGCATCACATATGCAAGACGCCCACGGCGGCGGCCGAGTTCCTGGTGGACCGGGTGGACCTGGCCGCGGGACGGGTGGAGGATGGAACAGAGCGATTGCTGGATGCCGTTGGAGACCTGCTTGGCGCTGCGCAGTCACGCCTGGAGGTTGCCCGACAGTTGGGCGCAGTCGTGGATCGGGGGCTGCTCTCGGCCCGGCTGCGGGTGCAGCGGACGGCGGGGCGCCTGCAGCAGACGGTGGGCCGCAGACTGACGCGCGCCAACGCGCGGCTGGCGACCCGGGCGGCGGACCTGGGGGCCGTGGCCACGGCCCGGTCGGTGAAGGAGCGGCGGCGGTTGGCGGAGTGCGGACGGCGGCTGGCGAGCGAGGCGCCGCGGGCCATGCGGCGGCGGGCGGTGCGATTGGAAGCGCTGGGCAAGCAGGTGGAACTGATGGATCCGGCGCGGTTGCTGGCGCGGGGGTATTCGATCACCCTGGGACCGGAGGGGAAGGCGCTGGTCAGGGCCAAGGACGCGGGGCCGGGGACGGTACTCACCACGCGGTTGGCCGAGGGGGAACTGCGGAGCGTGGTGCAGCCGAAGGACACGACACGCACCGCGAAACGCAGGACCAGAAAGAAGACTGGTGAGGAACCCGGCCAAGGGGATCTCTCCCTGTTCTGATCGGTGGTCCTCCACCGTCCGGCGCGGAGAACAGCGGCTGTAGAATCCCGATGGTTCAAGAAGTGCTCGAATACGCATGGTAGGATCGGGTAGCGCTGCCGGCAGAATCGGACCGGGGTTCGGGCGAACGTTGAGATGCAGCGAAAGCACGGCTGGATTCCGATTCAGCATTGATACGGCCTGCGAGGTGCCGTACTCATGGCAAAAATGATCCGCGAATTGGATTCCTCATGGGCCTGTCTGCTCTTCGGATTCCTCTTTGCCATGAGCTTCGTCCCCGACTCTCCCACCGCACGCGAGGATCTGACTCTCGTGTCCGGAAAGGTCGTGGACTCGTGGACCCATGGTCTGGACCGGGTCTACCAACTGGAATCGCCCCAGGGCGATTTCCGGATCCGGGCGATGATCATCGGATGGCCCGAGGAACTGGGGTTCCGACCGGAGGAGGTCCGGGAGGGCGACCTGATCGAAGCCCGGGTCGAGCGCCGGTTCTTCGGCAAGCTCAACGAGTACGCGCGGGAGATCGCGGTCAACGGCGAGATCGTGCTTCCCTACACGGACCAGGTGGCCAGGAGTCGGGCGGATATGCGGATCATGCGCTGGACGTCGGGCGCCCTCACGGCGATCTTGGGGGTGTCCGGTATCGTCAGGCTGCGCCGTCGCAGATCGTCCGCGACGCCGGATTCCGCCGGGCACGAGTGATTCCATTCCATGGAGACTCGAGCAAGACCAAGCGTTGAGCCGGCCGATCGAGGGCCGGCAGGAGAGGAGATATGAGTAGAGAATCCAACAAACTCTCCTTCGGCCAAGCCATGACCGAAGTCGAAGACATCCTCGCCAACCTCGAACGCGAGGACGTGGACATCGACCGCCTCGGCGCCGAGGTCAAGCGCGCAGTGGAACTCATCACCGTCTGCCGCGAGAAGCTCGAGAAGACCGACCGCGAGGTCCGCGACCTGGTCAAGGGCCTCCAGGACGATGACGCAGCCAAGGAAGACACCCCTTGAGCGAACCCCTCATCCGCGTCCGGGACCTGACCCGCGACTACCGCCTCATGGACAAGCGCGAGGGCGTCATGGGCGGCTTCGTCGATCTGCTCAGGCCCCGCTGGCGCACCCTGCGCGCCGTGGAAGACGTCTGCTTCGACATCGACCCCGGCGAGATGGTGGGATACATCGGCGCCAACGGCGCCGGCAAATCGACGACCATCAAGATGCTCACGGGCATCCTCACGCCCACCGGCGGCCAGGTCACCGTGGGCGGCATGGTCCCCTGGAAACAGCGCCGCCAGTACACCCGCCACATCGGCGCCGTCTTCGGCCAGCGTACCCAGCTGTGGTGGGACCTGGCCGTGGTCGAGTCCTTCCGCCTGCTGCAGAAGATCTACGAGGTGGACGACGCCACCTACACCCGGCAGATGGAGATCTTCGACGACCTGCTGGGGGTGAACGAGTTCCTGCACCAGCCCGTCCGCAAGCTCAGCCTCGGCCAGCGCATGCGTTGCGATCTGGCTGCGGCCCTGCTGCACCGGCCGCGTATCCTCTTCCTGGACGAGCCCACCATTGGCCTGGACGTGGTGGCCAAGGAGAACGTGCGCCTGTTCCTCAAGGAGATCCGTGACCGCGACGGGGTGACGGTCATCCTCACCACCCACGACCTGGGGGACATCGAGCAACTCTGCGACCGGGTCATCATCATCGACAAGGGCCGCGTCCACTACGACGGCGAGCTGGATGACCTCAGGCAGCGCACGGGCCACCGGGTGCGCCTGACCGTGGACCTGCGCGAACCCACTACCGTGGCCGCCCTGGAAGCAGCCGTCTCCGGACTTCCCGTGACCTGGGACCAGGAGGAGGGCCTGCGCCACGTGGCCGAGTTCCGCCGCCAGGACGTGGCCGGGGCCGAGGTCATCAAGCGCCTGGTGAACGCCTGCCCCGTGTCGGACCTGCGCCTGGCCGAGCCGGACATCGAGGAGATCGTGCGGGAGATCTACCGGGACGCCAAGAATGGCGCGACCGCAGTGTCCACGAACGACGGGGCCGCGTCGTGACCGCCCTGGCCCACGTCCTCGAACCCTGGCACCGCTCCGCGCGCGCCACCGCCGGCCTCTACGGCCACTTCATCCGCCTGGCCTTCCTCAAGTACCTGGCCTACCGCCTGCGCTACTACACGGGGGTCATCAGCTACACCATCTTCGTGTCCGGCTACTACTATCTCTATACCGCTCTCTTCGAGAGCCGCGTTCCCGGGCCCGACGGCGTGGCCACCATGGGCGGCCTGACGGTCCAGGAGATGGTCACCTACATCGCCGTGGGCTGGATCGGCCGCAGCTTCTATTTCAACAACATCGCCCGGGAGCTCATGCACCAGATCCAGGAGGGCCAGATCGCCATGCAGCTGGTCAAGCCCTTCGACGTGCAGGCGGTGATGACCTTCGAGGCCGCCGGCGAATCGGCCTTCCGGCTGCTCATGTTCACCCTGCCCATTTCCGTGGTCATCGTGCCGTTGTTCGGGATCAACCTGCCGGAGGATCCGGCCCTCCTGGGCTGGACCGTCGTCAGCTTCATCCTGTCGCTGATGGTGTACAGCCAGATCAACTTCCTCACCGGCTGTCTGGCCTTCTACATGAAGAACATCTCGGGCGTGCTGCGGGCCAAGATGGTTTCGGCCGACTTCCTCAACGGCCTCTTGATCCCCTTCTCGTTCTTTCCCGAGTGGTTCCAGACGGCGGTCGGCTTCCTGCCCTTCCAGGCGGTGGGCTACATCCCGGTGACCATCTACCTGGGCAAGCGGCCGGGCAACGAATTGTGGATCGCCCTGGGTATCCAGGCGGCCTGGGCGGTGGGGCTCTACTTGGCGGGCCGCGTGGTGTGGAAACGTTCGGTGCGCACGGTCATCGTGCAGGGGGGGTGACCATGCAGCTGGAACAGAGACGGCAACGCACCTTGGCGGCCTCGATCCGCTGGCAGATGGGCATCTTCGGCGCCTACTTCGCCCAGTTCATCAAGACCCGCCTGGCCTACCGCATGGACTTCTTCGTGGACACCTTCGGGGTCATGGTGAGCATCATCATCCAGCTCGCCGTGCTGACCACGCTCTTCGGCAAGGTCACCGCCCTGCAGGGCTGGACCTTCGAACAGGTGCTCTTCATCTACGGCTTCAGCCTCGTTCCCTTGGGTATATTCAACATCATCTCGGTGAATCTCTACCAGTTCGCCGACCGCTACCTCATCCAGGGCAAGTTCGACCGGGTGCTGCTGCGGCCGGTGAACACCCTGGCCCAGGTTCTGTGCGAGAGTTTCAACGTGTCGGGGCTGAACGAGATCGTCCTGGGCACGGCCATCGTCATCTGGTCCGGCATGCGTATGCAACTGGAGGTGGGGGCGCTGGACGTGCTGGCGGTCCTGGTCATGGGCCCCACCGCGGCGCTGGTCTATCTGGGGGTCTTCCTGGGGATCACGTCTATCAGCTTCTGGATCGAGGACAAGATGGGGATCGCGCCGCCGGTGTACAACGTCATCCGTTTCAGTCGCTATCCCCTGACCATCTACAGCCTGCCGGTGCGGGTGCTGCTGACGTTCGTGCTCCCCTTCGCCTGGGTGGCCTTCTACCCGGCGAGCTGGTTCATCGGCGAGGGGAACCTTCACTCCGTCGCGGCCTTGACTCCCCTGGTGGGCCTCGTCGTATTCTCCGGGGCGGTTCTCCTGTGGCGGCGCGGCGTCGCCAACTACACCAGTACGGGCAGTTGATGGAGGCGATTCACATGAAGCGATGCGCGGTGTTGACGACCGGAATGTGCCTGGTCCTGCTGGCGGCGTCCACCCTGGCGCCGGACCACGCGGCGGCCAGCACCTGGTGCGGCGAGAACGGTGTGGTGCACCTGCGCTTTGGCGAGACGGTGGACGGCCCGGGGGTCCTGGAGGCCAAGGCCGACGAGATCGGCCTGACCAAGGTCACTTTGAGTGCCTGGTTGATGGACGTGGAACCGGTGGCCATCGAGGGCGAGGCGTTCCTGTCCCTGGGCGGCTACGAACTGCAGCTGGTGGTGAAGGGGGCCAAGCCCCTGACCGTGCGCAAGATTCTCCCGGAGGGCATCGTGGACCTGGCCGGTGAACCCGCCGGCTGCCTGGTGGGGCTGAACCGGTCCCTGCGCCTGACCGACGAGGGCGTGAAGCTGGTGAGCTGGGAGATCCTGTTCCAGGGCGAGACTGCCAACGTGCGCTTCGAACTGAAGCCCGAGGGTATCCTCACCTGCGAGTCCACGTCCGGTTGCCCCGGCAGCGGCACGCGGGCCCTGTACATCGGCTCCAATGACGCCCAGATGCTCAGCGAGGTCTTCGGCGCGGGCTGCCAGCCGGCGGTCCTCAATTTCACCGGCAAGCCGAACATGGCCGTGCAGCGCGGCAACAGCGGCTGGCGCGACGTGGGCCGCGCCGCCGAGCGGAAATCACGACGCTAGGATCCGGCCCCGAACCGTCCTAGGCTTGGACCGGGTCGGCGCACACTTCCAGCAGCACCCCACCACCGGACTTGGGATGCACGAAGACGATCTGCTTACCGCCGGCCCCGGTGCGGGGCTCCTCGTCCAGCAGCCGGATACCCGCGGCGCGGCAACGCTCCATGACCTTGCCCATATCCTTGGCCGCGATGGCCACGTGGTGCAGTCCCGGGCCCTTCTTCTCGATGAACTTGGCGATGTTGCCTTCGTCGGACATGGGGGCCAGCAGTTCGATGTGCCCCAGGGCGCCTGTGCGGTCCAGCTTGAGGAAGGCCACCCGCACGTGTTCCTGGGGGACCTCCTCGGTGCGTTCCAGTTCGAGTCCCAGCAGGTCGCGCCAGAGGGCGATACCCTCGTCCAGGTCGCGGACGGCGATACCCACGTGGTCCACGAAACCGGCGGTCCCGGCCGGCAGCATGTTCTCCATGTTCGTCTGGTCATTCATGAGGTCGTCCTTTCCGGGCGGCGCGGCGGCCGCGATTCGTCGTTGCGCCCAACATAGCCAATATTCCCCGGGGACGAAAATGCCGTGCGCCTGCACCCCGCGGCGGGTTATTCTCCCGGCCGAACCCCCAGCACCTCCAGGAGGAGACCATGGATTCACGCGTCACGAACCTCGCCGAGCAGCTCATCACCTACAGCGTCAAGCTGCAGCCGGGCGAGAAGATCTACATCGAGATCAAGGGCCTCGAGGCCATGGACCTGGGGCGCGAGCTGGTGCGGGTGGCCACCGAGCACGGCGGCGTCCCCTTCTGGTACTACAACGATGAGACCCTCAGCCGCGGCTTCGTCCGGAACGCGGGCGAGGAGCAGTTCAAGGCCTGGGGCGCCTTCCACAAGCCCATCATGGAGGCCGTCGACGCCTACATCGGCGTGCGCGGCAGCACCAACCCCTTCGATCTGGCGGACGTGGATTCGGACCGCATGAAGTGGCACGACCAGGCCTACTGGGGCGAGGTGCACATCCCGATCCGACTGAAGAAGAAGTGGTGCGTCTTGCGCTACCCCAACCCGTCCATGGCCCAGGCTGCCGAGCGGTCCACCGAGGACTTCGCCGAGTTCTACTTCCGCGTCTGCACCCTGGACTACGCCAAGATGAGCAAGGCCATGAACCCCCTGGCGGCCCTCATCGAGAAGACCGACCGCGTCCACCTCAAGGGCCCGGGCACGGACCTGAAGTTCTCCATCCAGGGTCTACCGGCGGTCAAGTGCGACGGCGGCCGCAACATCCCCGACGGCGAGGTGTACACGGCGCCGGTGAAGGACAGCGTCAACGGCATAATCCAGTACAACACCAAGACCCGCCAGGGCGGCGCGGTCCTGGACAACATCCGCTTCGAGTGCCGTGACGGGAAGATCGTCGACGCCACCTGCGACGGCCCCGACGAGAAGCTCCAGGAGGCCCTGGACATCGACGAGGGCGCCCGCTTCTTCGGGGAGTTCGCCCTGGGCGTGAACCCCTGGATCACCACACCCATGCTCGACACCCTCTTCGACGAGAAGATCTCGGGCAGCTTCCACCTCACCCCGGGCAACGCCTACGAGTCCGCCTTCAACGGCAACAAGTCGGCCCAGCACTGGGACATCGTCATGATCCAGACCCCCGAATGGGGCGGTGGTGAGATCTGGTTCGACGACGTGCTCATCCGCAAGGACGGCCTCTTCGTACCTGAGGATCTGCGGGGCCTGAATCCGGACAACCTGAAGTAGGGGGCTGGGCGAAGTGAAGACCGTATGGATGTTCCTTCTGGCCGCCGTCGTGCTGACGGCGGCCCCTATCTCTTATGCCGACGATGATCCTTCCCGTGGCCGCCGCTGGGGCCTGGGCTGGGACGAGGGCCTGACCTTGCGCCGCTGGGTCGGCCCCTGGGAACTGGGCGTGGCCGCCGGGCCCAACGACTGGCTGGACGAGTCGGATTCACGGACCTGGGACACGGACGAGCCCGATTCCCTCCAGGGCCGCGACGACGAGCACTACAAGAGCCAGCGGGAGTCCGGTTTCGTACGTCTTCAGTTGGGACGACGTATGGCCTCCGAGGGCATCCTGGATTTCATGGGGCACGTCAATCTGCAGTACCTCTGGAGCGACGAGCGGTGGGTTCACGACTACTACTACACGAATCGAATCACATTCAGCACGACCGACAACTGGGTCGAGACCTGGTCCCTGTCTACGGGTATACGCCTGGCGTTGCGTCCCTGGGAGTTCCTCACCGTCGAGACCACTTTCGGTCTGACCTATTCCTGGGGCGATCGGGAGGAGATCCGGCGTCGGGTCGAACGGGATCTTGTGCCGCCCCTGGAATCGGACCGCGTCACCGTCGAGCAGACCAAGAGTTCCACGCGCCGTTTCGACGACGACGGCTGGTACGGAATGGGCAGCCTGAGCTTCATCTACTGGTTCTGACAGCATCCCGCTCCGGGCGCGATTCTTTACCTGTTGGATGGTTGACATCCGGGGGGCAGGTGTTACCTATCCCCCTGAATGCCGCGGTGTCGCGGCTCGAGGTCACACGGCCCGTAAGCAGGAGAGTGCCGACATGGCCGAATCGAAGATCGATGCGCTGCGCCGCAAGAAGGCGCGGCTTTATCAAGGCGGGGGCGAAGCCCGCATAGCCAAGCAGCACGCGGCCGGCAAGCGCACGGCCCGCGAGCGGTTGGGCGGATTCTACGATCCGGATACGTTCCACGAGACCCATCTGTTCATGAAGCACCGCTGCACCGCCTTCGGTATGGAGGGCAAGGAACTGCCCGGCGAAGGCGTGGTCACGGGCTACGGCCTGGTGGGCGGCCGTCCGGTGTACGCGGCCAGCCAGGACTTCACCGTGGCCGGCGGCGCCGTGGGTGAGGCCACCGCGCGCAAGATCGCCGACCTCATGGACGACGCCATGAAGACCGGCGACCCCATCGTCTTCATCAACGACAGCGGCGGGGCGCGCATCCAGGAGGGCGTCGACTCCCTGGCTGGCTACGGGGACATCTTCTATCGGAACATCAAGGCCAGCGGCGTGGTCCCCCAGATTTCCATCATCTCCGGTCCCTGCGCCGGCGGCGCGGCCTACTCGCCCGCCCTGACGGACTTCATCATCCAGGTCCGTACCGAGGGCCAGATGTACATCACCGGCCCCAGCGTCATCAAGCAGGTCACCGGCGAGGACGTGACCGCCGAGCAGCTCGGCGGCGTGGATCCCCACTCCCACTACTCGGGCGTGGTCCACTTCGTGGCCGAGAGC
Source organism: bacterium (assembly GCA_024231905.1). GTDB lineage: Bacteria > Krumholzibacteriota > Krumholzibacteriia > LZORAL124-64-63 > LZORAL124-64-63 > JAAEQC01. The sequence goes on along the minus strand of JAAEQC010000218.1, from coordinate 105,320 downwards.
GGCGGCGAGGGCATCGAGATCGCCAAGCGCCTGCTCTCGTTCCTGCCCAGCAACAACACCGACGATCCGCCCTTCCTGGAGGAACTCCACGAGGAGGAGGTGGACGCCGACGAGGCCATGAACGACATCGTCCCGGAGAACTCGCGGACGGCCTACGACATGCACGACGTCATCCGGCGCGTGGTGGACCGGGGCGACTTCATGGAGGTGCAGGAGCACTACGCGCCGAACCTCATCGTGGGCTTCGCCCGCATGGAGGGCTCGACCATCGGCGTGGTCGGCAACAATCCCCGCCGCAAGGCCGGCGTGCTGGACATCGATTCGTCCGGCAAGGGCGCCCGTTTCATCCGCTTCTGCAATGCCTTCAACATCCCGCTGGTCACCTTCGTGGACGTGCCCGGCTTCATGCCCGGGGTGCAGCAGGAATACGGCGGCATCATCCGCCACGGCGCCAAGATGCTCTTCGCCTACGGCGCGGCCACGGTCCCGAAGATCACCGTGGTGGTGCGCAAGGCCTACGGCGGCGCCTACCTGGCCATGTGCGCCCGCAGCATGGGCGCCGACCGGGTGGCCGCCTGGCCCACGGCCGAGATCGCGGTCATGGGCGCCGAGGGTGCCGTGAACGTGCTCTACCGCAAGGACATCGCTGCCGCTGAGGACCCGGAGACCGTGCGGCAGGAGAAGATGGACGAGTACACCGAGGAGTTCTCCAATCCCTACGTGGCCGCAGCCCGGGGCATGGTGGACGACGTCATCGAGCCCGCCGACACGCGGGCGTACGTGGCGCTGTCCCTGGAGATCCTGAAGTCCAAGACCGAGATGCGTCCGCGCAAGAAGCACGGACTCATTCCCCTGTAGGAGATGGACGTGGGCGGACTCGACAAGGACATGGGCATCCTGGCCCTGAGCGGCATCTTCATCGTCTTCCTGGTGTTGACGCTGATCGCCGGCGTCGTGGCGCTGTTCAGGCGCCTGGACGACCGCTGGCAGGCGGCCGAGGCCCGGGCCAAGGAAGCGGCGGTGGAGAAGGAACCCACCATCGATGCGACGACCCTGGTGATCATCGCGGCGGCCTGCGCCACGGTGGCCGGCGGCCGTTTCCGCGTGCGTCGCATCCGGCGTCTGCTGTCGCCGCGGCAACGCCGCACTCCCTGGTCGGCCCAGGGACGTCTCACTTTGCAGGGGTCCCACGTCGTCGAACGTTCGAAACACAACCGCTGAGCGGGCGCGGACAACCGCGCCGTCGAGGAGCGAGTCATGAAGCTGAAGATCACCGTCCACGGCGTGGCCTACGAGGTCGATGTGCAGGTGCTCGACGCCAAGGACGAGATGACGCCGGCGTCGGGATCCCCGTTGCCGCCGGCCCCCGCCGCCGCCCCGGCCGTGGGTCCGGTCATGCCGCCGCCGCCCATGGCGGCCCCGGCTCCCGGTCCGGCTCCCGTCGCGGCCTCGGGTGGAGGCGTGGCCTCGCCCATCGCGGGTACCGTCCTCGAGGTGAAGTGCCAGGTCGGCGCCGCCGTGGACCAGGGACAGACCCTGCTGGTCATCGAGGCCATGAAGATGGAAACGGCCATCGCCGCCCCATCCGCCGGCACGGTGAAGGCCGTGCTCGTGGCCGCCGGCGACAGCGTGCGCGAGAACGAGACCCTCGTGGAACTGGCGTAGGAGCCCCTCATGGATGTCTTGTGGGAATTCCTCCAGGCGGGAATCGTCGGCAACATCTCCGCCGGCAACATGGTCATGCTGGTCATCGGCTGCACATTCATCTACCTGGGCATCGCCAAGGACTACGAACCGCTGCTTCTTGTGCCCATCGGTTTCGGCATACTCGTGGGCAACATTCCGCTTTCGCCCGGCATGAACGTCGGCATCTACGAGAGCGGCAGCGTGCTCAACATCCTCTACCAGGGCGTGACTCAGGGTTGGTATCCGCCCCTGATCTTCCTGGGCATCGGGGCCATGACGGACTTTTCGGCCATGCTGTCCAACCCGCGCCTGATCCTCCTGGGCGCCGCCGCCCAGGCCGGCATCTTCCTGACGTTCGCCGGCTCCCTTCTGCTGGGCTTTCCGCCCAAGGACGCAGCCGCCATCGGCATCATCGGCGGCGCAGACGGTCCCACGGCCATCTTCCTCTCGAGCCAGCTGGCGCCGCACCTGCTGGGCGCCATCGCTGTGGCCGCCTACAGCTACATGGCCCTGGTGCCGGTCATCCAGCCGCCCATCATCAAGCTCCTGACCTCGCGCGAGGAACGGCTCATCCGCATGAAACCCTCGCGGCCGGTGAGCAAGCGGGTGCGCATCCTCTTCCCGGTGGTGGCCTTCATCCTCTGCGCGTGCATCGCGCCGGGCTCCATCAGCCTGTTGGGCTTCCTCTTCTTCGGGAACCTGCTCAAGGAGAGCGGTGTGACCGAGCGCCTGGCCAAGACGGCGCGCAACGCGCTCATCGACACGGTGACCATCCTGCTGGGCCTGTGCGTGGGCGCCTCCACCGATGCCAGCCGGTTCCTGACGCTGGACTCGGTGAAGATCGTGGTGCTCGGCGCGGCCAGCTTCTGCGTGGCCACGGCCGCCGGCATCCTCTTCGCGAAGCTCATGAACGTCTTCGCCAAGGACAAGATCAATCCCATCATCGGCGCCGCCGGGGTGAGCGCCGTGCCCGACAGCGCCCGAGTCTGCCAGATGGTCGGCGCCCGGGAGGACCCCCAGAACTTCCTCATCATGCACGCCATGGCTCCCAATGTTGCCGGCGTCATCGGTTCGGCCGTGGCGGCGGGTGTCTTCCTGGCGCGCTTCGTATTCTGACGGGAGCCTGCATGGACCCGGCCCAGCCCAAGACCTGGTCGCGCCGGCTATTGGTGGCCGCAGCCGTGGCCATGCTCTTCACCTGCAGTCTCAGCATCGCGGTGAGCCAGAGCCTGCTGGGGGTGGCCCTGGTGGCCCTGGCGGCCGGCGGCCGGCGTGCCTGGCCGCGGACAGATCTGGAAATCCCGACCGTCTGCCTCTTCGCCTGGGCCGCGCTCATGGTGCCCCTGTCCACGGATCCGGGCCAGTCGCTCTTCTATCTGCGCCGCTTCTATCTCTTCGCTGCCCTGTGGGTGGTGGCGGCCGCGGCAGTGGGGGAGACGAACCGACGCCTCTTGTTCTGGGCCCTGCTGGCCGGCGGGACCGTCCTGTCCGGCTGGGGCCTGGTCACGGCCCTGGTGGAACACGGCGGACTCTTCAACCGGCGCATGGCCGGCATCTCCGGCGCCATGACCTCCGGAGCCCTGCTGTTGATGGTTGGCCTGGTGGCCGCCGGCGCGACGGTCACCCGCGGGCTCGGTCGTCGCAGCCGGCTGGTGGCCGGTGCGGTGGCTGTCCTGGTGCTCGTGGGGCTGGTGCAGACTTTAACCCGTAGCGCCTGGCTCGGGTACCTGGCGGGCCTGGGGACTCTGGGCATGGCCCTACGGCCACGGCACGCCGTGCTGGCTCTGGTGGCTGTGACGGCGGTTGCGGTCCTGCTGTTGGCTCTTCCGCACGGGTGGTTGCCGGACCGTCTTGCCAAACGACTGGATCCGGTGGAGATCGCGGCCGACAAGAGCACGCAGCGCCGCCTGGAGACCTGGCGCGGGGGCCTGGTCATGATCGAGGCCCATCCCGTGACCGGGGTGGGGGACCGCGGCCTGACCGCCATCGGACCCGACTACTACGGCGACGAGAACACCCTCTACCACGGTCACATGCACTCGAATCTCGTCCACCTGGCAGTGATCTGGGGGGTGCCGGGCCTGGCGCTGGGCCTGTTTCTCATGGTCGCCCAGGTGGTCGTCCCCTGGCGGCGGTGGCGCCGCATGCGCACGCCGTCCCGCCGGGGGCCACCCTGGGCCCGGGCCTGGACCCTGGGTGCCTTGGCCGTAGGGGTGGGCTTCTTCGTGGCGGGCCTGACCGAGTGGTACTTCGGCGACGCCGAGTCCTACCAGATGTACCTGGCCATCCTGGGTGCGGGTCTGGGGGGCGGCGCGGCGGCCACCGAAGCCTGACGCGCGTCTCTCGATACGAAACGGCCCCGCCTCGAGGCGGGGCCGTTTACTTGCTGCAGAACAGGCCGACCGTCAGTGATCGTGGTTCACCATCAGGTCATCCAACTCCTCCGAATCGATCATGGTGGCCAGTTTGAAGAGATTGGCCAGGTCCAGGTCGCCGACCACGTTGACGAAGGCCACGCTGTCCCCGGGCTCGTGGACCACGAGCACGAGGCCGACCATGTCGCCGTCGTCGTACTTGGCGTTCACGACCACGGTCTCGTCGTCGCTCTTCACGTAGATCAGACGCTTCCAGGACTCCTTCTTGAGCCGGGTGGTGATGCGCTCCACCGCGTCGCTCGTCCGGGCGTCCTCGTCATCCATTGACCAGGCCCGGACCCGGATCGAGCGGACCATGGTCAGGGCTTCCATGAGGGCCGCGTCCGTGTCCTCGTCCTCCACATCCTTGGCTGCGGCCAGCAACATGGGAGTCAGATCGATATCCTGGATCTCGTCGGCGTCGTCGGGAATGGTAATCCACTCCAGGTCGACGTAGCCTGGCTCGTCCTCCAGGTCGGTCGCGAAGGCCGCGCCGGCCGCGAGGACCGTAACCAGCGCCAGCGCGACGATGGTGCGGGGGGTCTTCATCCTTGTCCTCCTTCAGGGGTGACCGCCTTGTCCGGGATCGCGCCCCGGATCGCTGCGGGCAATTGTCGGCCGAATACGTCGACCACGGTGTGCCGTTCGGATTTCGCGAGGATGCTGGCCGTCAGGAGCAGGGAAGTACGGGCGTCCCGGCGGATGGCGTCGATATCGGTCTCGGCCACCGTCGTCGGAGCGTCGCCGCTCCCGGTGGGCAGGAAGAGTACGGCGGCCAGGGCCGCGGCAGCCAGGCCGCCGGCCAGGGACCACCGGCGCCGGCGGCCGGCGAAGGGAGATCGCGGCACGGACCGGCCGGCGGGCACGTCGATCGAGGGTCCGACCTGAACCGGCAGCCCACCGAGGGCGTTTCGCAGGGCCAGTTCCCGGTTCAACTCGGCCCGGCAGTCGGCGCACGCGGCCACGTGGGCGGCGACCCGTTCGGCGTCGGCGGCCTCGAGTTCGTCGTCGGCGAACTCGGTCAGCAGCAGTTCCATCTGGTTGCAGTCGTCCTTCATCCCGTTTCGCTCCTGGCGGTCGGTGCGCCGCAACCCTGGGCTTCCAGCAGGGGCCGGAGGGTCTTGCGCGCCCGGTGGATCTGAACCTTGAGGGCGGCTACGGTCTTGCCGAGACAGGCGGCGATCTCCCGCAGTTTCATGCCCTGGTAGTAGTGCATCATCATGACGCTGCGGGTCTCGGCGGGCAGGGCCGCCATGGCGTTCAGCAATGCTTCCTGGTTGCCGTCGAGGTCGGTGGCCCAGTGTCCGCTGTCGGGGGCCACGAGGCGGTCCGTAGCCTCGGTATCCGGCTGGCCGAAGCGGGCGCGGACGACCTTGCGGCGCCGGGTTTGGTCGATGCAGAGGTTGTGGACCACCCGCTGCAACCAGTATCCGGCCCGGTCGGCGGGGATTGCCTCGCCGGTACGCCACAGGCGCAGGAACGCCTCCTGGGTGACGTCTTCGGCGTCCTCGCGGTCGCGCAGCACGTACAGCGCCCGGCTGAAGACTCGGTCACGGTGCTCGTTGAGCACCCGGGTGTAGGTGGTGGCATCCATCTCGGAAAAAAAGACGTGTCCCGGTGGGAATGGTTACGCCCGGAATCAACCGCCGGGCTCGGGTTCGATGACCACCAGCGGATCGCCGGGGTTCACCGAGGCACCTGACGCCACCGGGATTTCGATGACGGTGCCGGATACGGCCGCGCAGAGCTCGTTCTGCATCTTCATGGCCTCGACCACGATGACCGGTTCGCCCTGGTGGACCTTCTGGCCCGGTTCCACCTTGAGCTCCACCACCAAGCCGGGAATGTCGGCGCAGATAGTGCCGCTGCCGGCGGCCGTGCCGAGGCTCTCCAGGGCCTGGGCCCGCAACTCGTCCATGACCATGGTGGTCACGGGCCGGCCGCCCACGGTGACGTCCACGGCGCCGCCGGCGCCGCCCTCGGACAGGTGGATCAGGTGCAGTCGCCGGCCGTAGCGCAGGGAGAGGGCCCGTCCACCCAGGACCGGCCGGTGGTTGGCGGGTCGCGCCGGACTCTCGTCCACGGCGATTTCGGTGGCCTCGCCCCGCCGGGCGACGACGGCGTTATGCTGGTCGCCGTCCAGGTCCACCACATAGCGTTTCTTCATCCACACGGCGTCGTCCTCCCTCAACGGTTGCCGGTCATGGCGCGCAGGGCGTTGAGCCGCCAGTTGCCCACGCTCGCATCGGTGCTCTCGGGGGTGCTGTCGCCGCTCCGCCGCTCGGATTCGTAGAGGGCCACCGCGGCGATGATCGCCTGGCGTTCCTCATCCGTCAGGGCAGGCAGCCAGTCCGCGGGGTCGAAGGCCTCTTCCACGAAATGGGTGGTGTAGGAACCATCCAGGAAGGCCGGCTGGTCGAGAGCCCACAGGTGGAAGGGCAGGTTGTGCACGGGGCCGTGCAGGACGAACTCCCGCAGCACCCGCTTGCCGCGGGCGATGGCCTGGTCCCGGTCCTCGCCCCACACCACGAGCTTGGCCAGCATGGGGTCATAGTGGATGGGCACGTCGAAGCCCTCGTAGATCCCGGTGTCGAGTCGCACGCCCGGCCCCAGGGGCACGGTCATGGACTCGATGCGGCCGATACTGGGGGTGAAGCCCTTGCCCGGATCCTCGGCGTAGAGACGGAACTCCAGGGACCAGCCCCGCTGGACCAGGTCCTCCTGGCGGTAACACAGGCCGTCGCCCTGGGCGACCAGGACCATGGCCCGCACCAGGTCCGTCCCGGTGACCATCTCGGTGACCGGGTGCTCCACCTGCAGACGGGTGTTCATCTCCAGGAAGTAGAATTCGCCGTCCGGGGCCAGGATGAACTCCACCGTGCCCGCGCCACGGTAGTCCACCGCCTTGGCCGTCTGCACGGCGGCGTCGCAGATCCGTTCGCGCAGTGCGGGCGTCAGCGAAGGGGAAGGGCTTTCCTCGATGACCTTCTGGTGCCGGCGCTGGACCGAGCACTCCCGTTCGAAGACGTGGATGACCTCGCCCTTGCCGTCCCCCAACACCTGCACCTCGATGTGCTTGGGGTTCTCCACGTACTTCTCTACGAAGATGGAGTCGTCGCCGAAGCTGGCGCCGGCCTCGCCCATGGTCCGGCGCAGGGCGCCGGCCATCTCGCCGGCCTCGCGCACGATGCGCATGCCCTTGCCACCGCCGCCGGCCGAGGCCTTCAGCAGCACCGGGTAGCCGATCCCATCGGCGATCTCGGTGGCCACCTCGGGGTCGCGGACGGCCTCGTCGGTGCCGGGCACCACGGGCACGCCGGCGGCCCGCATGCGCCGCCGCGCCGAGAGCTTGTCGCCCATGACCTCCATGGTCTCGGCCTTCGGGCCGATGAAGACCAGCCCCGCCTCCTCCACCGCCCGGCTGAAGGGGCCGTTCTCCGACAGGAATCCGTAGCCTGGGTGGATGGCCTCGGCGCCCGTGGTCTTGGCCGCTTCGATGACCCGCTCGCCCACCAGGTAGCTCTCGGCGGCGGGGGCGGGTCCGATGGCCACGGCCTCGTCCGCCATGAGCACGTGCAGGGCGGTGCGGTCCACGTCCGAATGCACCGCCACCGAGGCGATGCCCATCTCGCGCAATCCCTGGATGATCCGTACGGCGATCTCGCCGCGGTTGGCCACCAGCACCTTCGAGAATTTCTGCGCCACGTCGGACTCCCCGGATGTCAGAGCGGAATGTTGCCGTGCTTCTTGGGCGGTAGCGTCTGCTTCTTGCCGCGCAGGTTACTGAGCGCCCGGATGAGCTGGGGGCGGGTATCCGCCGGCTCGATGACGTCGTCCAGGTAGCCGAGGCCCGCCGCGATGAAGGGATTGGCGTAGGTCTCGTTGTACTCGTCTACGAGCCGGGCCCGGTCGGCGTCAGGATCGTCGCTCTCGGCCAGGCGCCCGCGGTAGAGGATGTTCACCGCTCCCTCGGAACCCATGACCGCCAGCTCGGCGCCGGGCCAGGCCACGTTCCAGTCCGCCCGGATGTGCTTGCTGTTCATGACGTCGTAGGCGCCGCCGTAGGCCTTGCGGGTGATGACAGTGAGCTTGGGGACGGTGGCCTCGCAGAAGGCGTAGAGCAGCTTGGCGCCGTGCTTGATGATCCCGCCGAACTCCTGGTCCGTGCCGGGCAGGAACCCGGGCACGTCCTCGAAGACCACCAGGGGCACGTTGAAGCAGTCGCACGTGCGCACGAAGCGGGCGCCCTTCATGGACGACGCGATGTCCAGCACCCCGGCCTGGAAGCGGGGCTGGTTGGCCACGATGCCCACGGGCTGGCCGTCCAGGCGCGCGTAGCCGCAAATGATGTTCTGGGCGTGGCGCGGCTGGATCTCCAGGAAGTCGCCTTCGTCCACCACCAGGGAGATGACGTCGCGCATGTCGTATGGCTTCTTGTTGTCGTCGGGGATGATGGAGTTGAGCTTCTCCTCGCGCCGGTCGGGCGAGTCGGTGGTCTCGATGCGCGGCGGCTCCTCCAGGTTGTTCTGGGGGAGGAAGCTGAGCAGGCGGCGGGTCATGAGCAGGCAGTCCTGGTCGTTGGCCGCCATGAGATGGGCCACGCCGCTCTTGGTGGAGTGGGTATCGGCGCCGCCCAGTTCCTCGAAGGTCACGTCCTCGTTGGTGACCATCTTGATGACGTTGGGGCCGGTCACGAACATGTAGCTTGTCTGGTCGACCATGAGCGTGAAGTCGGTGATGGCCGGCGAGTACACGGCGCCGCCGGCGCAGGGGCCGAGGATGGCCGAGATCTGGGGGATGACGCCCGAGGCCATGGTGTTGCGCCAGAAGATCTCGGCGTAACCGGCCAGGGAGCGTACGCCTTCCTGGATGCGGGCGCCGCCGCTGTCGTTCAGGCCCACCACCGGGCAACCGTTCTCGAGAGCCTGATCCATGAGCCGACAGATCTTCAGGGCGTTGGCCTCGCTCATGGAACCGCCGAAGACCGTGAAGTCCTGGGCGAAGACGTAGACCTGGCGGCCGTCCACCCGGCCCACGCCGGTGACCATGCCGTCGCCCACGGGTCGGTTCTCGTCCATACCCAGTTCGTGGCTGCGGTGGGTGACGAAGACGCCGGTCTCCTGGAAGCTGCCCTCGTCCAGCAGCAGGTGGATGCGCTCGCGGGCGGTCAACCGGCCCTTGGCGTGGATGCGTTCGATCTTGGCCTGGCCGCCGCCCTCCAGGGCCTGCTGCCGGAGTTCGCGGAGCTGGTGGAGTCGTTCGGATAAATCCTGGGGCATGGTCGTTCCTCTGGCTGCCGGTGGGTGCGTGGCGGACGGGGCCGAACCAGCGGGCAGTCTAGCAGAACGAGGGCAGTCTCGGAAACCGGAAACGGAGACGGAGAGGGGGGACTCAGGCTTTGCCGGATTTCCGGCGCGGGACGGCTTCCTCGATCATGGCCGCCAGGTCCCGATGGCTGCCCGGCTTGAGCATGAAGTCCAGAACACCGGCTTCGCGAGCCTGCTGCTCATTGAAGCTGTCCCTGAAACCCGTGCAGAGGATGACCGGCACGTCCTGGCGAATGTCGTGGATGCGTCGGGTCAGGCGAACGCCGGACATATGGGGCATGATCTGGTCGGTGATGACCACGTCGAATTCGGCTGGCCGTCTGGCGAATTCGGCCAGGGCGTCGCGGGCGTCCGTGTGGACGGTCACTTCGTAGCCCAGGCGGCGCAGACCGTGGGTGAGGACCTGGGCGACCATGTCGTCGTCGTCCACGAGCAGCACCCGGGCCAGGGCCGCCCCCGCCCGCGGCGGTGGTGACGGCAGGGTGCGGACGGCTGGCTGAGGCTCGTCGGCGGCAGCCACGCGCTGTCCCGCGGTCCAGGCAATGACCGGGAAGTGGATGTCGAAGCGGGTGCCGGCGCCTGGTCGGCTGGAGGTCACTGTGGCTCCGTCGTGCTCGCCGACGATACGGCATACGGTGGCCAGCCCCAGTCCCATCTGGTTCCCGTCGTCGCCGCCGGTGAAATAGGCGTCAAAGACCCGCTCGAGCGTGGCGCGATCCATGCCGCGGCCGTCGTCCTTCACCGACAGGACTGTGTAGCGCCCGGGCTCCAGAGCCTGGGGTACGGCCTGGACCGGAGAAGTGATCTCCCTCTCCTGGAGGGAAACCTCGATGACGCCCCGCTCGGCGCGCAGGGCCTGGACGGCGTTGCTGCCCAGGTGCATGAGCACCTGCTGAACCCCGGTGGCCGAGGCGAGCACCGGACCGCAGGCCGCGATATCTTCGCGGATCTCGATGGTGCCGGGCAGGATGTCACGCAGTAGTTTCAGCGTGTCCCGGACCACCGGTCCCAGTTCCGTGGGCTTGCGGGCCCGGTCCACTTGCCGGTAGAGGTCGCTGATCTCCGCCAGGAGTTCACTGGCCAGGGTGCCGGCGCTTACGACCTTGCCCAGCGACTCGCGGGCGTCGTGCTCGGCGGGCAGTCCCTGTTTCGCCAGGCGGGTGTTGCCCAGGATCACTGCCAGCAGGTTGTTGAGGTTGTGGACGACGCTACCGGCGAGGATGCCGACCGCTTCCATGCGTCGCGCCTGCAGGAGCTGGTTCTCGAGGTGGATCACCCGCTCGGAGAGTTCCTCCCGCTCCTGTTCCGACCGCTGCCCGCGGCGGCGGGCTCGCAGCCAGGCGAGCCCCGCCACGACGGCCGCAGCCGCCGTCAAGCCGGTCAGGATCAAGAGAAGGGTATCCATGGTAGCGGCTGCTCCTGGCGGTCCTGGGCCTTGAATCGTTTCAGCGCGACTTCATCCCCCACATACCATTATCGTGCAGATCAGGGCCGGAAGCTAGCGGATTCGGACCTGAAACGACGACCGGTCCGCCTTGCGGCGGACCGGTCAAATCTCTCAACTCGTTGTGTTGTCAGCGATAAAGCGCCTTGAGAGCCCCGAAGCTCACTTCATCCGTCGGCACGGCACAATTGACGATGGGGATACCGTCAACGAGGGCCTCCAGCTTGAAGTTGCCGAAGCCGTAGTTGAGGATGCCCGTGGCATTGTTGTAGCACTGGCCGACTGCCACCTGGGTGTCGTCGTACCAATAGTCGTCGAACATGACGGGCGTGCCGTCTAGGGCGTCCGCGAACCACTCGCCATAGGAGCTCGGCAGAGCCGAGACGATCATACCGTCCTGGATGATGATCAGGCAACTCTCCCAGGGCTCGGCCAAGAGCGGGTCCACGAAGATGTCGGCGGCGGAGACGACACTGGGCATGGGCACCGGCAGATCGCCGACCTTCAGCACCGAGCCGTAGATGTCCGCGGCGGGTACGTTGATCTCCGTCAGGCCGTAATACTCCTCGTACACGCCGCAGATCTGGACTTCGTCACCGGGCACCATGGTGTGGTCGGGCGAATAGACCCAGATGCCGCAATACTCAGTGTACGGGGCCTCTGCCATGAAGAAGCCGTTGCCGGTGGCACCGGTCACGACTCCGCGGGGAGTCAACAGCGAGCCTTCGGTGTAAGCACCGTTCTGGATGTCGAAAATGGGAGTGACCTGACCGAACGCGACTGAGGCCACCATGAGCAATAGCGCAGCCATGACAAAGGACTTCATGTGTCTCCCTCCCGGAGGATGCCCTGCACGCATCGACGAGATCCGGTCGTGCGGTATGTATGACCGTCAGCCGAACCGCCCCGATCATCTTCCCACCACATGACTGGATATATGATTTGAACCCACGCTACCAGACGTCTGGACCGTTTGTCCACCCAATTTCTCGTCAAACACCCGGTTTTTTCTCATATTCGCGTGTTTTTTTCCGGCGGAAACCCTGAAAGGGGGGCCGTTCGCACTGGAGTCGGCCCGTTGACGCTGCTATGGTGGAGCCTTGCATGGATTTCCAAGAAAGGATGCCGCCATGAGCTATGAGAACATCGGTTGCGAACAGGACGGGGGAGTCGCCGTGGTGACGGTCCGCCGACCGGCCAAACTGAACGCCCTCAACGCTAAGACCATCAGCGAGTTGAAGACGGCCTTCATGGACCTGCAGGCGGACGCCACCGTGGGTGCCGTGGTTCTGACCGGCGAGGGTGAGAAGGCATTCGTAGCCGGCGCGGACATCGGGGAACTGGCGGACCTCACCGCCGACCAGGCCGAGCGCCTTTCGGCGCAGGGCCAGGCCCTGATGGATCTCGTGGAGAACCTGGGCAAACCGGTCATCGCCGCAGTGAACGGATTCGCCCTGGGCGGCGGCTGCGAACTGGCTCTGGCCTGCAGCTTCCGCTACGCGACCCAGGGGGCGCGCCTCGGTCTCCCGGAGACGGGGCTGGGTCTGATTCCCGGCTACGGCGGCACCCAGCGCTTGTCGCGGCTGGTGGGCAAGGGGCGTGCGCTGGAACTCGTCCTCACCGGTGACATGGTGGATGCGGACGCAGCCTGCGCCATGGGCCTGGTGAACCGGGTCCTGCCGCCGGATGAGCTCCTGGCGGCGGCCCTCAAGACGGCGACCAAACTCGCGGCCAAGTCGTCCCTCACCCTGCGCGCTGCCCTCAAGGCCGTGAATGAGGGCCTGGCTCAGAACCAGGACGGCGGCTGCAGGCTCGAGGCCGCCCTCTTCGGCGTGTGCGGAGCGTCCGAGGACGCGCGCGAGGGCTGCTCCGCGTTCTTGGAGAAACGCCCCCCTGAATTCAAAGGACGTTAAGGCAACCGCTTGAATAACATGGATATTTACAGTCCTGTATAACCTGACGGGGCGCGGAAGTTTTTTTTGGACCGACGCGCCCCGCTGCTATCTTAGATCTGTCAGCAACACCAAACTACCTTCCGCACGAGGTGATTTCCATGGCAGCGAAAACGGCGGTCGACGTGCCTTTCATGGAGGTCAACGGCGAGTTGTGCAAGGGATGCCAGCTCTGTGTGGGCGTATGCCCCAAGACTGTCATCGCCGTCAGCGAGAAGCTGAACAGCGCCAGTTACCACCCGGCCTACTACACCGGCGCCGATTGCACCGGCTGTGGCCTTTGCTTCTACGCGTGCCCCGAACCGGCGGCAATTCGCGTCGTCAAACCCTGACCGGCACTCCAGCGACGGGAGAGGATCCCATGGCGAAACAATTCATGAAGGGGAACGATGCCATAATCGTCGGCGCCCTCGCGGCGGGCTGCCGAGCCTACTATGGCTACCCCATCACGCCGGCGAGCGAGATCGCCCACGCGGCGGCGCTCCACTTCCCGGCCCTGGGCGGCGTGTTCATCCAGGCCGAGAGCGAGGTGTCGGCAATCAACATGGTCTACGGCACCGCGGGCATGGGCATCCGCACCATGACCGCCTCGTCGAGCCCCGGCTTCAGCCTCAAGCAGGAGGGCCTTTCCTACGCGGCGGGCGCCGAGTTGCCCTGCGTGGTCGTGAACATCGTGCGTGGCGGTCCGGGCCTGGGCAACATCGCCCCCGAGCAAGGTGACTACTTCCAGATCACCAAGGGCGGCGGCCACGGCAACTACCGTCTCATCGCCCTGGCGCCCAACGGGGCCCAGGAGATGTGCGACCTGACCCGCAAGGCTTTCGACCTGGCGGACAAGTACCGCAACCCCGCCTGCATCATGGCCGACGGTATCACCGGCCAGATGATGGAGGTCGTGGATATCCCCGTGCCCGAGCCGATCCCCTTCGACCATTCGTCCTGGGCGGCGGACGGCACGGCGGCCACCCGCAAGAACCTCGTCAGTTCCATCGTGCTCGAGCCGGAAGAGCTCGAGGAGCACAACTTGAAGCTCGACGCCAAGTACCGGGAGATCGTGGAGAACGAGGTGCTCTACGAGGAGTACCGCACCGACGACGCTGACCTGGTCGTGGTGGCCTACGGCGTGGTCAGCCGCATCGTCTATTCCACGGTGGACCAGGCCCGGGCCGAGGGTCTGAAGGTGGGTCTGCTGCGACCGATCACCCTCTGGCCGTATCCGGAAAAGGCGCTGTCCGCCCTGGCCGAACGCGTGCCGGCTTTCCTGGCGGTGGAGCTCTCCACCGGCCAGATGGTCGAAGACCTGCGGCTCGCCGTCAACGGCAAGGCGCCGGTCCACTTCTACGGTCGCTGCGGCGGCATGGTCCCCGGGGGCGAGGAACTGCTCACCGAGTACCGCAAGATCCTGGAAGGGGGTCGGTCGTGAAGGTCTTCGAAAAATCTCCTTCCTTCTACGAGGTGTTCGAGCGCAAGAGCGGGCCGGCCAAAGAAGCCACCCACTACTGCCCCGGTTGCGGTCACGGCAACATCCACAAGATGATCGCCGAAGCCATGGACGATCTGGAGATCACCGAGCGGTCGGTCTTCGTGTCCCCGGTGGGCTGCTCGGTCTTCGGCTACTATTACTTCGACTGCGGCAACTTCCAGGCGGCTCACGGGCGTGCCCCGGCGGTGGCCACGGCGGTCAAGCGGTCCAACCCCGATGCCATCGTCATTTCCTATCAGGGCGACGGCGACCTGGCGGCCATCGGCACGGCCGAGACGATCCACGCGGCCAACCGCGGCGAGAACATCACGGTCTTCTTCGTGAACAACGCCATCTACGGCATGACCGGCGGGCAGATGGCCCCCACGACCATGATCGGCCAGCGCAGCACGACGACCCCGTTGGGCCGCGCCGAGCAGATCCACGGCAACCCCATCCGCATGGCCGAGATGCTGGCCACCCTGCCGGCTCCGACCTACATCGAGCGCGTGGCGGTGGGCACCAGCAAGCAGATCATGAAGACCCGCAAGGCCATCCGCAAGGCCCTGAAGATCCAGAAGGAGGGCAAGGGCTACTCCTTCGTGGAGATTGTTTCCACCTGCCCCACCGGCTGGAAGATGGATCCGGTGGCGGCCCGCGACTGGCTCGTGGACGACATGCTCAAGGTCTTCCCCCTGGGCGTGTTCAAGGACGAGTCGGACAACGTGGACGAAGGTACCTGGGACCGTTCCTTCGAAGGCTTTGTGCCCGACAAGGTGAACACCTACCTGGACCGCATGAAGAGTCCTTTCGATGTCACGGAAGAGCTCGACCTGGTGAAGGACCTGAACTGCAAGTTCGCCGGCTTCGGCGGCCAGGGCATTCTCACCCTGGGCCTGTTCCTCTCCCAGATCGGTATGCGGGCGGGTCACCAGGTGAGCTGGTTCCCGGCCTACGGCCCGGAGATGCGCGGCGGCACGGCCAACTGTTCGGTGAACATTTCGCGGGACCGCATCGGTTCCCCGCTGGTGGACCGGCCCAACATGCTGGTGGTCATGAACCAGCCGTCGCTGGACGCCTTCGAGAAGGACGTGGTGGACGGCGGCACGATCATCGTCGACTCGACCATCGTCGAGGGCAAGGCCGACGCGAAGCGTCTGAACGTGGTGGCGCTGCCGGCCAGTGACATGGCCGACGAGGTGGGCACGACGAAGGTGGCCAACGTGGTCATCCTCGGGGCGGTGGTTGCCGCCACCGATGCCTACGAACCGGAGTTCGTGGAGTCCACCCTGCGAGCGGTCATCAAGAAGCAGAGTCTGATCGACATGAACATGGAGGCGTTCCGCAAGGGCTACGACTTCGTGAAGAACGGCAACTGAAGGGGACCGCCCTCGGTGGCGGCCCGCTGAACGGGGCCGGTCTGCGACGGGTCGCGGGCCGGCCCTTCCTGCATCCATGAACCGGGTATCCGGGGTGAAAGGGGTTCGGAGATGATCGTCGGTCTGCCGCGCGCCAGTTCGCGCGACGAGTTCCGGGTCGGGTTGCCGCCGCGGGCGGTCCGCACCCTGGTCGAACGGGGCATCGACGTGTGCGTCGAGCGGAAAGCGGGCACGGGCGCCGGCTTCACCGACGATCAGTACGCCGACGCCGGAGCACGCATCCTGCACGGGCCCGAGGAACTGTGGGGGCGTACCGACCTGGTGGTGAAGGTCGGTCCCCTGGCGCCGGAACAGTTCGATTTCCTGCGGTCGGAACAGATCGTGGTCTCGACCCTCCATCTGGCCGCTGCTGACGCGCGCCAGGTGGACATCCTGCTGGAACGCGGCTGCACGGCCATCGACGTGACGACCATCGAGGACGAGCACGGGCGCTTGCCCGTGCTGGTTCCCCTGTCCCAGATCGCCGGCCGCATGGTGCCGCAGATCGCCGCGCGCTACCTCCAGACCGACCACGGCGGTCCGGGCATCCTGTTGGGCGGCGCCCCGGCGGTGCCGCCGGCCGAGGTCGTGGTTGTGGGCGCCGGCACCGTGGGCCGTCACGCGGTGCGAGCCTGCCTGGGCGCGGGCGCCCGGGTCACCCTCCTGGACAGCGACTTCGAGCGCCTCAGCGAAGTGGACTGGTCCTCCGGCGGCAGCGTGACCACCTTCCTGGCCACCGAGGCCACCCTGCGTAAGACCCTGGCCTACGCGGACGTGGTGGTGGGCGCGGTGCTCATCCCCGGCGCACGCACGCCCCATCTGGTGACCCGCGAGATGGTCGGCTCGATGCGGGACCGGAGCCTGCTCATCGACATCTCCGTGGACCAGGGCGGCTGTTTTGAGACGAGCCGCCCCACGCGCTTGTCCGACCCCACCTACGTGGTGGAAGGCATTACCCACTATTGCGTGCCCAACCTGCCGAGCCTGGTGGCCCGATCAGCCACCTACGCCACGGCCAACGTCCTTCTGCCCCACGTGGCGGCCCTGGCCGAGCACGGCTATGCCGCCGCCGTTACGGCCGACCCCGGGCTGCGCAAGGGCGTGAATGTCCACGCGGGCGAGATCGTGCACCCGGCCCTGCGCTCCCTGCGCACGGGCATCGTCGAGGATCCCGGCAACGGGGGAGGAACGCTGTGAGCTGGCTCGAGACCTACCGCGATCGCTTGTGCTCGGCGGCCGACGCCGTGGGTGGGGTTGCCAGCGGGCAGAACGTCTACGTGGGGTCCGGCTGCGCCGCCCCGCACGGGCTCATCGAGGCCCTGACCGCCCGCGCGGAGGAGCTCCAGGACGTGGGGATCATCCACCACCTCACCCTGGGCGACGCGCCCTACATCGGCCCCGACATGAAGGGCCACTTCCGCTGCAACGACTGCTTCGTGGGGGCCAACACCCGCGACGCTGTGAACGAGGGCCGCGCCGACTACGTGCCGGTCCACCTGCATGAGATGCCGCGCCTGTTCAACCGCGGGGCCATTCCCCTGGATCACGCGCTCATCGTCGTCAGTCCTCCGGACGAGCACGGCTTCTGCAGCTTCGGCATCGAGGTGGGCGTGACGAAGCCTGCGGCCCTGGCCGCCGGCGCCATCGTGGCCGAGGTGAACCGGCGCATGCCGCGCACCCTGGGCGACAGCTTCATCCACGTGAGCAAGATCGACGCTTTCGTGGAGACCGACCGGGACCTGGACGAGTTCCGGCCCGAGCCCCCCAGCGAGGTGGACCAGCGCATCGGTGCCCATATCGCCGAGCTCATCGAGGACGGGGCCTGTCTCCAGCTGGGTCTGGGCACCATTCCCAACGCCGTGCTGGGCCACCTGGACGATCGCCGTGACCTGGGCGTGCACACGGAGATGTTCACCGAAGCCCTGCCCGGCCTGGTGGAAAACGGCGTCGTCACCGGCGAGCGCAAGAACTTCCACCCGGGCAAGGTCGTCGCGGGATTCATCATGGGAACGCGCGAGGTGTACGACTTCGCCCACGACAACGCCATGGTCGAATTCCACCCCACCGACTACGTCAACCATCCGGTGAACATCGCCCGCAACGACAACATGGTGGCCGTGAATTCCGCCATCCAGGTGGATCTCACCGGCCAGGTGTGTTCCGACTCGGTGGGCGAGCGGATCTACAGCGGATTCGGCGGCCAGGCGGACTTCATGCGCGGCACCGCCATGAGCAAGGGCGGACTGCCCATCATCGCCCTGCCTTCGACGACCTCCGACGGCAAGGTGTCGCGGATCGTGGCCAACCTGGATGCGGGAGCGGGCGTGGTCCTGACCCGGGCCGACGTGCACGCTGTGATCACCGAATACGGCGTCGCCCACATGCTGGGCCGCAACGTGCGGCAGCGCGCCGAAGCGCTCATCGGCATCGCCCATCCGAACTACCGGGATTCCCTGCTGGAGACGGCCAACCGCCGCGGGCTCTTCGGCAAGCTCTTCCCCGGAGGCGGAGTCGGCTGATCAGGATGAGGCGGGCGCGGCCGCGGACCACGCGGCCATGGCGGCCAAGGCGGTCGCCAGGGCCCGGTGCAATTCCGTGACCAGCGCTGCGTCCGGCTGCCGGCCTACGGCGAGGATCTCCTCGCAGGCCGCTGCCGCCGACTGCAGACGCCGGGCGCCCAGGCTGGCGCCCGTGCCCCGCAGGGCGTGGCAGATCCGTCGTGCCCCGGCCAGTTCGCCACCGGCCAGGGCCGTGTCGAGCCGCCGCCCGGTATCCCCGTGTTCTCGCGTGAAGACTCCCACCATGCGTCGCAGAAGTTCTTTCCGGCCGCCCATGCGTTCCTGGGCGTTCTTGGCGTCGAAGTCCGCCCCGCCGCCGGCCGGAACTGAGCCAAAGGGCGTGGCCAGGCCCGGCTCGAGACAGTTGGCTGTGGCTGCCAGCAGATCGCTTTCGCTGACGGGTTTGCCCAGGCAGGCGTTCACGCCCGTGGCCAGCAGGTCCGCGGGGGAGGGCAGGCCCGCCGAGACGGCGATGATGGGCAGGTCGGCCAGGCCCAGATCCCAACGGACGATACCCGCGGCGGCCAGGCCGTCCACGCCCGGCATGTCCAGATCCGTGACCACCAGGTCCGGCGCGCCGGCGGCCACCGCCAGCACTGCCGAACGGCCGTCGTTGGCCAGTTCCACCGCCGCACCGGCGTCGCGCAGGATGCCGGCGGTCAGATCCCGACACACGGGATCGTCGTCGACCACGAGGATCCGGCGACCGGCCAGGCAGATCGACGGCAGGGGCATGTCCATGAGCAGGGGCACGACTATCGGGGGCGTCTGGGCCGGTATGGCCCACCGGCGCCCTCCCCGATGATCGGCCGGATCGGCCGCCCATTGACCCCGTCGTCCATCCATCTGTTGACATTTCGTCAAATCGTCGACAAATTGTCCGCCAGGGCGAGAATCGAATCCCCGAAAGGACGGTCATGGCTGAACCCACGCGCGCCGCAGAAGGAACCACCGCTCCGGACGCGACGATCCTGGTGGTGGACGACGAGCCGGAACTTTGCCGCGCCCTGGGCAAGCTCCTGGCGCGCAACGGCTACGAAGTCCACACGGCGGGCAACGGGGACGAGGGTCTGGCCATCCTGAGGGAGAGGGAGATCCACCTGGTGCTCTCGGATCTGCAGATGCCGCGCATGGGCGGTGTCGAGCTCCTCAAGGCCAGCCGGGTGGTCTCGCCCCACACCGAATTCGTGATCATCACCGGCCACGGCACCATCGAGGTGGCCGTGGACGCCATGAAGCAGGGGGCCTACGATTTCATCGAGAAACCCTTCTCCACCACCACCACCCTGAACGTCGTGCGCAAGGCTCTGGAGAAGCAGCATCTCAGGACCGAGAACCAGCGGTTGCGGGAGCGGCTGCAGGAGATGCAGGCGGACCAGGACATCATCGGCAGCAGCACCATCATGAGGCAGACCCTGGCCACCGCCCGCCAGGTGGCCGACAGCAGCGCCACCATCCTGCTGACCGGGGAGAGCGGCACGGGCAAGGAGGTCTTCGCCTCGGCCATCCATCGCTGGAGCGATCGTGCCGACCGGTCCATGGTCCGCATCAGCTGCGCCGCCCTGCCGGAAACCCTCCTGGAAGCCGAACTCTTCGGCTACGAGAAGGGCGCGTTCACCGGGGCGACCACCCGGCGCACGGGCCGTTTCGAGGCGGCCCACGACGGCACCCTCTTCCTGGACGAGGTGGGGGAGATGTCGCCGGCCACCCAGGTCAAGCTGCTGCGAGTGCTCCAGGAGAACGTCATCGAACGCCTGGGCGGCCACGAAGCCATCCCCGTGGACGTGCGCATCGTGGCGGCCACCAATGCCGACCTGGAGACCATGGTCGAGGAGGGCACCTTCCGCGAGGATCTCTTCTACCGCCTGAACGTCATCAACGTCGAGTTGCCGGCGCTCCGGCACCGGGGCGAGGACGTGGTGCTGCTCACGGACTTCTTCCTGCAGAAGTACAACGCCAAGAACGGCAAGAATCTGCAGGGGTTCACGCGGGAGGCCATGGAGGTCCTGGCCAACTATGCCTGGCCCGGCAACGTGCGCGAGCTGGAGAACGCCGTGGAGCGGGCCGTCGTCCTGGGACGCGAGGACACGGTGGGCGTGGAGGCGTTACCGCGTTCTGTGGCCTCCGGGCGCCAGCGTTTCGACGCCGTGAACATCCCCGTGGGCACCACCCTGCGTGACGCGGAAATGCAGCTCATCACCGCCACGCTCGAGAGCACCGGCGGGGATAAGGAGACCGCGGCGAACATCCTGGGCATCGCTTCGCGCACCATCTATCGGAAACTCCAGTAAACGCTAAAATCCGGCCTTCTTGACCCGTTTCCGGGCCGTTGCTATATTGGCGCCGACCTGACAGCGGGCCGCCGGGCGAGCTTCCCCGGATGCGGCCCGCGTGTCGTGCGCGAGAGTGGCGGAACTGGCAGACGCGCAGGATTTAGGTTCCTGTGGGGAAACCCGTGGGGGTTCGAGTCCCCCCTCTCGCACCATTGACATCGAAGCTGCGGCGCCGGCCGCCGGCTTCCCATTTCCAGGAACGAGGACCCATGTCCGAGAACACCCAGCAGCCGAGCGGTCCCATCCGCACCACCGTCGAGTCCCCCGCGCCCTGCCTCCGCGTCATCAAGGCGGAAGTGGACCGCGAGGTGTACGACCAGGAATACGCCGGCCGTCTGCGCAAGGCCGTCAAGGGCCACCAGAAGCCGGGCTTCCGCAAGGGGCGCACGCCCAAGGCGGTCGTCGAACGGGAAATGGGCGACCTCCTGCGGGCCGAGACTATCGAGGCCCTTGTCCCGAAGGTCTGGATGACAGCCCTGGTGGAGCACCGCCTCCAGCCCCTGACCGATCCCTCCCTCGCCAACTTCAAGTTCGAGGACGAGGGTCCCCTGAGCTTCGACCTCTCGGTGGAGGTCAAGCCGGAGATCGAGGTCCAGGGTTACGAAGGCCTGCCGGTCAAGCAGCGCGAGGCCGTCGTGGACGACGCCGAGGTGGAGGAGTTCATGGACCGGCTGCGCGAGAGCCGTGCCGTCTTCGACCAGGTGGACCGGGCCGCGGCCGATGGTGACCGCATCACCCTGGACCTGACACCCGGCAAGCTGGGGGAAGAGGATGAGGAACCGAAGACCATCGAGGGGGAGCAGTTCGTGCTCGGCGCAGAGACGAACATGCCCGCCTTCAACGCCGAGCTGACGGGTGCCGGTGCCGGCGACGAGCGCGACGTGGAGGTGGCCTACCCGGCCGAGCACCCCAACGAGAAGCTTCGGGGACAGACCATCACCTTCCACTGCGTGATCAAGGAAGTGGCCACGAAGGTGCTGCCGGAGGCGGACGACGCCTTCGCCACCCAGGTGGCCGAGGGCAAGACCATGCTCGAGTTGCGGACCGACATCCGCCAGGACCTGGAGAAGGAAGCAGGACGCAGGGTCGCGTCCGAGGTGGACCAGCAGCTGATCACGGAACTCGTCGCACGCAACGACGTTCCCCTGCCACCGTCCATGGTCGAGAAGTACCTGGACCAGGGGATCGAAGAGATGAAGCGGCGCCAGGCCCAGCAGACCGGCACCGAGCCGGGTCCGGAGCAGATCGAACAGTACCGGACCGACGGCCGGCCCCACGCCGAGAAGTCCCTGGCGGCCATGCTCCTCATGGAAGCGGTGCGCAAGCAGGAAGACATCAAGGTCCGCCCCGAGGATGTCGATGAGCGGATCGGGGAGATGGCGGGGGAGCACGGGTTCGAGGTTGACCGCTTCCGGGAATTCGTCAAGAGTGGCGACGAGATGGAGCGGATCGAATACGACCTGCTGGAACGCCGCACCTACGACTTCCTGCTCTCGCGAGCGGAGGTCGAACAGGTGCCCGCCGACACGGACGTTTTGAAGGACAAGGAGTGACCCAATGCTGGTCCCAGTCGTCGTCGATCAGACAAGCCACGGCGAACGCGCCTATGACATCTACTCCCGGTTGCTCAAGGACCGGATCGTCTTCCTCGGGTCCCCCGTGGACGACAACATCGCCAATCTGGTCATCGCCCAGATGCTCTTCCTGCAGGCGGAGGACCCGGAAAGGGACATCTACCTGTACGTGAACAGCCCGGGCGGCAGCGTGACCGCCGGTCTGGCCATCTATGACACCATGCAGTACATTACCAATGACGTGGTGACGATCTGCATGGGCCAGGCTGCAAGCATGGGAGCGGTGCTCCTGGCGGCCGGTGCGGACGGCAAACGGTCGGCCCTGATGAACTCACGGGTCATGATCCATCAGCCTCTCGGCGGCAGCCAGGGCCAGGCCAGCATGTTGGAGATCTACACGAAGGAAATCCTCTCCGTCCGTGACAAGCTCTACGGCATCCTGGCCAAGCACACGGGACAGACCCTGGAGAAGATAGCCGAGGACAGCGACCGCGACTTCTTCATGTCCGCGGAAGAGGCCCTGACCTACGGCATCGTCGACAAGGTCATCGAGAGCCGGACCGAGATCGACGCGCCCGAGACGAAGAAGAAGTAGTACGGCAGAGGTGGGCGGAAGACCCGCGGAGGCGGCATGAAGCGACGCCAGAACGGCAGTCCCCAGATGATCAAGTGCTCGTTCTGTGCCCGGGGCCAGGATGAGGTGGCGAAGCTCGTCGCCGGACCTTCCTCGGTGTACATCTGCAGCGAGTGCATCAAGCTGTGCAACGACATCCTCGAGGGCGAGCTCCTGGACGAGGCCTCCCTGGCCCCGCCCAAGTTCCCCAAGCCCCGGGAGATCCTCGAGTACCTGGAGCAGTACGTCATCGGCCAGGACGAGGCCAAGATCAGCCTCTCGGTCGCTGTGTATAACCACTACAAGCGGATCCACCAGAAGAAGACCAGCGACGGGGTCGAGATCGACAAGAGCAACATCCTGCTCCTGGGCAACACCGGCACGGGCAAGACCCTGCTGGCCCAGACCCTGGCCCGCTTCCTCAATGTGCCCTTCGCCATCGCCGACGCCACGGCCCTGACCGAGGCCGGCTACGTGGGCGAGGACGTGGAGAATATCCTGGTGCGCCTGCTCCAGGCCGCGGACTACAACATCACGGCCGCCGAGCAGGGCATCGTCTACGTGGACGAGATCGACAAGATCGGCCGCAAGAGCGGTAACCCCTCCATCACCCGGGACGTCTCGGGCGAGGGCGTCCAGCAGGCGCTGCTGAAGATCCTCGAGGGGACGGTGGCCAACGTGCCCCCCCAGGGCGGGCGTAAGCACCCCCAGCAGAAGTACCTCGAGGTGAACACCAAGAATATCCTGTTCATCTGCGGCGGGGCGTTCCAGGGCCTGGAGAAGATCGTGGAACAGAGGGTGGGCAAGAACGTGCTCGGCTTTGCCCGGGAGGATGAGTACACGTCCACCGATAGCCGCGAGGAGCACTTGGGACTCGTGGAGGCCCAGGACCTCATGAAGTACGGGCTCATTCCCGAGCTAATCGGCCGCCTGCCGGTGATCACCAACCTGCACGAACTCGACTCCGACGCCATGGTGCGCATCCTCCAGGAACCGCGCAACGCCTTGACCAAGCAGTACCAGAAGCTGCTCGAGATGGAGGACGTCGAACTGGAGTTCGCGCCCGGCGCCATGGAGGCAATCGCGAGCCTGGCCATTTCGCGCAAGACCGGTGCCCGCGGATTGCGATCGATCCTCGAGAACATCATGCGGGACACCATGTTCGAGATTCCTTCCCAGGAGGACGTCCGGCGGGTTATCATCACCCGCGAGACCGTCGAGGAGAAGGCGGAGCCGGAGATCGTGCTGGGCGAGCCGCCGATCGACCTCAAAGAAGCCTGATTCCCTAGCCTGCCGCGACCGGAACCGGTGCCGCCCGCCGTCGTGACGACGACCGCGGGCGTCCCTGCGTGGCCCGCGGCCCCCGGAGAACGATGAGCGACTCTTTCAACGTGACCACCCCGGGCGGAGGCGAGGCCATCGTGTCGAGCCGTCTGCCGCTGCTGCCCCTGCGCGACGTAGTCGTGTTCCCGTCCATGGTCACCCCCCTGCTGGTGGGCCGGCCGGCTTCCGTGGCCGCGGTTGAAGCGGCCATGGAGCGGGAGAAAAATCTCTGCGTCCTGGCCCAGCGCGCGCCGGAGACCGAAGAGCCCGCGGCCGAGGACCTCCACGCCGTGGGCACCGTCATCAAGGTGCTGCAGATCATCCGCACCCCCGACGAGACCCTCAAGGTGCTCGTGGAGGGCGTGGCGCGGGTCCACGTGGACGAGATCGCCGACGCCGACGACCACCTGGTGGCGGTCATGCGCCCGATGGCCGAGGAGGGCGCCACCGGCACCGAGGCCGAGGCCCTGAGCCGTTCCATCAAGGAACGCTTCAAGGAGTACGT
Source organism: bacterium (assembly GCA_024231905.1). Classification (GTDB taxonomy): domain Bacteria; phylum Krumholzibacteriota; class Krumholzibacteriia; order LZORAL124-64-63; family LZORAL124-64-63; genus JAAEQC01. The sequence goes on along the minus strand of JAAEQC010000218.1, from coordinate 80,711 downwards.
GCGCCTGAACAAGCGGCTGCCGGACGAGGTGCTCATGTCGGTTCTCGGCATGGACGACATTGCCCGCATCACCGACTCCATCAGCGCCTACATCGTCGGCAAGGTCCCCCTGAAGCAGGAATTGCTGGAGGAGCCCAGCCTGGCCCGGCGCCTGCACCGCATCAACCAGGTCCTGGCCAGCGAGCTGGAGATCCTGGAGATCGAGCAGCGCATCGATTCGGAGGTCCAGACCCAGGTCCACCGCAACCAGCGGGAGTTCTACCTCAACGAGCAGTTGCGGGCCATCCGCAAGGAGCTGGGCTACACCGCCGACGAGGATTCGGAGATCGAGGAGTACGCCGAGCGCCTGGAGAAGAGCGACCTCTCGGCCGAGGCGCTGGAGGTGGCCCGGCGGGAGGTGGCGCGGCTGGAGCGTATGTCGCCCATGAGCCCGGAAGCCACGGTGGTGCGCAACTACCTGGACACCCTGCTGGCCCTACCCTGGAAGAAGAAGTCCCGCGACCGCATCGACACCCGCAAGGTGAAGGACCATCTGGACGCGGACCATTACGGGCTGAACAAGGTCAAGGAACGGATCCTCGAATTCCTGGCCGTCTACAAGCTCACCAAGCGCATGCAGGGGACGATCCTCTGTCTGGTGGGCCCCCCGGGCGTGGGCAAGACGAGCCTGGGCCGCAGCATCGCCGAGAGCATGAACCGCAAGTTCGTGCGCATCTCCCTGGGCGGTGTGCGCGACGAGGCGGAGATCCGCGGCCACCGGCGCACCTACATCGGCTCCAAGCCCGGCCGGGTCATCGAGTCCCTCCGCAAGGCGGGCACCAGCAACCCGGTCTTCCTGCTGGACGAGATCGACAAGATGGGTTCGGACTTCCGCGGCGACCCGTCGTCGGCGCTGCTGGAGGTGCTCGACCCCGAGCAGAACGCGGCTTTCAGCGACCACTATCTGGAGGTGGAGTTCGACCTCTCGAACGTCATGTTCATCACCACCGCCAACAGCCTGCACACCATCCCGCCGGCCCTCGAGGACCGCATGGAGATCATCCGGCTGCCGGGTTACCTGGAGCACGAGAAACTGGCCATCGCCGACCGCTTCCTGGCGCCGCGCCAGATCAAGCGCCACGGCCTGAAGAAGTGGGATGGCGGCTTCAAACGCAGCGCCTTCCAGACCATCATCGACGGCTACACGCGCGAGGCCGGGGTCCGCAACCTGGAACGGGAGATCGCCGGCATCTGCCGCAAGGTGGCCAAGCATCGCGCCGACACGGGCGACTTCCCCGGCGCCGTCACGGCGCGCACGGTGCAGAAGTACCTGGGCATCCCACGCTTCCGGCGCCAGAGCGTGGACCGGGAACCGGAAGTGGGTGTCGTGATCGGTCTGGCCTGGACCATGGCCGGCGGCGAGATCCTGGAGGTGGAGGTGCGGTCGGTGCCGGGAACGGGCGGCAAGGTCACCATCACCGGCAACCTCAAGGACGTCATGAAGGAGTCGGCGGAGACGGCCCTCAGCTACGCCCGGGGCCTGTGCAGCGAGATGTCCGGCAAGTGGTTCAAGGACAACCAGATCCACATCCACGTGCCCGAAGGGGCCATCCCCAAGGACGGCCCTAGCGCGGGAGTCGTCATGGCCACGGCCATCGTTTCCCTGCTGCGAGACGTGCCCGTGCGCACGGACGTGGCCATGACCGGCGAAGTCACCCTCCGGGGCAAGGTGTTGCCCATCGGCGGCCTGCCCGAAAAGGCCGTGGCCGCTCTGCGCGCCGGGGTGTCGCATCTGGTGATCCCCAAGGAGAACGAGAAGGAGTACCGGGAACTCGCTCCGGAGGTGCGCCGCAAGCTGGAGGTCCACCTGGTGGAGAACATGGATGAGGTCCTGGCCCTGGCCCTGGCGCCTAAACCCGGACGTCGCCGCCGCGCGGCCGCGGCCAAACCCCGGAAACGCGGCTGACGTGGAAGTCTCCTTCGTCACCAGCGCCCCCGATCCGAAGCAGCGGCCGGAGCGCGTGCTCCCGGAGTTCGCCTTCATCGGGCGCAGCAATTGCGGCAAGTCGTCGCTGATCAACCACGTCCTCGGTCGCCGGGACCTGGCGCGCACCGGCGGCAAACCCGGCCGCACCCGTCTCATGAACTACTTCCTGGTGGACGACCGCTTCTACGTGGTGGACCTGCCCGGCTACGGCTTCGCCAAGGTGAGCAAGACCCAGCGGGCGGCCTGGCATCAACTCTTCCGCCGCTACCTGGCCTGCCAGGACCGGCCGCTGGCCGTATTCCAGCTCCTGGATGCGCGTCACAAGCCTTCGGCCGGAGACCGGGAAGTGGCTGGCTGGATCGCCGATTCTGGCCATCCCTGCGCCCTGGCCATCACCAAGATCGACAAGGTGGGAACCAATAGCCGTCCCGCGCGCTACCATGAGATCATCACGACTCTCGGTGCGGACCCGGACACGCCGTTCTTTCCCACTTCGGCCCGGGTCGGCACAGGTAGGCTGGAGATGTTGGCCTGGGTGGAAGCCCTGCTGGCGGCCAACGCGGACCCGGAGGAGACCGGCGGTATTTGACGCTGGGTGGCCGTTCGCGGTATAATCGGGACCGGATTGCGGCCAAATGGTTGGATGACACCGTATTGAGACTCCGGCGGTCACGAGGTGATCGCCCCAGGTGGCACCATGCTCCGACATCGCTGTCGTATGTCCATGTGTGCCGTCGGCCTTTTGACGGTCGGCGCGTTGTGGGGGTTTGCCCCAGCCGCAGCCACCGAGGACGACATGGCCCAGTTGCCGGTCACCGAGCCGTTCCTCTGCCTGGCCTGCCATGTCAACAACCACCCGACCTCATCGACCAATGCAGGCCTGAACCCTTTCGGCGAGGACTACCTGGACAACGGGCGCCTCTGGGACCAGGCCCTGGCCTACCTCGACTCCGACGGCGACTCCTGCAACAACGGCACGGAGATCGGTGACGTGGACGGGGACGGCGACCCGGACGGAAACGTGGACGAGCAGGGGGGCAACCCAGGCGTCTACGACGATTGCCAGTCGGGCGGGCTCGTGGAAGAACGAACCTGGTCGGCGCTGAAAGCCATTTTCGACGGCCGCAAGTCGCTATTTGACGGACGTTGAGTCGCGCGCCATCATTCTGGGCCGTACGCCGGATTCCGGGTGCGGCCCCGTCTTCGCGGGCGCCGGCCGCGGGTCCCCAACAGGGAGATCGGTTTGGAGAACAGGGTCATCATCGGCGGCCAGTGGGGCGACGAAGGCAAGGGCAAGATCGTCGATGCCCTGAGCCGCGACGTGGACTGGGTGCTCCGGTACCAGGGCGGCGCCAACGCCGGCCACACGATCCATCTGGGCGACCAGAAACACGTCCTGCACCTGGTCCCCTCGGGCATCCTCCACGAAGGTGTCCGCTGCCTGTTGGGCGGCGGCATGGTCATCGACCCCTGGGCCCTGCGGGACGAGATGCTGGGCCTGGAGGAGAAGGGCATCTCCGTGCGGAACCGCCTGCACGTGGCGGCTACCGCCCAGCTCCTGATGCCCTACCACAAGCGCCTGGATGAGGCGCGCGAGGAGAAGCTCAAGCGCCGCAGCATCGGCACCACCGGCCGCGGCATCGGCCCCTGCTACCTGGACAAGATCCAGCGCACCGGCCTGCGCATGGGCGACATGCTCCTGCCGGCGGACACCCTCGAGCGCAAGACCATCGAGAAGGTCCTGTCGGCCAATGAGGTGCTCAGCCAGTCCTACGACGCCGACCCCATCCCCGCCAAGGTCGTGGCCGAGGAACTGGTGGTTCTCGCCCAGAGCCTGGGACCGCTGGTGGTCAACGCCTACGAGGCCCTGACCGGCGTGCGTGCGGGCACCGAGCGGATTCTCTTCGAGGGCGCCCAGGGCACCATGCTGGACATCGACCACGGCACCTTCCCCTACGTCACCAGCAGCAACAGCACCATTGGCGGCGCGCTCACGGGCAGCGGCCTGCCGCCGCGCTGTCTGGGTGAGATCAACGGTATTTTCAAGGCCTACGCCACGCGCGTGGGCAACGGGCCCTTCCCCACCGAACTGCTGGGGACCGAGGGTGACGAACTGCGCGAGGCCGGGGGAGAATACGGCGCCACCACGGGCCGGGCTCGCCGTTGCGGCTGGTTCGACCTGGTGCAGGGGCGCTACTCGGTGGACATCAACGGTATGACCGGCGTGATCGTCACCAAGCTCGACGTCCTGGACGCCCTGGACACGATCCGGGTGGCCACGGCCTACGCCAACGGGGAGGAAGAGATCACCGTCTTCCCGGCCTTGGGCGAGGACCTGCCCTCCTGCCGGCCCGTGTACCGCGATTTCCCGGGTTGGGAGCGTCCGGTGGCCGGTTGCCGGCGCCTGACCGACCTGCCGGCGGCGGCCCGCAAGTACCTGGAGTTCCTGGAGCAGGAACTGGGCACGCTCATCGTGGGAGTGAGCGTGGGGCGGGACCGCGAGGAAATGATCTGGACGCCCACCGGCGTCACGACCTGAGGCGAGGTCGGCTTTGACGGCGCAGCGGGCGCCGTCTATATTGCAGCGCCACGCCAACCGAAGATTTCCGGTGGGCCGCTAGCTCATCTGGTAGAGCACTTGACTTTTAATCAAGTGGTGTCAGGTTCAAGTCCTGAGCGGCCTACCAACTTTCATCTGTATTCCATGCCGAACGAAGAACGGCGCCGGACCCCCGCGGGATCCGGCGCCGTCGTTTCAGGCGACGACCGATCGGATACTACCGGCCGCTCTTATGCTTCTCCGTCCACAGCTTGTCGAATTCGTCCACCGTCTCCTCGAACATGTCCATGGCAGCCAGGATGGGGGCGGACGTCTCCAGGTCCACGCCGGCGCTGCGCAGGATGTCCAGCGGGGGCGCCGAACTCCCGGCCTTGAGCATGTTGTCGATGTAGCGCCGGGCGGCGTCGTCGCCCTTGCTGTCGATCTCGTCCGCCAGGGCCAGGCCGCTGGTCAGGCCGGTAGCGTAGGTGAACACGTAGAAGTTGTAGAAGAAGTGGGGGATGAACATCCACTCGCAGTCATCGTCGACCCCGAGCTCGAAGCCCGCACCGTAGTACTCGCGGATCATGTCGGCGTAGAGGCCGTTCAGGAAGTCCGCCGTCAGGGGATTGCCGGCTTCGGCGTGCTCGTGGAAGCGCAGCTCGAAATCGGCGAAGAGAGTCTGCCGGAAGATGGTCAGGCGGATGCTCTCCAGCCGCTGGTTCAGCAGTAGCAGCTTCATGTCCAGGTCATCGGCCTCGCGGAGCAGGTAGTTGGTCAGCAGGGCCTCGTTGCAGGTCGACGCGATCTCCGCCAGGAAGGTCGTGTAGTCGGCGTAGATGTCCGGCTGGCTGCGGCTCGAGTACACCGAGTGCAGGGCGTGGCCGAACTCGTGGGCCGTGGTCGAGACCGCGTCCAGGGAGTTGTCGAAGTTGTGCAGGATGTACGGGTGGAGGTCCTTGGCCAGCACGCCGTTGCTGTAGGCGCCACTGCGCTTGTTCTCGTTGGGGTAGACGTCGATCCAGCCGTTGGCCGGATCCATGCCCTCCTCGAGCAGCTTCACGTACTCGCGCCCCAGGGGCTTCAGGCCCTTGGCGATGAGCGTGCGGGCTTCGTCGTAGGAGTACTCGGGCTCCACGCCTTCGATCATGGCGTTGTAGAGGTTCGGGAAGGTCAGCTTGCCGTCGATGCCCATGACCTTGCGCCGTAGCTCCACGTACTTGTGCATGGTGCGGGGCAGGCTCTCGCGGACGGTGTCGATGAGCATGCGGTAGGCGTCGGTGGAGATGTTGTCCGGCGAGAGGGAGGCCTCCAGGCAGGACTCGTAACCGCGGGCGTCGCGGCTCATGATGTGGTTCTTGACCACGCCGTCCAGGAGCACGCTGAAGGTGTTCTCGTAGCCGCGCAGGGTGCCGAAGAAGGCGTCGGTCGCCTGCTTGCGCACCAGGTAGTTATCGTCGGAGCGCAGGGACGAGAAGCCGCTCACGGTAACCGGGACCTTCTGGCCGTCGGCGCCGACGATCTCGGGGAAGTCCATGTCCACACCCAGCAGAGCCTCGTGGGCGTCGCTGGCCAGGGAGCGCATGTTGCCCGTGAGGGCCATCAGGCGCTCCTCAGGGCTGCTCATGGTGTACTCCTGCTGCCGCCACAGTTCCGAGAAGTAGTAGTTGAACTTGGCCAGCTCGGGCTCTTCGTTCATGAAGTTGCGGATGATGGAGGGATCGATCTCCAGCAACTCGGGCTCCATCCAGCTGGTGGCTTCGCCGAAGGACGGGAAGATGGCCGCCACCCGGCCCTGCATGGTCCGCGGCCCGGAGTCGGCCTGGTCCACGTCGTACTGGGTCTGGGCGTAGATGTACACGCGGTACAGGCGCACCAGGGTCTCGTGGGTGGCCGTGTTGGCGTCCAGGAGCGTTGCCGCCGATTCGCCCAGCCGCCCGCGGAATTCGTTCAGCTTGGGGATGTCCGCGGACACGGCCTGCAGTTCGGCCTCCCAGGACGCCAGGTCCGGGAAGATGTCCGAGGAGCGCCACCGGTATCCCTCAGGGATTTCCGAGCGGGAGACCGAGGGATCGGGAACGTAATCGGCCGCGGACGCGGCGGTCGCGGCGATCAGCATCGCCAGCAGGACCAAGGCGGCCCGGCTGCGGAGACGGAGACCGAGTGTGGACATGGAGAACCTCCTGAAGATGACCAAGGGCCGGCTGGCCGACCCTTCTGGGCGAGGACGCGCCCGGCCCCCGCGAGGGGACCGGGCTGCCGGGGATTGGCTGGTGACGGACCCCGTCAGCGGCGGGGGCGCCCCAGTTCGTCGAATGCCGACCGTTCAACGAGACGCTTGTTGTCCGGGAACGGCAGCGAGATCTGTTGGACCGTGAACGTGCCCGCCATCGTGTCGTGGACGGCGTGCAGGATCATCTCGTTCATGTAGCCGACGAGGTACAGGTTGTCGGGCGCCGTACCCCAGATGCCCGTGATGGCGGCTTGCTGGTCGTACAGCACTTCGCGTGTGCCGTCCGCCAACTGGCGCAGAACCTGACCCTCGGAGGTCACCAGATAGAGGTTGCCGTCGGTATTCACCCACATGTCGCGGATGCCTTCGGACTCGGTCGTGGTGACGCGGTAGTCGTTCTTGGTCCAGACACGATCACCGGACAGATCCTCCCCGAGCTGGAAGAGCCAACCCTGGTCGGTTCCCAGGTAGTTGTTGGCGAGGTTCAGCTCGTCGGAGGTGGAGCAGTTGATCCACTCCGGATAGTACCCGCTGATGTTGGAAACATCCGAACCGCGGACGGGTCTCAGCAACCAGTCGAACCGCTCGGCGGGATTGAAGTAGCTGTCTTCGCCCAGGACCATGCCGTCGGTGCCGTACTGGCCGGTGTAGTCACCCGTGAAATTGGGCAGACGGTAGGCCCCGCCGATGAAGTAGTGGTTCACGGTGGTCAGGGAGGCCACGTCCTGGGTCAGCGAGAGGGTGTCGATGGCTGCATCATCGCGGGTCGGGTCGCGAATGACCATTCCGCTCGCTACGCCGCCCCAGCTGCTGCCGCCCAGGCGCCGGATGGTGCCGCTGTGGCCCACCGCATGCAGGGTGCCGAAGAAGCTGCCGAGGCCGTAGAGGTTGTCATTGGTGCCGCTGTCCATGGAGCTCCAGCCGCCGCCGGTGTTGCGCCAGATCTTGCCGCCATGGCCGCAGGCGTAGAGGGTGTTCAGGTCCTCGACGTGGATCTTGGTGACCGCGTTGTCCGAGCCGAGATCGGTCAGGGTCCAGTCGGTCCCGTCGAAGTGGTACATGATACCGACATTGCCGGCCACCCAGACGTCATTCGCCGCGGTGCCCTGGACATCGAAGAACCAGGGATCCGGATCGGGCGGCGGATTCTTAGGGAAGGTGGGGTCGGCTTCATCGTCCCCGCAACCGGCGATCAGCGAAAAAGCGACGACGGCGACGAGCAGCATGAGGACCGGCTTGAGCCCGTGACGGGGCTTACCGGTCGGCATGGGCGCAAAACTGTTCATTCCACGTTTTCCTCGCGTCAACTAGTGGGGAGAAACGTCACGGCCGGCCACCGCTGTTCCGCCGTCGCCCCGGGACCTCCCCGGCTCGACTGCGCGAAACGCCATGCCCGCAGGGAAGCAGGCCCGCTTATTCCAACACATGAATATTAAGTCGCGGCCCTAAGAAAGTCCATAGCCGTTCATCGATTCGGTCCGCCCGGACTTGCGCAACGGATGGATTTCGGCAACATTGACGGCAAAGACGATGCGGGCGCGGACGCCGCCCGAGGTCTCTGCCGGAAGGAAGCGCGACGCCATGCACGAGGATACGCCTGCCCTGGATCCTGGTCTGGACCTTTTCGCCGGGATCGACCGCCTGCGCCGGGATCTCAACGCGGTCATTCTGGCCCACTACTACCAGGAACCGGACCTCCAGGACATCGCCGACCACGTGGGGGACAGCCTGGCCTTGAGCCGGCGCGCCGCCGAAACGGACGCCGAGGTCATCGTCTTCGCCGGCGTCCATTTCATGGCCGAGACCGCGAAGATCCTCAACCCGGACAAGCAGGTGCTCCTGCCCGACCTGGAGGCCGGCTGCAGCCTGGCCGACGGCTGTCCCCCGGACGAGTTCGCCACCTTCCTGGCCAAGCATCCGGGGCACAAGGTCATCAGCTACATCAACTGTTCGGCCGAGACCAAAGCCATGAGCGACGTCATCTGCACCAGCAGCAACGCCCTGCACATCGTGGAGTCCTTCCCGTCGGACCAGCCCCTGGTTTTCGCCCCGGACCGGTACCTGGGCTCGTACGTGGCGCGCCGGTTGGGACGGGAACTCGTGCTCTGGCCGGGTTCGTGCGAGGTCCACGAGATGTTCAGCGAACGCAAGCTCGTGGAACTCAAGACGGATCACCCGGCCGCCGTGGTGGCGGCCCATCCCGAGTGCCCCGAGGCGATCCTGCAACACGCGGACCATGTGGGCAGCACGGCGGCGATCCTCCGCTTCGCCCGCGAGACCGACGCCGAACAGATCATCGTCGTCACCGAGTCCGGCATCCTGCACCAGATGGCCAAGGAGTGCCCGGACAAGCAGCTCATCCCCGCTCCGGGGGCGGACGAGACCTGCAATTGCAACGAGTGTCCCTACATGAAGATGAACACCCTGGAGAAGCTCTACCTCTGCATGCGGGACCGCACGCCCGAGATCGTCGTCGCCCCTGACCTGGCGGCCCGGGCCCTGGCGCCCATCGAGCGCATGCTCGAACTGAGCCGCTGAACGGTGGCGGTGTGGAGGACGCCATGACGGTCCGCACGCCAGTCTACCTCGACCATCACGCCACGACGCCCGTGGACCCGCGGGTGTTGGATCTGCTGGCCAGGGTCCAGCGCCAGGTCTTCGGCAATCCGTCCAGCGCCAATCACGCCTTCGGCTGGTCCGCCGCGCGCCTGGTGGACCGGGCGCGGGAGCAGGTGGCTGCACTGGTGGGCGGCACAGCCCGTGAGATCGTCTTCACCTCCGGAGCCACCGAAGCGGATAACCTGGCTCTGCTGGGTGTGGCCGAGGCCCATGCGGACCGTGGGCGCCACCTGGTGGCCACGAACCTGGAGCACGAGGCGGTGGCCGGCCCCCTGCGGATCCTGGCGGAACGGGGCTGGGGAGTCACTTCGGTGGCGGCGGACCGTGACGGACTGGTGGCGCCTGAAGACGTGGCGGCCGCCCTGCGCCCGGATACCGTGCTCGTTTCGGTGATCGCCGCCCAGAACGAGATCGGCACGATTCAGCCCCTGGCGCGGATCGGTCGTATCTGCAAGGAGGCGCAGGTCCTCTTCCACACGGACGCCGCCCAGGCTGCCGGCCGGATTCCCATCGATGTGGCAGCTTGGGGGGCGGACCTGTTGTCCCTCTCGGCCCACAAGCTCTACGGACCCAAGGGCGTGGGTGCCCTGTGGGTGCGCCGCCGGGATCCGCGCGTGGTCCTGAAACCCCTGCTGCACGGGGGAGGCCAGGAGCGTGATTTGCGACCGGGCACCCTGAACGTGCCGGGGATCGCGGCCTTCGGCGAGGCTTGCCGGCTCGCCGCCGAGGAGCTTCCGGCCGATGCGCAGCGCTTGCGTGAACTGCGCGACGGGCTGCTGGCGCGCCTGCAGGGGGAATTGAAGGGCGTCCATCTCAACGGGGCCTGCGAACCGCGCTTGCCCGGGAACCTGAACGTGAGTTTCGCGGGGATCAGGGGAGGGCGGTTGCTGGGCGCGCTGACCACCCTGGCTGTTTCGGCGGGATCGGCCTGTGCCAGCGCCAAGAGCGGACCGTCGGCCGTCCTCAAGGCCTTGGGCGTGCCGGACGATCTGGCCGCGGCGAGTCTGCGCATCGGGCTCGGACGGGGCACCACCGCCGCCGAGGTGGACTACGCCGCTGCGCGGATCATCGCCGCCGTGACGAAGCTGCGGGCCGAAGAAGCGTAGGCGTACGGTCGCGGAAAGAACTGAGGGGCGGCCCCGCGGGACCGCCCCTTTTCTTGTTCTTGGTTCGCCGCCCCTACCAGGCTCAGTCGCCGTCGTAGGAGGAGGACTGGCGCCGGGACAGGGAGATGCGCCGCCGATCCAGATCCACGTCCAGGATGCGGACCTCGATCTCCTCGTCCTCGTTGAGAACCTCGCGCGGGTGGATGATCCGCCGGTTGGCCAACTCGGAGATGTGGACCAGCCCCTCGATGCCGGGCTGCAGTTCCACGAAGACCCCGAAGTCCACCAGGCGCGTGACGCGGCCGGTCACCTCGGTGCCGGGCGCCAGGGAGGAAGCCGACTCCGGCCAGGGGTCACTGGCCAGGGCCTTGATGGACAGGCTGATTCGTTCGGATCGGCCCATGCCCAGGTTCTGGATTTCCAGCACCTTGACCTTCACTTCCTGGCCCTCGCGCAGCACGTCACCCGGGTGTCCGACCCGCTGGTGGGAGATCTGGGAGATGTGGACCAGACCTTCGACGCCGCCGATGTCCACGAAGGCGCCGAAAGGCACCAGGCGCGTGACCATGCCCTCGCGCGTGTCGCCGAGCGAAAGCGTATCGCGGGTCTTGGTGGCATCCTCTTCCCGCCGGGCCTGCAGTAGCGCTCGCCGCGAGACCACGATGTTGCGGCCGTCCTCGGAGAATTCCAGGATCTTGAACTCGTATTCCTGGCCCACGAAGATCGTCGGATCGTCGGCGCGGCGCAGGTCGATCTGACTGAACGGGCAGAAGGCGCGGGTGCCACCCAGGTCGACCGAGAAGCCGCCCTTGTTGGTGTCGCGGACCTTGCCCTTGACCGGGTTGCCGTCGGCGAAGGCCTGGGCCAGAACGGCTGCACCACCGTGACGGGCGTCCACCGCCAGGGTGAGTTTCAGCTGCCCGTCCGCTTTCTGGACGACCGCTGTGACCTTGTCGCCCACCTCGTGGGTGAGTTTGCCCTCGGCGTCTTTCAACTCGGTCAGCGCCAGCGGCAATTCGTTGCGCAGGCCACAGTCCACGAACGCGTCGTGCTCGGAGATCTGGACGATGGTCCCTTCGACCTTGTCGCCCGATTTCGCCTCGGCCGGGGTGGCGTTGTCGGCCGCGTCCAGCATGGCGGAGAAATCCTCGGTAGCGGCCTCGTCGGCGGGTTCCGCGGGGGCAGAAGGTTCCTCGTCGGCGGGCTCGGCCTCTTCGGCCACGGGCTCAGCCTCTTCGGCCACGGGCTCAGCCTCTTCGGCCACGGGCTCAGCCTCTTCGGCCACGGGCTCGGCCTCTTCGGCCACGGGCTCGGCCTCTTCGGCCACGGGCTCGGCCTCTTCGGCTACGGGCTCGGCCTCTTCCGTCGCGGGTGCAACCTTGTCAGCGGCCGGCGCGGCATCCGTTTCGGGCGCCACGGTCTCCGCATCTTCGGGCTTCTTCTCCACGGGCTCGGGGACGGTCGGGTTCGTGCTCTCGTTCAGATTCTCGTTCTGCTCGCTGGTCATGATCCGGTTCCTGTTCTTCCTGGTCCGATTCTCTGGGGTTCGCACGGCGTTCGGGCGAACTTCACCGACTGCCTAACTGCAGGCGGCGACGACTTCGGCATGATAGCACACGAAAAGGGCGCTGCCCACAGCCAGGTGGCTAAAAACGAAGGGTCTTGGCAGGTCAGGATCGACGCCCGACAACCAGGAGCGTGAGGTCGTCGACCGGGTCCGCTGAGGCTCTGTCCCGGGCCGGTACCTCGCTCACCGCCGCCAGGATGCTGCGTACCACGTCGTCAGGTCGGGGGCCGGCGCCGGCGGCGGCGGCGGCGAGACCGTCGGCACCGAGGGGTGTTCCCGCCGGCCCGTTCGCCTCCAGGACGCCGTCGGTGGCCACGACCAGCAGGTCGCCCGGTGCCAAGGCGGTGGGTCGCACCATGTATGTCGCCCGGGGTAGCATGCCGACCGGCGGCCCTTGGGGCGGCAACCAGGCCCGCTCGCCGCCGCATTTCAGCAGCAGGGGTGGCACGTGGCCGGCGCTCACGCAGGCCAGTTCGTCGCCGGCGGGTGAGGCGACCGCCAGGAAGAGAGTCGCAAAATGCTCGTCGTCGGTGGCCTGGAAGAGGTTCTCGTTGAGGGCCGCCACCAGGGCGCCGGGATCGGATTGGACCGGGGCCAGGGCCCGCAGGGTCGCCTGCAGGTGGGCCGCCAGCAGGGCTGCGGGAGAGCCCTTGCCCACCACGTCGGCCACGACCAGGGCCGTCCGGTCGCCGGCGGCGGGCACGAAATCGTAGATGTCGCCGCTGACCTGCAGGGACGGTCGGCTCACGGCTGCAATCTCCAGTCCCGCCAGTTCCGGGAGCGAGCGGGGAAGCAGGCGTTGCTGGATCTCGCGGGCGGAGGCCAACTCCCGCTCCAGGTCCTGCCGGCCCAGAGCCTCGTCGAAGCCCTCGAGGCCGAGCCGCGTCAGGGGCGCGCGGGCCAGGTTCGCCGTGGCGTTCATGGTCGCTTCGTCCGGGGCCATGCCGAAGATCCCGACAAGTTCGGTCACTTCGGCGGCGACATCGTCGGCCAGGGCGGCATGTTCTTCGGGGGCCAGACCGGCGCCCCGGGCTGCTGTCGCCCAGGAGGGCGGCGGATCGGCATCGCCACTGTCGCCTTGTCCACCGGCGCGGGCCAGGACAACGGCGGCGCGGAGCACAGCGACTCCCTCGCAGACGTCGGCCGGATCGCCATCCGGTTCTGTCAACGGATGGAATTCCACGGTTTCTCGCAGGTGGTTCGGTAGATTCCAGCGGGTGAGGATTCGCGCGCCGAGTTCGCCCTGGTGACAGCCGCAGGTGGAGCGTAGGGCCGCCGCCAGGGTCGACCCGTGGCGGTTGGCGTGGGCCAGGACCGCAGCCAGTTGCTCCGGCGCCTTGCGGACCATGGCGGCCACTCCGATGCCGTGGAGGATGCCGGCCAGCCAAGCGTCGTCCTCCGAAACTCCGTGCCGGCGCGCCAGCGTACGGGACCAGCAGGCCACGGCGATGCCGTGCCGCCAGAAGGCGGTAGCGTCCAGGCCTGCCACGGTCGCTTCGCGGGGGAAGAGGTCGTGGGCGCCCATGAGCAGGGCGACGTCGCGTACCCGGCGCAGGCCCAGCCTGACGAGGGCCGTACGCAGGTCCGTGATCTCCTGCCCACGGGAGAAGGCGGCGCTGTTGGCCAGGGCCAGGAAGCGCAGGGTCATGGCGCCGTCCACGAGAATCGCCTGCACGAGTTCGTGCATGTCGCAGCGGGAATCGGACGACAGGGCGACGACGCGCGCGGCCACCGAAGGGAGGCTGGCGGCTTCGTCGACCAGCTCGGCCACGAAGGATGTCCTGGCGGTATCCATGGATCTGTTATCGGCCGTTGGACCGGCCCCATTGAGTTCCGGTCGTCAGCGGACGAGGGCGAGCTTGCCCAGGGCCACGGGGGCTCCGTCGGCGAGGACGCGGTAGAAGTACACGCCGGAGGCGGCCTCCCGGCCGGCGTCGTCCCGGCCGGACCAGGCCAGGCTCATGGGGCCGGCGGCCACGGTGCGGACCGGGCCCCGCCAGACCACCCGTCCGCGGGCGTCGTGGATGTGCAGGGCCACCGCGGCCGGGTGGGGCAATTCACAACGGATCTCCGTGCGCGGATTGGCTGGATTGGGCACGGCCCGGTGGGTCAGCAGAACCGGACGTCTCACGTCGGAGGTGCCGAGGTCGTCGATCTCCACGATCTCGTCCACGTTGATGACGTCGTCGGCGCCAGTGGCGAAGTCGACGATGCGGATGCGGCAGGAGCGGCCCCGCAAGCCGGCCAGGGACCACTCGCGGGGTTCGAGGATCGGCGTTCCGGAGCCCGTCTCGCTGAGCAGAATCTGGTCGGTGTCGGCGTCCACCAGGGCCACGTACAGGCTTTCCGGCTTGGCGGCGCCGCCCACCAGGAGGGTCATGCGGTCGCCGGTGACGGTGAACGGCCGGCTCAGGAGTTCGCCCGTGGCCCAGCCGCCCAGGTAGGCGCCCGGACTGGGATAGTTGGACAGGGGTCCCTGGAAGTACTCGCCGCTGCCGAAGTAGCCGTTTCCGACCGGGTTCACCCCGGGATCGCCCCGCCACAGGGGATTGTCGCCAAAGGTGGGATTGGCGTTGGTGGCGGCTCCCGAGCGCTCCCAGTCCGCATCCAGGGGATGGGGACGCAGGACGGTCAGCGCATCGCCGTCCGGGGAGACCTGGAGCGTGTCGAAGCGGATAACGTAGATGAGGCCTCCAGTCGGCAACGGCAGGGGGACGATGCGCGAAAGGATGCGTACGCCAGGGTCGAATTCATCCACTTCCGGTGCGTAGCCGCCATCGATGAAGGCGCGGTCCGCCATGGTCAGGGAGTCCGGGTCCTGGGCCGGCACCTGGCTGACGCCGATGGTGTCGTATTCGCCGAAGAGGAGCTGGTGGTGGCCGCCCATGAGATGGTACTGAGGGCTCTCGAGGACGCGCCAAGGCTCGCTGCCGTCGTTGGCGAAGAGCGGACCCACGTCGGACCAGGAGACCAGGTCGTCGGATACGGCGTGGTAGAGGATGCCGGTTCTCTCGCCCAGCCACTGGGCCGCGGTCAGCAGTACGTGCCACTGGCCGCCGTCGCGGTAGACGAAGGGATCGCGGAAATCGGCCCAGGACCGGCTCGGAGCCCAGGCGTACACGGTCGAGTCCGGTTCGAGCACCGGGTTGGGACCGGCGGACCAGTGTGCGAGGTTGGTGGAGAAGGCCAGGCCCAGGCGTTGATTCATCCGCGCGTCTGCGCCGGTGTAGGCCATGACCCAGCGGTCGCCGGCCTCGTCCCGGAACACGTCCGGTGCCCACACGGCGGACGTATCCCAGGCACCCGTGCCCGAAAGGACGACCGGTCCAGCCACATCCCAGTGCACCAGGTCGGGGCTGGTGGCGCGCCAGATCGTGTCGGCGGCGGAGGCGTGGGGGGTCGCTATCGGGATCCCGTGGTAGAAGAGGTTGTAGACCGTGTCGTCGCGCACCACGCTGAAATCCCAGGTTTGCCGACCGGGATGGACGTGGTACTTCTGCTCGAAGTCGAAGCGCACCAAAGCGGCGCCTTCGCTAACGAAGACGCCGAGGGCGACCAGGATGAGGCCGGTCGCCGCACTGATGCGAAACAGGGAGCCCGAGCGGCTCATGGTGCACTCCGGGCCGGGGATTGGAGTGGCAGGCGGCAGATGCCATGATACCATATTCCGGGGCGCGGGACCATGCCCTGCGATTGCGGTGGCCAGAGGAGGCGAAGTGCGGCGAACTCTTCACATGTGGCTGGCGGCAGCGGCACTGACCGCCGGTCTCGCCGTGGACTGCCGCGCCGGCGACGCTGAAGACGCCGCCCGGGAGGTGCCGCCCGCCTTGGAGCGGGTGGACGCGCTGTTGGCGCAGGGGCGGGCGGCGGACGCCCTGGTCGTAGTGGATGGGGTCGCCCGCCGTCACGGCACCGATCCGCTCTATGGTTGGCAGATCAGCAATCGCCGCGGGGTGGTGCTCCTGGCGGCGGGTCGTCCCGGGGATGCTTTGCCCCTGCTGGAAGCGGCCGTGTCTCGTTCGCCGTTGGTTCCGGAGCATCACCGGAATCTCGCCGACGCCCTACGTCGCCTGGGTCGCCGGGGCAGGGCCCTGTCCGAATACCAGCAGACGGTGGAACTGGCGCCGGCTGATCCGGTGCACCGGCTGGAGCACGCCTATGTGCTGCTCGATTTCCGCATGTGGCGGCGGGCGGAGCACGAGTTCCGTGCAGCGCTCGATCTCTGTTCCTGTCCCGAGGCGGAACGGGGCCTGGCCGAATCCATGCTGCAACAGGGACGTCCTGCGGCGGCGGCGGTCCACCTGCGCCGGCTCCACGGGGCGCGACCGACGGCCCGTAACCGCGGCGACCTGCTGGCTGCCCTGCAGGGCGCCGGCGCGGACAGCGCCATCCTGGAACTGCTGACGGCAGTACCGGCGGAATCCCTCTCGACTGGGGAGGCGGTGGCGCTGGTCCAGGCTGAAGGCGTTTCCGGCGGGGATCCCGTGCGCTCGCTGGAGTTTATGGCGATTCGCAGGGAGGGGGGGGTGCTGCTATCCGCCGGGAGTAGCCCCGTGTTCTGGGGGCGCATCGCCCTGAATCTCCTGGCTGCCGACCGTCTCGACGAGGCCCTGGAGGCGGCTGACGCGGCCGTGGCCCTGGCTCCGGATGTGCCGGCCTACCGGCAGAACAGAGCCGCGGTCCTGCAGCGCCTGGGGCGCCAGGCCGAAGCGCTTCGGGAACTGGACGAGGTCCGCCGCCTGACGACCGAAGGAAAGGAATGAGACCGATGGAGCGACGCCGCCCGAATACCTGCCGGACTCATCTGGTGACCGCCCTGCTGCTCCTGGCCGTGCTGGCATCCTGCGCGCCGCCGCCCCCGCCGGCAACGGCCCCGGTCCCGGTCCCGTGCCCGGCGTCCGGCCTGGCCGAGGTACCGGCGCCGAATGAAGGCTGGCGAGGGCACGTCCTGGCCCGCTGCGTGCCTGAACCCGGCGTTCCCGCGGAGGTGGAGCGCTTGTTGGGATTGTGCTCCAACTACTTCCGTGAGGGATCCGGTTCCGACGGCATGACCGAACTCGAACTCGCCCTGGAACGGGGAGAGCGGCACCCCTTGGTGCTGATGGCCCTGGGGCAACTCTACGTCATGGCCGGCCAGGGGGAGCCCGCGCTCCTGCCCAACGAGGGGCCGGCGGCGGACACGGGCAACTGGGAGAGCAACCGGCTACGCCTGCTGGCGCGGGCCGGCGCCCTGTTGGAGGAGGCCGGACGATCGCGTCCCGACGACGCAGCGGTGGACTATCTGTTGGCCGACGCCGCCCGGGCGGGCCGTGCGTTCGGGCGGGCGGACGAACTGGCGGACCGTGGTCGCGGCAAGTGTACCGGAGGGCGGGGCTTCGCGCTCCTGCAACTCTACCAGCAACTTCATCGGTATCCGGCCAAGCTGACGGCCTGCGGTTCGCCCGACTATCCGCGGTCGGCCCTGGCTAGGCGGATCACAGGGGTCGTGACCATCGATCTGCTCCTGGACCCGGACGGCGCGCCGCGGCAGACCGTGGCCGTCGCCAGCCCGGATGCGGCGCTCACCGCGGCGGCCGAAAAGGTTTTCCGGGCTGCCTCTTACGACCCCGCACGCCTGGGTAAATACCCGGTTTGGGCGTGGTTGAGGGTCAGCACGACCTTCCGGCTCACGGAGGCGGACTGAAACGCCGGGTTGATTTGCCGGGGTGGATTGCCTTATTTTTCCTTATCGCGACGGAACGGTCGGGAACGCAATCCCGGCAGGTCCTGTCCCCCTACCCCGCGCCGGAGGTTTCAGCCAACATGAAGTGGCTGCACAAGCGCTTCCTTCTGCTCACTTATGTCGCCGTGCTGTCGACGTTCGTCATCATCGGGTGCACCAGCAAGGAAGATCCCGCCGAGGTGCTCGTCACCTGCGGTGAGCATTCCTGTGGTGACCTGACCATGGTTACCACGGACACCTCGAGCAACGGCTACCACTACCTGAACCCGACCATGAGTCCGGATGGGACCAGGATTCTGTTCACGGCCGACTGGCGGGCTCTGCCTTCGGATCCCAAGGACCCGGGGGACGAGTACTTCGTCAACTACCGGCAATTGATCACGATGCCGGTCCAGCAGGGTGTGGAACCGACCCAGGACCTGCTGGCCCAGGGTGCCCAGTTGATCCGGCTCGGGGAGATCCAGATCCGCCTCTCCGGCAATCTCGTCAACCTCCAGACGATTCTAGACGATCCCAAATCGGACCCGATCTGGGAGGACGACAACAACGTCATTTTCAGCCTGTACATCCGGCAGGTCGGGCAGCGGTTGTTCCGCGCCAAGCTGGACACGCCGGGATCCCAGGAAAACACCGTGGAGGCTGAGCCCCTGTGGATGGAGCCCAGCGACGCCCAATCCTCGCCGCGCGTCTGGGAACACCTGAGTCCCAGTCTCTCCACCAGCGGTGACTGGCTCGTCTTCACCCACACCGGTTGTGCCATCGCGGACTCGTTCGAGACCTGCTCCGGCGTTTCCATCTACGCCATGGACATGTCGACGGCGACGGCCAACGACGGCTACGACGCCGTGGTCGTGCCCTTGACCAACGAGTACTCGCGCATCGAGCGCCCGCGTTTCTCCCCGGACGGCACGCAGATCGTGTTCTCCGCCGGTCTGGACGTGAGCGGCGACGTGGGCGTGGGTACCGAGATCTACACCATGGACTTCGACGCCGCGGCCGTGGCGGCCGGCACCCACGACCTGGACGACAACGTCGAGCGGGTGACCTACACGACGGTGGAAGCGGGGGATCCCATCGGTGGCATCCTCAATTCTGACCCCTGTTTCGCCCCCGGCGGCCGACATGTCTATTTCGTCTCCACGCGGCGTGCGCCGAGCACGACCCTCCATGATCGCAACATCTGGCGAGTGGAGGCCGATGGTTCCCAGGATCCAGAGATCTATTTCTTCTCCCGTTACGACGATCTGGACCCGAGTTTTCTGGACGATGGCCGGTTGCTCATGAGCAGCATGGTGGGCTTCCCCACCAACATGCTCAACCGGCTGGAGGAGGAGTCCTACCAGAACTACAAGCAGGAGAACGAAGCCGCCCACGCGGCGAATCCTGACGAGGTGCCCCTGCTGAACGAGATCGATCTGCGTAGTCTGGCCAAGACGGCTCGCGACGATCTGATGCTGTTCGGGGGCGTCATGTCGCACATCTACCTGTACCGGTAGAGCCGGTCGTGGAGTTCGCGCTGCGCAACGCCGTCGTAGTCGCCGGACGCCGTCTCGAGAGTCAGGGCTTGATCACCGCCGCCGAGGGCAACGTTTCCGTTCGCCTCGGCGGCGGTTCTCTTTTGATCACGCCGGCCGGTACCCGCAAGGGCGAGTTGCGGCCGCCCCAGTTGGTCGTGCTGGATGGGGCCGGTCGTGCAGCGGGGGGAACTCCGTCGAGCGAATGGCGACTGCACCGCGTGGTGTACGACCTGCGGCCGGAAGCGAGCGCGGTCTGCCATGCCCATGCGCCCTGGGCCACCGCTTTCGCCGTGGCCGGTCGCGCTCTGGATGGCACGCGGCTGACCGAGACGGCGGCGGTCCTGCCGAAGGTCCCGGTGACCCGGCGGGCCGAACCGGGAACGGCTGATCTGGCGGCGTCGGTGGCGGAGTTGGTTCCGCAATACGACGCGATACTGCTGGCCAACCATGGGGTGCTGACGGTGGGACCTGACCTGGAGACCGCCTGCCGCCTTCTGGAAACGGTCGAACGCCTGGCCCAGGTGACCCTGCTGGCGGCCATGGCCGAATCCCTGCCTCCGTCCGGGGGCGGCTCTCAACTTCCCTGGTAGATCTCTGCGAGTCGTCCGGTGATGGACTCCCAGGAGTAGTGCGCCTCCAGGTGCGACCGGGCCCGGGCGGCGCGCTTCCGGCAGGCGTCCGGGTCGGCGGCGGCGGCGACGACGGCGTCGGCGAAGGCAGCGGTATCCGGTTCGGCGATGACGATCACGTCGTCCCCGGAGGTGGCGATGCCCTCGGCGCCGACGGGCGTGGTGACGACGGGGATACCCCGGGCCATGGCTTCGAGGATCTTGATCTTGATCCCGCCGCCCTCGGGCAGGGGGGCCAGGAAGAGCCGGCAGCGGAGGAAGAGCTCGGTCAGGTCGTCCACGAAACCCAGGGCGCGGACGTGCACCGCGGCGCTGTCCACGTTTGTTCCGTCCAGAAAACGGCGAGAGCCGCGGCCGGCCAGGAGCAGGGTCGCCCCCGGCAGTCGATTCGCCACCGCGGGCCAGATCCGGTGCACCAGCAGCTCCGCTGCGCGCCGGTTCGGTCCGTGCTGGAAGGATCCCACGAAGAGGTATTCCCCGGGACCGGTGGCGGGGGGCTCCCATACGGGAACGATCGCCTCGGTGTCCATGCCCAACGGGACGGTGAGCAGGTCATGCCCGCCCATGGCAGCGTACAGTTCCCGGTCCTGCTCGGTGACGCAGAGGGTGCAGTCGGCCCACCCGCAGGCGTCCACCTGGAGGTGGCGCCAGGCGGCGGCTTCGCGCCGGGCCCGGCGCCGGGCCCCGCCGGTGGCGGCTGCCGCTCGGCGTTCCCGGGGCAAGCTGCCCAGTTCGTGGCTGTTGAGCACGAGACGGGGCCGATCACCGTTTCGCCGGCGGTGCACGCTTCGGCACAGGAGCGCCGTTTGCAGGTATTCGAACTGGATGGCTTCGGGCGAGAATTCGTCGACGAGGTTCCCGAGCCAGGAGACGGCGTCGGCCGTATGGTACTTCTCCACGTAGAGCGGATAGCCGCTGCGCAGGGAGTTCAGCCAGGCGCGCAGGCGGTCGACCGCCAGCAGGAGTCGCCCGGCGCCCCGGGTGGTCGTGTCACGGTAGGGCAGCGTCTCGACCTGCACGCCGAGGGCGGTCACGTCGGCCACAAGGTCCGCCTCGTCCGGTCGCAGCAGGCTCGCCACGAGCACCTCGTGCCGGCGGGCCAGCCACGTGACCAGGTCGCGGACGGCCGTACCACCTCCGTGCCCGACGCGGCGGTGGGGCAGGTAAGGCGTCACGACCATGACTCTCATGGGGAGATGCTCCGGTTCGCCGGGAGGGATCTCAGAACGACACGTAGCCGCGGGCGATGGAGAATTCTTCCTTCTTCCGCTCGAGTTCGATTTCCCACTCGGTGGAACCTTCCTCCAACTGGGGCTTATTCTTGAGCAGGAAGGTCGTGGCTTCCTCGTCGATCTCATCCTCGATCTTGAGGTCCTTCAGGAGCAGGCTTTCCACCATGAAGCGGAAGTCCCGTTCGCTGATCTCCAGGTCCACGAGCTCCTCGTCCAGGAGCCGCTCGCTGACCAGACGGGCCATGACGGCCACACGTTCTTCGGACAGCCTCACGCTGCAGGACCTCCGTCGGTACACCCGCCGGAACGGGCGTTCAGATGATGAAATTCCTCTTGCGGGCGATCTCGCGTTTGATCTTGTTGCGCAGGGCGCCCACGTCCATCTCCATGGCGCGGATCTCGTTGGAATTCTGCTGCACGAGGGCTTCGACCTCGTCGTCGATCTCGTCCTCGGCCTGCAGATTCTCGTAGATGGCGTCGTCGATGGCGCGGGTCACCAAGTCGACGTTGTCCGAGGGATGGATGCGCGCATCCTCCTGCAACATGCGCAGGATCTTGTCGGAGAGATACTCGATCTTGGTTCGGCTCAATCGCACGGTTTCCTCCGGGTCCACCCGGCCTGGGCCGGGCAACATCGGGTGCCGGGGACGGGAAACCGCCCCGCTATCGCCCGGGGGCGGTGCCGGGGCGGTCCGCTCGGAACTCATTCAAATGGTTTTAACTGGGGTTGGCAAGAAAAAACGACTCCGTTACTTTCTTGGTTTCCGCATGGAACGTCTTGGCGTCCCGTGCGTATGACCGCCGTCCGACGTGACGAGAGCCACCAGCCGAACGAGGGGTAGACATGACGGAATTCGAAGCGCTCGACAAGACCCGGGCCGAGGAGTGGTCGGGAAGACTGTCCGGCGCGCTGGCCGAGACCGGCAAGGTCATCGTCGGTCAGCGGGACATGATGGAGGGGCTGCTGCTGGGTCTGATGACCGGCGGCCACATCCTGCTGGAGGGTGTGCCGGGTCTGGCAAAGACCCTGGCCGTGAGCACCCTTGCGCGCACGGTGGACGCCGAGTTCCGGCGCATCCAGTTCACGCCCGACCTCCTGCCCGCGGACATCACCGGCACCACGATCTACAATCGCGAAACCGGCGACTTCACCGTCAAGCAAGGTCCGGTCTTCTGCAATATCGTCCTGGCTGACGAGATCAACCGCGCGCCGGCCAAGGTGCAGAGCGCGCTGCTAGAGTGCATGCAGGAACGGCAGGTGACCATCGGCGGCGAGACCTTCCCCATGGCCGACCCCTTCCTGGTGCTGGCCACCCAGAATCCCATCGAGCAGGAAGGAACCTATCCCCTGCCCGAGGCCCAGGTGGACCGCTTTCTCCTGAAGTTGAAGATCGACTACCCGAGCCGCGACGAGGAACGCCTCATCCTCGAGCGCATGTCCGGCGGACAGTTGCCGGACGTGGATCGCGTCATCGCCCCGGAAATGGTGCGCGAACTGCGCGCGGCCGTGGCGTCGGTCTTCGTGGACGAGAAGATCAAGAACTACATCCTGGACGTGGTCTTCGCCTCCCGCGATCCCGAGGCCGCCGGTCTCGACCTGGCGCCGCTCATCGCCTGGGGCGGCTCGCCCCGCGCCACCCTGGCCCTCACGCAGCTGGCCCGAGCCCGCGCCCTGTTGCGCGGACGGGCCTTCGTGATCCCCGAAGACGTGAAGGCCGTCGGCCCGGACGCCCTGCGCCACCGTATCCTCGTCACCTACGAGGCGGAGGCGGAGAACCTGACCAGCGACGACATCGTCGGCGCTCTGCTGGACAACATCGAGGTGCCCTAGGCCGTCATGAAACGACGTACCACGGCATCGTCCATTCCCCCGGAAATCCTCGCCGCCGTGCGCCGGATCGAGATCCGCACGCGCCGCCTGGTGGAGGAGGTCTTCAGCGGGGAGTACCACTCGGTCTTCAAGGGCACGGGCATGGAGTTCCGCGAAGTCCGCGAGTACGTCGCCGGCGACGACGTCCGGACCATCGACTGGAACGTGACCGCGCGCACGGGCCAGCCCTTCGTGAAGCTGTACGAGGAAGAGCGCGAGCTGACGGTCGTCCTGGCGGTGGACATGAGCCGCAGCGGCTGGTTCGGCTCCGGTGAGCGCAACAAGGTCGAAGTGGCCGCCGAACTTTGCGGGGTGTTGGCGTTTTCGGCCATCGCCAACAAGGACAAAGTGGGCCTGGTGCTCTTCTCGGACCGGGTGGAGAAGTTCATCCCGCCGGCCAAGGGCAAGAAGCACGTCCTGCGCCTGATCCGGGAACTCTTGACGTTCTCGCCCGAGGGCCGAGGCACGGACCTGGACGAGCCCCTGCGCCTGCTGGGTTCGGTGCTCAAGCGCAAGGCCACGGTCTTCCTGGTCTCCGATTTCTGGGCCGATCCGTTCATCACGAGCCTTGCGGCGGTGGGCCGGCGTCACGACATCGTGGCCGTGCGGGTCCGGGATCCGCGGGAGAATGAATTGCCCGCGGCCGGGCTGGTGGCCTGGGTCGATGCCGAGACGGGCGAGGAACTCCTCATCGACACCTCTTCCCGGGCCGCCACAGCGGAGCTTGCCACCCGCCGGGCCGCCCATGACGGACGTCTCGAACAGGAATTGGCCAGCCGGGGCGTCGACCTGGTGGACGTGGATGCCACCGAGTCCTACGTGGAACCCCTGCGCCGCTTCTTCCTGGCGCGGGAAGGCCGGCGCGGCCGGGGGAGGAGGCGTTGAACGGACGCACACGACATCCGTTGGCCGCCTGCCTGGCCCTGGCCTGTCTGCTGAACGCGGCAGCCGCCACCGGACAACCGGACACCGGGGTGATCGCCCCCTCCTCAGCGCCTCCGGTCCAGCCGGCGAAGCTCCTGCCCGTACCCCCGGACACGGTCCTGGTGGACCTGGATTGGCCTCCGGCGGGCGGTGGCGTCCTGGTGGACATGGAGCCGGAGTCCCTGCTTTTCGGCGGCACCTGCCGCCTGGTCTTCACGGGTCTGACCGAAGCCCTGCCCGATTCCCTGCCGGTGCCCTCCTGGATCGTACCGGGGGCTATCGTGCCCGTAGCCGATCCGGCCGGCGCCCAGGCCCTGGAGTTGCGCGTGTACCGGCTCGGTTGGTTCCGCGTACGGTCCGGCGGCGAAACATCACCGGCCGTGCTGGTGGGGGGCAGGCTCACTGATATCAATGCGGCGGCGCCCGTTCGCGCGCCGCGGTCCCCGGGTTGGAATCTCCGGTTCATACTGGCAGTCGTGGCGATGGCCGGGGTCCTGGCGGTGGTAGCTTGGTGGTTGGCCCGGCGACGCTGGGGCAGCGGTCCCTTGGGCCGTGACCGGAAGACCGTACCGGCGGCCTGGCCGCGGACGGCCGCCGAGCTGGAGGACCTGCTGGCCGGTGGCTTGCCCGCCGGTGGCGAGCGGGATTTCCTGGACGGATTCACCGCGCTGGTCCGCGCCCACGTGGCCCGGCGCTTCCTGGTCCATGGCCGGGAGATGACTGCCGACGAGATCGCTGCCGCCTGCGCGGACCTGGGCTACGAGCAGCCGGCAGCACGTCCTTTCGTACGCTTGCTGGCGGACGTGGACCGCCGGCGCTACGACCCGGAACCGGTGAGCGAGGCCTTTTGCCGCGAGCAGGTGGCCAGATTCCTGGAGGCGGTCGCCGCGGTGCGCATCGCCCCGGCCGCGGGTTCGCTGCCCCACCGGGAGATCCAACGGGGCGAGACGGCGTGGCGGCGTCTGCGGAGCGAGTTCACCGCCAACGATGGGGGTGGCGAGTAATGGAGTTCGCACGGCCCTGGTTGCTCGTAGCCCTGCCCGTGGTGGCTGCTTTGGTCTGGTGGCGTTGGGGGCGTGGTGGTGACCCGGCCCTGCTGCGGCATCCGCGCATAGCGGTACTGCCCCGGGCCGGCTCGACTCCCCGTGTGCGTTTGGCAGCGCTGTTACCCCTGCTCCACGCGGTGGCGGTGCTGCTGCTGGTGGCTGCCGCGGCCGGTCCGCGCATCGCCCATCGCAGCGAGGAGATCGAGGGCGAGGGTATCGACATCGTGTTGGCCCTGGACATCAGCGGCAGCATGCGGTCCCTGGACTTCCATCCCCAGGACCGGCTCGAATCGGCCAAGGAGGTCATCCGCGGCTTCATCGACGGCCGGCCCCACGATCGCATCGGATTGGTGGTCTTCGCCGCCCGGGCCTTCACCCAGTGTCCGCTCACCCTGGACCAACAGGTGCTGAAGGGATTTCTGGACGAGATCCAGGTGGGTCTCATCGACGACGGCACTGCCATCGGCCTTGGCCTGGCCACCGCGGTGGCGCGCCTGCGGCACTCCCAGTCGCCGAGCAAGACAGTCATCCTTTTGACCGACGGCGAGAACAACGTGCCCACCCTGGAGCCGACGACGGCCGCCGAACTGGCCCGCACTCTGGACGTGCGCGTCTACACCGTGGCCATCGGCCGGGAGGGCATGGTCCCTTATCCGGTGGATGATCCCATCTTCGGCCGGCGTACGCGGCAGGTGGAAGCGAAGATCGACCTACAACTGCTGCGCGACATCGCTTCGCTCACGGGCGGCAGCATGTTCCAGGCCACGGATCCGGAGGCTCTGGAGGCCATCTTCACCACCATCGACGAACTGGAAACGGCCCGCTACCGCACGCGGGTGAGCACCTGGTACCGAGAATTGCTGGCCTGGTTCGCCGTGCCGGCCCTGTTGCTGGTGGCCCTGGCGACCTTGCTGGGCTCCACCTGGTTGCGGAGGATCCCATGAGCGCGCGGAGGCAGGCATGAGATTCGTCCACGATGTGTGGCTCTACGCTGTGCTGGCGCTGCCGGTGGTCTGGTTGGGCCTACGTCTGGCGGACCGGCACGCCGCCGGCCGTCTGCGCCTGCTGCTGGGCGAACGCGCCGCCGAGCACGTCGAACGGGCCAATCCGCGGCTGCGCGGCTGGCGCCGCTTTTTCCTGCTGTCCGGCTTCTTCTTCCTCCTGCTCGGACTGGCTCGTCCCCAGTGGGGCGCCAGCGAGGTGGAGGTCACCCAGCGCGGCAGCGACATCATCATCGCCCTGGATATCTCCAACTCCATGCTTGCGGAGGACGTTTTGCCGAACCGCCTGGAGCGGGCCAAGGCCGAACTCGCGGCGTTCCTCGGCCGCCTGGGCGAGAGCCGCGTGGGCCTGGTCTTCTTTGCCGGCTCGGCCTTCGTGCAGTGCCCCCTCACCCTGGACTACGGCACGGCCGAGATCTTCCTGCGCATGGCCGATCCGGACATGCTCTCGGAACAGGGCACGGCCATCGGAGCCGCCCTCGAAACCGCCCGAGGGCTCCTGGCCAAGGGGCGGGACGCCGAGCAGAGCGGCACCTTCCAGGCCATCCTGCTGGTCACCGACGGCGAAGATCTCGAAGGGAAGTGGGAGGACGCCGCCCGCGATTGTGTGAAGGACGGCGTGCGCCTCATTCCCGTGGGTGTGGGTGAGGAGAGTGGCGGCCTCATTCCCGTGACCGACAAGCAGGGCAATTCCTCCGGTTTCCTCAAGGACGACGACGGCAAGGTCGTCATGACGCGCCTGGACGTGGCTTCTCTCGAGGCCATGGCTGCGTTGAATGCCGGCAGTCCCTTCCGCATCGGTGTGGACGGATTGGCCGGTGACCGGCTCTTCGCTGAACTGGAGCGCATGGGCAAGCGGGACCTGGAGGACCGTCGCATCTCCGCCTACCAGGAGCGCTCCGTGTGGCCGCTGCTCCTGGCGGCGCTGTCCTTCCTGCTGCATCTGCTCGTGGGCGCCCGCCGGCGTCGGCCGCCGCGGAGCGCCGTCGCTCTGGGTGCCGCCCTCGCGCTCCTGCTGACCTGCGGGGACGCCTCGGCCGGCCTGCGCCCTGCCGGTGGCAACGACCTTGGCCGGGGGCGGGAACTCTACCTGGCCGGTGACTACGAGGGGGCTCTCGACGCCTTCTCCTCGGCGGTGGTGGCGGCCCCGGAGGACCCGCTCATCAGCCTCGCCATGGGCGAAACCCTTTTCCGGTTGGAGCGTTACGAGGACGCCCAGAACGAGTTCGCGCGCACCCTGGGTCTCACCGAGGACCCCGACCTGCGGGCCGAGGCCCTGTACAACGGTGGCACCACCCGGCTGGTCACCGAGCAACTGGAAGACGCCGTGGAGAGCTTTCGCGAGGCCCTGGCGGCGGATCCTGACCAGGAGGATGCCCTGGTGAACTTGGAGGCGGCCCTGCGGCGCCTGGAGCGGCAGCAGCAGGAAGAACAGCAGCAGGAACAGCAGCAGGAGCAGGAGCAGGAACAAGAGCAGGAACAGGAACAGGAGCAAGAAGACCAGCCCCAGGATCAGTCGCCCCAGGATGGGCAGCAGGAACAGGAGCAACAGGATCAACAGGAACAGGAAGAGCAGCAGGAGCAACCGCAGGATCAGCAGGAGCAACAGCAACAACAGCAGGAGCAACAACAGCAAGAGCAGGAACAGGAGGAAGAACAGGAGCCGCCGCCGGTGGAGGAAATGACTCCCGAACAGGCGGAACAGTTGCTGAAAGCCCTTGACCGGGACGAGGAAGAATTGAAGAAGTCGGTGCAGAAGCGGTTGCGCGGTGGACGTGCCAAGAGCGGGAAGCGGTGGTGAGCGTGAACTGTGTGCGCGGTATTTCCTCTTTGGTCCTGATCGCGTTCCTGGCGGTGGTGCCGTCCCCGGCCCGGGCGGATGCCGAGTGCCGGGCCGTCACCGACCGCACGTCGGTGCCCATGGGCGGCGAGATCAAGCTCCAGGTGACCGTCGAGGGCGACGTGGGCTGGTCCGCCGAATTCAAACTGCCGGACCTGGGTCCGGTGAAGGTTTACGACGGCGGCACCAACCAGAGCATGAGTTCGGTGAACGGCCGCACGCGCACGTCCGTATCCCGCACCTGGTACCTACGGGTGAACGAGCAGCGGAACTTTACAATCGGGCCGGTGAAGGTGACCGCCGCCGGCCAGACCTGCGAGACCCGCTCCATCGACATCGAGGTGACCGCAGCGGTTCCGGTGACTCCCGACACGGCGGGCAACCGCACGGCGCCGCCTCCCGGACAAGCTGCGCCCGGACGCCCGGCCCCAGCCACGTCCCACACCGGGGACGAGATCTTCGTGACTCTCGAGGCGGACAAGGAGGAGGCCTGGATCGGCGAGCAGATCATCCTCTCTTTCCGGTATTGGCGACGCATCCAGCCCTGGAACAACCCGTCCTACACGGCGCCGCGCACCGAGGGCTTCTGGCGCGAGGAACTCGGGCCGGAACGCACGTACCGCCAGGTCCTGAACGGCCGGGCCTACAACGTCACCGAGATCCGCTACGCCCTCTTCCCGACCCGTGCGGGCAACCTGGATATCGAGCCCGCGTCCCTGGCCTTTCCCGAGGACGTATTCGATCGCTTCTTCAGCAACCGCCGGCGCTCCCGGGGACCGCGCACCCTGCGCACAGGTCCGGTCACCGTGCGGGTCAGCGCCTTGCCGCAACCGGCTCCGGAGGGTTTCTCCGGCTTGGTGGCCAACGAGCTCCGCCTGACCGCGGCCGTGGATCGCGACACGGTGCCTCGGGGCGAGCCCGTAGGCTGGGCGGTTTCCCTGGACGCCGACGGCTTTCTCAAGGGCTTCGACGGCCTGGCCGTCACCTCGCCCGAAGGTGCCCGGCTCCACGACGCCACCGAGGATTTCGCCGTCGATCCGCGGGGCGACCGCCTGCGGAGCGCCATCACCCTGGAGAAGGTCATCGTCCCCGAGGTGGACGAGGATCTGGTCGTACCGCCGGTGGATCTGGTGTGGTTCGACGCCAACGCCGATCGCTATCGCACCACCAGCGGCGAGTCCCACCTGGTGACGGTGACCGCGGGGACGGGGGGCGGCGCCGGCGAGCACGAGACCTCGGGCTTCATGCGCTCGGAGATCGCCCGGCTGGGCGAGGATCTGGCCTTCATCCATCCAGTGCCGCGGAACCTGGACCCGGGGGGCGAGCCTTTCACCGGTTCGGCGCCTTGGTGGATCCTGCTGCTGGCGCCAGCGGCCGTGCTGGGAATCTGGCGCCTGATCCTTCTGCGCTGGTCGGTCGAACGAAGGGACCCGGCCCGGCGCCGGCGCCGGAAGGCCCTCGGCGCCGCCCGGAAGAGCCTCGCCGAGGTCGCCCGCGATCCGGGCCCGGCCGCCGCTGACCGCATCGTACGGGCGGTGCTGGGCTACGTGGCCGACCGCCTGGACGAACCGGTAGCCGCGGTGGGGGCGGCCGAGCTGAGGCAGTACTGTGCCGAGCGGGGCCGCGCCGACCTGGGCGAAGACCTGGCCGACCTGATCGATGTCTGCGACGCGGCCCGCTTCGGCGGTGGCGCCGAACTGGATCCGCCGACACTGGCGAGTCGGGCCGACGCGGGACTGGTCTCCCTGGCCGGCGCTCCCGACCGCAAGGGTGGCGCAGCGGGCGCCACCGTGGCTCTTCTGCTGGCCGGCGTGATGTCGGTGGCTGTCGTGACGGGCGTCACGGCCCAATCCCCGGATCCGGCACGCCTGCTGGCCGAGGGCAACCAGGCCTACACCGAGGGTGATCTGGATCGGGCCCTGAGCCGCTATCTGGCGGCGCGCGAAGCGGGCGCTGACGACCCCGTCCTGCATTTCAATCTGGGCAACACCCACGCTCGGCGCGGCGAACTGGGCCTGGCCATGGCCAGTTACGAGCGTGCCCGCCGGCGGGCGCCCCGGGACCGGGACATCGATCAAAACGCGGCCTGGGTCTCCCGGCACCTGCGCGACCTGGAACTGGCCCACAAGGAATTACCTCTGTTCATCCGGCAGTTCGTGCAAGCGGTCCATTGGTTCACCCTGGACGAGTGGGGTGCGGTCCTGCTGCTGGTCGCGTGGGCCCTGGCGACGGTGATCGGTTGGGCCTGGTGGCGAGAGGGCTTCGGCGACGGCCTGCGCCGGGCGGCGCTACTGCTCGCCGCCGTGACTATTGCCGCTGGTGTGATCACGGCCTGGCGCTGGCACGGGGAGCGGGTGGTCGTCACCGGCGTCGTGGTGACCGGCGAAGTCACCGTGCGGTCGGGTCCGGCGGAGAGCTTCCCTGCTCTCTTCCAGGTCCACGACGGTCTGACCCTGCGCGTGGAAGCCCGGCGGGAGGGTTGGACGCGCGTCTCACTGGGTGGTGACTGGCAAGGCTGGCTACCCGGCGAGTCCGTTACCCTGGTCGATTAGCTGGTCGACTGGAACCGGGGGCGGTCTACGGACGATAGACGGCCGAGGTGGCCGGAGTCTCGCTCACTGTCACGTCGGCCAGTCGCGGCAGTTGCGGTCGCAGGCGCGAGAATATCCAGGCGGCCAGGACCTCGGCGGTGGGATTCTCCAGGCCCGCGATCTCGTTCAGGCAATGGTGGTCGAGATCATCCAGCAGCGGCTTGAACGCCTTGCTGATCTCCCCGTAGTCCGCCACCCAGCCCAGCTCCGGATCCAGATCGCCTTCCAGGGCTATGACCACGCGGTAGGTGTGTCCGTGCAGACGGCGGCACTTGTGGTCCTCGGGGACTCCTGGGAGCCAGTGTGCGGCGTCGAAGCCGAAATTCTTCGTGATGCGGTGCGGCATGATTCTCCTTCCGGCCACGGCCGGTCCCGGGGGTTTCCGACCAAGTAACTCGATCCGGCGTTCGGCGGCAACGCCCGGTTTCCGATCCCAGAAATCTTTCAGTTTTTCCCCGCTCCGGCCGATCCCGTAGACGAGCAGGGGCCCCGCGGCGGCGGGATCCGTCCACCCCTGCGTGCTTGCCCAAAGAACGGGGATGGCTGTGCCGACGAAGATTGCCGAAAGCATCCATCACGACGAGCCGGCTGCAGCGCCGCCGGAGCAGTCCGCGTCGCTGCAGGACACCTTGGCCCAGGCTGCCGCCACAGCCGCCTCCAAGAGCCGCGAGCTGGCGGTTCTGCCCCTGCTGCGCTCGGGCTTCGCCGAACTCTCGCGCCTGGCCAAACCCCGTGAATTCCCCGAATTCTTCGCTCGCTACGCCCAGCAGACCGGTGTCCGCATGTTGCTGCTGAAGCGCTGGACGAGCGGCCTGCAGGTCTTCATGGAGACCAACATTCGTATGCCTGCCGAGGTCCGGAGCAAACGGCCCGACGGGCGGGCGCCCATTCCCAGCGAGAGGGGCGACGTCTTCCAGGCCACCGGCGAGGACGCCGAGGTGTACGCCGGTCACGTCCCCATCGAGAGTTTCCCCCTGGATCTGACGCTCATGCTCGGGCGCGGCGGCCGCGACCGCAAAATCGTCATCCTGCCCCTGCCGTCCCAGAACCACTGGAACACCTTCATCTACCTGGACGGGGGCAGCACCGGGGGCCGCGCCCTGGAAACCGCCGAGATCCTGGCGCGCTATGCCCTGTCCCGCATGATCAACCTTTCGTACCGGCCTTCCCGCAGCCGGGGACGGGTGGAGGCCATCCGCAAGTCGGAGACCCTGCGCCGTCACCAGGCGCCGGCGCCGACCCCGACCCCGCCGCGGCCGCAGGCCGTGGCCAAGCAGCCCGCGCCGCCGGTCGATCCTGTGGTCCTGCCGGAGTTCCTGGATGCCGACCCGAACGAGACGGCGCCCCCGGCGCCTGTCGTGCGCGAGACGCCCCAGGCGGATCCCTTCGTGGCTGCCGAGCCGATCGAAAGCGACCCCGCGCCGGAGGTCGACGCGGCGGCCATGACCCCCGAGTCCCTCATACGCCAGAGCGGCGAGTTGCCGGCCCTGCCCAAGGCCGCCTGCCACATCATGGCGGTCATCGAGGACCCGCGGACCACGGCCACGAGCCTCGAAAAGGCCCTGGCCATGGACCAGACCCTCACGGCCAAGGTGCTGCGCATCGCCAACAGCCCCTTCTACGGCGCCGTGCGCGAGATCAGCACCGTCAGTGAGGCCATCGTCCGCCTGGGCTTCGTGGCCATCCGCAACTGGACCCTCGTCACGGCCGCCCGCTCGGTTTTCCTGGCGCCGGGTGCCGGCATGCTCTACCAGCGAATCTGGAAGCAGTCGGTGCTGTCGGCCATGGCCGCCCAGCTCGTGGCCCAGACCGTCGGCGGCCGCGAACCGGAGAGCGTGTTCATCGGCGGTTTGATGCAGAACATCGGCCAGCTCGTGCTGGCCCGCAGCCACCCGGAGCTCTTCCACGAGATCCTGGCCGACTCGGCCGAGTCGGGACGCCCCTACCACGAGGTCGAGCGCGAGGTGCTCGGTTTCGACCACGGGGAGCTGGGTGCGCACCTGATCCGCGAGTGGAACCTCAGCCCCGAACTGGAGGACGCCGTACGCTGGCACCACCGATTCGCCGAGGAACCGGCCCGGAATACCCGCATGGCCGCCATGATCGCCCTGGGCGAGGAAATCGGCCTCTGCTCGGGGTCACCATCCGACCCGGCGGCTCCGGCCGAGGACGAGGATCCCGTTTCGGCCGCGGTCCACGCCGGCGAAGCGGCCGGTTACCTGGGAGTTTCCGAGGCAGGGATCGAGCGTCTGATGAAGGACGCCGCCGACCTCCACATCGATCCGCATTTCTTCAGTTGATGTCGTGCTGTCCGCGGCTGCGGACCCGGCGGCAGGATAAGGCTGCAAGCGCCCGTGACGAGCGGGCGCCGTCTTGTCAGCTGCCCGTGCCGGCCGAGGCGCCGGCGGGCTCTTCTTCTTCTGCGGGGGGCTCGAAGTGTCGCCGGCAGCGGGCCTCGTACGTCTCGGCCGCGCCCACGACGATCTGGTCGGTGGAGCCGGTGAGGCGTTGGGTGAAGTTGGCGGGATCGCCGCAGGTCATGCAGATGGCCAGTTGCTTGGTCACGTATTCAGCGCTGCAGAGCAGGGCAGGCATGGGGCCGAAGGAGCGTCCACGGTAATCCAGGTCCAGGCCCGCTACGATGACGCGTTTGCCCTGGTTGGCCAGCCGGTTGGCCACCTCCACGATTCCGTCCCCGAAGAATTGCCCCTCGTCGATGGCCACCAGTTCAGTACGGTCGTCCACCAGTTCGAGGATATCCTTGGCCCGGGCGACGGCGGTGCCGGGCATGGACTGCTGGCTATGGGAGACGATATCGGTCGCGTCGTAGCGCGCGTCGATGCCGTGTTTGAAGATCTGGGAGCGCCGCTTGGCGATCTGCGCCCGGCGGATCCGCTTGATGAGTTCCTCGCTCTTGCCGCTGAACATGGGGCCGCAGATGACTTCGAGCCAGCCCGTCTTGTGAGTGACGACTTGCATGTTGCTCCGTTCCTGGTCGGTTGACTTGGCGAGGTACAAATCTATCCTATCCGGGCCCCTGCGCCAATCTTCACCTTCGATTCCGTGAATTCCGGTGCCGGGGGTGGGCCGGGCTGGTATAATGCCCGGCTATCCATCCGACCGCACCCGAAGCGCGAAAGGCGGACGATTTCCATGCGCATCCTCGTGACCGGCGGCGCCGGCTTCATCGGTTCCAATTACGTGCACCAGCTGCTGGCCGACGGTGACGACGAACGGGTCGTGAACCTGGACCTGCTGACCTACGCCGGCAACCTGGCCAACCTTGAGGCCGTGGCCGACGACGGTCGCTACCGCTTCGTCCGCGGCGACATCCGCGATCGCGAGTTGGTGCGCGGGCTGCTGACCGACGAGCGGATCGACGCCGTGGTCCACTTCGCCGCCGAGAGCCACGTGGACCGTTCGGTGGAGGGCCCCGAGGTCTTCGTCAGCACCAACGTCCTGGGCACGGAGATCCTGTTGGAAGAGGCCCGCGGGGCCGGGGTCGGTCGTTTCGTCATGGTCTCCACCGACGAAGTGTACGGTTCCCTGGGCGAGACGGGCCTGTTCACCGAGCAAACGCCCCTGGCGCCCAACTCGCCCTACGCCGCGAGCAAGGCTGCGGCCGATCTGCTCTGCCGGGCCTTCCATCACACCTTCGATTTCCCGGTGCTGGTCACGCGCTGCAGCAACAACTACGGACCGTACCAGTTTCCCGAGAAGCTCATTCCGCTGATGATCGCCAACGCCCTGGAGGACAAACCTCTGCCGGTCTACGGGGACGGGCTCAACGTGCGCGACTGGCTCTACGTCGGCGACCACTGCCGGGCCGTGGACCGGGTCCTGCGCGCCGGCCGCCCGGGCGGCATCTACAACGTCGGCGGCTGCAATGAAATGAAAAACCTCGAACTGGTCGAGATCATCGTCGACCGCCTGGGCAAGAGCCGCGACCTGATCACCTTCGTGGAGGATCGTCCCGGCCACGACCGCCGCTACGCCATCGACGCCGAACTGATCATGTCCGAACTGGACTGGGCGCCTACAGTGGATTTCGCCAGCGGCATCGACCACACCGTCCAGTGGTACCTGGACAACCGCGCCTGGTGGGAGACCATCCGCAGCGGCGCCTACCGGGATTACTACGACCAGATGTACGGCGACGGTGGGCGTCACGACGCAGGGCCGGCCACATGACCCTCCAACTCGCCCATGGCCTGCCCGACGGCCACACCCTGCGCATCGATCCGCCCATCGCCGACCGGGTATGTGCCGGCGTGCTGGTCATAACGCAAGTGGTGGTGGACGACCGGTCCGGTCCCGCCGACGCCGCGGCTACCCTGGGCGGCGTGCTGCGGGAACGATGGGCTGGCACGCAACCGTCACGGATCCCCGGTCTGGCCGAGGCCCGCAATCTCTACAAGAGTTTCGGCATGGAGCCCACGCGCCACCGGCCCAGCAGCGAGGCCCTCCTGCGCCGCACCCTCCAGGGCAAGGGCCTCTATCGCATCAGCAACCTGGTGGACACCTGCAACCTGGCCTCCCTGGACTTCCTGCTGCCCATCGGCATGTACGATCTGGCCAAGGTGTCCGGTGACGTGACCCTGCGCGTCGGCCGTGAGGGAGAGAGCTACGCGGGCATCCGCAAGGGTTCTGTGAACCTGGACGGGCGCCTGGGCTTCTTCGACGACGACGGGCCCTTCGGCTCGCCCACCAGCGACTCGGCCCGCACCTGCACCTCGGCTGCCACCACCGACGTCCTGGCCGTGGTCCTGGCCACGGGGGAGTACGCAGCAACGGAGATGGCGGCGCGGCTCGACATCTTCGCCGGCCTCTTCGCCGCCCACGCGGAGGGACGGGAGAGCGGGCGGGCGATCCTGGGCGGTGGGGCGTGATGGTGCGGGTCGTGCGGATCGTCCTGCTGCTGGCCCTGTTGCCTGTCGTCGCAGCGGCGAGCACTCCTGCCGGCCGCCTGACCCGGGCGGTCGACACGCTCACGGCTCCGGCCCTGGCCGGGCGTGGCGCGGGCACCCCCGGCGCTCGCGCGGCCGCCGACACTTTGGCCGCCTGGCTGGCGGCCGGGGACTGCGACCCTGCCTTCGACGGGGACTGGTTCCAGGAGTTGGATCTGGCGGGTACGGGCTGGGAAGGCCAGGACCTGACGGGCCTGCGGGACCGCAATGTGGCCGGCATTCGTCGGGGCCGCGGCGAGTTGGCGCGCCGCTGGATCGTCCTCGGCGCCCACTTCGACCACCTGGGACGCACCGACCCGGACGGTACCGGATCGCCGCCCGCAGGCGGCTTCTATCCCGGCGCCAACGACAACGCCTCGGGCGTGGCCGTGGTGCGGGAGGTCCTGCGCGCCTTGGCGAAACCCGCAGGGGAAGCCCGAAGCCTCCTGGTCGTCTTCTTCGCCGCGGAGGAGGCTGGACTCCAGGGGTCGGCCCATTTCGTCGCCGAGCCGCCGGTCCCCCTGGCGGCGGTGGACGCCATGGTGAACCTGGACACGGTGGGCCGCACCCATGACGGCCGGCTCTTCGTCAGCGGCGTCGACACCGCTCCGGCCCTGCGGTCCCTGGTGGAATCCGTTCCCCTGCCGGGCCCGGAGATCGCGCTCTCCCTGGCAGCGGGCGGCTGGTCCGGCAGCGACCACATGAGCTTCAACACCCGCGAGGTGCCCGTCCTTTTCCTGTTCGGCGGACCCTACCCCGAGTACAACCGTCCCGCCGACACTAGGGCCGTGCTCGACCTGGAGGCCATGGTGCGAGTGGCGGACTGGACCACCGGTCTGGTCGAACGGCTGCGCACAGCCAGGGGGGACTTCGCCTGGACCATGGTCGGCGACGGCCCCCTGCGCCCGGGCGCGGCGGCGGCCACGGGTGACCGCGCCACCTGGCTGGGCACCCTGCCGGATTTCACCGAGGACGTGGCCGGCTATAAATTGGCCGGGGTCTTCGACGGGAGTCCGGCCGCTGCGGCAGGCCTGGAGAAGGGGGATGTCCTGGTGCGCCTGGGGGGAAGTGACGTGACCGACCTGGCCACCTTCACGCGCGCCCTGCGCGCCCACCCTCCCGGTTCTCTCGTGGAGATCGAACTCCGGCGGGGCGAGCGTCGCCTCAACTTCACCGTCGTGCTGGGGAATCGGGCGGACCGGCGCTGAGATCCTCCGGGGGGGCGAGGGTGCAGTCGGGTTCGTCGAGCCGTTCTCCGGGCTCCACGTGGACGAAGACCCGTGCCACCTTGTCCACCTGCGACCGCACCGCGTCCTCCACCGCGTGGGCGATGCCGTGGGCTGCGGCGAGGGAGTGGTCCGGGTGCACGGTGATGCGCAGGTCCGCCAGGTACCACGACCCCCGTTGGCGCACGTGCAGGTCGACCACGTCCTGGACACAGGGTACGCCCCGGGCCCGGTCCGCGATGGCGGTCACGAGGGCCCGGTCGGGCATGGTATCCATGAGTGCCATGACGTTCTCGCGCAGCAGTTCCCAACCCATCTTGAGGATGAACAAGGCGATGACCACGGCGCCGGCGCTGTCTAGGAAGCGCCAGCCGAGCATGGCGCCGCCGATGCCCGCGGCCGCGGCCAGGGAACTGATGGCGTCCGAGCGGTGCATGGCGCCGTTGGCCAGCAGGGCCG
Source organism: bacterium (assembly GCA_024231905.1). Classification (GTDB taxonomy): domain Bacteria; phylum Krumholzibacteriota; class Krumholzibacteriia; order LZORAL124-64-63; family LZORAL124-64-63; genus JAAEQC01. The sequence continues at coordinate 43,678 of JAAEQC010000218.1, read as the reverse complement.
GGCTGTTGTGCAGGCGTCCGGCGTGGATGGTGTAGCGGGACATGACCTCCTTGGCAACCACTGCGGCCAGGGAGGTGGCCAAGGCCGGCCAGGAGGGATCCAGGTGCTCGCCGCGCACCAGGTCGCGCACGGCGTCACCGCCGATGAAGAGTGCCGTGGCGAGCATGAAGCCGGCGACGACAACGGCACCGAGGGTCTCGAAGCTGTGGTGGCCGTAGGGATGGTTTTCGTCGGGCGGACGGCTGGCGGCCTTCAGGGCGAGTAGGATCCCGATATCGCTCAGGACGTCGGAGGTGCTGTGAAAACCGTCGGCTACCAGGGCGGCCGAGCCCGCCACCAGTCCGGTGACGATCTTGGCCGCCGAGAGCAGCGCATTGCCAACCAGGCCGACTGCCGTGCAGACGACCGGTTCGTAGCGGCGCGGGCCCCTGGATTCCGTCGGAACATCGACCTCAGTCGACTGCATCACCGGGCTCCGTCGGGTACATGGCGTCGATGACATCGCGGTACTTGCGGGCTACGGCGAAGCGCTTGACCTTCATGGTTGGCGTCAATTCGCCCGCCTCCTGGGTGAATTCCTTCTCCAGCAGCGAGCACTTCTTGATCTGGCTGAAGCCCGGCAACTCGGTGTTGAGTTCCTCGATCAGATCCTGGAAAAGGGACTGCACCTCGGGGTTCGCCACCAGGGCGGCGGGGTCCAGGTCCGTGGCCCCCTTGCCCGCCGCGAACTCGCCCACGGTCTCGAAGTCGGGCACCACCAGCGCGCTCAGGTACTGGCGCCGGTCCCCGACCACGACGGTCTGCGTCACGTACTTGTTGGTGGCGAAGCGGTTCTCGATGGGCTGGGGGGCGATGTTCTTGCCGCCCGCTGTGACGATGAGGTCCTTCTTGCGGTCGGTGATGAACAGGTAGCCGTCCTCGTCCAAGTGGCCGATGTCGCCGGTGGCCAGCCAACCCTCCCCATCGATCATATCTGCCGTGGCATCGGGACGATTGTAGTATCCAGGCATGACCTGGGGGCCGCGAGCCATGATCTCCCCGTCCGCGGCGATACGGATCTCCGTGTCGGGAATGGGCAGGCCCACGCTGCCGAAGCGCATGTTCGCGAGCGAATTGCAGGTCAGGACCGGGGAGGTCTCGGTCAAGCCGTAGCCCTCGCAGATCATCAGGCCGGCGCCGTTGAAGAATTCGTTGATCTTCACCGACAAGGGGGCGCCGCCGGAGACCATGAACCTTATGTGGCCGCCCAGTTTCGCCTGCACCTTGCGGAAGACCAGGGCGTTGGCCAGGCGGTGCTTGAAGGCCAGTCCCGCCGGAATCGGGCGTCCGGATACCCGCCGCCGCGCCACCCGGACGGCGATGCCGCGGGCCCAGAAGACCAGGTCGCGCTTGGGAGAGCCTGCGGCCATGGCCAGGCCCAGGATCTTGCCATACATCTTTTCGTACAGCCGCGGCACGCTGATGATGATGTGCGGTTGGACGTCCTGGATATCCCGCGGAACCGTGTCCATCCGTTCGGCGAAGGAGATGCCCACGCCGCAGTGGATCATGGTGTAGTAGCCGGCCATGCGCTCGAGCACGTGGCTCAGGGGCAGGAAGGACAGGCAGCGGTCGCCGCTACGGATATCGAAGAGGTCCTCGATGTTCAGCACGTTTGACACGAAGTTGCGATGGGTGAGCACCACGCCCTTGGGTTTGCCCGTGGTGCCTGAGGTGTAGATGATGCTGCAGGGCTCGTCCGCGTCCACGGCCACGCAGTCGTCGGTGGCAGGATCGTCCAGCCCGTCCACCAGGTTTTGGCCGATTTCCAGCAGACGTTCGAAGCTCATGACGTCCGGCAGTTCGGTCGCCTCGAAGGCGACGATGTCCTTGGCGCTGGGCACGGCTTCCCGGACCGCGTGGATCTTGGCCGCCTGTTCCCCGGAGGAGACGAATACGGCCACCGGCGCGCAGTCCTGCAGGATGTGGCTGATGGCGTCTGGCAACAAGGTGGGGTAGACCGGGACAGAGATGGCGCCTGCACACTGGCAGGCGAGATCGGTGAGCAGCCATTCGACCCGGTTCTCCGAGAGGATAGCCACCCGGTCGCCCGGCTTCACGCCCAGGGAACGCAGGCCGTGCCGCAGGGCGCGTACGCGCCGGACGGCTTCCGCACTGCTCACTTTTTGCCAGCTGCCATCGGGCATGCGGCCGGCGAAAGCGTCGGGGCGAGCGTGCGTCTTCATGGCGGTGAAGAAAAGGTCGGAAAGGGTCTGGACAGCCTTCTGGGCGGCCATGGCGACCTCCGGGACGGGGCGGAATCGTGAGCGAAAGTCTATCGTTACCGGTCCTGAGGGGTTTGTCAATGCGGGAGCCCGTCCCGCCCAACCTGGAGAACAGCGTGTCCGAGGAGCCCTTGGAGTCCCCCTGCATCGACGACCCGGCATATCTGCGCCGTCGTCTCCTGGCCTGGTTCCGGCGCGAGGCCCGGGACCTGCCCTGGCGCCGGCGGCGTACCCTGTACGGCACCTGGATCGCCGAGGTCATGCTCCAGCAGACGACGGTGGCTGCGGTGGTCCCCTTTTGGGAAAGATTCCTGGACCGGTTCCCGGACGTGGCCACCCTGGCGGCGGCGGAGGAAGCGGAGGTCCTGGCCCTCTGGTCCGGGTTGGGTTACTACCGGCGCGCCCGCTCCCTGCTGGCGGCCGCCCGCCGGATCGTCGCGGACCACGGGGGGCGCCTGCCCGCCGACCGTGCGGGTTGGGCGGCTTTGCCCGGTGTCGGCGCCTACGCCAGCGGGGCCATCGCCAGCATGGCCCTGGGGCAGACCGAACCGGCGGTGGACGCCAACGTGCGCCGGGTGGTCACTCGTTGGGCCGCCGCGTCGTCCGCTGCCGCCGACCACTTTCGCGGCCGGCGCCTGGACGACCTGGCGGCATCTCTCGTCCCGCAGCGCTCGCCCGGCCCGTGGAACGAGGCTGTCATGGAACTGGGCGCGCTGGTCTGTACGGCGCGGACGCCCGCCTGCGCCGCGTGCCCGGTACGGGACGGGTGCCGGGCCGGACGTAGTGGACGGGCGGCAGAGGTGCCCCCGCCGCAGACACGACCGGCTCCCACCGCCGTGCGGGCCGGGGCGTTTGTGGCGGTGTGCGGCCGGCAGGTGTTGCTGGTCCCGCCGGGGAAGGCCGTGGCCACGGCCGTGGCCCGGACTGGTGCGCCGCTGCGCGAGGACCTGGACGGGTTGCACCGCGGCTTGTGGGGCGTGCCCTCGACACCCTGGTACCCGTCGGACCGCCCCGGTTTCGAGGCCGGGGCGGGGCAGGCCTGGCTCGCCTGGCTCGCCGGCCGGGGCGTCGAGGTCGTCCGGACGACCGACGCCGGGTCCGTATCCCACGCCATCACGCGCTGGCGGTTGCGGGTGACGGTCCACGTGGCGGAGATTCCACAGACTGCGGCGACGGCCTTGGCCCGTGCGTCCGGCGGCCGCTGGTCCGATCCGGCGGGGGAGCTTCCGTTGTCCCGGTTGGCCAGCAAGATCCTGGCCCGCGGAGCCGGAATCCGCGCCGGTGGTTGACAGTTGGGGTCATACGAACCAATTTTGGTCTAATAGGTTGTGTAGCGGTTTCCGTCCTCCCGAGGTTGCACCATGCTCCAAATCACCCGTCAAACCGAATACGCCATTCGCGGACTCCAGGACCTGGCCCGTCGCGGCAGCGATGCGCCCGTCCAGTTGAAGGTAATCGCCGGATCGTGCGAAGTCTCCGAGGCCTTTCTGGCCAAGATTTTCCAGATGCTCGCCCAGGCGGGTATCGTCAAGTCGCATCGTGGCGTGAAGGGTGGGTTCAGTCTGGGACGGGAGCCGGGCGAGATCACGTTGCGCGAAGTGGTGGAGGTGTGCGAGGGAGGGATCGTGTTGAACCACTGCCTGCGCAAGGTCGACGCCTGCAAACAGTCCGGGACCTGCAACGTCTCGAAGGTCTGGCGCCAGGCGCAGGAAGCGCTCACCGGTGCGCTGGACGGGACGAGTCTCGCCGACGTCCTGTAACCCGCGCGAAGGATTTTGCGCGACGCAATACGCAAAGGGCCCTGCAAGGCGGGGCCCTTTCGCATGTGCGGGCTCAGGTGGAGAGGCGGCGCCGACGCAGTTGGCCGCAGGCGGCGGCGATGTCCCGGCCCCCGCTGTCGCGGATGAAGACGGGAATCCCCGCGGCGGTCAGTACGGCCTGGAAGGCCTCGCATGCGGTGCGATCCGGGCGGACGAGATCGTCGTCGTCCAGGGCGTTGAAGGGGATGAGGTTCACCTTGAACGGACCACCGGCCATTAGCCGGGCCAGGGCTTCCGCCTGGTCGACCCCGTCGGTGCGTCCGGCGATGAGTACCCAGGCCACGGTGGCGCGGCGGCCGGCGGCGCGGGCGTAGTCCGCGGCCAGACCCACGGCCTCGGCCACGGGCGTGCGGCCGGGCACCGGCATGAGCTTGCGCCGCGAGACGTCGTCCACGCCCCCGAGGCTGAGGGTGAGCCCGACACCGGGCGCCGCCGCCAGGAGCTTCTGCAAACCCTCGCGCGGGCCGCTGGTGGATATCTGGATCCGCCGCCGGGACAGGGCGAGTCCGTCGGGATCGAGCATGACGTCCAGACTGCGCGCCAGATCCGGCCAGTTGTCCAGCGGTTCGCCCATGCCCATGAAGACGATGTTCTCGCCGCGGTCGCCGTGGCCGGACACGGGGTCGGTGGCCAGGTCGTGGCGCAGACGCAACACCTGTTCGACGATCTCACCTGCTTCGAGATTCCGGATGAGCCCGCCCCGCGCCGTGGCGCAGAAGCGGCAGGCCATGGCGCACCCGACCTGGGTGGAGAGACAGAAAGTGGCGTGCTCGGCCATGGGGATGATCACGCTCTCGATGGTCTGACCGTCGCGCAGGCGGAAGAGGAACTTGCGCGTACCGTCGGACGAGACCTCGCGGGCGGCGGGTTCCAGGGCGGACAGGTCCCACGCCGCGGCCAATCCCGTGCGGAGGGAAGCCGGCAGGTTCGTCATCTCGTCCCAGGCCAGGGCGCCGTGAGCGAAGACCCAGTCGACGAGTTGGCCGCCCCGGTAGGCGGGTTCGCCGGCGCCGGTGGCCAGGGCGCCCACCTCGCGGGGAACCAGGGAGCGCAGGAGGGGTTTGTTCCGCATGCTGCACCTTCCACGTCGTGCCGGAACGCTCCCGGCTTGACACCCCGCACGAGGCCCGCCATGGTCGGGCCGAAGGACACCGAACGACCAGACGACGGAGGACGCCACCGTGAAGTCGATCCTCATTGTAGACGACGAAGCCGCCATTCGCGACACCCTCGAGCAGATCCTCGGCTACGACGGCTTTGGCGTGCGCAAGACCGCCTCCGGGGCCGAGGCCCTGGCCGAGGTGGAGAAGGACATGCCCGACGCCATCCTTCTGGATGTGAAGATGCCGGGTATGGACGGCATGGAGGTCCTCCAGCGTCTGCAGGGCATGGACCGTGTGGCGCCGGTCATCGTCATATCGGGGCACGGCAATATCGAGACCGCCGTGGAGGCCGTTCGCAACGGGGCCTACGATTTCCTGGAGAAGCCCCTCGACCGCTCGCGCCTGCTGGTCACCCTGCAGAACTGCCTGGGCCACCAGCAGGCTCTGGCGGACAAGGCCCTGCTGACCGAGCGAGCCGGTGGCGCCGCGCCGATCATCGGCGACTGTCCGGGTATCCGCGAAGTGAAGGCCTTCATCGAGAAGGTGGCACCGAGCGAGGGCACGGTGCTCATCACCGGCGAGAACGGCACGGGCAAGGAACTCGTGGTGAACGCCATCCACCGGGCGAGCCCGCGGGCTGAGCGTCCCTTGGTGGAAGTCAACTGCGCCGCCATTCCCAAGGACCTGGTCGAGAGTGAACTCTTCGGTCACGAGAAAGGGAGCTTCACCGGCGCCGATCGCCAACGAGTCGGCAAGTTCGAGCAGGCCGACGGAGGGACGCTTTTCCTGGACGAGATCGGCGACATGAACGAGGAGGCCCAGGCCAAGGTGTTGAAGGCGGTGGAAGAGAGCCGCTTCCAGCGGGTGGGCGGCACCGAGACCCGCACCGTCGACGTACGCATCGTGGCGGCCACCAATCGGGATCTGGCGTCCCCGGAATCAGGATTCCGACAGGACCTCTTCTTCCGACTGAACGTGCTGGCCGTACACTTGCCGCCCCTGCGGGAGCGGGGCGATGACATTCCGTTGCTGCTGGACTGGTTCATGGCCGACCTGGCCGCTCGTCTCAAGGCCCGGCCGCGTCGCTTCGCGCCGGAGACCCTGGCCATCCTGCGGGAACACGCCTGGCCGGGAAACGTGCGTGAACTTCGTAACCTCGTGGAAAGACTGCTGATTCTGACGACGGACGAGATCATCCGCCCCCGACATCTGCCGCCGTTGCCGGGGACGGCCGCGGGTGCCCCGGCGGAGGCCTCCCTGTTCGCCTGCAACGACTTCCAGGAGTTCAAGTCCCGTAGCGAGGGAGCATTTCTGCAACATAAGTTGCGTGAGAACCGCTATAATGTGAGCCGTACTGCTGAAGAACTGGGCATGCAACGCAGCAATCTGTACAAGAAGATCACCAAGTATGAACTACGTACGCAACCGGATGTGGGTTGAAGCCGGGGAACAGTATTGAAGCGGGGCATTGACGAGGTCGGCCGCAAACCGTAAATTTTTAGGTATTGCGATTCGACACAACGATCCGTCACTCGCACCAGTCGGTGAATCGACTTGATGAACGGGATGGATCGTAACGTAGGCGGTAGGGGTGCCGCCGTAGAGGAGAAGGGCATGAATAGGACCCGGACGATTTTCGTTTCGCTGGTGATCCTGCTCGTCTCGATGACCATGGTACTGAGCGTGGCAACCGCCGCGCCGGTGCCGCCTGATATCGGCTCCGATCTCCAGGGTGACCTGCCGCTTGCCGACGGCATATACACGACCGACGGGGGTGCGGGACCAACGCCCCCTGACGGTGAAGGAGATCCTGGCGACGACGGCGATGGATTCGGTTTTGATGGTGGTAGGGACGTCCTGATTCCCTTCGGCGCCGACGCCGACGCTTCGCCGTCCCTGACCTGGTCGCAGGTGCTGTATCTGCTGACCTTCGAGACGATCCAGATCATGGTGATGCCCTAGGGGCCGCAAGAGGCGGTTCCTGGGCCGGAACGACGGACCACGGTAGCGCAGAGACAGACAAGACGAAGTCACCGTTCCACTTTCTCGCCGAGGGATACGGTTGATGAGAGAATTGCCGGAAGGTCGCAGAGACTACGAGCCGGAGCGCCGCGGATGGGTGGAACCCTTCCGGGCGCTGGATTGGCAGAGGCTTGAGGAAGTGGGGGACCTCCACTTCCATGCCTCTGCCTACTCTTCGGCTCTCGACTACTACGATCAGCTACTTGATGAACGCGCCGCGGATGAGGTCGATGACACCGATCTGCGGCGCGTTCTGCGTAAGGCTTGCGACGCCAACATTCTGATCGGCCACTACGACCGCGTCGAAGCCCTCATTGAGCGGGCCTATGCGCTCTTGGCTGAAGAAGCGGAATTGGGCGGCGAGGAGGTTGCGGACGCGGTCTCCGTGCAGCGTGCCGTCTTCCAGACCCGTAAGGCAGCCGTCCTCCGTTGGCGTGGTCGCCTGCAGGATTCTCTTGCCCTGGCCAAGCGGGCGTTTTCCGTACTCGCCCTCACGAACGAACACACCGACGTGGCCATTCTGCAAGTGGGCATGGGTATGTGCCACATGCGTCTCGGGCGCCTGAAGAAGGCCGAGGAATTCTTCTACGACGGTATGGCCACCTTCCGGCGCATCGGGCACGATCTTGGCGTCGCCAACGTGATGAACAACCTGGCGCTGATGCACAAGAACCGTTGCGAGTGGGACGCGGCGGCCCGCTTCCTGGAGAAGGCCCTCGAACTGGCCGAGCGCATCGGCGCCAGCCACCTGCTGCCCGGGCTCTTCCTGAACCAGGGTATCATCCTGCTGAAGACCAACCGCCCGGGCGAAGCCCGCCCGCTGATCGAGAAGGGGCGCCGGCTGGCCATCAGCCTCGGCGACCGCACCCGTCAGACGCGGCTGTGCCTGGTCGCCGGGCGTCTTGAAACGCTGGAGGGCCGGTTGGCCCGGGCCGAGGAACTCATCCTCGAAGGCAAAACCCTGGCTGAATCCAATCGCCTGCTGCGAGAGGTCACCATCGCTGATGAATACCTGGGGGATATCCTCCTGGCGCGCGGTGAGTTCGGCAAGGCGCGCTTCAGCTATGAACTCGGTCTGGAAAAGGCGCGTCGTATCGCCGTGGGCAACGACCTGGAAGGCGAGCTGCTGCGGCGCATGGGTGAAGCTCATCTGGCGGAGGGCCGATTCGATGAGGCCGTGGCCGTCAGTCAGGACGCCATCGCCGTCTGCGAAAAGATCAACGAGGACTACGAACTGGGCTTCTGCCACGCGACCCTCGGCGCCGCCTACGTCGCCTCGCGGGACCTGACCCAGACTGACCACCACTACCGTGAAGCAATCGCGATCTTCGCCCGCCAGGGCCTACATAGCCACTGGTGCGGGGCCATTCTGGCCTACACCGACGCCCGGCTCGAATCGAGCCAGGAAGCCGATCTGCTCCTGTTGCGGCGTTATCTCATGGACGCCCAGGAGAACGGCGCCGCCGCGGTGAGCGACCTGGTCCTCTGTGACATCCTCGAGCGCCTGGCCCGGGTGCAGATGCGCCTCGGGCAACATGACGACGCCCTGTTGACGGCCTTCGAACTGGAGCGCCACGCGTCCGGCGTGGAGAGCGCTGACCTGGACCGCCGGGTCGTGGACTTGCGGGACGGCATCGAGACCGGCCTGCTGGGCGGAGTCTCCCGGGCCGAGAATCATCTCCAGGCCATTTCCGATTTGCCGGGTCTCTTCGCCGCGGGTCGTGAAGTCCTGCCGCGCCACCTGGAAACGATCCTGTCCGGCAGCATGGACCGGGTACACGCTGAAGTGGGCTTCCTGGCCATGGACGACGGTACCGGCAAACTCCGGATCGCGGCCCGCAAGGGACTGACCGAGAACCTGGTCGATCAGCTCGTACGCTGGTTCGAGCACGGCAAGGACGGCGACGAGAGGGGCACGGTCTTCTTCTCCCGTCTCGACGCGGCGGACGAACTGCTGGGCGAAGTGCCGGCTCTGGCTTCGGCCGCCGGCAGTTGCGTCATGATGCCCATCGCCCTACACGACCGGAGGTTCGGCCTGATTTTCCTGGGCCGTGCCGGAACTTCGGGGCCCGGCTTCGACCGGTCGGCGCTGGACTTCCTTGCCACCTACATGGGGTTCCTCGCTCTCTTCCTCTACGAGAAGGGACCGGGCCGGGGGGCGCAGGATACGGCGACCAAGCCCATCGTGCGGATCGAGAGTTTCGAGAACATCATCACCCAGAATGCCAGCATGCTGGAAGTCCTCGGATTGGTACGCAAGGTCGCGCCCAGCGACCTGACGGTGCTGCTGACCGGTGAGACCGGCACAGGCAAGGGTCTGCTGGCCTACTCGCTCCATGCCCTGAGCCGGCGTTCGAAGAAGCGCTTCCTGTCCATCAATTGCGCGGCCATCCCGGAGACGCTCCTGGAGAGTGAACTCTTCGGCCACAAGCGCGGCGCCTTCACCGGCGCGCACTCGGACAAGCGCGGCCTGCTGGCCGAGGCCGAAGGCGGCACGGTCTTCCTGGACGAGGTCGGCAAGATGCCCCTCAGTATGCAGGGCAAGCTGCTGCACTTCCTCGATACCAAGGTTGTGCGCCCGGTGGGCGCCAACACCGAGTTCCAGGTGGATGTCCGCATCGTCTGCGCCACTAAGACCGATCTGCACGCCATGTCCGAGCAGGGGCTCTTCCTGGAGGACCTCTACTACCGGCTGTTGGACTTCCCGGTGACGGTGCCGCCCCTGCGCGAGCGCGCCGACGACGTGGAACTGCTTTCCCGCCATTTCGTGGAACGCTTCGGCCGCGACCTGGGTATGGCGCCGCCGGCATTGGATCGTCGTTTCCTGGATCTGCTGGTCCGGCACTCCTGGCCCGGCAATATCCGCGAATTGGAGAAGACTCTCAAGCGAGCCATGGTCCTGGCCCAGGACACGGACGTGCTGCGGGCGGAGCACCTGCCCGAGACCCTGACCGGCGCGACCGCGGTCATGGAGCGGACCGACGGCATCTCGCCCTTGCGCGAGACCATGGCGGCCATCGAGTGCCGCGAGATCGAGCGAGCCATGCGGGCGACCCGGGGCAACAAATCCGCGGCGTCCCGGATGCTCAAGATCTCCTATCCGAACCTTTTGAAGAAGATCAAGCACTACGGTATTGGCCAGAATTAGCGCTGGCAAGCATCCGATGGAATCATCCGGGACCTGTAAATAAAATTAATAACCCAAGTTGTTGAATTTCAACGGCTTGGGTTTTCTAATTTATTTATGACAACTTCGTTAATGACTGATGGCTCGGATCCGTAAAGACAGCCCGCTTTCGCCATTGTAACTCACTGTAAAACAACTACTTAAAAAATGTTTAGCGCTGCCTGTTTCCGGTACAGACTGTGCTGTCTAGAACAGTGAAGGGGTACTGTGACAGGGATCCTTTCGCTGCAAGAAGAGATTTTCGTGTTATCGGGAGCCAGTGGGAATTTAACCTCGAATGCTTACCGGCACCTGAGGGGGATTCTCGACAAGAAGTGCCGGCGGGCCGGTTGACAAGAGGTGGGGTCTTTTCAATCGGACCGAATCGGCGAGAGAGAATCCGGCTCCTGCTGCTCCCGAGACACGAAATCATAGTTAAAGAGCCCTACCGATTCTGAAATGGCGAGATTCAGGATCGGGTGCCGCAAGGCGGGGCTCTTTTTCTTTCCCTCTGGGTCTCTGGTGAAAACATAATATCACTTGGGCCATCCCAGGAATCGAAGCGCGCTGGATTGTCCTTGTCCCGGCCCTGCGATCCCCTCTGCGTCCTCAATCGGGGAATGTGTCCCAATATCCGGCCAAGGTGCTTGCCCTTCGTGGCTTGCCGGTCCGAGCGTTCCCTGGGACTCAGGGCTGCTGCACAGACTGCGCTGTAGGGAACGAGCGTTACCTAACCTCCATTGTCACAGAAGGTAACAGGGGCCCTGGCGGACCCGTCGGCCCATGAAATCCCGTTTTCCACGGGGCCATGTGGCGCGGCCGGGCGTCCCGGCAAGACTGGCACGCCCCCTGCGTAGACGAAGCAGGCGAACGAAGCAGTCACGGAGGTTCAACATGAACAAGATGATCACGAAGAACTCGAACTCCGACCGGCAACAGCACAAGACGCGCCGATTCACGCGCCTACTGCTGCCGGTGATCGTCGTGGCGGCCCTCGGATTGGCCGGCTGCAGCGAGGACGACTGTGTGAACTGCGTGGAACTCGAGCCCCCGGTCGTCCCCACCGGGGTCCACAGCATTTCCGGCGACGACTACGTGGAAGTGCGGTGGATCGAGATCTCCTATCATCCCTACCAGGGCACCGAGAGCCCGAGCATCGATCATTACAACGTCTACCGGCGCGTCTTCAACGAGGGCGACGAGAACAATCCGGACCGGGCGTTCGATTATCTCGGTGAGGTCTCCTGGGACGAGAACTACATCTCGACCCTGGGCCTCCACTACTTCGAGGACTGGAATGCGGTGAACGGCGAGTGGTACGAATACGCCGTGGCTGCCGTAAACGAGGCCGGCGTCTCCAGTGCCCTCAGCTTCGAACTGGTGACCGACGCGCCGCTGCCCATGAGCCTGGATCCGGTGGAGATCTTCGACGCCGGTTCGAGTCTGGCGGATCGGAGCGGTTGGGACTTTTCCCGCGAGGACCAGGGCCGCGTCGATCCCAACGCGCCGGCTACCACTGCGGACATCCGTGTCTTCTGGGACGACCTGCGCGGCGCCATGATGGTCGAGGCCATGAACGCCGACGTGCGGATCCAGGACTTCGGTGTCTTCTCCCACGGCGACGGAACCCTGTGGTTCGAGGGCGTGTCTGCGGCGCCCTGGGACGGCTGGTCGGCCATCGGCGTGCTGGAACTCGTGCAGAACCACATCTACGTGGTGGAGATCTGGGACGAGGGCGCCGGCCGGCTCAACTACGCCAAGATGGGCGTCACCGAGGTGCTCGACGGCACCGCGACGCGCTCCATCTTCATGCACTGGGCCTACCAGACCATCGACGGCTTGCCCGAACTGATCGTACAACCCGCAACGGACCCGACGCCCGAGTCGCTGGTCCTGCGCTTCTAGACAGAAAGGTGGCGGTCATGCTTATCCAGACCAGAACCACCGGGCGGATGATCCGGAACGCCGCGCTGCTGGCCCTGCTGGGGCTGCTGGCAGCGGCGCCGGCCCTGGCCGAGGAATCCGAGTTCGACTACGAAGCCGTGGGGCTGCGGGCCGCCGTGTGGGTGGACAAGTCGGCGGACGAGATCTACCGGAAGGGCGAATTCCAAACCGTGGGTTTCCAGGCCAGCGAGGACGCCTACGCCGTGGTGTACCGCATCGACTCCGAGGGTGAGGTGACGGTCCTCTGGCCCCGCAGCCGGCTGGACGACGGGTTCATTTTTGGCGGACACGAGTACGGACTCCCGATGTCAGGTGACCGCAAACTGCGCGTCTCGACCCGGGAGGGCGAGGGATTCGTGGAGGCCATCGTCTCCCGCTACCCCTTCGACCTGCGGGACCTGGAGTTGGACTTCCACCACGAGCCGGGCGCCGAACGGGCCGGTTTCCGGGTGGCGGGCGATCCCTATCTGGCCATGAACGAGGTGAATTTCGCCATTACCGGACTGGAGGACGCGGGGGATTACGTGGTGACCAACTACGTTTCCTACTACGTGCACCAGGAAGTCGAACACCCGCGGTACCTATGCAACCAGTGTCACTTCGACGACGACACGGCCTACGACCCGTACCGGGACTCCTGCCAGCTGAACATCACCATCGACCATCGCTGGGGCAACACCTGGTGGGACACCTACGGCTACTATCCGGTGTACACCTCGCCGGTCTACGTCTACACGGATCCCTGGCTATGGCGGCCTTGGGTGAACTTCTGGTACGACCCCTGGTGGCGCTGCCCGCCCGTGCGGGGCTGCTACTGGCCCTCCACCATCTATACGTGGCACGACAGCGACTGGTACCGGGGCGACTGCAATGTTCGCTACCGGGACGGCCATCGCCGCTACCGCCCGCTGACCCCCTACGACCAGGCGCGCACCAAGGATCGCGAATACGGCCGTACGGCGCCCATGCTGGCCGAAGGCAAGGCGACCAAGACCGGTCGCGGTAGCCGGACGAGCGCCTACGAGGGCGTGAAACGGACCCGGCGGGATAATCCCGCCATCGCGCGCACCGTCCGTGACCAGGGCAACGGCGGCCTGCGCATCAGGGACAGCTATGGACGCACGTCGGCCTCTTCGGGCGTGCGCCACTCCGCCGGCGGTACCCGCACTGCCGCCGGCGTCAAGACCACCAAGCGCGGCGATCCCGGACGACGGACGGTGGCGCCGGGCAGGACCAGCGGCACCGACCGGATGGACGCCTCGCGGACCCGTAGCGGCGGCAGCCTGCGGACGGTCGAACCGCGGAACAAGGGCACCCGTGTCTGGAGCGGCGACCGCGGCACCACCAGCCAGCAGCGCCAGGAACGCTCCCAGCAGGTCCGGCCCGGGAGCTCCCGGCGGTCCGGCGGACGCGACGCTACCTCGACTACCAGGGCCAAGGGCAACCGGTCTGGTACGAATCGAAAATCAGAAGGCGTGCGTTCCGGGGGCGGGAGCAGCGGCGGTTCCCGAGGCTCCAGCAAAGCCACGGTGCGCAGCAAGAGCGGCGGCTCCCGGAGCAGCGGCAAATCCACGGTGCGCAGCAAGAGCGGCGGCAGTGGCAGCCCACGGAGCAGCAGCAAATCCACCGTACGCAGCGGCTCCAAGAGCGGCGGCAGCCGTGACACGTCCACCAAGAGTTCAGGATCCCGCAGTAGCGGCAGTTCGACGCGTAGCGGGTCCAGCGGCGGCTCCAGCAAGAGCCAGGGAACCCGCTCGAGCGGGTCGTCTTCCCGCGGCTCCGGCGGCCGCAGCGGCGGACGGAGGTGACCGCAGGAACATCGCAGTGTTGTGTTGGTGGCTTTTCCCCCCATCACCCGCCGGCCGGCGAGAGACCGGATTCTCGAAGAGGTTGGCAGCCAATTGGGAAGGGTCGCGGACCGGGCGGTCGGGGACACCAGCACATCAACGGAGAGCTCGGCGAGGGAATGTCGATCAGGGGTGACAGGTACCACGTTCGGGCTCTCCAACTTTTTCGGAACGCCGCCGCGCGATTGACCCTCCGCGGCGGCCTCCCTATAATGCGCAACGATTCCGGTCCGCCGGATACCCCGGCGACGCCCTCCGACGTCGTTGAAAGGCCCTGACGAACCCATGCGACACACCCTGTTCGCATCCATGCTCCTTGCCGTGTCCCTGGCGTCGTTGCCGGCGCTGGCCGAACAGCCCCGTGCCGCCGGCCCCGCGCCGGTGGCCATGCCCCGCCTGCCGCTGGATATGGTGGGCTCGGCGGCGCCGTTGCTCGACGATCGCCCGGACGCTGCTTCCCGGCGGGACAAGGCCCCCTTATCCGTGCGGGCCATCCTGCTCATGTGCGACTTCGCCGACAGCCTGCTGCTCGGGCGCCACGGCCTCGTTGCTGGGGATTTCCCGCCGCCCATGCAGGACGAGATCTCCTACCGCGCTCACGACGCCGTCTACTTCGACCACCTGATGCAGGATGTGGCCGACTACTACAGCGAGGCCAGCAATGGCCGGTTCGAGCTGGCATGGACGGTTCATCCGCGGGCCGTGAACCTGTCCCGCGGCATGGCCTGGTACGGCCATCATCCCGAAGAGGACGAACAGCCGGTGCTGATGGCCGCCGAAGTGGTGGACAGCCTCGACGCCGAGATCGACTTCTCACTCTACGACACGGTCATCCTCGTCCACGCCGGCGCGGGCGAGGAGACGGACGTGGCGCGGAACAGTCCCGAGAATGTCTACAGCACCTACCTTGATCCCGACGATTTCGAAGCGGCCTACGAGGACACGATCCTGGCGCAGCCCTGGCTGCAGTCGGCGGACTTTCCGCCCGGCGAGGGTATCACCCGTGTCCTAGTGCTCCCGGAAACCCTCTACCAGGATCCGGACCCGCCCAACCGCAACGGCATGTTCGGCAGCCTGGGTGTCTACGCCTACGAGATGGGCCTGCGTTTGGGCATGCTGCCGCTGGTCGACTTCACGCCCGTCGGCCATGCAGACAGCCAGGGCATCGGCACCTTTGGCCTCATGGGGTACGGCCTGTTCGTGTTCGCGGGTTGGAGCCCGCCGCCGCCCTGTGCCTACAACCGGGCGCTCATGGGCTGGATCGACCCGGTGGTGGCCGAGCCCGGCGCCGGCGCCGTCCACGAACTCACGCCGGCCGGCCTGGTCGACTCACCGCGTCCCTGCGTGCGGGTCGAACTCACGGGCCAGGAATACTGGCTGGCGGAGTACCGGCTCCAGGATCCGGACGGCGACCGTTTCTGGTCCTTCGGAGGCGATCTCAACGGGGATTTCCGGCGCAACTTCTGGGACGCTTCGGAAGCCGACGGACGGCCCCAGGCGGGGGCCAAGTTCGATCCGGCCGAGGACACCCGCGAGCGGATCGTGGGCGCCGAATGGGATTTCTTCACGACCGATTTCGCCACGGGCGTCGGGGGCAACGGTTCCGGGGTCCTGGTTTGGCACGTGGACGAAGGCGTGATCGACGCGGTCTTCGACGCGCCGTCGGCGCTCTTCAACGCCGACGCGTCCCGCAAGGCCGTGGACCTGGAGGAGGCGGACGGGGTCCAGGATCTGGATTCGTCCTCCTACTCGAACTTCTACCTGGGCTCCGACGCCGACGCTTTCCGGGGCGAGGGCACGACGCTCTTCGGCCCGGACGCCCTGCCGCGCACCGACACCAACAGCGGCGTGCGTACCGGCATCGTTTTCGACGAGTTCTCCCCGGTGGTGGACGACCCTCAGGCGTACATCGCGGGCATCTACGTGGACGATAGCAGCGGCACCGCCGTGTACGATACCCTGTGGGGCTACGTCTACGCCGATACCGTGTCATTCCGCCTGGCTTTCCAGGACGAGGTGACGGGCCCCCGGCGTGGAGCCGAGCGGGTGTTCCCCGATGGTGTGGACCTGCGCGGTTCCCACCTGCTGACCGCCGACCTGGACTTGCTTGGCCGGGACGAGATCGTGGCGGCCGACCGCGCGGGCGGTGTTCACGTCCTGACGGGCGATCTGCTGGAGTTCATGGATCTCGACGCAAACCCCGACACCTATGCACCCTTCGCCACAGGGCTCCGCGGCGGCGCTCCGGTGGCCTGGAACCTGCCGCCGGCAGTGGGCAACCTGGACGACGATCCCGCCCCGGAGATCGTCCTCACAAGCGCCGACGGTCTGTTCGCCTTCGACCGGGACGGCAGCGCGGTGCGCGACATCGAACCGGGAGCGACGGGATTGTATGTGGACTTGGGCGCCTGTGCCCTGCCGCCTGTGCTCCTGGCGGGCCGGGCCGGACCGGTTCCCGAGGATCCCGGACTGGAGGTGCCGATCTCGGCTGTGGTGATCGTCCAGACGGGCAGCGACACCTTCCTGCGATCCTACAGCGGCGACAACGGTGACCTGGATATCGAGCACGACCTGGGACCGGTTCTGGTACGGGCGCCGCCGGTCCTGGCGTTCGAACGTCTCTGGGTGGCGACCACGGACACCGTCACGGGCGTTTACGCCCTGGCGGCCTGCCTGCCGCCCCACCTGGCGGTGGCGCCGGGTACGCCGGCGGTCAGGACCTATGACTTGGGCGTCGAGCCCGGAGCCTTCCCGGTGGCCTGGGGCCTGGTGGATCCGGGCGAACCCGCCTCGCGGCGCTGGATCGCCGTGGCGGGCCGCAACGGCGGTGGCGAAACGTTGATCCTGGAGCAGGACCTGGATCCGGCCGGTGCGACCTATGCCTGGCCCGCGGAAGTGGTCGTGCGCAGTCCCCTGGCGCCGGGAGCGGTCTTCACCGCAGCGGACGTGCTGGGGCGGGTGGGCCTGGGCGGCGACTGGGAGGACGGCTGGCCCCGCAGGCTGAGTCCCGACCTTCCCGAGGAAACAGCGCCCTGGGCCGGAGGCCCTCTCGTGGCCAGGATCATCGGCGCCGTCGGCGCCTACGAGGACTATCTCTTCCCGCTCCGGGACGGCCGGCTCGCAGCCCGCGGCCCCAAGGGGGAGGAACTCGACGGTTGGCCCCTGGCCATACCCGCCCGCACGGCGGGGACGCCGGCCCTGGGCGATCTGGGCGGAGTCGTCGATGCCGATCTGGTCGCCGTTGCCGCCATCGACCGGATCACCGGCATGGACGAACAGGGCGAGAATCTGACCCACGCCGTCCGCAGCGTGCTGACCGTCTGGCAGGACGTGGCCGTGGCCGGCGGGTCCTGGCCCATGTGGGGCGGGACACCTTGGCGCAACGGCAGCTGGCCCGCGGAGACCTGGCGGAACCCGGGCGTAGTGGCCTCGGGCTCGGGCATCGTCGCCGGCAGCCACATCTGCTATCCGAGCCCCCTGACCGAAGGCACCCTCCAGGTGCGGGCGCGTCTGCGGCAGGCGGGAAGAGTGCGGGTGGAGATCTACGACCTGGAGGGCGAGAGGATCGTTTCGACCGGATGGCGGGACGTACCGGCCGGCGAGCCGTTCTCCGTGCCCGTGGAATTGGACCGGTTGGTCAGCGGTTTGTACCTGTGCCGCCTGGTGGCCCGTGACGGCGGTGGCGACGACCATAGCGTGGTTTCGTTCGCCGTCGTGCGTTGAGGCTGCCGCGGGACCATTGGACGCAGACGCGTTCCGTGCTTAGAATTGGCATCCGCAGGAAAGGCGCCCAACGGCGTCCGGACATTGCAGGAAGGGATCTTCGATGACGCGCAAGACTCCGATCGCCGTGACGCTCCTATCGGTCGTGCTGGTACTGCTGGTTGCCCTGCCCGGATCGGCCTGGGCCGGCAATCCCGGCGAAGCCGGCATGTTGTTCCTCCGCATGGGCGTCGGCGCCCGCGAGGCGGGCATGGGCGAGACGGGCGTGGCCAGCAGCCGGGGCGCGGCGGCCGTGTGGTGGAATCCCGCCAACAACGTCTTCGCCGACTTCGAGACGTCGCTGGTGCTCCAGCACCACCGCTACCTGGGCCTGTTTAACCAGGAGGCGGCCGCGGTCGCCCATCGGATCGGTCCGGGTGTCGTCGGCGTCATGTTCACCGGACTTTTTTCCGACACCATCGATCGCTACAGCGCCGAACCGGTTGGCCGTGTCGAGGGCTCCTTCAAGCCCTACGACATTGCCTTCGGCCTGTCCTACGCCCATCCCCTGGGCGACCGGTTCGCCGTCTCGGCCACGGGCAAGTTTGTCTACGAGCGCATCGACCGCGATTCGGCCTCGGGCCTGGCCTTCGACCTGGGGATATCCCACGTGGCGCTCATCGACGGCCTGGTCTTCGGCGCGGCTGTCACCAACCTGGGCGGCCGCCTGACCATGGAGGACGAACCCTTCGACCTGCCCCGGACGATCCGCGCCGGCGCGGCTTGGACGCCGCCCGCCGTCGCCGGTGGCAAGGTCACGCTCGCGGGTGACGTGCTCTTCCCGCGCGACGGCACCGAGAAGGCCCACGTGGGGGCCGAGTACCGCATGCTGCCCGAGTTCAGCCTCCGCCTGGGCTCGCGAGTCAACTACGAGAGCCAGGGACTGACCGCGGGGGCCGGCTTCCGCACCGGCCGGCTGGGCGTGGACTACGCCTACTCGGACATGACCACCGACGGCTTCAACGACGGCCACAAGTTCTCGCTGGGATTCGTCTGGTAGATCGGTCGCGGGATTGGGCTCAGGTAAGCGGGTCGGTGTCGACGGCGAAGTCCAACAGACGGAAGCGACCGTCCCTGAGCAGCCCGTAGCCGAGAGTATCGAGCCAGCCCGCCAGGGCTGCCATACGCCGCGGACCGTCCGTCAGTTCGAAGGCGTGATGGACGTGGCCCATGATCATCAGATCCCACGCCGCCCCGTCCTGCCGCTCCAACCATCGCTTGGCCTTGTCCACGATGCTCACGGCCTCGTCCCGGGTGGCCGAACGGCTGCGTCCGCTGAGCCAGGTGCTCAGGGCGAAGAGGACCTCCGGGTGGAGGGATTTCGCCGACAGGACGCCCAGGCGGTGGCGCACCACGGCCCGGAAGGCGGCGTAGGCCCGGTCACGGCCCAGGAGGCCGTCTCCGTGGTCCAGGAGAACCCGCTGGGCACCGAACCGGATGATGCGGCGTTCGCCATCGGGGGAGGAGCCATACCGGCGGTGGAGGTAGTCGGCGGCCCAGATGTCATGGTTGCCGCCCACGAAGTGCAAGCGGGTGCCGGCGTCGCGTACGGCGTCGAGGCCTGAGAGGATGCCGTCGTAGTCCTTGAGCCGGAAATGGGGATAGTCGAACCAGAAATCGAAGATGTCGCCCAGCAGGACCAGGTCGTCGGCCTGCTCGGCCATTTGCAGGAAATCGAGAAAACGCGCAACCCGACGCTGCTCGGTCGCGTCCGGTTCGAGATGGAAGTGCGCGTCGGCCACGAAGAGGACCGCGGGTTGCTCGGAGGCTGACATGCGGGTAATGTGACCGATGCCAGAAGCGCTGGCAACCGGAATTCCGGCGAAAGGATGGACCGATGTCGATCTGGGATGACGCCAAGAAGAATCTCGCCGAGCTGTACACCGTGACGGCGGACAAAACCTCGGAGCTGGCCAAGGTCACTTCGCGGCGGTACGACAAGTTCGGCTTGAGCCGCGACATGGAGCGCCAATTCTCCGAACTGGGCAGCATCGTCTACCTGGCCCTCCAGCAGGAGCAGAAGGACGTGCTTGAGTCGCCGGAAGTGGCGGCCCTGCTGGCCAGGATCACGGATCTGGAGCAGGAGCTGCGCCGCAAGGAAGACGAGATCGAAGATATCCACCGGGAGCACGCCGAACGTAAGGCGGCCGCAGCTGCGGCGGGCGGGGCGGACGTCGACCCGGCTGATACCGCCCAGTCCGATCCGGTGATGGACGACCCGTCGGCCGCGGGGGCTGCCGCCGAGGAACCGGTTCCCGACGAGACGCCGGAAGCGGATGAGGACGGGCCCGTGAAAGATGAAATCAACCCTTGACAGTCAACATTAATTGCAGATAGACTGTCTATTGTATTCCCTGTCACGTCTGGCGGAATAGCCGCCGCCGGACCGCAGCGTACCCCTTCACCGACCCTGCTCGCCGCTGGACGGTGAAACTGTGACGCTGCACGCGAACAAATCTATCCGGCTGCAACGCCGTCTGGCGCAGCGCCCCCTGACCTCGGCCGTCCCTCGGGACAACCGCGGTCACGTGGTCTGCGCTTTTGTGTTGTTGCTGGTGGGGGTGCTGCTGATCGCGGTGCGGGCGGCTTCGGGCCAGGAGTCGCCCTTCGTGCAGGTGGGCGAGACCGTACGCCCGGCAGTGGTGAGCATCCGGACCACCCGGGCCGTAGGCGAGGGCGGCGTCGGCACGGCTCCGCTGCAGGAGCTCTACCGCCGGTTCTTCCCTGACGGTGAGGGCGAGGGCGGCCGCTACGAGTCCCCGTCGACCGGTTCCGGTTTCGTGGTCGATCCCGCCGGAGAGATCATCACCAACAACCACGTCATCGCCGGGGCCGACGAGATCTTCGTGCGCTTCGGCGGCGAACGGCGCGAGTACCGGGCCGAACTGGCGGGTACGGATCCCAACACGGATCTGGCCCTGCTGCGCATCGACCCCCTGGACCGCCGGTTGCCCTTCCTGGCCTTCGGCGACTCGGACGCCCTCCAGGTGGGGGCCTGGGCCATCGCCGTGGGCAATCCCTTCGGCAATCTCGAGAGTTCGCTCACCGTAGGCGTGGTCAGCGCCAAGGGGCGGGGTGACCTGCTCATCGGCGGCCTCACGCCGCGCTACCAGGACTTCATCCAGACCGACGCCTCCATCAATTTCGGCAACAGCGGCGGCCCCCTGGTCGACGTGGCGGGCCGTGTGGTGGGCGTGAATACGGCCATCAACAAGGAAGGCCAGGGCATCGGATTCGCCGTGCCCAGCAATCTCGTCGTACGGATCTGGGAGCACCTGCGGGAGCGAGGCCGGGTCGTGCGGGGGTACCTGGGCATCGAGACGGAGGACCTGGTGAGCATCGTGGGCGAGGACGCCGGCGAGCCCGCCGCCGGAGCGCGGATCGTCCGCGTGCTCCCGGGCGCGCCGGGACACGCAGCAGGACTGGCCGTCGACGACCTGGTGGTGGAATTCGACGGCGATCCGGTGCTCACGAGGCGGCAGCTGCAGTTCATGATCGCCGGAACCCTGCCGGGCCGTGAGGTCGGCATGGAAGTGGTCCGGGACGGTACGTCCCGACGTGTGCGCGTCGTGCCCGACGAATGGTCGGAGGAGTCCGCGGACGCCGGCGACGCGGGACGGGACGCTTGGCTGGGCATGGAGGCGGCCTCGTTGACCGCGCCCGACCCCCGGGTCGCGCGGCTCAAGGAGACCCTCGGCGTCACCGCCGATGCCGGTGTCATCGTGGTGGCGGTCAAGGACGGCGGCCCCGCGGCGAACGCCGGAATCCGCCCGGGCGATGTCCTGGTTTCCGTGGCTGAACACGAACTGGCTGATATGGGCGACTGGAACCGGGTGCGGGCGCTGTTGGCCCACCACCGGGACCCGCTGCCCGTCCTCGTGCGCACGGGGGCGACCGAACGATATGTGACGCTCCAGCCGGAGCGCCGAGGAGTGGAGAACTGAGATTGGTGACGGCCCGCCGGAAGGCGCGGGCGGAACCGAGTCCGGCGCCGGTCGGACAGCCGCCTCCAACAAGGACGGGCGGTCACAACACACCGGCAAGGAGGAGACCCCGTGGCTGGCACACGAAACATCCTGCCCGCGATGCATGAGAAGGGACTCGAAGTCTACTTCCGCGACATCAATCGCTATACGCTTCTGCAGCGGGAGGAGGAGGTCGAACTCGCCCGGCAGGTGCACGCGGGCGACGACGACGCCCTGGCTTGTCTGGTGCGGGCCAATCTCCGCTTCGTGGTTTCGGTGGCCAAGCGGTACACGGGCCAGGGGCTCATGCTCTCGGACCTCATCAACGAGGGCAACCTGGGCCTGCTGAAGGCGGCGCGCCGCTTCGACGAGAAACGCGGCTACCGGTTCATCTCCTACGCCGTGTGGTGGATCCGGCAGTCCATCATGCAATCCCTGCTGGACAAGTCCCGGACCATCCGGCTGCCCCAGAACCAGACGGCCCTGCTCATCAAGATCAGCCGCACCCGCTCCATGCTGCAGAACGAGGGGAATCCCAACCCCAACCCGCGGCAGATCGCTGAACGCCTGGACCTGGACGAGGCCGACGTGGTTCACGCCCTGCGGTCCGACCGCACGGAACTGGCGCTGGACGACACGGGCTGCGAGAACACGGACCGGCCCCTGAGCGAAGTGCTGAAGGACGACGAACAGGCACCCCCGGATTCGGCGGTGCTCGAGCGCGGTCTGCGGGAGGATGTCCGGCTCTGCCTGGCGGTGCTGAACGACCGGGAACGGCAGGTCGTCATCCAGTACTTCGGCCTGAGCTTCGAGGAAGCCCAGACCCTCCAGGTGATCGGGGAGCGCCTCGGCTTGACCCGGGAGCGCATACGGCAGATCAAGGAGAAAGCGTTGGCTAAGCTGCGCAACTCCAAGAGCCGTACCATGCTGCATGACTATTACTAGGTGACGATTCATCAAGTGCGCGAGGAGGGGGCCGGTCCTGGACCGGTCCCTTCGCCTTGTGGCCCAGCCGGGTCCGGGATTTGCATACTGCCGGACCGTTCCCGGAGGGGCCCGGTCCGTCGTTGACTTTCGCGGGCGCCCCCGTATGTTTGCGCCATCATTCCGGACGGCTTCCACGCCCCCGGACACGGATGTCCGCATTCCCCGTTCCCAGGACCCTCTCGGCATCGTATGAAACTGAAACGCCGCTACACTTTCCTGTACATGCCCGAGGATGACCGGGCCTGTCGCCAATTCAACCTGCCTCGGTGGACGTTGATGGCGGCTGGCGGCGCCGTGTTCCTGCTCGTGCTGGGCACCGTTCTCTACGGAGTGGACGTGCGAAGCGGCGGCGCCTGGCGACCCGGAGGCTCGGAGCTGGCACGTCGCAACGATCATCTGCGGGGGGCGGTCCACCACCTGGAAGGCCAGGTGGACGGTGTGAGACTGGAACTGGCGGCCGTGCGGGCGGTGCAGGTGGAGGTCGCTTCGACCGTGAACCTGCCGCTGCCCGACGACGAAACCTACGCGGCCGGCATCGGCGGCCGCGGCGACCTGCTGGTGCGGCCGGCGGAGATACCCGGCACCGCTGCTGCCGGCACGAGCCTGGCCGACCTGGACCGGGACCTGGCGCTCATGTTGCGCCGGGCGCGTATCCAGCAACAGGGTTACCGGGCCATGCTCGACACCCTGGCGGCCCGGGGCGAGGCCAGGAACCACATCCCGTCGATTCGCCCCCTGGACACGGGCTGGCTGAGTTCACGTTTCGGCTTCCGTTCCGACCCCTTCACCGGCAAGCAGACCTTCCATCGCGGTCTCGATTTCTCCACTCCCGTGGGGACCGCCGTGCGAGTGGCCGCCGACGGCGTGGTCAAGGCGGTCCAGACCCAGCGCGGATTCGGGAAGGTGCTGAAGATCGACCACGGCGACGGCGTGACCACGGTCTATGCCCACCTGGACCGGATCCTCGTGGAGAAGGGCGCCAAGGTCCACCGCGGGGACGTGGTGGCCCGCTCGGGCAACACAGGCCGCTCTTCGGCGCCGCACCTCCACTACGAGGTCCGGCTCGGGGGACGCCCGGTCAATCCCCTGCCCTACATCCTGGATTCCTACGCCCGGAACTGAGCGGCCCGGAAACGACGGGCCCGCAACGCACACCGGCGGCGGCGGCGGCCGCGATCGCCGTTGGCGGTGGAGCGCTGGTGTGATAGCTTGCTGGAGACTGGACCGCGCGGCCCGCCCGGACGGCTTGGTGGCATGTGCCCACCTTGGACGGACGGCGGCTGGACGGTCGAAAACGGAGACGGGCACCGAGCGGCGGTAAGCATGAATCGCGTGGGACTGAAGATCAGTTGTTTCCTGGCCTCGATCCTTATCTGGGTCCAGGTCGCGGCCACGTCGGTGGTGGAGCAGGAGGCGAATCTGCCCCTGGAGATCACCGGTCTGTCCACGCACCTCTCCCTGGCCGGGAGCGAGATTCCGCGGCGGGTTCCCGTGCGCCTGCGCGGATCCAAACTCTCCCTGTTCACCCACAAGTATTTCAGCCGCTACCTGGGCGAGGTGCAACTGAACCTCGGTGACGTGACGGAAGTCTCCGAGTTCTCGTACCAACTCACCGAAGACCATGTGGTGACCGAACTGGAGGTGGTCCGCCTGGCCGCCGACACGCGGGTGCGGTTACGGGTCGACGAACTCTGGACGCGCACCTTGCCGGTGGACCTGCGCCTCTCCGGCGCCTGGCCCGAGGACGTGGGCACTTTAAGGGCGCCGCACACGGAACCGGATTCGGTGGTCGTCACCGGTCCCTCCCGGGCCTTCGCCGGGTTGGTCGCCGTGCGCACCGAGACCCTGGAACGGGCGCGGCACGGCAAGTCCGACGCCATCGAACTCGATCTGGTGACGCCCCAGGAACACCTCCAGCTGGCGCCCGATCGGGTGGAGGCGGTGCTGGAACTGGCGGCCCTCGAGGACCGGACCCTGGCCAACGTGCCGGTCATCCCCCTGGTGGACGCCGGGGTGCCGGAAGTGGGCGTGTCGCCTCCGGTGGCGGACGTCATGGTCCGCGGCGTTGCCGATTCCCTGCGCACCCTCACCACCGACCACGTGTCCGTGACCGTGGCCGTGGGGGACCGGGCGACCGGCGTGTACGAATTGCCGGGCCAGGCGGACCTGCCGGCCTGGCTCACCCTGCTGGGACTGGCGCCTGACCGCTTCCGGGTCATCGTGGGCCATCCGACCTTCGACGCTACGCCTGCCGATACGGCGGGGACCGGCGCGCAACCACCGGGGAACACGGATGGCTGAAAAGGGCTCGGACAACGGCCTGCGCCGGGCGACACCGGCGGCGTTCCTGTTGGTCCTGGCACTGGCGGTGGCGGCGCTGCTCTGGCCGCGCGGACACGAGCAGCCGGGAGTCGCATCCCTGGTGGTGTTCGACCCCACGGGCGATCCCCTGCGGATCGCGGAGATCTACGATCCCCTGGCCGCACTGCTGGCGGAGGCCGCCGGCCGGCCGGTAACTGCGCGTGTGGTTGCCACCGTCGCTGAGGTGTACCGCCTGGCGGCCAGTGGCGAAGTCTATGTCTTCGGCCCCGACGCCCTGGCCCTGCAGTTGGCGGGGCAGGACTATGTGCCGGTCGTGGCGGCCAGGCGGCCGCCGCCCCGGAATCTCCGGCCCCGGGGCGTACTGGTGAGCCGCCGCACGGCGCCGCCGACGGCCGAACCCTGGCGCACCCACCCGGACCGGACGGTGTGCGGGGACTCGGTGTCGCTGGCGGTAACCGGAGCCTGGCGCATGGCGGCCGAGGCCTCGCCGCCGGCGGTCCGGATCGCGTCCGGGCCGGATCCCTGGGATCATGCGCCGGTGCTGCACGCCCTGCGTCTGGGCGCCTACGACCACGCCCTGGTCCGCCAATGGGACGCCGACCGCTTCTTCGCCCAGGGACTGCTGTCCACGGCGGAATGGTCGGTCCGGGAAACGACCATGCCGGTACCGGATCTGGTGCTCATGGCGCCGCGGCGACTCTCGGCCGGGCGGCGGTTGGCGCTGGGCGAGGCCCTCGGGCGAGTGGGTCGCCACGAAGAGGGCGCGGTGGCGTCGAGCCTGGAGCACGGCCTGTCGCGGTTGCATCTGGCGGGTTTCAACCTGCTGGTCGAACCGGATTTCGAACGGGTGCGGCGTCTGGCTGGTCCGGACCCCGACGCACTGGGAAGGGAATAATGAATCCCAAGTATCGCCGCCTCAAGGGCACGCGCGATCTCCTGCTTGAGGAGGTGGAACGCTGGCACTGGTGCGAGGAGCGCTGGTCCGAGGTGCTGGCGCGCTACGGCTACGGCGAGATCCGCACACCGATCATCGAATCGACCGATCTCTTCCTGCGCTCGGTGGGTGCCGGAACCGACATCGTCGACAAGGAGATGTACACCTTCGATACCAAGGGGGGGGAGAGCCTCACCCTGCGACCGGAAATGACCGCTTCGGTGGTGCGGGCCTACCTGGAGAACGGGCTGACCCGGCAGCCGGGCACCATGAAGTTCTGGTACCTGGGCCCCATGTTCCGGCACGACCGGCCCCAGGCCGGCCGCTACCGCCAGTTCCACCAGGTGGGCGTCGAAGCCATCGGTTCGGCCAGTCCGGTCCTGGACGCGGAGGTCATCCAGACGGCCATGGCCCTGCTGGAGGCGGTGGACGCCGACGGGGCGCAGGTCCACGTGAACAGCATCGGCTGTCCCGAGTGCCGGCCTGCCTATCTGGAAGATCTGCGCGAATACCTGCAGGCCAACCTGGCCGCGATTCCCGAGGGCATGCGGGAACGGATCGACGTGAACCCCCTGCGTCTGTTCGACGCCAAGGACGAAGGGGTGCAGGCTTTACTGGCGTCCTTCAAGCCCATCACCGACGCCCTGTGCGACGCCTGCCGCGAGCACTACTCCGTGGTGACCGGCACGCTCCAGGACCTGGCCGTACCCTTCGTGGAGGACTCGGCTCTGGTGCGCGGCCTCGACTACTACGGGCGCACGACCTTCGAGATCACCGCCCGTTCCGGTCGCAAGCAGAGCAGCCTGGCGGGCGGCGGCCGCTACGACCGGCTCGTGGAGCAGTGCGGCGGTCCGGCCACGCCGGCGGTGGGCTTTTCCATCGGGGTCGAAAGGGTGCTCCTGCACCTGGACGACGAACCGGTCGATCCCCAGCGCAGCCGCCAATCCCCGGTGGACGTGTACGTGGCGTGTGTCGACGACGAGGCCGCGCGCTACGGTCTGGCGGCGGCGGACCGCCTGCGCGGCCTGTGCCGGGTCGAGGTGGACACCACGGGCCGTTCTCTCAAGGCCCAGGCTAAATCCGCGAACCTGCGGCGGGCCCGCCTCCTATTGGTGGCGGGTGCCGAAGAGATGGCCGCGGGGACGATACAACTGAAGACCCTGGACACCGGCCAGCAGGAGCCGGTGCCGTGCAAGGCCCTCCTGGCCCAGGTGCGGGAGGAGCTCCGAGGATGAACCAGATGATCCAGACAGCGGGACGCACCCATTACTGCGGACGCGTGAGTGAAGACATGGTCGGGCAGCAGGTCCGCCTGGCCGGCTGGGCCCAGAAGGTCCGCGACATGGGCGGGCTGAACTTCATCGACCTGCGCGACCGCACGGGCATCGTACAGGTGGTGTGCGAGGGCGGCGAGGCCCTGGAGGCCAGCCGGGACGCGAAGCTCGAGGCGGTCGTCGGCGTGGTGGGTACGGTGCGGCCCCGTCCAGAGGGCATGGTGAACAAGGACCGGGCGACGGGCGCGGTGGAAGTCGTAGCGGAGAAGCTGGAGATCCTCAACACCTGCGCGCCGCTGCCTTTCCAGATCGACCAGGCCCCGGACGCCAGCGAGGAACTGCGCCTGCGGCACCGTTACCTCCAGCTGCGCCACCCGGACATGAGCCGCAACCTGGAAGTGAGGCACCGGGCCGCCCGGGCCGCCCGGGACTACCTGTCGGACCGCGAGTTCCTGGAAGTGGAGACGCCGCTGCTGATCCGGACGACGCCCGAGGGCGCGCGTGACTATGTCGTGCCGAGCCGTATCCACCACGGCCAGTTCTATGCCCTGCCTCAGTCGCCCCAACTGTACAAGCAGATCCTCATGGCCAGCGGTGTGGACCGCTACTTCCAGCTGGCCCGCTGCCTGCGCGACGAGGACCTGCGCAAGGATCGGCAGCCTGAGCATACGCAGATCGACCTGGAGATGAGCTTCGTTTCCGAGGAAGACATCTACGCCATGGTGGAGGGCCTCATGGTCGAGGTCTTCGCCCAGGCGTCGGGAATCGACCTACCCACGCCCTTCCCGCGCATGACCTACGACGACGCCATGAACAAGTACGGCTCCGACAAGCCGGATTTGCGCTTCGACGACCTCCTGCACGAGGTGGACGATCTGGTACCGGATTGTGGCTTCGGCGTCTTCGAATCGACCCTGGCGGACGGCGGCACCGTGCGCTGTTTCAACGCCCGGGGCCTGGGCGCCTGGAGTCGTAAGCAGGTGGACGAACTGGAGGCTCTGGCCCGCAAGTTCGGCGCCAAGGGTCTGGCCCGTGCCAAGGTCGGCGCCGACGGCTTCGAGACCGGCATCGCCAAGTTCCTTTCGGCGGACTTCCAATCGGCCCTGGCCGAGCGGGTGGGTGCCGCCGAGGGCGACCTGCTGCTCTTCGTGGCGGCGCCCTGGCGCACGGCCGTCGAGAGTCTGGGGCAGGTGCGCCTGGCCGTGGCCGAGGCTGCCGATTGGATCCCGGAGGGGGTGTGGTCCCTGCTGTGGGTCCACGACTTCCCGCTCTTCGAGGAGACGCCCCAGGGCGGCTGGACGGCCTGCCACCACATGTTCACCCTGCCGCGGCCTGAGGACGAAGCCGGGCTGGAGGACGATCCGGGCGCGGCCCGGGCCCAGCTCTACGACCTGGTGTGCAACGGGGTCGAGCTCGGATCCGGGAGCATCCGGATCCACCGCCGGGAACTCCAGGAACGTGTGTTCCGCATCGTCGGCATGACGCCCGAGGAATGGGAAGCCAAGTTCGGCTTCTTCCTGGAGGCCCTGGGTTACGGGGCGCCGCCCCACGGCGGCATCGCCCTGGGGTTGGACCGCATTATCATGCTGCTCACCGGGAGCCCGTCCCTGCGGGAGGTCATCGCCTTCCCCAAGACGACCCTGGCGGCGTCGCCCCTGGACCACAGTCCGGGGCCTATCAGCGACGAGCAGTTGGCCGAACTGAACCTGGCCGTCGTGCCCCGGGCCAAGGACGACCCGGAGGAAGGGACCTCGTGACCAGGCGTCGCACATCCACCGGCCGCGGCCGGCTCGTGTTGGACCTGGCGGGAGTCGATCCCCTGGCCCTGCTGGGCCCGCGGGACGTAAACCTGCGCTTCCTGGAGGAGAAGCTCCAGGGCAACGTCAGTCTCAAAGGCGATCGGCTCACCGTGCGCTGCGACCCGTCGCGTCTGGAAACGGCCCGGGCGCTGCTTGAGGATCTGGTGGAGCGGGCGGCCCAGGGCCAGCACGTGGACGCGGTGACCCTGGAGTACCTGTGGGAACGCCACGGCGCCCGCGGGACCGAACCGCCGCCGGAACCGTCGCCGGCGGGGGACGAGGACGGCGAGACGCTTCTCTTCTCGGGGGGCAAACGCCGCTCGGTGCGGGTCAAGTCCGAGGGCCAGAGCCGATACGTGGAAACCGTGCGGCAGAACGACGTGGTCTTCGCCGTGGGTCCCGCCGGCACGGGCAAGACCTTCCTGGCGGTCGTACTGGCCATGGACTACCTGAAGCGCCAACTGGTGGACCGCATCGTGCTGGTCCGTCCGGCGGTAGAAGCGGGCGAACAGCTGGGCTTCCTGCCCGGCGATCTGCAGGAGAAGATCAACCCCTACCTGCGCCCGCTCTACGACGCCCTTTCGGACATCACCGGACCGGGCCGCATCGCCCGCTACATGTCCGGAGGCGTGATCGAGGCTTCGCCCCTGGCCTACATGCGCGGACGCACCCTGAACAACGCATTCGTGATTCTCGACGAGGCCCAGAACACGACCGTGGGCCAGATGAAGATGTTCCTGACGCGGTTGGGTTTCGGGTCCAAGGCCGTGGTTACCGGGGACATCACCCAGATCGACCTGCCGACCGGAACCCTCTCGGGTCTGGTGCACGTGCGGGAGATCCTCAAGGGGACCGAAGGGATCGGTTTCGTGGAGCTCGACACCGGGGATGTGGTGCGGCACCCGCTGGTCCGGCGCATCGTGGACGCCTTCGAGGATCACGAGGCCACCAACGGCCGCTGACGGCCGGCGATGGAACGAGGAGGACACGGGAATGCCCATGGGATGGCTGCGGATCCGGCAACTGCTGGCGCGTGAGCGAGCCCCCCGCGAGGGGCGGCCGGGCTCGGCGGGAGTCGTCAAGGCGTCCGCCGAGGAACGTCGTGGCGGGGACCTGCTCTGGTGGGCCCTCGGCCTGGGTGCGGCCGTGCTCGTCCTGCACGTGATCCTTTTTCCGCCCGTACCGCGCCTGGCTACGGACTTCCCGCGGGAGGGTACGATCGCCGAGCGCCCCATCCGCGCGCCGTTCTCCTTCGAGGCCCCGTTGCTCGAACGCGACGTGCAGTTGCGGCGCCTGGAGAAGGTGGTCGTGGAACCGCCGGTCCTGCGGGTGCTGGGGGATGCCGAGCGCCCGGAGCGGGAAGCGCGCATGCTCCTATGGCTCGACGCCCTGTCCGAAGCCGCAGCCGATTCGGGCACGGTGAACGACCGGGTGGCCTACCTGGCCATGGAGTTCCCGGCCGTGGCGGAAGAGGGCCTGGCCCGCTTGCTGCGCGACGACCGTCCGGACACCCTTTTCGCCCGCCTGGAACAGGCCTGGCGGGAAGTGTTGCGCGGCGGCGTGGCGGACATGCTGCCGCCGGGGCGCTTCGACCGGGTCGTGGTGGCGACACCTCGCTCGGAGAGTCTGCGCGAGGTGGCCGACGTGGTGGCCCAGGCCGAACTGGAGGCCCGGCTGACGGCCGCCCTGCGGACCGAGGGCCTGGAGCCCGTGGAAGCGGTGGAGGCGGCCGCGGTCCTGCGCCACTTCGTCACGCCGAATCTGGTTTACGATCCCGAGGAGACCGAGCTGCGTCGGGAAGTGGCGCGCCAGTCGGTGCCCGCCCGGGCGGAATTCATCCGTGGCGAACGCATCGTCGACCAGGGCGTGCGCGTGACCGAACAGCAGGCGCTCTTCCTGGACGTACTGGCGGCGACCATGCGGGACCAGGGCGGTGACGACCGGGGCGGCCGCCTGTCGCGCTACGCCTCGCGCATCCTGCTGCTGGCCATGACCCTCGCCCTCTTCGGCTGGCTGGGCCGGATCCACATGCCGGAGGACCTGGGCCGGCGGCGTGCCCTTGCCGCACAGGCGGTCATCCTGGCGGTCTTCCTGGGCGGGGCGGCCCTGGCCCTGGCCCGGCCTTCGCTGGGCCCCATGGCGGTGCCCTTCGTGCTGCTGTCGCTGCTGTCGACCGTGCTCTTCAAGGCCCGGGTCGGCTACACGGTGACCCTCCTCGCCCTGGCCTTGCTGGCACCCCTGCCGGAGGTGGGGGCCTGGCACGTCTTCGTGTGGTGCATCATCGGCATGACCACGGTGATCTCGGTGCGCCGAATCCAGAAACGCTCCCAGTTCTACCAGACCATCGTCCTGTTGACGGCCCTCTCGGTGGCTCTCATCGCCCTGCGGCAATTGTCGGGGTTGGACGCGTCCGACCGCCAGACCAACATCTACCTGGTGGGCCTCTTCGCACCGGTGTTGACGGTGGCCTTCGGACTCTTCGTGCTACCGGTGATCGAGCCTCTGGTGGGCGTGTGCTCGGACCTTACCCTGCTCGAACTCTCGGACTTGAACCATCCGCTCCTGCAGCGCATGGCCCTGGAGGCTCAGGGCACCTACCACCACAGCCAGGTGGTGGGACAGTTGGCCGAGCACGCGGCGCGGGCCATCGACGCCAACGCCCTGCTCACCCGGGTGGGCGCCCTCTTCCACGACATCGGCAAGATGCAGAAGCCCGAATACTACGTGGAGAACCAGCAACCGGACTTCAACAAGCACGATGAGTTGAGTCCGAGCATGAGCGCCCTGGTCATCGCGGCTCACGTGAAGGAAGGAATCGAACTGGGACGGCGTTGGCGTCTGCCCCAGATGGTGATCGACTTCATCCCCGAACACCACGGCACCATGGTCATGGAGTTCTTTTACCACAAGGCCCTGGAGGGGGACGACAACGAGACCGTGAAGGTGGACGACTTCCGCTACCCCGGTCCCAAACCCCGTTCCCGCGAGACGGCCATCCTCATGCTGGCCGACGCGGTGGAAGCGGCCACGCGCTCCCTGGCCAAGCCCACGCCCGGGCGCATCCGGGAGATCACCAAGCAGGTCATCGACAAGCGCATGCTCAGCAGCGAACTCGACCAGTCCGGACTCACGCTCCGCGACCTGGCGCGGACCCGCGAGGCGTTCATCCCCCTGCTGACGGGTATCCATCACGCGCGCATCGTCTACCCGGGTCAGAAGGAACGGGACCAGGAGCGGACGACCACCGAGCGCCGTGGCGATCGGACCCGCCCATGAGAATCCAGGTGGTGGACCGGCGCGGCGACGTTCCCGTTCCCGATCCCTGGGCCGGTCCGACGGCGGACTGGCCCCGGCTGGAGAGCTTGGCCGCGGATCTGGGTGCGGCAGTGTGGCGCGTGGATCTCGTCCTGGTGGACGACCCGGCCATGGCCGACCTGAATCGCCGCTGGCGGGACGGCGATGGCGTGACCGACGTGCTGTCCTTCTCGTACCTGGAGGAATCCGGTGTCGGTGCGCCGGAACTGGCGGTGGGCCGGGGTGGCGCGGCGCAGGACCTCTGGTCGGCTCCCGAGACCCGGGCGGCGGAAGTCGCCACCGTGGGGGAGATCGTCCTGGCGCCGGCTTTCGTACTGGAACGCTGCCTGGACCGGGGCTGGGACCCGGACCTGGAGTGGCCCCTGCTCGTGGTCCACGGCCTGTTGCACCTGCTGGGTTGGGAGCACGATACGGACGTCGCGCGGGCGGCCATGCAGGAGAGCGAAGCGGATATCCTGGGGCGCGCCGGCCTGGCGCATCCCCTGCGGGAAGGGAGTTGAACCGGTCATGGAAGGTGTGCAAGCTGGCGGCTGGGGAGCGGTGACCGATCTGCTGGTGGCGGTGGTCTCGTGGCTGGCGGCCATGCTCATGGGCGGATTGGTGACGGCCCACTACCGCGTGTCCGGACTGCACGGGCACGGGCTCGTGGAGGGAACGGTGCTGGGTCCGGTCCTGCGCGAGCATCTGGAACATCCGCGCCGTTTCCAGGTGGCCACCGGCACCCTCTACCTGGCCATGACGGTGCTGGGGTGCCTGGCCTGGGGCCGCGCCCTGCTGGCCGTGTGGCCCGACGTGCCGGGGGTGCGTTTCTACGCCGTGTACACCCTGTCCACGGTGCTGGTGTGGAGCCTGGGCGGCGTCGTCTTCAAGATGCTTGCCGCGGGCACGGCCGTGAACTACGGCCGGGTGGTGGGCACCGTGGCCTACCCGGCGCACTGGCTGCTGCGACCCTGGTCGGCGCTGCTGCTGGCCATCATGGACCGGCTGGACGACACTCTGTGGGCGGCCGAGGCCCAGCCCCATCTCTCGGCCGGCGAGATCCGCCACCTCATTGCCGAAGAGGGAGGCGACGCCACCCTGGACGAGGACGAGCGGGAGATGATCCAGTCCATCTTCGCCTTCCACGACCGGGCCGTGCGCGAGATCATGATCCCCCGCATCGACACCATCGCCCTGGACGGCGACGACGAGGCGGCAGCCTCCTTGGCGGAGGTCATCGCCAGCGGCCACTCGCGGATTCCCGTCTACCAGGGCAGCGTCGACCGCATCATCGGCATCCTCTACTCCAAGGACCTGCTGCGCCTGGTGCAGGAGGACCGCTTCATCGGCGGCCGGACCCTGGCCTCCCTGGCGCGCGAGGCCTACTTCATTCCCGAGTCCAAGAAGCTGGACGAGGTGCTCGACGAATTCCGGTCCAAGCGCATCCACATGGCCGTGGTCATCGACGAGTACGGCGGCACTGCCGGCGTGGTCACCCTTGAGGACGTCATCGAGGAGATCGTCGGCGAGATCGAGGACGAGTTCGACGAGGAGGAGACCCTCCTGTCATGGCTGGATGAGCGCCGTGTACGCCTGGATCCGAAGATCGACCTGGAGGACCTGGCCGAGACCCTGGGCGTGGGCTTCGACGAGGCCGAGGGCGCCGAGACGAGCGAGACCCTGGGCGGCCTCATCTACGAGGCGGCGGGCAAGGTGCCGGTCCAGGGCGACCGCCTGGTGGTGGCCGGCCACCGCGTGACCGTGGAGAAGGTCGTGGACCAACGAATCGTCAGGGTGCTTCTGGAGACGACCGAGCCGCTGCCGGGCTTCGTCCGGCGGCCCGAGGACGAATCGTGATCGGCGGCCTGCGACGCAACTTCCTGACCGGCGTGGTGGCCATCGCGCCCCTGGCCATCACCCTCTGGGTGCTGTGGCGGTTCTACGAGTTCATCTCGGGAACCATGCGGCCCTGGGTCCAACGCGTGCCGGCGCTGGCGGAGGCCTACCCCGAGTTCTTCCTGACCATCGCCGGTATCGTCGTCATCGTGCTGCTGGTCACACTGGTCGGCGTGCTGGCCCGCAACCTGGTGGGCGTCGCCTTCTTCCGGCTCGTCGAACGGGTGGTGCAGCGGATCCCCGTGGTCAAGAGCATGTATTCGGGGACCAAGCAGATCGCGGCGGTCCTCCTGCAGGACCGGCGCACGGCCTTCAAGCACGTGGTCCTCTTTGCCTACCCGCGGCCAGGCGTGTACGCCCTGGGCTTCATCACCAGCGACCTGGAGGACGGCGACGCCGTGGCGGTCTTCCTACCCACGACCCCGAATCCGACCTCGGGCTTCATGCTGCTAGTGCCGCGGGACGAGGTACGGCGGTTGGACATGCCCGTGGAGGAGGCCATCAAGCTCATCGTGGCCGGCGGCTCGATCATGGAGCCGGGACAAGCCGGGAGCTTGGAGACCGAAATCGGGAAACTGGAGGCCGCGCGCAACCGACAGGACGACCAGGAGGTGGCACCGTGAACGACCTCGGCAACGAGCCCCGGGAGAACGAGCTCACAGGCGACAACGTCCCCGACGACCGGGTCCTGGATCCGTCCAACCTGGAAGCCGAACACCATGCCCTGGAGAAGCGATTCACGGAATTGCTCGCCGCCGGCGACGACGACGGCGTGCGGGACCTGGCCCTCGAGCTGGCGCCCGGCGATCTCTCCGAGGTGCTGCGCCCCATGAGCTTCGATGACACGGCACGGGTCCTGCGCCTGCTGCCGCCCGACCCCCTGGCCGAAGTCCTGGCCGAGATCGACAACCGCAGCCTGGGCGCCCTGTTTACCCTGCTGGACATCGACGAGATCGCCGACATCATCGAGGAGATGCCGTCGGACGAGGCAGCCGATGTGGTGGGCGAGCTGGACCAGGACCAGGCCGAGGAGATCCTGGCGGCCATGGAGGAGGAGGAGCGCTCGGAGGTGGCGGAGCTCCTCCAGTACGCGCCCGAGACCGCCGGTGGCCTCATGGGCAAGGAGATCGTCTCCTGCACCGAGGAACAGACCTGCACCGAAGCCGTGGCCGCTTTGCGCGGGTTGGATGAGGACGATCTGGAGGAGACCCACTTCGTCTTCGCCGTGGACGCCCGCGGGCGTCTCACCGGTCGCATGCCCCTGACCCGCCTGATCCTCTCGGACCCGGACGCCCTCATCCGCGACGTCATGGAGGCCGATCCCCTGTACGTGGAAGTGGGCCTGGACCAGGAGGAAGTGGCGAACTTCTTCAAGATCCATGATCTCATCTCTCTGCCGGTGGTGGACCACGCCATGAAGCTCGTGGGCCGCATCACCGCCGACGACGTGCTGGACGTCATGGAGGACGAGGCCACCGAGGACATCTCCCGCCTGGCCGGCGTGAGCCCCGGGGAGTTCGGCGAACAGTCGTCCTTCCGGGTGGCCCGCAGCCGGTTGCCCTGGTTGCTGGGGGCTCTGGTGGGGCAACTGGGAGCGGTGGTCGTCCTGGGCC
Organism: bacterium; assembly: GCA_024231905.1. Taxonomy (GTDB): domain Bacteria; phylum Krumholzibacteriota; class Krumholzibacteriia; order LZORAL124-64-63; family LZORAL124-64-63; genus JAAEQC01. Next base: position 7,666 of record JAAEQC010000218.1, on the reverse strand, counting down.
ACTTCGAGAAGAGCCTCGAAGCGAAGGTTGCCCTGGCCTTCTACATCCCCATGATCATGGCCATGGCCGGCAACATCGGCATCCAGACCTCCTCGGTGGTGGTGCGCGGCCTGGCCACGGGCGAGGTGGACTACTACCACCTGGGCCGCCACCTGCTGCGGGAACTGGGTACGGCCTTCGTGACCGGCGTGTCGGTGGCTGTGGCCATCTGGGGCGTGTCCCTGCTGGTCAGCGGCGACGGCGACCTGAGCTTCGTCCTGGGTTTGACCATGTTGATGGTGGTTCTCTTCGCGGCCATGGCGGGTACGGGCATCCCCCTGGCTCTGCACCGCATCGGCGTGGATCCGGCGGTGGCCACCGGTCCCTTCATCACCACGGCCAACGACGTGGTGAGTATGCTCATCTACCTGGGTCTGGCGACCCTGCTGCTGAGCCTGGGCGCCGCGCCGGCGCCGTGAGCCTGCTGCCGCGGCCCACAGCCCACACCGACGCGCTCGTGCTGCGGACCTGGCCCTGCGGCGAGACCAGCGCCGTGGCTTCCCTGCTCACTCGCGAGCACGGTTTCGTGAAGGTCATCGCCAAGGCGGCGCGGCGGCCGCGCAGCCGCCTGCGGCCCCTCATCGAACCGGGTCGCCTGGTGGAGGTCGAGTTCGCCCTGGATCCGGCCCGGGAACTCCAGTACCTGCGCGGCGGATCGGTCCTCCTGGACTCCTTGGGAGCCGAGCCTTCCCTGGAGCGATCAGCCTACCTGCTGGCGGCCCTCGAACTGGTGGACCGCTGCCGTCCTGCGGCGGGCATGTCGGCGGCCCAGAGCGGCCTGTTCGACGTTTGCGAGGAGTTCATACGGGTGTTAGATTCGCCCACCTGCCCCCAGCCGGCCTGGCTCTTCTTTCGCCTGGAGTGGCGGTTGCTGGAACGTCAGGGGCTGGCGCCGCGGATCGAGGCCTGCGCCGGTTGCGGCACGGCCGTGGGGGAGATCGCGGGCGCGCCCTGGTTCGACGCGGGCGAAGGCGGGCTCGCATGTTCCGACTGCGCCGCCGGCGACGGCGATCGTCGCTCCCTGAGCGGGGATGCCCTGGCCGGGCTGCAGGATCTGGACGCCGGCCGACCGGAACCGCCGGCCCGTTTCGAAACGTCGGCCGCCCTGCGCCGGGAGATCGGCGGCCACCTGCACCGTTTCCTCGGCTACCACCTGCCGGGCTACCGCCTGCCGACCGCCCTGGACCTGCTCCGGGCGGGGAAAGACGGAGGATGATGGATTACCAGGAGATGATCGCGCGCCTGCAGGCGTTCTGGAGCGACTACGGCTGTGTGGTCACCCAGCCCTACAACAGCGAGGTGGGGGCGGGCACGTTCAATCCCAACACCTTCCTGCGGGCCCTGGGTCCGGAGCCCTGGCGCGTGGCCTACGTGGAGCCCAGCAAGCGGCCCAAGGACGGACGCTACCTGGAGAATCCCAACCGGGTGCACCAGTTCCTCCAGTTCCAGGTCATCCTCAAGCCCAATCCGGGGAACAGCCAGGAACTCTACCTGGAATCTCTGGCGGCGTTGGGCGTGATAGCCGCCGAGCACGACATCCGCTTCGTGGAGGATGACTGGGAGTCGCCCACCCTGGGCGCCGCGGGCCTGGGCTGGGAGGTATGGCTGGACGGCATGGAGGTCTCCCAGTTCACCTACTTCCAGCAGGTGGGCGGCGTGCGCTGCAAGCCCGTGGCGGTGGAGTTGACCTACGGCCTCCTGCGCCTGTGCATGTTCCTGCAGGGTTGTGACCACGTGAAGGACCTGGTCTGGGGCGGCGGCCTGACCTGGGGCGAGGTCATGGGCCAGTTCGAACGCGAGTACTCGGCCTTCAATTTCGAGCACGCCGACGTGGAAACCTACCGCCGGCATTTCGAGGACAAGGAGCGGGAGGCCACGACCCTGCTGGACGCGGGACTGGTCTACCCCGGCTACGACGCCGTGATCAAGTGCAGCCACATCTTCAACCTGCTCGAGGCCCGGGGCGCCATCTCGGTGACCGAGCGCACGGGGTACATCGCCCGCGTGCGCCAGCTGGCCCGCCGGGCGGCCCGCGCCTACGTGGCCAGCCGCGAGGAGATGGGCTTCCCGATGCTCAAGGAGGGCGCGAGCCCATGACGAACGACAAGACCGCCAGTCTGCCCTTCCTGCTGGAAATCGGCAGCGAGGAGATCCCTGCGCGTTTCATTCCCGGCGCCATGGCCGAGTTGGAGAAGCGGTTCGCCACGGCCCTGGCCGAGGCCCGGCTGGAGGCTTCGGGCCTGCGTGTCCTGGGCGCCCCGCGCCGCATGGCCCTGCTGATCGATGCTGTGGCCACGGCCCAGCCGTCCCGGGAAACCGTGGTCAAGGGACCGCCCGTGTCGGTGGCCTTCGATGCTGCCGGCGCGCCCACCAAGGCCGGCGAGGGCTTCGCCCGCAAGGTGGGCCTGGACCTGGCCGCCTGTGAGCGGGCCGAGGGTGACCGTGGCGAGTACCTGCTGGCCCGGCGTACGGAGGAAGGCCGCCCGGCGGCCGATGTGCTGGCGGAGATCGTCCCCGCGGTGATCCGGGCCCTGCCCTTCCGCAAGGTCATGCGCTGGGCCGACCACGAACTGGAGTACCCGCGGCCCCTGCAGTGGCTGGTCGCGTTGCTGGGCGGCGACGTGGTGCCGGCGCGCCTGGAATACATGGAGGCCGGACGTACCTCCCGGGGGCACCGTACCCTGGCCGGGGACCGGCCGGTGGAGATCACGGGACCTGCCGACTACGTGGAGTCCCTGCGCGATGCCGGTGTGGTAGTGGACCACCGGGAGCGGGAGCGCGTGGTCACCGAGGGCCTGACCGCCGCGGTAGCGGCTTGGAACGCGGAAGCGGAACTCCGTCCGGACCCGGACCTGGTGTCCGAAGTCGTCCACCTCTGCGAACACCCGACGCCCTTCCTGGGCTCCTACGACGAGGTCTACGCCGAGCTGCCCGACCGGGTGGTGGCCACGGCCCTCAAGGCCCACCAGCGCTACTTCAGCGTCGGGCGCCCGGGTGGACGCCTGCTGCCGCGATTCGCCGCGGTGCGCGACGGCGGCTCCGATCACCTGGACACCGTGGTGCGCGGCAACGAACGGGTGCTGCGCGCCCGCCTGGCCGACGCCCTCTTCTACTGGAATTTTGACCAGCAGCGCCTGCCCGACGAACGGGTCGAGCAGCTGGCGACGGTCACCTGGTTCGAGGGCTTCGGCTCGGTCCTGGACAAGACGCGCCGTCTGGAGATCCTGGTGGGCGAATTGTGGCGCCGGGGCCTGGGCGGCGGGACCGAGATGCCGGCGGCCCTGCCGCGGGCGGCGGTCCTGTGCAAGAGCGACCTGGTGAGCGAGATGATCCGTGACGGCAAGGAGTTCACCAAGCTGGAGGGTTTCATCGGGGCCCGTTATGCCGAACGCGCAGGGGAACCGGTGGAGGTCTGCCGGGCCATCGAGGACCACTTTGCTCCCCGCACGGCCACCGGCCGATTGCCCGGTGACGCGGTGAGCGCCGCTCTGGCCGTGGCCGATCGCCTGGATAATCTGGCTGGCTGTTGGCTCGCGGGATTCGTGCCCACGGGCGCCAAGGACCCCTACGCCCTACGGCGGCAGATCCTGGCGGTGGTGCGCATCCTGCTGGACCGCGAACTGCGCCTGGATCTGGAGGAGGCCCTGGCCGTGGCCCTGGATCCCCTGCGGAGCTACGCCCCGGACCGGGACGCGGCAGAAGTCCTGGCGGAACTGGGTGGATTCGTTCGGGGACGTCTGGCGAGACACTTCACAGAGGTGCTGGGAGCGGACGCCGACGTGGTGCGGGCGGTCCTGCCGGTCCGCTGGGCTGATCCGGTGGACGCCAAGGCCTGGATCGGGGCCCTGTCCGGGTACCGGGATCGTACAGATTTCCAGCAACTGGCCACCGGATTCAAACGATGCCGGAACATCTTGGAAGGAGAGGTCCTGGGCATGGCCGAGTTGGATGCCTGCCGAACCCGATGGCTCGATGGGGGTGCGGGCGCCGGGGGCGAAGACCTGGCCGGTCTACCCGAATCCGCCGAGCAGGAACTCTTCAAGCAGGTCGCGGCAGCGGCGGTTCAGGTGGCTGAGGCGGAGAAAAGTGGCGATTACGAAGGCGTTTTTGATCATTTATCTTCGTTAGGTCCGTCCATCGATGGGTTTTTCGAGACTGTGCGCGTCAATGTGGACGAAGTGGATCTGAAAGTCCGCAGAAGGGCGTTCCTGCGCGAAATCCACGGTCTTTTCGCCATATACGCCGATTTCACCGCCGTGGCACCTACGGAAGAGTAGGTGCTGGGATGATGGAGCCGACGATTTCCTGCCAACTGTGATTTCTTTTTATGATGTTGTTCCTTTTTTATAAAACGCTATTGACTCGTTGATCACCTTCGGGTAACCTCATCTTGCGACTCACTGACAAAGAGTTCCCTTCCCTTGAGGTGCGCTGTCCCCTTTCCACTCATGACGACGTTCATTCACTTGACACCTTGTTCGCTCGTCATCTCTGGGTCTGCACTTTGAAGGAGGTCTCGCTCGCTCACGCGGCTCCACGCCCGTGAGGAACAGACTGGGAACCCTTGTCGCCCAAGTGAAGTGCCCCGGTGCTTGAATCACACCAATACGGCACACAATCGTTCGCCTAACCATGTGTTGACCAAGTCAACGATGGGGGGAAAAGCATGAAGAGATTCACGATGTTCGCTTGCCTCGTCATGGCGCTGACGTTCTCCTTGAACGCCCTCGCCGACGACGGTGATCTTATTCGGCCTCACGACATCCGCGGTCCTGGTGTGGTCCGTGGCGGTTCGATGGATATGGCCAAGGCCCTCGGGGACTCTTTCGTCCTGATCGGCCCGCCTGAATTGTTCCCGACTGTCATCGGTACTTTCCAGGATGCTGGCGGTGCTCCTGCCTGGAACGGCTGGACCACTCTGGACTGGACCATACCTGACACGCTCGACACCACCTGGCATGCTGCCACCTACTATGCCATCAACGGTGTCTACTCGGCCTACTGCGGCGACGAGACTATCCCGTCCTGCGGCCCTGGCGACCCCGATGGTGGCTACCAGAACAGCTGGACCAAGCTCCTGAAGTGGGGCGCCACGGTGACCGATGTCGGTCTGACCACCAACATCACCGTCGACTTCGCCTTCGATGTCGACAGTGAGGGTGGCTACGACTGGGGCTTCATCTCCCGCGAGCTCGAGAACGAAGAGCGCGAGGATATCTGGGGTCTGTCCGGTGATTCGACCGGTACGATCTCGGTGCCCGTGACCTACGCCTCGGGTGAGTATTTCGGCGACAACCTGGACGAGATCGGCATCTGGTTCGTCGGTCAGTCCGACGGTGGCTGGTCCGATGGTGACTGTGACTACCCGTCCACGGGTATCTGGCGCATCGACGACGTCACGATCACGGCCGACAACGGTGCCGGTGGCACTGGCCTGATCACCTTCGAAGACGGCACGCTGGGTGTCCTGGAGCGCAAGTTCCTGGGCGCTGTGGGTGACTTCACTCACCTGGCCAGCAACCTCGGCGACCCCGACCTTTGCCAGAGCAATGGTACGCCGCAGGTGACCTTCATCGATGACGGCGTTATCCAGCCCGCCACGGGCGGCTCCTTCGCCACGTCCGACAACCGTAAGTACGCCATGGGCTACGTGACGAACTACACCGGTGGTCTGACGTTCAGCGAGCAGCGTCACATGCGCAACAGCGCCGTGTCGCCGGCCGTCCCTTGGGGCGATATCACACACGACGGCATCAGCGTCGGCTACACGTACATGACCGACTCCCCCCATGCGGGCGGCGAGACGGGCATCTACATGGAGTGGTTCCTCCGCTCCACCGCCGGTGACGAAGCCTCCCTCGAGGACGCCATCTGGCAGCACTCGCCCTACGTCTACACCGGCGGTCCGTGGTACGGACGTCGGTTCTGGGACGCGAGCGACAATCTGGAGCAGGGTCGTACCTTCATCCAGTTCGCTGTCGGCGCCAACGAGACCGGTTATGTATGGGGCGTGGACGGCCACAACGGCACGCCCTCCCCGTACTACGACAACATCCGCGTTGAGTCCTTCCCGTACGAAGGCCCCAACATGTACACCCAGACCCTGCGTCTGCCGCATGATGATTTCCCCGAGATCGGTATCATCGATACCGTCGATCTCAGCCGGAACAGCATCCGCTTCGACCAGGCTCAGAACATCAGCCCGACGACCCACGAGTGGTACTACAACGGTGACTCGCTCACGATCGACGTGGTCGCAGTCCGTACCGGTGCCGCCCTGACGGCTCGTCCGACGATGCACTGGAAGATCCAGCGTAACCCGCTGTTCGACCCGTACCGTCTGAGCCTTGCTGACAGTGGCACGGTCCTCATGGACACCACCTTCACCCCGACGGGTACCGTGGTTTCCGACCGCTTCAACTGTGATCTGCCGGATACGGGCTTCCTGTTCCCGGGTGACGTCGTGCATTACTACTTCACGGCTGAAGATGCCATCTTCCCGGGCGGGACCGCACCGTTCACGTCGTACATGCCGGCCGACATCGACGGCTACGGCAACTTCACCGATCCCGAGGCCTGGTCCAGCACCTACACGGTCCGTGGTCTGCCTTCGGTTATCGAGGATGTCGCCAATCCCGGTGAATACATCTGTCCGCCGGTCCTGTTCTGGGACGACGCGGAGAGCGAGACGCGCGGGACCAAGAACGAGTGGTACGGTGCCTTCGAGAACCTGGGTCTGATCCAGGGTACTCACTTCGACACCTACTACGGCAAGGCGCCGTCCTCCGGCGTCGGTACTGGTGTGTCCAGCCGGGCCTCCACGAACCAGCTGGACTGGTACAGCGAGTTGATCTACTCCGCCGGTTACCTGACCACCTCGACCATCGGTAACGGTGACTGGGGCACGGCCAGCGGCGACGACGATATCACTCGTCTGGAGAACTGGCTCGACGAGGGCAACAAGGACCTGTTCATCTCTGGTAACGGCGTTTGCTTCGACTTGAACACTGCTGGCGCTGCCGCCGGCGCGTTCCTGTCGAGCCGCATGGGTCTGACCTACAACGCCGACACGCACCGTGACCTGCTCGGTGGCCAGCTCGCTCCGCGCGTGCTGACCGTCGCCGGCAACCCGGTGATCGCCACGGTGGATAGCTGGATCGCGTTCGGCGGCTGCCCGCAGCTGTGGGACTTCAACCTGGTTACCCCGTCTGGCAGTACGCGTCTGGCCGAGTTCGCCAACGCCTCCGGCACCCCCGGCGGCTACGGGTTCTCGCCCGTCACGCTGAACATCCTTGGCACGGGCTCGCGGGTCATCACCATGACCGCCGATCTCGCCTACGTGCATACGGATGCCAACGAAGGCGCCAAGGCCAATGCTACGCAGAGCGCCCGGGTGCGACTCCTGCGGGATATCCTGGGTTACTTCGGTGTGTCGGAGAACATCGGTCTGGCCACGGGCGTGACCCCGTTCGCGGGTAAGTTCGCTCTCGAGAACGCTCCGAACCCGTTCAACCCGATCACCAAGATCTCCTACACGATCAAGGCTCCTGGCCACATGACGCTGATTGTTTTCGACGCGGCGGCCGCGGTGATCTACACGCTTTCCCATCGCCACGCTCATCCGATC
>JAAEQC010000217.1 GCA_024231905.1 bacterium | reverse complement strand
TTCCTGGTTCTTTATTTGCGTAGAATACTGGCGTTAGTTTATTCATTTATTCCTCTTCAAGCTTAATTTCATTAAGTCTTCCTTTGTTCAGACACATACAATACTTTATACCGAAAATAATATCAGCTCTAAATATAGGAATGGCTCTCCCACAATTCGGACACAGCGAAACAAAACAGGCCTTTTCATCTTTTTGTAAAAGTTTTATTTTCATTCTTTCAACTCTAATTCTTTTTTATTCCAGAATACCAAAACACTCTGAATGTGTGCTGGTATCGCTGATACGTCAATTAATGGTTGCCTTAATCTTTCAGTTTGAATATTAAGTTTAGTTTCATTCGGCATACAGTCAAAAACTTTCGAGAGCAATTCAAGTTCATTTTCTTTTTTAGGCATTTATTTGTCTCCTGATTGATTTATACAATTATTTACCTTTTGCTTTCCCATAACCCGCTTTTATATGCCTCCCACATTAATTTTTTATGATACCCTTGAACCCAATCAACTTTTTTAAACAATTCATGCTGTGTTAATCTTTTCTCTTCTTTTTGACAATAACCAAATAGATAAGCATCACTAACTGAGTTTATTATTCTTGTATGTTTTTTACCAATTTTTCTCATTTTATTTTTCTCCTGTAATCTCTGCCAGCTCTTTACATTTTTTACAATCAATCTCAAGCGATCTTCTTAACTGATTATTTACAGTCCATGTAAAGCTACGGTCTGTTTTTTCAGCTATTTTCATAATTGCTTCGTTTAAATCTTTCGGAAAATCGAGTGATCTTTTAACTGTTTTCCCTGTTGCGATTTTACTTTTTGACATTTTTTAATCCTTCCCTGGTTTATTTCAATTCATTAAAAGAAATGACAACTCTTTCAATTTTTGACTTAATGATTTCAATAGCCTTTTTCTTAGCGTCTTCTGGAGTTAACACCTCAAGTATATGTTGGTGTACACTGAAAGCAGAACAATTCATTATCCAAACACCCATATAGTCAATATGGTTATTAAAAACGCTTATTTGAATATCATCAAACCTTAAAACATAAGACTCGTGTTCCGTTCGGGTTCTCTCTTTTTCCCACTGGTATGTTAGTTTTCTTCTTAAAGATGCCATACTATCTCCCTTTTGCCCCCTTTCAGGGGCTTTTTTGTTTATCTGATTTTCTTGCAATTTTCCCAGTATTTTTTATTTTCGCATTCGTCGAGGCTTGTGCATTTGTGGCATATTTTTTCTGCTGTGGTTTTTATTTTTTCTGGTGTCCAGTTTTTTATTTCGTTTGCTTTTTTCATTTTGCTATCCTTGTTTTGTGTTTTCGTTAGTTTCTGATTAACCTTA
>JAAEQC010000216.1 GCA_024231905.1 bacterium | reverse complement strand
CGAGCCGGGTTCCCCCGCAACCTCGGAAACCGTCACGTGCGGGCCGTAGATCGGCAACTCGCCGCTCGCCCGAGGACTCGGTTCTTTGCTCATGGTTTCACCTCGACTTTCTCCAGGCGCCGGGAAAGCTCCAGCAGGGCCAGTGAAGAACCCTCCCGGAGAAGCGGCGCGACCAGCTTGCGCCGGTGCAGGCCCAGTACCCGGCACAACAGCTGGTCGTTGGACAAATCCCCGAGCGTCCCGATTTTCTCCAATGGATTCCCCTTTCCCCTTTTTTTATCGCCGGCCCGGCCCGGATGTTGGCAAAGCCGGCTCAGTTCGCCGCGTGCTTCACCCGGGCGGCCTCCAAATCAGCGATGATCTTCGAAAGCTCGGCGGCGGTGCTGTCGCCCACCACGTGCTGAAATCTGAGAAGCTGCTCCAGCAGGAACTCATGTCCCTCGCGGCCCCGGGTGAACGCATGCAACCGCCTGAGGGCGCGATTGAACTCCGGTGGCCGCTTCTGAGCGAGGTAGACGCTTCCCAGGTCGAGAAGGATGCGGACCACGTCGTAGCCGTAGCCGAAGTCGAAATAGCCGCCCAGGGCCGCGTGCAGCATCTTCTCGGCGTCGTTCCAGTTCCGGTTCATGATGTGGATGCTGGCCAGAACCCGGTTCCGTTGGGCTTTGACCAGGGCGTCTCCGCACTGCTCGTAGAGCGGCGCCGCTCGCGCGAAGCGCTCGTAGGCGGCGTCGAGCTCGCCGTTCCGGAGCTCGTCGACGG
>JAAEQC010000215.1 GCA_024231905.1 bacterium | reverse complement strand
TGCTGCTGGTGGCGTTCTGAGCCAGCCACGGGTGCATGTCCTGCACGATCGCCCGTTCACTGATACCACCACCGGAGTCGGTAAGCACGAAACGCAAGCGATGGGTTCCCGGGGCCAGCCCTGGCACCACCAAATCGCAGGTGCCACCGTTACACGGATGGGCATCCACCACCTTGGTACCGGCAGGGCCGGCGCAGGACAGGTCGTCCCGGGCGAGGCCGAAGAAGGGATCGTCCCAGGGTTGCGCCGGCTCGTCGGGATCGGCCGAGGCGGGCTGCTCGTCCAGGTAGACGTCCACTGTGCAACTGACAAAGTCCGGACCTGGATCAGGAGTCAGATGGAAGACATAGTCCCGGACTCCGGCAAAGGCATTCGCCTCGTCAGGGATCGAAGGATCAGGCACCACCGATGCCAGACCCGGCACCACGGTGAGAACTGCCTCTCCTGCTGACGCCGGCACAGGATCGCTGAGGGCGAGAATCGCGGCCTCACCCGGGGCTCCTCCGCCGTCGTAGGGGGTGAGTCGGTACTCGTAACGGATGCCCTCCTCCACCAGGAAGTCACGCCACAGGCCATGGTCGCCACCGTTGATGGTAGCCATCTGATCCCAGGCGCCAGCCTCATCGGCATCGCGCCGCTGGAGAGTAGTCGAGACGTTGCCGTCAAAGGTCCACCAGGCCAGGTGCACCAGGTCGGGCTCCACGTGAACAAGGCGCAGGTCGCGGATCCGCGGCTGGTCGTTGTCGATGATCAGAACCGCGGTCGAATTCACTGTCCCCAGGATCGCGCCCTCCGGAGAGGACAAAGCCACTGAGAAGGCCTCGTCATCTTCCACGTCGTCGTCGTTGCTGATCGTAACGTCGACCTGGGCGGTGCTGCCTCCGATTGGAATCTCCGCCGTTGTGCTCAGGGCCGTGAAGTCCGCACCACCCACGGCAGTGCCGTCGATGGTGGCCACATCCACACTCACTGCCAGCGATGCGGGCGCAGATAGCTG
>JAAEQC010000214.1 GCA_024231905.1 bacterium | reverse complement strand
GTCCCGGTCTTTGCGGCCGACCTTCACCCGCTTGCCGTCCGGCTGGATCGAGTAGGCGTCGACTCGCTCGAGGGAGCGGTTCTCGTCGAGGTAGATCGGATAGGTCGACCACGTCTCGACGTCGCCGGCGGAGTCCAAGCGAACCGCGAGGTGGGTGTGCTCGCGAACCACGCCGTCCGGCTGGATGTTGACCGCGACCGTCTTCTCAAGCACGGTGGCGGCGTCGGCGGCCGGCGCCCCCGCGAGCACCAGGCTAACGGCGCACCAGAACCAGGTTTTGGGCATCATTTTTCTCTACCTCGCCGTAAAGGTCGCGGATCGCCGCGTAGTCTTCAGGACCGATGAACTCGTTGCCGGTGACGTCGAACCGCCGCCGGTAGGTGAGACGGTGGCTGGCCTCGTCGACGGCGATCCGCACCAGCACGGCACCGGCCGATCCCTGGTAGTCCACCGCCTCGGGCAGCACGTCGACAACCCAGGGGGCGGGCCAGCTCAGGCTCAGCTCCACCTCGTCGCGGTCCGCGAAGGCGAACTGCACCGGGGTCAGCCGGCGGCTCGCCGGGAGAGTGAAAGGCTGCGCGGCGGGTCCCAGGGGCTGGCTCGGCTCCAGGCTCGCCTCATCCCCCAACACCTCCTCCTCGCGCTGGGCCAACGCCCAGGCAACGCGAACCTGCTGCTCCTCCACCGACGCCGCGACCGAGAGCTCGCCGATCTCGTACCCCTCAAAGGCCCCCTCCAGCCATTCCTGCCAGCTCTCGGCCGTCTCCTCCTCGCCCTCCTTGCGGTCCAGGTGCTTCCAGGCATGGTGACCGCGCAGCTCGAGCGAGCCGCTGCCGGTGACCCGGCCGTCCTCGGCAAGCGCGAGGTCGAGGGTGGCCCGGCGGTGGTTCTGATCGAACGGTGTCGTGGGCAGGGTGATCACTTCCGGCTTCTTGCGGTCGACCACGAGCGCCGGGGTCCCCTCGTTGCCGGGGGCCAGCCGGCCGAAGGCCAGGCGGCGGTCGCTGGGGTCGAGAAAGATGCGCTCGCCGTCGAGCTCGACCAGCACCAGGACCTTGTCGAACCACCACGGATTGGCGACCTCGGGGTAGATTCGGCCCAGTTGCC
>JAAEQC010000213.1 GCA_024231905.1 bacterium | reverse complement strand
CGACCCCACCCTGCCCCAGCTCGCAGAGATCCGGCCGGGTGGCTGGGTTTCTTCCGCCGCCTTCTCCCCCGACGGCCGCTGGTTGCTCGTTGGCACCCGGAATCAACTGGGTCCTTGCCACCTCGTGCTCTACCGCGTGGATGTGGTGCCACGATGACCCGGCAGGAGCTGTTGGTGGCTGCAGCGCGCTGCTGGGCGCGGGCGGGAGAGTGGGAGCTGGCGGCCGAGCGCTACGCCGAGGCCCAGGCATGGTCGTTGGCCGGGCGCTCCTGGGCGCAGGCGGGCGAGTGGGAGCGAGCCGCCCAAGCCTTTGACCGCGGCAATCAGCCGCGCCTGGCCGGCCGGGCCTGGCACCGGGCTGGCAAGAACCTCCGGCCCCGGTCGGCCCGATCGGCCCGGATGGCCTGGTCCGCGCTGGGCGACAGCGATCCCGAAGCCGCCCTCGCCCTGGACCGCGATGTAGCCGCCGCGCTCGAGCGCATGGACCCAGCCCAGGCCGCCGAGGTCGCGGCCCGCCGGGGCCGTCCCGACCTGGCCGCGCGCTACTGGCAGACGGCGATCGCCGCCGCCGACCCCAGCCAAGCCGCCCGCCTCCGCCAGGCCTGGCGCCGCGCCGCCCCCTGGAACGACACCCTGCCCCGCGGTCTCGGCCCCACCTCAGAGCCCCCACCCGCCTGGCCCTCGGTCGACGTGGCCGAGCTGACTCTGGACGAGGTTGATCGACACGAGGTGCCGGGCATGGCCTATGGCAACGCCGCCCTGGCCTGGGCGCCTGACGGCGCTCGTCTCTCGGCGGCGCTACGGGGAGGAGGAGTCGCCGTGGGCGCCGTGACCGGCGGCCACCTGGCGGTTGAGGTGGTGTCAACGCCGGCAGGAGCCCGAGCGGTCGCCTTCCACCCGCAGGGCAAGCCACTGCTGGTGGGCATGGAAGGAGGCGCCATCGGTCGCGTGAGCTCGGGTGGAGTCGACGATATAGCGACGCTACGTATGCCCGGGTATGTCTGGTCGCTGAACTTCTCACCTGATGGCCGGCGACTCGCGGTTGGTTCGTGGATTTACCCTGGCGCGTTGCTCCGGGTCTGGGCGTGGGAGGCCGGCAGCCCTGGCGCGCGGGTGACCGAGCAGAGCCATCCGACCGGAGACTGCTGGCCCTGTGTCACCTGGAGCCCCGACGGGCGCATCCTCGCCTGGAGCCCAGGCAAATTGCTGGCGCCCAACCCGCTCACGCTGCTCGGTCCCGCCGGCCAGCGCGAGGTCCCGGCGGCGCACTCCGACGAGATCATCAATTCCCTGGCCTTCTCGCCGGACGGTCGGTGGCTCACGACCGCGTCGGATGACAACACAGCGGTGCTTCGGGACGGCGGGACGGGCCAACCAGCGGCTCCGCCCCTGCGTTTCG
>JAAEQC010000212.1 GCA_024231905.1 bacterium | reverse complement strand
ATCACGGTCCAGGGTGTCGTTGACCCTCGCCAGCCGATCGTGGACGTCGTAGTAGAACCGCATCTCGTTGCCGGTATCCGCGGACCGCTTCACCGCATCGGCGATCGACGTCAACCGACCGTCACGGTCGAAGTGGGTCAGGTTGCGCCCGGCGTCGACCAGGACCCAGCCGCTTGCCACCCGCTCCAGGCTGACGAAGCGGCCCGCCGGCGCTTTGAACGTTCCGTCGTCCTGCCGGCGGAACAGCTCGCGACGCCCACGGCCGTCGAACAGCTCCACGTCACCGTTGGGCAAGGGGCGCAGCCGCATCCGGTAGCTGTGATCCCAGCCCGGACCCAACGGACCGCTACCCACCGTCTGGCTGCGGTAGGTCCGGGTGAAGACGAAGTCGAAGCCGCGGCCGGGGATCAGGACGTCGGTCGCCTCGAGCGACATCTCCCCGGAGTGGAGAAGCGTTCCCGGCACGACGTCGCCGCTGCCGTACGACGGATTCAGCGTCGGCTTCTGGCGCAGCGCCGGGCTGACGTCCCAGGGCACGCTCGCGACTGCGATCTCCGCTTGCTCGAGCATCAGCCCATCGTAGAGCTTCGAGAGACCCACGCGCAAGTCCAACGGAACACGAAGCCTTGGGAGTCTCGCCGAAGACCCCTACCTGCCGGCTCCCGCCTCCTCGTCGAGGCGTAGGACAGGGTCCGGCGTTAGGGGCTGGCCTGCAGCTCCTCTAGCCAGGCTCGGAAGTCGACTTCCTCGTGGAGATACGGGCGATCGATGCTGATCATGTCGGCACCGGCAAGCTCGATTAGCGCCTTCCAAGCCGCGGGATCATCGACCCCCGGTTCGTCAGCACGAATCCACTGCGAAGCCCAGTCGGCGACCTCCTGTCGAGACTGCTTCCCTGCTATCAGCTCGACGAGCCGATTCTCGATCTCCGCCCGAGAAGGGGGAGGCGGCGCCTCAGAACTGGCCAACGTAGTTACCCTCAGCATCGAAGACGTAGTGCACCTTCGGCGCTCCGGTCTCAGGTCGGACGATCCGCACATTGCCGGACGCATCCAGGGTCTCAAACCAAGTTATCCGTGCGCCAGTCGCAGGATCCCACTCCCGCACCAGCCGCCGGCCGACCATTGGGCCTGGAGTCCTTGGAGGTGTCAGCTCGCCGTAGTAGCGGATGCGGCCACTCGCCAGCTCACGGACGCCGGCATGGCCATACTCAGCCTGGAGTCTGAGGTGGATCCTGAGTTGAACACCCTGGAAGGCGCTCTCGGCCCCCGTTGCCCCCCTTGGGACAAATCACTTCGACAGCCAAGAAATCTAGATCTTCCACGGCGATCACGAGTTCCCTACCCGAGGTCTCCGCCAATGCCATATCAAATGGTGGTTGCTCATGGTACCAGCCGCCCGGGGAAATGGTCACAAATTTATCGATTCCAATACCTCCTTCATCTAGCTCGATTTCACAGTTGGTAAGTCTCTCACGCAAACGATCTTGCCGTTTGGGTCGGCCCACGATGTGATGACTTGGCATAGCATGCGGAAAAAGAATCCTACTGCTTGCGCCATT
>JAAEQC010000211.1 GCA_024231905.1 bacterium | reverse complement strand
GGGAATTCAGACAATTGTATGAAGCATTTTCAGCAGGCAAGCCTTCACCTCTGCCTGATTTCGAGATACAATACGCGGATTTTGCCCATTGGCAAAAGGGTGTGCTCAGCGGCGAAACCCTTGAAACCCATCTCGATTATTGGAAAAAGCAGTTGTCGGGTGTTCCTTTGTTATTGGAATTGCCTCTGGATCGCCCTCGTCCTCCTGTTCAGACATTCAACGGCGATTTTATACCTTTTGAACTCAGTGCGGATCTGACCGGACGTGTAAACGTGCTGAGTCACAAATCCGGCGTCACCCTTTTCATGACCCTGTATGCAGCCTTTGCGGCCCTGCTTTCAAGATACAGCGGCAAAGAGGATATCGTTATCGGCACGCCCATAGCAAACCGAAACCACAAGCAGACAGAGCATCTGATAGGGTTCTTTGTAAACACTCTTGCCCTGAGGGCGGACATAAGCGGCGATCCTGCTTTTACAGCCCTGCTGGATCAGGTGAAGAGAACCACTCTGGATGCTTACGAGCATCAGGATTTGCCGTTTGAAAGGCTGGTGGATGAGCTT
>JAAEQC010000210.1 GCA_024231905.1 bacterium | reverse complement strand
CGATGCGCCTCGCCGACCCCCACTGCCAGCCCCTCAGACGAACCGGGGACGACCACCAGATGCACGTGGTTGGGCATCAGGCAGTACGCCCACGCCACACACCCGGACCGGGCAAGCCACTCGGCCATCAGCGACCGATACGCTGTATAGTCATCGTCGCCAAAGAACACCCGCTGCCGCCGGTTGCCTCGCTGCGTCACATGGTGAGGATATCCCGGTGCCACTACTCGTGCCACCCGTGCCATACAACGAGTCTACCACAAGCGGACGCCACTGCCACGAATTACGTACGGTGTCCCCGGAACTCTCCCCGGAACTCCCCCTGGGAACTCCCCCTGTGCTACGCAATATGCACGCTTCGGACGACCTCAAATCCTTCATGCACTGCCGTGGGGCCGGGAGTCGATATGGCGCCAAAGACCAATTCGTCCTGGCCGCTGCCACCGACAAACGCCGCATGCCCACTGAAAACTACTACACTTCGCACCTCTGGCCACTCGCCGACGGCGATGCCAAGCCTGATGTCATCCCGGCCGCGGCCCATGTCGAGAAAAGTGCGTTGACCGAACTGCGACGCCGTTCCGACCCACTCCCCGTCGACCCACAGGACGTCCCTTTCGACTGCGACTACATCCGAGCCGCCGCCCATCGCCACATTGGTGTGACCGTTGACATCCGTCGTCTTGATGTCCACGAAGTCCCCGCCGCCCCTCACATCGACGTCAAAGTCACTGCCAACTGTCACATAGCCGAACAGGATATCGTCCCGGCCGCCGCCGCCGCGGAGCGTGAAGTCCTCGACCTCGACGCGGTTGGCTTCATCCCCTTCCAGCCGGGTTGTGCTGCCCCCGGCGCCGTGGCGGACCCTAAGGTCGTCGCCGATCTTCGTCTGCCCCAACAGTTCAAGCACATCAACTCCCCTGGCGTTCCGCGCGGCCATATCGCCACCAACGGTCACGTGCTCCAAGGTCGTGGTGGTGGCGCCGCGTCGATTTCGGAGCGAGACATCCCCGCCGATCTCGAGCGGCGTGATTGCCGGAGGGGCACCGCCGTCGGAGACGCCGGTGATGGTCGTGGTCGCGCCGCCGGAGCGGTTGTCGATCGTCAGGTCGTCGCCGATTCGGGACGCGCCCGTCAGCTCGAACGTATCGGCGCCTCGGCCGTTACGGACCGTCACGTCGCCGCCGATGTCAACGTCGGTCAGCACAACGGCGTTATCGCCCCGGCCGCCCAGAACCGTCAGGTCGCCCGGCAGCGTGACGCCGTCAAGCGTTACGGTGTCGTCGCCACCACGCAGCCTCATCGTCACCGCGCCGAGCACGTCGTCCAGGATCACCTCGGCCTGCCCGTTGATCGTCGTGCCATCGGCCCCGCGAATGCGAATCTGACCGGCCGGCAAACCGTCCTGGTCGGCAATCACGGCGTTATCCGCCCGATCGCCCCGGACCAGCACATCCCCGTCGGCCATCGTCACCACCACGTTGCCGGACATCAACAGCCTCG
>JAAEQC010000209.1 GCA_024231905.1 bacterium | reverse complement strand
TTCCATGGAGGACGCCCTGCCCTGGACCGCCGGCGCGACGGGCCTGCTGATCGCCGTGGGCGTGTTCGTCAGCTACGTGGGCACGCTCACGCGGTTGAACGTGCGGTTCTGGTATCTACCGGCCGTGTTCATGCTGCTGGTGTTCGCCGGCACCTTCTACGTGTTCAAGGAGAAGGTGCGCACGGGCGGGTTCTGGTCGATGCCTCCCCGGGAGACCCTCGGGCTTATCTGTGAGCGTCCGGCCGGCACGGACGTGAAACTCCTGAGCGAGACGGTGAGGATGTTCGAACGGGAGATCCTCCCTTTGCCCGACGGTGCGACCATGCGTTCGAGCGCCTACAACAATCGGGCCCGGATACGCATCGAATTCGACGATGAGCTGATGGCCTCGGTATATCCGGAACTGTTCCGCAACAAGTTCATCGTGCTGGCCGAGGAACTCGGCGGCATGTTCATGATCATCCACGGCTTCGGCGATACGTACATGAAGGGCGGCATGGGCGGCGCGACAGGCAATTCCACGGTTCGCGTCACGGGCTACAACAGCAAGGAACTCAAGACGATCACCGACGGTGTCCTGGCCCGCCTCGGTCGCCAGCGCCGGGTACGCAACGCCTACATGTCGAGCGGCGGTATGGGACGAGAAGGCGCCGACGAAACCGTGATCGTCCTCGACCGTGCGGCCATGGCCCAGCATCGTCTTTCCATGGCGGAGGTCGTCGGTCACCTGCGGCGCCTGCTGGGCGTGGAGAACCCCTGGCACATGGTCGTCGACGGCCGGAACCAGCGCCTGATGTTGAGTTTCGACGACGCCGCGGAGGTCGAACACGACCAGTTGTTGGACCGGACCATGACCACCAGCCGCGGTGAGAAAGTGCGCCTCGGCCGCCTGCTGCGGGTCGAGCAGCAACTGGAGATCAACTCCATCAACCGTCACGACCAGCGCTACAGCCAGATGATCAACTGGGAGTACATCGGTACCGAGAGCATGAAACAGAAGTTCACTCGGGACATCCTGGCGGGCATCGAACTGCCTTATGGCTACACGGCCGAGGACCTGTCCGGTCAGCAATTGGAGGAAGAGGAGGAGGAGGAACTCCGCCAGACCCTCTGGCTCACCCTCGCCTTCATCTTCATGGCCCTGGCTGCCATGTTCGAGAGCTTCGCCCTGCCCTTGCTGGTGCTCTCGGCCATCCCCATGGCTCTGTCCGGGGTGGCGACCATCTTCTGGGGCACCGGTTCCGAGTTCGATTCGTCGGCCAAGGTGGGGCTCATCCTCATGTTCGGCATCGTGGTGAACAACGCCATCCTGCTCATCAACCGCTTCCGGTTGCAGATCAGGGAGATCGTCGAGCAGGAGGGCTACGGCACAGAACAGGTACCGGCCAAGCGGCGCCTGGGCGGCTTCGACCTGTGGCGTCTGGACGGG
>JAAEQC010000208.1 GCA_024231905.1 bacterium | reverse complement strand
TTCCATGGAGGACGCCCTGCCCTGGACCGCCGGCGCGACGGGCCTGCTGATCGCCGTGGGCGTGTTCGTCAGCTACGTGGGCACGCTCACGCGGTTGAACGTGCGGTTCTGGTATCTACCGGCCGTGTTCATGCTGCTGGTCTTCGCCGGCACCTTCTACGTGTTCAAGGAGAAGGTGCGCACGGGCGGGTTCTGGCGGCCCCAGTCCCGGGAGACCATCGTCGTCTACTGCGAACGCCCGGTGGGCACGGACGTGAAGCTCTCCAGCGAGACCATCAAGCTCTTCGAGCAGGAGGTCCTGCCCCTGGAAGAGGGCGTGACCATGCGCTCGGGGGCCTACAACAACCAGAGCTGGATCAACGTGGAGTTCGAGGACGAACTCCTGGCCAGCGCCTACCCGGAGATGTACCGCAACAAGTTCATCGTGCTGGCCGAGGAACTCGGCGGCATGTTCATCTGGATCAACGGCTTCGGCGACCCGTACATGAAGGGCGGCCGGGGCGGCGGCATGAGCAACTCCCGGGTCCGCATCGACGGCTACAACAGCAAGGAACTGCGCAAGATAGCCGACAGCGTCCTGGCCCGTCTGGACCGGAACCGCCGCGTCCGCAATCCGCGGCTCACCAGCGGCGACCGCTTCAGTCGCAACGATACGGACGAGACCCTGGTCATCCTGGACCGGGACGCCCTGGCCCAGCACCGCCTGTCCATGGCCGAGGTCATGGGCCACATCCGCCGTCTGCTGGGCGTCGAGAACCCCTGGCACATGGTCGTCGACGGCGAGGACAAGCGCCTGATGATGAGCTTCGACGACGCGGACGAGATCGAGTACGACCAGATCCTCGGCCGCACCATGACCACCGCCCGCGGCCAGAAGGTCAGACTGGGCAACCTCATCAGCATCGAACAGCGGCCGGAGATCAGCTCCATCAACCGTCACGACCAGCGCTACAGCCAGCAGGTCACCTGGGAGTATATCGGCACCGACGCCATGCGCCGGCGCTTCATCGCCGACATCATCGAAGGCATCGAATTACCCTACGGCTACACGGCCGAGGATCTGTCCGGTCAGCAATTGGAAGAAGAGGAAGAGGAGGAACTCCGCCAGACCCTCTGGCTCACCCTCGCCTTCATCTTCATGGCCCTGGCGGCCATGTTCGAAAGCTTCGCCCTGCCCCTGCTGGTGCTGTCGGCCATCCCCATGGCCCTGTCCGGGGTGGCGACCATCTTCTGGGGCACCGGCTCCGAGTTCGATTCGTCGGCCAAGATCGGACTCATCCTCATGTTCGGAATCGTGGTGAACAACGCCATCCTGCTCATCAACCGCTTCCGGTTGCAGATCAGGGAGATCGTCGAGCAGGAGGGCTACGGCACAGAACAGGTACCGGCCAAGCGGCGCCTGGGCGGCTTCGACCTGTGGCGTCTGGACGGG
>JAAEQC010000207.1 GCA_024231905.1 bacterium | reverse complement strand
GGCCAACGTCTGGACCATCACCTGGGGCAGCACCGGCAGCATCAGCACCGTGGCCATCGACTACTCGGTGAACGGCGGTTCCACCTGGAACGCCATCACCTCGTCGACGACCAACGACGGCTCCTACGGCTGGACGGTGCCCAGCAGCGCCACCACCCAGGGCCGCGTGCGGGTCACGGGCGGCACGGCCCAGGACACCAGCGACGGCAACTTCACCATCGACGTACCGTCGGGCGGCGATTACGCCACCGTGCCCTACACGACGGGCTTCGAGGGCGGCTCCGTGGACCAGTACTGGACCACTGCCAGCAATGCCAACGGTCGCATCCAGGTCACCACGGCCAACACGCCCCACTCGGGGAGTTACCACCTGACCATGGACTGCTCGTCCAACGGCACCTACAGCACCAACGAGGGTTGGCTGCACGTGGACCTGTCCGGCCTGAGCCAGGTCGATCTGGATTTCTGGTGGAAGGACTTCTCCGACGAGACACACACGGCTGACGGCGTGTACTTCTCCGACGACGGCGGTTCCTCGTTCACCAAGGTCCAGGACCTGAACGGCGCCAGCTACACCAACAACGTCTGGCGCGAGTGGAACCTGGACGTGGACGCCCTGGCGTCGGCCAACGGCCTGTCGCTCACCGGCACGTTCGTGGTGAAGTTCCAGCAGTACGACAACTACATGGCCACCACCGACGGCATGGCCTTCGACGACGTCAGCGTCACCGAGGGCGGCGGCAGCGGTGGCACGGCCATCACCGCCGAAACCGAACCCAACGCCGATTCGGGTACGGCCAACGGTCCGGTGGGCGAGGGCGTGGCGGTCACCGGCGCCATCGCCTCGAGTTCGGACGATGACTGGTACTGGTTCGACGTGACGACTTCCGGGACCATCAGCATCAGCGTGGCCATCGGCGGCAGCGCGGACCTGGACTGGTTCCTGTACGATTCGTCCGTGACCCAGGTCGACCGCGGCTACACCACCAGCAACCCGGAGGCGGGCACCTACGCCGCCTCGCCGGGCCGCTACTACCTGCGGGTCGACGGCTACAACGGCGCCACGAGCAGCTACACCCTGACCGTCAGCGGCGGTCTGGGCGCCAGCGACTCGGGCGTCGAGAAGCAGGACGTACCCCTGGTTTGGAGCCTGAAGGGCAACGAGCCGAATCCGTTCAACCCGTCCACGAAGATCTCCTACGACGTGCCCAGGACGAGCACGGTCCAGTTGAGGATCTACAACACGCGAGGCCAGCTCGTGCGGGTCCTCGTGGACGAGACCGTGACGGCGGGCCGGCAGACGGCGATCTGGGACGGGCGCGACAGCGCCGGCCGCCAGGTCACGTCCGGCGTGTACCTCTACGTGGTGGAGTCGGAGGACTTCAGGGCGGCGCGGAAGATGACGCTTGTGAAGTGACCTCCGGTAGGACCGGGAAAGGAAGCGGGCCGGGGACCCTCGAGTTCCCGGCCCGCGATTTCGTGGCGTCGTCGTCGACTAGACCAACACCGGCGTCTCCTTCAAAGCAGTAATCAACTCGTGCCGCACCATCTTCCACTCCGACGGCTCCACCTGGCACGTCCCCACCCGTGTGTGCCCGCCGCCGCCGTACTTCAGCATGAGTGAGCCGATGTTCACCGGACTCTTGCGGCTGATGATGCTGTGGCCGCAGTTGAAGACGACCTTCTCCCGGCGCAGACCCCAGATGATGCGCATGGAGACCGTGGCCTTGGGGAAGAGCGCGTACTCCTTGAAGCGGTTGCCCACGAGGATTTCGTCCACGTCCAGCAGGTCGATGATCAGGACGTTGTCCTCCACCTGCGAATTGCGGCGGATCATCTGCTCGTAGGCCTTCTCCTGCTCCCAGTACCGTTCGATGCGCTCCTGCACGTCGGGCAGGGCGAGGATCTCGTCGGCGTTCATGGTCCGGCAGTACTGGATGAGGTCCTTCATGAGGGTGTAGTTGGAGATGCGGTAGTTCTTGTGGTAACCCAGGCCCGTGCGGGGGTCCATGATGAACGAGAGCATCATCCAGCCCGTAGGGCGGAGGATGTCCTCGGTGCCGTGCTGTCCGCTGTCGGACTTGTCGACGGCGGCCAGGAGGCCGTTGGCGTCGAACTGGGAGAAGGTGTCCGGCCCGCCGAAATAATCGTAGATCACCCGCGCGCAGCTGGGGCGGATCTCACTCCGTCCCTCGAACTCGAACTCTTCCATGAGCGCCAGGCGCTCCTGTTCGCTGGAGTGGTGGTCGAACCACAGGCCGCAGCCGGGCACGTAGGGCACGTTGGCCAGGACGTCGTTCTCCGTGACCTCGATCAACCCGTCCTGCAGGTCCTTCGGGTGGACGAAGTTGTAGGAATCCACGATACCCGCTTCCACGAGCATGGCGGCGCAGACGAGTCCGTCGAAATCCGAGCGGGTGATGAGCTGCACGGTCCAGTCTCCTCCGGGTAGGGTTCTCTCCGGTTTTTCGACCCGATTCACGGCGGCTTGAGCGGAACGGTGGAGTTGCGGTCCATGACGTGGAGGGCTCCGTTTGTTAGATTGGGAGGCAGTCCCAACCCTGGAGAAGACCATGACGGCCCTGCGCACCACGACGTTTCTGCTCCTGATCACTTTCCTGACCGGCTGCGGCGGCGGCTCCGACCGCCCTGACCGGCCGGACGCGCCGAAGAACGTCCTGCTCATCTACATCGACACCATCCGCGCCGATCACATGGCCCTCTATGGCTACCGGCGTCCCAATACGCCCCATATGGAGAGCTTTGCCGCTACCGGCGTCACCTTCGAGCAGGCCAAGACTCCCAGTTCCTGGACCCGGGCTTCCTTCGCCTCCTACTTCACGGGCATGCTGCCCTCGGTCCACGGCTGCGAGAATCGCGATGGCTTCATCGACGAGGGCCTGACGACCCTGCCCGAACGCTTCAAGGCCCAGGGTTTCCATACGGCGGGCATCTACGCCAACGACAACATCGCCGGCGGTCTGGGCTTCGGCCGCGGCTTCGACATCTACGACCATCCGCCCGCCCGCACGGGCTATCGCGGCGACCAGGAGAAGGTCACCGGCGCCCGGGAGATGAATGCGCGCATCATGGAGTGGTTCCGGGACGAGCGACCCACGGACCAGCCCTGGTTCCTCTTCGCTCTCTACGTGGATCCCCACGACCCCTACATGGCCCACCGCGACCTGGCCTTCGGCGAACCCATGACCCGCGCCCCCCGCGGCGCCCGCCACTTCCTGAAAAAATGGGACAAGGCCAAGGAGAAGAAGTCCCAGGCCCAGGTGGAACGCGACATCATCCACCTCTACGACTCGGAGATCGCCTACGTGGACCTGCACATCGGCGACGTCCTCGACACCCTGGCGGAACTGGGTCTGGCCGACGACACCATGGTCATCATCTCCGCCGACCACGGCGAGGGACTGTGGGACCACGAGGATTACCGCAGCCATGGCCACCTGGTGTACGAGGAGCAGGTGCACGTGCCCCTGATCGTGCGCTGGCCCGGTATCACGCCGCCGGGGCTCCGGGTGAGCGAGCCCGTGCCCACCCTGGACGTGTACGGCCTGCTGGCCAACGCCTACGGCCTGGCCGAGCCCAACGAGCACCAGTCCGGCGACCTGTACGACTGGTTCGTGGGCCAGGGGCAGACGCGCCATCTCTACGTGGAGGAATTGCTGGACAGCGTGGACATGAACGTGGTCCAGGACGGCAAGTGGAAGCTCATCGACGATCGTGGCCGCGACCGCCTCGAACTCTACGATCTGGAAGCGGACCCGGACGAACGCGTGAACCTGGCCGAGTCCGAGCCGGGGCGCGTGGAGCGTCTGCTCGAATTGCTCGAGATCCAATCCCTGGCCAATGAAGCCTTCCGCGCGGGGCTCACTCTCGAGGGCGGCGAAGCCGTGCTCACGGACGAAGAGAAGGCGGGACTCAAAGCCCTCGGCTACTGATCTGCTGCCTTCGCCGCAACCGTTCCCGCGACCCCCTGTAAAACCCGACTATTGTGGTTTTGTATAGGCGGGGTCAGTCGCCGGCCGAACCGCACCCCAAACGACGTGGGCAGGGGGAGGCCAGCGAGATGAACCCGTCAATCCACGAGTGCGGCAACCGGCGAACCGGTTCCCGGGACGGGGTTCGGACGGACACGGGCGGCGTCATCGACCACCTGGGTTTCCTGGCCGAAGCCGCCGCCGATCTCAACTCCAGTCTCGATCTGGACCGGGTCTTCCAGAAAATCGCCCGCCGGGTGAGCGAACTGGTCGACTCCCACCTCTTCTGCGTCATGCTCTGGAACGAACGGAAGCAGGTCCTGGCGCACAGTTATTCCCTGAAGTCGGGGCGTCACGTGGTGCAAGAGGGGGAGTTCGCCCTGGGCGAGGGCCTGACCGGCACCGCGGCCCTCGAGCGCCGGCCCGTGCGCGTGGGCGTCCTGGACCTGGAGAGCCTCGAACCCGACAGCTTCACCGCCGAGCACGAACGCCTGCTGACGGCTTTGGCTTCCCACGTGGCCACCGCCCTGGAGAACGCGCGCCTCTACGGCCGGCTGGCCGACAGTTCGACCCAGGAGATTGCCGACGAGTTGATCCACGTCACCGATCCCCTGGCAGAGACCGACGTGCGGCCGGCGGACGACCGGACGGTGCTGGTGTTGAAGGCTGTGTGAGGGGGACTTTACTCGCGGTGTGCGTCCCCCAGCGCCGCGGCGATGACCTGCTCCATCTCCGCGAACTCCTCCTCCTCGAACCCCTGACTCTGGTAGATCACCTTGCCGTGACGGTCGACGACGAAGTTGCGGGGGATGTAGGCCGTGGCGTAGCGGGCGAAGGCCTCGCGCTTCTCGTCCAGGGCGAAGATCCACCGGGCGCCGTATTTCTTCATGAAGGGCGCTACGTCGTCCGCGCCTTCCTCCCGGGCCACCGACACCAGGACGAAATCCCCGCCGCCGAACCGCTTCTGAATGCGGTCCCGGAGGTGGGGCATCTCGGCCCTGCAGGGCGGACACCAGGTGGCGAAGAAGTTCACCAGGACCACCTTGCCGTTGTGTTCGGAAAGGGTGAAAGCGCCGCGGCCGACGGTGAGTAGGGTGAAGTCGGGGGCCGCGTCGTCTGCATGGATCAGGGTGGACTCGGCCACCTCGGCCAGGTCGTCGCCCGAGTGGGAGCCGGCGCAGGCCGCCAGGAGGCAGAGCAGAGCGATGGGCAGGAGGATGAGGCGCTTCATGGATGGACTCCGCGGTTGAGGTCGGAAGGCCGAGGACTCACGGGCCCAATCTAAGCATGTTTCGAGGCTGGAAGTAAACCCGGTCCCGGCCCTCACACAGCATCGCACCCGGCCTCCGCCGCGAAGGGGGAGACCGGGTGCGGTTTTTTCGCGGACTGTGGTTCTACTTCATCAACACCAGCTTCTGGCTCCTGACCTCGGTGCCGTACTGGATCTTGGCGTAGTAGATGCCGGAGGCGGCGCGGTTGCCGGTGTCAGTCCTGCCGTCCCAGATGGCGACGTTGGGACCCTCGGTCAACACATCGTTCGCCAGCGTGCGCACCAGGCGGCCCCGCACGTTGTAGATGCCGACGTTGACCTTGCCGCCGCGGGGCAGATTGAATGCCAGCGACGATTCACCCCGGAACGGGTTCGGGGCCGGTGCGGACATGGAGAACACGGTGCCGGCTCCGGCGCCCGACACGGTCACGGGGCCGTACCAGGTCTCGTCGCCGCCGGGGCTGACCATCTTCAGGTGGTAGTCGGTCTCGCCGGCCGGCGGGTTCCGGTCGATGACACGGTCGCGGTCGCCGGGCAGGGGCGTCACGTTGACCGGTTCGCGCACGTGGCCCCGTTCCTCGCGGTAGACGTAGGCGAGATGGTCACGGAGTGCGGAGCTGGTTTCCCAGGTGATGGTCACGCCCTGGTCGCTGCGCTGGGCGCCGCCCAGACGCACGACCTCGTTGGCCACGACGCCTTCGGGAATCTGGATGCTGTAGATACCGTGGCCGTGGGTGCCGACCGCCACG
The DNA here is from genome assembly GCA_024231905.1 of bacterium. Taxonomy (GTDB): domain Bacteria; phylum Krumholzibacteriota; class Krumholzibacteriia; order LZORAL124-64-63; family LZORAL124-64-63; genus JAAEQC01. The sequence goes on along the minus strand of JAAEQC010000207.1, from coordinate 76,570 downwards.
ATGCCGTCGGCGTCACGGGAGACGATGTCGTCCACCACGACGGTGCCGATCATGTCGTCGGCCTCGCGGGCCCACTCGGGATCGCTCGGGAGCCGCGAGTACAGGCCGACGCTCGTGCCGCAGAACCAGATCTCGTAGCCGGCCCGCTGGACGATGCGCACCGAGCGCACCGAGGGTCCGTCCGTGCCGGCCAGGTTGGCTTCCACGTCGGTCCAGGTGGCGCCGCCGTTGGTGCTGTGCCAGATGCTCTGGACGTTGTAGTTGGAGAAGGAGACCAGGATATTCAGGTCGTTCCAGGGATCGATGGCGATGCTCGACACGTAGCCGGTGGACGGTGAGGTCAATCCGACCGGAACCGTGCCGCCGGGCGCCGTGTGGGAGTTGTCCACGCGGTAGAGCCCGCCGCTCTCGGTACCGTAGTAGAGGGTGCGGGCGCCGGCGCGAGTGACCGCCAGGGCGGTGATGGGGTCGAGGGCCGGCGTGGTCGTCAACTGGGTCCAGTGCAGGGTCTGGGTCGCATTCGAGTACAGGTTCGTGGCCCGCAGGTCCCGCAGGTCGGAGTTGCGCCACACGCCGTTGCTGGTGGCGACGTACATCATGTTGTCGTCGTTGGGGTCGAGAATGAACGGGTTGATGAAGAGGTAGTCGGCGGCCCCGGTCGGATCGATGCGGGTCCAGTCGTACCAGTTGCCCGCGGCGTCGAGTCCCTCGTAGTAGACGCGACCGTTCTGGGACGAGAAGTAGTACTCGGCCACGGCCCAGCTCGTGTTGACCACGGCGCCGAAGCTGCCGTCGCCGCCCCACTGCTCGATCCAGTTGCCGGTGGGGTTCACCGCGTTGGTCCACTGGGTGCCGTTGTCCTGGGTGCCGCCCATGACGACGTCGTTGCCGGGGGTGAACTCGTCGAGCTGGACCGTGTAGAACTGCGACGTGTTGTAGCCGTTGTTCAGGGAGATCCAGCTCACGGAGCCGGCACCCGTGTCGAGGGTCTTGTGGACGCCGCCGTCGCTGCCCGTGTAGGCGATGTTGCTGGAGCCGGGCAGGAAGAACATCTCGTGCTGGTCGGCGTGGTGGTTGTTGTAGGTCCAGCCGCCCATCCAGGTGGTGTTGAGGGCGGTGGCGAAACCGTCGGTCGATCGGGTCAGCTCGACGCCGCCCAGGAAGACCGTGTTCGGATCGTCGGGCTTCACGGCCAGGCTCATGCAATAGCTGCCCTGGGTGTTGACGACGTAGGAGCCGTAGTAGCCCCCGGGCAGCGACGTATTCATGGCGGCCGAGCGGTCCTGCCAGACGCCGCCGGCGCCGGAGCCGTCACCGGAGAGATAGTCGTAACGGAAGAAGCCCGCGTTGGCGGTGCCGTTGTTGTTGGCCACGTACGCGTACACGATGTCCTCGTCGGACGGAGCCATGGCCAGGATGACCCGGCGGTGGTTGGTCATGCCGGGCGGTGTGATGTTCGTCCAGACGACGCCGTCGGTGGAGCGGAAGACGCCGGCGTCGGTGCCGCCGGTGCTCAGGCTGGCGTAGACGACGCCCGAGGGCGAGACGACCACGTCGGTGTAGGTGGACCAGGGACTGAACGATCCGAGGACGATGTTCCAGGTGGCTCCGCCGTCCGTCGAGCGCTGGATCAGTCCGTAGGTGGCGGCATACACCTCGTCCTCGACGGGGTTGCTGGCGTCGACGGCCACGCGGTTCACGTACTGCCAGGGATCGCTGAAGGCCTCGGGATTGGCACCGCTCGTCGCCGGCAGCAGCGACCAGGTCGCGCCCGAGTCGGTGCTCTTGAAGACGCCGTCGCCGCGGTAGGACGAGTTGCCGCCGCCCCAGGCGGAGTTGCCGCTGATCTCACCGGTCCCGTAGTACCAGACGTTGCGGCTGCCGGGGCGGGTATCCTGGGCCACGGTCGAAACGCTGTGCAGTTGGCTCGAACCGGTGACCATGGCCCAGCTGGCGCCCTCGTTCACCGTGCGCCACATGCCGCCGGAGACGCCGCCGGCCAGGAAGGTCTGGTAGGTGCCGTCGGAGAGGTCGAGGGCAAAGGCGCGGGTGCGTCCACCCAGGTTGTAGGGTCCGCGGTAGAGCCAGCCGCTCAGGTTGCCGGCCTTGGCGTGATCCATGGACACGGGATTGTCCCGGACCGGCAGGGACTCGGCGAACCGCTGCTCACGCAGGAAGATGTTCTCCGGCAACTGGCCGGTGGCCGGGTCGACGGTCCGCTGCAACTCGAAGGCGCGCCGGGCGTCGGGTCCTCCTTCCTGGTGGTGGGCGGAGCGGATGCTGGGCGGTGCCTCGGGCCGCGCCGGAGCGCCGCCGGACCTGTCCAGACCGGGCTGGTGGTCGGGATTCTCTTGAACCGCGACGCCGACGACGACCATGGCCGCGACGAAGCTCAGAGCGATGAGAAGGCGACTGGAACGCATGTTGTTTTTCCCCCTTGATGAAACACGTGAGATCATATGAACGCGGCTCTTTTGCCGGAATCGAACGTCACTCCTTCCAAGTGAATGCCGCTGACTGTATCACATGACTCGTCATAAATCGCGACGAAATAAGACTGACATAAAACACCGAGCGGAGTTGGCAGGTCACGGAGCGGATGATCAGCCCGCCTCCACTTCTCGCATGGTCCGGCAGATCTCTGAAAATACGTCCGACATGCGCAGCACGCCGACGACGACCTTGTCCTTCATCACCAGCAGCGACTGGTGCGAGCCCACCACGAATCGGCAGATGGCCTCCTGCAGCGTGGCCGAGGACCTGATGTATTCGCATTCGGTGGGTTGGGACATGAAGCGCCCCACGGTCTGGGGCGCCGCGGCGCGGCAGAGCTTGTCCAGGGGCTGGTTCCAGTAGTCGTCGGTCTTGAGGGTCTCGGCCAGGTAGTCGTCGTCGATGCCGAAGCGGTCGAGGTTGAGGTCGGCCATGTGCTCCGAGTAGTCGGGTTCCAGGGCGCGGATCAGGTCCAGGATGGAGAGTTTGCCCACGATCAGACCGTCGTCGTCCCGGACCAGCACCGCCCGGTGGCGGTAACGGTGCACGTCGTACTTGCAGCGAGCCTGCTCCAAGGCCTCGAGGGCGTCGCTCAGGGTGGCGTCCACCGAGACCAGGGCGTAGTCGGCCAGGGGGATCATCAGTTCCGTGATGGTGTAGGTCGCCATGGCCGGGCCTCTTTCGGTTGCGCCCTTGATGGGCTCGACTTCGATACCCGGCCTACTGGCCGCCACTTTCCAGAACGCCGCGGGCCGTCTCCAGCAGTCCGTCAGGGAATCCGTTCACACCGTACACGCCCAGCAGTCCCACGGTCCACAGCAGGCCCATGCACAGGACCCAGAGCAGGAAGCCATACTTGACGAAGTCGATGGTCTCGATGGCCCGCTTGTCCGAGTCGGGGAAGATGCTCAGGCCGTAGGTGAGGGCGTTGGTGGGGGAGCCGACCACCAGGAAGTGCGCGTACGAGGACGCGAACGCCACGGCCAGGCCGATGGCCCAGGGCTCGCCCTCGTTGCCGGTCATGATGCCCATGGGCACGACGATGGGACCGATGAGCGCCACCGTGGCCGCATCGGACATGAAGTTGGTGACCAAGCCCGAGAAGGCCGACATGCCGACCCACAGGCCGTAGCCCTGGTCCATCTTGAGGTTGGACAGGATGTCCAGGAAGCTGCTGGCCAGCCACATGGCGGCGCCACTCTCGCGTAGGAGGGAACCCAGGGTCAGGGCGCCGCAGTACATGAACCAGGCGTCCCAGGAGATGATCGAGAGAATCCGCTTCCACTCCACGGTCCGGAACAGGACGGGCACCACCAGGGCCAGCAGGGCCGGACCGCCGAGTCCAACCGCTTCGCCGCCCAGGATCCACAATGACACGATCACCAGGAGCATGGTGGCCGTGACCCAATCGGCGTAGCGCATGGAGCCCATGCGCCGCGTCTCCTCCTTGATGACCGCCAGCCCCGGCGTGAGGTTCCGCACCCGGATCTTGCGGCCGAACAGCAGCGACATGTAGCCGAAGACGATCAGTCCGCCCAGGGGCACCAGGGGCAGTCCGTAGCGCATCCACTCGAAGTAGGTGATGGGCACCTGGTAGTCGCTGAAGAGTCCCATCATGATGACGTTGCGGCCGCCGGCCGAGGGCGTGCCGACGCCGCCCACGTTCAACGAGAAGCAGAGGGCGAAGAAGAGGAACTTGGCCAGGGCCGGGTCGTGGCGGACCTCGCCGCCCTGGGCCTCGTGGGCGATGCAGCCCATGTACACGGCCATGAGCACCGGGATCATAAACGAGCACATGGCCGGCGCCGACAGGAACGAGCCGATGATCGACATGCTGAGGCAAAGGACGAACATGGGTCCCCAGAAACCCTTGGTCCAGCCCAGGATCCACACGGCGAGGCGCTTGTGAAAGCCTGTCTCGGTCACGCTCGCGCCGAGGGCGAAGACCCCCAGCATGAACATGGGCGCGTCGCCGGCGAAGGTCTTGCCCACGCTCTCGAAGGGTAGGAGGCTGAACATGTAGGCCAGCAGGGGCATGAGGATGCCCGTCACGCCGATGGGCACGGCGCCGGTGGCGAAGAAGATCACCGCCATGGGCACCAGGCCTAGCACGATCATGCACTTTCCGGCAGCGCCCTGGGCGTCGTCGGTGATGCCCCATTCGACCATCTTGTCCACGTAGCCGAACTCCTCCAGGGTGGAGACCATGGAGGCGGGCTTGGGCAGGATGAAGGCCACGATCACGAATATGGCCACGCCGACGATGATCCACGCCGTGTTGCCGGACGGGCGCCACTTGGCGCAACGAGTCCTGAAGTCCCAGTCCGACATAAGGCATTTCCTCGCAGATGGATGCGTGGTTTGAAATCGCGCTGTCAGGAAATATGGTTAGACCCGGGAGGGCTGTCAATCGGGGTCCTCGCAGGTCCGACCGGAAGGATGACCATGCCCGCCGAACCCACCAACACCCATGCCCGGCAAGCTCGCCTGGTCGCCGAAGCCAGGTCCTCGGGTGAGCGTATCGCCATCGGCGACCTGCCCGATGGGGCCAGCCTCGTCAACGTCCTCGGCGTCGATTATGTGCACACCTCCGACCCGGACATCGGTGAACTCTACTTGACCACCGTGGGCTACACTTACGCTGAGCACCTGCAGCCGCACAACTGGTACGACCTGGACTGGTTCCGTGCCAAGCGGGTGAAGTTGCCGGGCACATCCCTGGTCTACCGGTCGCCCACCAAGCCGGTAGACGGCGTGAGCCTGGATCTCGTCGTGAAGTTCAGCCGCGTCGGCGAGAAGGTGCCCATCGACACGGAACTCATCGAGAACCTGCTGTGCTGCGAGTTCAACGGTCCCTTCGAGGAATTCGCCCTGGCGGAGGAATTGCGCCATAGCCGGCGCGGACCGGCCGGCCTGAGTATCCGCACCCAGCTGCCCCTGGCGATCTTCGTCCCGCCCGGGGAGACCCAGCCGTCCCAGAGCGGCCGCTTCCAGTGGCGCATAGCTCGCAAGCTCGATCTGCACCCGGGCGTGGCCATCGACATCCTGCGCCAGTACATCGTGGTCTACCGCTGGATTCCGGGCCTGGACGCCTGGCAGGCCCATGACGCGGGCCTGATCGACGAGATCGAAGCCCGCCGTCTGAACACGCGCGCCACTAGCGAAATGAGCGCCAAGGGTTTCCGGGTGCTGGACATGAAACCGCAGCACGTCATCGTGCAGCCGACCGACGGGGGGGGGCTACTCCACGAGAACGACGAAACCTGGTACGGCCTGATCGACTTCGAACTCATGGAACGCACGCCCGAGTACTACCGGGAGATCCAGTCGGCCCAGGGCACGACCTATCGGAAGCGGCGCCGCCAATTGCTCGCCGGAGAGGTGGACGACTCGGTGGCCTTCCCGGCCAACCTGCAGCCCACGAATGTCCAGGGCGTGCCCTACGTGCACGGCCGGGCCGAGAGCACCGGGGGTATGCTGTGGGTCGTGGGCCATGCACCCGACCTCTTCGACTTCTTCCTGCCCGAGCGCTGGCGCACCACACCGCAGATCCGGCTCATGGAAGGTCACGAGACCTACTTCACCACCAGCAAGGACCAGATCCCCTTCGTGTGGAAGGTCTCTCGGGTGGGTGAACCCCCGGCGGCGGCGGCTTTCGGGGTGGCGGGTTTCCGGGCCCTGGCCCACGGTTTCAACAGTCCCTTCGAGGAGGCTGCCGCGGCCTGGTGGCTGCGGCGGCAGGGGATCCCGGCCATCCTGCCGCGGGCGATCTACCGTACGGGCCACCGCTCGGAGCTGGACGAGTCCCACTTCGACCCGAGCCGCTACCGCAGCCATGAGCACCTGCGGACCCTGGAGGACGAGCCCGTTCTGGAACCCCGGCGCAACTACATCACCATCTGGGATTATTGGGGCGGACCGGAGGCGCGGGAGGCCGATGACGACGCACCCGTAATACGGTCGATGAACGTAACCCAGGCCCTGGCGCGCGGGTTGCTGGACGAGGTCGAGTCCCGGAACCTGGTAGCGGATCTCGAGGCGAAGCTCGAAGGGGTGGGGGTGGAGGTCATTCGCTTCCTGCCGGAGCACGTCCTGGTGGCCGTCGGCGCCGACCAGGCGCTGGTCCGCGACGGCGACGGCCGTCCCGCGTCCTGCCTGTGCGTCTTCCGCTACCTGGGCCTGCCCGCGGCGCCGGCCGGTCCGGCGTCCTGACGGCAGCCGGCGCGACCGTGCGGGTCACGGTCGCGCCGCGCCGGTTCAACTGCGGGTTGCCACGTCCCGCGCCAGGGCCACGTACTCCCGGGCCAGCTTGTCCTTGGCCATGCCGAGGATGGCGTTGGCCAAGCCGAGGGCGTGGGCCAGGTCGTTGGGCCCCACCGCGGCCAGGACCCGCCGCCAGATGACCTCCTCCAGAACGTTGATGGAGGTCTGCACCTCGAACAGGTCGAAGCCCTCGACGAAGCGTTCCCGGCCGACCTTGGTGGCCCACTCGACGATGGGTTCGGCCCGGCCCGTCTCCAGGCAGGTCAGCGTGCGTTCCAGAAGGTCGGACAGGCGCTGCCGTACGGCGTCGAGACCCTGGGCCTCGTAGTGTTCCAGGTGCGCCCTGTGCAGTTCGGTCACCGCGTCGGCCAGCAGATCGTCGGTTTTCCCCCGCAGCAGGTCCACCAACTCGATGGTGCCGTCGGTCGTGCAGTCGACGCGGTTCGTGGCGCCCTTGATCCGCAGAGGAGACGGCGGTTCCGGCACGTCCCGATAGACCACGCGCCCGAACTCGTAGCGAATGGGCAGGTACTCGGGCTGCCACATGGCCTGCCGGACCCTTCGCTCCAGGTCGTCGAGGATCTCGGCGTCGGCGTAGCCCTCCTTCACCGACTGCTGGACCGTGGCGCAGGCCACGGCATGGGAGCACTCGCGGATGCGGGACAGTGGGGGGTAGACCGACCCTGCGGCCAGGTCTTCCTCGCTCACTTCCCCGGCCAGGGCATGGGCGGCCGCCAGGAACATCATGTCTGTCACCCGTTTCGTGCGCGACACGGTCAGGCCGAGGCCCACGCCGGGGAAGATGTAGGCGTTGTTGCCCTGGCCGATGCGGTGCTCGCGGTCGCCGTACCGGACCGGGTCGAAGGGGCTGCCCGTGGCCACGATGGCGCGGCCCTCGGACCAGGTGATGGCCTCGGTGGCCGTGCACTCGGATTTGGAAGTGGGATTGGAGAGGGGGAAGATGACGGGCCGCTCGTTGATGCGGGCCATGGTGCGGACGACTTCCTCGCTGAACATGCCCGGCGCGCCGGAGGTGCCCAGCAGGATCGTTGGCTTGGCGTTGGCCACGGTCTCGGCCAGGGTGATGCGCGAGCGGTCGGCCACCTCCCAGTCGGCCACTTCGGCCACGTCCCGGGCGTAGTGGGCCTTGAAGTCCTCGAGGTTCGAGCGCTCGGTGGTCACCAGCCCGCGCGAGTCCACGGTGTAGATGCGGGCGACGGCCTCCTCGCGGCTCAACCCGTCCTCGACCATGGCTGCCACGATCAGGTCGGAGATGCCCTGGGCCGCGGCGCCCGCCCCGGCGAAGAGCACGCGCTGCTCGTTCATGGACTTGCCGGTGATCCGCGCGGAGCCCAGGAGACCGGAGACCACGACCCCCGCCGTGCCCTGGATGTCGTCGTTGAAGGAGCAGAGCTTGTCGCGGAAGCGGTCGAGCTGCTTGATGGCGTTGCCCTTGAGGAAGTCCTCCCACTGCAGCACGACATCAGGGAAGACGCGCTTGACGGCCGCCACGAAGGCGTCGATGAACGCCTGGTATTCGTCGCCGCGGACCCGGCGGTGCTTCATGCCCAGATAGAGGGGGTCCTGCAGCCGCTCTTCGTTGTCGGTACCCGCGTCCAGCATGATCGGCAGCGTGGTGTAGGGGGAGACGCCCGCGCACAGGGTGTAGAGGGCGAGCTTGCCGATGGGGATTCCCATGCCGCCGGCGCCCTGGTCCCCGAGCCCGAGAATCCGCTCACCGTCGGTAACGACGATGATCGACGGGTTCTCGATACCCGAGTTGCGGAGGATCTTGTCGATCTCGCCCCGCTGTTCGTAGGAGATGTACAGCCCGCGGCCGGTGCGGAAGATGTGGGAGAACTTCTGGCACGCCTCGCCCACCACGGGAGTGTAGACGATGGGCATCATCTCCTCGATGTGGTCGTGGACGAGACGGTAGAAGAGCAACTCGTTGCGGTCGCGCAAGCCGTTCAGGTAGATGAATTTGTCCAGGTCCGTGGGCTGCGCGCTGAATCTCTCGTAGGTCCGACGCAACTGCTTCTTCATGGTGCTGGTCGCGGGGGGGAGCAGACCGTGGAGTGCGAGCTCCTCCCGTTCGCGCTGGGTGAAGGCCGTGCCCTTGTTGAGCAGGGGGTCGCTCATGATCTGGCGGCCCTTGGTGAGGACGGCGAGGTACCGTTCGCCGGTGAGGGGGTTGATCCGCAGATCGGTCTGCATGGCTGCGCTCCTTTGTTGCGTCGGGGGGTGTGTGCCCCCCTGTCGTCATTCGGTCAGCTGGCGGGGAAAACGCCGGCTTGAACAGGACCGTAGCGGACTCCGGAATGGATGCAATGTTGGGCACGACAAAAACGACTCGCGGCAGACAGCAGCGAGCATGGCGCCACCACCGGGCGTTTCTTCTAAAACGTCGTTCTTCAGGGGGGATGTGGGGGTGCCTGTAGTGAGGCACGGTGCCGTCGCGGGCTTCATGCTATCGCTCGTCGCGCTCTGTTCGGCGGCCGGGCGATTCGCCTCCTCGGGGGTTGCGATCTCGTCGATTCCGGAGAAGCGACGACAGTCCTAAACCTAAGGAGGTCAGTGGAGTGGGGTTTGTCAACCGAAAGGAGGCCGGTTCCGTTTCTCAGCCGGTCCGACCCATTGAATCACGGCTCTCAGACGTGTTGTGGTAGGTCGGTCATGCGGTTGTCTTCCCTTTGTCCAGCGGTGGCCGCAGTGGATCCGGGGGAGTCGAAGGGGACGCATTTCAGTGTATTCGCCTTGTTTTCGTTTTTGTCCTTGACCTACCAGACAAATGTCTGTTTAATGGTGGTCCGTCACCAAGCCGGACCCAGTTCACGAATCGAGGCCGCCATGCCCGCCACTCCTCCCGGACAGACCCGCCGCCAGGTCCACGCCTACGTGCGTGAGCGCATCGCCGAGGGCGCCCCGCCCACGGTGCGCGAGGTGCAGCACCACTTCGGCTTCAAGGCCGTCCAGTCGGCGCGGCAGCATCTGGAGGCGCTGGTCCAGGAGGGGGCGCTCACCAAGGAACCGGGCCGCGCCCGGGGGTATCGCCTGCCCCCCGGCGAGGGGTCGGCGGGTTTCCTGCCCGGAGCCCCGGACCTGCGCATGGTCCCCCTGCTGGGCCGTGTCCAGGCCGGCGCCCTCACCGAGGCTATCGAGGACCCCCAGGGCTACGTCCCGGTGGAGGGCCAGCCCGCCGACGCCAACCTCTTCGCCCTGACCGTACGCGGCGAGAGCATGCTCGGCGCGGGAATTCTGCCCGGTGACACGGTGGTGGTCCGTCGCCAGCACGCGGTGCGCAACGGTGAGATCGTGGTGGCCCAGGTGGCGGGTGAGGCCACGGTCAAGCGCCTGCGCCTGAAGCGTGGACATGTGGAATTGCATCCCGAGAACGCCCTCTTCAAGCCCATCGTCCTGGACGGGCGGGACGAGGTGAACATCCTGGGCAGAGTCGTCGAAGTCCGTCGCTGTCTGACCTGACGGCCGGTTGTCGGAAGGAGCCGCGACCTACGCCTGCACCGGGAGTGCCACGTTGACCCGGGGTCCCCAGCCCCGGAAGACCGGACGCTCAATCTTCACGACACCCGACCTGGAGGTGGGTCATGGCCGCGGCCGCCCGTGATCTGGAAAAGCTGTCCCCGGAACCCACGCCGGCGGAAGCGGAACGAGGCAACCTCGCTCTCGAACTGCTCCGGCACCCGGCGGTGCGGCGCCTAGGGGACGGTGTCGCGCCAGCGCCGGACACGGTTCCGGAGTGGTCCTGTAAAGAACTCTCAGGCCGCCTCTGCGAATTGAGCGGCGGGGCGGCCGCTGCGTCCCTCACGGCAGCCTTCTCCCTGGTGCTCGACGCCCAGCTCCAGGGTGAACCGGTGGCCTGGGTCACGTCCCGCGCCGCCACCTTCCACCCGCCCGACGCGGCGGCGTGGGGGGTCGACCTGGCCGCCCTGGTGGTGGTTCGCGCCAAGGACGCCCGCGGCGCCGGCCGGGCGGCCGACGTACTCCTGCGCTCGGGGGCGTACGGGCTGGTGGTGCTCGAGCTGGGGACGAGCGCCACCTTGCCCACGCCCCTGCAGGGCAGGCTCGTCCAACTCGCCCAGAAGCACGACGCGGCTGTCGTCTGCCTCACCGACAAGCCGCCGACAGCGCCGTCGCTGGGCTCCCTCGTCTCCCTGCGGGGCGAGTCCATGCGGCGGCGCACCTCTCGGGATTCCACCGGCGATGAGGGCTTCGCCTGCCACCTGCGCGTGCTCAAGGACAAGCGCCGCGGCCCGGGCTGGACCTGGCGAGGTGTGCACCGTGGGCCCGAAGGTCTCCACTGACCGGATGCGCGACCGCACTTCAGGACGTCTCGTTCCGGCGGATCAGCTCGTCCGCACCGAGCGCCTGGCCTGCGTCGACGTCCCGGCCCTGCCGCTCCAGCTCCTGCTGCGCCGCTATCCGGACTGGCGCGGCCGACCCGCCGCCGTGGTGGTCGAGGACAGTCCCCAAGCTCCGCTCCTATGGGTGAACGAACCGGCCCGGCGTCACGGGGTGCTGCCTGGCATGCGCTACGCGTCGGCCCTGTCGGTGTGCCGCGAACTGCAGGCCGCCCCCATCACGGAGCGCCGCATCGGCCGCGCCGTGGCCGCTCTCCACCGGCTGCTCCTGCAGCACAGCCCCCGGGTCGAGCCGGCTCGCCACGAGCCGGGTGTGTTCTGGCTCGACGCCGGGGGACTCGAACGCCTGGCCGGCGTCCCCCGCCAGTGGGCCACGGATGTGCGCCAGCGCCTGCGCCGCTCCCGTTTCGCCGCCGGAGTCGCCGTGGGGTTCACCCGCTTCGGGACCTACTGCCTGGCCCGGGTCCACCGCCGGGTGGTGGTGGCCCCGTCCCCGTCCCGAGAGATCGCCGCCTGCCGCGGCGTTCCCCTGGCCCGCCTGGACCTCCTGCCCCGCCTGCGCGACGACCTGAACCATCTGGGCGTCCGCACCGTCGGCGAACTCATCGCCTTGCCGCCTTCGGGACTCGAGGCCCGCTTCGGCCCCGAAGCCGCCGAGCTGGTGGCGCTGGCCCGCGGCCTGCGTTTCGACCCGTTGCAGCCGGTGGTCCCGCTGGAGCCCCTGCACGCGGACGTGGAGTTCGAGGAGCCCGAGACCGACGCCTGGCGCCTGCTCTTCCAGGCCAAGCGCCTGCTCCACCCGCTGCTGGACCGTCTGGCCGAGCAGGCCGAGGCCGTGGTGCTGCTCCACCTGGATCTGGTGCTCGACGACCGGGCGGCGACGGCCCGTCGCGAGAGCCTGCGCCCGGCGGCTCCGTCCCTGGATGCGGTGCTGCTCATGGAATTGGTCCGCCTACGTCTGGAGACCTGCGACCTGACGGCGGGCGTGACCCGCCTGACCCTGGAACTGGAGGCGGTGGCGGCCACGGCCGAGGCCCTCGAACTCTTCCACCGTCGTCCCAAGCGCGACCCGGAGGCGGCCCTGCGTGCGGTGGCCCGGGTGCGGGCCGAACTGGGAGATGGGGCTGTGGTCCGCGCCGAGCTCCGTCCTCGCCACCTGCCGGAGACCTGCTGGCGCTGGGCGCCGGTGGAGTCGTTGGCAGCGCCCCAGCCGACTCCGCCCCGGGGCGACCGTCCCCTGGTGCGTCGCCTGCTGCCCCGGCCCCGGCCCTTGCTGGGTGGCCCGGCGGATCTGGCCCGCACTGCCGGCGAGAAGATCATGCGGGCGGTGGTGGGACCGGGCGGAACGTCGGTGCAACCGGGCGACGTGCGGGAGCACGGTCCCCACTTGGTATCGGGCGGATGGTGGGTGGGAGAGACGCGGCGGATGTACCACTACCTCGAAACCGCGGGGGGGCGCATCGTATGGGTTTTCTACGAGGACGGACGGTGGTATCTGCAGGGGACGGTGGAGTGAGGGCAGGGCCGGGGCTCGGGTGCTCCGCGCTTTGGCCCTGCGGGCCTCGCTCGGGCCGGGGACGGCCCGAGTCGCACCCGAGCCCCGGCCCCGCCCTCACTCCCGGACGTGGTTGGAGTGCCAGAGTCGATGGCAGCTGCTGCAGAGGGTGATGAGGTTGGAGGGGGCGTTGGTGCCGCCTTGGGTGCGTGGGTCGCGGTGATGGATCTCGAGGAACTTGGTGTGGGAGCAGCCTGGGGCTTGGCAGCGGTGGCGGTCGCGGGCCAGGACCAAGCGGCGGGTTCTCGGGGGGATCGAGGTGGTGTTGCGGCCTGTGGGTGTGCTGATGGCCGCATCGCAGCGGATGCGTTCGGCGTCGGCGGGGCCGAGGGGCTTGCCATTGGTTTCCATGGCGCCGCAGGTCGGGCACTCGTAGACGTGGATCTGCACCGGGGGGACCGCCAGCCGGCTGGCGGTTTCGGTTGAAGCTGTTGTCTCCGTATTGCTTATGTCTTCGAGTTTGCACGCCAACGCCTTGAGTAGCACGTCTTCTCGTGAGCCGGTCACTCCCGTCTTCTTGAGACGCTCCCAGAGAGCCTCCCAGCGTGCATGCTGCTCGGGAGAGAACTCCAGGCCCAACCGCACGGGCACTTCGGCGGCGAGTTCGGACTCGGACTCGGACTCGGCGACCGCAAACAGTTCCGCCGCCGGCGTCTTCCGCGCCCGCTTCACCACCCGTCGCACCTTCTTGGCCAGCTCGCGTCGGCCGGTGGTCCGCGCCGCCTCGACCAAGTCGCCGGCCGTCCGCGGCGAAGCCACCCGCACGATCTGGCGCGCCTTGGTGTAGCCGATTTCCGGCAGGGCGGCCTTCACCGCCGGCAGCTTGTCGAGCTTGCGGGCCAGGTGCATGAAGTCGGAAACGCGGGACTCGGAGAAGCCCAACGCACGACGCGCATACTGCTGCATGGAGGAGTAGCCCAACTCGCGGAACAGCCGTCGCTCCAGGATATCGGCGAACCACAGCACGGCGCACTTGCGCGCCGTCTCCTCGGCCTGGAAGGCGCAGCGGAGCGCGGAATCGGCTTCCGAAGCGGGACGATCCGGACGAAATTCGGTCAACACGGCGGGCTCGATTTCCGGGAGGGAGATCTAGGCGTAAAGATAGCGAAAAACAGGCGTAAAGTCAAGCAAATAAATCACTAGACATGTATGAAAACGAACCCGTACAGTACAAATATCTATGCGCCTCGCGGCCACGGCTCCCATGGGCTACCCTCTCGCCCGAGGCAACCCTAACCGCTGCTGAAAACACTGAACCGAACCGAAATCCAAGGACGTGCGCCCCATGGACCGTCCTCTTCTCATCCTCGACCTGGACGAGACCCTCATCCACGCCACCGAAAGACCGCTAGCGGCGGTGCGTCCCACCTTCCGCGCCGTGCTCTTCCTGATCCACTTGCGTCCCCACGCGCGGGAGTTCCTGACGGCTGCGGCTCGCGACTGGGATCTGGCCATCTGGACCAGCGCCTCGGCGGACTACGCGGAGATCGTCCGCGGGAATCTCTTCGTGGACGTCGAGGTGGAGTTCGTCTGGTCTCGCGGCCGCTGCACGCGGGTCTTCGACCAGGAACGCCAGCGGGAGGTCTGGATCAAGGACCTGCGCAAGGTGAAGAAGTGCGGCCGCGATCTGGCCCGGGTCCTGGTGATCGACGACAAGCCCGGAGGACTCGCGCGGAGCTACGGCAATCTGGTCCGGGTGCAGCCCTGGCGGGGGGAACCGGGTGACATCGAGTTGGCGGCCCTCGAACGTCACCTGGAGAGTCTCGTGGACGAACCGGACCTGCGCACCGTGGAGAAGCGGGGATGGCGGAGCCGCTTCTGAGGCCCGCCCCGGTCGCCGGCTATTCCAACTCGAGCGCAAACCCCGCCGTGATAGACCAGGTGGTGTCCCCGTCGAAGGCGGACGTCCCCGGTACGATCAGGAACCGTTCGTAGAACAGCAGGGCCATTTCCACCGAGATCATGGGACCGTTGTTGTCCACGGTGAGTTTGGGGTCGTCGACCCTATTCCGCCGCCAGGATTCGGTCATGTGGTAGTGGATCCCGAAAGCGGGCACGATCTTCAGTTTCGGATGGCCGCCGAACCGGCCGGGGAATTCAAGGCCGACGGTCTGGGCGTTGCCGCCGATCAGATCGGACATCATGCCGTCGAACTCGATGGCCGTGTAGCTGACGGCCACGTCGATGCCCACGGGCATCCGCGGCTCGGGACGGACCAAGGCGATGGCGAAGCGGGGCGATATCTGCCGCCAGTCCACGTTGATACCCGGGGCGAGTTCCTGCTCCGGCGTTACGTAGCTCACGCCAACGTCGAAGCGGCCGCCGAAGGTGAGCGTGGCCGCGCCGCCGAAGCCGTCCGCCTCGTCGCCTTTCACCCAGCCGCCCTGGGCGGTGATGCCGTTGGCGCCGTCGTCGAAGTAGCGATTCTGGGCCAGGGACGGGGTGGTGGTCAGGATCAGGAGCGCCGGAATCACGGCGAGTACGGGACGACGCAGCACGGCGATACCTCCAGAAACGGGCAACGAAATCGCGATGTAAGGATGATGCCATAGCTGCCGGGGAATCGCCAGAATCCCGAGGTCCGACGGAGCGGGAAACGGTGCGAAAATAATAGTTGTATAACCAATGGTAGTAATATACACTATAATCATTCAAACCATGGAGGCGCCATGAAAGACCCGAATGTCGATATACCCATCGAGTTCAAGGTTCCGGCTCACGAGGCCCTCATGAACATCTGGTGGACCGGAACGCTGCTCAAACGCGCGGCCCGGCGATTCTTCCGGAACACGCCGTTCTCCGAGGCGGAATTCAACCTGCTGGTGGTTCTGCGGCACAGCGAGGCGGAGTTGAGCCAGAAAGACCTGAGCGCCCGCCTGCTGGTGGACAAGTCCAACATCACCGGGCTCATCGATCGCCTGGAAAAGGCGGGGCTGATCGCGCGTAACGCCGTACCCGGCGATCGCCGACGCTACCACATCACGCTGACGGCCGAGGGGCGCCGCCGGATCGACCAGGTCGACCCGGTCTACCACGAGATGGTCGAACAGGTCATGAGCGGACTCGACGAGCGGGAGTACCGCCAGTTGATCCGCCTGACGCGCAAGGTCCGCCAGGGCATGGCCCGGGCCGTTTGAGGAGACGAGGGACGCGGAACCGCACCTCCGGAGGGAGATCGTCGTGGAAAGCCTGATCCTGTTCTTGGTCGTATTCCTGCTGGCCGCACCGGTGGCCCTGGTGCTGGCCATCCTGGCACTGCGCCGGTTGGGACGCCTGGAGAAGGAGGTCATCCGGCTCTCCTGCCTCCAGCGTGAAACGGGGATCCGGGAAGCCGCTCCCGCTCCGGAAGTCCGCGCGGAGGCGCCCGCCCCGGAGCCGGCCCCTGCGCCGCAGGTCGATGCGCCACCGGCGCCGCGCCCAGTGGCCGCGCCGGCACGGCCCACGGTGGACCTGGAGGCCATCCTGGGCGGCCAGTGGCTCACCTGGACCGGCATCCTGGCCCTCTTCTTCGGTTCGGCGTTCTTCCTGGGCGTGGACCTGGGCGAGAGCGTTCTGGCCGGATTGCCCCAGCTCATGATCGGCCTGGCCGTAGCCGCGGTCTTCAACGTGGTCGGCCGCTACTGGAGCGTCCGACGCGAGCGCATCCTGGGCCTCGGTCTGCTGGGCGGCGGCGTGGCCCTGCTATACTTGGCGGCCTACGCGTCTTACGGCTTCCACCACCTGGTACCGGCCTGGGTCGTCTTCCCCATGCTGATCGTCGTGGCGGTGGTAGGCGCTTGGCTGGCCTTGGATCGCAACTCGCTGACCATCGCCTCGCTCACCCTGGTCGGCGCACTTCTGACCCCCGTCCTGGTCGAGGGTGACGACACCGCCTACACCCTGCTGCCCTACCTGGCGGTGGTGAACCTGGGCGCTGTGCTGGTCGGACTTCGTCGCGGCTGGGCCGGCCTGTCCCTGGGGGCGTTCGCGACCACGGCTATCCTGGTGCTTTTCTGGTGCGACGCCCACTACGAGACCGGGCTGCGGGTCTTCGCCCTGGTCTGCGTGACGGCCATCTGGGCCCTCTACGGCATCGCGCCCTGGTTACGACGCACCACGACCCACCGCTTCTGGAGCTTCGCCCGCGCGGTCATGTTGGCCGGTAACGGACTCCTCTTCGCAGTTTTCTGCCACCACCTGCTGGAACCGGACCTGGTGGATCTGCAGGGGGCGGTCCTGTTGGTACTGGCGGTAGTCTACGTCCTGACCAGCCGCCGCATGCGCCGCAGCAAGGGTGAGGATGAGGCCACCCGGCTGACCTACCTCACGGGCGTAGCCCTGGCCCTGGTGGCGATCCCGGTCCAGCTCTCTCTGGCCTGGATCACCTTCGGCTGGACCGTCCTGGCTGCAGTGCTGCTCATTGCCGGATTGCGGGAGCGGGACCGCTGGCAGCGCTTCGCCGGACTGGCGGTGCTGGGCCTGGTCCTGATGCGCTCGGTGTTGGCGGACATGCCTTTCGTCGAAGCGCGTGTGACCCACTTCCGGCCCGTCCTCAACAGCGAGTTTCTGGTGGGATTGGCCCTGCTCGTCCTGCTGGGCTGGCTGTTCTGGGCCTACGACCGCTGGTCCGATCGCCTGAGCGAAACCGAGCGCAAGCTCCGCACGCCGTTCATGCTCGCGGGTGTGGGCATCTTCGCCTGGAAGCTGACCGGGGAGTTTATCGGATACTTTGCCTGGCGGGAGCAGACCCTGGGCATCGACCAACTCATACCCGGCTTGCTCTACACCATGCTGTTGTGGGCGGTGTACGGCTTCGTGACCATCGCCGCCGGCCTGCGCTTCGGCCGCCGTTCGCTGCGCGTTCTGGGCGCTAAGCTGCTGGTGGGCGCCGTGGCCATCACCACAGGCCAGACGGTCATCACCGGGGCGGATCCCCAGGACGGCTACCGGTTGCTCCTGAATCTCCCCTTCCTGCAGGGGGTGGCCCTGGCCTTCCTGCTGGCCGGCACCTACCGGATCACGTCCGGCCGCCGGGACGACCTGGTGCCGGCGGAGCTCTGGCTGCGCACGCCATTTCTGCTGGCGGCCATCCTGCTGCTCTTCCTGAAGGTCTCCTTCGAGGTGGTGGGATACTTCCTGTCGCGGGGCGGTCCGCCCACCCCGGACCTCGCCCTGCAGAGTACGCTCACCCTCTCGCTGGTGTGGGCCCTGTACGCCGGGGCGGTGGTGGTGGCGGGCTTCGTGGCGCGGTTCAAACCCGTGCGCGTCCTGGGCATCAGCCTTGTGGGCCTGACCGTCGTGAAGGTCTTCCTCATGGATATCCAGGCCCTGGACCAGGGGTACCGCATCGCAGCCTTCGTGGCCCTGGGGGTGGTGTTGCTGGCGATCTCGTTGCTGTATCAGCGTAAGCGGGAGGAACAGAGGTCTTGATCGGGGTCGCTACGGGGACGGCCGGCTCGACCGCTTCAATCCGACCCACTTGGCCGACGTCGGCGCGTGCCATGCCGCGGCCTGGTCCAGCAGATCGGCCGGATCGCGGGCCACCAGGACCATGTCCCGGTGCTCCTGCTTCATGAAGCCGCCGGCGACAGCGTTGTCCAGGAAAGCGAGCAGGTGCTCGTAATAGCCGTCCACGTCCAGAAGACCCACGGGTTTGGCCATGATGCCGAGCTGGTTCCAGGTCAGGAGTTCGGCGATTTCCTCGAGGGTCCCGAAGCCGCCCGGCAGGCCGACGAAGGCGTCGGAGAGGTCGGCCATCAGCGTCTTGCGCTCGTGCATGGACTCCACCACGTGCAGCTCGACCGGCCCCCTGTGGGCGACCTTCTCCGCCAGTAGGCGCGGGATCACCCCGTGTACCGTGCCGCCCCCGGCCAGCACCGTGTCGGCTACCTCGCCCATGAGGCCCACGTCCGATCCGCCGTAGACCAGTTCACAACCGCGGGCGAGGAGTTCCTCGCCGAGCCGCCGGGCGGTGGCCATGTGCACGGAGTCGAAACCGGGGCTGGAGCCGCAGTTCACGCAGATGCGTTTCACGTCACCCGCACTTCTTTCCGCCGCAGGCCGCCCCGCCACCGCCACCGCCGAAGAAGCACATGGCTCCCAGTATGAATCCGAAGTCGTACCAGGCGCCGTTATTAGCGACCTCGTACATGCTCACGTCATTCCTGAAGAGCGAGAGGACGAACGTGAACAGGACGATGAAGCCGTGCCACAAGCCTTGCAGGAAGCCGGCGGAATCTCCACCGCCGGCGGCGGCCGTGTTGGGCCCCGGGGTGCAGGAAGCGGTCACGAGGACGACGGCCAGGAGCGCCGCCGGGAGCAGGTATCGTCTCACGGGAAGTCCCTCCGTTTATATGGACAGTCTATCGACGAAGCGGTAGGCCTCTTCCTCGGAGCGAACCACCGCGACGACCAGTCCGAGACCGGCCGCGTCGAACCAGGTTTGGACCATGCGGGCCACGCCGAAGTGGTAGTCGCTCTCGGCGATGAAGACGGTGGCCTTGATCCTCTTCTTCTGGCGCACCAAAGCGTGCATGTCGGGGATCCCCGCGGACTCCCGGGAACCGTACTTGAACGAATCGACGCCATCCAGGTGGACGAACTCGACTGCGCCGGGCGGAATCGTTTCGTCGGCCGCGACCCGTTTGAAGCGCTCGCCGACTTCGCTGAGCAGCAGATTTCCCCGGGGTCGCACGTGGATAATTCCCTTGGCGGCATCGTATTCGAAAGATACCGGCATGATGTCCACCCCCTTGCGGACAATCTGGAATATGGAATTCCTGTCGCAGCCTACCATATGGCGAGGGTCCGACGCAAATCGGCCGTTCCCGGGACGAGTGGCTGTCAAAAGAGCGGCCGGGCCCCGGGAACCCGGCCGCTCTTCCTTCACGACGCCTGCTGTCAGCGCTTCCTGATCTTGATGTCCCCGTTCGTGTTCCGGATCTTCACCAGGTGCTTGCCGCCGTTGATGGTGGCCGTGCCCAGGATGTGCTTGCGGGGTGTGCCGTGGCTCTTGTCCCACTTCTTGGTGTGCTCCACGTCCAGATCGAAATCGCAGTCGATGTCGAAGCTCTGGCTGCTGTTGCGGGTGTAGGACAGGTCCAGGTCGAACTCCACGGAGGCGTCCGCGGGGATGGTCACCGTGACCTCGCCGTAGCCCGTGACGACCTTGATGCCGTCGGATCCGTCGCCGAAGTCGCCGCTGACGATGATGTCCACGTCGCCGGCGCCGGTTTGGGCCTGGACCCAGCCGTCCTCGATCTCGATGTCCATGTCGCCGCCGCCGGTGGAGGCCCGCACGAAGCGGGAGGCGCCGCTGATGTCCACATCGCCGCCGCCGGTCTTCACGTAGGCGCCCTCGGGCGCCGAGTCCAGGTCGATCTCGCCGCCGTTGGAGACCTGGATGATGGTGCGGGCGGTGGCGCCCGCGATCTGGGTGTTCCTGGGGCCGCGCAGCTCGCCGCTGCCGTCGCGCACATTCTCGTAACTGACGGCACCGCCGCCCGAGCTGACCTTCACGTTGCCGGTGACGTCGCGCACGATGCCGCCGCCGCCGCCGCTGCGGACCCGGCCGTCCAGATCCGAGTCCTCGATCTCGATCCAGCCGCCGCCCGTGGTCAGGTCCGCGTCGCCCTTCACGTCCTTCAGGGTGATGCCGCCGCCGGCGGACTTGCCGGTGAACTCGCCGCTGACGCCCTCGATGCGGATGTGGCCGCCGCCGGAACTGGTGGCGATGTCGAACTCGCGCGGCACCCGCAGGGTGACCACGAAGTTGTTGGAGTTGATGCTGCGGTCGTTGAGCTCGGCCACGAGCCGCAGGCCGCCGCGGGTCTCGGTGACGTCGATATCCCAGTCGTCGATGTCGTTCATTCTCGCCTCGCAGACGATGC
The DNA here is from genome assembly GCA_024231905.1 of bacterium. Classification (GTDB taxonomy): domain Bacteria; phylum Krumholzibacteriota; class Krumholzibacteriia; order LZORAL124-64-63; family LZORAL124-64-63; genus JAAEQC01. The sequence goes on along the minus strand of JAAEQC010000207.1, from coordinate 56,012 downwards.
TGACCGAGTCACGCTCCCAGCTCTCCACGTCCAGGGAGCCGCCGTGCTTCATGCGCAGCTCGATCTTCTGTCCCGGATCGACTTCGAATTCCTTCTCCCAGGTGCCCTGGCCCAGGGCCGCGGGCGCCGCCGTCAGGGCGCCGATCACCAGGGTGAGTGTGGCGGCGATGAACTTCGTCTTCATGGTTCTGCTCCTCGTTGGTCGTCGTGTGTTCCGCGGCCGGATGAGCGGGCCCTGCCCATCCCGCCGCCGGCCCGCCGGAGCGGGCCCTTCCTCAGAGTTCGGCCGCCACCTGGCGGAGGACGGCCGGGGTTCCTTCGAATTCGTTGGCGCCGGCGGCGTCGCGGAGCGTCTCGGCTCCCACATTGCGGCGTTTGAGTTCCTCCAGGGCCAGGAGGCGCATCTGCACGTCCGGGTCCCGGCCGAGGACCTGCAGCAGGGCCTCGCGGTTGAGTTCGTCATCGGCGTATTCGGTGAGCACGGCCAGGGCGTTGACGCGGACGGTGACGTCCGGGTCGCCCAGAACGGTCATGATCAGCGCCGCCTGCAGGCGGTCGTCGTTCAGGCGGGGCGTGACCTCCATGGCCTTCAGCCGCGAGCCCATGGAACTGGGTTCGAGGATGGCCTGGGTCAGGACGGCGCGGGCCAGGGGGGAGTCCTCGGCCACGACCATGTCCAGATGGTTGCTGGCGTCGAAGCTCAGGGCCAGACGCCCCTCGTCCCGGGTGCGGACCATGACGTTGGTGAAGGTGACGGGCACGTCCCAGTAGTCGTCGAGACCGGCGGCTCGGGCCTGTTCCCAGCCGGCGGACTGGCGCAGCAATTCGTCCTCCAGGGAGGCGCGGGGCGCGCTCGTGCGGCCCAGGAAGGCGACGCCCACCAGGATCGCGGACGTGGCCAGACCCGACGGCAGAGGATGGATGCGCCACAGGCGGGCCAGTTCGGCCAGGAAGCCGCCGGACGGCGCCGTTCGTTGTTCGTAGGGCGCGGTCTCGTCCAGGACGTGTTCCCGCATGCGACGCAGGGCGTCCCGGTCGGGCAGGGGGACATCGTCGCCCAGGGCGGTCAGTTCCCGGTCCACCCGCAGGGCGGCAGCGCAGTCGGGGCACTCGGCGCAGTGGTCCTGCAGATCGGACGCGTCCACGGCGGACAGGGTCCCGGCCAGGTAGTCCTCGATCAACTCACCGTATCGTCGGCACAGGTTCGTGCTGTCGGGCTTGCTCATGCTTCCAACTCCCGGTCCCACCTGTCCTTGCGGCCCAGGTTATCCCGCAGCTTGCGGATGCTGCGGAAGAGGATGCTCTTCACTTGCCCCTCGCTGCACTCGAGCGTCTCGCCGATCTCGCGCAGGGGCATCTTCTCGTAGTAGCGCAGGACGACCGCCTGCTGCTGGGTCGGATTCAGGCGGTCGATCTCCGCGCGCAGGTCCCGTTGCCGTTCTGACTCGACCAGGTGCACATTTTGGACCGCCGCGCTGGCGGGTCCGTCCACGGCGTCGATGTCCTGGTGGTCGCTGAAGCGCTGCCGGCTGCGCAGCCAGCTGAGGCTCTCGTTCTGTGCGATGCGGGCCAGCCAGGCCCGGAAGGTGGTGGCGCCGCGGAACGTGTCGAGGCGGCGGTGGACCTTGATGAACACGTTCTGGCAGACATCCAGGGCGCTGTCTGCGTCGCCCACGTACGGATAGGCCACCCGGAAGACGAAGTGCTCGTGGCGCTGCATCAGGCGGTCGAACGCCGTCTGCGAACCGGCGCGGATCTCGGTAATGAGGTCTGAGTCGTTCGGGGGCACCGGGCGTCCTTCGGTTGCGGGTCGGCCGAGCCGGGGGCTCTATCGGTCATCAGAAGGAAGACGCGGATTCGGGACGAAAAGTTAGCATGAATTCGCGGGGCGGGTGCGGATGCCTAGTCGGCGTCCGCCCGCCCCGCCAGCACGTAGCTCGTGATCATGGCGGCGAACAGCACCCCGCACTTGACCAGGATCCAGGTCCCGGGGCCGTTTCCCTGCCGCGACCCGACGAGGGTGACCACGAACAATCCCGCCACCACCGCCGCCGTCAGGAGGATGACGAAGCGCCGACCGATGGGCTCGCGGACCGCCCACAGGAGCAGGATCGTCCAGGCTGTCATCAGCACCCCCGCCACACCCAGGACCAGATCGAGCGCCAAGCTGGGGACGACCTCCCGGTCACCGGTGAGGGCGCCGAAGACCGCCGGGACGAAGAAGGCAACGGCCCAGAGGCCGTCGGCGGCGATGCCGAGCCAGTAGGGGCCGGTGATCAGGAACCGTCGCGTGCGTGTCGCTGCCATCATGACTCCGGTCTATCTCAGGTCGCCGGTCGCGCCCGGTGCCCAGGCCACGAATCCTTCCGCGATGCGGTCGAGTTCGTGCAGGCGGAACGGATCGTCTTCCGCGGCCTCAGGATGCTCGGCCAGGGACTTGCGGACATGGTGCATGAACGCGATTCCCGCCGCTTCGTACACCCGGCAGACCTGCTGGGTGAATCTCGCCTGGTACCACCCGTAGTTGCTGCCGCCCACGCCGATGTAGAGTTTCTCGAAGTCGGCGAGGGTGGTGTGGTCGTGGTCGTTGGTCTCGACGTTGGATTCGGACATGATCTCCCAGAGCTGTACGAACTCGGGCCGGGAGTCCTTCATGAATGAATAGGAAAGGTAGGTGGCGGTGAACTCGCTCAGCCATTTCTGGGTGGGCCAGACGTCGTAGGCGTTGGAGTAGATGTGGCCGATCTCGTGGACGGCGACCAGGTCCATGAAGGCCGGGACCGCTTCCTCGTAGGTGAAGCCCAGTTCGTCCAGCAGCCGGACCGTTTCTTCGGAGACGCGGTCCTTGTTGGCCAGGGTGGCGTTGACCAGCATGTTGTCAGGAGTGGCTGCCACGACGGCCGTCGGCGACTCGCCCAGCTTCATGTGGGCCAGCCCATAGGGCAGCGGCGTCCACCGCGCCCAATCCTCGGCGTCGAGGACCGCCAGGTGCAGGTCCAGTTGGACCCCGAGGGTCGCCTCCTGCCGGAGATAGCCGTCGGCGGCAGCCACGATCTCCTGGAGGTGGGCGGCGCGGTCGGCGAAGCCTTCACTGTAGTGGGTCGTGATCGGACCCTCCAAGGTCGGCAACTCCAGGTCGGCGATGTTCTCGACCAGGGTCGGAACCTGGGCGAGGGACTGTCCCGACCAGGAGACCGTGGCGGCAGCGAGGATCAGGATCGCCAGGCGCTTCGGTCCGCAGGGCATCGATTTCCGTTCCTGCATGTCCATCCTCCTCGAATCCCCGGATCACGATGGCAGCCCGGGATCTGGCTCGGCGAGGACACGCACGTCCTCCCCGTCGGTACCGGCGCAGAGTTGAATTCGGAGGTGTCGGTGCGGATTGGCCTGACTCTAGCACAACGGGGAGGATCCGCGGAAATCGGATCCTCCCCGTTCGCTCGGTCAAGTTTCTGCGTCGCCGGCGTTCGGTCGTCTAGGGCGCCACCACGCCCACCACCGCCTTGCCGTAGATGTAGTAGCCCGGTGGGCCGTAGAGGAAGTTCGTGTCCCGCGGACGGAACACCATGATGTCGATCAGGGCCTCGGCGCCGTAGCCGGCGGCGACGGCCACGCAATCCTCCATCCTCTCGGCGATCTTGCGCTCCAGGTCCTCGTCGGGGTCGCACCAGATCCAGCCCCGGGGCGTGATGCGCTCCTCGTTCTCCACGAACTGGCCCAGGCCGCCGTTGGCGTCCATGACGAGCCGGCAGAAGTACCCGATCTCGACCGTGGAGTCGGAATGCACGTAGTCCATCTGTTCGGTGGCGAGGATGCGCGCCACCTGGGCCGGGCGCACGATGACCCGTTCCTTTTCGCGAATGCCCATGGGGTAGATCCTCTCCTGAGGATCCCGCAGCGGACGGTGCGCGCCGGTGACGCTGTCGGCGCTCGCGATGAAGATCTCGACCTCCTGCGGGTCGACTGCGGGCGCAGCCGTGTAGTAGGCGTAGAATCCCGAGTCCACATGCACGCCGAGCCGGGCGTCCACCTCCCAGACCTTCGGGGTGCATCCGGCCAGCGCCAGGCTCACGCAGATGAGCAGAAATATCCGTCCGTTCATGGATTCCCCCTTTGCCTCCAGGTCCCCCTCGATGCAGCTGGCGCAGCCTAGCACGGGTGACAGGGACCGGTCAAAACCCTGCTCGCAACGGCCGGGCGCCTCAGATCGCTGGAAACAACCGATTTAGGGAGTGAAATCACCTCCCCGGGCCGGTTATAATGGTTCCTGGTGCCTTCACCATCCGTTCGACCGCTATTCCACGACCCGACAGGATGCTTGGTCATTTTCGCTTTGGAGGGTGAAGGCTTTGGTTTCCGGCGTCACCAGCAAGCGCCCTTCGCGGCCCGTCGCCCTGCTCGCGTTCTCTGCGCTCTATGTTCTCGTGCTGTTGGCGGCCTTCCGCCAGACCTACCTGGAGAACGACAACCTGGGCATCCTGTATGACTTGCAGTACGGCCACACGGTGTCGTTCATGTCGGTCCTGCTGGGGAAGGTCCTGTCGTTCCTCTACCTGGACGTGTCGGACTCGATCCCCTGGTACGGTCTCGTGCTGTACTTCATCACGGGCGCGGCTCTCTACCTGACCCTGGTCTCCCTCGACATCCTCTGCCGGAACCGCTGGCTGAAGTCCGGCGCCTTCGCGCTGGTGCTGGTCTTCTTCGCCAACTTCATCGTGACCCTCAGCTACAACGCGGCCAGCATGATGATCGGCTTCTCGTGCCTCCTGGCCCTGATGGTGTATCAGCGCTCGACGGAGCGGCCGCGGATCCTGGTCCTGCTGGGCCTGGGATTCCTGTTCGCGTTCTCCTACCTGGTCCGCACCATGGGACTGAACGCGGTCCTGCTCTTCGGGGCGGTAGCGGTGGGATTCGAGGCCCTCACCCGTCTGCGGACCTCGGTGCGCAGCTTCGTCGTGTTCCTCCTGCCGCTGGCGTTGCTGTATGGCGTCGACGTGGGGATCAGGACCTACGGCCTGAGTGACGAGTACCGGGAATACAAGGAGTGGAACACCCTGCGTGGCCGGTTCCACGACTTCCCCGTGGCCCACTTGAACGACGAGAATCCCGACATTCTGCAGGCCAACCGCTGGAGCTACATCGACTACCGGATGCTGATGAACTGGGTGTTCTTCGATGAGCGGAAGTACAACACCGAGACCATGAACAACATCTTCGAGCACTCGGTGCCGTTGCCCGACGACAACGGCATCATGTACGGCGCCATCGCCGGCGAGTGCCTGGAGATCCTGGCCGAGTACTGGCGATTCTGGATCGTGCTGACGGCCCTGGCGACCTTCACGTTCCTCCGTCAGCAGCGCTGGGCGGGACTCCTGCAGATCGCCCAGGCCGGCGCCGTGCTGGTGGGCGGAGCGGTCATGGCCACGTACCTGCATTTTCCCGACCGGGTGGCTTTCCCTCTCTTCCTGGGCATGGTGTTGCTGGCGTTCTTTCTGGTGTTCCGGGACGGGATCGGCCGGGAGGAAACTCCCGACGCCGGCGGTCCTTCACCGGCGGCCAGATACCTGGTGCCCGTGTCCGCTATTCTGCTGGCCATCGCCGTGACGGAAGTCCCGGTGACGGCGGCCACCACGGCCCGCAGAAGCACCAAGCAGGTCGAGTACTACCGGTGCATCGACGAGATCAGGGCCCTGGAGCCGACCTTCCTGCTGATGCAGGCGGGATCGTCTCTGGGCGCCCAGTTCCAGGACCCGTTGCGGGTCCACAAGAACCGCTTGCCCTCGGTGCCCGGCGGTTGGCGGATCTTCTCGCCACGGTTCTACGAATTCCTCGGGGAGCACAACATCAAGCACGGGCGGGGTGTCATCCCGAAGCTGGTCCAGGGTGATCGCGCCTACGTGGTCTCCAGCGGGTACCTGGCCCGCCTCCTGGTGCGGTACGTGCAAGCCACCCATCGGTGGAGAACGAAGGTCGTGGAGATCCGCAAGCTGAGCGCGAGAACCAGCGTCTACGAGATCAGAATGATCAGACATGGGAGTGGAGCCAAGGCGCCGCAGGACCGGGAAACCGGCGACTCTTGACAGTCGCGGGGCGTCCCGTCATTCTCGACGCGGGGTGCCGGCCGACCCCGGCCGACACCCGTAAATCCGACGGAAACCAATGATCGAGTGGTAAATGGACCGTTTTCCGTACAGCATCTCGGTGGTCATCGGCGTCTACAACGACGAGGATGTGCTGCACCTGCTGGAAGAGCGTCTGGTGGCGAGTCTGGAGGCCCTGACCGCCGATTGGGAAGTCATTCTCGTGGACGACGGGAGCGCCGACCGCTCCCACGAGATCCTCATGGAGATGGCCCGGCGGGAGTCCCGTTTCCAGGTCATCACCTTCGCCCGGAACTTCGGCCAGGCCAACTCCCTGTCCGCCGGCCTCCAGCTGGCCCGCAAGGACCTGGTCGTCCTCATGGACTCGGACCTCCAGGACCGGCCCGAGGACATCCGCACGCTCATCGAGGCCATGATCGGCAACAACGTCCACATGGCCGTGTCCCAGTGGAAGACCCGCAAGGACAGTAAGGTCAAGACGGCCATGTCCCGGCTCTTCCAGTGGACGACCAACCGCGTCAGCTCCGTGAAGATCGTGCCCGGCATGGGAGTCTTCCGGGTCATCCGCCAGGAGGCGGTCCACGAGCTGCGGCGGATCCCCGAGCACACGGGCACCTCCCTCGGACTCCTGCACTGGATGGGCTTCGACCACGTGCTCGTGGAACTGGACCGGGACCCCCGGGCCGCCGGGGCCAGCGGCTATACTTTCCGCAAGATGGTCACCCTGGCCATGGACCGGATCTTCAGCTACTCGGACCTGCCCATCAACTTCTCCATCACCATGGGCATGGTCCTGTCGATCCTCAGTATCCTGAGCGGCATCTACTACGCGCTGCAGCGGATCATCGGCGTCACGACCTTGCCGGGCTGGACGAGTCTCATCACGATCCTCCTGTTCCTGTTCGGCCTGAACTTCCTGATCCTGGGCCTGTTCGGGCAGTACATCAGCCGGATCTACAACGAGACCCGCGGTCGCCCCAAGTACATCGTGGACTACATGCGCAGCCGCTTCGAGCCGCCCAAGATCACGGAACCCAAACCCATGCGGGACGAGCAATGACGAAACCGGTAGTGATTCTGGGGGGCCTGGGCAACGGGTCCGTGGTGGCGGCGGCCATCAGGGAAGCGGCGACTCGCGGTGTCGAGGACTACGAGGTGGCCGGCTACCTCAACGACCGCGAGGAACCGGGCGCCATGATCGAGGACGACAAGGTGCTCGGTCCTGTGTCCGAGGCGCCGGCGTTGGCGCGAAAAGGGTATCGGATTATTAATACCATATACCGGATCGACGGACAGGACGCCCGCATCAAACTCTTCGAGGACCTGGACCTGCCGGACTCCTCGCTGGCGACGTTCATCCATCCTACCGTGTATCTGCCCGGCAACGTCGAAGTGGGTCCGGGCTCGGTCCTGATGCCGGGCGTGGTGGTGTCGCCCGGTGCGAAGTTCGGCCGATGCAACCTGGTGATGCTGGGTGCGACCATCGGACACAATACCCACATCGGGGACCACTGCCACTTCGCGGCCCAGTGCTGCGTCGGCGCCTACCTGAAGATCGAGGAAGGCGCGCACGTGGGCCTGAACGCGACGATCCGGGAGGAAGTCACCTTGGGCCAGGGCTCCACCCTGGGCATGGCCTCGGTGCTGCTCAAGAGCATTCCGCCCTATGAGATCTGGGCCGGCAGCCCGGCCAAGAAGATCCGCGACGCCCAACGCGAACTGGCCTAGAACCGGGAGACCGACGTGATACCGAACCCGTCGTACAAGAGGACCCTGGACGACTTCGAGGCCGGCCAGGTCGTCGAACACAACACCCGCAAGACGGTGACGGAATCGGACAACAATCTGTTCTGTCTGCTGACCATGAACCACCACCCGGTGCACCTGGACCATGCCTATGCCGCGGAGCAGCAGCACGGGAAGATCCTGGTGGTCGGGACCTACGTGCTGAGCCTGGTGGCCGGCTTCAGCGTGCCGGACATCAGCGGCATGGCCATCGCCAATCTCGAATATGAGGCCGTCGTCCACAACGGCCCGGTCTTCGTGGGGGACACCCTGCGCGCCGAGACCGAGGTCCTGGACGTGCGCACGTCCCGCAGTAAGCCCGACCGCGGCGTGCTCTACGTGGAGACCCGCGCCTTCAACCAGAAGGACGAGCGGATTCTCACCTTCCGCCGGAAGGTTCTGCTGCCCAAGCGACTGCAAGAAGGGGAGTGATCATGGGCGAGCCCAACGACACCGGACAGGTCATGCGATCATTGCTCTTCGTGCCCGGCCACATCGAGAAGATGGTGAACAAGGCCCCGAGTACGGCTACCGACTGCATCGTATTCGACCTGGAGGACGCGGTGCCCCCGAGGAACAAGGAGGAGGCCCGCGCCTGCATCCGGACCGCCTTGGAATCCGGCCGGTACGCGGCCAAGACCACCTTCGTCCGCATCAATCCCATCGATTCGGGCCTGACGCTGCAGGACCTGGACGCCGTGGCCTGCAAGGAACTGGACGGCTTCGTTTACCCCATGGCCTTCGACGGGGACGACATCAAGAAGTTCGACGCCCAGCTCAGCCTCATGGAATCGCACCTGGAGCTGCCGCGGGGTCATTTCTCCATCGTCGCCCTGATCGAGACGGCGGCCGCGGTCCTGAACACCCAGGAGATCGCCTGCGCGTCGTCGCGGGTGGTGGGCCTGATGTTCGGATGCGAGGACTACCTGGCGGGGATGGACGCGCGGCACACGGACCTGGACATCTCCCTGCACCATCCGCGGATGATGGTGGCGTTGGCGGCCCGGGCCGCGGGCGTGGCGGCCATCGACACGCCATTCGTCCAGGTCCACGACACCGAGGGCCTGGAGGCCTTCGCCAAGCGGGCGCGCAATCTGGGCATGGGCGGCATGGTCGTCCTCAGCCCCAAGCAGGTGGCGGTGGCCAACGAGATCTACTCGCCCACCGCTGAAGAGATCACCTTCGCCAATGACGTGGCCGCCGCGGCGGTGGAGGCGGAGAAGCAGGGCATGGGCGTGGTCATCGTGGACGGCAAGTTCATCTCCCCGCCGACCCTGAAGGCGGCCATGCGAGTGCTGGATCGGCACCGGGCCATCGGAGAGCTGGAGAAGCGCTCCGGCGACGGCAAGTAGACCCTACCCGAAACTCTTCATGAACCGGCGCGCGTCCGGTCCCTCGTTGAAGATCAGGTCGATGACGCTCACCGCGTGCTCGAAGGGCGTGCAGCGCTGGTCGTACTCGGGATAACCCGCGTAGTCCATGTAGCGCAGGGTGACGCCCGCCTGGGCGAAGAGATCCTCGTCCATGTAGGCCCGGGCGGCGGGGCCGGAGAGGTACTCGGTGGCCCCGGTCCGGCGGCATAGGTCGACCAGCCGCTCGGTCTGCCCGTCGACGAGTTCGTAATCCATGGACCAGGTCAGCTTCGTGTCGATACCGAGGATGCCGCAGACGGCCGTCAGGAAGCGGTGGTTGATGCGGCTCAGATTCGTCTCCTCGGATCCCAGGTACAGATCTTCGAACAGTTCGGAATACCGCCGGAAGTGCTTCGCCTTGGCGTAATTCTGCTTGATGGTGCCCCAGTGCTTGCGGTTCCAGCCCGCTCCCGAGGCGCTCACCTCCACCTCCCGGATCTTCAGGGCCTGGGACAGGCGTCCCTTGGCGCTCACGGGTATGGTCAGCCACTTGGGCCCGTCGGGAGTCTGGATCCGGTTCCGGTTGCGCCAGTCGTTCTTCGTGTACTGCACGTCGTCGTAGAGGATGAACTCGTCTACGGAGTTCATGAGATCGAAGTAGCCCTTCCACGGGATGTAGTTGGACTGGAGGATGGCGAGTTTCTTGGACATCGGCTACTCCGGGTCAAATCGAAAAAACGACGATGCCGGCGACTATGAGCAGCGCGGCGCCTGCCATGCGGCCGTTCAGCGGGTCCTTCAGGAACACCCGGGCCGCCAGCGGCGTCAGGATGAAGACCGACGAGTTCCACACCGTGGCCGTCCGCAGGGGAATCTTCTGCATGGCGTAGATCATGGTCAGGACGACGATGCCCATCAAGGCGTAACCGGCCAGGGTGCGCGGCGCGAGCACGGCCGCCAGGGGGGAACGCGTGCCCTTGGCCCCTTCGCGCAGCAGGAGCTGGGACAGGACCACCACCACGATGGACACGGCCAGGGCGATCTCGTGGGAGTATGCCGTCAGCTGTGTGATGACGCCCGCCTCCCCGTTTCCAGTCCCATGACCAGAACGCCCGCCATGATGATCCCCACTCCGGCCATGTGTTGCAGCCGGATCGCCTCGCCGAAGACGAAACGTGCCGCCGCCAGATTGATGACGAAGGTCAGGCCGAGAAACGGGTAGGCGTAGGTCAGGGGCGCGCGCCGCAGCACGGCCGACCAGACGATCGCCTGCAGACCGAGGACGACCACTTCGGCCACCAGCCAGGGGTTGATGACCAGTCCGGTCACGCCGCCGCCGACGCTGACGATCGCCGCCTGCTTGGCGAGGATCGCCGCCGCCGAGCGCAGGACCACGGCCAGGCCGATCAAGGGCAGGAAGCGGCGCACGGGGTGGGGGGCGTTGGGCCCGCCGCCGGCATCCGGCATCCGTACCTGGTCGGCGCTGTCGGTCATGGTTCACCTTGGTGGGGTCACGGGTCCTGTCCGTCGCCGGATCATCGACCAGAATAGACCATGGGATGAGAAATAACAGGTTTCGCTGCGGCGTTCGGCCGTCAGGGCGTCAACGTCACATGATCGATCAGGATCTCGCTACGGTCCGGGCCCCGCTGGCCCGCAGTCGCGAACTCCACTCTGATCATGATCTCCTGCACGGTGGACATGTCGGCGAGCAGGGACGCGGTGCTTTCCCCCCAGATATCCAGGTCCCCGGCGTCGGCCACCAGCGGCGTCGTCACGGTGACCCATTGGCCGGGCTCGAGCCGGATCCGCTTCTTGATCTCGTACCAGGTCCAGGCGTCGCCGGCACGGAGGATGACGCGCGCCGATACCGCGCAGCCCGGAATTTCCCGCGGCAGAAGGACGTCGACCGACAATTGGTGATACGCACGCAGATCGACGGGCCCGGTGAAGCGGATGGCCGTGGCGCTCCAGGGCAGAGAGGGCAGCTCGAAGCCCAGCCGCAGAGCGTGGCCGTCGGCGCCGAGCGGTCGCCGCACCACGTCCAGGTCGCAGGCCACGAGCCGGTCATGGTCGTCGAACCAGTCAGGACTCTCCCAGCCTTCGACGCCTTCGCCCTCGAAATCGAAGCAAGCGGAGGCCGGGTCCGCGCACGGGGGCAAGGTTCGGCGGAGGGTGGCGTCCGCAGGGTCAAGCACGCTGCTCAACGCGGCGGTGGCTCCAAGGATCAGGTAGCCCAGGACCAGGCAGCTCAGAACCAGGGCCGGCCAACTGCCGCGGCGCTCAGCCATCGCCGCCCACCCGCGGCTGGAGCGAATTCCGGAGCGATAACCACCCGATCCAGGCGAACCCCCACACCGGCAGAGCCAGGAACGGCAACACCGCCAGTTGTCCGTGGGTCGCACCGTAGGCCAGGCTGACGGCCAGGTACAACGCCAGCACCAGTTCCATGACCGCGGTGTTGTCGATCCGCGCCCGGTACTGCTTGTCGGTCCAGGAACCGCGCCGGTTGGTCAGGTCGTACTTGGGCGTACGCACGAAGGGACTGACGCGGTTGAGCAACCCGCTCACCACGGCCCGGGTGTTGATCAGGGACATGCCCACGGCGCAGGCCATCAAGCCCGGCAGGTGGAGCAGGCGCCGCCGCCAGTCCGGGTGGATGCGCCGCTGGGCCACGGCGTAGAAGAGCGGGTAGCTCACGGCCCAGACCAGGAACACCGACGCCCACATGAAGTAGGCGCGCGATGCGTCCACGGTCTCGCGCAGGAAGAGCAGGGGCAGCGACAGCAGCGACAGGGTGAGCATCACCGGGAAGACGATGTTGTGGGTCAGGTGGACGGTGCCTTCGAGCTTCACCAGGAGGCCCAGGTCCGGTTGGCGCCACAGCCGGGGCAGGATCTTGCGGGCGGTCTGGATGGCGCCCTTGGTCCAGCGGTACTGCTGGCTCTTGAGACCATCCACTTCGGCAGGGATCTCGGCGGGGCAGACCACGTCGTCGGCGTAGCGGAAACGCCAACCGCGGAGCTGGGCCCGGTAGGAGAGGTCGAGATCCTCGGTGAGGGTGTCGGCCTGCCAGTTGCCGGCGCTGACGATGGTCTCCTTGCGCCACACGCCGGCGGTGCCGTTGAAGTTGATGAACAACCCCGAGGCGTTGCGGGCGGCGTGTTCGACGACGAAGTGGGCGTCCAGACCGATGGCCAGGGCGCGGGTCAGGGCGCTGGTGCCGTCGTTGAGGTGGCCCCAGCGGGCCTGCACGGCGCCGATGTCCGGGGCGTCGAAGCGGGGCATGATGGCGCGCAGGAAGTCGGGAGCCGGCACGAAGTCGGCGTCGAAGAGGGCCAGGAATTCGCCTGTAGCCGTGTCGAGTCCTGCCTTGAGGGCGCCGGCCTTGTAGCCCGTGCGGTCGGTGCGGTGGAGGTAATGGATGTCCACGCCGCGGGCGCGCCACCGGTCCACGAGATCCCGGGCCAGTTGCGCTGTCTCGTCGGTGGAGTCGTCCAGGACCTGGACTTCGAGGCGGTCGCGGGGATAGTCCAGCCGGCAGACGGCGTCCACGAGGCGCGCCACCACGTACTTCTCGTTGTAGATGGGCAGCTGCACGGTGACGGTGGGCCAGACCGCGGGAGTGGGCAGCGGCGGGACATGGCCCAAGCGCCGGCGCTGACGCCAGTAGAGAGCGACCATCACGTAGGCGTGGCACGAGTAGATCGACAGCACCACCATGACCAGCAGATGCAGGGCCAAGGGGGCCATTTGGAGCAGGGACATCGTGCTGGTCTCCAGGGACGAACTAGGATCAGTCGGATTTCCGGTGCCGAAAAATAACACGAATGGTCTTGGATTTCAGCCGCGACTCCAACCAGGGCCGGCCACGGCGCCGAAACTCGTTCCAGATGAGGGCGCAGCCGGTGCTGACTGTCAGGACGACCGTACTCAAGCCCATGCTGCCGCCCAGGGAGAGGGTCGGGCCCACGTGGTGATGCAAGCCCTGGGTCCGCAGTCCGCCGTACACCAGGATCATGTGGATGAAGTAGATGGCCAGGGTGTGGCGGCCGAGGAAGGCCAGGTTGCGTCCCCAGGCGGCGGGAGCCAGGCCGAGAACGCCCACGATGACGAGGACTTGGCCGAGGCGTCGGGCGGTGAGCCAGGGCGAGGGAGTAGCCCAGGTCCAGGTGGTGACGGCGGCGCCGGTGGCCAGTACGACTCCGCCCAGGATGACGGCGAAGGCCCAGCGGCGGCGCTGGGTGGTGAGGACGGACAAGGCGCCCAGGCCCAGACCAGCCAGGAAGTAGGCGGACCAGGGGAAGAGGGGGAACGGGGATGAGCCGTTGCCCAGGAAGAGGGCCGCCCAGGGGTTGGCGTCGGCGGTGGCGGACCAGACAGCCGGGGCTGCCAGGGCGACCGTGGCCGCGGCTGCCAGAGCAAGACCGGCGCGAACCCGCGGATCTCGGCTCACGCCGAACAGGAGGCTGCCCGCCAGCAGGCAGAGTCCGATGAGCTGGAGAGCGTCCAGGGCGAAGAAATGGGCCAGGACGGTGGGTTTGCCGGCCAACAGGCCGTGGAAGTCCCAGGTGGGGAAGCGCAGGATCAGGCCCAGGGCCAGGAGGGTCAGGACCCGGGGCAGGCGTTCGCGGGCGTGGCCGAGGCCCGGGCGTGGGCGACGGCAGAACAGCAGGGCGACCACCCAGCCGCTGACCACGAGAAAGAGGGGGGCGGTGAGACCGCGCAGTTGCCAGTAGGTCTGGATGACCGGGAGGTCGAGATCTTCCGCGCGCAGGGTGGCGGCCAGGGTGTGTCCGAAGACCATGGCGGTGACGGCCAGGGAGCGAGCCAGGTCCAGACCCGGGTCGCGGGGGCAGGCGCGGCGATTGTCGTCGGAGTCGGGCATGGGGCTCCGCTGGAATCGGCTTCGTGATCGGGAAGGGTCATGTTAGTCGACGGGGGTGGGGGTGGCAATGGGCGGCGTCGCACCCAACTCCACCACCGGCGCCTCGGTCGGGCACCCGAACCGTATCGGCAGCCAGTGTCCGGCTCCCGACGAGGTGTAGAGTCGGCTCGGGCCGCGTCGATAATGGCCCCAGGGATAGGGATAGCCCGCGGGATAGTCGAGCAGCGATTGCCCGTCGAACCCGATCTGACCGCCGTGGGTGTGCCCCGCCAGGACCAGCTCCACGCCGTGGTCGGCCGCGTAGTCCAGGGCTTCCGGGCGGTGGCTGAGCAGCAAGCGGAAGGCGCCGGGCGCGGCCTGGGCCGCCAGTTCCGCCAGGCGGGGGGCGAAGAAGGCGGTACGGTCGATGCGGGCCGACGAGATGATCGGATCGTCGAGTCCAGCCAGGAAGAGTCGGGACCGGCCCACGTCCAGATGGACGCTCTCGTCCACCAGCAGGGGCACCGGCGAATCCCGGAAGATGCGGCGCACCCGCGCCACGCCGTTGCCGTACTCGTGATTCCCGAGAACGGCGTACACCCCGTGGGGCGCTCCGAGGTCCGCCAACATGCGCAAGGCGGCGGGCAGCAGCCGCAGGTCGTCGGCCGTGTCGCCGGTGACGACCACCAGGTCGGGGGCCAGGGGCCGGGCCCGTTCCAGGATGTCCGCCAGGGTATCGAGGGTGACGAAGCCGGACAGGTGCAGGTCGGAGATGTGGAGGATCCTGAACCCGGACAGGTCAGGCGGCAGGTCGGGGAAATCCAGCTTCAGCCGCGGGATGCGCACCGGAGTGGCGGCGCCGGTCAATCCGGCCAGGCAGCCGCCCGTGGCCAGCACCGGTATGGCCACCAGACCGCCCTGCCAGAGTCGGCGACGGACCGGATCGACGGGCTTCGCGCGTCGGCGGCGTCGGGCCACGAATCGGCTCACGGTGTTCAGTCCGCCGGCCAGGGCGAGGGACCCGCACAGGACCAGCTGGACGAGCAGGACGCCGAAGCCCAGCGTTCCCAGCCAGCGGGTCCAGGCAGGGTGTAGCTGGAAGCTGAAGAGCCAACCCACACCCGCGGCCAGGCCCAGCAGCGGGAGGGCCAGTGCGGCCAGACGGACACTCCGGCGAGCCCACCAGCCGGCGGTGGCGTAGCGTACGACCACGGCGTTGAAGGCACCGGGCAGGAGGTAGCAGGCAGCGACGAAGGCGAGTTCCAGGAGTCGGGTCATGATGGGCAGACGAGCTGCGGGTCCTTTCGATGGATCGGGTATCGGGTGGGGGTTCAACGCCGGTAGCGGCGGTTTGTTTCGGGCGGCAAGGAAGTCCGGTCCAGGCGTTTGCTTTGAATTGGGCTATTCGATCATGCTAGTCTCGGATTCCATATCTCCATGTCGTGCGAACACGCCCCGTCCGCGGATCCCGCGGCAGAAGGGAACGAAGCCCATGCGGAAGACGATCCTCACCATCGCCCTGACGGTTCTGATCTGCACGCCGGCCCTGGCCCAGGACGCACCCCTGCTGGGCCGCAACCACTTCGCTGCGGAACTGGACCTCATGTTCCTGCAGCACGAGACCTTCGATACGGACGACGTGGGCATCTACCTGGGCATCTCCAGCTACTGGCACCTGCGGAACAACTGGTACCTGGGCGGTGAACTCGGCACCGGGGCGGCCATCGGATTCTTCGGTCTGGACAGTTCGGGCTACGTGCCCATAGAGGTGAACGCCAAGCGGGCCTACGGCCTGTCCGAGAACTGGATCGCCGGCCTGGGCGCGGGCTTGTCCATGGCCCAGGTCCGTTTCGTGGACAACATCTGGAACGACGACAACGTGACCCACAAGGAGTGGGTGCCCGGCTTCCAGGTGCTGGCGGACCTCATCTTCCAGGCGGGCGACTTCCAGATCGGCCTGAAGACCAAGTACCAGCTCACCACCGACCTGGACAAGGTGGCCGAATTGACCGATTCCGACGGGGGCTGGGACTACTCCAACTTCAAGATCGGTCTGCAGGTGGGATTCAGGATTCCGGAATGAGACGCGCGCCGCCGCCCAGGCCCGGCAGGGGCCGGCTGTTCACGTCCTGGTAGCAACACAGCTCCGCGCCGTAGGTGTTCCCGGACAGGTCGCAGTCTTCCACCAGCGTGTTCTGCGGGTAGTTGAAGAATATGCCGGAGTGGAAGCCGTTCACCGTGAGGTTGCGCAGAATCGTGCCGTTGCCGCTATCTCCTCGACGGTGAACCGGCGCAGGGCGCAGTCGGTGCATCCCGGCCGGAAGGCATACCCGATACCCAGGGCCTCGGAGTCGAGGCTGACGGCGGCCGTCTCCCAATCCTCTCCCTCGAGGGCGCCGCCGCCGAGTACGCCGTCCACGTACCAGTCGAGCTCGGTGCCGCCGATGCCGGTGAAGCCGGCGGTGAACGCATGGATGTCGGTGATCCCGAGATCCAGCACGGCGAGTTCGAGGCCCAGTGTCGGAGCCGGGGGGGCGGTGGGCGAATCCGAGTCGCTGCAGCCGAAGAGCACGATTCCGAGCACCGCCAGGATCGTGGCGGCCGGTAACGTGAAACGACGGCGAGAATGACGCATGTTCGGTCCCTCCAGGCCGTGAGCCATCAATTGAAATCAGGCGATCATATATACCGAAGAGTAGTCCCGCCACGGGGGGACGCAACGGTGGAAGCGGCGAATCGGGGGACCCATCCCGGAGCTCGGTCTTGAAGGCCAGGGGTCTTCGTTGTTCTTCCAGAGGGATACCACGAGAGGGAGAAGACCATGACCACTGAGCCCACCCCACCGACCCCGACGCCTTCGTCCGACCGTGATTCGGAGATCAAGTACTGCGACCTGGTCATGAAAGGCGGCATCACCAGCGGGGTGGTGTACCCCCGGGCCATCGTCGAACTGGCCAAGACGTACCGCTTCAAGAACATCGGCGGCACGTCGGCGGGGGCTATCGCCGCGGCCGTGGCCGCGGCCGCCGAGCACGGACGCGACGTCGGCGGCTTCGAGAAACTCGCCGCGGTGAGCGGCGACCTCAGCAATAAACTGCTCGGCCTTTTCCAGCCGGCCAAGCCCTTCCGACCCCTGTTCAACGCCTTCCTGGGGATTCTGAACCACAAGAACAGATGCGCCCGCGTCCTGGCGGTGCTCGGCGCCCTGATCCGCGGCTACACGGGCTGGGTGTTGCTGGGACTCCTGCCGGGCCTGGTGATGGTCGGGGTGGTGGTCACGACCGCGGCCTCGCCTTCCTTCTGGGTGCTCACGGGGTTCGTGCTGCTGCTCGGGCTGTGCGTGGCGCTGGTCGGCCGGATCCTCTGGTCCCTTTTGAAGGACCTGCCCCGCCACAAGTACGGCATCTGCCCCGGCATCGGCGGTACGGTCGACAAGCCTGCCCTCACCGAATGGCTCACCGCCAACATCAACGACATGGCCGGCCTCGATCCCCAGGGCGACCCGCTCACCTTCGGCCAGCTCAGGGGCCAGGGCGATGAGCCGGATATCAACCTGGTGATCATGACCACGAATCTCACGGCGGGCCGTCCCCACCGCATTCCTCTCAATACGAGGATCTTCATGTACAGCGAGGCGGAGTTCGCCGGGCTCTTCCCCGAACGGGTCTGCCAGTGGCTGCACGACCACTCCCAGGCCGTACCGAACAACAGCGCCGCTGCCGACGATCTGCGCCGCCTGCCCCTGACCCCGGACCTGCCGGTGGTGGTGGCCGTGCGCATGAGCCTGAGCTTCCCGGTCCTGCTGGCGGCGGTGCCCCTGTGGGCCTGCGACTACACCCTGCTCGAGAGGGCCGAGAAGGACACGCCCCGACGCTGCTGGTTCTCCGACGGCGGTATCAGCAGCAATTTCCCCATCCACTTCTTCGATTCCATCTGGCCCCGCTGGCCGACCTTCGGCATCACCCTCGAGAAGTTCGACGAGCAGCGGCACCAGCCGGACGAGAAGGCCTGGCTGCCGAACCACTCCGGGAAGGGCATCCTCCGGGAGTTCACGCCCATCACCTCGACGGTGGGGTTCCTCAAGTCCATCGTCGACACCATGCAGAACTGGCACGACAACATGCAGACCATCCTGCCCGGTTACCGGGAGCGGGTGGTGCGGATCCGGCTGAGCGAGGAGGAGGGCGGACTGCACCTGAGCATGGCGCCTGAGCTCATCGAGCAGCTGACCAGGCGAGGGTACGACGCGGGGGTGGCCCTCGCGGCGGACTTCGATCCGGAGGCCCACCGGTGGCGGCGCTGGCTGGTGTCCATGGAGCGGTTGGAGGATCTGATGGACCAGGCCATCGCCGCGTCCGGACCGCGGGAGGGCGCGGGCGAGGGCTACAAGACGTTTATTCGGCGGTATGGTCGGGATCCGGGAGAGTACAAGCAGTCGGCGGTCTGGTTGGATCGGATGAATTCGAACGCGGGCGCCTTTGCCGACCTGGCGGAGGTGTGGGTGCTGGAGAGGTCGGTCAGGGGTGGGGAGTTTCCGCGGCCGGAGACGGAGGTCCGAATCTCGCCGAAGGTTTGACGGACAGGTTGCCCCCGCGATTGCGCCGGGCCCCTCACGACCATGGGGTCCTCCTATTCGGAGGACCCCATGGCTGTTTACGCAGTAGGAGATTCGGAAACTTCGCTCCTACCCGACTCTCGATCTAGTCCTTCGCGAAGGCCAAGCCGCCGCCGCCGCTACCGGCGATGCCATGGGCACCTACCAGCGTCGCCGCACCGGTTGCTTGGTCCATGGTATAGAGGCTAGCGGAGTTGCCATCAATGGCGTACAGCACCTTCGTTGTGGGATGATAGGCAAGCGCAACCGAATCCATGTTGAAGCCCGTGTCCCCGATCGTAGTCCAGGTACCGTCCGTCGGGTTGTACAGCATGAGCGTGGCGGGTGAGCCACTGGCGAGCCCGAATACGTTTCCGGTATCAGTCTCAACCGCCAAGCCTTCGACATCGCGGACCGAGTCGGTCAGCGTCGCGATTGCCAATCCGGTTGCAGGGTTGATCGTTCTGAAATCGCTGTTGAGACATCCGTAGAGGATTTCCGCGTCGTTGTCGTAGGCTAGGGCTTCGTGTCCAATCCCTCCCAGGTCCACCGCACCGCTGCCGTCCAGATTGATTGCCAGCAATGTGCTGTACTTGGAGCCAAGCAGTATGCCGTCACCGGCGGAATTGTAGGCGAGGCCGATCGTGCTCGAGGTCACTCCGCTGATGCCGTCGCCAACGATCGTGCCCACGCCGGTGGCGATGTCGATCGAATACAGGCCGTTGCCATTGCTGTCCTGGCTGAAATACAGGGTGTAGGTGGCCGCGGGTTTCGGCTTCGTGCCGTCATCGTCGTCGCCACAAGAGGCCAGGGCGAAGAGAGCCAGGACGAGGAAGACACTGAGAGCGAAGGGTCGGATGAATGGGCGCATGGTAGGTTCCCTCCATGGGTTTGCGCGGGTGGCCTGGCAGCCAGACCTAGGCTGACAGCCTACGGAACAGGTAGCTGCTCAATGCTCCCCATCTCTTGTTGCTGTCGTTTTCGAATGTGAGAATCACGACGGGAGACTAGCACATTGGGGTTTTGGCGCCATCATTGGATTCGATTGAAAGGCGAATTTCATCGACTCCGTCTGGCCCTGCTGACGGGCAGCTTACTCACTGTTGTGCATACCGATTACATAGCCCATGGCGAACAAAAGACGAAAAACAACTGCCTTCCTCGCTGATCTCCTGCTATCATAGGTCCCAAAGGACCACCTCATGCTCCCCGCTTCCCTCTTCACCAAATCCCACTTCTCCTTCCTGGAAGGCGCGTCCGCTCCCGAGGATCTGGTCGCGCGCGCTATCGACCAGGGCTGCGCCACCCTCGCCCTCACCGACCGCGACGGTGTGTACGGCGCCCCTTCTGCATGGCAGGCCTCCAAAGACACCTCTCTCCGTCTCATCGTCGGCAGCCAAGTCACGGTCCAGCCCGACGAATCGAGCCCCGCCTCTTCCATCGTCCTCCTCGCCGCCACCCGCCAAGGCTGGCGCAATCTCTGCCGTCTCCTCACCTCCGGTCGCCTCCGTTGCGAGAAGGGCCGCTGCTGGGTCACATGGCAGGAAGTCGCCGCCCACGCCCCCGGTCTCATCGCCCTCTGGGGCGGCCGCGAATCTCTCCTGACCCAGGAGGCCCCCGGGGACCTTGCTTCTACCGCCACCCTGCTCCGCGAAGCCTTCGACGACGGAATCTACGCCCTCGCCCCCCGCCACCTCACCGCCGACGAACAACGCATGGAAGCTCGCCTCCGCCGCCGCGCCAAACGCTGGGAACTGCCCGTCGTCGCCACCGTTGAAGTCCTCTACCACACCCGCCGCCGCCGTCGCCTCCAGGACGTCCTGACTTGCATCCGCGAAGGCACCACCCTGGCCGACGCCGGCACCCTCCTGCGCCCTAATGACCGCCACGTCCTGCCGTCACCCAAGGTCTTTGCCAAGCTCTTCGCCGACGACCCCGCCGCGCTGGCCCGCACCGAGGAAGTCGCCGTCCGCTGCACCTTCTCCCTGGATCAACTGCGGTACCGCTATCCGGCGGAGCACCTGCCCTACGGCATGTCCGAAGCGCGCTGGCTCGACCACTTGGTGAAGGTGGGGGCCAAGGACCGTTTCGGCGCCAAGGTCCCCGGGGACCTCCAGTCCCGCATCGACCGCGAGCTCGTCCTCATCCACGACCTGGACTACGAGGGCTACTTCCTCACCATGTACGAGATCGTCCGCTTCTGTCGCCAGGAGGGTATCGTCTGCCAGGGACGCGGCTCGGCGGCCAACTCGGTGGTGTGCTACTGCCTCAAGATCTCCGCCGTGAACCCGCGGGAGGTGGACCTGCTCTTCGAGCGCTTCATCTCGCGCGAGCGTGCCGAACCGCCGGACATCGACCTGGACATCGAGCACGGCCGCCGCGAGGAGGTCATCCAGCACGTCTACGCCAAGTACGGGCGCAAGCGGGCAGCCATGGTGTGCAACACGGTGCGGTTCCGGCCGCGCTCGGCCATTCGCGAAGTGGGCAAGGCCCTCGGCCTGCCCGCGGTGAACCTCGACCGCCTGGCGAAACTCACCAGCTACCGCGGCGAACTCGACGCCACCGACCTCAAGGCCGCCGGTTTCGACCCCCGGGCCCCGCTCCACCGCCACTTCGCCGAGATGGTCGACACCATCCAGGAGTTCCCGCGCCACCTCTCCATCCACCCGGGCGGGTTCCTGCTGGGCCACGAACCGGTCCACGACCTGGTGCCCATCGAGAACGCCAGCATGGCCGGCCGCACGGTCATCCAGTGGAACAAGTACGACGTGGAGGCGCTGGGTCTGTTCAAGGTCGACCTGCTGGGGCTGGGGGCGTTGAACCAACTCCACAAGGCTTTCGACCTCCTGCGCGAGCACCGCGACGTGGACCTCTCCCTGGCCCGCATCCCCCGCGACGACCCGGCGACCTTCGCCATGCTCCACAAGGCCGATACGGTGGGCGTCTTCCAGGTGGAGAGCCGCGCCCAGATGAACATGCTGCCCAGGCTCCGGCCCGAGAGCTACTACGACCTGGTCATCCAGGTGGCCATCATCCGCCCCGGACCCATCACTGGCGGCATGCTCCACCCGTACCTGGCCCGGCGGCACGGCCAGGAGGAGGTCACGTACCCGCACCCCAACCTCGAGCCCGTGCTGAAGAAGACTCTGGGCGTGCCTCTCTTCCAGGAGCAGGTCATGCGCCTGGCCATGGTCGCGGCCGACTACTCCCCGGGCGAGGCCGACCAGCTGCGCCGGGACATGGCCACCTGGCGCAGCCACGGTCCCATCGAGGAGCACCACGGGCGGCTGGTCGAGCGCATGGTGGCCAAAGGCATCGAGCTGGAGTTCGCCGAGCGGGTCTTCCAGCAGATCAAGGGGTTCGGGGAGTACGGTTTTCCCGAGAGTCATGCGGCGAGTTTTGCGCTCATTGCCTATGCCACGGCGTGGCTCAAGTGCCACCATCACGCGGTGTTCACGTGTGCGCTGCTCAATGCGCAGCCTATGGGGTTCTATTCATCCGGGACCATCGTCGAGGACGCCAAACGCCACGACATCGTGGTGTTGCCCATCGATGTTACGGTCAGTGATTGGGACTGTACGTTGGAGGGAGCGGTCGGCAGTGAGTTCCGGGGCTCCGCGCTCGGCTTCGCCTCGCTCGGCGCGGAGCGCCGAGTCGCCCCGGAACTCACTGCCGACCACTCCCTCGCGCCGCAGATCCGATCACCTGGATCGACATCGAAGGGCAAAGCCAGGCTCTGCGTTCGTATGGGGCTTCGCTATGTGAAGGGACTGAGGAAAGAGCACGGTGAAGTGATCGCGCGGGAACAACGCTTGAGCCCCTACCGCAGCATCGAAGACCTCAAACGCCGCACCCGCGCCCCCGCCGACGCCCTCGTGGCCCTGGCCGAAGCCGGCGCCCTGTCGGTCTTCGCTCCCGAACGCCGCCAGGCCCTGTGGATCGTCCACGGATTGAGCAAGAGGGACCGTCCCGAGCAACTCATCCTGTCCCTCGACGATCCAGCGCCGGCCCCCGCACTGCCGGGCCTCACGGACCTGGACGAGGTGAACTGGGACTGGCGCCGCAGCGGGCATTCCACGCGGGCCCATCTGCTGGAGCCGTTGCGCGCCACGTTACGGGCCAAGGGCTGGCCCACCGCCGCCGAGGTGAGCGCGCTCAAGCACGGCCGCCGCACCGACTACGTGGGCGTCGTCATCTGTCGGCAGCGGCCCCACACCGCCAGCGGCGTCACGTTCATGACCCTGGAGGACGAGACCGGGTTCGTGAACCTCGTCATGTGGAACCAGGTGTGGCAGGAGCACAAGGTGCTGGCCAAGACGCTCTCGTTGATGGGGGTGTCGGGGAAGATCCAGTCGGAGGAGAGGGTGGTGCACCTGATCGTGGACAAGGTGTGGGAGCCGCGGCTGCAGGACGAGCCGATCATCCAGCGCAGCCGCGATTTTCACTGACGGCGGCTACTCCAGGACGAAGTCGATCTCCTCGTCGAGATGCCGGTACTCCTTGTCCTTGTCCCAGACGTACGCGAAGTGGGCCGTCACCGTGTACTCGCCCGGCGGGACGCGGTACGTGGTGCCGTCCATGTCGTATCCCCAGATCAAGTCGAACTCGGTGCGAAGGGTCTCACCCCGCGCGAGGAGTTCGAAGCCCGGGGGGCAGATGAAGTCGATCGTCGGGTTCCACAATTGAACGCCGTGGCCCTCGCTATCGGTGACTGTGATCGGCACTTCGAGGCCGCAGGGGATCGGATACTGGACCGTCTTGCGACCGTAGTTCCTGGCTTCGGCCACGATGCGCATGTACGGCTCGCCCTCGAACGCTTCGCCCGTGGTGGTCACGCTCAGGTGGATGAACGGTTGTGGGTCGGGGCTCGTCGAGTCGCTGCAGGCGCACAGGTTGGCCACGACCAGGATGGACAGGCAGGTCAGGAGAGTCGGGGATCTCAGATATTATTCCTTCAGTCGCGAACCGTAATGGTTCGGTCCCTGGTCGCGTTCATTCTGGCATATGCGACCGGTTACCTGGTCAGCGGTAGAGCGCCTTGATCGTGCTCCAGGTCCGCTGCGTCTCGGGTACGATGCAGAATGGGTAGTCCATCGCGATCCCGAATACCGGCTCTGCGAAGTTTCCCGATACGGGTGCGGCTTCCACGGTATGCGCCGGATTCCCCGCACAGATCGTCAGCGTGCCCGGAATCTCCGGCTCGGGCACAGGCTCGAGGTAGAGCAGCCCGCTGGTCCCGGTGAACGTAGCCAACGTGATCGTGACCAGGTTCGCGCGCCCATCGGTCACGGGCACCGTCCCTGAACAATCGTAGACCGGACTCACACCGCCGTTGTCGACGCCCGGTGGCAGCACCTCGTTGATGATGAGAAAATCCGGCGGCAGGATAAGAGCGAACTCATAGCCGCAGATCTCCGTCACCGGTTGATCTGCGCCGTCGACGGTGGCGAAGAGCACGGCGTAGACCGTGAACTGGCCGGGTAAAGCACCGTCGTAGCGGGCGTCCGCGCAGTTGGGGTTCGGGGTTTCGGTGGTGAAGATGCCGATCCAGTTGGCGTGGGCATCGCCTGATCCGAAAAGACAGATGATCGCCAACGTTATCCAAGTCTTCATATGGGCCTCCCTCTCAGCTCCCCTCCGCTATTCCACGATCTCGACCGCGACCGGTTTGCTGGTGAAGGGGCCATAGTGGCCGGCGGCGATGCTGTAAGTCTCGTATGTACCTGGCGGCAGGGTGAACAGGTCGCCTTCCGGCAAGAGTCGTATCTGACCGGACCACCCCCAGGTCCCGTACCAGGTCTCGCCGGGCTGGATGTAACGGCTCCCGACGCTGAAGGGACAGATTCGGTGATACATCATGAAATGGGCCTGACCCTCGTACCGGACCAGGGCTCCGAACATGCAGCCGGAGAAATCGATCCTGACGGGCACGTCCGTGACGTTGGTCGCCGACACATCCACCCTGGCGACCTCACCCGCGATCACCACCGGATCGTCGACTTCGATGGTCATCAGGAGCGAGTGTTCCGATCCCGGCGGATGCTCGAGTACGACCGGGATGGGTTCGCTTTCGTAGGCGGTGTCATCGGGGCTGAACGTGGTGCCGACGATGTCGTAGGTTCGGGGGTCCAATCTGAAGGGGCCGTCGCCTGACCGGGTGATGGCCTCTCCGGTCCAATCCCAGCTCTGGCTCAGGGTAGCGCCGGGCTCGATGTACCGCGGATCCACGTCCCTGGTGCAGATCCGCTGTTCATTCATCGTGAAGTAATCGCCCGCGTGCCCGACCATTCCGTGCAGCACGCAACTGCCGGCTCCGACGGCCATGCGCACGTCTGTGAGGTTCGTCGCCGATACCGTCACTCGCATGGTGTCGCCCCAGGCCAGCGACGACTCGTCGACCGAAATGGCCATGGCGATCCGCTCTGAGGGCAGAAGTGCTTCCTTGATCACTACGGTGATCGGTTCGCCCACGAACTCGTAAGCGGTCCCGGCCACCTCGTAGCTCCCCACCGGCAGCATGATCCGTTCACCCTCGCGCCAGATCTCACCGGCCCACGACCAGGTCTCGGTCCAGGTCTCGCCCGCCCGCACGTACCGGTGGGCCATGTCGGCGGTGCAGGTGCGGTCGCCGACCGCCGGATGGGTGGCGCCCTCGTAGGTCACGAGGGCCCCCAGGGCGCAGGACGAGGATCCGGTGCCGATGTAGACATCCTTGTCCGTGGAGTTCTTGGCCGACGCCGTGATGGCGATGGTGCCGCCCAACGTGAGTGCGGCCGGTTCGAAGGCGACGGTGACGTCCAGGCGTCCGGCGTCGGGCGCGACGGGGTCGTCTTCTTCGCAACCTGTCGCCAGCAGCAACCCGGCGGCTAATACGATCGGGAGTATCGATTTCATCTCAGGCCTCCAAATACGAGGCGGGATATCCACCTTTACTTTAAAAGCGTCATGGTATGCGTCACCGACTCGCCGCCCGCCACCAGCCGGCAGGAGTACACGCCGCTGGGCACAGTGCGGCCGGACTCGTCTCGGCCACGCCAGACGGCCACGTGGTCGCCGGCGGTCTTGTGTCCGTCGAACAGTTCGGCAACCAGACGGCCGCGTATGTCGTGGACCAGCAGCCGCACCGGGCCTGCCTGACCGACGTAGTACCTGATGGTCGCCACCGGATTGAACGGATTGGGTGCGATCTCCCGTAGGGTCACCGCGGCGGCGGGACCGTCATCCACATTCGTGACACCACCGATATAATGGTCGAGCAGGACCACCGAGCCACCGACCACCGAGAACTCCCAGAACTCTTCATAGGTGCAGCCGGAAAGACAGTCGCCCTCACCGTACATGGCTGTGTAGAGGGGCAGTCCCGGGCTGAAGATGTCGCTGCCGTCTCCGCGGGGGCTCGAAGGATTCGCGTAACGCACGCCGGGAATCGTCTCGTAGATGTCTGCGAGCACTTCGGGATGGTAGGGCGTCGCGAATCTGATGCCGAGGGCGTCGATGATGGACCACGTCTCCACTGTGACCGGACCGTACTCGGCATTGAGGGAGTCCATCTCCGCGTAGGTCCCCGCGTGCCAGTCCGCGAGGGCGTCTTCGGTCACTCCCACGAAGAGATACCCCGGCTCCCATCTCGGGAATACATGGATATCAGCGACCACAGGATAGGCGGCCTTGATCGCGGCCAGGTCCAGGCCGATCTGCGTCACGAGAGCCGGCGGCGCTTCGAGTTCACCCGATACTTCGAGTGCGAGCATGAGTTCGTCCGGGAATTCCTGGGCGGAAGCTGCCATGGGTTGAAATGCGACGAACGATAGGATGAAAAATACGACGGCCATCGATCTCATGGCAGCCCCCCTTAGAATAAGCTCCCGATGATCGCTGTGGAAACGTCCTATTGAGTATATGGATTCGACGATCGACGGGTCAAATGGGCCCCCGGGGACCCTGATGATGCAACATCGGTCCCACTTTTCTCGTCTTCCCCCCTTGACACGCTCCGGCGTCTCAAGTAGAGTTACTAGAGTTATAGTAGAGGCCCGAAAGAACCAGGAGCCAGTATGCCGGCCAAACCGAGACTGACGCCCGCCGAATGGGAGATCATGCAGGCGGTCTGGGACCTGGACGGCCCCGTGTCCGTGCGCGACGTCCTCGAACGCCTCTATCCGGACGGGGAGAAGGCCTACACCACTGTCCAGACGGTGCTGAACACCCTGGAGAAGAAGGGCCTGCTGCGCCGCGAGAAGACCGGACTGGTGAACTTCTACACCCCGGTCTCCAGCCGCGAAGACGCCACCCTCAGCGAGATGGACTCCCTGGTGGTGCGGGTCTTCGGCGGCTCCATTCCCGCCTTGGCCAACACGCTCATGTCCATGGACGATGTGGACCTGGACGACCTGGCGGCCATCCGCCGCCTCATCGCCCGTCGCGAACGGGAATTGAAGGAGGGTGAGGAATGATGACCCTGCTCAACGATTGGGGCGCTACCTGGGCCGAGTACTTCGTCCCGGCCATCCTTCAGAACACCATGTTCCTGGGCCTCGTCTTCCTGGCCCTGTATCTGCTGCGGAACGCGTCGGCCCGGGTGCGCGCGGCCGTGGCCACCGTCGGCATCGTGAAGCTCGTCATCCCACCCTTCGTACCGCTTCACCTGGGTGAGCGCGTGGCCGAGGAGGCGCCGGCCGTCCAGACCCTGCTCTTCCCCTTCGCCGACACCGCCACGGCCACACCCGCCGCAGCCACCGGTGGCCTGACCGTGGTCGCCTCCCTCATGATTGCATGGGCGAGCATTGCCCTCGCACGGCTGGGTTGGGTGGGACTGCAAACCTTGCAGCTGACCTTCGCCGTGCGAGGCGCTTGCCCCGTGCCCGACGAATACGTCCCCGCCTCCATCACCGAGCGGGGCTTGAGTGTCTGGTACGCCGAGCGCGTGCCCATGCCCATGACCCTCGGACCCTGGCCGCGGCGCATCTACGTGCCCCGCGCCTGGGGCGAGTGGACCGCGGGCAACCGGAACGCCGTCCTCCGCCACGAGGCGGCCCACATTGCCCGGCGCGACGGACTGGCCTGCGTGGCCGAGATCGTCGGACAGGCGTTGTGGTTCTTCCATCCGCTGGCCGTGCTCCTGGTGCGGCGCCTGCGGGTGTGGCGCGAAATGGCCTGTGACGACGCTGCGGTGGCGCCGTCCGTGAGCGCGCGCCTGGCCTATTCCAGTTTTCTCGCAGACCTTGCCGAGACTGCGCTGGTTCCCACCCTGGCGACCGAGTCGGCGTCCACGCTGTACCGGGGGGAGTCCGAGCTGTTGAGCCGGGTTTCCCACCAGATCAGGGAGGGAACCATGAAGACTGTCTCCAAGAAACGAATCGCGTTGGTGCTGGGTGTGCTGCTCGCCGCGGCCATCCCCCTGTCGATGGTGCTGGCCGAGCCGGCGCCGCCCGCGTCGCCGGAGAAGGGTGAAGCGCCGGCGCCGGCGGCCGCGCCCGAGACCATGGGTGCGACCGCGCTCCCGTCTGCTGCGACCGACGACGACAAGAAGAAGAAGGATGAGCCGGCGAAGGCGGACCAGGCCAAGAAAGAGAAGCTGATCAAGAAGCACGCCAAGGGTGACGCGCCGCCGCCGCCCAAGGGCGCCCACGTGGTCCAGCTCAAGGGCGACGCCATCTTCGCGGACGGCGAGGAGATGCCGGCCAAGAAGTTCGCCTACTACATGGAGAAGGTCGCGTCCAAGTCCAAGAAGAAGCCGACCATCGTCATCGACACCTCGGGCAAGACCAGCATGGGGCAGTTGCACCTGGTGCAGAAGGTCCTGCAGAAGAACGATCTGAACCACGTGGTCTACCGAGGTCATGAGGGCAAGAAGATGAAGATGGCCCTGCCGGCCAAGGGTATGCAGAAGAAGCTGGCCGAGTTGCCCGAGGGCCAGGTCCTGCCGGTGTTCATCAACTGCGACGGGATCGCTAAGGTGAACGGCAAACAGACCAAGTGTACCAACGTGGGGTGGGCTGTGGCCAAGGCCATGGAGAAGGAGCCGAACCTGGTCGTCGCCCTGCACACGGAAAAGGACACGTCCTACGGGGACTTCGTCACGGTCCTGGAAGGTCTGAAGAAGGCCGGCTGCGAGAAGATCGCCATCCAGGATCCCGGCACCTGATCCGAAAGAACTGCCGAGAGTGCGCGAGCCCCCGGGGGAAGGTCCCCGGGGGCCTTTTCGTGGTGCGCGGTCGCTGGGCCAACCCCAAGGGGCTCAGGGACCCCGGCCCACGTCCCCGTCGGCCCGCTTGCCCCGGCCTTGCGAAGTTTAGTATCATTTGAGGGATCATCAGCCGGGCAGCAACCGCACGGAAGGGAGATTGCCGTGTCGCCTCGTTTTGCGCCCCTGGCGCTCTTATGCCTCGTCCTGTTGGCCATCGCCGGGTGCTCCGATTCGTCGGAACCCGCGGCGGCCGGCGGGGATGGATCCGGCACCATCGACCCCGGTGCCGGCACTTACGTCCTGAAATCCCTCCAGTGTCCCCTGCCCGACGGCGGCTACTGCCGCGTCGAACTCGTGGGGACCGACCTCGTCCTCGACGACGACGGCGAGCACGTGGACTTGACCGTGGCCGTCCGCAACGCCGGTGGCGCGGTGCTCCACGGCCCCTTGACCGTCTGGGTCATGGACTTCGAGCCCACCACCACCTGGCCCGTCAACGGCGACGTGCCCATCATGGCCGCCGCCGAACTCGTGGCTCCGGCTCCGGGCATCGCCGGCTACATCTACGACGGTGAGCTGGGCGAAGACCGCGTTCTCGACCCCGGCGAAACCACCGGCGGCCGCCTCTGGCGCTTCCGCACCGAGGACCAGGGCTCCTTCTCCTTCGCCATGCGCGTGAACAGCAGCGAGCCCCCGGCCGAAGCCGCCATCTCCGGCGTCTGCTTCTGGGACGAGGATCGCGACGGCGTGCGAGACGACGGGGAATGGCCCATGCCGGGCTTCATCCGCGTCACGGCCCCGGACAACACCGTGACCACTCTGCATACGGACCGCAGCGGAAACTACTTCTATCCGCTCCACACCACGGGCCTGTACGAGCTGTTTTTCGACCCCATGATCGACACCGTGGCCAAGACGGGGGAGGACCGGTTCGCGCCCATCGCCTACTCCACTCCCAACCCGCGCCACGTGCTTATCGTGCCCGGTCCCGACGGCAATCCGCGCGGCTTCCACGACGCCGACTTCGGTGCCTACACGGACCTGCCGCCGCCGGTGCCGCCCATCCGGTTCACCGACGCGCCGGTGGACTCCCTGCATCGGGAGCCCTGGCACATGTACGAGATCGCGCTCGTCGAGAACTATCTGGGCTTCGGCGTGAGCTTCTCGGGCTGCCAGCCGGAGCACGATTTCTCCCTGTGGATGAGTGGCGGGATCATGGAGTCCATGCCGCCCCAGGTGAATATCGTGCTCGTCCACGAGACGGCCGAGGAATGTGACGCCGCCTTCAGCGGCGAGTACCTGTTCGATCTGCGTCCCCTGGCCGACCTGGTTCGCCAGGCTTACGGTCCGAGCACGCTGATCCTCAACGTGTACGACTACCGGGGCGACGTGCACCGCCTCGAGTGGGTCATCGACGAGGTGATCTTCCCGCAGTAGCGGACGCTCGCGGTTTAAAAGAAAAGCGCCTCGGCTGCCAAGGCCGGGGCGCTTCGTCGTGTGCCGGGCGCCAACGGCTGCCGCCGCCGGTCCCGCTTACTTGCCGAGATCGGTGGGTTCATCCCCCAGGTCGCCGAACTCCCGCTCCCTCAGCGTCCGCCGCATGATTCGCCCCGAACTGTCCTTGGGCAGCTCGGCGATGAACTCGATGACCTGGGGCATGGCCAGGGGCGAGAGCTTCTTGCGCAGGTAGATCATGATGTCCAGCTCGAGTTCCTTGGTGGGATCGAAGCCGGGATTCAGCGCCACGAAGGCCTTCACCACTTCCATGTTCATGGGGCAGGGGGTGGCCACGGCGGCGGACTCGGCTACCGCCGGATGCTCGAGTAGCGCCGACTCCACCTCGAAGGGCCCCACCAGGTGGCCGCCCGTGTTGATGACGTCGTCGTCCCGGCCCAGGTACCAGAAGTAGCCGTCCTCGTCGATGCGTGCCCGGTCGATGCAGATGTACCAGCCGTTCAGGTGTTTGGCCTGGAATCCCGCTTCGTTGTTCCAGTAAGTGCGGATCTGGCTCGGCCAGCCGGGCCGGAGTGCGATAACGCCCACCTCGCCCCGGGGCACTTCCTCGCCGGTCTCCGGATCGACCACCGCGGCGGTGATGCCCGGGAAGGGACGGCCCATGCTGCCGGGCTTGATCTTCATGCCGGGGAAGTTGGTGATGACCATGCAGCCGGTCTCGGTCTGCCAGTAGGTGTCGTGGACCGGGCGGCCATAGGTGGACTGGGCCCAGGCCACGGCGTCCGGACTGAGGGGTTCGCCCACGCTGCAAACGTGGCGCAGGGAGGAGAGGTCGAAGCGCCGGGTCAAGCCCGCCCCATCCCGTTTGAGCAGGCGCAGCACCGTGGGCACCGTGTACCACACGGTCACCTTGTACTTCTGGATGAAGCGGTACCAGCTCGGCGCGTCGAAACTCGCGTCCAGGGCGACCTGGGTGATGCCGTTGGCCCAAGGTCCGATGATGCCGTAGCTGGCCCCCGTGACGCAGCCGGGATCGGCGTTGCACCAGTAGATGTCGTCCTGGTGCAGGTCGAGCACCCACTTGGCGGTGATGTACTGGCTGATGAGCGAGCCGTGCACGTGCTGGGCGCCCTCGGGATTGCCCGAGGTGCCGCTCGTGTAGTGGAGCACCGAAGGGGTCTCGGGCGTGGATGGGAACACGTCGAATTCCTCGACCCGGGGCAGGTCGTCCAGGGCCAGGGGGGAGATGCGGCCGCGGGCGTGCCAGCCCGGGTAGGCGTCCACCACCATGACGTGGCGCAGGTCGGGCAGGTCCTCGATGACCCGGTGGACCTTCCGGATGAACTTGCGCTGGGTGACGATGGCCGCGGTCCCCGCGTGGTTGAACCGGTTGCGGAGGGACTCGTCGCCGTAGGCCGAGAAAAGGGGCTGCACGATGGCGCCCAGCTTCAGGGCGCCCAGGAAGGCCATGTAGAACTCGGGGACCCGGTCCATGAGCAGGCAGATGCGGTCGCCCGGCTCGAGACCCAGATCCTGGAAGTGCTTGGCGAAGGTGTTCGACAGGACGCGCAGGTCGTCGAAGGTGTAGGTGCGCTCGCGGCCCTGGATGTCCTCCCAGAGGAGCGCCGGCTTGTCCGCCTTGCCCAGCTCGCAGATGCGGTCGGAGCAGTACCAGCCGATGTTCAGGGGCTCGCCCTCGCGGTAGCCGAGCTCGTGCGCCGACATCGACCAGTCGAAGTCCTGGAGGAGTTCCTCGTAGGTGGGCCTGCCGCTCATGCCGCCCTCCCGTGGGGGTGGGTCCGGTGCTGCCGGTCGCGCGGTCGGTTCGCGAGCACCGGAGGGGCGGCCGTAGCCGCCGGGCAACTGGGTGTTGGAGCGAACGCTAGAAAGATAACAGGTGAAGGGGGCATCTCCAACCTCCGCCTCGGTTGCTCGGCTGCCGGTCGCGTTGTATTCTCTCAGCAGACCACTCGTTACCGGGAGACCGCCATGGCCCACCGCACCGTCAAAGCGGGATACGTCCAGCTCGTAGACCGCCTGAACCGGGCGCCCCAGGGCGCCCCGCCGTCACCCCTGCTTGACCGCATCCTGGGCATGCTCATGAACGAACGCGAGGCGGGACTGCTCTCGCTCATGCCCATCAAGCCCTTCACCGCCCGCAAGGCCGCCCGTATCTGGCAGATCCCCGAGGCCGAGGCCCGCAATATCTGTGAGGAACTGGCGGGTCGCGCCCTGCTGGTGGACATCGAGCGCCATGGTCGTTCGGTGTACGTCCTGCCCCCGCCCATGGCCGGATTCTTCGAGTTCTCCCTCATGCGGGTGCGCGACGATCTGGACCAGAAGGTCCTTTCGGAACTCTTCCACGAGTACCTGAACGTGGAAGAGGACTTCGTGAAGGATCTCTTCACCAGGGGTGAGACCCAGATGGGACGGGTCTTCATCCAGGAGCCGGTGCTGACCAGCGAGAACGCGGCCCACGTCCTGGACTACGAGCGCGCCAGCGAGGTCATCGAGACCGCCAGCCACATCGGCGTGGGCATGTGCTACTGCCGGCACAAGAAGAACCACCTCGGCGGGGCTTGTGACGCGCCCATGGACATCTGCATGACCTTCAACGGGTCGGCCGAGTCGCTCACCAAGCACGGCCACGCGCGCACGGTCGACAAGACCGAGTGCCGCGATCTGCTGGACGAGGCCTACGAGCGCGGGCTGGTGCAGTTCGGGGAGAACGTGCAGAAGCGGGTGAGCTTCATCTGCAACTGCTGCGGTTGCTGCTGCGAGGCCCTGGAAGCCCAGAAGCGCTTCACCCACCTGCACCCGATCCACACCACGAATTTCGAACCGGTGGTGGACCTGGAGAGCTGCAAAGGCTGCGGCAAGTGCGTGGACGCCTGTCCGGTGGAGGCCATGACCCTCGTCTCGGCCAACAACCCGGCGAAACCCAAGCGTCGGACGGCGCGGCTGGACCCCGGCTCCTGCCTGGGCTGCGGCGTGTGCGTGCGGGCCTGCACCAAGGAGAGCCTCACCCTGGCGCCGCGGGCCGCCCGGGTCATCACGCCCGTGAACAACGCCCACCGCTACGTGCTCATGGCCGTGGAGCGCGGCAAGCTCCAGGACCTCATCTTCGACAACCGGGTGCTGTGGCACCACCGGGCCCTGGCGGCGTTGCTGGGAGCGGTGCTGAAACTGCCGCCGGTGAAGCGGGCCATGGCGTCGGAGCAGATGAAGTCGCGGTACTTGGAAGCGTTTGCCAGTAAACGGCAGGAATCGAAAACGATCTAGCTGCGATCGGCGATAGCGGTCCGCCGCCCGGCAGGCGGGCGGCTACGGTGGCATCGTCCGGGGTGACGAGTACTAGGGGGCACTCGGGGACGAACCGGTAGCCGCCCACGAACCGGGCGACGATACTCACTTCTTCGACTCCGCTCCCTCTCTCACCGCGCCAGCATGATCTTCAACGACTCGCGCCGCCCATCCGCCGCCATTTCCACCACGTACATGCCCGAGGCCACGGCCCGGCCCGCGGCGTCGCATCCGTTCCAGGTGATGCGGCCCGGTCCCGACGGCCGCCGGCCGGCGGCCAGCGTCTTCACCAGCCTGCCCTGGAGATCGAAGACGGCCAGCTCGACCGGGCCGGCAGCCGCCAGGTCCCAGGCGATCTCGGTGACGGGATTGAACGGATTGGGCGCAGCGCTCAGCGGCCGTGGGGGGGTGGCCGCCACCTCGACACCTGAAGGTGCGGGGCCGAAGACGAAGGTCATGACCGGTCCCGGAGCGCTGATATTGGTGATGTACAGTCCCGACGTTGTGCCGTCCCACCAGGTGGTGGCGGGTGCAGTGACGGGGGTGCATTCGGTGCGGTCGGGGGCGCCCCAGAGGTCGGTGTCGTCGCCGCTGTTGAGGTCGTCCTCGAGATCGCGGCGGCCGTCGGCCTGGAGCAGGGTCGTCAGGTAGTGGAAGGCGGTGGTCTGCTGTTGGTAGTCGTTGCAGCCGGCCTGGTCCACGTGCCAGATGGCCAGGCCGTTGTCGGGGACGTGGCTGTCCCGACCGCTCTGGTGGCGGTTCTCGATGAGGTAGTACTCGTTGGTGAGCGTGGGGTGCGCGTAGTAGAAGACCGTGTTGGCGTCCGCGTCGGCCACCATGGTCTGGCCCAGCAGGTCGGGAGTGAGTTCGACCAGGTCGCACCAGCCGGCGAAGCGGCGGCAGAGAGCGCTGATGTCCACGGGATCGGTCGGATACGTGATGGTGTCGGCCATCAAGCAGTAGTGTCCGGCGCCCTCCGAATCGCCCTGGTAGTCGTAGAGGTCGGGGAAGCCGCCGATGGCGTGACCCATTTCGTGAACCAGGGTCGACAGGGTGGGAGTCGTGCCGATATCGCAGATGGCGTAGTTCAGGGTTGTGACCCCGTCGTAGGTCAGGTCGATCATGGCCGCGTGGGGCCACAGACCGCCGTCGGTCGCCGGACCGGCGTAGAGCAGGGTGACGCCGTCGATGAGGCCGTCCCCGTTGCAATCGATGCTGCTGAAGTCGAAGCCCTGGGCATCCAGGTCGTCGAGGGCCTCGGTGACGAGCTGGCGGGCCCGGGTACGGAAGGGGACCGCAGGATTATCGTAGACGGCCTTGTGGTACACGGCGCGGTAGTAGGCGTCGGGAACTTCGAAGGTCAGGTCCATCAGACCGTTGGTGACTTCGAACCAGTAGTCGTGCACCGAACCGTTGTTGCCGTAGCCGGTGTAACCCGGGGTGTTGAGGAAGGCGTCCATCTCGGCGGCCGGGATGTTGGCGAAGCGATTGGGGAAGTCCACCAGAAGACAGATATTCTCCATCGGGCCGTGGCAGGGCGGGTAGGGCCAGCCGTCGACTTTGTCGGTGGAGGACAGGATGGTTGTTCTCGCCAAGCGGACATTCTCGCGGACGACGTCCTCGTGAGCCCGCAAGTGCGGCGTTGCGGCAACGGTCGCCGGAACGGTCTCACCCAGAGCCACGCCCGTCGAGACGAGGTTGCGTCCGGTCGCGTCGAGGGTGGCGTAGCAGTACCGGCCCGAGGCCGGGTCGTGGACCACCGTGAAGCCTTCCGGGGTCTCCAGCACCCGGTGGAACTCGTCGCCCCAGATCAGCACCTCGTGGGCCGAGCCGTCGGGTTGGTGGATGGTGCACGCCTGCGCCTTCACCGGGGCGGCCTGGGCCTGGCCGGCCGGAATCAGGAACACGAGCGCCAAGGTCAGGAGGGCGGCGCGGGCCGCAGCGAAGATGGTGCCGTTGCGTATCATGTCGTTTCCCTTCCTGCGGCCCGCGGCCGCCAACGTGTCCGGTCTAGTCGCGGAACATGGCTTTCAACGAGCCGAGCGAGGCCGGTTTGTTCGCCACGATGCCTTCCAGTTCGAGAACCCAGATGCCGCCCTCGGCCACGTAGGCCACGGCCGAGCCGTCGGGTGCCCAGTCGGCCATGCTGCCTTCGGGGTGATCGCAGGTGAGGCAGACGTCCTCGCCGCCGGCCACGGGACGGGCGTAGACCTGGCGGACGCCGGTCCGTTGGGAGTCCCAGGCCAGCCACTGGCCGTCCGGTGACCACACGACTCGTGCGTCCTGGGCAGGGTCGGTGGTGAAGCGGGTCTCGATATCGGTGGCGAGGTCGACGATGTAGATGTCGGTGTTGCTGCTGCGTTCGGCGGCGTAGGCCAGGCGCGTGCCGTCGGGGGACCAGCACGGGTAATACTCCAGGCCCGGTGTGATGGTGTGGCGCCGCAGGTCCGCCCCGGAGGCGTCTATGGAGTAGATGTCGCTGTTCGAACCGAAGGCCAGGCGGGAGCCATCGGAGCTCCAAGAGGGGCCGAAAGCCCCCATATGGGTCTGCCGGGTGACCGCCCCGTTGACAAGCCTCACGGTGTAGATGTCCAGGCGCCCGTTGCCGGGGTTGTAGGCGTCGAACGTCAGGTACTCTCCGTCCGGACGCCAGGTCAGGCTCAGGTCGCCGCCCATGTTCATGGGTACGCGGGAACGCTCCCCACCCGCGGCCGGGACCAGGTAGATGTCGATGTCCGGCCAGTCGCCGGCCACATGGGCGATCTGGGAGGCATCGGGCGACCAGCGGGGGTGGTACCCGTCCGTGGCCACCTGGTGGCGGGAGCCGAGAATCAATTCGGCCGTGGCGGCCTGGGACACCAGGAGAACGAGCAGAAAGGCTGACGTCATGAAATAGCGCATGGTTCCGACTCCGGGAACGGGTAGACTGCGTACGGCCTGCGCCGCGCGGTTTCCCGAAGCTACGGAGCGGGTTGCGCCGTGATTGTCCGGCTTTTCTTCGGAATCTCCCGGAAGCTGGGAATGCAACAAAGGCAACGGGTTGACCGTTCTCCGCTGAGGGATTCGGATTATCCCGGCGACCCGCCACGCCCCGGCAGCGGGCTCGTCCTTGCCAGTGCGGGGGGCTCGCCCGAACTTCAAGAGGACCATGGCTGCCCATCGAAGCGAACTGCCCGACCGCGTGAACGACTTGGCGCCCTGCCGAGTCGGCGACTGGGACGTATACCCGGATCAGGGCCGTCTTACGGGTCCCGGCGGCGAGGTCCGCGTGGAGCCGCGGGCCATGCACATGCTGGCCTGCCTGGCCGCCCGACCGGGCGAACTGGTCACCCACCAGGACCTGCTGGCCACGGTCTGGCACGACGCGGTGGTCAACGAGGGCGCCCTGTCCCGCACGGTTTCGGAGCTGCGCCGCTTCCTGGGCGACGACGCCCGCTCCCCCCGCTACATCGAGACCATCTACAAGCGGGGCTACCGGCTGCTGGCCGCAGTGGCGCCCTTGCCCGAGCGGGGTCCGCGGCGGGATTTCCGGCGCGCGGCGATCATGACCGTCGCCTGCCTGGGTCTGATCCTGGTCGCCGTGGGGATCGTGCGCTTCCGGCCGGCGCCGGCGCCGGCGGCTTCGGCGCCCGAGTTCCTGGCGGGACGGCCGCTAACCTCCACGCCCGGCCTGGAGACCGCGCCGGCCCTGTCCCCGGACGGCTCCCTGGTGGCCTTCTGTCGTCGGGACGAGGGCCGGACCGACGAGGATATCCACCTGAAACCGACCGACGGCGGTCCGTCGCGCCCCTTCGTGAATAGCGACCGGCGCGAGATGAAGCCCGTCTTCTCGCCCGACGGCGCCACCCTGGCCTACATGCGTCTGGATGAGGATTTGCAGTTGGTGGTGCAGGACCTGGACGCGGAGGAAAGCCGCGTCCTGGCCGAGTTCCCCCAGTGGGTCTGGGGACTGGACTGGGCCCCGGACGGCGAGCATCTCGTGGTGGCCACGGCGCCGGAGCACGGGGCTCCGGTGCGGTTGGTGGAAGTCGCCCTGGCCGACGGTTCGCGCCGGCCCCTGACCTCACCCGGGCCGGCGGTCGGCGATCACCTGCCCCGCTACGCTTTCGACGGCCGCCTGGCCTGCGTCCGCATGGGCGGCAGGAACGGCGGACACGTGTGCCTCGTGGAGGAGGGCCATGTCCGTCGGCTCACGACCGAGGCGCGCTACGTATCCGGCCTGGATTGGACCGCCGACGGCCGTGGCCTGGTGGTCTCGCGTGGCGGTGCCACGGGCCTCGAACTCCACTTGTTGGACGTGGCTGACGGCTCGCATTCAGTCTTGCCCGTTCGCAGCGGCGAACCGTGGGCGCCCGCCCTGGCGGCCGGCAGTCTGGTCTACGAGGAATCGGTCGTGGACGTGGACATCGCCGGTATGGGCCTGGTCCCGGCGGCCAACCCACCCCGCGCCGAACCCCGTGCTCGCGCCGCTCTCGTGTCCACGCGCCTGGACTACAGCGCGAGTTTTTCCCCCGACGGCAGCCGGATCGCCTTCGCCTCTGAACGCGGCGGCACGCGGCAGATCTGGCTCTGCAACCAGGACGGCGGCCAGGTCCGCCAACTCACCCGCTTTTCCGGTAGGGGCCTCGAGCAGGTACGCTGGGCGCCTGACGGTCGGCGTCTCGCGTGCGTCATCAGCACCGCGCGGGGCCTGGGAGCGGCCGTGGTCGAGAGCGGCGACGGTTCCCACCGGGTAGTCGAAACCCGCGGCGGACAGTTCCAAGGCTGGTCCCGCACTGGCGACGCCGTGTACGTGGTGCGCGGCGAGGGCGCGGACAGTGGCCTGTGGCGCCTGCCTCTGGACGGCGGAGAGCCCGATCTCGTCGTACAGGAGGCCCACGGTTTCGTAGGCGAGGAAGCAGATGGCGCGGTTCTCTACCGGCTGTGGAACGGCAAGGACATCCGGCGCCGCGGTCCCGACGAAGGTTCGGACACCGTGGCTTTCGCCGGCGAGGACCTGGGGGATTGGATCAGTGCGGATCCCCTGGGCGACCGTCTCCACGTCACCTGCATCGATGGCGACGGGGTCCTGCTCGTGCGCCACGATCCTGTCACGGCGCGGGCCGACACCCTGGCCCGCCTGCCGCGCGGATGGGGCCGCGAACTGTCCGTCTCACCCGACGGCAGCGAGTTCCTGCACCACGGCATCTGCCGCTCCGAGCGCGATCTCATCCTCGTACGAGATTTCTGTCCGTGAATTTTCATCGTCCGCCGGTGTAGACTTGCCGTCAACGCCGGGAGGATGCTGCCGTGGGTGACGAGACGCGAGAAGCCGTGACGGACGGGCCGGAGATCCTGCTCGAGTGGTCGGCCCGCCAGGTGCGGCCGGTCGTCTTGCTCTGGTTGGCGCTGATCTCCCTGGGCTCCATGGCTGTGGTCTGGTTCGCCGTCCATACGCCGGAGGCCGTGACCGCCCTGCTGGCCGCGGGTGTCACCGCCCTCGGCACGACGGCGCCCAGTGTGCTGAACAGGATCGGCTACCGGGCGACGGCGGACTCCCTCGAGAAGCTGCCGCCGTCGAAGAGGAAGAAGAGGGAGTTCGTGACGGTCTGCCGCTGGGACGATCTGAGCCACGTCGCACCGGGCAAGCATAACATCAAGTATTACAAGCATCTGAACGAGAGCAACGCGCTGCTGCGGTTCTGGAAGCTGCACATCTCCGACGGGTATTCCGGCGAAATCCACATGGAGACCGAGGACAGGGACGAGATCCTGGCCCTGCTGGGTCGCCTCGGGGTGGCGACGGAGCAACCGGATTCCGAAATCCATCAAATCACCTGATTCCCTGCCGACAAAACACCTGGACCATTCCGTGCCCCGTCACGGCCACCGCTCAGGGCGGCGTACCGCCCACGTCCGGGAGTCGACCATGGAAAGACTGCGTATCGTTCTTGCCACCCTGCTCACCGTCGCTCTGTGCGCCGCGGCGGCCACCGCCGCCGACACCTCCGGCTACGACCGCCTGGTCGCGGACATGGATGCCGCCCGCGACGCCGGCGCCGATGTCTTCGCGCCCAAGATGTGGGAGAAGGCCGTCAAGTCCTACATCGAGGCCCAGAAGGCCGTGAAGCAGCGCAAGAAGCAGAAGGACCTCGACAAGCACGTGGCACGGGCCGCCGAATACACGGCCAACGCCGCCAAGGCTGCCGAGGTGGGCCAGCTGTCGCTGCAGGAGTACCTGGAACCACGGAACAAGGCGCGCTACGCCGGGGCGCCGGCCCTGGTGCCCGAACTCTACGCCGAGGCGGAGAAGGTCTTCGTCAAGGCCGCCCGCAAGGTGGAGGAGGGCAAGGTCAAGGACGCCCTCAAGGAGGCCGCCAAGGCGGCTCCCCTGTACGACGTGGCCGAGATGGAGGCCATTCGGGTGACGATCCTGGACAAGGCCGACAAGCTCATCGCCAGGGCCGAGGCCGACGAGGCGGAGAAGTACGCCCCGTCCACCCTGGACAAGGCTCGCTCGGCCCGCAGCAAGTCCAACGCTATCCTGACCAGCGACCGGTACAACCGGGACGAGGCCGTCGACCTGGCCCTCAAGGCCGAGTACGAGGCGCGCCACGCCTCCAACATCGGGCTCTCGGTGCGCTCCATCGAGCGCAACGACCAGGCCTGGGAAAAGCTCATGTTGGGCTACGAGATCCACATGAACCGGGTGGGCGAGAGTTTCGAACTGACCCAACTGGGGTTCGACGGTGGCCCCCAGGGCGCCACCAATGAACTCATAAAGGAGATCGAGGAGCTCCAGCAGCAGAACGAGCACCTGAGCGCCCAGCTGGCCGGCATGACCAGCTCCGTGACCAACTCCCTGGCCCAGATCGGTGAGACCGCGCCGGCGGACGACCCGCGCCAGCTGGCCGAGCAACTCGACCGCCGCATCGCCGAACTGAAGCTGAAGCAGAAGTCTCTGGCCGTGCAGCTCCAGTCCGGTCAGGAGGACATGGCCGCCATGGCTGCGCGTCAGCAGGAAGCGGAACGCGAGCTGGCGGTCCGCCGCGAGAAGGAAGAGAAATTCCGTTCGGCCAAGTCGCTGCTGACCCCCTCCGACGGCACGGTCCTGTTCAACGCGGCCAACGACGTGGTCCTGCGCCTGCACGGCCTGAGCTTCGCGCCGGGCAGCAGCAGCCTCCAGGACGAGCACATGGCGCTGCTGGCCAAGGTGCAGAAGGTCATCGAGATGTATCCCGAGGCCCACCTGACCATCGAGGGCCACACGGATTCGGTGGGTGACCCGGGTTCCAACGTTACCTTGTCGGAAAAGCGTGCCTTCCAGGTCACCCAGTACCTGCGCGAGTCGCTGCTCATTCCGCGGGACCGGATCACGTCCATCGGTTATGGCGCCGACCGGCCGGTATCGACCAACAAGACCAGCGAGGGTCGCGCCAAGAACCGGCGCATCGACGTCATCATCATGAAATAGCTCCACCGGACACGGATTGTCCTCCGCCGAGGCCGGGCCCAGTGCCCGGCCTCGGTGCGTCCGATGTGCGGGTCAGCTTTGTAACATTCGAGGAGATAATAGGTTGTGTCGAAACCACCGGCCGGCTGGCGGTCCCCCATGCCCGGCACGCTCGCTGCATGGTAGGGTCCATGCTCAACGACGAAGGGAGAACGTCATGACTCGCCGCCGCGCGCTTCCGGTCCTCATAGCCGCGATCCTACTGACCATCACCGTCCCCACCACGGCCGGCTTCATGTCCGACAACCCGGTCGAACGCGCCTTGGACCAGGCCGCCGAACTCTACGACGACGGCCACCTGGTCCGGTCCATGCGCTGGCTCGAGCGGGCCCGGGAACTCATGGCCCAGGAGATGGCCCTCACCGGCCACGGCGCCGACGACCTGCCCAGCAACGCGGCCGAGTTGCTCCACTACCTGGACATCTACGGCGCCTACGCCTACGGCGCCAACGCCGAGCACGACGCGGCCTACGAGTTCCTGGTGGACCAGCTCTCTTTAGTCCTGGCCATCGAGACCGATGACGTGGATCCCGACTTCTTCTCGGACCTGCGGGTGAGCACCTGGGCCAGCGGCCAGGTCCACCGGGTGGGAGACGTGAATTTCTCCCATTGGGCCAGCGGCCGCATCCACCGGGTGGGCGACCTGAATATCAGTTACCGGGCTGACGGTCGCCCCGACGACATCGGCGGCATCGACTACTCCTACCACATGGACAGTCCCTGGCCGCAGCGGGTGGGGGACGTGGATCTGCATGAGTAGCTTCGGGCGTTTCCTGTGGACCGTCACCCTGATGGCTTTCCTCGCTGGATGTTCGGGCTACCGCGCCGCCGCTTTGCCGCGGTCCGATGCGACCGATGGTGACCCGGCGGCGCGGATCACGGTAACGAAGGGCTCGGACGTGAAGGTCCACCTGCTGTCGGGCGAGGTCGTGAAGGGCGAGGTGGAGGAGGTCTCGCAGGACAGGATCGTCGTGGGCAAACCGGGGAACTACGGCTACGAGCAGTGGGCCGTCGAGCGGCGGGAGATCGAGAATATCGAGGTCCTGAAGGCGGGGAGGGGTACGTCGATCTTGATGTACACGGGATTCGGACTCGCTCTGGTCTACTTGGCCGTCGGTTTGGTTGTCACTGCCAGCCTGAGCAACATAGCCGGTGACTGATGTAAAATAACCTTGACGTAATGTAAAATAAACTATACGTTCTCCCCATGAAACCCCGCTACGACATCAGCTGCAACCTGCGCCGCCACCGCCTGCTGGCCGAGATGACCCAGCAGGACCTGGCCGACCGCATAGGGGCCACCCGCCAGACCATTCATGCCATCGAGAAGGGCCGCTACGCCCCCTCGGTGGGCCTTGCCCTGCAACTGGCGGCGATCTTCGGAGTGAGCGTGGAGGATCTTTTCGCGCTGGACGAGGGAGACGAATCATGAGCGAGGCGATCACCCCGCGGCGCTGGCGACCGACCCCGGTCGGACTGATCTCGGGTGCACTGGTGGGTTTGGGCCTCGGGTTAGGGATCCACGACGGGAGTTTCGTCCTCCTGGACCTCAAGCGGGTCGCGGTCGAGCCTCTGGCCAATGCCCGCGGCCTGGCCGCCATTCTTTATCTCGGACCGCTGATCAGCGCCGGTCTGGCGTTTCTGCAGCGGGACGAGGACGACGACGATGGGACGGAACCGCTCCGGGGAGAGCCCATCGCATGATCCATCCCATCTTCCCTTTTTTCGTCAGCGACGCCCGCCCGGTCGATCTGTCGGACCCGGCCCTCGACCCCCGCGACCACGTCCGCCTAGCCGCCCACGTGAACGCTGCCCGCGCCGACGCCCCCGCCGCCTGGGGCGGCTACGGCGAACGCCGTGAACTCTACACCGGTAGTGATCTCTTCACGGGGACCGAACCCCGGATCATCCACCTGGGCATCGACGTCTGGACCGACCCGGGCACGCCCCTGGCCGCCCCCCTGGCCGCCACGGTCCACAGTTTCGCCGACAACGCCGCCTTCGGGGATTACGGCGCCACCATCATCCTCGACCACGGCGGCTTCCACGTCCTCTACGGCCACCTGGCCCGCCGC
Source organism: bacterium (assembly GCA_024231905.1). Taxonomy (GTDB): domain Bacteria; phylum Krumholzibacteriota; class Krumholzibacteriia; order LZORAL124-64-63; family LZORAL124-64-63; genus JAAEQC01. The sequence continues at coordinate 12,802 of JAAEQC010000207.1, read as the reverse complement.
TCCCTGGACGGTCTCGAAGTGGGCAGCACCGTGGCCGCTGGCAAGGTCTTCGCCTGGGTCGGCGATCGTCACGAGAACGGCGGTTGGCCGCCCCACCTGCACTTGCAGAAGATCCTCCGCATGGGCGATTTCCGAGGGGATTTTCCGGGAACCGCTACCGAGGCAGACCGGGATATCTGGTTCAATCGCTGTCCGGACCCCACGGATCTATTTGTCTGAATATCGCGTAACGCGAACAGACATACCCAGTTAAGTCTCTTTGCAACCCCGCAATTAAAACTATTGATCATTTCTATCAGAACAGATAATATCCGACCAGTTTAGTCTGCGGATTTCCGTACGTCGGTCCCGCCGCATCCACTTCCGCCGAGGAAGACCCATGCGTTACCAGGACGTCCACCAGCTCTCGGTCGAAAACCCCCGCTTCTTCTGGCGCCAGAAGATGGATCTCATCCCCTGGTTCACGCCTCCCGAGAAAGTGCTCACCGAGGACGCGAACGGCCTGCACCGCTGGTTCGCCGGCGGCAAGCTCAACACCTGCCACCTGGCCCTGGACCACCATGTCGATCATGGACGCGGCAGCCAGATCGCCCTCTTCTACGACTCGGCGTCGGCCCACCTGAAACGTCGTTACACCTTCCGCGAACTGCGCGACGAGGTGGCACGCTTCGCCGGCGTCCTGCGGAACCTGGGTGTGGAGAAGGGCGACCGGGTCATCGTCTACATGCCCATGGTTCCCGAGGCGGTCATCTCCATGTTGGCCTGTGCGCGGCTGGGAGCCGTGCACTCGGTGGTCTTCGGTGGCTTCGCGCCCCACGAGCTGGCCGTGCGCGTGGACGACGCCCGGCCCAAGGTGCTGATCACCGCCAGCTGCGGCATCGAGTTCGACCGGGTCATCGAGTACAAGCCCCTGGTGGACGCCGCCCTCGTCGAAGCCGAGCACCAGGTGGAGAACGTGATCGTCTTCCCGCGACCCCAGGCGGAGGCGGCCATGTCCCCGGGTCGCGACCACGACTGGCACGCACTCATGCACGGCACCGAGCCCGTGGACTGCGTCCCCGTGGACGCCACCGACCCCCTGTACATCCTCTACACCTCTGGCACCACCGGGAAACCCAAGGGCGTGGTTCGGGACAACGGTGGCCACGCCGTGGCCCTGAAGTTCAGCATGAAGACCGTCTACAACGTGAACCCAGGCGAGGTCTTCTGGGCGGCTTCGGACGTGGGCTGGGTCGTGGGCCACAGCTACATCGTCTACGGACCGCTCATGCACGGCTGTTCCACGGTGCTCTACGAGGGCAAGCCCGTGCGCACCCCCGACGCGGGGGCCTTCTGGCGCGTGATCCAGGACTACGGGGTGAGCGCCTTCTTCACGGCGCCCACGGCTTTCCGGGCCATCAAGAAGGAGGACCCGGACGCCCACCTGCGCCGCCAGTACGACATCTCCACCCTGCGCACCCTCTTCCTGGCCGGCGAGCGCCTGGACCCGCCCACCTACGAGTGGCTGGGCCAGGTGCTGGACATCCCCATCGTCGACCACTGGTGGCAGACCGAGACCGGCTGGCCCATCGTGGCCAACCCCATGGGCCTCGAGCCCCACCGGGTGAAGACCGGTTCGGCCACCTTCCCTGTGCCCGGTTTCAAGGTGGAGGTGCTCGACGACGAGGGCGCCCCCGCGCCCGCCGGCGAGACCGGCAACATCGTCATCCGCCAGCCCCTGCCCCCCGGCTGCCTGCCCACCCTCTGGGAGAACGACCAGGGCTTCAAGGACAGCTACCTGTCCGCCTTCGAAGGCTACTACCACACGGCCGACGGCGGCTATCTGGACGAGGACGGCTATGTCTTCATCATGGGCCGCACCGACGACGTCATCAACGTGGCCGGCCATCGCCTGTCGACCGGTGAGATGGAGGAACTCATCGGCAGCCACGCGGCCGTGGCTGAATGCGCCGTGGTAGGCATCGACGACCAGCTCAAGGGCCAGGTCCCGGTGGGTCTGGTGGTGCTGAAGGACGGCGTCGAAGCGGACGTGCGCGCGCTCGAGGCGGAACTCGTCCAGCTGATCCGCCGGGAGATCGGCGCCGTGGCCGCCTTCCGCCAGGCCATCGTCGTGGGCCGCCTGCCCAAGACCCGTTCGGGCAAGATCCTGCGCAAGACCATCCGGCGCCTGGCCGTCGAGGAACAGATCGTCACGCCGCCCACCATCGATGACCCGGCCATCATCGCCGAGATCCGCACGGCCCTGCGCTCCCATCGCGTGGGGCAATACGCCAACGAACCCCTGGGTGACGAGGACGCCGCCGGCCTCTGACCCCGGAGCGGGATCACGTATCCGATAGCCAAGAGAGACGTCGAACCCCCAACAGAGGAGACGGAAATGGACCGAGCCAAGGAATACTGGATGGCCAACATCAAGCTGGTGATCGTGTGCATCGCCATCTGGTTCGTGGTGTCGTTCGGGTTCGGGATCCTGCTCGCTGAGCCCCTCAACGGCATTCGCCTGGGCGGCTACAAGCTGGGCTTCTGGTTCGCCCAGCAGGGATCGATCTTCACGTTCGTGGCGCTGATCTTCTTCTATGCCCACCGCATGAACATTCTCGACCGCAAATTCGGCGTGCACGAGGACTGACGCTGGAGCGTCCCCGGCCGCGGCACTTCGCCGCCGGCCGCCGTGAAACCGATCTGGACGTTCCAGTCAAAGGAGCTTCGAACATGGATCTCAAGACAATGACCTACATCGTGGTGGGCCTGACGTTCGCCGTGTACATCTTCATCGCCATCCGGGCGCGGGCCGGTAGTACGGCCGAGTTCTACGTGGCCGGCAAGGGCGTGCACCCGGTGCTCAACGGCATGGCCACGGGCGCCGACTGGATGAGCGCCGCCTCCTTCATCTCCATGGCCGGCCTCATCGCCTTCAACGGCTTCGACGCCTCGGTGTATCTCATGGGCTGGACCGGCGGCTACGTGCTGTTGGCCATGCTCCTGGCGCCGTACCTCAGGAAGTACGGCAAGTTCACGGTCCCCGAGTTCATCGGCGACCGCTTCTACTCCAAGAGCGCGCGGGCCGTGGCCATCCTCTGCCTCATCGTGGCCTCCCTGACCTACGTGATCGGCCAGATGAAGGGCGTGGGCGTAGCCTTTTCGCGTTTCCTGGAGGTCCCTTTCGCCACGGGCGTGTACGTGGGCATGGGCATCGTGTTCGTCTACGCCGTGCTCGGCGGCATGAAGGGCATCACCTACACCCAGATCGCCCAGTACTGCGTACTCATCTTCGCCTACACCGTGCCCGCCGTATTCATCTCCCTGCAGCTGACCGGCAACCCCATCCCGCAGCTGGGGCTGGGCGGCAACATGTCCGACGGGGTGGCGTTGCTCGACAAGCTCGACCAGATCTGCGTCGACCTGGGCTTCGCCGCCTACACGGAACAGAAGGGCTCGACCCTGAACATGTTCCTGCTGACCATGTCGCTTATGATCGGCACGGCGGGACTGCCTCACGTGATCACGCGTTTCTTCACCGTGCCCAAGGTGCGGGATGCGCGCTCCTCGGCGGGCTGGGCCCTGGTCTTCATCGCCATCCTCTACACCACGGCCCCGGGCGTGGGCGCCATGGCGCGGCTGAACCTCATGGAGACCATCCAGACCGGTCCGGTGGGCGCGGTCGACGGCAACATCAAGTACGACGAGGCCCCGGCATGGTTCACCAACTGGGAGAAAACCGGCTTGTTGGCCTACGAGGACAAGAACGCCGACGGTCGAATCCAGTACTACGGTTCGGGCCTCGACGCCCAGGCCGCAACCTTCGGCTGGGCCGGCAACGAGATGACCAAGGTGGATCGCGATATCATGGTGCTGGCCAATCCGGAGATCGCCAAGCTGCCCAACTGGGTCATCGCCCTGGTGGCTGCCGGTGGTATCGCTGCGGCCCTGTCCACGGCCGCGGGCCTGCTGCTGGCCATCGCCTCGGCCGTGAGCCACGATCTGCTGAAGGGCATCCTCATGCCGGGCATCAGCGAGAAGTCGGAGCTCATGGCCAGCCGCGTCGCCATGGCGGGCGCCATCGTGGTGGCGGGACTGCTGGGACTCGACCCACCGGGCTTCGCCGCCCAGACCGTGGCCTTGGCCTTCGGTCTGGCCGCGTCGTCCATCTTCCCGGCCCTGATGATGGGGATCTTCAACAAGCGCATGAACAACGCGGGAGCCATCGCCGGTATGCTGGCCGGCTTGCTGAGCACCCTCGTCTACATCTTCTGGTTCAAGGGCTGGCTCTTTTTCAAGAGCACGGCCATGGCTCCGGACACTCCCGAGCACTGGATGCTCGGCATCTCGCCGGGTTCGTTCGGCGCGGTGGGGGCCCTGATCAACTTCACCGTAGCCTACGTGGTCTCGAAGATGACCTCGCCGCCGCCGGAGTCGATCCAGCACCTGGTCGAAGACATCCGGGTGCCGTCGGGCTCGGGAGGGCCGGTGGGCGGGCACTAGCCCCGGCCGCATGACCTGATACGTTGCGGGCGCGCCTCCCGGACCGAGGGGGCGTGCCCGTTTTCCGTGGTGTGCCGTGTGCACGGGTGTGGGAGGCAAGTCGATCGGGCAGTGAACTTTCTGTGTCACGGACCAGCCCCTGGCGGTCCTATGCCCCAGGAAGGGTCGCGTGACCGCTCGGCGGCGGAATCGTGATCCCGTTCACGTCCGAAGTGTCGATCGCAACCCGGAGGGCCCGTCATGCGCCGTGTCGTTCAGCGCCTTTCACTCCTGTCCGTTCTCTTGACGGCCGTCTGTGCCTCCGGCCAGACGGGCCACTGGGTATCCCATCCCGACGACGTCGTCGGCTTCGGCGGCACGATCATCGACTGTGGTGGCACCACCGCTGTCTACACCGACAACGAAGCGGCCCGCATCCTCTTCTTCGACACCATCGGCGGCGCCTGGGTCGGTTACGACCGGCCCGCCCGCGAGACCTGGCACTACGTGGTGGCCGAAGGCGACCTCGTGCTGGCGGTGGCCGACACCGTGGCCGTGGCCTACAACGCTCTCACCTCCACCTCCCACGAATTGTTCCTCGAGGGGACCCTGCTGCGCAACGAGACCAACTATTGGAGTTTCCGCTGCGGCCGGAGCCTGGCCTACGTGGCCACCGACGAGTACTTCTATGTCTTCGACGCCGACCTGGACGCCTGGCAACAGACGGCGGTGGCCACGCCCGTCGATCTCGTCCGGTCCCACTCCGGGGTGGGCGACGACTGGGCCGGTCTGACCCTCGAGCGTACCTACGGCGAGGCGGCGCCCTGCTACGCCTACAGTGGCACGGCCCACGCCTTCGCCTTCACGGACAACGGGCCGCTCAACGGTCCCCTGTATCAGGGCGCCCTGAACCACGGTTTCGCCGAATACAACAACGTGTCGACGGCCATGGAGATGGTGGCCTACAGCGCCGTGACCAACGCCTTCACCCGGGTGGCGATTCCGGCCAGCTTCTCCCAGCTCCAGTACGGCTCGTCCGATGACTACAAACAGGAAGTGCGCACGACCTTCGCCGTGGTCTACCGGTCGGGCGCCACCTTCCGGCATCACTTCTACGGCTACGACACGCGGCTCGGGGCGTGGACCGAGAGCATCATCGACTACGACAACGCCGAGTACAGTTACTGGCACAACCTCGAAGCGGGTGGACAGTACGCCATAACGACCATGCGAGTGTTGGCCACGGGCCAGATCGGCTTCCGGGTGTATTCGGGCATCGACGGCACCATCACGACCCACTGGCCCGGTGTCACGGGCACGTCCTTCAGCGATTTCCGCGGCGGCACGGTCTACCTGGCGACCTGGGCCGGCGTGGGCGCCTGGGGCCTGGATATACCCACCGGGAACTCGTCCTTCTACGCCCTGCCTGCCGACCGCTACGTGGGCCTGCGAACGCGGGGCGAGCACTTCTGCGCGTTCTCCGTCTGGGACTATGTGGATCCCAACATGGACATTGTCGCCTACTACGGCCCGACCAATTCCTGGTCCTCGGGGTCGAACCTGCAGGTCTCCACCCTCGATCTCAATTGCAGTCCCCATTGCATGGTGTACGCCCACCTGGACGTGGACATACCGGTCACCTTCTTCTCGGGGCACCTCGGCGTTTTCAACAACGCGACCCTGACGAATCCGGGCACGTTCAACTACTGGTGGTCCGACAATCTGGGTTGCGCCACCAATGGCAACGGCGACGTGGCCTTCTACGACGCGCGCCGGGACCAGGTGACCCTCCGTAGCCTCGACTATGACTACGACGGTCTCGGCCAGGACGTCTTCGTGGCCGCCGATCCGGCAACCCAGTTGGGCTGGGGCTACAGCGCCGTCTCGGGTCTTTGGACGTCCGTGGACATCGGCGAAACGCCGCGGGCCGGCAAGGCGGGCGTCCACGTGGGCTGGGTCGGCACGCCCTGGCGTTCGGCGCGCTACTGGGCCTTCAACGGCTTCTACGACGAGTGGGTCGAGGTGGACGTGGGCGCGGGCCGCGGCGAGGCCGTCGGCGACCAGACCATCCTCGTCTACAACCTGGTCACCGTGTGGGCCTTCGACCCGGAGTCTCCCATCGTGCCCAACGCCGATCCCGGCGAGACGCCGCCGCCGGTGATTGTGCCCCACGAACCGGCCTTGCACCCGGCGCGCCCGAATCCCTTCAACCCCGAGACGACGGTGGCCTTCGACCTGCCTCTGGACGGCCATGTGCGCCTGAACGCCTTCGACGTGCGGGGACGGAAGGTACGCGAACTGGCGAACGGCCCCTGGTCCGCCGGAACCCACGAGGTCAAGTGGGACGGCCGGGACGACACCGGGCGATCGCTGCCCAGCGGGACCTACCTGCTCAGGCTGGAGACGGCGCGGCGGGTGGCGGCGCAGCGGGTCATGCTGGTCAAATAGAAGGCCCGGTCCGATGGCCGGCACGCCGCACTACGCCAAGAAGACGAGGCCCCGGATCGTGAATCCGGGGCCTCCGTGTTTCCGGCGTCCCATTCGTCTCAACGCAGCAGCGCCATCCTGATCGATTCAGTCCGGCCCAGGGCCTGGAATCGCGCCAGGTAGATGCCGCTGCCCACCGACCGGCCGCCCGTGTCGCGACCGTCCCAGACCACGCGGCTCGTGCCTGCGGGCAGCGGTCCGTCCCACAACCGGCGGACAAGCCTGCCCTTGAGGTCGTGGACTGTCACCTCCGTCCACTCGGCGCGTGCCGGGAGGGTGAGGCGGAGTTCCGTGGACGGGTTGAAGGGGTTGGGGATGTTCTGGTGCAACCACGCCAGGGCTCCGGACGCCGGAACCGGGACGTCCGAGATGTCGCAGCCGTCGAGATAGTGGGCCAGGGCGATGTCGATCGAACCTTGCGTGACCACGGGGCAGCGGTAGGTCCGGGTGAGGTCCAGGCACCAGTTTCGGGTGAACTTCGCCGCGTTCCACTGGTCGATATCGTCGTCGTCGATGAGGTCCTGCGCCCCGTCGCCGGTCTCCCAGCGCACGAGGTTGAGGGTCTGCACCGTCTTGTGGATGTTCAGCGAGCAGGCCTCGTACCGGAATCCCATGTCCAGGCCCAGGCAGGCGTCCGGCCAGCGGCAGACGCCCCGGGGTTCGAACAAGAAGTCGAGTTCACCATTGGTGTCGGTGGTGCTCGCGAGAGGAGTCAGGCTGTAGGTGTCGGCGCGACCGCTGCCGGCGGTGTCGCTCAGGGTGATCCGGAAGCCGCCGGCGGGCAGGCCCGCAACGCCGGCGCCGGTCTGGTCGCGCATGACGACCGTCACGGTGTCGGGCAGGGAGAGGTCGTCGCCGGGGCAGGTGATGTACTGATCGCTGTCCTGCACCACGTAGGACATTTCGCACGGCGTCGGGGTCCCGATGCAGGCAGTGATCTCGCGCGGAGGGTAATGGCAGTCGGAGAAGACGGCGCTGGTGAAGTCGAAGTCCTCGGTCCGGTAGGTGCCGCCGGTCGATGACTGCAGGAGGATCTGGCACATGAACTCCGGACCGGATGTGATGTGCGGCGCGGTCATGGAAGCGCGGACGCTGCCCACGGGCGCCGGGTGTTCCTGGAGGTCGCGGAACGGCGCGAGTACCGAGACGGGGCCGAGCTTGGTCATGGTGGACGGCAGGACCATCTCGAAGTCCGCGCCGGTGAGGCAGAGGAACTCCGTGGCCACCAGACGCAGGCCCACGATTCCGCCGGGAGCGAGGATGACCTCGTCGCGCAGGGTCGCCGGGTCGCCGTCGTCGTCGAAATCGCGCTGGATGCAGCCCGAGAAGAGGGTCGTGTCCACGGACGCAATGCCGACCGGGGAACCGGGACCCCGCTTGGGAACGCCGTAGTACGCGTCGGCGAAGACGGTCCGGTCAGCCAGGGAGACACAGCCGTCGCCATCGTAGTCGCACTGCAGACAACTTTCGGTGTCTTCGCAGCATCCGAAGGCGGTAGCCAGGATCACGACGTCGGTGAGGTTGACGATTCCGTCGTGGTTCAGGTCGGCGGTCCTGAACTCCACGGGGTAGCCGCTGCCCCCGTTGTCGATGAGCACTTCCTGGCCTCCGATGGACACCTCTACGGCGATGGCTCCGTGCACGAGGGTGGCCGAGGCAGCCAGTCTTTCGGTCAGGAAGATGCGGCCCTCGTCGTCCGTGTCGAGGGTGGCAAGGACGGGGCTGCCGAACTTGACCATGGTGCCGGAGAGGTTGACGACGTCGAAGGCCGACCCGGGCAGGGAGGACAGGGGCAGACCCATGTCGTCGTAGCAGTGGACGACGAGGCCCAGGTCGCCTAGCGGGTCGCCACCGCCCGGTCCGGTCAGAAGATTGAAATCGCAGAGCACTTCGACGAAGGAATTGGCGGGATCGACAGGATTCTGGGCCCGGCAGATGCCGGCGGTGAGCAACAGGAGTACGACCACGGTGAGCGCCGACAAGCGGGGACGACGCCCGCACGGACTGGATCGCGAATGCATGTTCGCAGACCTCCTCGTGAAATTGTTCCTGGTTCGGGGAGTGCTGATCAGGCTCCGGGGTGCGTGCAGGTACGGGCGGACGAATGCCCGCGCCATCCAATCCCCTTGATGAATTCATTCTATCATGATCGGACCGGGATCGCCATGTACCGGACCCGCATCGTGGTCCCTGGGTGTGTGTGGGAACGGGCACAATCGAGTGTTCATGCCGAAGCAATGGAAGCTCCAGACTCGCGTCCGGATCCGTACCAAGCCGTCCTCTCCACGCAGATATCCTGTTCCCAAAAACCGTATACGGGTCGTTTTCAGGGGCGGGACAAGGTCAACTACCTGGTCACCGGCGACCTCGTCGGGTTGACCTGGAATCGCACGAAGTCCACCTACGGTGCGGGCCTCCGCTTCACCTTCGACGAGAACGGCCGCCGTCTCGGCCTCAAGGGCCTGTGGCGCAAACCGCTCCGTTTCGGCCGGGACGCCTATCTCCAGTTCGCGCCCGGCTTGTACCTGAGCGCCACCACGGACTACCGGACCCCCGGGACTCCAGGCTACTTCCTCGACACGGAACTGGGCCTGACCAGGTATTTCGCCCTCGTGGCGATCCTGGAAGTGCTGTCCTACGAGCAGCGGTACGGCGGCTTCGACGGCGACCGGTCAGCCGAGATTCGTTGTCCCATATCGCTGCGCCAAGGCCTGCTGCATACCCGCGATGGCCCCGAACGCGTCCTTCAGATGCCGGTGCTCCAGGGATGAGAGCGCGGCGAGCCGAATGTCGTTGTCCGGTTCGCGTCCTTCGCGCAAGGCGGTGAGCTGGGCGTCCAGCCGCAACTGAAGGAGGAAGCGGTAGGTCTCCACCAGGTTGTGCCCCAGATCGCGGCTCACCACGCCGGCAGCCATGGCCGCTTCCAGTCGCTCGCGGGTGGGGCGGCCCCGGGTCCCGGACTCCAGGGCGTAGACCCGGGCCGCGGCGGCGATGCTGGCGATGCCGCGCTTCTTGAGGTCCACACGCCCACCGTCGGACTTGATCCTGCGGAACAATCCCAACGGCGGCTTGAAACGCAGGGAGACCCGCGCCAGGTGGGCCATGAAGAGTTGGCTTTCCGCGGCGTCGGCCACCAGGTCGGCCAGGGGTGAGGCGTCCAGGTCGCCGGCCACGGCGCGGAAGTCGAAGAAGATGGACGAGACCATGAGGTTGTCCGGCGTGGGCTCGCGGATCCAGCCGGCGACCGTGTCGGTCCAGGCGTCCAGGGACTTGTTCCAGAGGGTGGCCATGCAGCCGCCGGGGCAGGGGGGGAAGCCGGCGGTGACCAGATCGCCCACCACGCGTTCGGCGAACCGGGCGAAGTAGGCCTCGGCCTCCGGCGAGTCGGCGGCGTAGACCAGGGCGTTGTCCTGGTCCGTGAGCAGGGCCTGTTCCATGCGACCCTCGGATCCGAACACCAGCCAGGCGTAGGGACACGGCGGCGGTCCCAATTCCTGCTCGGCCAGCCGGCAGAGCCGGCGCACGAGGGCACCGTTGAGGCTGGCGAAGATCCGGCCGATCTGGCCCACCTTCAGGCCCCCGGCGAACAGGCGCGCGATCATGCCCGCGGCGTCGGCGCCGTAGCCGGCCAGGGCCTCGGGCGACTCCAGGGCATCCAGCCGGCGCATGAGGTAAAGGGGGTTGCGGGACTGGTGGCGCAGCAGGTCGCGGGCCGCCAGGATGCCGGCCACGTGGCCGCCGGGCCCGGTGACGGGCAGGTGGCGAATCCGTTCCTCGAGCATGTACATGAGCGCCCCGTGGACGGGCGTTTCCGCGGGCAGGGTCTTCAGGGGACGGGTCATGATGTCGGCCACGGGCGTATCCGGCCCCCGATTCTCGGCCAGCACCTTGGTCTGGAAATCGTTGTCCGTGAGGATGCCCGTGGGCTCGGCCGTGACCAGGGCTACGTCTTCCCCGGCCCGGCGCATCATGCGCGCGGCTTCGGCCACGGTGGCGTCGGGCGGCACGGTGACCGCCGGGCGCAGATCCAAGGACCCGATCTCGGTGGTCAGTTCGCCGCCCAGGGACGTGGCCTCGCCCCCGGTGACCCGGCGCAATCGCTCACCCAGGCTGGCCAGGAAGAACTCGGCGAAGGCAGCGTTGCCCAGGAGCTTGCGAAAGACGTCGGCCGGGACGCAGTGGAGTGTGGTCTCGCCCACGGTGACGGCATCGAAGGCCGGCGCCGTGCGGTTGATGATGGACGGGTACCCGAAGCAATCGCCCTCCTCCAGGAGCTGAACCTCCCGGCCGTCGCGCAGGAGCCGCACCTCGCCCCGGGCGATGAGGTGGAGGCAGCCGCTGGTGGGTCCGCCCAGGGTGAGAACGGCGGTGCCGCCGGGCAGGACCTGGGTGCGGGCCGTGGACCGGACGAAGGCGAGTTCCTCGTCTGCCAACAGGTCGAATGGGTGCTGGTCGGACAGGAAATCGGCGATCCGCGCGATCATGGACGGGGCTCCTCGGCATCGTCGAAGGTCGGCGGCGGGACAAGAAGGCGGACGATGATCAATCCGCCCAGGAATCCGTAGACCAGTCCACCGATTCCGCCCAGGACCAGCGCCAGGAGTGCGGTGCCGACACCCACGGCCGCGACCACCAGGCCGGCCGCCAGTCCCGCCACCGCCATGACCAGGCCGCCGGCCAGGGGGAATCCCGTGCGCGCGGCCGACCAACCACCGCCGGCACAGATGGCCGCCGCGTGGGGCACGTAGCTGCTCAACACGCGGGTCAACTCCAGATCGTCGCCGAAGCCGCCCCAGCGTAGCACCAACGGGAGCACGCTGAGAGCGAGGCTCGTGCCGGCGAAAGCGCCGAGGAGAGCGCCGGCGAGCGAACGGAGCAGGGGGTGGCGGATCATGGGACCGGTCCCGATGGGGTGGAGGTGTTGGTTTTTGGCAGGTTAGCAGGTGAACAGGGGGGTGGGAAGACGTGATGGTGGCGGGGGAGGGCTTGACGGGGATTCAAGGGGGCCCCCGGGGGCCCCCGGGGGCCTTTTTGGGCGGCCTATCCACATATGTGGATCTGGATCTGTATAACCTGATATCGAGATTGTAGTCGCTGGTTTTGGTGGTTGCGCGATATGGTATAAATAGATGTAATAATTAGGCTTAACTCGAGATTCCCCTTGCGTCTTTCGCCTTATTTTCGTATATTGTTCGCACCTCCCACGGACGCTCAGCACAGGAGGTGCCCTATGCGCGCCGTGCCCTATGAATCCCATCGCTCAGCCGCCCAGGTCGACCGTTCGCTACGCCATTCATTGGCCGCCCTCGACGAAGCCCGCCAATGCGCCGTGCTGTGGTTCGGGGAGGTGATGCGGCGGAAGCTCTTCCGCGAGTTCGGGTGCTCGTCCATGCACCAGTATGCGATCGAACGCTTGGGGTTCTCACGCTCGCGGACCCGCGACTTCGTGCATCTGGCCGGCAAGCTGGAAGGTCTGCCGGCGGTGAAGAAGGCCGTGGCTGGCGGCGAGCTGGGGTACACGAAAGCGCGTGAGGTGGTGAAGGTGGCGACGCCGGCGACGGAAGATGACTGGCTCGTGGCGGCGCGGCAACCGCGGCGTGAACTCATCCGCGAAGTGAAGCGAGCGAAACGTGCGGCCCAGGTGGATCCGGCCCAGGGCGAGTTGCTGCCCGCGCCGACGCCGGTGGCCCGCGAGATCCCCGTGCGCTACTCCCTCGAACTCACGCCGGAGCAGGAGGCCCGGCGGGCGGCGCTGGTCGAGCGGCTGCACAAGCTCGGGGCCGCGCCAACCGATCGGGCGGAACTGCTGCTCGATGCGTTGGCGGCACTGGTCAACGCCCATGAGTCAGAAGGC
>JAAEQC010000206.1 GCA_024231905.1 bacterium | reverse complement strand
TTCTTGAGCTCGAGCAGGCCGGGATGAGGCACCCGGTCGGCCGACACCAGCCCGTTCATCAGGAAGTTGTCGTCGTTGTAGACGCCGGGCGGCTCGAGGTCGCCGCCATAGGCGAAGTAGTGCTCGCCGGGCCGGCCCGGCACCGGCCGGCGCAGGCCCTGGTCTACCCAGTCCCAGATGAAGCCGCCCTGCAGACGCTCGTGGCTGTAGATGGCCTCCCAGTAGTCAACCAGGTTGCCGTTGCTGTTGCCCATGGCGTGGGAGTATTCGCACAGGATGAGAGGCCGGTCGTCGTACTTTTCGGCGTAGGCTACGATCTCCGGGATTTCGGCGTACATGGGGCAGAAGATGTCGGTGTTGGGCCCCAGCTCGGCCCGCTCGTAGTGGACGGGACGGGAAGGATCGCGTTGCCTGATCCACGAGCTGGTGGCAGTGAAGTTGACGCCGTCACCGGCCTCGTTGCCCAGCGACCAGATGATGATGCTGGGGTGGTTCTTGTCCCGCTCGACCATGCTGACGGTGCGGTCCATGTGAGCCCGCTCCCACTCTGGCTTGTTGCCGAGGGTCTTGTCGGGGTCGTAGCCGATGCCGTGGGACTCGATGTTGGCCTCGTCGATGACATACAGGCCGTAGAAGTCGCAGAGGTCGTACCAGGCGCTGACGTTGGGGTAGTGGGAGGTGCGCACGGCGTTGATGTTGTGCTGCTTCATGATTTTGATGTCGCGCACCATCGACTCGCTGCTCATCACGTGGGCGGTGTCAGGGTCGTGCTCGTGGCGGTTGGTGCCCTTGAGCAGCACGGCGACGCCGTTGACCAGCAGCTGACCGCCGCTGATCTCGACCTCACGGAAGCCGACGTTGCATGACACGGACTGCAGGTGGGCCCGGTCAGAGCCGGTGATGGTCAGCACCAGGCGGTACAGGTTGGGCTGCTCGGCCGACCACTTGGCCGGGGCAACCAGGCTGCGGTCGAGGCGTACGGTGCTCTCTTCGCCGGCCGGCACCTGGGCCGAGGCCTCCAGGTCGTCGACGACCTGGCGTCCGCGCTGGTCGTAGAGCGGGCGGGTGACCGGGAAGGGACGGGGCTTGTGGCCGAGTTTGCGGACCGCCACGTCGAGG
>JAAEQC010000205.1 GCA_024231905.1 bacterium | reverse complement strand
TCGATTCGCTGATGAACATCGGACAGGGGGTGTACCAGGCCCGGGAGGAAGCGGACCAGGGCAACTACGGTTGGGCCGCGTTCTACGGCGGGATGTCGGCGATGGGAGCGCGGGGTCTTGCGAAGACTCCCGCCAAGTTTGATTCCAGAGGCGTCGGCGCCAAGCCCCATAGCCCGGCCGTCGGTCGCGGGGCCAACGATGTCCCAGGGGCGGCGAAGGTGGATGCACCGAGATCTTCCGGATTGGATTCGGGCAGATCCGCCGGCTACGAGCCGCCGTGTCCGCTGAACTGTTTTGCTGCTGGCACCCTTGTGCTGAAGGCTGATGGCTTGGTGTCGATCGAGGAGATCGCACCCGGAGACAAGGTCTGGGCCTATGACAGTGTCACGGGGGAGCTTCGTCTGGCTGAGGTCCTCCGGGTCTTCGAGCGGGAGGTGCACGAGGTCTGGATCCTGACGGTCGGCGATGCAGTCATCGTGACCACCGCGGAGCACCGGTTCTTC
>JAAEQC010000204.1 GCA_024231905.1 bacterium | reverse complement strand
CCGTCGTCCAGAAGGCCCGGTGTGCCAAGCCCCGGTTTCTGGCACGCAGTTCCAGGGCGTCCGCCCACTGCCCCTCCAACTCCTGCGCCGTCACGCCCGTGAAGGGAAGGAGGTGCTCGGCCAGTTGTCCGCGGCTGTCCGGGGTGGATTCCGCCCACCGCCGCTCGTCCGCGAGCTGGTGAAACCCCGCCGGCAGGGTGGGGTCGCGGAACGGGGCCCTGGAGCCGTCGGGCTCTGCTCCGAAGCGCAGACCCAGGCCGGCAATCGTACGGCCGACGATTTCCTCCCGCTCCTTCAGCAGCAGGGGGTCATCCTCCCGGCCTCGAACAGCGATCCCCATGTACTCCCCCCTGTGCGCCCGGGAAACCAGGGCCTGCTCCCTCCCCGGCCGGCCCGCCACCTTGCCCTGGACCGCTTGGCCGAGGCACCGTAGACGCCGGATGCACTGCCTAACGGCCTCGTGGGTGAGGACTGTGTCCAGCCCGCGCTGCTGGAAGGCGTGGCTGAGGACATCCATGAGGGTGAGGTAGTCGACGAGGAAGCCGCACAGCCGCCAGACACGGACGTCGGCGAGGACGTTGTGGACTGCCTGCGCGTCTGCCAGCTCCTTGTCCGTCCACTTGCAGGCCGCCCGGTCGCTGCCCAGGGCCATGTCCAGCGTGACCAGGCAGAAGATGGGCCAGGACCGCCAGAGGACGCGGAGCTCCCGGAGACGCGCCGCCGCCCACCGGATGTTGTGGGCCTTCGGCATGGCGAGCAACCGCGGCGCGTTGTGGGTGGTGGTGGGGCCGGGGAGCAGGACGCCGGCCTCCGGGAACTCCTCCAGAAGCCGGGCCATCATCCGCCGGCGCTTGTCGGATGCCAGCCAGGAGCGAAGCTCCGCGACCAGGACGTAGAGCCCCTGGCACGGCACCGACGGGAGGAGGCCGTCCTCCACGGCGTGCATCCCCCGGTGGGCGGGATCCGGCAGTACGGCTATGTTGGCGCAGAATGCCTGGCGAACGGCCCGCGCCATGG
>JAAEQC010000203.1 GCA_024231905.1 bacterium | reverse complement strand
TCTTCGGCACTCAGGCGCGGGTGGTAAAGGACGAGGTCGGTGTTGAACGGGGCCTCGAGTATCTGGCCACCACCGATCAGAATCAGCCTCTCTTCAAGGTACCCCTGCACGGTCAGGCCGCTGGGCCAGGCGGTCGTGCCGTCAACCGAGCGTGCGACGACCCGAGCCAGGGTGCTTTGGGTCGCCAGAATCCGTGGTGGATCCGCGGTAAGAACACCGACCAGATCCGGGAAGCTCGAAACCATTGCCGAGCCGACCAAAGCGCTCCCGGCCTGGTCAGGCAGGGGTGGAGCTGTGGCAGGATCCTCGTCCGGCTTGACGATCGCCACCGTGCCAGGGCCGATCAACGGGATACGGGCCAGCGGCTCTCCGGTGGGTGCGTCAAAACGCTCGATGTCGGCCAGCGTGGTCCACAGCCCTGTTCCAAGGTTGTAGTGCACCGCATAGAGCCCGTCCGTAGGCAGGACCCAGTCAGGGAGCGGCAGAGTCAGCAGGACCGCGTCGGGTTCGAAGGGTGTCGCTGAGCCCTCGGGAAGGACCGTCCCGGCGCTCTCCAGGCTAACCTCGGCCGCGGCAACTGGGGTCCAGCCCAGGGGCAGGAAGTCGGGCAGACCCTGGCCGGTGAGGGAGGTCAGCCGGATTTCCAACGGATCGCTGC
>JAAEQC010000202.1 GCA_024231905.1 bacterium | reverse complement strand
GGGAACCGTGATGGTGCCCGTCGAGTCGCCGGAAAGCTGCCAGATGTCCTCGCGCTCCTCGTTCTCGAGTTCACGAGCCACATAGGCCCAGTCGTAGCCGCCTTCGCTGTCGAGGTCGAAGGCGAAGTTGACGGAGATGTTGGTGGTCAGGCCGTTGTCGTCGACGACAGCGCCCCACTTCAGGAATTCGGACCAGTTGGTGCCGTAGCCGCCAGCCGGGTCACCGCCGCCGCAGGACGGCAGGGTCTCATCGCCGCAGTAGGCCGAGTACGTGCCGTTGATGGCGAGGTAGTCGGTGACGTACCACGTGGCGACGGTCGTATCGGGCACGGTCCAGTCCAGGGTGGTCCAGCCGTGCATATCCGGGGCGCCGCCGGCGTCCTGGAACGTACCGTCGAGCACGGGCAGCAGGTCGGGCCCGGCAATCAGGAAGGCCGTATCGCGACTGGCCTTGGACATGTTACTCGAACCGCTGGTCAACCGGTCGGGCGCGCCCGCGGCAGTGCGGATGTCGAGTCCTTCCTCGATGTCGGCAAAGGCGTTCACAGTGAACGACAGCGCCAGCACGAGGCAAGCGAACGAAGTGATTCTCTTCATGTTGTTCCCCCCATCTTGGGTGATGGTCAACACGTTATTAGGCGTACACGTGCCATTGCCTAGGTCGAGGAAAGCAGATGCACGGCAATGCACGATCGTTGTCTTGGGTAGCAAGGCCCGCGGCCGGTCGGGGGGGTGGGGTAACCGCGCGGTTTGGGTCGGCCTCCGGTAACTGAGTCGCAGTTCAGAGATGTCGGGGCGCTATTCAAGTGATGAACGGGCGAGCGGAATCTTGCCCATTGGAGTCAAGGTACGGAGTCTCGGGAAAAAAGTTTAGTGGGCGCACGAATATTTTCGAAAAATTATGAAGGGGCCGCTGTAATGTGTTGTCGTAAAAGAAAAAAGGAGCGGCCACAAACATGACCGCTCCCTGGCCGCAAACCTTCCGGCGACCTATTTGACGAGTGTCATCTTCCCAACGCGCACCTCATCGCCCATGCGGGCCTCATAGAAATACACACCCGAAGAGATCTTGCCGCCGTGGCTGTCGGTGCCGTCCCACGTGACCTTGCCGGCTTCGGTCACGTGGCGATCCAGGAGGGTCCTGACCACGGCTCCGCGCAGGTTGTAGACCTTCAGGGTGAGGTGGCCGGGAGTCTTGACGGAGTAGGCGATCTCGGTGACGGGGTTGAAGGGATTGGGATAGTTGGCTGCTGCGAAGACGCCTGCCTGGGGCATGACACCGGGCGGTTGCGGTCCCGGAGCATACTCGCCGAAGTAGATGATGACCGAGCGCAGGATGCGGCTCGCGATCGGCGGCCACGAGCCCGGCGAGTTCTCCTCGTAGGGATCGCGCGCGACGCTGCTCAGGTCCATGGTCATGGAGACAACCTGGGAACCGTTGCCGTGGATCGCCCGCGCCATGGGGGCGTAGGGATAGCCGCCGTCCACTCCGGACGGGTTGGCGAAGACCGCCAGGCGCACAGCGCCCGAGGGTATCGCAAGACTGAAGGTGCGCAGATCGGGACAGCCGCCGTCCATGATCCAACTGTTGCACAAGTAGAGCACCGGATTGCTGGGCGTGACCAGCACCCGCGGTGCGAGTTGGCCTTCCAGCACGTCACGGAAGTTCCCCACCGCAAGATCGAGCATCATACGGTAGTTGAGGAAATCACCGGGATCGGAACCGGATTGGGCCAGGTCGCTAATGAGCCGGTTACCGGACAGGAAGAGGTTCTTGCTGCCGGTGTCGAGCCAGTTTTCCAGCAGCACGACATCGTTGGCGCCGCCCACGCTCCAATCACCGTTGGAGAGGGTCGAGGTCGTCACGTCACCGCTGAAGTACACGATGTTGTCGTAGAGCTCGAGCAGGTCGGCAGTCGCGCGGCCGGCGAGGCCGGTGTCGTCGGATGAACCGGGCGACTTGCTGTAATAGTAGTCGAAGTGGTTGCCCGATACGTTACCGAGCCAATGGAAGTTCGTGACCCAGTCCTGCCGGGTACCGGCTCCCTCGCTTTCGGAATCGTCCCAGTAGAGGGTCGGAGGATTCCCGTAGCTGCTGCCCGGCGGCCAGCTGGCGTTCTTGACCGTCGGCAGGCCGCGGACCGTGAAGTCGTGACTCCAGGCGAACTCGGTCACGAAGTCGCCGAACCCCGTCAGGTCGGCCGGCAGGTACGCGATCATGGGGGCGGTGCCGCCCGGGCCGCCGATGGCGTCCTCGGCCTCGAAGTAATAGTGGAGCACATCGCCGGGGAAGAGGAAGCCCGTGTCGGGCAGATCGACCCGGAATCGGCCCCAGACCGGCGTGCCGGTCGGCGTGAACGCGGTATCCATGACGACCACGCCGCTGTCCGGAAACCCGGACGTGCGGTACGGGTCGAACAGGTTGTTACGCAATAGCTTGTAGTGCATGCGCGGGCGCCCGGTCAGGCCGGCTCCCGTGCGCGAGCCCTGGGCGTCGACGGTGAGAGAATCGCCGTGATGGATGTGTTCGTGCTGGAGCGGGCTGATGTTCCTGGCCATGTCGAAGCGGATGTGGTTGCGGCCCAGATCGACCGTGTCGACGGTACCGATCTCTGGGAAGGCGTCCTGGGCGAGGCCGGAGACCTGGATCGAAAGGGAGGGACCCGTGGCGGCCATGCTTTCCAGACGCACGTTATCGTAGTAGGGGGAAGGACTTCCATTGGTGCCGTCGAGGCCCCAGACGTACCCGATCTCGGTGGCGCCCAGGGCCACCTGCACGAAGGTTCGTCCGTCGACGACGTCGTCGGTGACTTCCCAGAACCGACGGCCGTAGTGGGGACCGCCCTGATAGACGTAGGGCGAGTGCTGCCACGGGGCGTTTTCGAGGGAAGCCGCGTCGCCGTCGGTGGAGCGGATCAACCACTCCATCCAGACGCCGGCTTCGCCGCTCATGTAGAAGGAGTCGGTCATGTACCCAAAGCCGAAGCGCAGCCGGTCGTGGGACGGATCCTGCCAGGGGATGGCCGGGGAGAGGACCACGTTGCGCAGGTGATTCTGCCCGTTGAAGCTCAACCCACCGGTGTAGTTGACCACGAAGTTGTTGGCATAGCGACGGTTGTCCGAGGTGGCGTAGCTGCCGCCGGTCGCGGGCTGGATGATGCCGTCGTCCAGGAAGACGACCTGGGGCGAGTGGTTGTCGACACAGATGTCCGGGTCGTCCAGGCTGTAGCCCAGTTGGGCGAAATCGCCCACGGCGTTCTGGAACACGCGCTCGAAGGGTCCGAGGGTGCCGTCCTCGAAATCGTGATGGACCACGGTGCTCGGGTTGTTGCTGGTGATGGTCACGTCATCCAGGCGCCAGATGCCGGTGGACGGCGCGTCGCAGTCCTCGTCGGACCAGCCGCCGTCCGACGTGCCCAGGAACCAGACACCGATCTCGTCGAGCCCGTCGCCGAAGTACTCGCCGGCCGCG
Organism: bacterium; assembly: GCA_024231905.1. GTDB lineage: Bacteria > Krumholzibacteriota > Krumholzibacteriia > LZORAL124-64-63 > LZORAL124-64-63 > JAAEQC01. The sequence goes on along the minus strand of JAAEQC010000202.1, from coordinate 72,227 downwards.
TAGCTCACCGGGATGGTGACCGTGCCGGTGGTGTCACCGGAGAGCAGCCAGAGGTTCTCCCACGCCTTGTTGGCCAGTTCGCGGGCCGTGACGGCGTAGTCGTAGTTGTATTCCGAATCCACGTCGAAGGCGAATGCCACTTCGATGGTCGTCGGCTGGCTCGGGTCAGCCACGGCCATGCCCCATTTCAGTGCTTTCTCCCATTTGTTGCCGTAGCCACCGGTCGGGTCGCCACCGCCGCAGGAGGGAATGGTCTCGTCGCCGCAGTAGGCCGAGTATGTGCCGCTGAAGGCGTAATAGTCGCTGACATGCCAGGTCGTGTCCGTGGTGTCCGGCGCGGCCCAGTCCTGGGTGGTCCAGCCGTGCCAATCAGGATCTCCGGCCGCATCCTGGAAGGTGCCGATGACCACCGGCGCGAGTTCCAAGGGACCGATGAGAATGCACGTGTCGAGGCTGGTCTTGGCCAGATCGGCGGAACCGCCGCGGAGGATGCCCGGACTGCGGATGTCCGAGAAGCGCGGTGGCTCGTCGGCGAAGGTGATTGCGGAAAAAGTTGCGAGATAGACGAATATAACGATACGAGCGAGGTATCCCATCATATGCCCCCTTTTGAGATACGGCGGCGTGGAATATTCTCGCTTCGGGCCAGCGGGAAACCCACGGCCGACTCCATGATATCACTGAATCGGCAAGGCCGTGTCAAGTGGGGCCCAAATTGATGGCCGTCAATAGCCTTCCGGATGGTCCCGATGCCACCCCGTAGCATCCTGGTAGGCCTTGGCTACGCCCAACAGCTTCGCCTCGTCGTGGAGACGGCCCACGAAGGTGATGCTGTGAGGGGAGTTGACTTCGATAAAGCCATTGGGAAGGACCACTTGCGGGTGTCCGGTGAGGTTGGTGACCAGCAGGTTGTCCCCGCCGAAGGACGGGGCCATGTAGACGTCCACCTGGGCGAAGATCGCCTCGACCATCTCCACCAGCCGCATGCGATGCCGGTTGGCCTGGATGTACTCCACCGCGGGGATGAACTGGGCCTGTCGGAAGACATTGGGCCAGGCGTAGCGCACCTGGCGGACGAGTTCGTCGTCGCGGTCGCTGAGGGTGAGGTCCTGGAAGGCGGCGCCGGCTTCGGCCGAGAGGACAAACGCCAGGCTGGACGGTTCGATGCCCAATCCCTCGAGATCGAAAGCAACCGGAACCATTTCGGCCCCAGCTTCGCGCAGCACTTCCAGCGCCCCGGCGTTGAGCGCCGAGTCGGCCCCGCTTTCCTCGAACGCCGCCTCCAGGTAGCCGATGCGGCGTCCCGCCAAGGACTCCTCCGGACTGTAAGGGAAGGGCGCATCCACGGCCGTGGGATCGCGGGGGTCGGCGCCGCGGATGGCGTCCAGGACCATGGCGCAGTCCTCCACCGAGCGGGCCATGGGGCCGAGCTTGTCCATGGTCCAGCTCAGGGCCATGGCGCCGGCCTTGCTCACCCGGCCGAAGGTGGGACGCAGACCGGTCACTCCACATCTCGTGCTTGGCGAGACGATGCTGCCCCAGGTCTCGCTGCCCATGGCGAAGGGCACCAGTCCCGCTGCCACGGCCGAGGCCGGACCCGCCGAACTGCCGCTGGAGCCTTGCTCGAGATTCCAGGGATTGCGGGTCTTGCCGTCGAACCAGACGTCGCCCCAGGCCAGGGCGCCGAGGGTGAGCTTGGCCACCAGCACGGCGCCCGCGTCGTGGAGCTTGCGGCAGACGGTGGCCGTGTCGCTGATACGCTGATTCTCGTACGGGGTGGCGCCCCAGGTGGTGGGGTAGCCTTCGACGGCCAGCAGGTCCTTGGCGCCGTAGGGGATGCCGTGCAGGGGGCCCAGGTCGATGCCGTGGTTCAGCATGGCGTCCAGCTGGGCGGCCCGGTAGATGGCCTGCTCCTCGGTGAGGTTGACGACGCAGAAGAGCTGGGGGTCGTGCTCCCGGAGGCGGGCCAGGGCCAGTTCGGTCAGCTCGACGCAGGTGACCTCGCCGGCCCGCAACAGGGCGCCCAGTTCGCCGATGGTGGCGAAGGCCAGGTCGTTCAGGTCGGCGGGACGGGTGCCGACGGGAACATTCGACCACACGGCGGGGGTGTCGGCGAGGTCCCCGGGGACCTTGCCGGCCATGAGGGGGTCGAAGCGCAGGGCCGGGCGGTGTTCGTTGCCGAGTTGGTGGGCCCGGAGGTCGGCGTAGGCGTTCCGGTTCTCGACCAGGTCGGCGGCCATGAGGTCGCGCTCGGTCCTGGTCATCTCCAAGCCGACGAGCTCCTCGGCGCCCTGGACGGGCTTGGTGGCCTGGGGGCGGCCGTCGACGATCTTCTCGCCGCAACCGGTGAGGAGGAACAGGGCGAGCAGGAGCGTGAAACGGCGGAACGGGCGCATGGCGGGTCCTTTCGGAGGGCAGTCTACCCGCAGGATCCCTCACGACTCGGCCCGCGTCAACTCACTCGAACCTCAACGCATCGATCGGACTCAACGCCGCCGCCTTCCGCGCCGGCCAGAATCCGAAGAAGATCCCCACCGAAGCCGAGAACCCCAGCGCCAACGCCACAGTCGTCGCATCGATCACCGTCGGCCAGCCTGTCAGATAGTCCACGACCCAACTTCCCGCATAACCCAGCCCCACGCCCAGCAGTCCACCCAGCACCGACAGCACCACGGCCTCCACCAGGAACTGGGTGAGCACGTCGCCTGGCCGCGCGCCGATGGCCATGCGGATGCCGATCTCGCGGGTGCGTTCGGTCACCGACACGAGCATGATGTTCATGATGCCGATGCCGCCCACCAGGAGCGAGATGCCGGCGATGGCGGCCAGGAGCAGGGTCATCACTTCGGTGGTGCCCGTGGCGGCCTCGGCCAGGTCGGCCTGGTTGCGGACGGTGAAGTCGTCCTCCTCCCAGTCGCCCAGCTCGTGGCTCTCGCGCATGATGGCCGCGGCCTCGTCCATGGCCGCCTCCACGTCGTCGGGCGACCAGGCCGAGCCCAGGATCTGGGCGATGAACTGGCGGCCGGCCAGGCGGTCCTGGATAGTGGTCCAGGGGGCGATGACCATGTCGTCCTGGTCGCTGCCGTCGGCGGTCTGGCCCTTGTCCTCCAGGACGCCGATGACGTCGAAGGGCACGCCGCGCAGGATGACCTCCTGGCCCACCGGGTCCTGCTCGGGGAAGAGGTTTTCGGCTACGGTGGCCCCCAGTACGCACACCTTGCGGCGGGCGCGCAGGTCGGCCGCGCCTATGAACTGGCCGCTGGCCATACCCCAGTCGCGGATGTCCTGGAAGTTGGGGGCCACCCCGTAGATGGGTGCCCGCCAGTTGCCTCCGCCGCCGCGGACCCGCGAGAAAGTCATGATCACCGGGGTGACTTCGGAAAGGAGCATGGACTCCCGCTGCAGCTTCTCCGCGTCGTCGGTGGTCAGGCGGTTGAAGCTGCCGGCGCCTCGGCTGACGCCGCCGCTGGCGGATGTCCCCGGTGTGATCACCACCATGTTCGTGCCCAGGTTCTGGATGCTCTGCTCGATGCGGCTCTTGGCCCCGTGGCCGATGGCCACCATGACGATGACTGCGCCCACGCCGATGATGATGCCCAGGGCCGTCAGCATACTCCGCATTTTCGTGCGGGCGATGCTGCGCATGGCGATGCGGATCAGCTTGTCGGGTCTCATGCGGCGCCCTCCATGATGCGGCCCAGATCGGCGGCGGCGTGGCCCCTGTCGTGGACCGGTACGTCCCGTACGATCAGCCCGTCGCGCAGCTCGACGATGCGCTTGGCGTAGCGGGCAATCTCCTTTTCGTGGGTGACCATGACCACGGTCAGGCCCTGGTCGTTGAGCTCCTGGAAGAGGGCCAGCACCTCGATGCTCGTGCGCGTGTCCAGGTTGCCGGTGGGCTCGTCCGCCAGCAGTAGCGACGGCTCCGTGACCAGGGCGCGGGCGATGGCCACCCGTTGCTGCTGGCCGCCCGAGAGCTCGTTGGGCAGGTGGCCCGTCCGGTCGCCCAGTCCCACGCGCTCGAGGGCCCGGCGCGCCCGGGACGCCGAGTCCCCGCCGCGTCCGCTGCGGTCGTACAGCAGCGGCAACTCGACGTTCTCCTGGGCGCTGGTGCGCGACAGCAGGTTGAAGCCCTGGAAGACGAAGCCGAGGCGCCGGTTGCGCAGGTCGGCCAGACGGTTGCGGCCCAGGTCGGCCACCTGCTCGCCGTCCAGTTCGTAGGATCCGGACGTGGGCTGGTCCAGGCAGCCGATCATGTTCATGAGGGTGGACTTGCCCGAGCCCGAGGCGCCCATGACGGCCACCATCTCGCCCGCGCTCACGGTCAGGTCGATACCGGCCAGGGCGTGGACCTGGTTGGTGCCCATGACGTAGGTGCGGGTCAGGCCCTCGATGCGGATGACGTCGCGCTCGTTCATGACCGTCTCCTAGAAGCCGCCCGGCCGCGGGGGACTGCCGGCCGACTGGTTCTGCTGGAAGGGTGAACTGGTCGTGGCGGTGGTCGATCGCGACACCCCGGCGATGATCTGGGTGCCGGCTTCGAGGTTGCGGCCGCGCACCTGGGTGTTGGTACCGTCGCTGATACCCGTGCGCACCATGATCAGGTCGATCTCGCCGGACTCGTCGACGGTCCACAGCATACCCATGCCGTCCGGGAGTCCGCCGGAGGCCATGGCCGCGATTCCGCCGCCCTGGCCACCGCCCGGACGCGCGCCGGCTCCCGCTCCCTCGGAAGCCCGGGCACTGTCCGGACGCGCGGTGCCGCCGCGGGATTGCCGGGCGGCGCGCTTGCGCTCCATGACCGCCATCATGACCTCCTGGTCCGGGCGGTAGCGGAGCGCGGCGTTCTGTACGTAGAAGATGTCCGTGGCCTGGTCTACCACGAAGTCCACGGTGGCGGTCATGCCCGGCAGCAGGCGGCCGTCGGGATTGGCCACGTCCACCACCGCCACGTAGTTGACCACGTTCTCGGTGGTCACCGACTGGAGGCGGACCTGCCGGACCGTGCCGGCGAAGAGGTCGTCGGGGTAGGCCTGGACCGTGAAGCTCACGTCCTGCCCCTCGGCGATCTGGCCGATGTCGCTCTCGTCCACCGACACGAGGATCTGCATGGCCGTCAGGTCGCCGGCAATGAGGAAGAGCTCCGGCGCCGAGAAGGAGGACTGGACCGTTTGGCCCGGGTCGACCGAACGCTGGACCACGATACCGTCGATGGGGGAATCGATGGTCGCATAATCCAGGTTGATCTCGGTGCGCTCGAGGTCTACGCGCGCCGATTTCAGGCCGGCCCGGGCCAGGTCCAGGTTGTAGAGGGCGGTGTAGTGCTCGCTCTCGGAGATCAGCTTCTCGGCGTGGAGGGCGTCCAGGCGGCGGTACTCGCGCTCGGCCTGGCGCAGATCGGCCTCGGCCCGTTCGACCTGGGCCCGGCTGGAGGCCACGGCGGCCGCCAGCAGGGTCGTGTCGATGTTGGCGACGATCTGGCCGGCGGTGACCGGGTCGTTGTAGTCCACCAGCACGTTCTCGATGATGCCGCTCACCTGGGTGCCCACCTGGACGGTGGTGACGGGTTCGAGGGTGCCGGTGGCCGCGACGACCGCTGCCAGGTCGCCCCGGGTGATTTCCACGAACCGGTACTGGGCCGGAGCGTGGCCGTTGCTCGCGGTGACGCGCCAGCCCACGAGGGCGGCCACGGCCAGCAGGATGGTTATGACGATCATCTTCTTCATGACGACGGCCTCCGTCGGTGGGGTCAGGTCGGGACGGACATCTCACCCAACGCGCTTCTTCCGTGGTACCAGCGCACGTGGTCTTTAAATCGTGCGCGTCCCGCCCCTCCAGGTGATATGATCGGTTCAATGGGGTCGGCGTCCGCACGGCGCCGCGCGAATTCACCTTTCATGTGTGATGACAACGATGATGCTGCGTTCCACAGTTCGGAGGGAGATCCGACAAGTCGTCGATCCGGCTACGGGTGGCGACGGTACGGATCGCGAACTGGTCCTCGCCTACCAGCGGGACCCGGACGGTGACGTCGGCCGCCAGGCCGCTTCCCGGCTGCTGGCGCGGTACCGGCAACGAGTCCTCGTCTGGTGCTGGAGAGTCGTGGGCGACCGGGAGACGGCTCTCGACGCGGCGCAGGAAGTGCTGCTCAGCGCCTGGGGCCGCCTGGACGAGTACGATCACGACGGTCGCTTCGGCGCCTGGCTCTTCACCATCGCCCGCAACCGGTGTCTGAGCGAACTGCGCCGGCGCCGGGTGCCCTTGGACACGGAGGCAGTGATCGAACTGGTGGCCGATCCGACTCCGGCGCCCGACGAGGACCTGGAACGACGCCTGGCCGCCGAGGATCTGCTGGGACTGGTGCGCGATACGCTCTCGCCCGAGGAAGGCACGGCCGTCTGGCTGCGGTGCCACGAGGGACTGTCGGTTGACGCGATCACCCGGCACCTGGCTCTCGACGAGAAATCCGGCGCCCGGGGAGTGCTGCAAAGGGCCCGGCGCAAGCTGCGTGCGGCCGTGGCGGCCCGCGCCGGCGACGAAGATGGAGGCGAAGGATGATGGAGCATTGTCACCCCATGAACGAACTGGCCGATCTGGCTGGATTGCCCACGGGCGATCCGCGCCGGCGGCATCTGGAAGACTGCCCCCGCTGCCGGGGTCTCGCCGCGGCCCAGGGCCTCTTCCTGGAGCCGGGAGACACTTCGGATTTGCCGGACCTGGTCGCCGCCGACGCCGAGTTGGCCGGACGCCTGCAGTCCGCCCTGGCGACTCCGCCCGGCGCCGTCACCCGGCCCACGCGCCGCCGGGCCAACTGGTACGCCCTGGCGGCGGTGCTGGCCGTGTGCGCGGTCGGCCTGACCGCGAGCGAGCTGTGGCGCGGGCCCGGCGGCACCGGACCCCGGGTGGGCGAGTACGTGCGCGGCGACGAGGCCGTCGGCCTGGCCGTAACCACCGGCGAGGGTTTCCTGCGGTGTGATTGGCCCGCAGCCCCGGAGGCGGAAACCTTCGTCTTCGCCCTGCTGGACGCCGGTCTCGCCGAGGTCGAGCGACACCAGGAAGTCCGTCCCGGGTTCGAGAAATCCGTGACGGACCTGCCCGCGACGGCGGTCTACTGCCAGGCCTTCGCCGTCAGCCGGGGCGACACCATCGCCCGCAGCGGCATCGTCGCCCTGCGACCGGCCCGGGAGTGAGTCCCTGATGCGCCTTGCGGTCCGCCTGCTGCCGCTCCTGCTCCTGGCTGCGTCCGCCGCGGCACAGCCTCCCGCCGCTCGTGACGGTCTCCCCGATTCCCTGCTCGCCTGGCGCTCCGCTGGTCGTCCGGACATGGTCGACAGCCTGGCGGGCCCGGCCATCACGGCCGCCCGCGCTGCAGGCGACACGACGGGCCTCCTGAACCTCCTGCTGATCCGGGGTGCGACCCGCGCGAGCTTCGGCATGGCGCGCCAGGCCGAGGGCGATCTGCGCGAGGGCATGGCGGTGGCCGTCGTCCGCCGCGACACCCTCCGCCACCTGCAATGCCTGCGCTGGTTGGGTGTCTCGGTGGGTACGCAGGGGCGCGGCGCCGAAGCGACGGATCTCTACGCCGAACTGGCACGAAGAGCCGAAGCCGCCGCCGACTCGCTGCACCTGGGCTGGGCCTGGGTTGGAATCGCCTACGGCCATTACCTCCAGGGGCGGGCTGTGGAGGCGGGTGCGACCTATGCCCGGGCGGCGGGCGTCCTGCAGCGGTACGGGGAAACCCGGGGCGCCGTGTGGGCCTGGAACGGACGCGGACTGGCCCTGCGTCAGGCCGGCGACTTCCGGGGGGCACGCACGGCCTTCGCCAACGTGCTGGCCCTGGTCGAGGGCGCCGGTGACGCGGTGAACGAGGCCATGGCCCTGGATCAGCTCGGACGCCTGGATCTGATGCTCGGCGATCCCGGTCGGGCAGTGGATCTCTTCGCCCGTTCCGTGGCCATCCACCGGGAGAGCGGGCACCGGCGGGAAGGGCTGGTGCCGAGCATCGACCTGGCCAAGGCCCGAGTCATGCAGGGCAGATACGTCGAGGCGGAGGCGGTCTTCGACTCGGTACTCGCCGTCTGCCGCGAGTATGGTCTGCGCGATCTGGAGGTGCTGGCCGGCAACAGCCTGGCGGATACCTGGTTGGAGCAGGGGCGTCCCGGTGCGGCGGCGGACCATTGCCGGCGGGTTCTGGGCGCGGGGGAGATGCTATCCCGTCTGCTGGCCACGGAGACCCGTCTGCGCCTGGCGCGGGCCCTGATCGAGCGGGATAGTCTGGTGGCTGCGGCGACGACGCTGGCGCGGGTGCTGGAGGACGGCGCGGGGGCCACCTCCCTCGAACTGCGGGTGTCCGCTCTGCTGGGCGTGGCGCTGGTGGACAGCGGGGATCCGGCCGGAGCGGCGGCCCGGTTGCGGCCGGCGATCCTGGCGGCCCGGGAGGCCGGCGGCGAGGCCGAACTCGTGGTCCTGCTCACCCACCTGGCCCGCGCCGAGGCGGCCCTGGATCGCCCCGACTCGGCCCTGGCGGTCTTCGGCCGGGCCATCGCCAACTGGGAACGGGTCCGGGCCTGGCCCACCGATCCCGTGTGGCGCGAGCACCGGGGCACCGTGTCCGGCAGCTTGTTCGCCAACGCGGCGGCGGTATGTATGGAGGCCCCCGGGGGCCTCGAAGCGGCCTGGGAATGGATCCAACGGTACAAGGCGCGCACCCTGCGCGAGCGCATGCTCGGACCAGGGGCCGGTGGCGGTGCGGTGGCCGCGCCGGATCTCGCGGATTTCCGTCGTCAGGTGCTCAAGCCGGATGAGGTCTTCCTCGACCTGGTGGAAGGGGACCGCTTGAGCGTCCTGTTCTGTGTCACCCGGGACACGGCCTTCGTGGCTGCGATTCCCGGCCGGCGGGAGATCGAGCCTCGGCTGCGGCGTCTGGCCGACGTGGTGCGCAGTCCCGCCCTGGACGACCCGGGACCGGCCGTGCGGCTGGCCGGTGACCTGGTGGCGGCCTGGCCGGCTTCGATCCGGCGGCTGGCGGCCGACGCCGGCACCGTGTGGTGGTGCCCCGACGGCAGCTGGCACCGCTTGCCGGCGGCGCTGCTGCCCTGGCGTGGTGCATCGACCCGTATTCCGGGAGCGGGCGTGCTGGCGCGTCTCCGGCACGAGCCTCCCGCCGCGACCGGTCCTGCGTCGATCCTGGCGGTCGCCGGACCGGATTCCGGGGGCGGTGGGCCTTTGCCCGGGGCGGAGCAGGAAATCGCCTGGCTGACCGGGCAGTTGCGCCACGTGCGTACGCCGGTGGAGGTGGAATGGGCCGAGGCCGGCGTCCTTCACCTGGCTGCCCACACCATGCTCCATGTCCATCAGCCCTGGCTGACGGGTATCACCCTGGGGCCGGATCCGGACGACGTCCTGCGGGCCGCCGACGTGGCCGCTCTCCCTCTGAACGCGCGCCTGGCCGTGCTGGCCGGCTGCACCACCGCCGGCACGCGTGTGGTGGGAGGCGAAGGCCTGATCGGACTGGCGGGAGGTTTCCTGGCCGCCAATGTCCCGGCCGTGCTGGCCACCCTCTGGCCGGTGGACGACGCCGTCGCCTTCCGCGTTACGACCCAATTCTACGAGGGCCTGGCCGACGGCCTGACGGCGGCCGCCGCCCTCGATCGGGCCCGCCACGCCTGCTTCCTGGACCCGGAGACCTGTGCGCCGCGCCACTGGGCGGCCTTCGTCCTGGTGGGCGACGGCGACATCACCGTGCCCCTGCAGCGCCGCTCTCGGCGCTGGCCCTGGGCGGCCGCCCTGGCCCTGTTCGCCATCGGAGCCTGGATCCGCGCCCGCCGCTGAATTTTCTCGTTCCTGTGATCGTCGTCGCCCCGTCGCGTTCCTCCTGGTGGGAACACACTCCGGGCCTCTCTGAATCGACCGAGGCCCGCCGCACGCCGATGGGGGGATTAGCCATGAAACCGTTCGTCATGATTCTCTTGGCCCTGATGCTGGCCGCGTCGTCCGCGTCCGCCGTGATCCAAGGGTCGTCCACCGCCAGCAACTGCGGCGAGGGCGGCAACTGGATCGACATCACCTTCACCACCAATGAAGGCGTGACCCTGGTGGACGCCTGGTGGGACTGGAACGCGACGAACGTCTGGCTCGACGCCGACGGTACGTCCATGTGCTCGCCCCAGAACGACGGGGTGACGTCCTACAGCTTCTACTTCGACGTGCCCGCGGGGACGGACACCCAGGACTTCGGTTCGACCTTCACGGGCTTCGACGGCGGCGACTACTTCCGCTTCACCATGGATCTGGACATGGGCGCCACCGGCATGCCCTACGGCTCCGATCTCATGGGCGGAACGATCATCGTGGAGTTCAGCGACGCCACGGTTCTCTCGGCCACCTTCGACACCCCCTACGACGGCACCAACGGCGCCACGGCCAACTTCTCCAACCTGCCGAATTTCGAGTTCGACGTGAAACCGGGTTGGGCGGGGTCCCTGGTGCCGCGCAGCGTCGACGATGCCAGTTGGACGAACGTGCCTGCGCCGACCTTCCTGATCGGCGAGGCCGACTCCACCTGGCTCAACGCCTGCTACCGGAACACGGGGCCGGTCACGGCCGGCGCCTCGCGCATGGATCTTTACCTGGACGGCGACTTCCTCGACTCGCGCAGCCTGTGGACCATCCCGCCCTACGACTGGAACGGCTCCTACAACTTCGGACCGTACCAGGTGCCCGGCGGCCGCCACGTGCTGCGGGTGAGGGCCGACGCCCTGAATGCGGTGGCCGAGTCCGACGAGACGGACAACGTCACCGCGGTGCAGATGTGCTGGCAGGGGGACTACTTGCCGCCCCTGACCACCTGGACCCGCCCCGTGCCGCCGCTCAACGACCAGGACTACCTGTACGGTCCTTTCCCTTGGCACCACTGCGACGGTGTACGGATCCAACCGTCGGCAAGCTACGAGTGGGTCGCCGTGTGGGGCGAGCGCCTGTCCGACGACGGCCTGAACAACTATATGCTGCGCCTGCACCCGGCCTCGGACGACCCTGAGGCGGCCTTCGGTTTCAATGTGGCCGCCACCAGCTACGACAGCGATCTCCATGCTCTCCTGGTCAACACCCACACCATGGGGCACGTGCCCTGGGACGTGGGGATCATCAACTTCTGGTCAGCCCTCACCGAGGATTACCGCATCGCCCACCTCCACGAGAGCCCCTATCCCTTCGACTTCGGCATCGAGCCGTCGACGCCTTACACCGTCCAGCGGTTGGCCATGTTCCAGTTCCACGTGGGCCCGGGCGACCTGGGCCCGGCCACGCTCACGTTGTACAGCGATCCGGAAGACGGTCCGGTCCACATGGGCTGGCTGCTGCCGGACTTCGAGAATGGTGACCTGGCCGATCTGCTCGACCCGGTGGCCACCGACGCCGAGGGTCTGGCCCGCATCGACATGAATCTCGCGGTGACCGGCGAGTACTGCTGCGTCGTGTACGGCAACCGGGTGGAGCACCCGTCGAGCCTGGCGGTGAACGTGGGGCTGTACAAGGCACGGCCGGATCTGGAGCCTACTACGTATACGGGCTGGCACGCACCAATCGTGCCCCAGCCTCACGACACGTCCGCGTTGTTCAACTGCCCGCTGCCGGATACGCTGCACGGCGGCCAGCCACTGACCTGGCTGAACTACGGCGCCCGCAACGCCGGTTTGGCCAGCGCGGACACCGTGTCCTGGGGCCTGGACATCGACGGCATGGGCGACATGGGCCTGCGCCAGTTCTCGTCCCTGGCTGCGGGTAGCTCACGGAACGTGCGCAATCTCGATCGCGCCGGCACGCCCTGGACCATCCCCGGCGGCCGCCACACCCTGACCCTGAACATGGATTACCTGGACGACCTGGACGAGAGCGTCGAGCGGAACAACGATTCGGCGCGCCAGTACTGCTGGTCGCCGCCCACGCTGCCCACCAACGCTTCCGTCAACGTTACCGGCTTCGAGCGCCTGCCCGACCGTGAGGGCGGCTGGGACGCCTGTGACGGCGGCGAGACCCTGTACTGGAACTGTGATGGCTGGCGCGTGCCCTACATTCCGCCCATCGGCGGCAACCGCTGGTGGACCGGCGCCGCGGTCATGCCCCCGAGCACGTTCGTGAACACGGATCTGCAACTCCACACGGCGCTTTCGGGCACCCAGGATGGGTTCGGCCCGTCGGTACTCGCGGAGAGCTTCGCCGGCGACGGCCAGATCGACTTCGTGCTGGTGAACGACCGCCTGGCCGACAACGTGCCCCACGACGTGGGCGTCCTGGACGACGTGGACCAGTTCCTGACGAGCTACGACCTGCAGGAAGTAAGATCCACTTGGGGCGGCATCGCCGGTCCCGGCGAGATGGGTCCCTATGCCATGGGCGCCGGCCGCATGTTGAATCTCCACGAGTTCCTGCTCGACCCGGGTCCGCATCTGATCACCTTGAAGGACAACGGCACCGGCGTGGACTGGGGCATGAGCTTCTACCAGGGTGCCGAGTACTTCGGCAAGGACGACGCCCTCGAGGGCGAGATCACCTGGCTCGAGCCCGACGGCGTGACCGAGCGCATGATCGTCAACGTGCCCGTCAGCGGCAGCGCCTGCCTGGCGGTGTGGAAGACGGACGCCGGCGAACTGGCCAAGGAAGGCAGCTACTCCCTGTGGGTGGCCGAGGGCGTGAGTGGCGTGGAGGAAGAAGTGCCGGCCATCGAGGCCACGCGCATCGTGGCAGCCTCGCCCAACCCCTTCAACCCCACCACGACGATTTCTTTCGAGATGGAGCAGGACGGACCCTGCCACCTGGCCCTGTACGACCTGCAGGGACGCCTCGTGCGGACGCTTGTCATGGAAGACCGGCGGGCCGGTCCCGGCGAGGCGGTATGGGACGGTCTGGATGCTCAGGGTTCGCGTGCAGCCAGCGGGGTGTACCTGGCGAGACTGCGAGCGGCCGGGGTGGCGGATCTGATGAAGGTGACCCTCGTCAAGTAGGCGGTTACCCCATCGCGCCTATGGAGGGGGAGACGGCCCCGGAGGATGGTTCCGGGGCCGTTTTATTGTTGGGGGGGATGGACTGTTTCCCGCCAGCCAGAGTGAGACAGTTTCAAGTCTAATATCTAAGAACACTTCTGCTAATATCTAGCGAGAGAAGGAGTAGTATTTCCGGGGTCTCATGGAATCAGGTGAGCTAGCAAGCTCAATTGTCGAGTTGCGATTCCTTGGTTTCGGAACTTGTCCGGAGGGAAGCTGGCGATTGCCAGGAATTAGTCGGCACGAGTGGCGAGAGCATAGACGAGTTCTCAGGCATCGGGCCCGGCGTCTATCGGTTCAACTTGTATCCTTCGATTTGGCCGAGCGAGGAAGTTGTAGTGGAGCTACACTGCGGTGAGTTCAAGGTCGGCGTCGAGAATCTGCATCTCGCCTCTTTGAATGGCTTGAATTAGGTAGGTCGTCTAACAAGAGCCTCCAGCCGACAAAGCCGCCCGTCACGCCCCCGGCGGGACCAGGCTCGCGAGGATCTGACGGGGCGATCGAGGCGTGGTACAATCGCCGGCGCTCGCACTTGAGCTTGCGGTATATGCCGCCGGTCGAGTACGACAAGAGCGAGAGAGTTGCCTGGCCGGAGATCGGACAATCAGGGCGACATCACCTCGGCCCCCACTTGCCACCGCCACCGTCCAGGAGCGACACGCCATGCCTACCCTCATTCCCGCTCGCCCCGTCCCGCTCGTAGTGGGCGCCCTGGCGCTCGCGGTCGCCCTCACCGCCACTCCCCTGGCGTCGGCCTGCACGAACTTCCTGATCACCAACGACGCCTCGGCCGACGGATCGACCATGGTCACCTACACGGCTGACTCCCACGGCTTCTACGGCGAGCTGTACTACCGGCCGCCGGGCCGGCACGCCCCGGGCACGATGATGCCCATCTACGAGTGGGATACGGGCAAGTACCTGGGCGAGATCGCGCAGGCGCCGGTGACGTACGCGGTGGTCGGCAACATGAACGAGCACCAGGTGACCATGGCCGAGACCACCTACGGCGGCCGCACCGAGCTGCGCAATTTCGATGCGATCCTCGACTACGGCAGCCTCATCTACGTCACGCTGCAGCGCGCGCGGACCGCCCGCGAGGCCATCGAGATCATGGCCGCGCTGGTGGACGAGTACGGGTACTACAGCAAGGGCGAAACGTTCTCCGTCGGCGATCCGGACGAGGTCTGGATCATGGACCTGATCGGCAAGGGCCCCGAGGAGAAGGGCGCCGTCTGGGTGGCCCGCCGCGTGCCGGACGGCTACATCTGCGGCCACGCCAACGCTGCCCGCATCCGCCAATTCCCCCTGGCTGACGACGAGAACGCGCTCTACGCCCCGGACGTGATCGACTTCGCCCGCGAGCAGGGCTGGTACCAGGGCGCAGACGAGGACTTCAGCTTCGCCGACGTGTACGACCCCGACGCCTTCGGCACGCGCCGCGCCTGCGAGGCCCGCGTGTGGTGCATGTTCGAGCGCACCGCTCCCGGCGGCGACCACGGCGAGGGCTGGATCATGGGCGAACCCGGCGCCGAGCCCGTGCCGCTGTGGATCCGTCCCGCGAAGAAGCTGACCGTGGCCGACGTCATGGGCCTGATGCGCGACCACTACGAGGACACGGCGCTGGACATGACCACCGACATCGGCGCCGGCCCCTACAAGCTGCCCTACCGCTGGCGGCCCATGCGCTGGGAGGTTGACGGCGAGCGCTACTTCCACGAGCGCGCTGTCTCCACCCAGCAGACCGGCTTCTCATTCGTCGCCCAGATGCGATCCTGGCTGCCCGACCCCATCGGCGGCATCAACTGGTTCGGCGTCGACGACACCTACACCACCGTCTACTTCCCCGCCTACGCCGGCATCACCGAGGCGCCTTACTCGTTTCGCGTGGGCACCGGCTCGTACCACGACGTCGACTACGACGCGGCGTTCTGGGCCTTCAACCGCGTCGCTAACTACGCCTACTCGCGCTACGCGGATATGATCGTCGACATCCGGCGCGTGCAGCAGGAGCTGGAGGGTCGCTTCCTGGGCGAGGTGCCCGAGGTGGACGCGGCGGCGGTCGCGCTCTATGAGCAATCGCCCCGCCTGGCCCGGGACTACCTGACGCAGTATACCGCCACGGCCGGCAACGAAACCGTGGCTCGCTGGACCCGCCTCTTCGACGAGCTGCTCTACAAGTACCTCGACGGCAACGTGAAGGACGAGTTCGGCAAGCCCCGCTTCGAGGGCTACCCGCAGGAGTGGCTACAGACCATTGTTGCCGCGACTGGCGACCGCTACCGGATGCGCCCGGTGCCGGCAGAGATTGCCCGCAAGCAGGACACCGAGCAGGCGGCGCAGCAGGAGGCGCGGGCCCTGGCCGAGAGCGTCGTGACCCTGCTCGAAGCCCGCGGAGTGGAGATCAGCCCGGAGCAGTTGGAGCGCATCGGCGCCGTGGACGACTCGGCCCGGTTGCGCCACTGGCTGGTAGAGGCGGCCACGGCAGGGACGACCGAGCAGGTGGTCGAGAGTGCGCCGTAGACCGGCCGGCGCGCGGGTCATCGAACTGGCACGAGACATCTTCACCGAAGGAGCCCCCATGCCCTGGAACCCCTGGATCCAGATCGAGCCCGACGACACCACGAACGAAGCGGCGAAGCAGCTCTTTAAAAAGACCCGTAACGCCATGACGGGCGACATCTCCGACCTCACCCGTCTGACGAGCCTGACCCCCCGCGTGGCCGAGCGCATCGACGACCTCTGCACCGCGGTCTACCGCGACGCCGGGTTCACGCCCCGCGAGAAGGAGATCCTGGCGCTGGTCACGTCGTCCCTGATCGGCTGCGTGCACTGAACGGCCTCCCATACGGAAGCCCTCGGTCGAGTGGCACGGGATCAGGAACTGGCCGACCAGGTTGCGGACGATTACACCAAGGCGGATCTGAGCCCTCGCGAACGGCTGATGGCGGAGTTCGCCGTCAAGATCACGCGCGCGCCGGACGCCTGCAGCTCGGCCGACGTCGAGCGCCTGTCCGGCGAGGGATTTTCAGACGAGGACATCCTCAGCCTGGTGGAGATCGTCGCCTATCAGAACATGAGCACGCGGATCATGGAGTCGCTCAGCACCATCGCGTAGGAGGTGGTGTCGTAACCTTCCAAAAAAACAGACCAGTGATAATCAAAGCATTCTGGCATAATCGAGCGAGGAAGTCTTGATGAGGAAGTCGTGATTCTCCGAGATCTAGACCGTCTCGATCCTCAAAGAAGCCGATGCGGGCCGCACGGTGCGGAACGAGTTTGCAGAGGACGAATGACTGGCAGTCGAGGCGCGGGCCAATAAGAAGTAGTGGGAGTTCCGTAAGTAGCGACGCTCGATGCCCGGGGTCGAGCTCCATCCCGACTAAGGACCGGCCATCATGTCTCGTATCCCCGATCCAGACCTCCAGCATTACCTCCGAACCGCCGAGTCCATCGCCCAGGAAGCCCGCACCCTCATCCTTGCGGACGATCCCCGCAACCTCGCCACCGAAACCAAACCCGACGGCTCCCCGGTCACCGCCATGGACCTCGCCGTAGAAGACCTCATCCGCTCCCGCATCCGCGCCGCCTACCCCACCCACGCCATCCTCGGCGAAGAACGCCCCGAAACCACCACCGACTCCCCCTTCCAATGGATCGTCGATCCCATCGACGGCACCCGCAGCTTCGGCCGCCGCATCCCCCTGTACGGTACCCTGCTCGCCCTGCGCCACGAAGGACGACCGGTCGTCGGCGTCATCGCCCTGCCCGGCCTGGACCTGCTCTACGCCGGCGCGACGGGCCTCAGCGCTCGTTGCAACGGCGAGCTGGTCCGAATCCAGACCGACGAACCCCTCGTCCCCATGGACCAGGAGATCATCGCCACCGGCGACCGCCACCAGTTCGTGTCCTGCGGCCAGGAAGCCGTCTTCGACCATCTCATGCGCTCCGAGGCATACGTGCGCACCTACAGCGACTGTTTCGGCCACGCCCTGGCCATCGACGGCCGGATCGGCGCCATGGTGGACTACGACGTCAGCATCTGGGACATGGCGGCCACCGAGGTGCTCGTCCAGGAGGCCGGCGGCCGCTTCGTGTGCGTGGGGTCGAGTCCGGCGGGTGAGGGGAAGGGGCCGCGGTACAACGTCGTGTTCGGCAAGTCGAACGTGGTGGCGTGGGTGCTGGATCGAATCCAGGAGGCCGACGCCTGACAGCGACTCGCGCCCATTGCCCACATGGCGAATGAACGACCCCGGCCCGCTGAGGACCGGGGTCGCTTTCCCCATCGAAGATTGGCATCCCAACCAACCCGCCTATTCGATCACGATCGTCGCACCAGCCTCATCCATCTCCTCGAGCAGCAGCGCGCGCATATCCGCCCAAAGGTCCCCGGGGACCTTTCCGTTCACCTGCAGCGACCGCGCATACTGCACCCACCCGTCCACCACCGCACAATCCATCTCGAAGAGCCCCGCGTCGTTGGCCAGGGTCCGTGCCTCGGGCATCAGCATGACCTCGCGGTCGTCGAGTTTCACCCGCACCACGACCATTTGCTGCAAGGCCGTCCCCAGCAGCACCGGCGCCGTCCGCGTGTCCTCGTATAGATGGACGTCTCCGGGCAGCCGGTCCAGCAACCCGCCGTCCGGCACGCCGATTACCAGCCGCGTCTTCTCCGCGTCCTCGTCGTCGTCACCGGCCGCCAGGGTCACCTCACCGACAACCGAAGCCCCGTGCGCGCTCAACACCTGCGGCCGCACCTCGCCCACTTCGGCTCCTTCGATGACGGACCCGACCAGATTCGACAGATGGGCCACGAGCCCGTCGCTCCCGGCCTCATCCAGGAAATGGAACAGATAATCCCCGCTGTGCTCGACGGTCCCGGTCCACTCGCCGTCCTCGCCCGGCTCCAGCACCACGAACACCATATTGGCGCTCGGCCCGGTCGGGCCGAAGTTCTGCTTGGCCTGATTCCCGAACTGGAACCACGACCGTCCCTGCAGGAAGGATTCCGCGTGCACGGTCCCGTGGGCCGGGTCGCAGAGCATGGCCAGGTTGTTCCAGGCCTCCCCTTCGAAGCGCCGCATCCGCAGCATCAGGCTGCCCAGTCCGTCGAAGCACGGCACAGATATGAACATGGTCTGTCCCGGCGCGTCCACGAACACGGGTGTCACTTCGAATCCGGCCGCCGTCAGCAGCGCCGTCGTCAGCACCGCCTTGTCCAGCACGTGTCCGTACCCGGTCTCCCACACGCGGTCCGCGTCGCGGGGAGCCATGCGCCAGAAACGATCGTCGTAGTGGATCGTGCGCACGGTCTCTTCCACGAAGTCCATGACGACCTGGGCTTCGTCACGGGCTCCGAATGCACCCAGGCGCCGCTTGTCCACCTCGGCCGCCAGTTCGTCGCTCACCGACGCCTCCACCAGCACGGTGTTCCACCAGTTCTGCGACAGTTCCGGCCACGTATCCCACGTGGACCACGCCACCGCCGGTTCGTACCGCGCCGGCCTGGCCGCCCAGGGCAGCCCCAGGGCCGGCGACTTCTCCACCTTCCAGGTCAGCGTTCGCACGCCGCCGCTGGTCTTCGTGTCGGCCGACGGGGCCTCGTTCAGCGCCTGGCTCTTGACGGCCGCGCCCGTGGGCACCCGCACCACGTACTCGGTGAGCACGGCGGGGTCCCGCTGCGGGATCACGAACAGTCCGTCGGCGCCGGCCGCGGGCGATCCCTGCTCGGCGATGGTGTACGCAGTCTCCATGATGCACGGCAATTCGACGCCGTCGTGCAGGAGCATGGTCTCGCGCATGGACGTGTAATCGTCGGCGTGGTTCACGGCCCGGGGCAGGGTGTGCACCACGGCGGTCTCGCCGATCTCCCGGGCGTCGGGCCACCAGCGGCCGTCCATCCAGGTGCGCAGGATCTCCACGTCGAGGGTGGAGGTGGCCGAGTTCCAGGGGACGCGCAGGTCGGCGTACTCGCGGATGCCGCGGGAGGTGCCGATCCACACCACCCGGTGCACGCGGGTGGCCAGGGCGCCGTCGTCGCTCACGGTCACGTGGCGGCTCTCCAGGAGCAGCACCGCGTCTTCGGTTTCCAGGTCATAGGACTTCTGGGCGTCCCGCCACAGCTTGTCCAGATCGTGTCCGGCGGAGGTGCCCATGTCGGCGGCCAGGGCAGTGCCGGCAATCAGGAACAGAACGAGGGTCAGCATCGTGCTACGCATCACTCACCCTCCTTCGTCAGACGGATCGTCTCGTCGGCCCAGTCCTTGGCGGCGGTCATGGCCTTGCGGAATCCCTCGTATCCGTCGGGTGGGATCTGGCGGCGCCTCACCTCCGACAGCTGGGTGACCTTCAGCTTGCGACCGTCCAGTTCCGCCGCGCCGCTGAAGGAGGCGTAGGTCTCGTCCACCGCATCCATCTCGGGCGGTTCGTTCAGTTTCCAGCCCTTGGGCAGGCGGATGGTTTCCTGGGCGTCCACCTGCTGGGTGTACCAGACGAGCAGATCGGTCGTGCGCTCTTCATCCCACTCGGTGCGGGCGCTGCCGAAGAGGCTGCCGTCGGCCAGGATCAGGCCCATGAGGGGGCTGGTGAACTCCAGCGCTCCGTCCATTTCGGTGACGAAACGGGGGATGCGGTAGCTGATCTCCAGCCACATGTTCCCGCTGAAGTCGTCCGTGGCCCGGTGCGTGGCCTCCACGGCCTCCACACGGGGGCTCACGTTGGACAGGATCCGGGCGCAGCGGGCGTTCAATTCCTTCATCCGCTGGCCGTTGACGATGCGACGCAACCGGCTGTCCGACGCCCCGCCCCCGTCGAACCGCACCGTGCCTTCCAGCGTGCCGTCGGCCGATAGGCGGGCCTCGTGGCGGGCCGTGAGGGGCGACTCTGCGGGCGGACTGAAGGCGATGCTGGTCAGATGCTCGCCCTCGGGCGTACCCACCAGGTAGTGCTGCTCGGTCTCGAGCTTGGACCAGATGTCATTGTTGTAGGGCACCCAGGTGGGGTCGTACATGCGGAAGGAGCCGTCGTCGAGCTTCAGGGCGGTGACGCAGTGGTTGAACTGGTCCGCGGGCACCTCGTCGATGCGGCTGCCGGCCATGGTCATGGCTGCGTAGGAGTCGAGTCCCGCGCCGCGCATCATGGTGACCAACATGCCGGCGATGTCCTTGCACACGCCCGAACGTTGCTCGAAGATCATGTCGCCCGGATGGAGGGTGAAGCCTTCGCCCTCGCCCATGGTCTGGCCGCTGTAGCGGATGTTCTGGGCCACCCAGTGGAGCAGGGCCTTGGCCTTCTTCTCGTCGTCCGCCTTCTTCAGGCCCTGGGTGTCGATGATCTCGTCCACCTTGGCCTGGATGGCCGGGGTGACGTCGAACTGGTCCTTGTTCACATCGAAGAACCAGCGGCTCTTGGCCTCCCAGCTCTCGGCGGTGGCCATGACGGCCTTGGGGATGATGTCGCTGGCGGCCGGTTGGCGCGGTTCGTGGACCCGGGCGGGCATGTCCAGGCACCACCAGGAGTAGGTCGTCGTGATCTCGTCGTAGGTGACGCTCGAGTAGAGGGCGCCGTTGTAGGTTTCTGCGTGCAGGCGCTTGTCCTTGGGCAGGACCAGGTCGTAGCGCTTCTCCACCACGGGCGCGTCGGTCTGGAAGAGCACGATGTCGAAGTACTCGCCGGGCATGGGCGGGATGTACTTCTCGTCGCCCGGCTCCATGGCCATGGGATGCGTGCCACCGGCCGCCCCGCCACCTTGGGCCAGCAGGGCGTAGGTGAAGCCCTTGCTGAAGGTCTTCACTTCGATGCCGTCGCCCACTTCCAGGCGCGGCAACTGGAGGGTCTTGACCCGGTCGCGCCAGTAGATGGCCGCCTGGGGGGCGGGCAGGTCGTGCACGGCAGCCACGTTCACGGGGATGCGCTCGTCGTCACGCAGGATCGCCACCTCGCGCACCTCCAGGGCCTGGCTCTGGGGGTCGTAGTGCCAGTTCAGTACCGACAGGTCGCGGCAGGCCGCGGGGGTCAGGAGTTTCACCAGACGGTAACCGTCCACGTAGGTCACGCCGCTGGGCTTGACGCGATTCACGGCGTGCTCCAGGACGATGACGTGGTCGGCGTCGTCGTGGTCGTCGGCCGTGCCTGCATCCGCGAGACGGCTGAAGGGTGTGGGGGCGGGCTTGTCGCCCGGGGGCAAATCGGAGTCGGCGGCGAACGCGGGCAGCGCCAGGACGACCAGCAGAATCGGGAACAGGAATCGCACGATGACCTCGCCGGGTCGGAGGTGGGACCGATGGCGCTCGACGGCGCCTGGCGAACCGGACGAATGTATCATTTCGCAGAAGGGAACGGAAGACGGTGACGACGAAGAGATATCCCGGGAGCGTGAAGAATTACTTATGTGTTGTCGCCCTTGGGGTTAGCGCCGTATATGATTTCTTCTGATCGTATACCTCTTGTTTATGTTTGCTCCTTCCGGATTGAAATAAGATATTAAGACGAAATCCGCCGCCATACTCGACATCTTTGACTATCCTGCAACGGCATTCCGGGCGCCGAAGAGAACCCCGACCCTTGGAGACCCCGACATGACCCGTTCCCTCCTGTGGACCCTGCTGCTGTCCGTCTGCCTCGTTCAACCGGCCGCGGCCATCATCATCGATCACAACTTCGTCGACCAGACGAAGCATCTGCCCGGCGACGTCATGGAAAAGGTGGGCCAGCAGCGCTGGTTCTTCGCCCATGCCTCCGTCGGCTGGAACATGGTCATCGGGCTGCGCGACCTTCACGCCGCGGATCCGGACCGCTACCAGATCGCGTACGAGACCGTCGCGCCCGGGTCTTCGGCGCCGGCGACCACGACCCCGGGAACGGTGTACGAATCCTACCGCGGCAACCCGGGCTGGCAGGAGAAGATCGACCAGTTCGAGACCTCGCTCCGCACCGAGGGTTGGAGCCGGCCGGCGGTCGACATCGTCCTCAACAAATTCTGCTATGACGACGACCGTGCCGATCCCCAACCATACCTGGATTCCATGACTCAGCTGGAGACCGAGTTCCCCGGCACGATCTTCGTGTACGCGACCATGCCGCTGCGGTTCGGCGACTCCTCGTTCAACGTGAGTATCAACCGCTTCAACGACGTGGTGCGCGAGCACTGTGCGGCCAAGGGACTCATCCTGCTGGACGTGGCCGATATCGAGTGCCACAAGCCGGATGGTACGCCGGTGCTCTTCGAGAGCGGGGGCGAGTCCTATCAGATGCTGAATCCGGACTACTCCTCCGACGGCGGGCACCTGAATGCGGCGGGAAGTGAGCGCATGGCCCTGGCCTGGTACGCGGCGGCGGCGGCCATGGTGGCCATGGACGTCTCCGGGACCGACGCGCCGTCGGCCCTCGCCGCCGATATCGCCTCGGTCACGCCCAATCCCTTCAATCCGGCCACGGTCATCCGCTGGTCCCTGGCTGCGGACGGCGACGCCGACCTGGCTGTGGTCGATCTGCGCGGGCGCCTGGTGCGGCAGCTCCACTCGGGAACGGCCACGGCCGGCGACCACGAGACCACCTGGCGCGGCACCGACACCGCGGGCCGGGCCGTGGGATCGGGCGTCTACCTGCTGCGGCTCCAAGCCGGCGGACAGGTGAGCCACCGCTCCATGACCCTGCTCCGCTAGTCTTCGCGCGGTACCCGGACTTGAATTGACCCTCCTGCCGGTCGGGGCTAGAATGCCCCGACCGGCCCGCGTTCGCCCAGGGGGATGGGCGGTGTCCGGCACCAATCGAGACCCTGGTAGCACATTCCGACCACGGTTCGCCGGCTTCGTGCCCCCTCCGGGTGCGACACCGACGGCAAGGAGGCACCCATGAACCGTCTGATCTTCGCCACGTTCC
Source organism: bacterium (assembly GCA_024231905.1). GTDB lineage: Bacteria > Krumholzibacteriota > Krumholzibacteriia > LZORAL124-64-63 > LZORAL124-64-63 > JAAEQC01. Next base: position 49,308 of record JAAEQC010000202.1, on the reverse strand, counting down.
TGTGCGCCCTGTTCCTCGGGTCGACGCTGGCCGCCGCGCAAACGACCCCGGCCACCGGTCGCCACGTCCACGCCATCCAGCACTTCTTCCAGGACACCACCCTCGACACCGAGGCTTACGGCGAGGGCGTTTTCAGTTTCGCCGACTTCGACGCGGCCAGCGCCATCGCTCTCGGCGCCCAGGCGAGCTTCCCGGTGGCGGACCGCTTCCAACTCGGCGGTAGCCTGCGCTTCATGAGCATCAGCCCCGACGAGGGCGACGGCCAGTCCGGCCTCATGGACCCCATGGTCTCGGGCCGCTACAGCTTCGACACGGGCACGCCCACCCAGGTGGCCGCCGGCGCCGCTCTCACCCTGCCCGCGGGCAGCGAGGACATCGGCCAGGGCAATACGGATTTCGCCCTTTTCGGCGCCCTGCGCCATCCCACGTCGGAGAAGCTGTCGGTCATGGGCCGTCTGTCCCTGAACTTCGACGAGCAGGGCGAGGACCGGGATAGCTCCCTGGGCCTCGGCGGCGGCTTAATCCTGGCGGCCAAGCCGAATCTGCACTGGATCGGCGAGCTGGATTTCGCCACCGAGGGCGACTATGGCCTCATGTCCTTCGGCGTCGACCATCTCCTGCGCTCGGGCGGCCACATCCGCGGCTCCCTGGGCCTGGGCCTGGACGACGGCGCGCCGGACCTCGTGCTCCAGGTGGGATATCTGAAGGTCTTCTGATCCCGATCATCACGGAGACGGCGACGCCGGCGGCCCGAGGGCTCGCCGGCGTCGTCTTCTGTGTTCCCGATGTTATCTAGGGGGCGCTGAGGAACGCCACGTCGAACACGCCGTTGGTGACGACCCGCGTGGCCGGCGTTCCGGCCCCCGTCTGCAGGGGCGCCGTGAACTGGAAGGTGCCGGCGATCCGCTCGGCCGTGAGGCTCGTCACGGTGATCGAACCGCCGCCCTGGGCGCCGTTGGCCATCCAGGTGGCGCCGCCCAGGTCGCCGACGTTGGCGTTGGTGACCTGGCCGGGGCCGATGGCGTAGGTACCGGTGCCGCTGTTGGCGAAGGCGAATCCGATCGCCGTCTCTCCGTTGAGGTCCGAGGCGCCGATGGCGATGACGGATGTGCCGGCACCAACGGCCGAAGCGCTGACCGCGGTCCAGGCGACGCCGTCCACGGTGGCGGTCATGTCGCCGGTCTGGGTACCGCCACCGCCGCCGCCGCCGCCCGGCTTGGTCGGTCCGTCGTCGCCGCCGCAGCCCGCGATAACGCAGGCGGTCGTCAGCAGGAGCGCGGTCCTGCCGATCGTGGTGAGTTTCATGATGGTCCTCCAATCCCATGATTCTCAATGAAACAAGATGCATTTTATCTTAATGTATCTCGGTGGTCCTGGCCACTCCGCGGATCGGTTGAGGTGGGCGGCCGCAGCAAGGGGAGATCCCGGTGAAGCACATGAACTTCCGCCGCCACGTCCGAATGAGGGGAATGATCGCATGAGCCTGAAATGGACCGACGAACGGCTGGGCGACCTGCCCGTGCGCAACGGCGTCCGCCAACGCGGTGTCGATATGACCCGCCTGGAGACCTTTTGCGACGCGGCCTTCGCCTTCGCCGTCACCCTGCTCGTCATCGGTGAAGGCATCCCCCGCAGCTACGCCGAACTGGTCCTGGCCCTGAAGGGCGTGCCGGCCTTCGCGGCCAGCTTCGCCGCCATCGCCGCTTTCTGGTGGTCCCACCGCACCTGGAGCCGACGCTACGGCCTCGAGGACGGCGTCACCTCGGTGATCAGCCTGACCATGGTGTTCATCATGCTCGTCTACGTGTATCCGCTGAAGATGGTGTTCACGGCTTTCGCCCACTGGACCAGCGGCGGCTTCCTGCCGGCCGAGTTCACCCTCGACAACCCGCGGGACATGCTCGGCATCTTCCAGATCTACGGGCTGGGGTTCGCCGCCCAGACCGGTATGCTCGCCCTGCTTCACCTGAGGGTGCTGCGGGTCGCCGGCGATTTGCGGTTGGATGCGGTGGAGCGCCTGCGGACGCGGCAAGGCATCGTCCTCAACATCATCCTCGGCGCCACGGGTCTCGTCTCTGCCCTATGGGCCATGGCCATGCCGCCGGCTATGGGTCGCTGGGCCGGTTTCGTGTACATGACGCTGCCGCTCACCATGCCCCTCGCGGCCACGCGGTTCAAGCGGGCCGTGGCGCGACTGCAGGCGCCGGAGGATCCATGACCGACCCACTCGACGACGAACGTTTCGCCTGGACCGCCACCAAGGATGGGCGTGTGCTGTTGTCCTTCGAGGGACGCCAGGTGGTGACCCTGACGGGCAAGAAGGCCGAGCGTTTCCGGGCGCGGATCGAGGGCGTCGATCCACGTCGCGCCCAGTTGCTCATGGCCAAGGCCACGGGAAACTTCAAGCGCGGGGGCTGAGCAGCCGGGAGCGCCGGCGTTTCGAGAAGCATTTATCGCAATCCCGTCCCCATGCTATGGTCCCGACCATCGTGGATCCCATCCCCACTCCGGAGGCCACCATGCGCCCGATCATTCTCCTTCTGTTTGCGACGTTCGCCCTTCCCACCCTCGCGGCCGTCCCCGACGAACGCGTCGCCTGGCTCGACCGGAACGCGGTGCCCCTGGAGACCTGCGAGGCCGGCCACGGCTTCGAAGACATGGCCCCGTTGGTGGACATGATCGCCTGCGCGCAGATCGTCGGTCTGGGTGAATCGACCCACGGCACCCGCGAGCATTTCCAGATGAAGCACCGGCTGGTGGAGTACCTGGTGGAGGAACACGGCTTCTCCATCTTCGCCATCGAGGCCAGCACGCCCGAGGCCCACCGCCTGGACGCCTACGTCCTCGGCGGCGACGGCGACCCCCGCGAACTCATCGCCGGCATGTACTTCTGGACCTGGGACACGGAGGAGGTCCTGGCCATGGTCGAGTGGATGAGGGCCTACAACGCCACCCACGACCACAAGATCCATTTCACGGGCTTCGACATGCAGACGCCGGACGTGGCGGCCGAGCAGGTGGCGGACTTCGTGCTCACACTCGATCCAGGTCGTGGCCAGGAGATCCGTGAGCGGTACGCGTCGATCGTCAAGGCCACGGGCGGCAGCGCATTCGGTGTGGTCACGTACACGTTTCCCCTGGAGGAGGCCCGGGGTCACACGGTGCGCTTCAAGTGCCGGATCAAGACCGAGGACGTCACCGACGGCTATGCGGGCATGTGGTGGCGCGTCGACGGCCCGAACCGCAAGACGCTGGCCTTCGACAACATGAGGGACAGCGGTCCCCGGGGCACCACCGACTGGACCGAATACGTGGTCGAACTGCCCGTGGCGGAGGAAGCCGAGAACATCAACTTCGGCTTCCTGCTGCCGGGACAGGGCAAAGCCTGGTTCGACGACGGCTCCATCGAGTTGGACGGCGAGGAGTTCGATCCCAAGGTCTTCGACCTGGACTTCGAGAATGAACGTCTCGTGGCCGGCCACTACTCCAACGACGACGCCTACACCGCCTCACTCGACGACCAAGTGGCAGCCGGGGGCGCGGCGAGTCTGTGCTTGGCCAGCCGGCCCAAAGCGGTCGGTACACCCGCGGCCCAGGAGGCCCAGATCGAGGCCGAGGCGATCCAGACCGAGTTGGAGGGGCGGCGGACCGAGTGGCTCGCCGAGCGCACGGAGCAGGAGATCGAACGGGCCCTCTTCAACGCCCGCCTCGTCACCCAATGCATGCGTATGCGGGCCAGGAAAATTCCCGGTTACCGCGACCTGGCCATGGCCGAGAATGTGGTCTGGCTCACGGAACAACACCCGGACGCCCGCATCGTACTCTGGGCCCACAACTTCCATGTCTCGCGCCAGAACGGGGCCATGGGCAAGCATCTGGACGAGAAGTTCGGCCCCGCCTACCTGCCCGTGGGTTTCGCCACCGCCACCGGGGAGTACTACGCCATGAGTCGCAGCTCGAGCGACAAGATCCACCGCCTGAGCCCGCCGCCACCGGCCAGCTTCGAGGCGGTGTTCGCCTCTGCCAAGCCTTCCATCTTCGCCCTGGATCTACGCGCGGCGGTCAAGGATTCCGGATCTTCGGGCTGGATTCTGGAGGGACGCCCTTTCCGGAGCATCGGAGCCATGGCCATGGACAAACAGTTCCATCCGCAGCGGATCAGCCGGCTCTTCGATCTCATGATCTTCGTGGAGACGACCACGCCGGCCCGCCAGCTCGACTAGTCCCGCCTGGAGTTCGATGGCGGGGGAGAGGATCGGCAGCCACAGGGTTTCGAAGGCGACCCGCTGCCGGCCGGCCAAGACCTATGTGGCGGGGCGCCCGTCTATGGAATCGCGATGGAGTCCACGACCTGGGCGAAGAGGAGATTGGCCGCCTGGGTCCGCAGGGCCGGCCGGGTCACGATCAGAGTCCTGTCCTCGCCCAGAGGTACCCACCAGCGGTCCATCCGGACGCCGGCCTCCACGACGCTTCCGCGTGGTGATCGATTCAGGACGCAACCCATGGAGAGGCCCGGCATGCGGGCGCGGCGCCAGCCCCGCGGTGCCAGATCCAGGCAGTTGCCCGGGACGACTTCGAGCTTCACGAGGGTTTCGTCGGACGCGCCCGCGTCCGTGGCCGGGATGGACAGCAATCGCGTTCCGTCCTCGACGGCGTTTACGGTGATTCGTTCGGCCGGGTAGCGGAAATCCACGCCTGGCAGGCCGTCCCTGGCCCAACCGGCATGAGGATCGGAAACGAAAACCGAGCGTGATCGCCGTTCTTGCGGGGGCGTCCACGGTTTTCGGGCCGGGTCGGGCGGCGAGAGCGGGAGGTCGAAGCGGATGACCTCGATGGTCCGCTCGTGCCGTGGATCCAACTGGGCGAAGTAGAGGTGGCGGCCTTCGGGGCTCCACTGCAGGGACGACGGGTCGTGGACTTCGCCGAAGCGATAGCGGCGTCCGGTCAGAACATCGTGGACGAAGAGCAGGTCGGTGCTCGGCGCCCGCGCCATGCCCAGGAGCGGCATCATGGCCATCAAGGTGCTCGCCACCCTGTTCTTGCGGATGGCCACGTAGGCGACGAGGCGCTCGTCGGGCGAGATCACGGGCTTGCCCAGGAACCAATCCTCCAACAGGCCGCGGTGGGTCGCCAAGGTCTCCCAGTCGCCGTCGCCCGCGCTGCGTTCGAGGACCGCGAGGCGGCGCCGGTCGGGGCCGAAAGTACGTGTCGCGAAAGCGAAGCGTCCGAAGGCCTCGCCGTTCCAGGTCGTGGCCCTCTGGCGGCGCAGGCCGGTCGGGAACTCCTTCAGGTGGTCTGAGGCAGCATGCCGCGGCGGGATGATCGTGTCCTCCGGACGCGCCGTCCTTACGCGGGCTCGGGCGGCGGCGAGGTCGATCCCGAGCAGGCTCCCCCGGCCCCGCTCGAACGCCGCCTCGTCGTTGCCCCAGCGGACGCGGTCCATGTCCATGGCGATTTCCTCTGCCACGGTAAGCGTCCGACTCTTCTTCACGTCGTTCGTCTGGACCACCTGTTCCCGTCGCTCCGCCAGGTCACGGACCACGATTTCCGGCTGGGGGGCCACGCTCGAGGGGAAGGTCCGACTGTTGCGGGCGAAGACGAGCCAGCGTGCGTCGGCCGACGCAATGAACATGCGGTCACCGATCTGGGGCCGGTACAGATCGTTGGCGGCCACGAGGGTCTCGCGAAACGTGCCGCGCGCGGCCAGGAGGTTGGAGAACCATCGCCAACCAGGCACTATGGCCAGGAGAAGGGCCACCACCAGCAAGGTGCGCAGCCAGCCGAATCGCCCGGCGGCCAAGCGGAGCCAGACCACGCTCTGGACAACCAGCAGGATCGAGGCAATCGGCCCGAGGCTGACGAGGAACAGAACCTGGAACCGCCGCTGTCCGCTACCACTGTCGATGCCTATATCGAGGGCGTATAGGCCGAGTAGAAGCAAAGCCAGAGCCAGCGGCAGGTGGCACAGCCAGCGATTCGGCAGGGAGCGGCGCACGGGAATCCTCCACATATGAGAACGTGGCGACGAATGCTATATGGATCTAGGAATGCAAGCCGGGTGCCTGGCTGGCCCAGTGATCGGTGTTTCGAACCTGGAAAACCGCCTGACAATGGAGGCGAATGTGCCATAATGACATGACATTTCTTTGTGGGAGGATGGCTGGGTCGCGTTGAGTACCGTATATAAAAACTTTTAAACCTTGTTATGTAGTCAGTTAACAGTGATTCGGTTGCCTGGCACGCTCCGTGCAGTTCTTCCCGCGGATAGGCCCGAAGTTGGCCGAACGAGGAGAACCCCATGAAGAATCTGACCGTCAACGCCATGGACGCCCTCCAAAAGGCCCAGTCCAAGGCATATGAGATGAAGCACGCCGCGCTGGAGCCCCTGCATCTGCTCTGGGCGCTCCTGGCCGAAACCGGCCTCGTGACCAATACCTTGCGTTGCCTCGAGTTGGATCCGGGTCTCATGGCCCGGACCGCCGAACAGGAGCTGGCGAGTTTGCCCCAAGCGGCCCGGGCGGACGTGCCTGATCCCGGCCGCGAGTTCCAGAAGCTGCTGCTCGAAGCCCAGAATCGGGCCGGAACGGCCGGCATGGTGGGCACGCGCGAGTTGTTGCTTGCCCTGGCCGCGGACCAGGGCCGCGCGGGCTCGGTCCTGCGCACCTTCGACGTGGACGAATCGAAACTGGCCCAGGCCTTCACGCAGACCGGCGCCAACGCGGGCTACGACGGTGACGACGAGTCCGGCGTGGGCGAGGACTCGGCTCTCGACGAATACGCCACCGATCTCTGCGCCGCGGCCCGGGCGGGTAAGATCGATCCCATCATCGGCCGGGACGAGGAGATCCGGCGCACCATCCAGATCCTCAGCCGGCGCACCAAGAACAACCCCGTGCTCATGGGATCCCCCGGCGTGGGCAAGACCGCAGTGGCCGAGGGTCTTGCGCGGCGCCTGGTGGAAGGCGATGTGCCCGAGGGGCTCAAGGGCAAGCGCGTGGTCGCCCTGGACATGGGAGCGCTCATCGCCGGCACCAAGTACCGGGGCGAGTTCGAGGACCGGCTCAAGAAGGTCATCAAGGAGGTGACCGAGTCGGAGGGCGAGGTCCTCCTGTTCATCGACGAGATGCACACCCTCGTGGGGGCCGGCGCCACTGGCGGAGCCATGGACGCCAGCAACATCCTCAAACCCGCCCTGGCCCGCGGCGAGTTGCACTGCATCGGCGCCACCACCATCGACGAGTACCGCCAGCACATCGAGAAGGACCCGGCTCTGGAACGCCGTTTCCAGCCGGTGCTCGTGGCGGAGCCCACTTGGGAGCAGGCCGTGGCCATCCTGCGCGGATTGAAAGAACGCTACGAGGTGCACCACGGCATCCGCATTACCGATGGGGCCATCGTGGCGGCGGTGAAGCTCTCCCAGCGCTACATCGCCGACCGCATGCTCCCGGACAAGGCCATCGACCTCATGGACGAGGCCGCCAGTCGCCTGCGCATGGAGATCGACAGCGTGCCCGCCGAGGTGGATGACCTGCAGCGGCAACTGAACCAGTTGGAGATGGAGCGCCTGGCTTTGGAGAAGGAGACCGAGAAGTCGGCCGTGGTCCGGCGTGAGTCCATCGATCGTCAGCTCACCGAACTGCGCGACGCCCTGGATGCCGTCCAGGCCCGCTGGGAGGAGGAGAAGGCCGCTATCGACGCCATCCGCACCCTGCAGAAGCGCCAGGAGAATCTCCAGCTCGAGATGGAAGCGGCCGAACGCAGCGGCGACCTGGCCCGGGCCAGCGAACTGAAGTACGGGGGCCAAGCCCTCCTGGAGGCCGAGCTGTCCCAGGCCCGACTGGAGCTGCGCCGCATCCAGGGCGACAGCCCGCTCCTCAAGGAGGAAGTGGAGGAGGACGACGTGGCCCTCCTGGTGGCCAAGTGGACCGGTATCCCGGCCCAGCGCCTGGTGGAGGACGAACTGGCCAAACTCCGCGAGCTCGAAACCCGCATCACCGCCCGCGTCGTGGGCCAGGACGCGGCCGTCGGCCAGGTGGCCCGCACCATCCGCCGCTCTCGCGCGGGGCTCACGGACCGCAGCCGGCCCTTGGGTTCGTTCCTCTTCCTGGGTCCCACGGGCGTGGGCAAGACCGAGCTGGCCAAGGCCCTCACCGAACAGCTCTTCGGGGACGAGACCGCCCTGGTGCGACTGGACATGAGCGAGTACATGGAGCGCCACGCAGTGAGTCGCATGATCGGTTCGCCCCCCGGCTACGTGGGCCACGAGGCCGGCGGCCAGCTCACCGAGGCTGTGCGCCGCCACCCCTACAGCGTCATCCTGCTGGACGAGGTGGAGAAGGCCCATCCCGAGGTCATGAACGTGCTGCTGCAGTTGCTCGACGACGGACGCCTCACCGACGGCAAGGGCCGGGCGGTGGACTTCCGCAACACCCTGGTGATCATGACCAGCAACCTCTGCCAGGAGGTTGTCTACGAAACCCGCGGGGACGAGGACCCGGCCGAGCACGAGCGGCGACTGCTGGAGGGACTGCACGGCCATTTCCGTCCCGAGTTCCTCAATCGGCTCGACGGCATCGTCCGATTCAACAGTCTGGGCGACACATTCATCGCCGAGATCGTGCGCCTGGAGCTGGCCAAGGTGGCCCGCGACCTGGCCGAGCAGGAGATCGGGTTCGCGGCGACCGACGCTGCGGTGGCCAGGCTCGCGGCCCTGGGCTACGACCCCACCTTCGGCGCGCGGCCGGTCAAGCGGGTGATCCAGCGGGAAGTGCAGGACCGGCTGGCGGATCTGATCCTGGCGGGGGAGGTGCACGCGGAGCAGACCGTCGAACTCGACTCGGACGAAGCTGTGTTCACCTTGGCGGCGCACGCCCGCACGGCGAAGGAGGAAGCCGCCTGACACGAGCGACGAGTTGACTCCCGGTGGCCGGCGGTGGCACCATCGGCCGCCGGGAGGTTCATCATGACGTCGAGATTCGCCGCAGCTCCGCTCATCATCCTGCTCACCCTGGCCGGCTGCTCCGGCGGCGAGGCTCCGGATCCGGAGACCTTCGCCGGCCTCCTGCCCCAGGCCCGCGGCAAGAATCTCATCGTTATCAGCTTCGACGCCCTGCGCGCCGACGCCCTCGGCGCCTACGGCGACACTCTCGGCGCTTCTCCGAACCTCGACGCCTTCGCGACAAGATCCCTGGTCTGCGACCGGGCCTACACGTCGGGTCAGGCCACACCCACGTCATTCTCCGCGGCCTGGACCGGCCGCCAGCCCTTCGACGTTTTCCGCGCCTGGCAACTCCAGCCGGCCCCGACACTGGCGGGCGTCCTGCAGAAGGCGGGCTACCGCACGGCGGCCTTCCTGAACAATCGCCAACTGGACGAATCGCGCGGTTTCGCCCGCGGATTCGACGATTACGAGGTCGTGTACATGCCCAACGAGGAGACCTTCCTCGATAAGCCGGAGGCCTGGCTGCGCGAGAACACCGCCGAACCGTTCTTCGTCTGGATCCACTTCATCTCGCCCCACGCGCCCTACGACCGGCGGGACATGGCCGAGCGCTTCTACACACCCGGCTACGAGGGGCAGTTCAAGCGCGGGACCGGTGGCTTGGGCCGCGGCGGCACGGTGGACGACCCGGACGAACTGGAGCGCGTGAAGGAACTCTATACGGGCGAGGTCTTCTATGCAGACATGCTCTTCGGGCGCCTCTTGGCGACCATCGAAGAACAGAGTCTGATGAAGAACTCGGTCGTCGTACTCACGGCCGACCATGGCGACGAGCACATGGACCACGGCGCATTCGGTCACCGCCAGGTCTACGACGAAGTCGTGCGCATCCCCCTGTTCATCCACCATCCCGGCGTGAACCGGCAACGGCGCACATCAGAGATCATCGTGAACCTCGACTTCCTGCCCACCTTCGCCGGCCTCCTCGGTCTGGAGACGCCTCCGGGCCTGGACGGGGTCGACGTGCGCGGTGAGCACGACCGTGGGCGCCCGGTGGTTTCCACGGCCATGACCAACCGCGCCTGGTTCTCCATGGGCGTCCGACACGGGGACCTCAAGCTGATCCAGGCCTGCCGCGGCAGGCGGGCGCTCCCCGTCCTCTTCGACCTGGTCGCCGATCCGGGCGAGTTGCGCGATCTCGCACGCACCCGTCCCCGGGACAAGACCCGCCTCGCGGCGCTGATGGCCGAACTCGCCGGCGGTGAGTCCTGCGTCATCATCCGGGGTGCTGTACGCGGCGGTACCAGCGACTCGGGTCTGACGCCCGAGGAGGTCCAGCAACTGCGGGCATTGGGGTACTGACGTTACGGCGGCGGGCCGGCCTCAATCGAGAGCCTCCAGGTAGAGCTCCAGGTCATCCTCGAGCACGGGACCGACGACGCTGAACGCGAAGTCCGCGGCGGAGACGTAGTCGGCAGTGGCCGCGCGGATGGCCTCCTCCTCCAGATCGAGGACGGCGGCTACCGGATCCGCGGGGGGCGCCGCGCCGCAACGGACAAGATCCCGCAGCCAGGACGGCATGGGGCCGGGCTCGTCCAGGGAGACGACGATCTCCTTGACCAGAGCGAGACGGCCGCGGGCGATCTCATCCGCGGTGGGCCCCGAGGCGGCGAGCCGGCCCAACTCGTCGGACACGGCCGCGAGCGCGCGTCCCACGAGCCGCGGCTGACACGACAGGCCGAGGCGCGGAATGATCACGCCGCCCATGGTGAAATGACTCATGCCCGCCGAGTACGTGAGCCCTTCCTGCTTCCGCAGCCGGCTCATCATGATCCGGGTCAGCACGGCGTCGACGACGAGACTGGTCACACCACGTTGGCTGGAGTCGGTCTGTCTGGCCAGGGCGGGGCCAAAGGTGAGCGTGAGTCTGGCGTCGGCCTTCTGGGCCGAAGTGAATACCCGGCCGACGACGCCTGGGGGCCGCGAGTCGTCCAGCTCGATCACCTCCAGCCGGGCGGACCCGAGCATAGGGAAGCAGCCGCGGCCCAGGTTCGAGGCCGTGGCCACGGTCAGGCCGCCGGACATCCACAATACGGTCGGATGCCGGTCGCGCGCGGCCTTGCGGTGGAGCTTCTGCAGATCCTTGTACTTGATCTTCCTGGGGGTGTCGGCAGACGGCGCATAGTGGCCCGCCGCGGCGGTCTTCTTGCCCAGCCAGTGCTGCAGGTGCCAGGCCATGGCCTGGTTCTCCGCACGGCTGCCTCGTTCCGCAAGGATCGGCGCCCCGAATTCCAACGCTCGCGACCACCGGTAGGTCTTGAAACGGTCGTCGGACAGGCGTCCGGCCACAGTGGTACAGGCCGCGCGGGCGCTGGCGGCGTCCGATCGGGCCCGGAACCGCAGCTCCCACGGCAGCAGCGTGAACTGGCAATCGTGAGGGAGCAGAGTGCCTGCCCGCTCCTTGCTCGCCGGATCCCAGTCCACGACCCGATTGTAGAGTTCGCACTGGCCGGGGAGCTTATCGGGCCGGCACTCCTTGGGCGGCGGGAAGACACGAAGGCCTTCGAGGTGGAAGGTGGGTGCGTCGGGAACGGCGTGAACGACCATGGGGGTATCGCCGATGTGGGTCAGCGCCAGTTGCACCGGCACACCGGTCCGGTAGGCCTCGAGTACGGGCGCCACCGCGGCCAGGTCCAGCAGGGCCATGGGGTCGTGGATCCTGCCCATGGCGCGCACATTCGCGGCGCCCGCGAGACGGTGGGTCGCCTGGCGTTGGGAATCGCGACCGTGGCTGACTGCCACGCAGGTGCGTCCCGGGTTGACGTGGGCCCGCATGAAGGCGTGGAGATCCGACGCGGAGAGCGTGTCGAGTCCGGCCATGATCTCCGAAGGAGTGGGTGGGGCGCCACCGCCGGACAAGGATGAACCGATCAGGTCGAGGTGGTACCGGGACCGGCTCTCGCGCTCCAGGATATCGTTCAGCTTCCGTTTTGAGGATACATAGCCCCGGCCGCGCAGGAGGCTGTCCGCGGCGGCTCCCACGTGGCGCCACATGCCACTCAATAGGTTCTGGGCATCCCGCTCGGGATCGAAATTCCCGTGCAGGGTTTCCCAGTGCTCCTGCGCCCGGGTCGGCGGGCGATAGTAGGAGCGGTAGCCGGTCATCGTCAGGACCCATTCACGGGGTTGCGGGTAGAGGCGCACGGCCGCCCCGACATGGTCCAGCCAGGCGGCCAGCAGCGTGGCAATGACCCCGTCCTCCCGCGACGTGATGGGCAGGCGGCAGGCGAAGGCCACACGCACGCCGTCGTGATCGGAGGCGTCGAGGATCGTCTGGCGCGCTGCGAGCTCCGGATAGTCCGGAACCGCGACGGCGGCCGGCGTGGGGGCCGGAACGTCCCCAAAAACCGCCCGCACCCTGATCGTCACCGAATCCGGGTCGCCCGGCCCGGACACCACGAGCACCGCATTGTTCACGGCGATGCGTTCGTCCAGATACGCTTCCACATGGTCAGCGGCGATTCGGGACACGGTCTCACGCGTACCGGCCACGTCTCGGGCGAAGGGATGCCCCTCATAGGCCAACTGGACGGCGGTCTCGGCCAGGGCCGCATGGGGGGAGAGGCGTGTCCTGAGTGCCAACTCTTCCAGCACCACCTGTTGTTCACGGACGAAGGAGGTGCTGTCGACGACACAGCCGGACATGCGCTCGGCCTCGAGGGCCAGCACCTCCTCCAGCAGCTGCGGCAGACACGTGGAGGTGAACCACATGAGCCGGTGGTTGGTGGAGGCATTGCGGTGGAGGGTGTGCAAGGCGACGAGCGCCGCGTAACCGCCCTCGGGATGGTCTCGAGTGCTCTCGGTCAGCAGATGCTCCGCTAGATGGGCCAACCCGGCCAGGGAGTCGGGCTCGAAGGAGGAGCCGGCCGCGAAATAGGAGTTCACGCGGTAAGTCGGCGCACCCGGCACCTGGCGGACCACGGCCAGGAGGCCGTTGTCGAGTTGGAACATCTCCTCGCGGATGGAACCGGCGTCCGCCGACGGGGCGCCGATGGCCTGGAGTACGAGCGTCGCGAGGACAAGCGTTAGACACGCCGTCGAGCAGGTCATGGCGCCACCTCGAGAATACGGTTCTGCAATGTACGACGAACAATATCCGATTCGGTCTCGAAGTACCCGCATAATCGATAACCACTTGTCCGCAGTCCGAGGTAGCGACGCAGCGGCTATCCTCAAGCCCCGTCAACCAGCGCCGATGAAACAGGACAGGGGAATTCCACATGGGTGCCGAGGGAGAACCATGGCCACGCGGGACTGGATCGCCGACGAAGAGGACCGGGAAGCCGGTGTCGCCTTGGTCTACGAGGTCGACGACCCGGAAACCGCCTTCAAGCTCGAAGTCATCGAGGCGGCCGCATCGGCCATCAAGACCGGTGATTTCGAACGGGCGGAGCATCACCTGCAGAACGGCCTCGAGCACGAGCCGGACTGCCACCAGTGCCGGGCCTACCTCGCCATCTGCGTGGCGGCCCGTGGTCGCAATCTCAAGGAGGCCGAGCGCCTGGCCCGGCAGATCGCACGCGAACACGTCGCCGATCCGGTGGGCCACTATGCCCTGGGCCAGATCTACCTGTTGGCCGGCAAGCGACGCAACGCTTTCCACCACCTGGAACGGGCCCGCCGGCTCTCCGCCGCCGATCCCGAGATGATGTGGCAACTCGACGGTCTCGACCCTCGCCGTGAACTCGTCTTCGAAGGCCTGCCGCGCAACCATCCCTTGAACATGCTGTGTGGCCGACTGCGCGCCGTGTTCAAGAAGTCCGATACCTGAGGCCGCGAGGGAGAACCGTATGTCCACGTTCATGGTGAAGAAGAGCCTCGGCAAGGACCCGTTCGTGGCGGGGACCTTCAACGTGGCCGGCGAAGCCAGCAATGCGGACGAGTGCGCTTCCCTGGCCGCCCATGAACTGGAGATCGGGGATTTCCAGGAAGCCGAGAAGATTCTCCAGCAGGGCCTCGAGATGGACCCGGCTCACGCCGGTTGCCTAGCCTACATGGCCGTGTGCGTGTCCGCCCTCGGGCGTGACGACGGTACTGCCGAGCAGATGGCGCGAACGGTCATCAGCCGATATCCCGAGGATCCGGCCGGCTGGTTCGCCCTGGCCCAGGTCCATCTCCTGGGCGGCAACCGCAGCGTGGCCTTCCAGCACTTCGCCAAGGCCCGCGAATTGTCCCGGCGCGATCCGCGCTTCCGCGCCCAGGTCGACCGCCAGGACCCGCGCAATCCCAATATTGTTCGTTCGTTGCCACGGGACCATATCATCAACGTCATACTCGGGCGCCTGCGCGCCCTGTTCAGGAGTCGCGACACCAATTGATCCGTCGCGGCGGGAATCTCGGGGGGAGATCGCCATGTCGACATTCCAGATCACTCAAGGGCTGGCCGGAAACGATTTCGCCACTCTGAGCACCGATCCCGGCGCTCGTGGTGGCAAAGCCGATGAATTCGCCCGGCTCGCCGTCCAGGAGATGGAGGTGGGGGACTTTCGCGAGGCGGAGATCCTGCTCCAGAAGGGTCTCGAAACGGACCCGACCCACCTGCGCTGCCGCGCCTACATCGGCGTGTGCATGGCCGCCCTCGGCCGCGACGACGGGGCCGCCCAGGCCATGGTCCGGGGCATCGTCACCGAGCATCCAGAGGAGCCGGGCGGCTGGTATGCCCTGGCCCAGGTCCACCTGCTGCACGGCAACCGCGGCGTGGCCTTCAAGCACTTCGCCAAGGCCCGCGAGCTGGCCCGGCGCGACCCGAAGTTCCGCGCCCAGGTCGACCGCCAGGATCCGCGCAATCCGAACGTCATCCGGTCGCTCCTCCGGGATCACCTGTTGAACGTCTTCTGCGGGTGGGTCCGAAGCCTGTGCCGGGCCTGCGGCCGCAGGACGGACTGACCGGTATCGCCGTGCCCGAGTCCGTGGTGTAGTCTCCCCGCACCATGCTCGACCTCGTCATCATCGCCGCCTACTTCGCGGGCATCATGCTCGTGGGCATCCTCTCGCGCGCCAAGGCCGAGACCAGCGCCGAGGAATACTTCGTGGCCTCGCGCCGGCTGCGCTGGCCGTCCATCGCCCTGTCCACCATCGCCACCAACATCCACGCGGGACACTTCCTGGGCATCGCCGGCAGCGCCTACCTCTACGGCCTGGCCCAGGCCAACCTGGAGATCAACGCCGTCTTCGGACTGCTGCTGGCGGCCTTCGTCTTCGTGCCGCTCTACCTCAAACTCCGCGTCATGACCATCACCCAGTTCTTCGAGGACCGTTTCGGCTCGCGGGTGGCCACGGCCTACTCGGTGCTGACCATGGTGCTGTACGGCTTCCTCTACCTGGGCACGGCCCTGTTCTGGGGCGCCTATGCGGTGAATGCCCTCTTCCCGGAGCAGATCGCCTTCCTCCACGCCGACCCCCTCGTGCGCGTGATCATCATGATGGTCGCGCTGGGCGTCTTTTCGGCCACCTACACCTGGTTGGGCGGACTGACGGCCGTGGTCCGCACCGACGCCATCCAGTTCGTCCTGCTGGTGGGCGGCGGCGTGATCCTGACCGTGCTGGCGGTGCGCGAGTTGGGTGGCTGGCGCGAGCTGGCGGACACGGGGCTCATGCACCTGCACTTGCCGGCGGACCACCCCAAGCTGCCCTGGACGGCCATCGGAGCCATGCTCCTGCTGAATCTCAACTACTGGGGCTCGAACCAGATCATCCTGCAGCGGGCCCTGGCCGCACGCTCGGTGCGGGACGCCCAGTTGGGCCTGCTGGCGGGTGGCGTCCTCAAGTACGTCATCGCCGCCATCACCTGCCTGCCGGCCATCGCACTGGCGGGCATCATGGCCGACCGGCCGCTGGCGGATCCGGACACGGCCTACCCGACACTGGTGAACCTGCTCCTGCCCGCAGGCCTGCGGGGGCTCGTGCTGTGCGGGCTCTTCGCGTCCCTGATGAGTTCGGTGGACTCCATCTTCAACTCGGTGGCGACGCTGTGGTCGGTGGACATCTACCGGCGGCGTATGCGCCCGAACGCCAACGACCGCCAAGTGGTGGCCATGGGCCGGCGCGCCATCCTGGTCACCCTCGTCACGGGACTGCTCTTCGGCTGCCTCCAGGCCTGGATCAAGTTCCGCGACCCGGCCTTCGCCCTGACCCACTGGTTCAACGACATGAGCTACTACATCAAGGTGGGGTTCGTGATCCTCGTGGCCGCGGCGGTGTTCCTGTATCGGGCGCGGGCGGGGTTGGTGCTGGCGGTCATGGTCGGGACGGTGGGGCTGAAGTTGTTGCTCGAACATCTGCTGCCGGACATGGCCTACTTCAACGTGACGGCGCTGACGATCCTGGGCGGCTTCGCGGTGGTTGCCGGCGAGGCCTGGTGGCGGGAGCGGCGGGGGATCGTGTGGCGGGAGGTTTGGCAGGTGGCGGACAGGACCACGGCGCGGGTGGGGATGGCGCTCGCCATGTCGCTCGTAGCGATCCAGATCCTCTTCCACTAGAGACCGCAGGTCCTAGTACCCCAACGCCCGCAACTTCTCCCTCTCCGCCGCATCCAGCTCCGCCGGCCGTTCCTCCCCCGGCACCGCCAGCAACGGCGACTCGGGATCATGCAGGGTCCACATCCGCTCCCGCAGACGCTCGGCTGTCTGTTGATGGCGCCTGGAAACGTCGTGGATCTCGCCGGGATCGTCCTCCAGATGGTAGAGCCGGTTCTCCACCCGGCCGTCCTTCTTGATGACCATGAGCTTCCAGGGCCACTCGATGAGGGTCTTGGTGAAGTCGTCCGGGGCGGCGCCGCGCTCGGACACGAGCAGGGAGGTGCCGCCGACGTCCTCGCCGCGCATGAGCCCGAGCAGGCTGCGTCCGTCCAGGTCCCCGGGGACCTCAAGGCCGCAGGTCTCCAGCACCGTGGGCAGGATGTCGAGGGTGGAGACGGGTGTCTCGATCACCCGGCCGTGGGCAACGCCGCGCGGCAGCTTGATGATCAGAGGGACGTGGATCGTCTCCTGGTAGGGCTCCTTGTGGGTGAAGTACATGCCGTGGTCCACCAGGTGCTCACCGTGGTCGGAGACGAGGATGATCAGGGTGTCGTCGTACTCGCCCCGCTCCTTCAGCTTGGCCAGGACCCGGCCTACGTGGTCGTCCACGTAGGACACGCCCGCCGCATACTGCTTCACCGGGAAGTCCAGGTCCGTCACGCCCGAGAGCCAGTCGTACATGCCGGCGTTCTGGGCCTTGGGCCGGGCCTTGTTGCGGTTCGACAGCAGCAGGTCCAGGACCGGCGTGCCGCCGGCCTTCTCGTCCCCCTCGTAGTACATACGGTCGAAGGGGGCGGGGGGCGTGTAGGGCGCGTGCACGTCGAACCAATGGACGAAGGCGAAGAAGGGCTGGCCCGGCTGGCGGTACTTGGAACGGCGGCCGCGGCCGGTCTTCTTGCCGTCGAGCCAGTTCATGGCCTGGTGGGTGATGGCCGAGGCCTGGGCTGTGCCGTCGCGGGCGGTCGAGCCGATGAAACGAAAATGCTTGAAGCCCTGGTTCATGCCGCACTGGGCGTTGAGCCAGTTGATGGTGACCCAGGCGGCCGTGGCGTAGCGCTGGCCACGCAGGTACTCGGCCATGGTGCCGGTCTCGCGGGGCAGGCGAGCGTAGTCGCCGCCGATGGCCCCATGCCGGTAGGGTCGCAGGCCCGTGTAGATGGACGCGAAGGAGGGCAGGGTCCAGGGCGCCGTGGAATGGGCGCGGGTGAAGAGCACGCCGTCGGCAGCCAGGCCGTCCATGTGGGGCGTGGCGATGTCGGACTTGCCCAGGCAGTGCAGGTGGTCGGCCCGCAGGGTGTCGATGGCCAGTACGAGCACGTGGGGACGGAAGGCTCGCCGTCCCTGATCGCCGGCCGGCAGGGCGGGCACAGCCACCGTGGCAGGCAGGGCCGCCAGGCCGAGGGCCAAGGCCAGGATGCGGACGAACGGGCGCGGAGTCTTCATGGCTGGCGGCTTTCCGGGGGTGGGCGACGTGTCGATGATACGGCTCAAGTCTAGCAAACCTCGCCGGTCGCCACAATCGACTCGCCCGGCGGCACGCGAAACGGGGACCCGATCCCGGCATGGGAACATGCCCGGATCCGGTCCCCGCCATGGCGTCCGCTGGGTCGTCAGTGAGAGTCGATGCTACCCACGCCGGACACCTTGGTCTTCTCTTTCTCCGGGCTGCCCCAGTAGTCGAGGCTGCCGGCGCCGGAGATGCGTGCGTCGATGCTCTCGCTGGCGTACAGCTCACCGTTGCCGGCGCCGGAGATGCGCACCTTCACGTGCTTGGCCTTCAGGCTGCGGGCGTCCAGGTCGCCGGCACCGGAGATCTGGATTTCCAGCTCGTCGACCTCGCCGTCGATATCCAGGTCGGCCGCGCCCGAGACCGTGAACTCGAAGCGGTCGCCGTCGAAGTCCTCGATGAGGGCGGAGCAGGCGCCGTGGACGTCGAAGCGTTCCAGTTCCTTCATGACGATGACGATCTCGCAGTCGTCGTCCGGGTTGCAGCTCTTGTCCCAGCCGATCTCCAGGACGCCGCCCTTCACGTCGGCTTCGAGGTTGTCCCAGAGATTGTCGTCGATGGTCACTTCGATCTTCTGGTAGTCGCCGAAAGTGATGGTGACCTCGAAGGCGCCGCCCAGGTCGATGGCGTCGAACGTATCCAGGTCCAGCTCGCGGGTTTCCATGTCGCCGGAGCCCTCGATGGTCCGGCCCCAGCGGGCCTCAGCGGGCATGGTGACGACGGCGATGAGCAACAGTGCGCAGAGTACGGGGGCGGCGTGACGGAAGCGCATGGCGGTCCTCCGGGTTGGTTTCGAGTCGCGGGGGTACCATGAAGACGTACGGTAGGGGAGGAGGGTTTAGACTAATCGTCGACGATCTTTCCACAGGATGTGTTCGGGGCGGTATCTCCTCGTTATGTGGGCCTACTAACCTCCTGGGATATTGACACTTCCGGGACATTCGCGGGTTGCGCATTCCCCCCTGGTTGACCATCGTCGATCCATGGGGAGGTTCCGGTTCGCCATAGGCGGGACCGCGAAAGGATAGACCATGAGGAAAGTCGCACTCGATGACGCGGTCGGACTCGCCCTGGGCCACGACCTGACGGAAGTGTGTCCGGAGCGGCGCCGCAAGGGTGTGGCGTTCCCCCGTGGCCATGTGGTGGGCCCGGACGACCTGGCAGCCCTGGCCCGCCTGGGCAAGGAGCACATCTACGTGTGGGAGGGCGACGAGCCCGAGGTCCACGAGGACGATGCCGCGCTCATGACGGCGCCTCTCATCGCCGGCCCCAACATCGTTCACGGCGCGCAGCCCAAGGAAGGCAAGATCGGCTTTCGCGCCGCCTGCGCCGGTGTCTTCAAGGTCGACGTGGACCGGCTGGAGCGGATCAATGCCCTGGGCGTGCCGTCCCTGCCCACCATCCACGACAACTTCCCCGTCACCCCGGACAAACTCGTGGCCGCGTTCCGGATCATTCCCCTGAGCTGCTCGCCGGAGTTGATCGAGGCCCTGCACGCGGAGCTGGCCACGCCGGTCATGGAGGTCAAACCATATGTGGTTCGGACCGCCGCCGTCCTGGTCACAGGCAACGAAGTCCATACCGGGCGCGTTACCGACGGATTCACGCCGCAGTTGACGGCCAAGCTGGCGGGATTCGGGGTCGAGGTCACCGACGCGGAGATCCTGCCGGACGACGAGTCGACCATTGCCGCGGCCATCGAACGGGCCCTGGATCTTTGCGACCTGGTCCTGGTCAGCGGCGGCACCTCGGTGGACCCGGACGACGTCACGGTCCAGGCCATGCGCAAAGCGGGGGTGGAGTTCGGGGCCCAGGGCAATCCGGTACAGCCCGGGAACAATTTCACCGTGGGCAATGCCGGCGGAACGACCGTCTGTGCGGTGCCCGCGGCGGCCTTGTTCTTCTCCGCCACAGCCCTGGACATATTCCTGCCGCGCATCCTGGCCGGCGAACGGATCACGGCGCGCGACGTGGCTCGGGCCGGTCACGGCGGTCTGTGCCATTTCTGCCCCGAATGCACCTACCCCATCTGCCCCTTCGGGCGGGGCGCGTGATGCTGGACTACCGGGAAGCCGTGTCGGTGCTCCTGGGCGCGGCGGCGCCGTTGCCGGTGGAGACTGTGTCCTCGGCCGAAGCCTGCGGCCGGATTCTCGCGGCCGACATCCTGGCGCCGCGGGCGTTCCCGGATACGCCGCGCAGCGCCGTGGACGGCTACGCCCTCGGTGACCTCGAATCCGGGTCCTATCGGATCCGGGAGGTACTGGGTGCGGGCGAAGTGCCGTCCGGACCGCTGCCTCCCGGCGTGGCCGACGCCGTCATGACCGGCGCGACGGTACCAGAGGGCTGCGCCGCCGTGGCGCGGGTGGAGGACGTCACCATCGACGGCGACACCATCTCGATCGACCACTCCGTGGCAGCGGGCGATCTGGTGAATCCGGCGGGTGCCGAGGCCGAATCAGGAGCCCGCCTGCTCGACGCCGGCCGCCGCCTCGATCCCCTACGTCACGCGGTCCTCTGCCACGGGGGCCAGGGCGAGGTGTCGGTGCACCGGCGCCCGCGGGTCGGCCTCCTCGTCACCGGATCGGAGTTGTTCGCACCCGGCGCGGACCACGTCCCCGGCAAGGCGTACGACTGCAACCGCCCGTATCTGCAAGGAGTGGTGGAGGAACTCGGCCTGGAGTGCCGGGTCCTCGGCCCCCTGCCCGACGAACCCGCGTCCCTGCGGTGTGGTCTCGACGAACTGGCGGACACGTGCGACGTGGTCGTCAGCTCCGGGGGCGTCTCCGTGGGCAAGTTCGATTTCATGCGGCCCATGCTGCAGTCGAGCGGGTTCGAATTGCTGGTGGACCGCACCAACATCCGGCCCGGTCGTCCGTTGCTCGTGGCCCGGCGCGACGGCCGCCTCTTCTTCGGCATGCCCGGCTACCCGTTCGCTTTCGTGGTCAACACCTGCCTCTACCTGTTGCCGGTGCTGAGAAAGTCGGCGGGATTCCGCCGCTTCGGGAACGAATTCCGCCCGGCGCGCCTGACGGCCGACGCGCGTGGTCGCCAAGGCCGCTGGGACGTGGTCCGGGTCGGTATCGATCACGGGTCGGAAGGGCTCGCCGCCACGCCCTTGCCGGACCAGCGGACTTCGCATTTCGTACCCATGGTTGACTGCGACGGGCTCCTCCTCGTGGGCCCCGCCGCTGCCGGTCTGTCCGCGGGGGCGCAAGCCGACGTCCTCGATCTCGCCGCGAATCCCGGTTGAAGAAAGGTGCCGCCATGAACGTGCAGGACCTGGTGTCCGAGTGGAAGACCGATCCGGATTTCGTCGAACGGGTCGGCATGGTGCTCATCCACCACGGCATGGTGCGCGGTACCAGGCGCGGTGACGGCAAGCCGGTGGCCCAGCTCGAGGTCAAGGTGGATCACGGGCACCTGGAGAGTCTGCGGAGCGAGTTCGAGGGGTGGCCAGGCATCTGCAAGGTGGCGGTGGAGGCTTGCGAAGGATGCCGGACGCCCGGCGACGACCTGCTCTTCATCGTCGTTGCCGGTGATATCCGTGAGCACGTGAAGGCCGCCCTGGCCGAACTGCTGGACCGCATCAAGTCCGAGGCGGTTTCTAAGACAGAGACCCTCCGACCCTAGTCGATCATGTAGGCACGCGGATCGGCCAGCCGTTCCAGGTGCAGTCCCAAGCCCTCCAGAAGCCAGACGTTCTTGGCGCCGTCCCGATCCGAGATGATGGCGAGGGCGTCGCCGTCGGGACTCCAGCTCGGCATCCCCTCCTCTCCCGGCATGCGGGTCAGCAAGAGAGCGCCCCCGCCGTCGGCCCGGACCAGGTAGATGTCCCAGCTGCCCCAGTCGGCGGCGGTGACTGCCAGATGCCGGCCGTCGGGGCTCCAGGCCGGGGCGAAGTGCACCGTTCGCGGTTCCTCGAGCTGCGTCGCCCCGCCCGACTCCAGATCGCGGATCACCACGCCGGCCCCGGACCTCGTCCAGGCGAGCCGTCGACTGTCGGGGGAGAAGGCCGGGTAGCCGCTGCCACCGTCGGCGGTGAGTTGGATCTGCTCACCGGTCTCGGTGGATTCCAGCCAGATCTCGTCCCGTCCCGTCCGGTCGGAGACGAGGGCGAGCCAGCGGCCGTCGGGGGAAAGGGCAGTCCGGCCATCCAGGTGGCGGGCCTGGGCCGGGGCGAACAGCTGGTCGGTGTCCAGGTCGTAGCCACCGAGGAGGCGCTGACCGCGATCGTCCGTGACCACGAACGTCACCCGTCGGCCTTCTGCGCTCCAGGCCGGGAAGGACGAAGTGGCCCCCGGGATGGTCACCTTTCGCCAGGCCGGCCGATCCGCTGCCGGCTCCACCTTCAGGATCACATCCCCTTCGTTCGTGGCCACGAGCACCCGCAGCCGCGTTTCCCCCAGCAGCACGGCCGGGTCGTCCAGCAGGGGTCGTAGGGCCGGACGGTGCCGCACCGTGCGGCGGCGCAGGGCCAGGTAGCCGCAATCCTGATCGTCCAGGAAACGGAGCGTCGCCTCGTAGGGCGCGGCCGGCAAGAGCACGAAATCCGCTCCGGCGTGGAACGCCAGGTAAGGTTTGCGGTCGGCGAGCCGGTCGCCGTGCCCCAGGGCGTCACCCAGACCCTGGGCCATGTCCCGTCCGCTGTGGACCAGGGGTGCGTCGTGGGACTCGGCCAGGGACGTGCGGTCGATCACCGGCCAGGCCACGGCCGTGAGGGCCAGCAGTGCTACCGACGCCAGACGCAGACGCCGGCCCAGGGACGCGGCGCCGGCCACGGCCAGCACCAGCAGCGCCGGGATGTAGGGCAGGATGAAGCGGGGCTCCGACCGCGGCGCGAACAGGGGCATGAACGGCAGGAAGAACAGGGGCGCCGCCAGCACCAGCGACCGCGTCCGCCACAGGCCCACCGCCGCCAGCAGGAGCACCGCCGGCAGGGTGTGGCGCAGCAGCAGGCCCAGATCCGTGGGGAGGCGTTTGAAGTAGTAGACGACGGGATCATTCGCGGGCTTCTTGGCTAGTTCCGCGTCCCGCCGGGCGTCGCGCTCCACGTCGTCGATGCGGTCGTCGGTGATCAGGGTGTGCTGCACATTCCGGCCCAGCATGAAGTTGGCGGTCTTGTTCAGCAGCACCGGCCGGCCGGCGGACACGGAGAGCACCGTGGCGTTCAGGGCGTAGACCGCGGCGAAGCCCAGGACGATGGACACGAAAACACTCCACCGCCGGAGTCGCGACAGGGCGAGGACCACGGCCACCAGCGCCAGTTCGGGCCGCGTCACCGCCGCCAGACCCGTCGCCAGACCGCAGGGAAGGAACCGTCCCTTCACGAAGAGCAGCAGGCCCGCCAGAACGGAGGCGACGCCGAGGGCTTCGGACATGGTCGTCAACGAGTACTGGATGAACAGGGGGTTGACGGCCAGCAGGAGCGCCGCCAGGGCCGCTAGTCCCTTGCCGACGTAATGCCGCGCCAGTCCGAAGAGGCAGGCGACCGCGCCCAGGCTCGCCAGGAGCGAGACCAGTTGGGCGGCCGTCACCAGGTCACCGCAGACGAGATCCAGGAGCCCCACCGGCAGGGGGTAACCCAGGGGGAATCCGCTGGGCAGGGTCTCTCCCGTCAGCAGGGACCGAGCCTGGGCCAGGTAGTAGGTGCCGTCGTAGGTGACGAGGTCGAAGGTGCGCCAGAAGGGTAGGCGCACCGCCAGAGCGATCATCAGCAGGACGAGGACCAGCCAGCGGTCCCGGACATCGGCGATGGGGTCGGTCAAGCGATTGGTAGCCATGGGGGAAGCCTAGCACAGGCGTCTCCCGTGTCCCACCACGGCGAAGGGGCCGCGCTGGGCGCGGCCCCCGGGATAGGTTGTCGGGAAGGAAGGATCAGCCGGCGTCCCTGACCAGCCTGACGTAGTTGTAGATCCGGATGGCGTCGCCCTGGGGCCCGTGGCCCGTGGGGAAGTCCGCCGGGTCGCCTTCCTTCGGATCGCTACGCTGGGAGCCGGCGCCGTGCACGTCCACCCACGAACCGTTCATGTAGCCCAGCGACCGTCCGAAGGCCACGTAGGATGCATTCATGGCGCCCATGGTGCTGACGTGGGTCGTGCCGCTCCAGTAGAAGGCGTAGTCGTCCTCTCCCGCCTCGTTGGTGATCACCGTGCAGTCGAACACCGGATCGATGGCCGCCGAGGCGGTGGTCGCCGGGGACCGCGTGTAGTCCACGATGCTCTCCAGTTCCTTCACGTTGGGCAGGCGCCAGTCGCCGTGTCCCAGGTAGCTCTCGGCGTTGCGGGCCTCGACCCAGGCCAGGGCCTCCTCCAAGTTCATGCCCACGCCGCTGTCGTCCTGCATCCACATGAGACCCGTGGCGGCGTCGGTGACGGTTGCGTCGCCGTTGTCGGCGTAGTCGTTCACCCCGTAGTCGGTATTGCCGCGGCAGCACTGGACGAAGAAGGTCTTGTCGCCCATGCCTGGCATGGTCAGGCCGTAGCCCTTGATGCGGCCGTCGGCGAAGTTCACGCCGAACAGGAGCTGGCCCTCGGCCGAGGGGGCCACGTACAGGGTGCTGCTGGCGTACTGGGAGTCGATGACCCGTTCCATGGCGGCCGTGTTGCCGTACACGAACTCGAAGGCGTCGGTGTCGATGAACGGCGTGTCGCCGGATGGAGCCTCGGGGGCCACGTCCTCGCCGCTGAAGAGGATCAGCGAGTAGAGCTCCTTGATGGTGGGCAGACGCCAATCGTCGTAGTCGCCGAACCCGGACCCATTCAAGGTGGCGGGGTAGGATTGCGCTTCGGTCCAGGTGAGCTTGTCGTCGGGGGATTCGAGGACGCCGTCGCCGTCGGTGTCGGGCATGGCGACCCAGGTGAGTCCCGTGACGTTGTCGTACACGGTCAGTCCGTCGTCGCTGACGGTGTAGCTGGGCTGGGCGCCGTCGTGTTGGGCGTCCTGGCCATAGAAGGCCTCACCGGCGGCCGGGGCGGCGATCTCGGCGCTCGTGGCGTAGCAGAGGTTCTGGTTCGTATCGACGAGCGGATAGCCGGTGACCGTCACGATCGGATCGTCGTCGTCGACCGGGGGTTTTGTCGCGTCGTCGGAACAGCCCGCGGCAATCGCAACGACTACGATCGTCAGCGGAATCAGCCAGTGTGTATTCCTGTCGGTGGTTTTCATGGGTCTTCCTGCCTCGTGTCGGGGTGATCCCCTGTTGCGGTTCCAGTGATGCCCAGCCGAACCCACGAAGCGCGGATTCCTTTCGCCGGAATCCGGGATGGACTTTGACGGCGTCGGGGGGCGCGGCATAGGATGGATCGTTGCACGAATGATTCAACGAGAAAGGATCTCCCGCCCCGGACGTTGGGCTGGAAGGACCGATGACCGACCGCACCGACGACAGACTGATGACCGACTACGTCGGCGGCGACGAGAATGCCCTGCGAATCATCGTCGAGCGGTGGGAGCGCCCGGTGTTCGCCTTCCTGGTCCGCATGCTGGGATCGCCGGAGGAAGCGGAGGACCTGTGTCAGGACTCGTTCATGAAGCTGATCAAGGCGGCGGACCGGTACCGGCCCGAGGGGAAGTTCCAGAGCTGGCTCTTCCGCATCGCCGGCAATCAGGCCCGCAGCCGCTTGCGGCGGCGCAAGATCCTGCGCTGGCTGCCGTTGACCGACGACTACGACAACGCGCCGGCGCGGGACCCGGACGCCCTGACCGATCTGACGGGCAAGGAGGAACGGGACCTCGTCCAGGAGGCCGTCGCCCGTCTGCCCGAACGGCAGCGCCAGGCCCTGGTTCTGAAGCAGTACCACGACCTGAGCTACCAGGAGATCGCCGACACCATGGGTACGACCGTCGCTTCGGTGCAGATGTTGCTGCACCGGGGCATGTCCGCCCTGCGCAAGGACCTTGCTGCACGGAGGGATGAGGGATGAACGAAACGCGACACCCGGCCGGGCACGTGCTGCAGGCTTACCACGACGGCGAGCTTCCCGCGAACGAAGACGCCGCCGTGGCCGCCCATTGCGAGGATTGTCCGACCTGCCGGACCGAACTGGAGGAACTGGCGGCCATGACCGGACTGCTGGCCGCGTCTCCGACGCCGGAACTGCCCCGAACCGTGTGGCACCGGGTGCGGCCCGGCCGCGCGAAGGAGTCCCGGCTCCGGCCCGCTTTCGGCCTCGCAGCTTGCGCGGCGGGCATCATCCTGGGATTCCTGGTGGGGCCGATCCGGATCGCCGCCGAGGAGTCGTCTGCGGAGTCGTCGTGGTCCGAGAGCGTGACTGTGTGGAGTGGCCAGGCATCCACTTCGTTGCTGGCGGTCTATCAGACCGGACAGGAGTAGCGAGCCATGGCGAAGAAGCTCATCTACTTGTTGCTGGCGGTGTCCTTCGGTTTGAACGTGGGGATGGTGACCACCACCCTGATGCATCGCAAGGCCCCCGGTGGCCGGCCGGGACCGGGACCGGGCGGTGGCGGAGGTCCCGGCCCCGGCGGCCGGCCGGATCCCGGAGATCTCGTGGAGCAACACGTGCGGGGGGTCACGGAGCATCTCGGCCTGGACGCGGAGCAGCAGCAGGCCATCCGTGCCGTGCTGGAGCGCCACGCGCCGCTGATGGTCGAATTCCAGAACCAGGTGGAGGAAACGGGCCGACGTCTGGCGGAGGCCTACGGCGCGTCCGACTTCGATCCCGAGATCTTCCGGCGCCTGACCGCCGAGGCCAGCGATGCGCGTTCGCGGCTGGATTCCCTGTCGGCGGTGGCACTGGTGGCCGAGGCCGCCGTGCTGACACCGGAGCAGCGGCGGATGTTCGCCCGGGTGGCACCGACGATCCACAGCCGTCCACGGCGACAGCCGCCTCGGGACGGTCCGCCGCCGGCGCCACGGCACCCGTGATCGGCTCGTCTAGATTTTCCGTTCCAGGTAGTCGGTGAAGTCCCGACTGTTGGGCCGGCAGGACCCGCCCCTCGGCGATCTCCTCGTCCAGAACCTTCTCGATCAGTTTTTCGATCGTTCCCGTGCGGACCAGCGCGTGCCGACGGAGCTTCTTGGCGTTCCAACGCGTCCACGAAACCGGGGAGGACATCATGCGGATCTTCTCGAGCCGCGGGTTTCTTTTGCCGCCCGCGAAAGGACGGCCGCGCTGGAGCGTTCTACCGAACACCGACACCATCGATCGCGGACGACCGAGGAAGGAGAAGACCATGCGTGCATCGAACGGACTGACCTGTGTCGTGCTGACCCTGCTGCTGGGAGCGGGTGTGGCCTACGGCGCACCAGGCGACGGCAACCAGCCCCGTCCGGGCGGCGGCGGTCCCGGGGGCGGCGAGTACGCCGGCCTGCCGCAGGGGCAGCATCCGGCCCTGCCGGATTCTTCCGGCATCGAGAAGATGGTGGACGAGATGTCCGCAGCGCTCTCGTTGACCGGCGAGCAGGAGGAGCAGATCAGGGTCCTGCACTTCGCCCATTTCGCGGAGGTGAAGGATCGGGTGGCCGACGGGCGTCCGGATCGCCGGGCGATGGAAGCCCTGCGCGAGAAGTTCGAGAGCGACGTGAAGTCCGAGCTGCGCGACGACCAGACGGCGGCCTACGAGAAATACGTCGCGAACCATCGTCCGCGCGCCGCCCGGTCCGGCAGAAGGCGATAGAGAACCGCATGATCGAACGGGGTCCCTGATCCAAGGGGTCCCGTTCTTATACAGTCACAATAAAATCACGCGTTTCAAAAAACACTGAAAGGAATCGGGGACTCGCGGGTTCGGCCGTGATATGTCCGTCGTCGCCGCAAAGCGCCCAACAAGCGAGGTACCCCGACATGAAACAGGCAACGCTGCTCGCCCTCGTCGCGATCGCACTCTTCGGCGCGAGCCGAGACGCCGGCGCCGCCCTGACTCCGGCCTCCCATCCCCTCTTCGACGGCGACGCCGTCCACGAGATCCACCTGACCTTCGACCAGGCGGACTGGTGGGATCAGCTGACCACGAACTTCGAGGACTACGACGATCCCCCCTACATCGAGGCTGCCTTCGACTGGGACGCGACCCACCTGTCGACCATCGGTGTGCGTTTCAAGGGTAACAGCAGCTACTGGGGCTACTACGGGCTCAAGAAGTCCTTCAAGCTGGACATCGACGAGTTCGTGGCCGGCCAGGAAGTGGACGGCCTGGACAAGTTCAGCCTGAACAACTGCCACCTCGATCCCAGCTACGTCCGGGAGAAGACCACCTACGAGCTGTGCGACGCCCTGGGCATGGCCACTTGCCGCTCAAACTTCGCCGCCGTGTACATCAACGGCACCTACTGGGGCCTCTATCTCATCGTCGAGCAGCAGGACCAGGAGTTCATCGAGAGCCGCTGGGGCGCCAGCGAGGACGGCAACCTGTGGAAGGGAGAACCCTACGGGACCATGGAATACCTGGGCGCCGCCGAGTCCTCCTACTACGACAACTACGAATTGAAGACCAACGAGACGGCAAACGACTGGTCCGACCTGGTGGACTTCATCGACCAGGTCGACAACACCTCCACGGCGGCCCTGCCCGACAGCCTGCATGGCCGGCTCGACGTCAACTCGGCCCTGGCCATGCTGGCGGTGGACAATTACACGGTGAACCTGGATAGCTACACGGGCCGTTGCGCCAACTACTACTTCTACCACCGGGACCTGGACGACCGCTTCGTCTTCACCAAGTGGGACCAGAACGAGGCCTGGGGCATCTTCAACATGTACGGCCTATCCACGACCCAGATGCAGCAGCTGAGTCCCTACTGGGTCGACACCCAGTACGGCGAGGAGCGTCCCCTGGCGGAGAATCTGTGGTCGGTTCCCCAGTACGTCGACGTCTACCTGGGACACATGCAGAAGCTCATGGCCGGGGCGGCCGAACCGACGACCCTGACCGCGCGCATGGAGGAACTGCGGGACCTGATCCGCCCGTACGTCTACACCGACCCCAACACCATGTTCTCGACTACCGACTTCGAGAACTGCATGACATCGACCATTTACGCCTCCAGCGGAGGACCGGGCGGCCGGCCGATTCCCGCCCTCGGGACCTTCGTCACGGCGCGTTACAACTATCTGTCGGGCCTGATCGGCACCTGGACGCCCGTGGCGGGCCTGGTGCTGAACGAGGTGATGGCGTCCAACGACGCCACTGTCGCCGACGAGGCCGGTGACTACGACGACTGGATCGAGATCGCCAACACGGGATCGGTGAGCATCGACCTGGGTGGCCTGGGCCTGACCGACCTCCTGGAGGGCACCCCGGACTTCGCCTTCCCGGTGATGACCTTGGCCCCGGGCGAATACGTGGTCGTCTG
This sequence comes from bacterium, assembly GCA_024231905.1. Taxonomy (GTDB): domain Bacteria; phylum Krumholzibacteriota; class Krumholzibacteriia; order LZORAL124-64-63; family LZORAL124-64-63; genus JAAEQC01. The sequence goes on along the minus strand of JAAEQC010000202.1, from coordinate 19,972 downwards.
GGCGGACGGGGAGACGGCCGAGGGCGATCTGCACGCCCCGTTCAAGCTCGACGCCGACGGCGAGAGTATCTACCTCACCGATGGCGCGGTGATCATCGACCAGGTGACCTTCCCCGCCCTCGCGAGCGACGTTCCCTGGGGGCGTTGGTCCGACGGAACCGGCGACTGGGAGATGCTGTCGCTGGCGACTCCGGGCGCGGAGAATCTGAATCCCGAGGAGCCTGAATCCATCGTCCTGTGGATCAACGAATTCGTGGCCCTGAACGACGCCGGCATCCAGGACGAGGCCAGCGAGTACGAGGACTGGGTCGAGATCTACAACCCCGGCCTCGAGGCGGTCGAGATGGGCGGCTTGTTCCTGACGGACGATCTGGCCCTGACGACCCAGTGGGCGTTCCCCGACACGCTGCTGGGGGCCGGGGACTTCCTCCTCGTGTGGTGCGACAGCGACGGCTCCGACGGTCCTCTCCACGCCGATTTCAAGCTCGGCGGCAGCGGCGAGGAGATCGGTTTGTTCGGCCGCCTGGCCGCCGGGAACGAAGTGATCGACAGCTACGTGTTCGACGCGCAGACGAGCAACGTCAGCGAGGGCCGCACACCGGACGGCGCGGCATCCTGGTCGTTCTACGCGACGCCGACGCCGGGTGCGAGCAACGACGGCGCCTCCGGAATACCCGGGGCTACTGCGTACGCCCTGCAGCTGCTGCCGTGCGCCCCGAATCCGTTCAATCCCCAGACGACGATCAGCTACGAGATCCCGGTAGCCGGTCTCGTCAGGTTGGACATCTACGACATCAAGGGGCGCCTCGTGGCCCGCCTCGTGGACGAGACCCGGTCCGAAGGAAGGTACGAGGCGGTCTGGAACGGACGGGACCGGTCGGGAGGCGAGGTTGCGTCCGGCGTCTATCTGTCGCGCCTGTGCTTCGGGGGATCGGCGCTGACGGGGCGGATGGCGCTCGTGCGCTGACAACCGCACGGTCGCCGGGCCTGGCGGAAGCCATGGCCGGGAAGACGACCGGTTCGACCGGGAGCGGGACCGTGCCGGGCACGGTCCCGCTCCTTCTTCTTCACCTGCTCCAGCCGACCAGGCACGGTTGTTCGTAGATATTTCGAAAGGATCCGGGAGGACGGCGGTTCGGCAATGAAAGCCATCGCATGAAAAGGGCGAGGCTACCCGGCGGCCATTCCCGAACCGAGGACACCCCGACATGAAGTCCAACCTGATACTCCTGCATCTTCTCCTGTCTCTGGCGGTCCTGACGGCAGGTTGCTCCACGGAAGACTCCGTTTCCCCGACCGGCGGGACCGAGGTCGTGGACGACCTGGAGATCCCCGACTGGTCGGAAGCCACCCACGGCAACATCGTCGACCCCGATTACGACGAGGTCTTCGAGGAGAATGCGGTGAAGCGGCTCGACATCGAGATCGCGGCCTCCGACTGGCAAGACATGCTCGACGACATGACCGCGCGGTACGGCTCCTTCGGTTCCGGCGGAAGACCGCGCGGGGGCGATGACGACAACCCGATCTGGGCGCCGTCGACCATCACGTACGAGGAGATTGACTGGTACAAGGTCGGCATCCGCTTCAAGGGGAACTCGAGCCTGAGCGCCTCCTGGGGCAGCGGCATCATGAAACTGCCGTTCAAGCTCGACTTCGACGAGTTCGAGGACACCTACCCGCAGATCGAGGACCAGCGGTTCCACGGCTTCAAGCAGCTTTCGCTGTCCAGCGGGTACGATGATCCGTCGCTGATCCGGGAGAAGGTCGTGGCGGATATCTTCCGCGAGGCCGGCCTGGCCTCGGCCCACACGGTCTTCTGCCGCCTCTACATCGACCACGGCGAGGGGCCCGTCTACTTCGGCCTCTACACCATGGTCGAGATGGTGGACGACACGGTCACCGAGGACCAGTTCGCCGAGGACGGCGGCAACCTCTACAAACCCGAGGGCACCGGTGCCAGCTTCGCCAGCGGCACGTTCACTGCGGAGTATTTCGAGAAGAAGTCCAACGAGGACGCGGCGGACTGGAGCGACATCACGGCGCTGTTCAGCGCGCTGCACGCGGGGACACGGTCAACGGATCCGGAGGCCTGGCGGTCCGGGCTGGAGAGCACCCTGGATGTCGACGTCTTCCTGAACTGGCTCTCGGTCAACACGGTGATTCAGAACTGGGACACCTACGGGCGGATGGAGCACAACTACTACCTGTACAACGACCCGCAGACCGGCCTGTTGAACTGGATCCCCTGGGACAACAACGAGGCGCTGCAGGAGGGTAAGCAAGGCGGTGCCGTGTCCTTCGACTTCGACGACGTGGACGCGCGCTGGCCCCTGATCCGGTACCTCCACGCCGACGATGTCTACCACGCGCAGTATGTCCAGCGGGTCCAGGCCGCCATCGACGGACCCTTCTCCCCGGCCCGGATTATCCCCATCTACCAGGCGGCGGCCGCCCTCGTCGAACCCTATGCCATAGGCGTGGACGGGGAGCAGCAGGGCTACACGTTCCTGCGGTCGGCCGGCGACTTCACCCAGGGGATTTCCGAACTGATCAGCCACGTGGACGAGCGTGAAGCGGCGGCCGAAGACTACATCGACAGGCAATGATTCTCGCGGATCGGAACGGTACCGACCAACGACCGGGCGCAACGGGGAAGGCGACGATGAATAGGTTGAACACCATGCTGGATGATCTGCAACGCGTTCCGGTCGAACGCCTGGGCGAATGCGCGTTGATGCGCCGTGTGGACACCAAGTTCCTCTACCCGGCGGCGGAACTGGATTCCTTCATCCGGACCCTGGGCGGGTCGTACGGCGTTCTGCCGGCGGGCGGGAGCAACATCGCCTCCTACCGGACGCTGTACTTCGACAGCCCGGACAAGACGTTCTACCACCAGCACCGCCGCGGGCGGCGCGACCGCTTCAAGGTCCGTGTGCGCCACTACCTGGATCGCGAACTGACCTATCTGGAGGTTAAGCGCAAGACGAACCACAACGTCACCGTCAAGAAACGTCTCCGGTTGGGCTTCCTGGAGGTCGGCCTGGGCGGTTCGGAAGCGGAGTTTCTCCGAGACCACCTGCCCGGCGACCCGTTCGTCATCCGCCCGGCGATCTGGACCAACTTCTCGCGCATCACCCTGGTGAGCGCGAACGACAGGGAGCGCTTGACGGTGGATCTCGGCCTGGAATTCGAGGCCGGTCGCCGGCGGCACCGGGTGGAGGGCCTGGCCATCGTCGAGGTCAAGCAGCCCCGGTTCCGTCCCCGGTCCCCGGCCATGCTCGTCCTGAGGGAGCGCGGGATCCGTCCCTCGGGCATGTCGAAGTACTGCACGGCCCAGGCCATCCTCTCGCCCGGTCTACGCCGAAACCGCTTTCACCGCGTGCTGCGCACCATCGGAAGGATCGGTCATGTTTGAGATGTTCGGACTGAAGGAGTTCCTGGATGCCGGCGACATGGTCAAGTTGGTGATGCGCATGGTGCTGGACCTGGGTTTCGCCTGGATCGTGATCCACGGTATCCACTACCGGCTCTACCGCAGTCGCGACATGGCTTTCACGTACCTGCTGTTCAATGCCATCACCTTCTCGCTGTGCTTCCTGCTGCGCAAGGTGCCCATCGAACTCGGGTTCGCCCTCGGCCTGTTCGCCGTGTTCGGAATCCTGCGCTACCGCACAGAGCCGATTCGCACCAGGGATCTGACCTACCTGTTCGTGGTGATCGGTCTGGCCATCTTGAATGCCGTGGCCAACAAGAAGGTCAGCTTCGTCGAGCTGACGACCATCAACACGGTGATCGTGACGCTGACCTGGCTGATGGCGTATGCGCCCGGCAGCGGTCGCGAGGTTACCCACAAGGTCGTCTACGACAACCTGGAGCTGCTCAAGCCGGAACGACGCGAGGAGTTGTTCGCCGATCTGGCCCGGCGTACCGGGCTCGAGGTCACCCGGATCGACGTGGGGGACCTGAACCTGCTGAACGACACGGCTCGCTTGACCTTGAGCTGCCGGCTCCGGACCGACGCCGACGACCGAAGGAGTGAGCCATGAAGTGGTTGAACCTGACGGTTGCCGCGGCTGTCGTCGGCAGCATCCTCCTGCCTGCCGGCGTGGCGTGGGGAGAGACGCGGGATCCGGCCGAATCGGAACTGTGGACCGACGCGGCGGTTCGCCTGAAGACGCCGCTCGGCGTCGACGCGACACTGACCCAGCACCTTCGCTGGAACGATGGGATCTCGCGCCTCAACCTAGTGGCGCCGGAGCTGGCCCTACGCCACAAGACACGGAGCTGGCTGCACTTCGAGGCCGGCTACCGCTACAAGCACGAGCGCGACAATGACGGGCTGTTCCAGGACCGCCATCGCGTCTTCGCCGGTTCCCGGCTGCGCGTGGCGACCCGGCCGGCGAATCTCGATCTGAGGGTCCAGTGGCAGCAGGAGTTCCGGGCCGAGGAGGACGACGGAACTCCCCGGCGGCAGGTCCTGCGGCTGCGCGCGAAGGCGAAGCTCCGCAGGACTGGTCCGTTCAGACCGTATGCCGCCGTGGAGACGTTCCACCGGCTCGATGGCGCGGATCCGGATATCCCGGACGGAACCCTCACCGCCCTGCGCTGGACCCTGGGGGTCGAATGGCAGCGGGGTTCCCGGGAATACGACCTGCACTACCACCTGGTGTCACCGACGCACGACCAGGAGAAGGCGATACGTCACGTGGTGAGCGTCGGCATCCGGTTCGACATCTAGTTCGGAGCCGGTTCAGGCTGTTCGCGCGACCTACGACCGCTCCATCTCCTCCATGACCGCCTCCAGCCGCGTGACCAGCCGGTCCAGGTTGTCGATGACGGCCTGGAAGGCGTCGGGCTGGGAAAGATCCACGCCTGCCTTCTTCAGCTGCTCCATGGGGTGGTCGTTGCCGCCGGATTTCAGCAGGTCCAGGTAGCTGGCCACGGCCCCGGCGCGCACGTCGCCATCGCGGCTGGTGATGTCCTGGTAGATCTGGGCCGACGAGGCATAGCAGGTGGCGTACTGGTACACGTAGTACGGCGCCTCGTAGAAGTGGCTGATGCGGGTCCAGGTGCTGCCGTAGAACTCGTCGAAGGTGGCGGCCGGTCCGTTCTGGTTCTCCCAGGCCTCCGTGTAGATCTGGGTCAGCACGTCCCGGGTGATGGGTACGCCCTGCTGGACGAGTTTGTTGGCCTGCAGTTCGTAGTCCGCGAACATGACCTGGCTGTAGAAGGTGCTGACGATGTCGTCGATGGCGTGGGTCAGGAGAGCCACTTGCTCCATGGGGTCGTCGGTGCGGGCCAGCATGTGGTCCAGCAGCAGCCGCTCGTTGAGCGTTGAAGCCACCTCGGCCACGAAGATCGTGTAGTCGGACGTGGCGTAGGGCTGGTTCTCGTTGGCCAGCATGGTGTGCAGGGTGTGGCCCATCTCGTGGGCGGCGGTGAAGAAGCTGCCCAGGGTCTCGTTGTAGTTCAGCAGCATGTACGGGTGCACGCCGTAGACGCCGGACGAGAAGGCGCCCGGCCGCTTGCCCTCGTTCTCGTACACGTCCACCCAGCCGCCGGAGAAGGCTTCCTCCATGAGCGAAACGTAGTCGCGACCCAGGGGGCCGACCGATTCCACGATGTCGTCACGGATGGTCTCCCACGGATAGGTCTTATCGAAGTCCACCAGGGGGACGTTGCCGTCGTAGCCGTGGTACTCCTCCAGCCCCAGGACCTTCTTGCGCAGGGCAATGTAGCGGTGCACGGGCTCGGCACCATCGTTCACCATCTCCACCAGGTTCTCGTAGACCGAGGTGGGGATGGCGTTGCCGTCCAGGGCTCCCTGCAGGGTCGAGTCGTAGTTGCGCGCCTGGGCCGAGGCCCAGTTGCCCTGGAGGATGCCGTTGTAGATGGCGGCGTAGGTGTTGGCCTTTTCGTGATAGACGCCGTAGAAAGCCTCGAAGGCCAGGCGCCGGTCATCCTGGTTCCGGTTGGTGGCAAGGATGTTGTAGTACTGTCCCGGCGTCATGGTGACCGTCTCGCCGTCGGACAGCGTCACTTCGGGGTATTGGATGTCCGACGTGGAGATCTCGCCGTAGATCTCGGCCGGCGAGCCGAGGGCCTGGCTGTAGTAGCTGAGCAGTTCCTCCTTGTCCGCGCTCAGCACGTGCTCCTGCTGGCGGTAGAGGTCGGCGATGCCGAAGCGGTAGGGCTCCAGGTCGGGCGTGTCGTCCAGCCAGGTCTCCATGGTCTCCCAGGGAATCTCCAGCATCTCAGGATTGAACCAGGAGAAGGCCGTGCCGAAGCGGGCGAAGAGGATCTGCACCTGCTGCAGGCGGGCGGCGATGTCGTTGTCGGCGGTGTTGGTGACGCTCTGCAGGGCCGGGTACTTGTAGAGCTTGGCGGCCAGCTTGCCCAGTTCGTCGCCCTTGACGCTGGCATCGAGGATGCGGTCCGGTCCCTGGTCCAGGGTGCCCTTCAGGCTCATGTACTCCTCGACCATGGCTTCGATGCGACCCATGTCGCGTTCCCAGGCTTCCCAGTCCGCGTAGATATCGCTCAGATCCCACTTGAACTCGTCGGGAATCTCGTCGCGATTCAGGGTGTCGGGCTTGGCCAGGGCCATGGTGGCGAGGACGACCAGGACGAGGGCGGCGGCCAGGAACAGGCGCGCGGCGCCGCTGAGGCGGTGGGACATGGGTATCTCCTTGGTGTGCGGTGCGCGTCGGGGCAGCGAGATCGTCCTGTATTGACGACGTGGGGGCGGAAGGGTTGCGTTGCGCACAACTCCTCAGTTCAGGAATCCCGGGTTCTCCGCTACCCTGCGAGGGAGGACACGTTTATCGACGACCCAGATCAAGGAGGTTCCGCCATGAAGAAGGTCCTGCTCATCGCCCTGGTGCTCCTGGTGGTGATCGCCGGGTTCGGCGTCTGCTACTTGGCTTCCAACCTGAATTCCATCGTCGCCGGGCTCATCGAGAAGCACGGTAGCGAAGCCGTGGGCACCGAGGTTGCCGTTTCCGGCGTGGACCTGTCCCTGAGAGAAGGCCGTGCCACCCTGGCCGGACTCAGCATTGCCAGCCCGGACGGGTACGACGCCGGCGAGGCTTTCACCCTGGGTGAGATCACCGTGGACATGGACCTGGAGAGCCTACGCGACGAGCCCCTCGTCATCGACGAGATCGTCGTGCAGGCGCCGGTGGTCAGCGCGGAATTCCTGGAGAACGGGACCTTGAACATCCAGCAACTGCAGCAGAACGTGCAGCGCTTCGCCGACTCCGCCGGTGCGGGTGACGGCGGCACTGCCGGCGGCGGTGGGGACGAGGATCTCAAGCGGATCCGCATCAAGCGGTTCGTCTTCGAGGAGGGCCGCATCAACGCGGACGCCTCAGCGCTGGGCCTGGAAGCCCGCACGCTGGTTCTGCCGGTGATCCGGCTCGACGACATCGGCGGCGCCGCGGGGGCACGGCCCGACCAGATCGCCCAGGCTGTACTGGGCGCCCTGACGAAGAAGGCCGCGGCCGAGGTCGCCAAGGCGGGCGTGGAGCAGAAGGTACGTGACATGGCGGAAGACGAGGCGAAGAAGCAGGCCGAGGGTCTGCTGGACAAGATCTCGAAGTAGCCGGAACCGGCGAGAGGCGACCGATGCACCGCTCCACCACCTGGATCGCCACGCTGGCCGTGCTCGCCACCTGGCCTCTGGCCTGGAGCGATGTGGCTCTGCGCGCCCTCTGGCCCCCGGTGGTGGCCCTGGCGGTCATCCTGGCCACCCGCCATGCCCTGGCCGGACTGCTCACGGGCGCCTTCTGTGGCGCGGTCATCCTTTCCGGAGGTGATCCCTGGCAGGCCTGGTTGGCCCTGTGGGCGGAGCACCTGGCGCCGAACCTCGGGTCGAGCTGGAAGACGGGCGCCATCGCCTTCACCCTGGTCCTGGGCGGCTTCGCGGCAGTCCTCGACGTGGGGGGCGGCTTCCGTACTCTGCTGACCCGCTTCACCGCCGGTGGCGGCGACGCCAGCCGCCGCTTCCAGGCCGCTGCCGCGAGCCTCGGCCTGCTCTGCTTCTTCGACGGTCTGGCCAACAGCATGATGGTCGGCCGCGTGGGGCGCCGCCTGGCCGACCGCTGCGGCACTTCCCGGGTGAAGCTGGCCTACATCGTGGACTCCACCTCCTCGGCGGTGGCCTGCGTGGCGGTGGTGTCCACGTGGATCGCCTTCCAGCTCTCCATGATCGAGGAAGCCTTCGCCCTGGCGGGCCGGGACGTGAATCCCTACGCGGTCTTCCTGCGCTCGCTGCCCTACAACTTCCACTGCTGGTTCACCTTGGTGCTGCTCTTCGTGTCCATCCGCTTCCGCTGGAATCCCGGGCCCATGGGCGATTTCGAGGAGAAGGCGCGGGCCGGCGGAGGGAAGGAGGACGGCGAGGTCGCGGGTGGACCGGCGGCGAGCGCCCTGGTGCCGCTGGGCGTGCTCCTGGCCGTCTTCTTCAGCGGCTTCTACGTGCTGGGGACCGATGGCCCCCTGGTACCGGTCACCCGGGCGAAGATCGTGGCGGCCTTCGGGTCGGACGCGGGACCGTTGGTCATGGTCCTGGCCGGAGTGGTGGCGTCGCTGGTGGCTGCGGCCCTCTTCCCGGGACCGGCAACGCGGCGGCCGGCGGCGGCCGGCCGGGCCTTCGTGGGCGGCGCTGCGGCCATGCTCGGTCCGGTGATCATCCTGGTGGCGGCCTGGATGCTGGGCTCCACCATCGGCGCCCTGGGCACGGCCGAACTGCTGGCGCGGGCTGCAGCGGCGGCCGGGACCTCTGCGCTCGTGCCGTTGCTGGTCTTCCTGACCGGCGCCGTGGTGAGCTTCGCCACGGGAACATCCTGGGGCACCATGGGCATCCTCTTCCCCCTGGCGGTGCCCGCTGCCGCGGGGGCGGTGGCCGGGGCGGACCCGGGATTCCAGAACACGTTCCTGCACGTGACCGTGGCGGCGGTATTCTCGGGAGCCGTCTTCGGCGACCATTGTTCGCCCTTCTCGGACACGACCATCGTCTCGTCCATTTCCTGCGGCGTGGAACCCCACGACCACGTGCGGACCCAGATCCCGTTCGCGCTGATCGCGGCGGCGGTGGCGTCCGTGGTGGGGTTCGTACCGGCGGGGTTCGGCGTGCCGGCGGCGGTGTCGTTGGTGGCAGGGGCAGTGGTGCTGCTCTTGTTGCCGAAGGTGCGGCGACCGGCTTAACATAATCATTGCGCTGTATTTATCAAACACGTAACCCATTGTATTACAGTCGATAAACGTAAGGCCGCCAGCCGGCTAGCGGTCCCCCCAGGGTCCCCGGGGGCCTCCTTGACGACGATTCCCATCCGAAAGCCCGGATTGTGCTAGGATGGACCGAGGAGGGAGCGTAGCAGGAAACCGGATCGGTTTTCCTGTTCTGCGGGGGGTACCGTGAAGCTGTATCTGTCCCATGCCGGAGAGAACTGGTCCCGCGATCTCCAGGACGGCGAGTACGTCGTGGGACGGGACCGTTATGCGGACATCCGGGTCAGTCCCGCCGATGTGAGCGCCCGGCACGCCCGGCTCAGGATCGCCGGCGACCGCTTGTTCGTGTCCGATCTCGGCTCCAGCAACGGGACCTTCATCGGCGGAGTGGCCGTCGACCCGGACCGGTCCGAAACCGAGGCTCCCCCCGGCAGCACGATCAACCTCGCCAGCCTGATCGTCGTCTGGACCGTCGGCGACGCCACCCGGCCTCCCGGTTCCTCCCACGATCTCGTCGCCTCGCACACCTACTTCGACGATCGCCAGGGCCTGGTGGGGGTGTCGTCCGCCCGCATCGGCGAGATGCTCTCCTCGCTCTTCGACCTGATCGCCATGGACGGACGCGGCAAGGACTTCGAGGACGAGGCCTGCGGATTCGTCAGCCGCTGGATCCCTTGCGGACGCATAGCCCTCATGCTCGATGACGGTCCGGGCACGCGACACAAGGTGGCCGGCTCGTGGTCGGCCGACGGGGAGGACCTGGAGAACGTCCAGCTGAGCGCCACGATCATGAAAAAGGTGTGCGATGAGCGGGCCAGCCTGCTGCTGGCCGACCCGTCCCTGATCACCGAGAGTTCGTCCGACAGCATCATCAAGGCGCGTCTCACCTCGGCCATGGCCGTGCCCCTGTTCGACAACAAGCGGGTCCGGGGCATCCTCTACGTGGACACGCGCGACGCAGCGATCCAGTTCGAGCGCCACGACCTGGAGATCCTCACGGCCACCGCCAATGCCGTCGCCATCAAGCTGAGCTACTGGGAGATGGAGCACGAGCTGTTGGTGGCCCGGCGGATCCAGCGGCGCATGTGCCCGAGCCGGATCCCGGACATGCCGGACTACGAGGTGGCGGCGCGCCTGGTGTCCTGTTTCGCCATCGGCGGCGACTTCTACCACGTGGGCGAACCGCAGGAGGGGAAGGTCCTGATCGCCCTCGGCGATGTGGCCGGCAAGGGATTGCCCGCGGCCCTCACCATGGCCGCCTGCTCTGTGCTCCTGCCGGCCCTGGACGGGTTCTGCGACTGTCCCTGCACCCTGGCGGAACGGCTCCACCACAGTCTGGAGCCCAAGCTGGCCCTGGAGCGGTTCGTCACGGCCTTCGTGGGGGAATTGAACTTGGCCACCGGGCGGCTCCGGTACGTCAACGCCGGACATGTTCAGCCCATGCTCGTGCGGGCGGACGGGACCGTGGAGAAATTGGAGCCCACCGGCGGCCCGGTCGGGATGTTCAAGGAGTTCTCGTGCAGCGGCGAGGTGACCCAGCTGGCGCCGGGCGATCTGCTGGCCGTGTTCAGCGACGGCGTCGAGGACGCCACGATCCACGGGGACGAATTCTTCGGGCGCGATCGGGCCGAGGCGGTCATCCTCGAGCATCGTGGGAAGGACCTGACCGGGATCATCGACCTCCTCTTCGAGGAGATCACGACGTTCGTCCAGGGGGGCCACACCACGGACGACACGACCCTCCTGTTGGTGCGGCGGCGGCGGGAGTGGACCGAGCCGTCCTGAGACGGCGGTGGGATGATCGCAGCGATTCGTCTGCGAGCGGGGGGGCACGACATGGCCGGATCATTCAAAGTGTCATTCAAGGAGAACGGGGACGTGGTCGTCATCAGGATCACGGGCCGCATGTGGAGGCACCGGCAGTTCGAGGATGTCCTCTACGAGCCGGTCGTCGCGCTGCAGGGCTGAGTGACCGGCCTGCCACCAAAGCCGTACAATTGACGCCGCAGGGCCGACGGTGTTACGATCTTCAGTATCGTAATACTGAACGAAAGGCCACCCATGCGTCCCTTCCTCATCTGCGCCCTCGCCCTGCTCGCCTCCGGCGCCGCGGCCCATGAATCCCACGGCACTTTTCAGATGCGCGGCGCGGTCATCGTCACCTTCGAGGACCACGACGGCGGCGCGGCCGAGGGCTGGGCCTTCACGGTCCTGGACCCGGAGGGCGCGACCTGGTCACGCGGCTTCTGCGACGCCCGGGGCCAGACGGTCTTCGCCCCCGACCGGACGGGCGACTGGAAGGTGCGCGTCTTCGCTCCCGACGGCCACGGCGGCGAGGTCATGGTGCCGGTGGACGAGGATCTCGCGGCCGGACCGCCCGCTCCCGCTCCCGGGCGCAGCCCGTGGATCAGGTGGATCGTCATCGCGGCGGTGGTCCTGGCGGTGATCCGCTTCGCCGGACGCATGCGCCGCTGACGTGCACATCCCCGACGGCTTCCTGGGACCCCAGACCTACGGCCCCGCCTACGGGGTCGCCGGCGTGCTGTGGGCCGTGGGCCTGCGCCGCCTGCGCCGCACTCTCGACCCGGCGGCGGTGCCGCGGTTGGCGGTGGCCACGGCGGCGTCCTTCGCCCTCATGCTGGTGACGGTGCCCTTGCCCGGCGGCACCACCGTCCACGTGACGGGGATCGGCATGATCGCCGTGCTCTTCGGTGTGTGGCACGGGTTCCTGGCCCTGTCCCTGGTGTACCTCCTGCAGGCCCTCATGTTCGGCGACGGCGGAGTGACTGCCTTGCCGGTCATGGCTCTCACGGCGGGGCTTGGCGGCACCGCGGCGGCGGTGGCGGTGCACCGAGCGTGCGGACGCTGGCCCCGGCCGGCGGTCTTCCTGGCCGGTTGGTGCGGGACCGTGGTGCCGGCGGTCCTGGTGGCCTTCGTCCTGGGCGCGCAGCCGCTCCTGGCTCACGACGCCGAGGGCACGCCACTCTTTTTCCCCTTCGGCTGGGCGGTGACCGTGCCGGCGGTGGTCCTGCCCCACCTGCTGGTAGGCGTGGCCGACGGGGTGCTGGCGGTGCTGGCGTGGCGGGCGCTGGCGCCCGGGGAGGACGCACCATGAAGGACCGACTGCTCCTGCTGGTCTACCTGGTGCTGGTGGTGACCGCGACGCTGGTTCACGACGCGCGCCTGCTGCTGGCCGGGGCCCTCACGGTGACGGCCACGGAGTTCGGCCGCCGCCCGCAATCATGGGTGCGCGCCCTACGCGCCGCTCTACCGTTCCTGGTGGCGATAAACCTGGGCTTCCTGATCGTGAGCAAGGGCGACCTGTCCGCGGCGGGACGGGTCCTGCCCCTGGTGAACGCCCGCTTGTTCTTCCTGGTCGTGCTTGTCTTCCGGATCCTGCCGGCCATCGATCTCCAGCGGGCGCTGGGCTTCTCGCCGACCCTGCGCTTCGTCCTGATCCTGGCCACGAGTCAAGTGCTGGCCTTCCGCCGCCTCTTCGGAGACTTCGAGCAGGCCCTCGCCGCCCGCACGACCCGCCGGCCGGGGCTGCGCACGTCGCTGCGGCAGGGCGCGGCCCTGGGCGCCTTCTTCCTGCGCCGGGCCGAGCATGATGCCACCGAGATCACCCAGGCCCTGACCGCGAGGGGGTTCTTCCTTGATCGCGATTGAGAAGTTGAGCCACGCTTATGGAAAGCGCACGACTCTGGTGGATGTGGACGCCTCCATCGACGCTGGGGAGAAGATCGTCCTCCTGGGCAGCAACGGGTGCGGCAAGACGACGCTGCTGAAGATCCTAACCGGACTGCTGGAACCGGGCGGCGGCCACGTCCTCTACGACGGCCACCAGGTCTCGCCGGCGGCCCTGCGCGACAAGACGGTCCGCCGCCGTTTCCGCCGCGAGGTGGGCCTGCTCTTCCAGAATCCCGAGGCCATGCTCTTCAACCCGACGGTGAGGGACGAGATCGCCTTCGGTCCCCGCCAGCACGACTTGCCCGACGCCGACGATCGCGCCCGCCACTGGGCCGCCCAGGTGGGTGTGGAGGACCTGCTGGATCACGCGCCCTACACCCTGAGCGCGGGCCAGAAGCAGCTCGTCTGCCTGGCCGCGTTGCTGGCCCTTTCACCGCGCTTGCTGCTGCTGGACGAACCCACCGCCGCCCTGGATCCGCGCTCCACCGGCTGGCTGGTGGACTTCCTCCAGGACCTGCCCCAAACCCTGGTCGTCGCGACCCACAACCTGTCCCTGGCCACGGAGCTGGGCGAGCGCTGCCTGGTGCTGGGCGAGGACCACACTCTGCTCCACGACGGGGATGTGGCCTCGCTGCGGGAAGATACCGAGGTGCTGTATCGGGCCAACCTGGTGCACACCCACCGCCACCGGCACGGGGATCAGGAGCACCGTCACTACCACACCCACGACTGGAGCTGAGATGGCCGCCGACACCACCCGCCGCTTCACGGTTTCCCTGCCCGACCCACTCATGGACGAGATGGACCGGCGCCTGGTCTCCGGCGGCTATGATTCGCGCTCGGAACTGGTGCGGGATCTCGTCCGCGGCCGGCTGGCGGACCGGAAGTGGGAGCAGGAGGGCGGCGAGGTCCACGGCGTGCTCACCATCGCCTACGACCACCATCGCCGGGGCCTGAAGGACCGGCTCCACCGCATCCAGCACGACCACTACGTGCACGTCCTGTGCACGACCCACGTCCACCTGGACCACGATACCTGCCTGGAGACCATCGTGCTCAAGGGAACGGCCGGCGAGATCGAGCGCATGGCGCTGTCCATGGCCGGCCTCAAGGGTGTGACGTTTTCGGAGCTGACGCGGGCGGCGCTGGCGGGGCTCTAGACGACGACTTCACCCCGCTGGTAGGTCACGGCGTGGCCACCCATCTGTACCCTGTCACCCGCCAGGCGGCAGGCCAAGTCGCCGAAGCGCGTGGAGACCTGGTGGGCCGTCATCTCGTCGCGGTCGAGCCGTTCCGCCCACCAGGGCACCAGCGTACAGTGGGCCGAGCCGGTGACCGGGTCCTCGTCGATGCCGGCGCGGGGGGCGAAGAAGCGCGACACGAAGTCGGCCTCGGCGCCGCAGGCGGTGACGATGATGCCCAGGTAATCGAGGGCCGCCATGGCCGGGATGTTCGGGGTCAAGGACCGCACGGCGTTCTCGTCGGCCAACTCCACCAGCAGGTCGCGTGAATGCCCCACTGCCACGGGCTCGGTGCCCAGGATGTCGGCCAGTCCGGCGGGCGTGTCCATGGGCTCGGCCGGCCGGGATGGGAAGTCGAGGACGGACCGGTCGCCGTCCCGGTGCACGGTGAGTTCACCGCTGCGAGTGTGGAAGCGCAGGGGCTCGTCGGTGCAAGACTGCTCCTGCCACAGGATGTGGGCCGTGGCCAGGGTGGCGTGGCCGCAGAGGTCGATCTCCAGGGCGGGGGTGAACCAGCGCAGGTCCCAGGACTCGTCGTCGCGGCGGACGCACCAGGCGGTCTCGGCCAGGCCGTTCTCCTTGGCCACTGCCTGCATCACTTCGTCGGCGGGAAAGGCGTCGGGCAGGCAAACGCCCGCCGGGTTGCCGCCGTAGGGCGAGGTGGTGAAGGCGCTCACGCGGAAGTAGGGGATGTTCATGGTCCGCCTCCGATCAGGGCAGGAGATTGAAGAACCAGAGGGTGGCCATGCCGGCGCCGATGGTCACCAGGACGTTGCGTGCGCGCCAGGCCACGAGGGACGCCACCACAGCAGCCACGGGTCGTGCCAGGTTCGCCGGGTCGGCCACGGGCCAGACCGCGGGCACGAAGGCGGGGGCGGCCAGGGCCGCGAGCACAGCCGGGGGCACGTAGCGCAGGCCGCGGCGGGCCCAGGCCGGGAGTTTTTCGCCGGGCACAAGGGCCAGGAACGAGGCCCGCAGCAGGAAGGTGCCCAGGGCGCCGGCGGCCACGAGGATGATCAGGGTCTGGTCGGTCATGACGCGTCCTCCCCGGTGCCGAATCGGCGTTCCGCCAGGAGACCGGTGGCGATGCCGGCGATCACGCCCACGATGAGCCCCAGGTTGTGGGGCAGTCCCTTGGCCGCGATGACGACCATGCCCGCCACGGCGGCGGCCAGCCAGGAGGGTCGGTCCCTGAGGACGGGAAAGAGCAGGGCCAGGAACATGAGCGGGATGCTGAACTCGAGTTGCCACGACGGCGGGATGACGGCGCCCACCAGGATGCCGCCCAGGGTGCCGAGCTGCCAGGTGCACCAGAGGGTGACCGACGAACCCAGGAAGTATGAGAGGCGGCGTTCCGGATCCGGATCCTGCCGGCTGCGGGCCAGAGTGACGGCGAAGCTCTGGTCGGTGAGGATGTAGGAGGCGAGGATCCCCCGCGGGCCGCTCAGACGGGGCAGGGACGGCGCCAGGGCGGCCCCGTACATGACGAAGCGCGAGTTGATGACCAGGATGGCCACCAGGATCGTCAGCCAGCCCGCGTCGCGGACCAGCAAGTCCACGGCCGCCACCTGGGACGCGCCGGCGAAGAGGGCCACGGACATGCCCTGGGCCAGCGTCGGCGACAGGCCCGCCGCCACGGCCGCCGCGCCGTAGATCATGCCGAAGGGCAGCACGCCGGGCAGGATGGGCGCCGTGTCGCGGGCGCCGACCAGGGCCTCGTGGGTCCAGTCGCGCGCGGTCGGCGCTCGGTTCAATTCGACAGTCATGTTCAGGGACTCCTCGAGTCTCCGTCGGGGGATAATGTACCAATATCTTGACACAATACGATCGATGCAATATGAATATTGTCATGGATACAATTTGGATGCCCGACATCGCGTCCCACGAGGGACCCCGCTACTTGGCCATCGCCGACCGGCTGGCTGCCGATGTGGCAGCCGGCCGCCTCCAGCCCGGCGACAAGTTGCCGCCCCAGAGGGAGTTGGCCGATGCTCTGGGTCTGACCCTGGGTACCGTGACCCGGGCCTATGCCGAGGCCCGTCGCCGCGGCTTGGTGGACGGCCAGGTGGGCCGGGGCACCTTCGTGCTGGCGGGCGACGACCGCTGGGACCCCCTGCTGCAGCCGGGCACCGCGTCCGAGCGCGCGGTGGACATGCGGCCGAACCTGCCCCTCTATGCCGACGATCCGGACCTGGCCGCCGCCACCCGCGCGGTCCTGCGGGGCCGCGATATCTCCCACCTGACCCGCTATCAGCCCCTGACCGGCTCCCACGCCGACCGGCGGACCGGCTGCCGGTGGCTCGAGCGGCACGGCGTGAACGTGGCGCCGGACCAAGTGGTCGTGACCTGCGGCGCCCAGCACGCGGTCACCATTCTGCTGGGGACCTTGGGTCGCCGCGGGGGCCCTGTGCTCTGTGAGGCCACGACCTACACCGGGACCAAGACTGCCGCCGCGCTCCTGGGTCTCGAGCTGGCGCCCGTGGCCATGGACGAGGAGGGCCTCCTGCCGGCGGATCTGGACCGGATGGCCACCGAGACGCGGTCGTCGTTGCTGTACTGCATCCCTACACTTCAAAATCCGACCGCGTGCACCATGGGGGCCGAACGCCGACAGGAGATCGTCGAGGTGTGCCGTCGACGGGATCTGCGCATCATCGAGGATGACGTCCACCGGCTCCTGCAACCGGACGCGCCGGCGCCTCTGCAGTCCCTGGCCCCTGATCGTACTTGTTACGTGTCGTCCACTTCGAAGCTGCTCGCCGGCGGGCTGCGGGTGGGGTACGTGGCGGCGCCGCCGGCGTTGGTGGAGCGATTGGCGTTCGCGGTGGCGGCGTCGGTGTGGTCCATGCCCGCGTTGATGACGGCGGTGGCCGGGCGCTGGATCAGCGACGGGACGGCCGAGCAGACCATTTTGCGCAAGCGGGCCGAAGCGGCGGTGCGGCTGGATTTGGCGCGCGAGATCCTGCCGGACGGGTCGTTCCATGCCGGTGTGAACTCGTACTTCCTGTGGCTCGAACTGCCAGAACAGTGGACCGACGACGCCTTCGCCACCGCGGCCCGCGAGGCGGGGGTGGCGGTCATGCCGGCCCATGCGTTCGCCGTGGGGCGGGAGAGCGCGCCGGCGGCGGTGCGGGTCAGTCTCAGTGCGCCGGCTTCGCGCGACGAGGTGGCGCGGGGGCTGCGGATCCTGGCCGATGTGATGGCCGCCGACTCCTTCGCCGGGCGGCCGACGCTCTAGTCTTCCTCGGGCGGCGGTCCCGCCGCGATTTCCTCCCACACGTAGGTGGTGTGCCCGCCCTTGCGGCCGAAGACGAACCGGTGCGGGACGAGCACGCCGTCGGCTTCGCGCCAGTCTTCGAGCCAGTTGTGGTAGCCCAGGTGGGTGAGCAGGCCGGTCTCCTCGTCGAAGTAGAGTGAGTAGTGCTCGGGTTTAAGGTCGCGGGGGACGAGGACGACTGTCGGGCGGCCGTCGCGTACCTCGCGGCGGTCGACGCGGAGGTGGGGAAAGAAGTCCTCGACCACCAGGGCGAAGCGGGGGTGGAAGACCCAGCGGAGTTTGGTGCGGAGATCGGTGGCGTCGTTTGGAGGGAGGTCGGACCAGGATGCGGTTTCGGCGTAGCGGACGAGGCCGGTGGTGTCGGCGGTGGCTACGAAGGGAGTTTCCTGGTGTTGGGGTTCGGTCCAGGTGAGGTCCTGGATGATGGCGCCTTGGTGGTGGCGTTCTTCGAGAGCGTTGAGGGCGTCGGGGCCGCCGACGGCGGTGATGAAGTGGGTGAGGACGGAATCGACGGTAGGGAGGTCACCGGCCAAGGTAGGTGCGGCGGTGACGAGGACGGTGGCGAGCAGGACGGTGGTGCGGGTCATGGGAATACCTCCTGGCTGGGAGGTGAGTGGGGGTTGTTGTGACCGCGCGATTGTGATACTCTGCTTTCACGCGCTTGGGGGAAATGTATATGGCGCAAACAATGTAGGGGATTTGTTGGCCTCAAACAGGATGCTGTATTTGGCCTGCCCAATACTTTGTGTAACCGATAATTCGACGCAGCGAATAGGAGAGTATCGGCCGGAGTTGGGATTGAAAAGTGTCTAGTTGACCGGGGGAAGTCCAATGCGGCACGGTCCAGGGGCTACTCAGCTGGTCGCTAACCGGGAGTTATTTATGATGCATCTCATCCTTGGGTTTCTCGTCGCCGTTACGACAATCGCAAATGCATCCGATAAAATGGGTTTGCCGAAGCCGAACGGCATCTATCCTGTAGGTACAACATATAATTGTTTCGTCGATCGGACTCGGCACGAACTATTTACGGATGACACGAGCGATTGCCGTGAAGTAACGGTAAGAATATGGTACCCGGCCGAGAATGTTGTAGACGTGAATACCGTCCTCTACTTCGAAAATGTCGAGGAAATCGTCGAAACATATCGATATCCGGCCGAACTCCGCAAACTCCCAACGCATGCAAAGTTAGATACTCCAGTATCTGACCGGAAGGCAGTCTATCCAGTAATTTTATATAACCATGGTTGGGGAGAGCACGTCGCACAGAACACGACGTTGATGGAACACCTCGCGAGCCATGGATACATAGTTGTCAGTATAGCCCACCATTATGAGGCGAAATATTGGATCTATCCGGATGGTCGAATCGGGAAACTTGATCCCGAGAGTTCGCGATTCAAGAAGATAGTTGCGGAGCAGAGTAGACCGGAAGTGATTCCGCTATTTGAAGCGATGTTCACGGAGCGGGGGATAGCAGCACAAGAATCTCTGATAAAGCGTTCTATTGAAGCGTTGCCAACGTTCATGAGGGAGGGGCCGCGTCTATGGGCGGAGGATATCAGTTTTGTAGTAGACGAACTCGAATCGCTCAATGGCTCCGAGGGTCGTTTCGCTGGGAAAATGGATTTAGAACGGCTCGGCGTAGCAGGAATGTCTATGGGAGGGGCAGCGGCCGGCCAGGCTTGTATCAGAGACAATCGGTTCAGAGCCGTAGTAAGTATGGACGGTGGGCTATTGGGTGACCTAATCGGTACAGTCCTCGATGTCCCGGTTATGTTCATGGGTAGCAAGAGGTTCATAGGCTACGATGAGGTGCTCTCGAAACACGTATCGGATGATGTGTATACGCTCGTCCTAGACGAAGCGGACCACTATGACTTCACGGATCTTACGGTACTCCATCGGCGCCATCCGATGATCGGAAGTGTCGATGGTAGCCTGATGCTCGAGATAGTGAACGAATATACGCTTGCGTTCTTTGACTACTATCTCCGAGGTGAGGATACAGCCGTCCTTCAAGGAGACGAGATAGTGGACTTCGTTGGAGAGTACAAGGTTCATCGAAGACGCTAGCTGGAGCTCCACTTCGACATCGGTACCGAGACGCGACAACCGCGCCACGGTGGCCTGGTGGGCGATCTCATGTCCTACAAACCCTATGTCGCGACCGTGTACGAGCAACAATCCAACCGGCGGTAGACGATGTGTTGCGATGCAATCCACCGCGACCTGATCAGGCTCTTACGGCCGTCGGTAAGAGGCTCGCCGAGGGCGTGAACTCGTTGGTCGAAGCCCAAAGCATTGCGCGTAGCCTCGGTCAACTGATCCCCATCGAAGTCGGGGCTGAGGTGTGCGGAAGCTCTGAAGTTTTCGAAATAGCAACTGGGAGTGTATTTCTAACTGTGTAAACAGTCATGGCGTATTATCTCCACCCAGGAGGACCCCATGGCCAAGAAGAAGGAACCCGACAAGCTCGACAAGTTGCTGGACGCCCTGACCGAGGACGCCACCGCCGAAGAGATCC
>JAAEQC010000201.1 GCA_024231905.1 bacterium | reverse complement strand
GTAGCTCCTGTCCGGCCCCTCGAGGCTGTCGCGCAACTCGGCGACGCGGAGGTGGGGATAGAGGACGACCAGCGACCAGTGCCCGCCGTCGCAGATGGGGACACAGACCAGGTCGTAGTCGAAGACGTCCACCTTGGCGGTCCAGCGCGACACCCGCTCGAAGGACACCGGCTCCTTGTCCCCCGGCTTGCACAAGGTGGAGTACCAGAACGAGCTGAGGCACAGGATGCGGCGACGGACGGGGGACAGGGCGGCGCGTCTGGCCACGAGCCAGAGGTAGGCGTTGACGACCTCATCCGTCCCCCACTGCTCGGGTTGGCAGCGTGCCAGGACAGCGGGGGTGACGACGCAGCCGCCGACGACCTTCAGGATCCTGTCCTGCGGGAGCGCCAGGGCCGACTCCATTGTTTCCCGGTCGGCGTCCGTCCAACACGGTACCGCCGCCGACGGGAGGGCGACCAGGGACCGTTCCTTGGTGGTGGCGAGCAGGCAGCCGAGGCCGGCGCTGCAGGCGGCCGCCAAGTCGGCGTCCGTAAAGGACAATGGGTGCGGGGCCGCGGTCAGGCGACCGACCAGCTGGAGGGAGTGGGCGAACCGCTCGGCCGGGTCTTCCTCCCCCGGGTCGTCGACGTCGGGCGCGCCGGCTCCCGGGGCCGGCGCCCGGTGGGCAGCGGCGTCCAGCAGCCGTCGGCGAAGGTGGCTGCGCAGCCCCCGGGCCCGCTGCTCCGTGGCCACCTCCTGGAGGGAAGCGCCGGCGTACAGGCCGCACCCCCAGGCGACGAAGAGCGTGGCGTAGAACGCGCACTCGGGGCCGGTCTGGCGCGGAGTCGCGAGGCGGTCCACGACCGTGTGGCGGACGGCGTTGCCAGGGTCGTCCAGGAAGTGCGTAAGCTTCTTGGCCGCCCGCTTGGCCGCCGGCCAGCACAGCCCGGGGTCCGCAAGGGAGTCGGCGTACACCCAGCGGGTGCGGTCCCAGGCCATGGCGGCGAAGTGGACGCCCGTGGCGTGCACGGTGCAGGCGTCGTTGCAGACGAACAGGATGTGGTGGGTTTGGGACAGGTTGCACGACGCCAGCATGTCCTGCACGGCGGCGTCCAGGGCGTGAACCTGGGTCAGGGTGGCGATGGTGCCCACGCTGAGGATCCGTACGGGAAGGTCGCGGCAGAGCCGCGCGACGTCGCCGAGCAGGAAGTCGACAGCCGTCTGCGTCGGGATCTCGCCCGGGAGGAGACTGTTGAGGTCGACACCGTAGAACCGGTGTCCGTCCACGAGGCAGACCGTGCTCTGGTCGGGGAGCCGGGTGTTGGGTACCGCCGGCGGGTCCTCCCACATCCAGGACGGCGCGTCGAGGGTGCGGACGAGCTCTTCCGGCAGGGCGAGGGGCTGGAAGGGTGCCGGGGAGTCGTGGAGTTCCCACTCGTCGAAGTCATACTCCTCCTCCTCCGGCGGCCGTGCGCCCCGCCCCCTTGGGGAAGGGCGACCAGGAGGAGGAGGAGGAGGAGGAGGAGGAGGTGGCGGGAGACGATGTCGCTCCTTCAGGCGCTGTATCAACGACGACGTGGTGGCGCCGGACTCGCCGCTGGCTGAGGTCGCGCCTGGGGTCACCGTCGCGTCCGTGTCCGTGGGCGCCTTCACGAGGTCGTTCACCGCCAGGCGTATTTCCTCCTCGGACGGCGTGTCGTCCTCCAGGACGCCGGGGGCCTGCCGGGTACGGTCGCTGCCCAGGACGGCGTCGACAGTGGAAAACGCAAGCCGGGCGCCCGCCAAGAGCGCCTCGTCCTGGTCGACATCCCGGACGGGGACGGGCAAATCCGTGTCGGAATCTTCGTGGTACGAGTCCGACATCTCGGCCTCCACGTCGTCGAGGGCGGT
>JAAEQC010000200.1 GCA_024231905.1 bacterium | reverse complement strand
TACAACTCCGCAAAGACCTTCGTGACCCAGCTGCGCATCTCCCAGAACTACCCGGAGTTGGAGGACGTGGTCGGGGTCTCGATCTGCGGCTTCTCGCTGTGGCCGGACCCGTTGGACGAGCAGGGCGAGCGCATTCCGATGCTGAGTCGTTGGCGTATGCGCGAGCAGCACACGGGTTCGCAGCGTGGCCTGGGTCAGATCCAGTACGTGTTTCTGGAGCTGCCCAAGTACGATGGGGGCGATGAGCCTGTGGGGATCGTCGAGCGCTGGGCGTACTTTTTCCGGGAAGCCGAGAATTTCGCGATGATCCCGCCGGCGCTGGACCAGGAACCGTTCCGGGAGGCGTTGGAAGTGGCGCGGGTGGCGAGCTTCACGGCGGAGGAGTGGATGGTCTACGACCGGGCGAAGATGGCCGAGCAGGACGCCCGCGGGGCGCTCAGCCTGGCCGAAAACCGGGGCCGGGAGGAGGGCCGGGAAGAGGGCCGGGAGGAGGGCCGGGAGGAGGGCCG
>JAAEQC010000199.1 GCA_024231905.1 bacterium | reverse complement strand
TCCGCAGAATGCCGTCGGAGCCGTCGACCAGCTGCGCCGTGCCGGTGGTCCGGGTGACGGTCGTCGCGCCCGGTGCGGCGCCGGCCGCCAGGACCTCCAGGCCGATACCTCCGAAGACCTCGTTCACCGACTGCGCCACCGCGCGCGTGGTCACGACCGTGCCCATCACCGTCGAGCTGTCGGACTCGGCCAGCGTCGCCGCCGGGCCGAGGGTGAGCGTGTAGGTGTCGGTGGCCAGCATGCTGCCCTCGGTCGTGCAGGTGCCGTTCACGGTGATGTCCGTGCCCAGGACCACGCCCTGGGTACCGGACACCGTGAAGTCGGTGATGACCCCCGCTCCCATCGGGACCTCGGGACCCGTCGTAACCTGGGTCGAGGTGCTCGTGTACCGGAGATCGGCCTGGCCGGCGAAGGCAGGGGCGATGGTGATCACGCCGGTGGCCCGCTGGACCCGGGCGCCGTCGGCCACCGTCAGGACAGCATCCGTGTCGCTGTTGTCCAGCAGTCCGCTGGTCAGGAAGAGCAGGTCGCCCACGGTCAGGGTCTGCGGAGCGGCAGCGGCCAGAACCAGCGTGCCGCTGTTGTTGACCGTCAGGCCATCGGCGACGGTACGGTCGGTGGCCAGCGTCCACGTCTTGACGTTGTCCGTGTCCAGGCTGATCTCGAGATCGTTGTAGTCCCGGTCGGTGATGACCTGGTCCGTCGAGGCGACCCGGGAATACCTTACCCGGCCGTTGTCCGTGAATGCCGTCGGGAAGACCGTAGTGGAGGCCTTGGTGTCGTAGAGGCCGCCGTCATCGACGGTCAGCGACGCCCGGGCGCCCCAGATGTCCGCCGTGGTACGGTTCTCCAGTTCGCCGCCGCTCTTGACCCGGATGGGGCCCGCATCGAACTCGCCGCCGCCCATGCCCAGGTTGGTGACGAGCAGGCCACCGTCCTCCACGTCGATCCCCTCGAGGCTGATCAGGAGGGAGCTGGCGTCGCGGAACTCGGCCCGGCCGTGGACGGTGACCGTGCCGATGGGCGTGGGCGTGCCGCTGCTCCTGATGTGGTGGGCGCCGCCGCCGTCGACGAGGGCAAACTCGCCGCCCGCCTGGATCGTGATGTCCGGCAGCTCCGCGTTGCGGAAGTTGCCGGTCGAGGCCCAGCGGCCCTCCAGGTCATCCGCCGGCGCCAGCTCGAACAGGCCGTTGACGATCTCCAGGCTGTTCTGGATGCCCAGCCGCATGCCGTCGCCCGCGGTCGCCAGCTTACCCCCGTCCTTGTCCACGATCACGTCGCGGAACGAGGTCGAGCCGCCCGAGGTGCTCCAGCCGCCGAGAGTCTGGTCGGCCGAGCCGGCGAACTTGATGAAGGCCGAGGTCGAGGACCAGCCCGCCGAGAACACCGTCTGCTGATCGCTGTAGAGGGTGAAGTCCCCGTACACCGTCAGCTGCGAGTTGGCGTTCATGTCGATCAAGGCGTCGTCGCCACCGAAGAAGACGCTCCGGCACACGGCATTGCCGTCGTCCACCGAGAGCGTGTGACCGGAAGCGATCAGGACGTCTTCCGCGCTCGTGGGAACCACGCCTCCGATCCACGTCGTCGCCGCCGTCCAGCTGCCGCTGACGGACGAGACGATGGTGGTGACGTTCGGGGCCCCCTCCATGCCGATGTAATAGCGGGGCGAGTAGTCCTCCAGCTCCGCCAGGGTGTAGGTCGAGTAGCCGACCCGCCAGCCGGTCGCGCTGCCGGCGGATTCCAGGACCAGGAACGAACCGTTCTCGAGTCCGTCGACGGACATCCGCACGTGGCCGTCCCGGTGGATCGCATCGCCGGCCTCGATATCGGCCCACGCGGCGTAGGGCAGGGTGATGGGCCCGTAGGCCGGATCGTCCATCATCCGCGTGGTGTAGTGCGACGTGAGTTCCCAGCACCGGGAGACGTAGCCCGAGCAATCCACCCCGCGGGCGTAGTCACTGGAACTGTCCGTGTGGATGTCGCCCGCGAAGTGGCCCAGGCCGATACCGGAATCGAACTCGGCCAGGGTGTCAAAGCCACCCCACTTGTAGGGCACCTGCAGGTTCGTTCCGACCACGATCCAGTCCGGCGTCTCCACCAGATCCCCGTCCGGAGCCGTCTCGACGCCCACGGACAGGTTGGTCGCCGCGGCCGTCCACTGGTGCAGGACATAGCTGTCGCCGTTGGCGACCGCCTGGGCGCGGGTGACGCTGGCGGCGGCGGACTTGCCCCGGAGCGACGGCAAACCGTTTGCACCCTCGCGAGCATCCGCCGCGACTTCGAAGTTGTAGTGGACCCGGTTACGGAAACGGGCGGGGTACTCCCCCAGGTAGTCCCCGCCCGATGGTTCTCCGACCTCCCACCGGAAGACGTGGAGGCCGTCGGCAGCCGAGATCATGTGGTAGAGGTCACCGTTCCCGGTCAGTTCCAGGTCGCGGAAGGCCCTCGTGAAGTAGTGGGTGGGCAGCGGAATCCGGCCCAGGAGCGACCCGGAGGCGTCCACGATCCACACTTCGCGGCGGACCCGGAGCGGTACCTGCCGCACGATCAGGTTCATGTCCACGAACACGCGGCCCCGGTCGTCGGCGCCCACGACCCGGAGGCCGCCCAGGTCACCGGTGGGGACGTCCAGGTCGATGGTGGACAGGATGTTTCCGTCCGCGTCGGAGCGCAGAATCCGGCCCTGGTCCAGGGAGATCCTGACGGCCCGGTGGTACGGCGTATTCGCCCCTGGGGTGACCCGCCGCTTGTCGGCGACCAAATCCGCCGCCAGGCACGTGCGGCCACCGTGATGATCGACCAGGACGAGGGCGTCGTCGATCCGGCCGATGCTCTGGATCCGGGGAAGCGCCACGCCGTCGTTGTGGGAAGCGACAACGACCCCGTCGCGCTGGAGCAGAAGCCGGTTGTCCGCCAGGAACAGCCGCTCAGCGGCGGCCCCGACCAGAAAATCCCGGCTGCCTTCGGGCACCGGGAGGGCATTCAGGAGGCTGTTCCCCCGAAACGTCTTGAGAGACCTTTCCAGGGGATCCAGAACCGTGACCGTCTCACCGTCCCGGCCGACCCGGAAACTCTGCGGGCCGAACCGGCCGTCGGGATCGTTCCGGTAACCGACCGTCTCGCCGTCGCCACCGTTCCAGGGTACGAACAGGATCTCCAGCGGCTGCCCCGACTCGGCTTTCGTCGCCTGGGGAATCAAGACCTGGGGAATCAACACCAGCATGAGCCAGAGCAGGCGAATCAACCGGGACTGGATCCTCATGGAGCAGCACCTTCCTGGATCATCCAAAGACTGGATCCTCCCCCGGTCCCGCCCCGGGGCGGGCAGGAGAACGAACCTACTCTCCAGCCTGCCGGCGGCATGGCAAGGGGCCGGAATCGTGCGGATTCGTGCGTACGGACGCACAACTCGCCACTTGACAACCTCAATTATCGTGCCATTGAAAATATCATGTATTTCAGGGTTTTACAGTATTATAATCACAATAAGTGAGATAAATGATCACAAAAGACTGTTCGCTTTCAGCACACTGAAGAAAAAAACGGCGATCTCGACAATCGCCGGAAACCGGTACGCGGAAACCGGTCCCGACGCTGAATCGCGAACACCGCCGGAGGTCGCCCCTACTTCAGCAATACGCACCGGTGGGTCACCATCCTGTCCCCCTGCTGCAGCCTCAGGAAGTACGTCCCGGAGGGGAGCCGCCGGGCGTTCCAGACCTGGCTGTGGATGCCCGGCCCGTAGTTCTCACTCGTCAATTCAGCGACCCGACGACCCGCCAAGTCGAAGACCTCCAACCGGACGGGACCGCCCCGGCCCAGCTCGAAATCGACGCGGGTCTGTCCCTGGAAGGGATTGGCGTAGTTCCCGATGATCCGCACGCCGGGCCGGAGGATCCCGTCGTCGCCCGGAACGGAGCTGACCTCATCGGGCACCGCCAGGGCGATGGCCTGGGCCAGCTTGGTCCAGTTGGCCGGCGTATCCCGTAGTCCGGGCCTAGCCTGCTCGATGTGGACGAACTTGCCCGTGGCCGACAGCGCCGAGGTCCCGCAGGGATCGCTGCCGCCGTTGATCAGCCGACCCTGGCAGTTGGTGGTTCCCAGCAGGCGCGTCCACGACAGGTCCACGTGGGCCACCTTGAAGGTGAGGGAAGGATCGACCGCCGCAAAGGCATCCCGCATGGCCACCGCGTAATCGGTCCCCGACGGCATGTACCGGGTCCCGTTGCTGATGATCAGGTCCGGATCGTCCTCCCCCTTGGCGAACCCGTGGGGCTGGATGAACAGGGCGTCGGGATCCTGGTCCAGGATGGCCTCGGTGGTGATCTGGAAGGTGGACAGGACCACGTGGGCCTGGTCCGAATAGCGGTAGGAATCGGCGCCGGTGGTACAGGCGTAGGTGGTGCCGTCACAGGGCGAGTAGCTGATGCCGTTGCAACGGTGCGTACCGGACACGAAGTAGGCCGCCGCCCCCGTGGACCGGTAGGCCCGGACGCACTGGTAGCCCGTGTTGGAGTCGTACCGCGGGTGGGGGGCCTGAATCACCAGGTGGTGCCGGGCCGGCGTCGTGCAGAACAGGTAGGTCCCCCAGTACCGACTGGTCGAGGCCGGGGTCCGTTCGAGCAGGACGTGGACCGTCTGGTTGGGACTCTGGGTGTCCGTGTACAGGACCACCTGGTAGTTCCTCGTCAGGGCCTTCGTGTGCGCGTCGGCGTACTCTCCCACCAGGATGTGGTCGATGATCTCGCGCCACACCGCCCGGGACGTGGAGGCCGGCTGCAGGTAGTCCCCGCCGTCGTACGTCGTCGGCATATCGGCGATGATCGCGTCGATGTGGTCGACGAGGTCGCCGGAAGCCACCAGCTGGGCCGGGGCGGACGCGGACGCGAAGAGGACCATCGCCGCCGCCAGAAACATCGTGTGCTGTTTCATTGTCTCGTCCTTCCGGCAACGACCAACGGCAGCAGGATCGCGGTCAATGCCGCCAGGATCCATGGTTTCTGTGGTCGCAACCGAGTTGTCAGAACTCCGTTGTCATTATAGCAGGCTCCCGGTTCGTAATCCAAACCGTGCCAGGCCGCCAAGCGTCGGACCGAGAGCAGGTGGATAGCCGGCACGCCGGCCTCCGCCATCCTCACCAGGGCGCCGCGTTCGACGCAGCGGCAATCCGGGACCTCCCGCCAGATTCCGACCGGCAGGACCGCCGTGTGGGGGCAGCGCCCCAGCGCCGCCTGCCCACCCCCGATGTTGACGACCGCCGCCACCCGGGAGGCGCTCATCAACTCGGTCCGGGCGGCGATCGCCTCGGCCAGGGATCCGAACCGGACCAGTTCCGTTCCGTTCCGTGCCGCGGCCTCCGCCAGCCAGGTCCGGCCTTCCCGGGACATCCCGCCCCCGGCATCGTCCTCGCCCCCGGGCGAGGCCAGGGCCGACCGTGGATCCAGGACGCCAGACCGGCGCACCCAGTCCATCAGGTCGAGAATCGTCGCCTCCCGCTGGTTGGCCCCGTACGACGACGCCCCCAGGGAGACCATCAGAAGCGGTTCGGCCTCCAGCGCGGACACGGCCGACAGGGCCGACAGGACCAGGGCCGGAAAGGACCCCGACCCCAGGATCCCGACGGTGTCGCCCGGCCGGACCCCCGCCTCGGTGAGCATCCCGACCAGGAGCGCCGCCCAGGCGGGGTTGGTCGAGACCTCCTTGGCCTCCCGTGAGCCCAGGGTCGTGGTCAGGGGCGTGTAGTCCCCCCCCAGCAGCGCCCGCCACCTGACGGGGGTGTCGCTAGCAATCTCCATGCCTCGGGCTCGCTTCACCGAATCCACCGCCGCGAACGCCCTGGTGGCCAGCCGGGCCGCCGTCTCGGCTTCCGCCCGATAAGGAGCGGGCTCCGGGGCCCGGCCGTACCGCTGGACCAGCAGCCAGCCGATCGTCGCGATGGCGAAGACCAGGGCCAGGTGCGGTGTTCCGCGCCTCATGGTCCGCCCCAGCCGACGCCGATCAGCAGGCCCACCAGCCCCGTGACGACGGTGACGATACCCAGGGAGAGCAGCGTCGGCGCGACCGACTGGCGCACCATGTCGTTGGCGATCAGGCCCGGAACGATGAAGCCGATGGCGTGGATCTCGAACGGCGCCGCCATGGCCGGCGCCAGCACCTGCTCCGCCAGCCACTTGGCTCCGAAGCCCAGGAGCATGGCGGCCAGCAGGCGCCGCCGTCCGAACAGGAAGGTGTGCCGCTGCAGGATCCGGATTCCGCCCCAGACCGCCAGGGCCAGGACCACGGTCACGCCCATCCGCTCCGGCTGGTGGAGGAAGAGGGCGAAGTAGGCCGGAGGAATGACGCCGCCCGGCGAGACGCCCACCAGTTCGTAGTACAGGAACCCCACCACCAGGCCGACGACGAATAGCTCCGGCACCATCAAGCCACCGCCCCGGCCGACGCGGCGCGCAGGCGCAGGCCCAGCCCCCGCGCGTTGCCCATCCCCACCAGGATCCCGGGGGCCTCCTTCTCTCCCGGGGCCGGGACCAGGGCGCCGGACGGGAGACGGGCCACTTCGATCCCCCGGGATCGCAAGAGGCGGCAGGCGGCCTCGTCGTGGCTGCCCGCCACGTGGACCGTGCCCACGTCCCGCCGGTTCGCCAACCAGTCGCAGAACTGACGGGTGCGCAGGGGCCGGTCGGCCCGCGTGGCCAGGAGCACCGGCCAGGCGCCCTGGTCCTGCAGGTTCCGGCGATGGTCCCGCCAGAGGCGCGACAACGATTCGGGGTCATTGGCGGAGAAGAGGTCCAGCAGCCGCACGGGCTCCCCGTGGAATCTCAGGATCGAAGACGGCCGGTCGAGGTCCCCTGCCGCGACCCGCATGGCCTCCCGGGCGGCCGGCGTGTTCCAGCCCAGTTCGGCGAGCGTGGTCTCGGCCAGGGCCAGCAATTCATCCACGACACGCAGGTTCTCCGCGCCACCGGACAGGGTATCCCCGGACACCGGCTCCGGGACTTCGGGAGCCTGGCGTACGTGATCGCCCAGGGCAGCGTCCATCGTCACCCAGGGGACCCCCGCGGGCAGGGCCCGGAGATAAGCTCCCCGCTGTTCCGCGGGGTCCCGGCCCAGGGTCTCGCGGTGATCGTCCCGGACGTTGGTCACCACGACCAGCGTCGGCTGCACGAGACGCATCTCCGCCTTCATGGTCTCCGGGGAGATGGTCATGGACTCGAGCACGAGACAGCGGGCGCCCCGGCGGTGGCAGGTCCGCAGGATGTTTCGCTGCTCATGGAGCCGGGCCGCCCCCCGTCGCCGTATGGGAAGCAGGGAGCCGTCGGGGGCCAGCAACAGGGGGACATCGCCGGTGACCTTGCCCCAGGTATCCCGCTCGGCGGTCCGGATACCGGCGACCAGCAGCTTGACCAGACTGGACTTGCCCCGGGTGCCCGTCACCACGATCCGCCGGGGGATGCCGCGTCGGGACCTGTTCACCAGGATGGTCTCGACCATCAGGAACGCCACCAGGGCGAGCGCGATTCCCCACTCCAGGTTCATGGCTGACTCATGGCATGCTCGGTTTCGTCAGTCCGGTGCCTCGGTGGTCGGGAACGGCGGCAGCGACTCGGCGCTGCCGCCCCGGCGCGGATCGGCCGAACCCACCATCTCGCCCGAGGCGGGGTCAATGGCCGTCATCTGCACACCGCCGAAGAACAGGTCGTAGTCCCCCAGCACCCGGACGTTATGCCCTTTGCGGGTCAGGCTTTCCGCGACGCCCTCGGCGACCCGCGACTCGAGGGACAGGTGGTCGTCGAACTTCTGGCAGAAGACCCGGGGCGCGTCGTTGGCGGCCCGGACGTCCATGTCGTAGTCCGCCACGTTCACGATGACCTGGGCGACGGTGGCGATGATACGCCCGGCGCCCGGCGACCCGAGGCTCATGAACGGCGTCCCGTCCCGGAACACGAGGGTGGGGGTGAGGGAGGACCGGGGTCGCTTGTTCGGCTCGATCAGGTTGGACTTGGACTTGTCGCTGTAGTTGACCCGCCCGTTGTTCAGGAGGATGCCGTTGATCATGACCTTGGAGCCGAAGAAGTTGCCCAGGGTCTGGGTCAAGGCAACCATGTTGCTGTCGGCGTCGATGACCGACAGGTGGGTCGTGTGGCCGCCGTCGAACTCGCCGTCGTCGTCATCGTCGCGCGCACGTCGGCGCGGAGACTGGGCGTTTGAACCGTCCGCCCCCTGCCGGTTCCGGTCTCCCCAGCGATCGAACGGATCGCGTCGGGACCGGTCCAAGATTCCCGGAAGGTCCTCGTTGTCGTCGTCCCAGGTCAGGGGCCGCTTCGCCGGTTTCCGGGTGTCGGTGGGCTCGGCCCGCGCGGCGTCGAACTTGAGCGGCTTGCCGTAGGGCGTGTCCCGGTAGTTGCGCGGTTCCGCCCGGTAGGGATTGATCCCACAGAAGATCTCGGCCGCGTACCCCTTGGCGATCAACCCCGCCACGGGCGTGCGGACGAACCGCGGATCGCCCAGGTACTGGCTGCGGTCCGCGTAGGCGCGGCGGAAGATCTCCGCCATCATGTGGATGTCCTCCGCCGACTGGGAGAAATGGACCTCCGGATCGAATTCGAGCGCTTCGATCATGTTCAGGATCTCGATCAGGGTGACCCCCGAGTGCGGCGGCGGCGCCGACACGATCTCCAGGTCCCGGTAGCGGCCCCGGACCGGTTCGTTGGCCATGGGTTCGAAGGCCGCCAGGTCCTCCAGGGTCATGACGCCGCCCTGCGCGGTCAGGCCGGCCACCAGGGCTTCGGCCGTCTCGCCGCGATAGAAACCGTCCCGCCCCTCGTCGGAAACCAGCTGCAGGACCCGTGCCAGCTTCGGCTGGACCATCAGTTCGCCCTGCATCTTGGGGAAGCCGTCGGTCAGGAAGACCTCCGCGAGCTCGGGACGCTCGGCCAGCTGCTCCATGGAGTCCAGGATCAGACCGGCCAGCGTGGCGTCCACCGTGAACCCGTCGCGGGCGAACCGGATGGCCGGTTCGATGACCACCGGCAGAGGCAGGGTGCCGTACCTGTCGAGGGCCTCGCAGAGTCCCGCCACGGTGCCCGGCACCAGCACCGACTTCGCCGTGTTGCGGTCGGTACTGGTCCTGAAGGAAATCGCGCCGGGAGCCGCCGGAGCCTGGTGGTAGTAGTTGATGTAGAGAGTCTCGCGGCGGTCGTGCAGGTAGACCAGCATGCCGCCGCCGCCGCCGAGTCCCGAACCGTCCGGTTCCACGACCCCGATGGCGAACGCGGCCGCCACCGCGGCGTCGACGGCGTTGCCGCCCCGTTCCAGCATCTGCACGGCCGCTTCGGTGGCCAGGGGATGGGCCGTGGCCGCCACCCCCCCGCCTCCCGCGACCGCGGTCCCGGTCGAAGCCAGGGTCAGTCCCAGGAGACAGGCCACTCCGAGGCGAACTGCCGCAATGGTCGGCGGACGGGAAACACGGGAAACCGGCACGTACGTCATCTTCACTTCGCTATCGCTACGCCCAGGGGCTTCATGGTGTCCGCCATCAAGTCGACGATCTCGAGCGGTACTTCGTTCTTCTTGCACACATCGGTGAAGAAGCCGTCCTCATCCCCCTGGGCCACCACGATGGCGAGATCCGCGCCGGCGGCGGCCTTGGCGTTGAAGTCGTCGGACTGCACTCCGCGCCGGGCCTTGCCGCCCAGGTGCAGGACCAGCACCTTGACCCCGGCCTCGGCCGAACCGGCGAGCAGTTCCTCGACCCGGGCCATCTCGTCCTCCCGGCTGACCCCGGCGGCGCCCAGGCCCTTAGAGCTGTATCCCGGCACCATCAGGAGGGTCTTGAAGCCCTCCAGGTCCGCGGAAGTGGCCTCGGTCACGACCGTATGTTCGATGCCCAGGCGGGTCAGTAGCACGCCGGCCAGCTTGACGTCGACGCTCTGCCCCGCCGAGGTGAGGATCACGGGCTGATCGAACTGCTCGTCCGCCAGGAGGGGGGTCGCGACGACCAGGACCGCCAAGGCCGTCAGGAAGAAGATCCTGCTTTGTGACATGACTCAACCTTTCTTGGTACCGAACAACTTTCTTGGTGCCCGGAGAACCTGGAAACGACTGCTCCGGTTCCCCCGTCAGAACTGGACCCGCATCTCGACCATGATCCGCTGGGCCTCGTACTCGTCCTCGGAGCGCGAGATGATCCCGGAAGCGTTGAGGTCCTCGTCCGCGCCGCTGGCCATCCGTCGGAAGTAGCGTCCCTGGAGCCGGACGTTGCTGTTGATCTCGTAGAACAGCTTGAGGCCCCATTCGTCGTTGCCCGCGTCGAAACCGTCGTTGTCGATCCAGTCGCTCACCGTGGCGTACTGGAGCTGGAAACGCCACTTGGGTAGGCTGGTGGGACTGAAGTACACGCGTCCGTACCAGACCCGGCTCCCCTCCGGCCTGATGCCCCGGTGGGAATAGTCGCCGCCGATGCTGCCGTTGACGTAGGCCGTCCGGTCACCCCAGTACCAGCTGGGATAGTAGGGCTCGAATATCTCGACCTTCTCGGTGCCTGCGTCGTCACCCTCGTACCCGGCCCCCCTGACCTCCACCTTGATGGTGCGGAATCCCTTCATGGACCAACGGTAGCTGATCCCGCCCATGTAGGCCATGCCGCCCTTGTCGGGCAGGCCGGACAGGGTGTTGAAGTTCTGGGTGGCCAGTTCGCCGAAGTACTGCAGGTCACGGAGCACGATCCGGCCTTTGGCGCCCAGGCCCGTGATGACGTTGTCGTTGAAGTCGCCCTGCGGAGCTTCGTAGACCGTGTAGCCCAGCAGGGTGTGGTCGTACAGCTCGTACTCCACCTTGCCCACGTAGATCCGGTCGCTCCCCGGCTTCGGATAGTAGCCGCCCGAGCTGACCTCCGTCGAGGTGACGGCTCCCATCAGGCCGAAGGTGAAGTTGCCGACCATGAGATCGGCCCGCACGCTGTCGTACATGTCGAGCTGATAGTAGCTGTCCCCCAGGGTGAGGCCCTGGCCCAGCTTGTAATGCTGACGGCCGAACCGCAGGCGCGCCAGGTCGAACAGCGGCAGGTTGGGCGTCATCATCTCGCCGTAGACCTGGCTGATGCCGTAGATGATGTTCCCCGCGCCGCTGATGGTCCGGGCGGGGTAGACGGGGTTCTCGCTGATGGTCACCAGGTCCGCGTGGAACGCCGCGTGTTCGCCGACGGAGGTGTCCACGTAGAGCCTGCTCAGGATCCGCGAGGAGTTGAGGCTCTCGCGGTCGTCCCGCGTGTTCCACGCATTCTCCCAGTAGTACCTCATCATGACGTCGCCGCCGACCTGGATCTGGGCCGGGGCCTGCGCTGCGCCCAGCAGGAGGAACAGGATTCCCGTGAGAATGAACCGAGCCCATGTGTTCGTCTTCAAGGTCCCCTGCCCCTCAGTTTTGGAGGAATACGATCCCGGTCGGCTGAGCGTCGCCCCGCCCCGGCACTTCGATGGTGCTGAGCAGGGTCCCGTCCGGCGCGACCTGGAAGATGTAGTCGAATTCGTAGGTGCTGTTGCAGATCCAGAAACTGTACCCGTCCCAGGTCATGCCGGTCGGATAGCGGTTCGAGGAGGTTCCGCCCGGCGGGACCGGGATCTCGAACACCCGCGTCCAGACCGCCAGGTCCGCATCCCACACGAAGACCGCGTCCTCGGTCCGGTCGGTGCAGTAGAGGCGGCCGTCCGCCCAGGCGACGCCCCGGGCTTCCAGTGCCGGCGCGGCTATGGTCTCCAGGACCGTGCCGTCGGTGTGGCTGATCCGGTAGATCTCGTCGGAAACGCTGTTGGCGACCCAGAAGTCGGTGCCGTCGAAGGCGACGCCGCGCACGGTGCCGGTGCCGCCCGGCGGCGCGGTGAGCGTCCGCACCAGGGAAAGGGTGCCGACGGTGTCGATCTGGGCCACCATGTCGTCGCTGCCGCCCGCGGTCATCCAGAGGGCGGTTCCGTCGTGCTCGAGGCCCTGGAACGAGCCGCCGGAATGGACGGGCGCGGTGGCGAAGGTCGCCACCACCTCACCGTCGTTGATGGAATAGCGGTGGACGACGTCGTTGCCGTTGTCGGCGAACCACAGGAACCCGAGGGCGGGATCGTTCTCCACCACCGAGAAGAGGTTGCTGCCCACACCGGACTGTCCGTCGGGATTGGTCACGGTGATGTCCCGCGGGCCGAACTCCGCGCCCGCAGCGATGACGATTTCGAGCCTGATCTCGGAGGCGTCCGTGAAGGTGACGTCGTCGACGGTGATCCCGTTTCCGAGCGAGACCGTCAGACCGTCGCGGAAACCGCTCCCCGTCACCACGACCGTCTTCTCGGCGGTCCGGCCGCCCGTGTTCGGCACCGCCTGGATGACCGCCGGCGGCTGCGGGACCGTCAGGTTCCGCTCGATCCAGACGATGGCTCCCGGCTGTCCGTAGGGGATCTCCACCAGCTGTTCCTGGTCGCCTTCGTAGTCCAGGGCGAAGAGGTAGTCGGCAACGCCGCTGCTGTTGGTCGACCAGAAGCGCTCGCCGTCGAAGAAGATCCCGAGGGGGTAGACGTAGTTCTCGCCGCGGGGTCCCACCGGGGCGGCGAACCCGTCGTGGAAGATCCGACGCTCTGTTTCGAAGACGTAGACGAAGTCGTCGTCCTTGTCCGTGTAGTAGCAGCCCTCCCGCGCCCCGGAACCGTAGGCATCCTCGTTGGGTCCGACGTGGCACAGGCCGCGCGGCTCCCCGCTCGGCAGCGTGTTGCGCGAGAGGATCTCGCCGGTGAGGGCGTCGAGCTGGAAGATCTCGGGGGGATTGCCGTAGGTCTCCGATCCGCTGTTCAGGACCCAGACCACGTCGCCGTCCCAGGCGATGTCCCGCACCGTTCCCTGTCCGTCCGGGGGCGCCGGCAGGGTCCGCGTGACCACGGCGGTATCGGCCAGCGACAGGTCGAGCTGGAACAGACTGTCATCGCCTCCCGAGACCGAGACCCACAGGGCCTGCCCGTCGAAGGTGATGCCCTGCACGTACGCTTCGGAGGTGAAATCCGCGAACGGCCAGCTGCCGAGCACGGCCAGCGACTGATCGGCCATCACCAACCGGTCCGACTCGTTGTCGATGAGGTAGAAATACCCCCCACGGGCGTTGATACCCGCGCTCTCGTCGCCGTCGGCGACGTAGGTATCGCAGCCGACGACCAGCAGCAGGGTGCAGGCCAGGACGATTGCCGACACCGATCCGGTCTTCATTTCACGATTCATCGAGGTCCCGTCTTTCCGTGGTGGGGGTCCTGAACCCGCGGTGGCTCCGATAGCGAAGATCGGTGGTCCCAGGATTCCGTTTCGAGCTCTCCGGGCCCGGCCAACAGACCCGCAGAACTCCCATGTGCCACTCCGCATGTCAGTGACGGAGGGAGTGGAGGGCTCGCTGTTGGACAGTACCATCCAATCAAGTTGTATGCCACGCGAGATCGCTTATCATTAAAGGATTTACGTTTGGACCCGAAAGAAAAGTGTGCTAATTTAGCACAATCGGATTGACCCCAATCCGGACAATTCTTCATCCCGACAGGGCCGGCACGATGAGTTCATTCTGGCGAGACTTCCGATCATTCGCGGGGCAGCCCATGTCGTTGACCCTGGCGCTGATCCTGGTCAGTCTCATCGTCCTGCTGAGCGTCCTGACCGGCGTCCGGTCGGTGCGCCAATGGCGCCAGGACATCATCGATCGCAACATGGCCCTGACCGCTGATGCATCCCGGGAACTGGCCGGTGAAGCGGAGGACTACTTCCGGCGGCTACCCGCGGCGTCCGACGGCACGGGCCTCGTTCTGCCCGATTCCCTCGATCTGCAGCTGGCCCTGATGACCACGCGCGTGTTCGCCGCCACCAACGGGCTCAAAGGCGGTTTCTGGGTCATCCCCCGGGACGAATTCATGGGATACGCCAATCCCTGGTCACCGCCTCCCCAGCCGGTGTACGGACCCCCGCCCCGCTCCCAACCCATCATCCAGGCGCAGGTCGAGGAAACCATCCGGACGGCCCGGGCCGCCGTGCACCTGCACGAGTTCGAGTCCGTATCGGTATCCGGTCCCGTATTCCCCCTCGCGACCGAGCCCGTGATGCGCGACGGCCACATGGTCGCCGTGGTCTGGGCCCGCATCCACATCGAGGCCGAGCTGCCGGCGGCCAAGCTCGGCCGGTATCTCAACGTCACGGCCCTGGTCGCGGTGATCGCCTTCGTGCTGGCCCTGGTGGCCACGCTCCACCAGCGGCGGGAGATCCACAGCCTCAAGGCCAATCTCGAACTCATCGAACAGGATCCTTCCCATCGCATGACCAGGCGCCGGGGCATGTTCGGCAGCATCCGCCTGGCCATCAACCGCATGCTGGATGCGCTGGAAGCGGAGTTCAGCCGCAGTCGTTCCCTGGAGGAGAAACTCCATCAGCAGGACAAGATGGCATCCCTGGGGAACCTGCTGGCCGGCGTCGCCCACGAGGTCAAGACGCCGTTGGCGATCCTCAAGACCCGGGTCCAGATCTGGCAGCGGGATCTGGCGCGGTTCACGGCGGAGACGCGGCAACCGGCGCCCTTGACCGACGAGTCCATGCAACTGGTGCTCGACGAGATCAACCGCTTGTCGGATCTCCTGCGCAAGCTCCTCTACTTTTCCCGTCCCGTCCGCACGGACCTGATGAAGACCGTGGAAGCGGACGATCTGGTCCGCAGTACCGTCCTGTTCATCAGGCCCCGTCTCCTGGAGAAGCGCATCGATCTGGAGCTCGACCTGGCCGCGCCCGGCGCCGCTCTGCTCGGCGATCCCGACGCCCTGCACCAGGTCTTCCTGAACATCCTGACCAATTCCGTGGACGCCCTCGACGACGGCGGCCGGGTGGCGGTCTCCTCCCGCGTGGACGGGAACCGCGGGCTGGCGATCGACCTGGAGGACACCGGGGCCGGCCTGGACCCCGGCATCCGGGAGCAGGCGTTCACCCCCTTCTACACCACCCGCCACGGTGGTTCGGGACTGGGTCTGTCCACGGCCTACGAGATCGTGAAGGCGCACCACGGGACCATCGAATTCGTCGATCCGGTCCGGCTGGCCGGCGCCCACTGCCGCGTAACCCTGCCGCTCGAATCAGCGGGAAAGGTCGATTCATGATTCCGAGATCCCTGCTCGTGGTCGATGACGAGTCCGCCATGCGGCGCAACATCCGCGACCTGCTCGCCAGCCCCGAACTGGAGGTCCTGGAGGCGGAGGACGGGGAACAGGCGCTGGTCGTCCTGAATTCCGAGCGCGTCGACGTGGTCCTCCTGGACATCCGCATACCCGGGCTCGACGGTATCCAGGTCCTCGCGAAGATCAAGGAGCGTTGGGCGAACATGCCGGTGATCCTGTTCACCGCCTACGGCACCAGCGAGCGGGTCATCGAGGCCATGAAGATGGGCGCCTACGACTACCTGGAGAAGCCGTTCGAGGCCGAGGAGATGCTGCTCGTGATCAAGCGGGCCCTGGCCTACGCCGGCCTGCTCCAGGAAGTCCACAAGCTGCGGCACCGGGTGGAGACCGAATCGGCTGTGAGCCAGGAGCCGAGTCCGATCATCGGACGTGCGCCCTGCATGCAGAAGATCTTCAAGCAGATCGGCACCATCTCCCTCAGTCAGGCTCCCGTCCTGATCGAGGGGGAAAGCGGCACCGGCAAGGAGCTGGTCGCGGACGCCATCCAGCGTCACTCGCTCCGCTCGGACATGAGCTACGTCAAGGTAAACTGCGGCGCCCTGTCCGAGTCTCTGCTCGAGAGCGAGATCTTCGGCCACGAGCGGGGTGCGTTCACCGGGGCCACTCATCAGCGTCTCGGGCACTTCGAGACCGCCGACGGGGGAACCATCCTGCTGGACGAGATCCCCAGCACGTCGGCGCACCTGCAGGTGCGTCTGCTGCGCGTGCTGCAGCAGGGCACGTTCTTCAGGGTCGGCGGACAGAAGAAGCGCAAGGTCGACGTGCGCTTGATCTCCCTGTCCAACCAGAGGCTGGAAGACGAAGTGGAGACCGGCCGGTTCCGGGCCGACCTCTTCTACCGCATCAACGTCATCCGCATCAATCTGCCACCGTTGCGGGACCGACGGGAGGACATCCCGCTGCTCGTGCGCCACTTCGTGGAGAAGTACGCCCCGGGCAAGGAGTACGTGATCCCCGACGAGACGATCGCGCGGTTGCAGGCGAACTCGTGGCCCGGCAACGTCCGGGAGCTGGAGAACATCGTGCAGCGCAACCTGGCCCTGAACCGGAGCAACGTCCTGAACATCGAGAGCGTGCCCGCCGAGACGCGCGAGGAGGACATGAGCCTGTTCTACCGCAAGGAGCTGGAGAAAGGGCGCTCGCTGAAGGAGATCCTGGGTGACCTGGAGAGCCGGATCATCGAAGATACGCTCCTGCAGCAGGGGGGTAACCGGAGCCGGACCGCGGAGATGCTGCGGATTCATCGCCGGTATCTCTACAGCAAGATGAAGCAGTACCAGATCCGCTGACCCTGGAGCACATGGCGCACAATCAGGTGTGCTGATTCAGCCCGTCCCGACGCCGAGCCTGACGACAACCATCATATTATTCAATAATATACGCTTGGCATGAGTCTTGATATTCGATAGGGTCCGCAGCCGGAGACCCACACCGTATCGGAGAAACCGTCGTGCTCGAGCCCCACTGGATATTGCTGATCATGCTGGGCGTGTTCGTGGTCTGCGCCATGCTGCTGAAGGTACCGACCGGGCTGTCGCTCATCGCCGCCTCCATGGTCGGAGCCCTGGCCGGCGGCGAAGGCCTGCCCCTGCGGCACCTGGTCGAGGGGGCCTTCACCTACATCGACCCCATCCTCATCATCGCCTCGGCCATGGTCTTCATGGCCTCCCTGGAGCAGTCCGGCGCCCTGGGCAGCATCAGCCGCGGCCTGCTGGTCCACCTGCATTCCCGGCCGGCCCTGCTGGTGGTGGGATTGACGGTCTTCATCATGTTTCCCGGCATGATCACGGGCCAGTCGACGGCCACGGTACTGACGACCGGAGCCATCGCCGCCCCGGTGCTGTCCGCCTGCGGCATCCCCCGGCCCAAGGTCGCCGCGATCATCGCCATGAGCGCCATCTACGGCATGATCGCGCCACCGATCAGCCTGCCGACGATGATCATGGGCAGCGGGGTCGACATGCCGTTCACCGGTTTCGACATCCCACTGCTCATCGCCACCATGCCCCTGGCGATCGGCGTCAATCTCGGCCTGGCGAGGCGGTACCTCAAGAACATCGACATGGAGGCGGTCCTGGGCGATCTGGACGAGAACCACGCGACGCGCCATGGGTGGCGACTGTACCTGCCCATCGTCCTGGTGGCCTTGCTCCTGATCGGCATCCGGCTGGTGCCCTTCCTCGCGGCCAACCTGGGCATCGCGCTCGTGTTCCTGATCGGGGCGGCGGTCGGCACGCGGACCGGCCGGCGCTTCAACCTGTTCAGCGCCGCGCGGCGCTCCATCCGCCAGGCGCTGCCGGTGATGGGCATCCTGGTCGGCGTGGGGACGTTCATCCAGGTCATGACCCTGGTGGGTATCCGCGGCATGCTGGTGGTGACCGCCCTCGGCCTGCCGTCGTTGTGGAAGTACGCCGGCGTCGCGGTGATGATGCCCCTGTTCGGCGCCGTGTCCGCCTACGGGTCGGCGTCGGTGCTGGGCGTCCCGTTCCTGCTGTCGTTCCTGGGCCAGGACGAGATCGTGGTCGGCTCGGCGCTCTCGCTGTTCGCCGGCCTGGGCGATCTGATGCCCCCCACGGCCCTGGCCGGCATGTTCGCCGCCCAGATCGTGGGCGAACCCAATTACTTCCGCGTCCTGAAACACACCGCCGTGCCGGCGGTGATCACGGCCTTGTGGGCCATCGGCATGATCATCCTGGCGAATCCGCTCGCCAAGATCATCCCGGGCTAGGAGATACACCGATGATCCTGACCCTCATCTACCAGGCCATCGTCCTGTTGTTCTGCGTCGTCCTGGTCTGGGAGGTCTTCACGGAGAAGAAGTTCGCCCGGCAATTGACCGCCGTCGTCGTTCTCGTGCCCATGCTGCTGCGGCTCCTGATGATCAAGTAGGAAGAAACATGTCCATCGACCGACACCGCCCGCTTTCCATCGGCATCTCCCTGCTGATCACCGCCGTGCTCGTCGTGCTCTCGGCGCGGAGCTTCCAGGTCCAGCACCGGGACGAGGTGCTCTACCCGTCCGACGGCCTGACGCGCGCATTCCCCCTGAGCGAGGTCAATCCCCACCTGGCCGGAACCGCCGGGGACACCGAGGTCTACGTATACGAAGGGTCCGCACCGGGCGGATCGGTACTGGTGCTCGGCGGGACCCACCCCTCGGAGATCGCGGGCTACATGGCCCCCGTCCTCATGATTGAGACGCTCCACGTGGAGGCCGGCCGCGTGTTCATCATCCCGCGGGCCAACGCCAGCGCCGCCACCCACAACGAGCCCCAGGAAGCCCATCCCCAGCACATCGTCATCGAGACGGCCGGCGGCTCCCGGTCGTTCCGGTTCGGCGCCCGCTTCACCAATCCCGTGCACCAGTGGCCGGATCCGGAAGTCTACGTCCAGCCGATTTCGGGCACGACCCTTGCGGGTGTCGAGATCCGCAACCTGAATCGCGCCTTCCCGGGCATCGCCGACGGGAACCTGACCGAACGGGTGGCCTGGGCCATCACCGAGCTCATCCGGCGCGAGAGCATCGATGTGAGTTTCGATATCCACGAGTCCTCCCCGGAATACCCGGTGATCAATGCCATCGTGGCGTCCGAGGTCAGCCAGGAAATCGCCTCGTTCGCGACGATCAGCCTCCAGTTGGACGGCTGGGAGTTCTCCCTCGAACCCTCGCCGCCGAACTTCCACGGCCTCAGCCACCGGGAGTGGACCGACCACACCGACACCCAACCCATCCTGCTGGAGACCGCCAACCCGGCCATGGGTCGGCTCAGGGGACCGACGAACGCCGAGCTCGCCGTGCTGGGGCAAGACGACCAGTACGTCAAGGCCGCGGCCATCGGGGCGATCAACGTGCCGTTCGACGAGGAGGGGATCTCCATCGAACGGCGGATCGCACGCGATCTGGTGGCCATCGGGGCCATCGTCGAGGCGTTCAACATGCTGAATCCGGAGCGGGCGATCCTGATGGGGGGCTGGCCCGAGCCCGCCGCCCTGATGGAGGACGGCCTGGGCCGTTACCTGGCCCCGGCCCGGGACGGAACTAGTCCGCGATGACGTCGCGCCAGGGGAAGAGGTCCGGCTGCAACTCGTAGTCGGCGAGGGCCGCCGCGGTCTCCGGAGAGATGTCCCGCAGGTAGCGTCCGATCGAGTCCCTGCTCTCCGCGGGGATCTCCACCATGGACACGGCACGCACCGAGATATCGACCGCTTCGTGCCGGCCGTGGAGGGCGGGCGGCAGCAGGACGTCGATCATCTTCAGGTTGGGATCGAGGAACTCCACGACCGCCTGGTCGTGACCGGCGAACGCGGCCTGCCAGGCCGCGAGGGAGTAGCCGTAATGGGTGCAGTTGAAGCTCACGTACAGCGGACCCGGTTCCGGGCCGGCGGCGGCGAGAGCCTCCGTGACGTAGGCGTCGACCAGGAATCCGGTCTCCATGCCGTCGAACCCCTGCTCGATGTAGGAGGCGAGCTGGGGGCACGCCTGGGTCACGACCCTGTCCGCGGCGATGCCCCGCTCCACGAGGGTGGCCCGGTGGGTATCCTCGGCGACGGTTGTCTCGGTGGCGAAGATGATGACACGGGCGGACTCGTTGTCCTCGAAGCGGTCCGCGATCAACTCCACGCCGTCCTCCACGATACCGACGACGGGCACCCGGGTCGTGCGCGCGAACTCCGTGTCCTGGTACAGCACCGACAGGGTGTTGCAGGCCACCAGGATGATGTCGGGCGCGCAACGATCCTCCAGGCCCTGGAGGGCGCGGCTGAAGATCTCGACTTTCTGCTCCCGGCCGGTCAGGCTGTTGTACCCGCCTTCGGCCGTGAAGAGCGCGTTGTAGAAGACGAGCTCCACCTGGCGGTAGGCCCGTTCCGCCTCGAGCTTGCGGACGGCGTCGGCGACCACCGAGAGCCCGCCCAGGCCCGAGTCGGTCACGGCGATGGTCACCTTGTCCAGGGACCGGACCCGGTCGAGGGCGGCCTCTTCGCCGGAGCGGGTTCCGGAGCCGCAACCGGGTGCGCACGACAGCACGACAACGAGAAAAAACGCGATTCCGACCCTGATGGAAACCATGAGACCGCCCCTCCAGAATCCTTGAGCATTGTGACGGTCGGGAACATAGTCGTTCCCCCCGCCGGCGCGCAACCGGTCAAGATTCGCGAGGTGGTCCGGTGACGGCGCGACCCGGACGTCTCGTCGCGGGCAGCGCACTGCTGGCTCTGGCCGCCGTGGTCGCCCTCCTGTCGGGAAGGGAATTCCGTGCCCACCACGCGCCCGACCCGGTCTTTCCCTCGCCGGCCTTGACCGGGATCCGGAGCCTGGGCGACTACAACCCGGGCTTGACGGACACTCCCGGCGACTCCGAAGTCTACCTGTTCACGGGCGGGCAACCGGGCGGCACCCTGCTGGTCCTGAGCGGTACCCACGCGGACGAGATAGCCGGGGTCGTTGCCGCCGTCCTGATGGTGGAGAACCTGGACGTCCAGGCCGGACGGGTGATTGTCGTCCCGCGGGCCAACGCCAGCTCCGCCACCCACACTCGGCCGCGCGAGGGTCATCCCTCCCACATCGAGGTACCCACGCCCGGCGGGATCCGGCGCTTCCGCTACGGGGCCCGCTTCACCAACCCCGTCCACCAACGGCCGGATCCGCTCGTGTT
Organism: bacterium; assembly: GCA_024231905.1. Classification (GTDB taxonomy): domain Bacteria; phylum Krumholzibacteriota; class Krumholzibacteriia; order LZORAL124-64-63; family LZORAL124-64-63; genus JAAEQC01. The sequence goes on along the minus strand of JAAEQC010000199.1, from coordinate 212,718 downwards.
CCGGCACCCGGCGTCGTCCCGCGTCCGCGGCGGCCACGAAGCCCGCAACCTCAACCGCGTGTATCCGGGCGCCAGGACAGGTACGCTGACCGAGCGGGTCGCCTGGGCCATCGTGGAACTGATCCGGAGCGAGCAGGTGGATATCGCTTTCGATCTGCACGAGGCCTCCCCGGATCGAGACCTTGTGAACACGATCGTCGCCTCTAACAACGGCGCGGACCTGGCGGCGACGGCGACCATCCTGCTCCAGTTGCAGGGCCTGGACTACGGTCTCGAAGTCTCGCCCGAGGAATTCCGGGGACTGAGCCACCGCGAATGGCCGGACGCTACGGGCACGCGGGCGTTCCTGACGGAGACCGGCAATCCGGTCCAGGGCTATCTGCGGGGACGCACCAGCACGGACCTGGCGGTGACGGGCCGGGACGACTGGTATCTGCGGGCGGAACGGATGGGCCTGCTGGCCATGCCCTATGACGAGCAGGGAATCCCGCTGGAGACCCGCGTGGGCCGTCATCTCGAGGGAATTCGGGCCATTCTGGAGACCTTCAACTCGGAGGCGGAGGCCCGTCCCATCAGGATCGAGGGACTGCCTCGGGTGGCTGATCTGGAGCGGGACGGTTTGGGAGGGTGGTTAGTGGCGCCATAGATATGGTGGTTCGTATGTATGATGTGATCCTGTCGGAGGCCGACGTGGATTTGGCGCACGTCGAGCACTTCCCGTCGGGGATCCACGAGATCGACCCGTACGACATGATTCTCCCGCCGCGTCTGCCTGGGGCATATGGAACGACGATCGCTGCGTCCGCTGGACGGTGGTCAGCTGGTACTTGGCGCTCAGGGCCAGGAACATGGGGCCACCGTGCAACACGAAGTCGCCGAAGATCTGTCCGCCGAAGACCCACTCGTCGATCTCCACGCTGTCGGAATCGAACAGACTCGAGCTATCGAAACCGACCCGGCTGTAGGAGCGGTCCTCACCCAGGTCGGCGCTGCGGAAGCCCACGCAGGTGGTGGCGTGGTAACCCTCCTTCACCCGTCCGCCGCGGTCGCGGTGCCGGTGACGGAGATGGTGGGGTCTCGTCGCCGCCCAGGGCGGGCAGGGCACCGGTGGTCACGAGCAGGATCGACAGCATGATTCTCAACACGGGGATACCTCCGGATTGAGGTGGCAGCCGGAGATGTGGCCGGTGGCGAAGGCCATGGTCAGCACCGTCAGACCGAAGGCCAGGGACACCCCGAGCAGGCCGATGCCCACATTGGGGTAGGCCGCCGCCAGGACCGCGCTGCCGCAGCCGCCCAGGACGAGCCAGAAAGTCCCGAAGAATTCCGCCGTGAGTTTCTTGGATAGATCCATCGTGTTCTCCCGACCGGGCGCATATATCGGGCGCCCAGATCACGTGGTCGGAGAGTGTCATCTCAGAGCTCGGCCACCTCCGTCACCTCGACAATGCAGGTCACGCCGTCGGCGTTCGTATGCTCGCCCAGCAACTCCGGGATCTGCGTCGCCATGGCCGCGGCGAACGTCCGCTCCAGGGGATCGTCGTCGAAGACGCCCCAGCACAGTTCGCCCACGCCCTCGCTGCCGCAGTAGGCGTGGAGTTCCAGGTAGAGGGTGTGGCCCATCTCCGGGTCGGCGTAGCTATCGACGATGATCTCGATGGCGAAGTGGTCGTCAGGCACGTCGCGGCCGCGTTCGCGGACCTCGTGCTCCCAGAAATCGCTCACGCGCTGGGTCAGGGAGAGGCGGAAGCCGCCGTCGGCGGTGACGGTCCAGGCTGCGTTCAGGCGCGCGGCGTCCGCGTGAACCACGTCGATGGCGATGTCGGCCTTGATCTCGGCGGGACAGTTGTCGCGGAGATCCTCGAAGTCCTCGTAGGTGGCCATCGGACAGTCCTCCGGGATGGGGGTCGGCGTGGTGGGCCGTCCGAAACTACATCCGGGCCGGCGGCGGGGCAAGGCCGGCCCCGTAGCGGATCACCGCCTCTGCCTCTAGATTGTGGAGACTTTGAATCCTGATTTTCTCATGACCGTGATCCACGGATAGCCCCCGGAGGCGACCCATGAAGACCATCGACGAACTGCTCGCCCGCAAGGGCGAGTGCCCGATCCACAGCGTGACACCCGAGGACACGGTGCTCACGGCGGTTGAGCGCATGGTGGAGCACAACGTCGGCGCCATGCTCGTCCTCGAGGAAACGACCATCGTGGGCATCATCACCGAGCGCGACTACCTGCGCATCACAACGGTGGAGGGCCGCCGCTCCCACAACACGCCGGTCAAGGAACTCATGTCGCACAAGGTCCTCTACGTGACCCCGGAGACGGAACTGGAGCAGGTCATGGCCCTCATGACCGAGAAGCGGATCCGCCACGTGCCCGTCCTGACCGAAGGCCGGCTCAAGGGCATCGTCTCCATTGGCGACGTGGTCAAGCAGATCGCCAAGGACCAGAAGGTGCAGATCAACACCCTCGAAGCCTACATCAACGACGCCTATCCGGGGCCGAGCAGCCGGAACGCTTTCGGCTGAGCGCGGCAACATTTCGGACGAATCGGCGCCCCGGGGATTGTCCCCCGGGGCGTCGTTGTCTACATTTGCGGCTGAATCCTCTCCCGCACGGGAGCACCGTCCGACCCTTCCCAGGGGGCGCCGCCATGGCCCAGACCGTCATCGAGAAAATCGTCCAGTCCCACGCCCTGAATCTGCCCGCCGGCCACGAGGTGCGCGCCGGCGACTACGTCACCCTCGTGCCCGACCATGTGATGACGCACGACAACACGTCCGCGGTCATGGGCAAGTTCAACGGGTTGGGCGTAGCCAAGGTCCACGACCCCATGCAGCCCATCTTCACCCTGGACCACAACATCCAGGACGAGGGCGAGACCAACCTGGCCAAATACAGGTCCATCGCCGAATTCGCCGACAAGCACGGCGTCCGGCACTACCCGGCCGGACGGGGCATCGGCCACCAGGTCATGGTCGAGGAAGGGTACGTGAAGCCCGGCGGCTTCTGCGTGGCCAGCGACAGTCACAGCAACACCTACGGCGCCCTGGCCGCCTTGGGCACCCCGGTGGTGCGCACGGACGCCGCCGCCCTCTGGGCCGCGGGCACCGTGTGGTGGCAGGTGCCGCGGACGATCAAGGTCGTCCTGGAGGGCGAGCTGCGCCCCGGCGTCTCCGGCAAAGACATGATCCTCACCCTGTGCGGCATGTACAATCAGGGCGAAGTGCTCAACGCGGTGCTCGAGTTCGCGGGCCCCGGCGTGGCCTCGCTGTCCATGGAAGAGCGCCTGACGGTGGCCAACATGACCACCGAGTGGGGCGCCCTGGCCGGCTGGTTCCCCTGCGACACCACTTGCCTGGCATACATGAAGGAGCGCAAGGACTGGCTGGCGCTGGGTGGTGTGAACGACCGCATCGGCGACGAAGAGCTGGCCGCCTGGACGTCGAATCCCCCGGCCAGCGACGCGGACGCCGTCTACGCCTCCGAGATCACCGTCGATCTGGGCGCGGTCACGCCGCACATCGCCGGTCCGCACAAGGTGCAGGTCACGACCTCCCTGGCCGACATGGAGGCGCAGAAGAAGAAGGTCCACAAGGCGTATCTGCTGAGCTGCACCAACGCCCGCCTGGACGACCTCACCGAGGCCGCCGAGGTCGTCGCCGGCAAGAAGGTGGCCGGCCACGTGGAGATGTACGTGTCGGCGGCCAGCGCGCCCATCCAGGAGCAGGCGGAGAAGTCCGGCGCCTGGCAGAAGCTGCTGGACGCGGGCGCCAGACCCCTGCCCCCGGGCTGCGGGCCGTGCATCGGCCTGGGCGTGGGGCTGCTGGAGGACGGCGAGGTGGGCATCAGTGCCACCAACCGCAATTTCAAGGGCCGCATGGGCAGCGGCGAGGCCGAGGCCTACCTGGCCAGCCCCGCGGTGGTGGCCGCGTCGGCGGTGGCCGGCCACATCGCCGGTCCCGAGGGCTGGGACAAGGACGGGGCCACTCCCGCCCGGGCGTTGAAGGAGTTCGACGTGAAGCGCGACGCCCCGCCGGTGGAGATCCTGGATGGATTCCCCGAGTCCCACACGGGCCGGGCCCTGTTCCTGCCGACGGACAACCTCAACACCGACGGCATCTACTCCAAAGACCACACCTACCGCGACGACATGACGCCGGAGATGATGGCCAAGGTCGTCATGGAGAACTACGACCCGGGATTCCCCGCCCTGGTGCGGACCGGTGACGTGATCGTATCCGGCTACAACTTCGGCACGGGGTCGAGCCGCGAGCAGGCCGCCACGGCTTTGCAGGCGGCCGGCATCCGCTGCGTCGTGGCCGGCAGCTACAGCCAGACCTACCTCAGGAACGCCATCAACAACGGCTTCGTGTGCGTGGAGTGTCCGGGGCTGAGCGACGCCATGCGGAAGGCCTTCGCCGACCAGGAGAAGGACGGCGCCAAGACGGTCAGCAGCGACGACCCGTTGACTCTGGACTTCCAGCGGTCGGTGGCCACTTGGCGTGGGACTGAATACGGCTTCGCGCCGTTGGGCCAACCGGTGCAGGAACTGGTCATCGCCGGTGGGGTGGAAAACATGGTCCGATCCAAGCTGGGTTGATCGGTTCCGAATGATCGAGGCCCGTTGATGGTGGCGGGGGCGGCATGCTAGGATCCGCCCTCGCTCATCATCCGCCGCCACGACGAAGAACGGTGCCCATGCGCGATGATCCCGTACCGGACGTGAGCAGCCGGGCGCCGTTTCTCATCACGTCCTGCCTTGGCGGAATCGTCGCCCTGGTCGCCGGCACCTGGTTCGTCACCCACTCGGCGCCGGGACTGACCTTCCACGACAGCGGCGAATTCGGATTGGCTGCCGCTTCGGCGGGAGTCCCCCACGCTCCCGGTGCTCCTACCTGGACTTCCCTGGCGACCTTCTTCACCCGGCTGATCACCGCCGCAGACCCCGTCCGAGCCACGAACATCCTGTCCGGCCTCCTGGCCGCCCTCAGCCTCGGCCTACTGGCGATGCTGGTCCGCACCTGGCTGCGGATCACCCATCCCGATCTGCCGACCTGGACGAATCTTGCCGGTGCGGCGGCCGCGGCCCTCGTGCTGGCCGGCTCCCCCGCGTTTCTACAGCAGGGACTGATCACCGAGCAATACACCCTGCTGACCACCCTGTTGCTGGCCGTGCTGCTTACCGCCACGTTCCTGGTGCCGGCGGCGGACCGTCCGCGCCCGGGAGCGCGCTGGCCGGGCATCGTGGCCGTCGTTGCCATGGGCGCCGGGCTGTCGTTGGTCACCGTCGAACTGCCTTCTGCTTGGCTCGTGTTCGTTCTGCCGGGCACGGCGGCGATCGTGCTGCTGGGTCGCCTGCTCACCCGCGGCGCGCCGGTCGCGGCGGATGTGTGGACCGCCGCCTGGCTCGGTTTCCTCTGGGGGCGGGCCTGCGGCAACCACCTCAGCCAACTGGTGCTGGGCACCGTCGTGGTCTGGGCCCTCATCGAGGCCGGTGGCCGGAAACCGAGGGTTGTAGGGCGCCTGGCGGTCATGGCTGCGGCCGGATTCCTGCTCGGCCTGTCGGTCTTCGTCTGGATGATGCTGCGCTCACGAACCGACCCCGTCCTGGACTGGGGCAACGTGGAAACCTGGGAACGCCTCTGGTGGGCCGTGACGCGCCTGGACTGGTCCTCCCGCCCTCTGGGCGAGGCGCCGCCCGGTTTCCTGGCCGCCTGGCTGGGATCCTTCGGGATTGTCCACCAGGTAGGCTGGCCGGGGACGGCCCTCGCAGCGGTGGGGCTCGTGGCTGTCCTGCGCCGCGGCCGGCGCTGGGCGTCCTGGCTGAGCCTCGCGGTCCTGCCCTATCTGATCGGGATCTACCTGGCTCACGCCCGCCAGCAGGGCATCGGTCTCGACTACATCACGAATTATGGTATCAGTGACTGGCATCTGCCGCTCCACCTGGCTCTCGCGGCCCTGGCCGGCTGGGGTACCTGTCTCCTCCTCGCGGTCGGGACCCGGCGCGCGCGACGGCGTTGGCTGACCTGGAGCGTGACCTGCGCCCTGCTGGTGGTCCTGTTCCTGCGGGGCGTCGAGCCGCGGCGGCAGGCCTCCCGGCGGCACGACGACACTGGACGCCGTTTCGTCGAAGCCTTGTTCGCCGGCACTCCCCGCCGGGCGCTGGTGGCCGTCGCCGAGTCGGAGCACGCCTTCATGATGGCCTATTCCCGCTACGCGGCGCGGAAGAGGCCGGACACGTGGATCGCCTATGCCCGGCCTGGATTCGGACCGTTCTTCGCGAACGGATCCCAGGCAGACCGCTGGTCGGCGCAGCGACAGGATCGCTTCCTCGCGACACTGGCCGCCGCCAAGAACGTGAACCCGGTACGGGCGCCGGAACTGTCACCGGTGGATAGGACGACGCGGCCCCTGATCGTCGACTTCCCTCGGGAGAATCCCGCCGCCGCCACCCACCTCCTGCCCCGGGGCCTGCTGTACGAAGTGATGGGCGAGCCGGTTCCACCTGCCGCCGTCCGGGAAGCGGAACGCCGCTGGCGGTCGGGAACCGCCCGTGCGCTCCCCACGCCGGATACGAGGGCCCGACGACCGGTGCGTTACGCCTGGTACCGCGTTCACCTGCATCGTTCGGAATATTTCAATCTGTTAGGATTGTGGCCCGAGGCAGTAGCGGCCGCCACGGAAGCCGTTGCCTGGCTGCCGGACCAGGGGGCGGGTCAGTACGCCCTCGGCTTCGCGCTCATGAACGGCGGGCAACCCGCCCATGCGGCCCGGGCCCTCCGTAGCGCCGTCGAACTGGATCCGGATCTCGCCGGTCCGCGGACGATGCTCGCCGGGATCGCTCTCGACAACGGCGACCATGAGGAAGCCCGGCGCCTGCTGACAGAGGAGCTCGAGCGATTCCCTGACGACGACGACGCCCTGACGCTTCGGCGATACATGCAGCAAGGGAGTAACCGGTGAGGAACCCGGACCATCACGATCGAGACGGACTCCGCACGCCGAGACTTGCGTTGTTCCTACTGTGCCTCCTGGTCGCCGCCTGCAGCGGTCAGGACAAGGAGGATTCCGCCGCAACGGAGCGCGAAGAACTGGCCACCCAACTCCGCTCCCTGCCCTACGTCTCGCGCTCCAAGGTCCGCCAGGAGAATCAAGGACTGCGCGGTGTCGTCAAGCACGAGGACGAACGGAGCCACGCGGGATTGAATCTCTACGGTTCCATGACCCACAGCCGCGCCTACCTGCGCGACATGACGGGCGAACTCGTCCACACCTGGAACGGCGAAGGTCTGCTGGATGAACGGCAATCGTTTCCCCTGCGCGGCGACCTGGACGCGGTCGACGGCATCTCCGCGCCCGGCTTCATCGTGGCCGAGCTGCACGGAGAGCACCTGCTGGCCATCGAGGCCCACGCCGGTCTCGTCAAGCTGGACCGGGACTCGCGCCCCGTCTTCGCACTGACCAACAACGCCCACCATGATCTCGATACCGACCGGGAAGGCAACATCCACGTGCTGACCGGGGTGCCTCGCCTGGTCGAGATGACGCGGGGCGACGTGGTCATCATCGACGATGTCATCCAGGTGGTTTCCGCCGAAGGCTCCGTCCTGAGTGAGCACTCGGTGTTCGAGATCATCGCCGGCGACCCGGCCGTCCACGCCCTGCTTTCGGAGAGTCTCGACGAAGCCCGGTACTGGTTCGAGCACCTGGACCGATGGCGGGACGCCAAGATCGAGATGAATCCGGCGGGCGGGGCCTCGATCAAGGCCATGTTCGACCTCTACGATGAAGCCTTCGTGAAACGGACCCGCCGACTACGTCGGTCCCACGAACTGTACGTGCTGCTGCTGACTCCGGCGGATGTCCTGCACACGAACACCCTGGAGGTGCTTGACGGACGCGCGGACGGGCTCTGGGAGGAGGGTCACGTCCTGGTTTCGGTGCGCAACCTGGATCTGATCGCCGTGCTCGACCTGGAAGCCGGCCGAGTCGTCTGGTCCTGGGGGCCGGGTGTCGTCAGCCGGCAGCACCAGCCGTCGTTGCTGCCCAACGGGAACCTGCTGGTCTTCGACAACGGCACCGCTCGCGGCAGATCGCGCATCATCGAGATGGACCCCGCCCGCGGAGAAATCGTCTGGACCCACGGCGAGACGCCTGCGAGCCGTTTCTTCTGCGGCGCCATGGGCGGCGTTCAGCGCCTGCCCAACGGCAACACCCTGATCACCGAATCCGCCGTCGGACGGGCCTTCGAAGTGGACCCGGCCGGTCGGGTCGTCTGGGACTTCTTCAATCCGGACCGGGGCTACAACCCCTTCGAAGAGAAGCCCGCGGAAGAGACCATAGAATCCATCTATCGGCTGGAGCGGGTGGCAACCGACGTGGTCGAGTCGCTCTATCACTGATCCCGGCTCCTTCGTACCTTCAGGCCGACGTGACCAACGTCTCCGGAGACCTTCCTGCCGTGCAACCGTTCTTCTGTCTCGCCCTCCTGGCGTCACTCGTCGCCCGGTCTGGCCGCGGCGGCGTCCACCCGAATCCGTTCAACCCCAGCTGTAACATCAGTTTCACCCTGACACAGCCGAGACAGGTATCGATCTCGATCGACGACGTGGCGGGGAGGCGCCTGTCCGTCCTGGCACGCGATGAGAGCCTTCCCGACGGGGACCACTCGTGGGGAAGTGTGAAGGCGCTCTACGTTGATCGTCGAGCCTAGTTCTCGGCCGCGAACGAAAAGTGCATCTGCGTGATCACCCAGTCCCCGTCCCGCTTCTCCAGCACCCCCGTCCACCGCGTGTCCTTCCAGCATCCCGGCTGTCCGCCCCAGGTGTAGCAGTCGTCCACGACGGTCGAGAACCAGGCCACGTCGCCGCTCCGGGAGAACGTGCAGCGGAAGTCGCGCACTGCCGTGATGGTGGTCTCGAAGCGGTCGTCCATCCAGATCCGGAAGCCCTGTTCGAACTGTGCGTAGCCGCGGGTGCCTTCCAGCCCGTCCGGGTGGAAGGAGAAGTAGTCCTCGTCGTGGGCGATGATGCTCTCCAGGAGGGCGCGGTCCTTGGTCAGGGCCCAGGCCATGGAGTCGGTGACGATGCGCTGGACGATCAGCGATTCGTCCCCCAGCACTTCGGCGCGCTTCTCGGCCACAACCATGGCGTCGGCCCAGTAGATCTGGGAGACCTCGCCCTCCTCGTCGTAACGGCTGAAGAAGAGGAACCGACCGTCGGACGACAGGCTCGGGCAGGACTCGCCGTACTCGGAGTTGATCCCCGCTCCCAGGTTCACCGGGCGAGTCCAGCCGCCGTCGGCGGTGGAGAAGGCGGCGTAGATATCGCCCTTGCCCAGGGTGTCGTCGGCGCGGGCATCCAGAAGCATGGTTCGTCCGTCGGGGGTGATGAAGCAGTGGCCGCCGAACTCGACCTCGGCCGGCTCGGCTTGCCAGTGGCCGGACGAGTCGGGTCGCGCCCGATACACTCCGCGCTGGGCCAGGTTCGTGTAGTAGATCATGCCGTCGGCCGTGCAGGTGGGGAAGAAGGCGGGGTCGTCGGCCGCGGGTCCGGCCAGGGGCGCAGCCTCGCCGAAGCCCTCCTCCGTCACGGGAACCTGCCAGATGCGCACGTCCAAACCCTCGTCGTAGGGTGCGAAGAAGACGCGCTCGCCGTCGGGGGCGAAGAAGGCCTCCATCTCGTCGGCGCGGGTGCCGCCGGTGAGGTCCACGCGGGCGGGCTCGGTCCAGGCCCCGTCCATGATCCGTGACTCGACCAGGTACACGTCCTCCCCGTCCTGGACCGTCAGCAGGAAGCGCTGGCCGTCGGGCGAGAAGCCCAGGGCATACTCGTAGCGGCCGGTGACCGAGATCACGTCCGGCGCAAAGATCTCGGCCGTGGCGCCGGGCAGGGGCTGGCCGAAGTACGGTCCTCTGAGTTCGGGGAAAGCGGCCTGGGCAGGCGGGGACGAGCAGAGGATCAGCAATACGACGGCGAGACCGCAGCGGACACGGGGCATGGATCGTTCCTTTCCTCGGCGCCGGGGGCTGGCGTGCCTAATGGGTAGGATACCTGATTGGTGGGGTCAACCTGGTGGTTATTCGAATTGGTCATCGATTCATACGTCTGGCGAATTAGAGTGGGAGCGCCGGCGCGACCTGCTGGCCGCGCCGGCGCCTGCCGGTCAGTCGAGGAAGTCGAGCACCGCGGCGTTGGTCTCCGCGGGCTTTTCGAACTGCACGAAGTGGCCGCACTCGGGCAGCAGCAGCACCTTTGCACCGGGGATCTCGTTCTCACCGATGGCCGCCACCTCCCGGGTCCAGCCCCCGTGCAGGTACGGGTTGGGAATGAGCCGGTCCTGCTCGCCGAAGAGCACGAGCACCGGCTGGGTGAGGTCGCCCAGACGGTCCCGCACCGGGGCGTCGATCATGGCCCCCACGTTCTTCGAGACCGCGTAGCAGTAGTTCTCGAAGTCGCTGGCGCCGCGGACCTGGATGCGGTCCGTGATCATGAAGTCCGCCTCGGGCGGGGACGCGTAGAAGTTGCTCTTGAGGTTGATGGCAACGTTGCGGATGGGCGTGTCACGCACGAATTCCGGTGTGACCGCACCACTCAGCCAGGCACCCTCACCCTCGTCGAAGACTTCCAGGCCGGCCGGCGAGATCAGCACCAGGCGTTCCACCCGTTCGGACTGCTCCAGAGCCGCCACCAGGGCGATCTGGCCGCCCATGGAGTGACCCACCCAGACAGCCTCGTCCACACCCAGCTGGTCGAGCAATTCGCCCAGCACCTGGACGTAGAAGGCCAGGCTGTAATCGTAATGGCCCTTGTCGGACTTGCCGTAGCCGGGCAGGTCGACGGCAATCACCCGATGGTCACTGGACCAGGCCGGGATGTTGCGCAGCCAACCCTTGGCGTTGGAACCCAGGCCGTGAATGAGCAGCATGGTCTCCGGGCCGCTCCCCTCGTCCAGGTAGGCCACTTCGATGTTGCGCACCTGCGCCTTGTGGACCACATAGCCGTAGTCGACCTCATCGAACTCGAGCGCCGGCAGGTGATACCAGTCGTGCGATCCGGCGCAGCCTCCCATGATCATGAGCGCGCCTCCCAGCAGAGTGATCAATAGTCTCTTCATGACGCCCTCCTAGAACATGATCCATTTGAAGGTGGCGAAGACGGACCAGGGGTCCCGCGGACGCTCGTCCACGCCGCCGTTGACGACGGGCGAGTCGTAGAAGTCGCCCAACCACATGCGGGCCGCATGCAGTTCCAGGTCCATGAAGACCTTCAGACGATAGCGCAGATTGATGTTCAATTCCGTGCCGACGGTCTTGCCCATGCCCGCCGGCGTGCTGGAGGCCCAGCCCGCGCCGGCGCCCAGCTTCACACGGAACTTGTTGGGCACGAAGTCCTTGGCCACCGTGAAGGAGCCGCCGCTGAATCCGTAGCCCAGGTTCTGGATGTCGATGACCGCCGCGTTGTAGCGGTTCACCACGTTGCCGTGGGGCAGCAGCAGGTACAGGCCGTGGCTGAAGAAGACCGACCCCGGGGCGGTCCAGTTGTTGCCCGTGAGCACGCCCGTGTACTTGTCGTCGGAGACGTTGTCGTTGTCGCCCGAGGTGTAGATGGCGTCGACGGCCACCTGGTCCTCCTGCTCGGCGCCCCAGCGGTAGGCCAGACGCAGGTTGGCCGCCAGGCCGGCTATATCGATAGAGCGGGTCGCGGTCTCGACCGTGCCCAGATTGTACCAGGCGAAGCCGCCCAGGCCGAAGCGTCCCTGGCGCAGCAGCGGATCGTGGTGGAAGTGGGTGCCGACCCAGAACACGTCCGCCGTGTAGTCCTCGTTGCCGAGTTCGAAGTTGAAGACGCCGTTGTAGTTGCTCAGGCCCGAGTTCAACCCCTGGCCGAGGATGGACACGCCACCTTCACCGTTGCCGCGATCGCTCAGGTAATGGAGCGAAAGGCCCACCGAGGTCTTGATCCCGACGGCCTGCTCCACGTCCAACTCATAGAGGGTGACGTCGTCCTTCTGCTCCACGTTGTTCTCGTAGAGCTGGTAGGCGCCGGCCTTCAGGAAGCGGTCCGTGTCCAGAGCCCGGAAGTACTGCACGCCCGAGGCATCGGAACCGAACATGGCCAGGCGGTAACCCTTGTAGACCAGGTGGTCGGTCGGCGTGTAGTAGGGGATGCGTACGTTGTCGTACAGCCGCAACAGGCCGGCGTTGATCCAGGACCGCCGATTCGGGTTGAACTCGATGAAGAGATTCTGGGTCTGGATGTTGACGAAGTCGGCCCCGAAGGCGCCGCCGAAGTTGCCGCCGGCGCCGTAATTGGCGTCGCCCCAGGTCCAGTCCATCTCGAGGGCGCCGCGCATCTTGGCCCAACCGTCGAACAGGCGCGGCGAGTAAGTGAACATGGGCATGAAGCGCTGCTCGGTGTAGCGGGCCTCGCTGGCCAAGGTGCGCGTGGTGTTGCCGCCGAAGAGGCGGCCGACCACCTGGCCCTTGAGGAATTCGTTGGTCGGAGCCACGTTGGAGAGTTCGCTGCGCATGAAGTAGTAACCGATGAAGGTCAGTTCCTTGCGATCGGTCTTGTCGCGTTCGTCGGCGAAATCGCCTCCGGTCTGGGCCGCCGCCGAAGCCGCGACCAGCAGGACGAGGAACGCTCCCAGCAGGCGTGTCGTCTTCATCAGTCCTCACTCCCGGTCACAGAATGATGGATGGTCACGGAGCCCCCGCCGCGGCGGGGGCTCCGGCACCGCTACTGCAGGCGGTAGGTTTGGATGTTGAGCGTGCCCAGGCTCGCGTCCGAGCCGAAGCCCGTGGCGGGTGTCCGGGGCACGGCGCCGATATCCGGCACCGTCTGGACCACTTCCAACTGCATCATGTCCGGCTCGCCGGCGGTGACCTGGATGATCCCCTCCTGCTCGAAGGCCGGGTAGACCAGACTGATGGCCAGCACGTCGCTCTTCTCGGTGGTCGCGATGGTGTACACGCCCTCGGTGGTGGACCAGGCGCCTTCGGCCACATGGGTCTCCAGGGTCACCGTGTTGTTGGCGCGCATGGTCACGATCACGTCGTCGTAATTGAAGACCGACACCAGGATGGGTGCGATGTCCTCGCCGGTGCTGCGCCACTCGCCCCACCACTCGGGATCGACGGTCTCAGATTCGAGTTCGTAGGTCTGGATGTTGCTCGTGCCGAGGGTGGCATCCGAACCGAAGCCCGTCGCGGGCGTGCGGGGCACGGCACCGATGTCGGGCAGGGTCTGAACGGCCTCGAGGGTCATGATGTCCGGTGAACCGGCCGTGATCTGGATGATGCCCTCCTGGGAGAAGGCGGGATACTCCAGCGTGATGGCCAGCACGTCGCTCTTCTCCGTCTCGGTGATGGAGTAGATACCCTCGGTGGTCGTCCAGGCGCCGTCGATCACGTGGGTCTCGAGGGTCACGGTGTTGTCCGCGTCCATGGTCACGCGCACGGCGTCGTAATTGAAGACCATGACCAGGATGGGTGCGACGTTGTCGCCGGCGCTCATCCAGCTGCCGTGCCATTCCTTGGGGTCGGGCACCTTGGTGCCGCCGCCATCGCCGTCGTCGTCGCTGCATGCGGCGAGGCCGCCAAGCAGCACCAGCACGGCCGTCAACAGTGCGAATTTCGTGGCTTTCATGTCGATCCCTTTCGCGTGGGGTTCACGGTTGGTCTGCCAACTTCTTCCGATCGATCTTTCCCGCTTCGTTGCGGGGCAGGTCCTGTACGAAGGCCCAGTGTCTGGGCGTCTTGTATCCGGCCAATCGCTCGCGGCAGAACGCCGTCAGGCCAGCTTCATCTCCCTCGGCGCCCGCGCGCAGCACGACGTGGGCCCGGCCCACTTCGCCCCATTGCGCATCGGGCACGCCGATGACCGCGGCCTCGATAACGTCCTCGTGCTCCGCCAGCACGGCCTCCACCTCGGCGGGATAGATGTTCTCCCCGCCGCTGATGATCAGGTTCTTCTTGCGGTCCACCACGGAGTGGAACCCCTCGTCGTCGCGCCGCACCATGTCGCCGGTGTGGAACCAGCCGTCGGTGATGGCGGCCGCCGTCTCGGCGGGCTTGTTCCAGTAGCCGGGGGTGACCATGTCGCCACGCAGCCAGAGTTCGCCCACCTGGTCGTTGCCGAGCTCGACGCCCTCCTCGTCCACGATCCGCGTCTCCACGTAGAAATTGGGGAAGCCGATGGAGCCGCGTTTGCGTACGGCGTCGTCCTGGTGAAGGGAGAAGCAGTTGGGTCCTACTTCCGTGAGCCCGTAGCCCTGACGAATGGGGACGCCCTTGTCGTGCCAGGTGTTGATCAGGGGCACGGGCATGGGCGCGCCGCCGACGATGGCGTAGCGGACCGACGACAGGTCGGCGGCCGCAAAACCTGGTGCGTCGGACATCATGCGCAGCATGGTCGGCACGCCGAAGAAGATGGTCGTCCCCTCACTCTCCATGAGATCTAGCAGGGGGTCCGCGTCGAAACCACCCAGGAGGGTGTGGCTCGCGCCGTTGAAGAGGAACGGTGTGAAGAGCACGTTCCAGCCGCCCGTGTGGAAGAACGGGGCATAGCTCTGGGTGTGGTCCGTGGAGCACAGATCCAGGCGCAGGGTCGTGTTCACCGCGTTCCAGAACAGCATGCGGTGGTCGATCATGGCGCCCTTGGGCAGGCCCGTGGTGCCGGAGGTGTAGAGGATCATGACCACGTCGTCGAGGGCGCGGGGCGGCAGGGGCGCCGCCGGGACGGAGATCGGGCCTGCCAGGAAACGGTCCAGATCCTCCACATCCGCCACGAGCCGCGTACGGCCCAGGGAGGTCAGGGCCTCCGCTTCCGCCGCCAATTCGTCCTCGCGGTAGAACACGGCCGGTGCGCAGTCGGCCACCAGCACGTCCAATTCGGCGGCGGTAAGCCGGAAGTTCAGCGGCACCAGGATCGTGCCCAGCTTCACGCAGGCGAAGAACATGAGCACGGTCTCGACCCGATTCAGGGCCAGGACCGCCACCCGGTCGCCGGCCACGAGGCCCAGATCGTCGCGCCAGTGGGCGGCCAGGGCCGCGGCGCGACGGTCCATGTCCCCGTAGGTCCAGGAACGATCCGTGGCGTGGTCGCGCAGGAGCAACCGCCCGGGCGTGTATCCCGCCCATTTGCGTAGCCAGTCCACCTCAGGAAAGCGCATGACGCTCCTTCCGTCCGGCCACCAGGGCCATGGCGCCCGCCACGATCAGGGAGACCAGGATGGCCGTGGCCGCCGCCACCCCCGGGTTCTCACCCGTGGCCAGAGTGCCCGGCACCGGCAGCTTGCCGTAGTACATGGCGAAGTGCGTGGCCAGGGCCGTCACCGAAGCGACCATGGCCGCGGACCGCGGCGCCTGCGGCCAGAACATGCCGAAGAGGATGGGCACGAAGGCCGCCGAGAAGTAGGCGTACACGCCGTTCTGGGCGAAGATGGCCACGCTCAGTTTGGGGTGCAGGAGCTGATCCCGCGACAGGACCAGGGCCGCTCCGGCCAGGAGGCCGATGGTCACGCGGTTGACTACCATCAGGGCCCGCTCGCGGCGCGCGGGATCCACCGGCAACAGGCGTCCGCCGAGGGGACTCACGATGTCGGTCGTGATGGTCGTCGACAGGGACTGGATGAGCCCCTCCAGGGTGGAGATCCCCGCGGAGATCAGGCCCATGACCACCAGCAGTCCCACCGCGACGGGGAATTCGTGGAGCACGTAGGCGGGGACGATGCCATCCATCTTCAAAGCCTCGCCGCCGACGGTGAGGTCCGGGAACGCCAGGCGCGCGAAGAGCCCGACGCAGACCACCGAGAAGAAGAGCAGTTCCACCACCACGCCCGTCACCAGGTAGCGGTTCACGTCCCGGTCCGTCTTCAAGAGCAGCGACTTGGTGATGATGTGGGGCTGGCAGACGATGGCCACGCCGACGACGATCTGGGCCGCCACGATCTCGAAGAAGTCGCGGAAGAGGAAGCTGCCCGTGTTGACCGCCCCGGTCAGGGCCGGGTCCACGGCGCGCAGGGAGTCCAGGAAGCCGTGGACGCCGCGGCTGAAGTGCTCGTGGCCCGAACCCAGCAGGATGAACGCCACCACGATCATCAGCACCGCCTGCACCGTGTTCGTATAGACCATGGAATTGGCGCCGCCGAACATCATGTAGCCGAAGATGAAGACCACCACGCCCACCAGCGCAGCCGTCTCGCCGATGCCGAGCACGCCCGACAGCACCTTGGTCAGCCCCACCACGATCAGCACGATGAAGGTGATCAGGAGCAGGGACAGGAAGGCGAAGAACAGGCCGAAGCGATCGCTCCCCCAGCGCGTGCCCATCCACTGGGACATGCTCAGGGCCTTGACGTTGGTACCGTGGCGCCGGAACCCCTTGGTCAGTACGACCAGCGAGACCATGGAGGCTGCCGGCAACACCACCGCGTAGGACAGCACCGCGCTCAGACCGTACAGGGCCACGAAGCCCGGGTTGATGATGAAGGTCGCCGCACTGGTCATGGACGCCGCCAGGGCCAGGCCCACCGCCACCGGCGAGAAGGCCAGACTGCCCAGAGCGTAGTCGGCCATGCTGCGATTCCGCCGGGCGCCACGCACCACGAACACCAGCGTCAGGGCCATGTAGCCCAGCACCAGCGCCCAGCCAGCGGTGATCATGGTCGACGAAGCCACGTACCCTCCTACCAGGTGAAGGCGGTGCAGGCGAAGGCCAGCCCGCCGCCCGAGCCCATGAACACGACCAGATCGCCCGGTTTCAGCCTGCCCGCCGCGTCGGCCTCGGCCAGACACATGGGAATGCAGGCCGAGCCCGTGTAGGCGTAGCGGTCCATGACGCAGTGGGTGCGCTCCCAGGGGAGCTCCAGGTCGGCCATGGTCTCGCGGATGCTGTTGATGTTGATCTGGGTGAAGAAGGCCATGGCTACGTCGTCCACCTCGTGGCCGGTGTCGGACACGACCTCCCGAACCATGCGCGCCCAGGTGGTGGGGTTGATTTCCTTGGGGAACTTGCGCACGAACTGCAGGCGGTGGCCGCCGGCTGCCATGACCTCGGGGGTGACCGGCGTGCGCGTGCCTCCGGCGTAGATCCCCATCCACTCGTTGTACTGGCCCTCGGTGTGCAGGCGCGAAGCCCGCCAGCCCCGTTCCTCTTCCGTGGCCTCCAGGAGCACGCCTCCGGCGCCGTCGGCGAAGAGGTTGGCGGTCTTCTTGTCGTGCACGTCCAGGAAGCGTGACATGGCGTAGGCCCCGATGACCATGACGCGGCGGTACTGCGGGTCGGCCTGGATGTACTTGGCCCCCAGGTCGAGGGCGGTGACGAAGCCGGCGCAGGCCGTGTTCAGGTCGAAGGTGCCGGCTCCCGTGGCCTCGAGCCGGTGCTGGACTACCGAGGCCGTGGACGGGGACACGAACTCGGGCGTGTCCGTACTCACGACGATGAGATCCAGGTCCGCCGGCTGCCAACCCGCCCGCTCGAGCATGGGTCTGGCGCAGCGTTCCACCAGGTCGGCTGTGCTCTCGCCCTCGGTGCACCAGCGCCGCTCGCGGATGGTCAGGTTCTCCCGGAGCCAGGTGTCCACGTCCTCGCCCAGCAACTCGTTGAAGTAGCTGTTGGGCACAACCCGATCCGGGGCGTACATGCCGGTGGCCGTGATCTTGGCGTTGCGTTCCATACCGCTCCTAGAGGGTCAGTCCGCCGTCCACGCTCAGGACGGTGCCGTTGATGAAGCTCGCGTGGTCCGACGCCAGGAAGAGGTAGGCGTCGGCGATCTCGTCGGGCCGTCCCAGGCGCTGCATGGGCGCCTTGCCGGCCATCATGTCCCGCACTTTTTCGGGCATGGCCATGACCATGTCCGTGCCGATGAAGCCCGGCGCCACGGCGTTCACGCGCACGCCCTTGCGGCCCAGTTCGCGGGCCCAGACCTTCGTCATGCCGATGACGCCGGCCTTGGTGGCCACGTAGTTGCTCTGGCCGAAATTGCCGTACAAGGCCACCACGCTGCTGGTATTGACGATGCAGCCCTCGCCCTGGGCGACCATGACCTTGGCCACGGCCTGGCCGCAGTTGAAGACGCCCTTGAGGTTCACGTCGATCACCTGGTCGAACTGGCTCTCCTCCATCTTCAGGAGGGTGGCGTCGCGGGTGATGCCGGCGTTGTTGATCAGGACGTCCACGCAGCTCCAATTCTCGACCACCGCCGCCACGGCCTCGGCCACGGCCGCCGTGTCGGCCACGTTCACGCTGCGGAACTCCACCTCGTGGCCCGCCGCTTCCAGACCTGCGGCCAGTTCGCGGCCGGCCTCATCGCCCACGTCCCAGATCGACACCCGCGCGCCCTCGGCGGCGAAGCGCTGCACCGCGGCCTGGCCCAGTCCCGAGGCGCCGCCGGTGACGATGACGACCTTCCCGTTCAGTCCCTTCATGCCGATCCTCCGTCGTTGCCGCCGCCCGTGGCGGCGCTGTCTTCCGTGGTATGCCAGGTGGAGATCATGGTGCTACGCTCATGGCGCCACTGCTCCAGGAACCGCCCCAGGTGCTCGCCCATGAGTTCGTAGAAGCGCTGCATCTCATGGACTCGACGCGCGAAGTGGTTCGGCCGTTCGCCGCCGGACTCGTCCTGGTGACCGTTGTACTTGGCGGCCAGGAGTCGATTGCGGTCCAGCAGATCAGCGTGGGTGGCGAAAGCGCGGGCGAAGATCTCGTCCTCGGCCACGTAGTGGTCCCGGCGGCTGCCGGGGACCCAGACCTTGCGGATGAGGCCCCGTTCCGAGAGGCGGCGGGTGATCTGGCTGATCGGACCTTTGCTCACCTGTAGGTAGTCGGCGATCTGATCCAGGCTCAGGGCCTCCTCCTCGAGCAAGAGAAGCCCCACGATACGACCCATGAGCTTGGGGAGACCGAAGCCGAGGTAGCCCTCGCCGAAGTCCTGGATGAACTCCTGCCGGATTTGAGGGTCCGTAGGCATTTTTATGCTCCTGTTTGGTGCGTTTGAAATGTTTCAAATGAATTAAATCATAATGTTCAACCCGTGTAAAGGGAAAACGAATGGGCGCGGAACCCACCTGATTCCGCGCCCACCTGAATCGTCGTAACTGGTGCTAAGGCAAGAGCTTTAACGCAAAATACTCCTCCAGGCGCCGCTTCCCATAAGTCGTCCCCGCCGCCCCATGCCCCGCCCCTGGAATGACCAGCATATCGAAATCCTTGTCCGCCTTGATGAGGGCATCGACCACCTGCATGGTCGAAGCGGGGTCCACGTTATGGTCCAACTCGCCCACGATGAGCAGCAACTCACCCGTGAGATTCGGGGCCAGGGTGACGTTGCTCTGCTCCGCGTAATGGGACCCCACCGGGTAGCCCAACCACTGTTCGTTCCACCAGATCTTGTCCATGCGGTTGTCGTGGCAACCGCAATCGGCCACGCCCACGTGGTAGAAGTCCCCGTGGGTGAGCAAGGCGGCCACCGTGTTCTGGCCGCCGGCGCTGCCGCCGAAGATGCCCATGCGGGAGATGTCCATTTCCGGGTGGGCGGCGGCGGCGGACTCGATCCAGACGCGACGATCGGGGAAGCCACCATCGACGATGTTCCGCCAGCACACGTCGTGGAAGGCCTTGCTGCGCCAGTTGGTCCCCATGCCGTCGATCTGGACGACGATGAAGCCGCGGTCGACCAGCGACTGCTGGCGGTAGCTGCCCCGGAAACGCTTGGGCACGTGCTGGCCGTGGGGTCCGGCGTAGATGGACTCGATGACCGGGTAGGTCTTCGCGACGTCGAAATCCACGGGGCGGCGGATGATGCCGAAGATGTCGGTCTCACCGTCACGGCCCTTGGCCACGAAACGCTCGGGGAACCGCCGGCCGGCGGCGAGGAGCTCGGACGCGTCGGCCTCCTCCAGCGCGCAGGCGAGCCCACCGTCGGACGCGCGGCGCAGCACGTGGCGGGGCGGTTGGTCCACCCGCGACCAGGTGTCCACGAAGAAGCCTCGGTCCGGGGACCATTTCACGCCGTGGGTGCCGTCGCCCTCGGTGAGGACAGTCAGGTTCCGGCCGTCCAGGTCCACGCGGCACAGGTGCAGGTAGTAGGGGTCCTGGCCGGGAACGACGCCCGAGGCCCAGAACCACACCTGACGCACCTCCTCGTCCACGCGGTCGACCCAGCGCACAACCCAGTCGCCGCGGGTGATGCGCTTCTTGACCTTCCCGCGGGCGCGGTCCACCAGGTAGAGGTGGTTCCAGCCGTCGCGCTCGGACATCCAGACCAGCTCGCCGGTGGCGTCCAGGTGATGCAGGTAGGTCTTGTTGGAGTAATCGAAGAAGGTGTCGCAGATGTCCTCTACCACGGTTCGGGCCCGACCCGTGGCCGCGTCGACCTCCACCAGCCGCAGGACCTGATGGCCGCGCTCGTTGTACAGAAAATCGAAACGCGAGCCGTCCGGCGCCCAGTGGATGTCGGTGATGTCCCAGGGCGTGGCGAATAGGGAGTCGTCCAGGGGAATCTGCCGCCCGGCAGACACGTCGAACAGGTGGGGCACGCCGACCGGAAGGTCGTCGCCGGGCTTGAGGTAGGGGTAGGAACGCAGCCGCGGCTGGAGCTGGTCGTCGGGGGCCGATTCCACCATGTACACGGCGCGTTCGGTGACCGCCCGGGTGCGCATGGCCACCACGTGCTCCGAATCGGGAGACCATACCACGTTCGGGGTGCTGTCCGGCGGGGCGGGGAAGTCGTATTCCATCTCCACCAGGCGGGGGCGCTGGCCGTCCAGCCGGTAGGAATCGCCGGCGCAACCATCGGCGCTGAGAGCCGACTCGCCGCCGGTGGCCAGATCCCGCAACCAGAGGTTATGGTCACGCACGAAGACCGCGCGGCGTCCGTCGGGGGACGCCACGGCGACGGAGGTATCCAGGGGCGCGACCGGCTCGGGCTCACGGGTGGGCTCGGAGCCGTCGACGACGGCCAGGCCCTCGGCGTCCGGAGCCTCGAAGACCGCCAGCACGGTCCCGCCCATGTCGGTGGCCAGCCAAACGTGTCCGGCGAAGGTGTGCTGTCGTCGCCGTTCCCCGGGGGCCAATTCGTAGTAGAGGATGCGCCCGCCGCCGCCGTCCACCCACCATAGCTGGATGGGGTCGGTCCAGCGGTTGAGGAAGACGATCCAGGTTTCGCGGCCGGTGCGGCTCGACGGCCGGACCGTGCGGTCGAAGGGGATGCCGCGGGCAGCCATGGCGCCCTCGGCGGCGGTCACGGATCCGGTGCTCCGATCCAGGCGCCAGGCACCCTGGGCCCCGAAGAGATCGACGGTGGCGCCGTCCTCGGCGAAGTCCAGATGGTCCACCGGGAGCGTAGCCGCGGCGATCTCACCGCCGGTAGCCTCAGCCAGGGCGGCGGCCACGGCCTCGTGATCGAAGGCCGGTTCCCGAGTGCCGGCTGTACCGTCCACCAGCACGAACTCCCAGGTGCCACCGGGCAGCTCGTTGCGGTACCAGAACTGACCGTCCTCACCGAACCAGAAGGGCTGGATGGTTTCCTTGTAGACCCTTGGCGGGGCGTCGGCGAGAGCCGTGGTCGAGAAGAGCAACAGGAAGGTGATAAGGACGGTCAGGCCACGCATGACATCTCCTCGGCTGGGTCATGGATTCCGCACCGGAGACTACCGAATCCGGAGATCCGGGGGAACAGCGATCCCCGAGACGCGGGATTTCGTCGGTATGCCAACCAACCCGATCATTCGTGGCCTCCACCACGGAGATGGCCTACCGTGCCAGCACACCAGTTCATCCGGAGGGCCCCCGTGACCCGTATCAAAATCTGCTGCATCGCTTCGACACGGGAAGCCGCCCTGGCCATCCGCCACGGCGCCCACGCCCTGGGCCTCGTCTCGGCCATGCCGTCCGGGCCCGGCGTCATCGACGAGGGTCTCATCGCGCAGATCGCCGCCACGGTCCCGCCCCCGGTGGCCACCTTCCTTCTGACCAGTCGCGACGACACCGCCGGCATCATCGACCAGCAACGCCGTTGCCGCACCAACACCATCCAACTCGTGGACCGGGTCGCGCCGGAAATACACATCCAGTTGCGCGAGGCCCTGCCCGGGGTGGCGCTGGTCCAGGTGATCCACGTGGATGGTGAGGAGTCGGTGACCGAGGCGGTGGCAGTCGCCCCGCGTGTGGACGCCATCCTGCTGGACTCGGGCAACCAAAGTTTGCCCTGCAAGGAACTGGGCGGCACGGGCCGCACCCACGACTGGTCGGTGAGCCGACAGATCGTCGAGGCATCGCCGGTGCCGGTCTTCCTGGCGGGCGGACTGAAGCCGGAGAACGTGGGCGAGGCCATCCGCAGCGTGCGGCCCTTCGGCGTGGACCTGTGCTCGGGCGTGCGTACGGCCGACCGGCTGGACGAGGCGAAGCTCGCAGCGTTCGTGGCGGAGGTGTCGGCGGCTGTCTGACGTCCGACGGCGCAACATCCCGGATGCCGTGCGTAGGGAGAATGCAGGAGGTCCTACCATGAATCACGTCCGTCCCCTGTTGATCCTCGCCATGTGCGCTCTGGCCCTACCAGCCACCGCCGAGTCCGACCCCGAGCTCGACGTCATCCGCACCGTGGTCGACGAACACTACATACGCGGCCTGCGCACCCGCGACTTCTCCCTCATCACCGACCTGTGCGTGCCCGAGGCGACGCTCATGACCAGCAACCGTGAGGGCAAACTCCACGTCACGACCCTCGAGACCTGGTCCAAACGCTTCGATCCCGAGAACCCGCCCTTCACCGAGCTCAACGCGGACATCGATCGCATCGACCGCACCCGCGACGCGGCCCAGGTGCGGATCCGTTTCGTCATCGACGGCACCCGGGAGATCACCGATTACCTGCATCTGCTGAAGCTCGACGGACACTGGCGCGTGGTGCACATCATCGACTCCTAGCGGCGTGGCCCGATTGACTTGCCCGAGACCGTCTGGGACAATCCGCCGCGACGTCCCACCAGCCCCAGGAGCAGCCCCGGATCGTGACCTCGAACGCCGACACCTTTTCGTCCCGTCGCGAGTGGCTCCTGGCCGCCGTGGCCGGCCTGCCCCCCCTGGTCCTGGGCGCCATCGTCCACCGCCAGGGATTCAACCTGCTGGACGACGGCCTGTGGGTCCTCGGCGCCCGCACCATGGCCGAAGGCGGGGTCCTCTACCGGGATCTCTTCGCCATCTACGGCCCGGGCAAATTCCTGCTGCTCATCCCGTTGTTTCCGTTCTTCGGCATCAGCGCCCTCAGCCTGGCCATGCTCAAGGCCGTGTGCGATGGGACCGCGTCCCTCCTCGCCTTCCGCGGCGCCCGCAGCCTCGGCGGCGGCCGCTGGGCCTGGCTCGTCCCCGTGGCCGTCATGGCCCTCGGCCCGTTATATCCACGTTACGTGGCCCTGGTGGCCTTGACCCTGGTCATGGGCGCAGTCGTCCGGCGCGGCGAAGGAGGACGCTGGTTCTGGGCCGGTGTCCTGTGGGGCGCGGTGGCCCTCTTCGGCATCGATGCCGCCGCCTACGGCTTCGTGGTGGTGGCCGGATCCATGGCCGCGGCGCTCCCGGGCCGCGTATGGATCTGGCACGGACCCAGTATCGGCCGCCTCCTGGGCGGCGTGGCCGTCGTGCTCGTCCCGGCGGTCCTGCTCTTCGCGATCCGCGGCGCCGCCGGCGACGCCTGGTGGGACACGGTGGTCTACCCCCTGACCCGCTTCCAGGACGCCATGGGCATGAAGTGGTGGGAGACCTTCGCGAGTGCCCCCGAACTGGGACGGCCCTTCTCCTTCCTCATGACCGGCGAGTCCCTGGCGGGCATCTGGTCCGGCCACGGAACCGCCACCACGGTGACCGTCCGCGCCCTCTTCGTGGGCTTCGGCCTGGTGCCTCCGCTGGCTGGGTGGCTGGCCTGGCGTAGCGGCAAGCTCGCCGCCTGGGGACCGTGGATCGCCCTGGCCGTCACCGGCTGGATGACCATGGGCGGCCGCGGCGGCGCCACCCACCTGAAGATCGCCTGGCTGAGGATCCTGGTCCTGGTGGTGATCCTCGTGGCCGGCCTCGCTGCCGCACGCTTGCGCAAGGGTGCCCGGTACGGTCTCGCGGCTGCCGCCCTGGTATTCCTGACCCTGTGCTGGGGAACCCTTCTGGCCGAAAAGGCCTGGCTCGCCACCCATGCGGACCGGGAAGGACTCGTCCATTGGGAGCGTCCCGGCGCCCGCATGCTGATGGACGCCACCCTGGTGGGCGTCGTGGACGAGATCGTCACGGGTCTGACCCCCGGGGGCCCTGCCCCGGCCTCCCCCGACGATCCTCTCCTGTCCTGGCCCCTGGCCCCGGGCCTCCACGTGGTCCTCGACCGGCCCCTGGCCACGTCCCAGGCCACACTGCTGGCGGGCGAAGTGCGCGACCCGGCGCGGGTCATCGCCGAACTGGAAGCGAGCCGTCCCCCCGCGGTGGTCCTGGGTAACGCTCGCGGCATCGTCGAGGGCGTGCTCACCCTGAACCAACTGGCGCCCGAACTGTGGGACTGGCTGCGCGACCACTACGTCATCGCCGACATGGTGCGCCGCGGCGGCCACGAATTCACCACCTGCGCCCACGCGCCGGGGGGCCGGGCGGCCATCCTGCAACGGCCGCTCCACCAGCGCCTGCCCGACGTGGAATTGCGCGCCATCAACGATATCCTGCCCCTGGACGCACCGGGAGCCGTGGTGGGACAGACCTTCACCGTCGGCGGGAGTGACCTGGCGGGACTGGTCCTGCGCCTGGCCATGGGCGGCGACCAGCCCGTGGAGGTTCCGGTGCGGGTGCGGCTGCGGACCACCTCCAGCGCGGGTGACGGCCCCGCCCCCACGAATTTCGACCACTACGACCGTCCCCTGGGCGAAATCGTCAGTACGGTGCGCCTCGAAGGCGACCTGACCTACGCCGAGTTCCCCTTCGCCCCCATGGCCGGTACCGCGGGGCGCCACCTGCTGCTGACGGTGGAGATCCTCGAGCCCACCGCCTGGATCGTAGGCGTGGGCAGCCACCTCCACGAGAACGGCGCCCGAGCGGTGGACTTCCACCCGGGCGGCACGGCCTTCGCCAACGGTCGGCCCGTGGCCGGGGACATCTACCTTCTCACCTACTAGTCCGTCCGCGGCGTGACCCGTTCCAGGAACGCGGGCAATGCCTTGGGCGCGCGAGGCATGATCCCGATGTTCAGACAACCGGTCGTGCCGCGAGTCGGCGTGTACAGCGGCAGAGGCGTGAGCGAGTACGAGCCGTCGTAGCAGATGTCGCTGTCAGGGCAGATATCGTATTCGTCCTCCAGTTCGTACAAAACGAGCGAACCGTGATCCCAACGATTGCCCGTCGCGTCCACCAGACCGTCCCCACCCACGTAGAGATTCACCCGGTTGCAGACCAGGTTCGTTTTCTCGATGACCGGATTCCCCGACCTCACAGAGATACCGACAGGGCTGCCGTCGATATGGCAGGAAACAACCAGCACGGTCTCGTCGACGACGCTCATGTTGATGCCTGTCTGGGTGCACTGATAGGCCGTGACGTTCGCCAGGATCAGATCCTGGACCTTCTGGATGTCGAAGCCGTTGGCGCAGCTTCGCACGAAGGTGCGGGAGACCAGGATGTCGCGAGTGTCACCGATCTCCAGGCCTCCCATGACGATGCCCATGGTGCAATCGCGCACGAGACTCAGGTGCACGAAGGCGTCGCGACCGTCGATATTGATGCCCGTGGCGCAGTCCTCGACCAGGCAACTCCAGGCGGTCTTGGGCTCGTTCCCGTAGAAGGAGATGCCGCGGCCCGCATATAGGCCGCGCACCGTGCAGTAGCTGACGTGGGCCCGGGCCCCGGCCCGGATGCCCGAGGTGGCGTTCTGGCCCTCGATGCGTACGTGGTCCACGCGCACGTTGCCCGTGAAGGCGTCGATGCCGTAGTTCATGCCGCCGGCGGGATTCCGGATGACGAAGCCCGAGATCGTGCCGTTGACCGGCACTGTGATCGCTGCATCGGTCGTCCCCACCTCGATGACCGCCTGGGGGCGGCCGGTGGGCCAGTGGATGTCGCCGGCGAGACGTGTGCCGTCCTTCAGCACCAACGGGAACACCTCGCCCGTGGCGGCGCTGTAGGTGCCGGCCTCGACGTAGACGGGCTCGCCCGAACTGATGGACAGGGCGTAGGTGATGGTCTTGCAGGGCTGTTCGTATGTGCCCCGGCCCGGCCCGTCGCTGCCCGTGGCCACGTCGACCCACACGCACGCGCTCGTGGCGAGCAGGTTGGCCCCGGCGACGACTGTCTGGTTGCTCACGTTACCCGCAGGGTCGATGGCCGCCAACGCGAACTCGTGGCGTTCGCCCGCCGCGAGCCCGCCCACGACCACGCTCGTCTGGCCGGCCGGGATAGCCACGGTGGGCGCGTTCAGATCCTTGGCCACGACCGCAGCCGGTTGGGCCCATACGAGGTAAGCGACCGCCGGATCGGGACCGGCGCCGTCGGTGGCCATCGGCCAGGAGAGTTCGACCTCCGTGGCACCGAGCACCGTGGCGGTCAAGGCGCCACCGTGTTCCGGCGGCGTCTGGTCGGCGGCGTCGGCCATGTTCGCCACCAAGGTATCGTCGTCCGCCGGCAACACCCGGTAGGTCACGCTGCGAAATAGAGGCATCCCACCGGCATCCAGGGCCTCGCAGTCGATGCGGGCCATGACCGCTTCGGGCAGGTCCAGTTGCACCTGGGCGTAGGTATCCATGCCGGTGCGATAGCTCGCCTCGAAGCTGGAATCGGCCGTGGCCACGGCGAAGTCCACCTGGTCGACCGCCGGCATTTCGGGCACCAGGCCCTCGCCCGACGGCGCCGGCCACATACCGGTGCGCAGCACGACCGTGACGGTGCCGGTAGGATCAGGATCGGGATTAGGATTGGTCGGGGAGGAATCGTCGCCGCCACAGGCGGCCAGGATCAGGGCGAAGGCGGCGACAGCCGCCGGGATACGACCGGACATGGGCGGTCTCCTCGGTTGGCATCGTGCTCGCAGGTCGCGGTCATCCCCTGGGACGCCGCTGAAAACCCAGAATCACGGAACCGGGGAGAGATTTCGATCCGATTACGCCGCCCGCACGATCCGGCCCGGGATTGGCACAGCCTGAAACGGGGCACGGGACCCTTTCGAGCCCCGTGCCCATCGTATCAGCGAACCGCCGCCTCGTCGGTACCACGCGCCGGGAGATCGAACTCCTGCCGCACCGACCAACCGGTCTTCAGCCCCACCACGAACCAGCCCAGGGCCAGCACGCCCACGGCGAAGATCGTGTCGCCGATCACCCGCAGCCAGCGCAGGGTCTGCAGGTAGTCCTGCTGCATGAACTCGGACGAGCGTGCGTACCACAGGCCGTCCTTCACACTGGCCAGGGTCTGGGCCATACCCACCGGCAGCACGCTGATCAGCACCATGAGCAGCAGGCCCACATTGATGGCCCAGAAGGCGAAGCGGATCACGCCTTCCTTCCAGACCCGGCGCGCGGCCAGTCCCTTCAGGACGAAGAGCATGAGACCGATGCCCAGCATGCCGTACACCCCGAAGAGTGCCGTGTGGCCGTGGACCGCGGTGGTGTTCAGGCCCTGCATGTAGTAGAGGGCGATGGGCGGGTTGATGAGGAAGCCGAAGATGCCGGCCCCCACCAGATTCCAGAAGGCCACGGCCACGAAGCAGTAGATGGGCCACTTGTAGGCGGACAGCCACTCGGTGGCCTTGCTGATCTTGAGGTTGTGGTAAACCTCGAAGCCCAGCAGCACCAGCGGCACCACTTCGAGGGCCGAGAACGTGGCGCCCAGGGCCAGCACCGCCGTGGGCGTGCCCGTGAAGTAGAGGTGGTGGAAAGTGCCGATGATACCACCGGCCAGGAAGATGTTGGTGGAGAACAGCGCCGCCGTCGTGGCCAGCTTCACCTTGATCAGGCCCAGCCGCACGAACAGGAAGGCGATGACCACCGTGGCGAAGACCTCGAAGAAGCCCTCCACCCACAGGTGGACCACCCACCAGCGCCAGTACTCGGCCATGGCCAGATTGGTCTGGCGGCCCCACATGAGACCCGCGCCGTAGAAGCCGGCGATGGCCACGCAGGAGATCACCAGCATGGTCAACAGGGACCGGTTGTCGTCATTGCGCCTCAGGGCCGGCAGCAGGGCCCGCACCATGAGTACGAGCCACAACAGCAGTCCGACCAGCAGCAGGATCTGCCAGAGCCGTCCCAGGTCCACGTACTCGTAGCCCTGGTGGCCGAACCAGAAGTTGGACACCAGGTCGAGCTTCTGCATGATGCCCAGCCACTCGCCCGTGAGGGAGCCGCCCACCACGACGATCAGGGCGCCGAAGAGCACGTTCACGCCGAGGCGCTGGAACTTGGGTTCGTGACCCGAGACCGCCGGGCCGATGAACAGGCCCGTGGCCAGCCACGAGGTGGCGATCCAGAAGATGCCCAGCTGCACGTGCCAGGTGCGGGACGCGCTGTAGGGCAGGATGGTCGACAGGTCGAGTCCGTAGAAGCCCGAACCCTCCACACCGTAATGGGCGGTCACCGCGCCCAGGATCACCTGCACCACCAGCAGGGCGCAGACGACCCAGAAATACTTGAGGGTAGCCGACATGGACGCCGTGGGCGCCAGGGCCGTCAGGGGATCGTCCCCCGGCAGGGTGGCCGGATCCAGCCCGTCGTCACGGTTGGCGGCGTAGTACCAGCTCAGGGCCGCCACGCCCGCCAGGAGCAGGATGACCGAGAACCCGGTCCAGAGGATGAGACTGCCGGTGGGGCGGTTACCCACCAGGTCATCGGGGGGCCAGTTGTTGGAGTAGGTGACGTCCGAGCCGGGGCGTTCGGTGACGCAGGCCCAGGATGCCCAGAAGAAGAACGCGGCCAGTTCGTCGCGCAGTTCCGGGTCCGCCACAGTGCTCTCCCGCATGGCGTAGTCCTCGCGGGCGGCCGCCTGGGACGGTGCGTCGCCGAAGAGATCTGCGTAGTAAGCCGCCACCGAGGCGATGGCCGCGGCCCGGTCGGCGGACACTTCCAGGACCCTCGTCTGCGGATCGTAGGTATTCTCCCGCATGGCCTGTTGGAGCAGCGACTCGACCATGGCCGTCTGTTCGGCGCTCAGCTGATCGGCTCCGAGGCCGAACTCGCGCTGCGCCCACTGGTCGCGCAGGTGGATCGCCTCACGGTGCAGCCAGTCGGCCGACCAGTCCGGCGCCACGTAGGCGCCGTGGCCCCACACCGAGCCGAGCTCCTGCCCGCCGGTGGACTGCCAGACGTTCTGGCCGTCGAGGATCTGCTGGCCGGTGAAGACCGTCCGGCCGTCGGTGGTCACGACGCGCTCGGGCACGGGCGGCGCCTGCCGATAGATCTCCCGGCCAAAGAACCCCAGCACCGAGAACGACACCACCACCACGATGGCGAACGTCAGCCAGAGCTTGCGGTATCCCATGATTCGGACCCTTTCGTCTCGAGGTCAGGATTCACCCTGCGCCGCCGCGAGCAGGGAGGCTTCGAGGGCCGTCGCGCGCGGGTGCAGGATGTTGTTTTCCTTGTGGATGTGCTCGTGGAGATCGCGCTCCATGGCGGCCAGGCCGGCCATGAGCGCCTGGTAGGTAGGACACGCGTCCCCGGGAACGGCGTAACCGCCAGTGAGTTCGCGGAGCCGGCGCAGGGCCTCCCCCGCGTTGTCGTGTTCGTGCTCCATCACCCGGATGGGGTTGTTGACGGTGCCGCAGTGGGCGTTGCCCGCCGTCCGCGTGGATTCCATCTTCTGGATCAGCGGGAACAGGATCTGCTCCTCCTTGCCCAGGTGGTCCTCGATCTCCGCCCGCAGGTCCCCGTAGACCTGCGCCACCTCGGCCAGTTCCGGATGGTTGGGCCCATGTGCGTTCAGGACCTTCGCCATGAGGGCACCAAGCTCCGGCAACGTACTCTTCATGAACTCGTGGTGAGTCGCGACGACGTGGTCGGTGAGGGCCGTGAGAGTCTGCTCACGCCAGTCCACCCGTTCGCGGGGATGATCCACCGCTTCCTCGTCGTGGGCGGCAAGCTTGGCCATCACGGCTTCCACGTCGCAACCGGCCTGGCGGGCGGCCTCGACCAGGGTAGCCTGGCCCCCGCAGCAGTAGTCGATGCCGAAACTCTCGAAGACCCTGATCCGGCCCAGGCGCTCGGCGGCCAGCTGGCCCACAGTCGTTTCCGGGGTGACGGACATGTTATTTCCTCCCAGCCTTTTTGACTTAAATTTAAACCTGTACCTCCAGGTTTGATTTAAAGTAGTATATTATACCTGGACGTCAATGTCTAATTTATCCATACTGATCACGGAGGTGCATGACGTGATGATCTCGCAAACCGCAGAATACGCGCTCCGGGCCGTGATCTGGCTCGGTTCCCATCCGGACGAACATGTGGGGACGAAGCAGATATCCCAGGCTGCGCGGGTGCCGGCGGGCTACCTGTCCAAGGTCCTGCAGAAATTGGCCCGCGCCGAACTGGTCGTCTCCACCCCCGGGCGCGGCGGCGGATTCCGTCTGGCCCGGGCACCGGAGGAGATCTCGGTCCTGGACGTGGTCAACGCCGTGGAACCCGTGCAACGCATCCGGACCTGCCCCCTCGAGCTGGAAAGCCACGGCATGAACCTGTGCCCCCTGCACCGGCGCCTCGACGACGCCATGGCCCAGGTCGAGTCCGCCTTCGCCCAGTCGAGCATCGCCGAGCTGCTCGCCGACGAGAGCGGATCACCTCCGCTGTGTGAACTCTGAAGACCTCTCCTGCCTACGTTGATGAACACCGCTGATCGCACCGGCCGCGGGGCCGACCTCATGCTGGCGGGTCCCTACACCCTCACATCCCATGGTGGACTCGTGCTCTGTGCGAACAGCAGCGGCCAGCCTCTCGGCCCTTCCTGCACGACAGCTGTCTGGGGATCCGACATCGATATCGTCGTGAACAACAGCCTGGGCGAGGATGCTTTAGTCGACGTTCTGGCCGATTGGGGCGACGACGGCACCTGGGGAGGTGCTTCGGCCGCCTGTGGCATCGGCATGATCGGCAGCGAGCGCGTGTTGGAGAACTTCGTGGTTCCCGACGGATTCAGCGGACCGCTATCCCTGCTCTCGCCACCGGACTTCACGATCGTCACGGGCAACAAGCTGGTCTGGTTCCGCTTCACCATCACGAAAACGAACCTGCCGCAGAACTGGACAGGCGACGGCGTGTACGATTTCGGGGAGATGGAAGACTACCTGCTGGCCACCGGCACCACGGTCTCCAACGTGCCGCAGACGGGCGAGGCGCGCAACGGTCGGATGGTCGTGGTCGTGCATGATCTGGCCGGCCGTGTCGTGGCAACCCTCCTGGACGAGAGCCGCTCCCACGGACGACACGTCGTGACCTGGGAGGGCCGTGGCGACGACGGTCCTCTCGCCGCCGCCGGAGTCTACTTCGCCCGGGTGATCAGTGACGGCGATACGGCGGTCAGGCGCATGGTGATGCTCAAGTAATCTCCGCCACTTCGGCCAAGATCAATCACAGCGAGGCGGCCCGCCCACGGCACCGCCTCCGGGAGCGCAACCAAGGCGCGACGTACGAAGGGGTTCATGGGGTCTCCCCCGCCCCGTCCGGTTCGTAGTTCGCCAGCTCCTCGTCGCTCAACTGCTGGAGTTCGGCCAAGCGATGGAGGGCGGCCAGGGTCTCGCGGGCTTCGTCCTCGTCGAGTTCGGCCAGGGCGAAGCCCGCGTGGACCAGGACGTAGTCGCCGGGGCCCGCCTCGGGCACGTAGGACAGGCACACTTCCTGGCTGACGCCCTCGAAATCCACGGTCCCCATGCGCAGGAGGCCGCCCGCGAGCAGGTCGGTGATCTTGCCGGGGATGCCGAGGCACACGGTGGGGACCTTTCGCCCAGATTAAGGGTCGTATCGGTCCCCATTGTACCAACCGCCGGCCGCGCGCACCAGTGTAGGGTGCGCCGGCCCCGCAGCCGCGGACGGCGTCAGCCCAACAACCGCATCTGCGTCCGCAACGCGTGGTTGCCCGGATCCAGCTCGAGGGCCCGCTCCAGGGCGACCCGCGCTTCGGCCGCCAGACCGGCGTCCAGGCAGATGAATCCGGCCAGGGTCCACACCTCCGCGTCGGCGAAGGGATCGTCGCCGGCGCGCAGCCCGGCCACCAGGGCCTGGGCCTGGGCGGTCTCGCCCAGATTGCGTTCGGCTTCCAGGAGGATCGCCATGTCCTCAGCGTGTTCGGCTGCGTGTTCGCCGACCAGGTCACGGCCGGTCTCGGCCTCATCGTGGCGGACCAGGTAGCGAGCCAGGGCCCGGCGGTTGGCGTCGACCGCCTCGGCCTCGTAGGCGGCCTGCAGGGCGGCGCGCTCGGCTTCCGGATCGATCACGGGATCCCACCGCGAACGGGCGGTGCCGCTCTGGCTGTAGAATGCCTCGACTCCCGTGGCCGAACGATTGGCGCGCACCTGGGCCAACTCCTCGAGGAGGGCGGCATGCCCCGGGGTGTCACCCTCGGTCTCGATGATATCCAGCG
The DNA here is from genome assembly GCA_024231905.1 of bacterium. Taxonomy (GTDB): domain Bacteria; phylum Krumholzibacteriota; class Krumholzibacteriia; order LZORAL124-64-63; family LZORAL124-64-63; genus JAAEQC01. The sequence goes on along the minus strand of JAAEQC010000199.1, from coordinate 180,139 downwards.
CCCGCTCCACCTCCAGGACCGCCGACTGCACGTCGCCCATATGGTTGTAGACCGCTCCCAGGAGCAGGGAGGCCTGGGCCGGGTAGGTGCCGGCATCGCGGCAGGTCGCCAGTTCGTCCATGGCCCGGCCCGCCAGTTCGAGGCGCTTCATCTCGTCCTTGGCCCTGGACACCCCATGGGCCAGCAAGGCGCCGCGAACGAGCCGGTGGCCTCCCCGATAGAACCGGTCGTAGGCCATGTGCACCGCGTGCACACCCGGGCGACCGGTCAAGCGACTCACATCCGTACCGTAGCTCTTCACCGGGAAGAACGGTGCGTAGGGCGCCCAGACGCGGGCATTCGTCCAGGCCTCGCGCGCCAGTTCGGGACGGCCGGTGACCTCGTATATGCGACCGGCGTCGTTCCAGAATCGCCAGGCGAAGGGATAGAAGTTCTTCTCCGCATACCTGTGCAAGGCCTTGCGCGCCATGTCGACCTCGCCCTCCGCGAGCCAGACCTGGGCCATGATCCAGGTCTGCAGATAATCGGAGTCGACGGTGCGCCAGGCGCCCATGTTCGTACGGGCGGGGCCCCACAGACCCGGGTCCTGGAGCCGGGATGGGAAGACCTTGATCTCGGTGTCGCGTAGCCGGCTCGCCTGCTCGACGGCGGTCTGGATGTCCCCGGTCTGGGCCGCCAGGAGTCCGCGCAGCAGGACCGCTTCCCGCCCGGAAGCGCCGTGAGCGGCGGCCTCGTCCAGGGCCGCCAGGGCACGGGTCATGGCGCCCTGGTTTCGAAGCGTCCACGCCCGGTTCAGGGCCACGGCGGCGCGCATGCCTGTCAATTCCCCGGCGGGCACCTGGTCCAAGGCCGCCTCGGCTCCTGCCAGGGCGTCCAGGGCGCGATCCGTGTCGCCGGCGATTCCGGCGAACATGGCGTAGAGGTGCCAGGCGTGGGCGTTGGCCGGATCCATGGCCACGGCCGCCCGCAGGTGCTTGAGACACTCGCCCACGGCCGTCACGTCGGCCACATCCAGACCCCAGGTGGGGTCGAGATTGGACCGTACCTGGTTGACGAATTCGTCCATGCGATCACGGAAGCGCAGCACGTAGGTCCGATGGCGCCGGGCCGCGTCGATGCGCTGCTGCTGCCCGGCCTCGTCCAGGGCCAGGAAATCCGCCAGGGAGATCTCGTCCAGGGAACCCAGGTAGGTCCACGTCTCGGCGTAGACCTTGCGCAGGTCGACTCTGTCCTGGGACCGGTTCACGAAGGGCGCGTTGCCCTGGCTGCGGTAGATCTGGTCGTCGCGGTGCCGCCACTCCCCCACGGTCCCCAGTTCGGCCCAGTGCTCCGGCACCTCCCAGGCGTGGGTAACACCGTGTAACAGGACGACGGACAGGAACAGAAGGAACCGGTATATCCTCGGCATAATCATCCCCCTCGACGGCTGGCAGAACGGAGCAGGGCACGGCTGGTCGCGACCGCACCGTTCTCAGCATACGGACTGGCGGGATCCCCGGGCAAGACCCCCACTCTTCGGCACCGCTTGTCCCCCGGGGCCGAAAGGGGTATCATGCGCCAGTCGTCACTTCCACGGACAAGGGTCGGGATTACCATGCTCAGTCAGAATTTTGTCGAAACCATCGCTGCCTCCCTGCGCGACCACTGGGAGGTGAAGTGCTTCAGCGATCTGGACGGAGAGACCCTCACCTACGGCGAGGCCGCGCACCGTATCTACAAGCTGCACAACATCTTCTCCGAACAGGGCATCGAACGGGGCGACCGCATCGCCGTGGTGGGCAGGAACTCGTCCAACTGGGCCGTCACCTACCTGGCGGCGATCACCTACGGCGCCGTCATCGTGCCCATCCTGCCGGATTTCACCAGCGCTGAGATCGAGCACATCGTCCGCCACAGCGAAGCCAAGCTGCTCTTCGTGGCCGACGCCATCCACGACCGCCTCACCGAGGAGAAGATGCCCTCGGTCAAGGGCATCTTCCGGCTGGCCGACTTCAGACTCTTCTGGAGCAGGGACGAGAAGCTGAAGGAGATCGTCGGCCGCTCGGGCACGGCCTACGTGGAGCAGTTCGCCTCGCGCCTGAACCGGGGCGGCGTCGTCTTCGATCGCATCGAGAACGACCGTCTGGCGGCCATCGTCTACACCTCCGGCACCACGGGTTTCTCCAAGGGCGTCATGCTCAGCCACAATTCGCTCATGGCCAACGTGGCGTACTTCACCGAGTGCGTGGAGTTGAACCCGGGCGACAACATCGTCTCCTTCCTGCCCTTGGCCCACGCCTTCGGCTGCGCCTTCGACTATCTGTCGCCCTTCATCTCGGGCTGCCACATCACCTTCATCGAGAAGATCCCCACGCCCAAGGTGCTGGTGGCCTGCTTCCAGGACATGAAGCCGGTGGTGGTCATGTCCGTACCCCTGATCATCGAGAAGATCTACCGCAACCGCATCAAGCCTGTCCTCGAGACGAAGAAGATGCAGGTCATGCTCAAGGTGCCGGGACTGAAGAACGTGATCCAGCGCAAGATCCGCGACCAGATCTACGAGGTCTTCGGCGGCAACTACAAGGAACTGGTCATCGGCGGCGCGGCCCTGAACCGGGACATCGAGGGCTTCTTCCGCGAGATCGGGCTGAACATCACCTGCGGCTACGGCATGACCGAGTTCGGACCGCTCATCAGCTACACGGTGAACGCCGGCAATCCGCCCAACGGCAGCGTGGGCAAGATCATCCCCTACCTGGAGTGCCGCATCAGCGACCCGGACCCGGAAACCGGCGTGGGCGAGGTGCTGGTGCGGGGCGAGAACCGCATGGACGGCTACTACCAGGACGAGGAGGCCACCAGCGAGACCATCGACGCCGACGGCTGGCTCCACACGGGCGACATCGGCCGCCTGGACGAGGAAGGCTACCTCTATCTGACCGGCCGCTCCAAGAACATGATCCTCACCGCCTCGGGGCAGAACGTCTACCCGGAAGAGATCGAGTCCCAGCTCAACAACATGCCCTGCGTGGAGGAGTCGTTGATCCTCGAGCAGGACGGCAAGCTCGTGGCCCTGGTCTACCCCGACCTGGAGTCGGTGGACCGCGCCTGCCTGCGCGGCCTGCAGGTCGAGGAACGCATGGAAGAGAATCGCAAGGAGCTGAACCAGCGCCTGCCGGGCTACAGCCAGGTGGCACGCTTGAAGGTCCTTTACGAAGAATTCGAGAAGACACCCACCAAGAAGATCAAGCGGCGCCTCTACAGCGCCTTGGTGTAGCCCGCGCGGCACAGGCCGCGGAAAGAGAGTCCCCCGATGAAGATGAAACGTGTCCCGAGCGGCGACATCATGGTGCTGGAAGTGTCCGGCAAGATCATGGGCGGCCCCAGCCACGACAAGTTCAAGGATGAGATCAAGGAGATCCTCGAGGCAGGGCACAAGAACATCGTGCTCGACTTCGCCGGGGTGCCCTGGATCAACTCCACGGGCCTGGGCATCCTCATCTCCGGCTACCACTCGGTGAAGGCCGCCGACGGCTGTCTGAAGATCTGCGCCGTGAAGGAGCGCGTGCTGAGCATCTTCTACATCTCTCAGCTCGAGAAGATCTTCGAGGTCCACGAGACGCGCGAGGCGGCCGTCGCCAGCTGCGAGTAACGGCGCGAACTGCAGGAAGAACGACGGCCCGGCCCCACTCGGGAGACCGGGCCGTCGTGTCTCCAGGGTCGGCCTAGAACAGGTCCGGCTCCCCCTTGGGCCGCTTGGCCATGGCGTCACACACGGCGTATCCGAACTGCTCGTACAACCCGTGGGCGTCGCGGGTGCGCAACAACTGCTGGCCGACACCGCTCACGTCCGGGTGCTCCTCCAGGACCTCCATGAGCCACTTGCCCAGGCCGGCGCCACGCTGGTCCTCGTCCACGACCACGTCGCAGATCCAGGCGAAGGTGCACTTGTCGGTCACCACGCGGGCGAAGCCGAGTTGGCGGTCGCCCTGGTAGAGGCCGAAGCAGAGGGAATTGCGGATGGACTGCTCGACGATCTCCCGCGGCCGATCGGCGGCCCAGTAGGATCGCTGTAGGGCCGAAGCTATGAAGAACAGGTCCAGCTCGGACTGGTCGTCGCTGATGCGGTAGGGGCCTTTGGTCCACTCCATGTGCGTTTCTCCTGGAACTCAGCAGTTCTAGAATTCAGCGGACTTGGGCGTCCGCGGGAAGGGGATCACGTCCCGGATGTTGGCGATGCCCGTTGTGTAGTTCACGGCCCGCTCGAAGCCCAGTCCGAAGCCCGCGTGGGGCACGGTGCCGTAGCGGCGCAGGTCGCGGTACCACCAGTAGGTTTCCTTGGGCAGGCCCATCTCCTGGATGCGCGCGTCCAGCACGTCCAGGCGCTCCTCGCGCTGGCTGCCGCCGATGATCTCGCCGATGCCCGGGGCGAGCACGTCCATGGCGGCGACCGTCTTCTCGTCATCATTCAGGCGCATGTAGAAGGCCTTGATGTCCTTGGGGTAGTTCATGACCACCACCGGCCGGTCGCACAGGTCCTCGCAGAGATAGCGCTCGTGCTCGGACTGGAGGTCCATGCCCCAGCTCACCGGGAATTCGAATTTCTTCTTCGCCTTCTCCAGGGCCTTGATGGCGTCGGCGTAGTCCATGCGCTCGAAGCTGCTGGTGACGAAGCGCTCAAGACGCTCGACGGCGGTCTTCTCCACGAACTTGGCGCAGAAGGCCATGTCGTCGGCACGCTCGTCCAGGACCGCCTTGAAGATGTACCGCAGATAGTCCTCGGCCAGGTCCGCGTCGGCGGCCAGATCGGCGAAGGCGATCTCCGGTTCGATCATCCAGAACTCGGACAGGTGCCTGCTCGTGTTGCTGTTCTCGGCCCGAAAGGTGGGGCCGAAGGTGTAGACGTTGCGCATGGCCAGGCAATAGGACTCCACCGAGAGCTGGCCCGACACGGTGAGGAAGGACTCGCGGCCGAAAAAGTCCTCGCCGAAGTCCACGTCCCCCGCGTCGGTGCGCGGCAGGTTGGCCAGGTCGAGGGTCGAGACCCGGAAGAGTTCGCCGGCACCCTCGGCGTCGCTGGCGGTGATGATGGGCGTGTGGATCCAGTAGAAGCCCCGCTCGTGGAAGAAGCGGTGGGTGGCCTGGGCCAGGCAGTTCCTGACGCGGGTGGCGGCGCCGATGACGTTGGTGCGGGGCCTGAGGTGCGCCACCTCGCGCAGGTATTCCATGGTGTGCCGCTTGGGCTGCATGGGGTAGGTCTCGGGTTCGTCCACCCAGCCGACGACCTCGATGACGGTCGCCTGGATCTCCACCGACTGCCCCTTGCCCTGGCTCTCCACCAGTTCGCCCGTGCAGATCACGGCGCAGCCGGCGCTCAGCTTCACGACCTCGTCCTCGTAATTGGGCAGCGAACTCTGGGCCACCACCTGGATGGGCGCGAAGCAGGAGCCGTCGTGGACCTGGACGAAGCTCAGGCCCGCCTTGGAATCGCGGCGTGTGCGGACCCAGCCCTTGACGGTGACTTCGGTGCCGGTGGCGGTGCCGCCGGCGAGCAGGGCGGAGATCATGTGTTCGGCCATGGGCCAGTTCTCCCGGTGAAGCGGACAGCGTCGACAGGAAGGGATCAAGATAGTCGATCCGGGGGCGGCACTCAACCAGGGTCCTGCCCGATAGTCCCAGGAAAAGGATGCGAAGTGGACGCCTGGCAGCGGGCCGGCGGGTAAACCCGTTTGGCTGAGAAGGCCGTCGTGGTCATCCCCGTGTCCATCCTCGTGGTCGCCATGGATGACGGCTCCTGCGATGTATCCGACACCCAGATCTACGACCAGATGGACGTGCTGAACGCCGCCTACCAGGGCACGGGATTCAGCTTCACCCTGGCCGGCATCGACCGCACCTACAATAGCAAGTGGTCGTCGGCGCGCTACGGCAGCCGCCAGGCCTCCCGGATGAAGGAAGCCACGTCCATCGACTCGACCACCACCTTCAACATCCGGCCCGCCAACATCGACGGCTTCGATACGCCGTCCCGCAGCAGCTGCATCAACGTCACCGAGCCGGGCACCGGCGGCAGTGACATGCATATGGCGGACATTGTCGTTACCCGCACCCAGAGCGGTCGCAAGTACTACGGCAACGCCTTGGTCACCATCGTGAACGACGGCGGGGCCGCCGTCTCCGGCGCCACCGTATCCGGGGTCTTCACCGGCGATGCCACCGTATCCGCCAGCGGCGTGACCGGCACCGGCGGCACGGTGGCCATCCGGACCGGCAAGAAGTACACGGGAACCAACGAGTTCTGCTTCGAGGTCACCGGCGTCACCCATGCTTCGCTGGGCTACGACGCGGGCGCCAACGCCGTGACCAAGGCCTGCGAGAGCGGCGACGTGTTCCGCGGCGGCGAGATCGCCTCCCCGGTCCTCGCCTTCCGGAACAACCCGAACCCGTTCAATCCCATGACGGTGATCGAGTTCAACCTGGCCAAGGACTCCGAGGTCCTGGTGCGGATCTACAACGCCCGCGGCCATCTGGCCGACACGCCGGTCGCCGGCACGTTGACCAGCGGCTTCCACGCCATCACCTGGCACGCCGTGGACCGTCCCAGCGGCATCTAGTTCTGCCAGCTGAAGAGCGTTGACACGGTCGAGACGCGGAAGATGACCCTGCTGAAGTGACCTAATCCGCCGGTGACGAGAAGCGGCCCCGGGATCATCTGATCCCGGGGCCGCTCGCATCCACCCATGATCCTTGAACGTCCTGGCCGCTCGCACCGGGACGTCATCGCCGCCGCAAGCAAATGAGAATCAGGAGGACGATCAGCACGATAAGGACCCAGACCAGCCAGTTCAACAACGGGCATTCGCGGTCCACGATAGGACGGCCCACGGCCTCCGATCGCTCCGACCTGTTACCGCCTTCGTCCACGGCGACGATGGTGTAACGCGCGTCCTCGGCCGCGTCCACGCGCGGTCGCCATTGGAATCCCGGTCGCGCCGGATCCGCATCCCTGAAAGCCTTCCCGACGGCCTTGCCGTCGACCGCGACCTCATAGTACGCCAATCTTTCCGGAAGTCCCGTCCCGGCTTCTCGCAAGACCGGGTCCCAGTTGAGCACGAGTCCTCGTGAACTCAACTCCGCGAATACACCCTTCACCGGCTCCGGCGGACGGTGATCCTCGTAGACGTTGTAGGTGACGCCGCCGACCACCCGGCCGGTGATCACGTCCACCTGCCGCACCTCGACCACACCACCGGTGTGCGGCGCTGCATCCGCGGGAGGCTCCACCGTCAACGTGACCGGCCGCACCTCGCCGAGTTTGAGCGCGAACGGCGTATCGGCGGCAGCGCCCTCCAACTCCCAGCGCCAACCGTCCGGAAGCGAATCGACGATCGCTAACCGGAACTGGCGTGGCCACGGCGCCAGCCCGAAGCCTGATCTGCCGCCCGTACCGGCATCGAAACTCAGGCTCATCCGTTCGCCTGCACGGCCGGCGATGAACCAGATATTGGCGATGCCCACATTGTTGTCCTCGTACGGAATGACAGGCGGAGTGATGGGTGGATCCTCCCCGTGGGTCAGGACGACACCGATGCACCAATGTCCGGACGACGGAGCTTCGGCCAGACCGAGCCAGTCCACCGAACACAGGGCCAGGCCGTTGGGAGGAACATCCACGCTGGTGCTGCCGATGAGCGTGGCGCCGTCGGGAAACACTAGGCCGGTATTGTTGTTGCGGTAATAGAAATCGACGGTGACGTCCTGGGCGAAGCCCGAACCCCGATTGCGAACCAGGGCTCGCAGGATGTTGTCCTCTCCGTAGACCGGGGCATCGAGCAGGCCGTCCAGATTGTTGTCGATGAAGATGTCCGGGCTCGTGTACCACTGGGGACAGACACCATTGGACGGAACGTCGCCGACATCAGCCGCGCAATCCCGGATCCAGACATCGATATCGCCACCACCCGGTACACCGATCTGGGCCACCGCGATGAAGAAGTCCACCACATCGAAGGTGCCTGTGAGTTCGACACCGTTGCTGAGCGTCGCGACGATGGTGGCGTTCACGTAATCGGCACCCAAGGGCGTGCCGCCGCCGGAGTAACTCCGCTTGTCGAAGTCGAAACCGATGAAGAAGAGATCCACATCGTCGTCGAATCCGACGAATTCGCCCGTGTACACGTTGTTGGCGACATTCTCGTTGCTGATGGCGGCGCCGTCGAGATTGTCGGCGAAGACGGCGCCCCGGCTCTCCAGATCCGCGTCGACGGATGGACCGAAGTCGACACGAACATCCGCGAGCGTGATGGCCGGATCCGCCGCTTCATAGTCGAGGAAGAGGAAATTTCCCCATTCCCCCGATCCCGGCGTGATGTCCGTCAACGTACCTTCGAAGACACCGTCGCTGGTGTCCGGACGACCCACACCCAACCAGGCGCTGAGGGACTGCGCGCAAACCGCAGTGCTCCATAGCGCAAGCAGGACGAGCGGCAGACCGACATGCGCGACGACAGCGCGTGGAGTTCTTCTCATGGCGAAACCTCCGGGGAATTCGAGACTCAATGATATGACGAGGAAGAACTTCCGATGCGATCGGGCAACGCCCACAATGGATGTAGAAATCTGATGTGTTGATCTATACGCACAAACTAACACGAATTACGAATCCGACCTCCCGCCGGCACCTACTTTCGGCCGGCACCGGCTTCGGAGGTCGGATCTCGTACCTTGGCGACCGCTACACATGGTAGATCACGAAACGTGGATCTTCCGGCCGTTGCCTTCCTAGATCTCCTGCGTCTTCCAGCCGCCGCGCCGGAAGACGAGCACCCCGGCCACGGTCATGACCACCTCGGCCGCCAGGATGGCCACGAACACGCCCGTGGACTCCAGCCCCGCCCGGTAGGACAGCAGCCAGGCCAGCGGAATCTGGAAACACCAGTAGCAGAAGAAGTTGATGACCGTGGGGGTCCGCGTGTCCCCGGCCCCGTTGAAGGCCTGGATCATGACCATGCCGAAAGCGTACGCGCCGTAGCCGTAGGAGATGGTCCGCAGACAGGTGCGGCCCGCGGCGATCACGTCCGGGTCGTCGGTGAAGATCCCTACGAGTCGTCCGGCCCAGGTGATGAACACGATCGCCACCAGCACCAGGAAGACCGCGTTGTAGACGCCCACGCGCCACACCGAGGCCTCGGCCCGGTCCGGCCGTCCTGCCCCCAGATTCTGGCCCACCAGGGTCGGCGCGGCATTGGCGATTCCCCAGGCCGGCATGAGCGCCACCACGAAGATGCGGATGGCGATGGTGTAGCCCGCCACGGCCACGGCGCCGAAGCCGCTCACCAGGCGCACGAGCACGACCCAACTCGACGTGGAGATGAGGAACTGGCCGATGCCGCCCATGGAGACGCGCATGAGGCGCAACATGACCGCTCCGCGCAGGCGCAGGTGCCCACGGCCCAACTTCACCGTACCCCGGCCCCGGAAGAGCAGCACCAGCTGGAAACACACGCCAACGCCGCGACCGATGTTCGTGGCCACGGCGGCGCCGGTGAGGCCCAGCTCGGGGAACGGTCCCCAGCCGAAGATCAGACACGGGTCCAGGACGATGTTGATGCCGTTGGCCAGCCACAGGACGCGCATGGCCAGGGCCGCGTCGCCGGCGCCGCGGAAGACCGCATTCAACAGGAAGAGCAGCACAATGGTCACGTTGCCGCCGAGCATCATGCGGGTGTAGCCCTGGCCGCCGGTCACCAGCTCCGTCGAACCGCCCATGAGACGCAGCAGGTCCGGAGCGAAGATCGCGCCGGGCACGGCAATGCACGCGGCGACGATGACGCCCAGGCCCATGGCCTGGACCGTGGCGTCGGACGCCCCTTCCCGGTTCTTCTCGCCGATCCGCCGGGCGACCATGGCCGTGGTCGACATGCTCAGGCCCACGGCTACGGCATAGATGATGGAGACCATGGCCTCGGTCTGGCCTACGGCCGCCACCGCATCCACGCCCAGGCGGGCGACGAAGTAGACATCGACCACGGCGAAGACCGATTCCATGAGCATCTCGAGGACCATGGGGATGGCCAGCAGGGTCACCGCCCGGCCGATGGTCTCGGTAGTGTAATCGCGTTCGCCGCCGGCGAGGGATTCGCGGACGGTGGCGAAGAGGCCCGTGCGGCGGGCTACGCTCCTGGTTTCAGACATGGTGCGGACTCCTGACGACGGTGACGGCACGACGCCTCGGCGGCGTCCGTGGAACTCTCGATCCAGGTTGTTCGGGATGATGGAGGCGGGTTACGGTCTAGCCGCTCACCCTGGCAGGATTGATGTTCACCATCGTCAGGCACCTCCGGTTGGCGTGATGGCGGAGTATACGGCATCCGGAAACTCGCGTTGCACAAAAAAACGACGTATCGGCGTGAAACAATCGGGCGGCGGGTGCGTCATGGAGGAGCCGACCGGCTATCTTGCCCCAGCCGCCCGGCCCCGCGCCCCACGCGGGCCCGGTTCCAGCCAACCGGACGGCCCACCGCGACTCGGTTCACTGCGACTCGATGGGACTCATTGCTTAGACGAGGTCTATCCATGACCGATATCTGGCGTTATGAAGCCATTTACGCCGTTGTGGCCACGATTCCGCTCGGTCGCGTCGCCACTTACGGACAGATTGCCGGCGCCGCGGGCCTGCCGGGACGTGCACGCCTGGTGGGCAAAGCCCTGGCTTCCCTGCCCGAACGCAGCGCCGTGCCCTGGTACCGGGTGGTCGGCACCGGCGGCCGCATCCGCACCCCCCGGGGGCCCGATGGAGAGTGGCTCCAGGCGGTCCTGCTCGAGGACGAGGGTGTGAGTGTCCGGTCCTCCGGCCGCATCGACCTGACCCAATTCGGCTGCTGCGGCTGAACAGGGATTGCAACCCTACCGGACGTTTCTGCGTCTGGGTGCGGCGGGACAACCCGCTCACCCCCGACGTGGAGGCATGCCCATGCGCACACTCAATCTGATCCTGATCCTGGTCCTGGCCGCCGGCACCGCCCTCGCCGAGCCGGTTGTCGTGAAGAACGGCGCCGAACCGGCCCACGGCGTGAAGCAAATCGAGATGGAAGAGCTGTGGCGCGTGGGTGGCGCCGACGACGAGGAGAATTTCTTCGGCCTCGTCACCCTCGCCGAGATGGGCCCCGACGGTCTGGTCTACGTCATGGACGTCCAGCTCTGCCAGGTCTTCGTCTACGACGAGGAGGGCACCCTGGTGAAGACCCTCTTCCGCCAGGGCGACGGCCCGGGCGAGATCCGCCAGCCGCGGGACATGGTCATCATGCCCGACGGCAGCGTGGGCCTCGTGCAGGAATTCCCCGGCAAGATCGTGCGGGTGGACGCGGACGGAAATCCCCTGCCCTCCATCGAGCCCCGCCTGGGCGACGCTGCCGATGGCGGCTTCGTGGCCATGAACATGGCCGAGCAGCGCGGAGGTACGTTCCTGATCGCCAGCGTGGAGATCAAGCCCGGCGACACTCCCGCCTCCCAGAACCGCGTCCTCTACCTGTCGACGCTCAACGATGAGCACCGGGTCAACGAGCCCCTGATCACCATGAACGCTCACTGGGATTTCACCAATTTCACCTACCGCGAGGTGGAGAACCTGCCCGCGTTCATCTGGTCGAGCGCCGTCGGACCGGACGGCCGCATCTACTCGTCCGCCGAGCGCAACGCCTACCGCATCAACGTCTGGGCGCCCGACCTCACCCTCGAGCGGGTCATCGAGCGCGAGTACACCACCGTCAAGCGCACGGCCGACAGCACGGCCTGGCTGCGGGGCCTGCTGGAGGCGGCCTTCGCCCAGGTGCCCTTCCCCGTGGAACTGGAACTGTCCGACACCGAGCCTGACATCAACTGGCTGAACCGCGGCGTGCAGGTCGACGGGGCGGGCAACCTGTGGATCCTGCCCAGCGACGGCACCGTCGATCAGCCCGAGGGCGTGTTCGCCACCTACGACGTCTTCACCCCGGACGGGAAGTTCGACCACCAGGTGCAGGCCGTATGCGAGGGTGACGGCACCGAGGACGGCATCTTCATCCTGGGCGAGGACCGCGCCATGGTCATCAAGGGTTACGTGGACGCCACCGCCACCATGTTCGGCGGCGGCGGTGCCGCGGTGGAGGAAGAGGGCGAGGAGGCGGATCCCATGGAGATGATCTACTACCGCATCGTTCGCTGAGTTGCGGCTCCGCGCTGCGGAACTAGCATGGAGGGAGGCCGCCAAGGCCTCCCTCTTTCTCATCCGACCCGGGAGCAGCACATGGATCTGTCAGGAGCACGCGCCCTCGTCACCGGCGGCAGCGAAGGCATCGGCAAGGGCATCGCCACGGCGTTGATCGCCAAAGGCGCCCAGGTAGCGATCATGGCCCGCGACGAACAGAAACTGGCCGTCGCCGCCGCGGAGATCGGCGCCCTGGCCATCGCCGGCGACGTGGCCGACGCGGACGACGCCGAGCGCGCCGTAGCCACGGTCGAAAAGGAGTTCGGCGGCCTCGACATCCTCGTGAACAACGCCGGCATCGGCTACTTCGCCCCCCTGATCGAACTGGACCAGGCCGCCTTCGAACGGGTCTTCGCCGTGAACGTCACCGGCGCCATGCTCATGGGCCGGGCCGCCGCCCGCCGCTTCGTGACCCAGAACAAGGGCTGCATCGTCAACGTCTCCTCCACCAGCGGGCTCGCCGGCGGCAAGACAAGCAGCGCTTACTCCGGCTCCAAGTTCGCCCTGCGCGGCATGACCGAGTGCTGGCGCGCCGAGTTGCGTCCCCACAACGTGCGGGTCATGCTGGTCAACCCCAGCGAGGTGCAGACGCCCTTCTTCGGCAAGGTGGGTCACGAGCAGGAACTGAAGGATTGGAAGCTGCGCCCCCGCGAGATCGCCGACGCGGTGGTAGGAGCCCTGGAGATCGACGACCGGGGCTTCATCCCCGAGTTCTCGGTGTTCGCCACGAATCCGTTCCAGTAGGCGGGCCGGCCACAACCATTTCTTCCGGCGACCGTAGAGGACACGGCCCCCACTCGCACCCTTCCGGAGGTCCGGTCGTGATCCGATTCGTCTGCGCCCTGCCCCTGTTCGTGATGTTGACGGCCTGCGCCTCCTCCGGCCCCCCGATCCCGGACATCCCCGAGCCGGTCGCCTTCCCCGCCCCGGTGGACACCCTCGTGGCCGACGAGTTCGCCCGCTGCGAGGGTATCGCCTTCAACGGCCAGGGCGACCTCTACGTGAGCGGCGACAAAGCCCTGTGGCGGGTGGCGCTGGACGGCTCGGTCGAACGCCTCGGCACCTATTTCTCCAACCTCGGCCTGGCGGCCATCGGCGAGCGAGACATCCTCTTCGCCGACTTCGGCCGGACCAGCGCCTTCAACGGCAATCCCCGCCGCGACGGCATCGTCTGGCGCGTCACCCCCGAGGGCAAGCGCACGCGGCTGGTGAAGAAGGGCATCACCGATCCCAACTTCATCGTCGTGCGGCCCGACGGCTCGTTCCTCGTCTCGGACGACTCGACCAACGAAATCTGGCACGTGTCCACCGCCGGCGAGCTGACCCTCTTCTCGGACGCCGTCAACTGCCCCAACGGCATGGTCGTCTCCCCAGACGGCCGCACCCTCTACGTGGCCCAGATCTTCGACGGCATCGACCCCATCGTCTGGGACGACCGCATCTGGAAGCTCCCCCTGGACGAGTCCGGATGGCCCGCCGGACCACCGGAACTCCTGGCCGCAACGGGCGAGGGCCACGACGGCCTGGCCATGGACGTCCACGGCCGGGTCTACACCGCCTCCAACCACACCAACCAGATCCTGCGCATCGACCCTTCCAACGGCGAGATCGTGGTCATCTGCGAGGGCGTCGACGGGGTGGCCAGCCTGGCCTTCGGGCGGGGCGAGTTCGACCACGAGGCCATCTACGGCACGACCATGCGGGCGGGATTCGTGTTCTCGGTGCATGTGGGAGTCGAGGGGTTCGAATTGGTGCGCTAGTACCTGTCCGCTCCTAAAAGAACGCCCCGGAGCACCTGCCCCGGGGCGTCTCTCATTGTCCGCAGTCGATTGCTAGCGGCTCCCGTCCGCCCCGTTCATCTGATCGACTTCGCTCTGCAATTGCTCCAACTGCCGACGCATGGCCGCCAGTTCCCGATCGACCCGGTCGCGGGCGAAGGCTTCCGAATCGGCCCGCTCGGCCGCGAGATCGGCTGCGCTGGGTGCCGGCGCCGGTGCGATCTTGCCGGAGAACTGGTCCACGTCCGCCTGGCCCGACTTCGTGCTGGTCACCCCGCCGTAGGCGGTGGGGAAGAAGATGCAGTTGAGTTGCATGTCCCAGATATCGATGTCCACGCTGGCATTGCTCGACCTGGCCACCAGGTAGAAGGTGTGCGCACCCGCCGTGACTTCGAACATGCCGCTAGGCGAGTGTGATGTGAGGTAGGTTCCCGACACCGCGTTGGAAGGTAGATAGAAGCTCTGATCCTGGTTGCTGGGCAAGGTGGTAGCGTTCTCCGAGACTCCCATGGTGGAGAAGGAGGAAGTTCCATTCGTGTGGAGGATATCGACCTCGGCGGTTGCCTGCACATAAACGTAGCCGGCTGTGGGGCAGACGATGGTCTGGCTGACAAGCGCCCCGTAACTCGTACTCAGTTTGATGGGGCCAGTGGCAAGATTGCTGGCCACGCCGGGCTCATCGAGGATTTCGTTCGCGTAGACGGCGTCGACCGGCAGCACCACCGCGTCGTTACCGGCCAGATCGGTCCGGAAGAACGCGCCGGATGAGGCTCCGGACATCGAAATGCGGGCGCTCCCGGTACTGTTGTAGTTGCCGTCGACCACGAATCCCTGTCCGGCGGGGCCGGCCGTGACCTGGAAGAACCCGCCGGTGCCGTCGAAGTCGGGCTGGGCATACAAGTGCGTAAACCCTGTTTCCTCTCGCAACTGGATCTCGGATCCCGCGGAGAAGTAGGCGCCACCGATGATGGACTGCGGCCCGAAACCGGTCTCGGCCAGGAACCCGCCCGCGGTGGCGTCGTCCCCGGCGGTCACGTCCCCGACGACCTGCAGCTTGCTGATCGGTACCGCCGCGCCGATGCCCACGTTGCCCACGGGGATGCTCGTCATGTCGTTGCCCACGACGTTCCAGTCGGCGTCGGTCAGGGCGCCGGTTCCGTTGATGATGATGTCGTTGCCCACGGTGTTCACCGTGATGTTGGCGCCGCCGACGATGCTCAGGTCGTCCACCCGGCCGTTGAGACTCTGCACCACGGCGCCGTCCGCGACGTTCATGGCGTAGGGCATGGCGGTCAGGGGCGAACGGGGCGAGAGCTCGGCGTCGCCGCCCACCTGGACGCCCAACCAGTAGGGCTGGTCGAAGGGCAGCAGCAACGGCGTCGTCTCGCCGAGCACGACGGTGAATATACCGGCGTCCACGGTCACGACCCGGGCCTCGGTCCACAGGATCGAGCCGCCGACGTCCGCGTCCCACAGGCGGAAGGTCAGGTTGTAGCTGGCGTCGGGCAGGGTCGTACCGCCACCGTCGGCCAGCGTGCCCTGGAAATTCATGGTACGCGGTGCCTGGGCGACGGCGGCCGACGCCAGGCACAGCAGCAGGATGATCGTGATTCTCTTCACCTTGGTCTCCCTCCAGAGTCGTGTGGGCGGGGCATCCCCCGCGATTCCCCTAGCGCGTCAGCGCCATCTTGCGGGTCAGGATGCCGTGGTCCGAAGCGAGGCGGGCGAAGTAGATACCGGACGCCACTTCGGCGCCCGCATCGTTCCGTCCGTTCCAGGCGATCTCGTGGGCGCCGGCCTCGTAGTTCGTGTTCGCGAGCGTTCGCACCAGTTCGCCGCGCAGGTTGTAGACCAGGAGCTTGACCTGACCCGGTGCAGGCAGGGAAAAGCTGATGGTGGTCATGGGATTGAAGGGATTCGGGTGATTCCCCCGGAAATCCCAGACATGGTGCGGAACGTCCGGCGCGGCCGAAACCGACTCGCCGTAGCTCCGCCAGTAGCCGATCTTCAGTTCGTAGTTCAGCCCCACCGTCCGTCCCGCCGCCGACTGGGCCAGGGTGCCTCGCAGACGGTGGCTGCCGGTCATCTCGGCTCCGCCTCCGGACACCACCGATTCGGTCAGCTGGTTCTGGGCCAAGGCCGGTGCTGTCGCCAAAAGGAACAGCACGGCCACGACACATGCTCGTCGCATGGTCATCTCCCTCCGTTGAGTTGTGTCGAATGGGTATCCCCCCAATGGATACGTCTTGTGAAATATACCGCAAATAGGATAACAATACTGCATTTTTAATACGGCACGTTATAGCATTATTTACAATGGGTTAGATCTCGACGAGTGCGAGCTTGGGTACCCGTCGCGGCCGCCAGACCCTCGGCAGACTAGACAAAATCCGCGGGATCATCCCGGTCACGTTTCTCCCGGGCATCCTTCCGGACAGCGGCGACGACACGGCTGATCACGTAGTACAGCAGCCAGGGGAAGACGAGGGCCATGCCCAGGAGCGGCCGGAAGTGCTCGATATCCGTGTCCTTGAAGATCGGTACACCGCAGAGCAGAACCACGTTGAGGAAAGCCGCGGTCACGATGCCCGGATTCAGCTTGAGAGCCATGGAGAGCCTCCCTTCGGCAACACCGGTCACACGGACAGCGGCAGATGCTCGAGGATGTCGCCGGGCTGGCAGTCCAGCTCGCGGCAGATGGCGTCGAGGGTGGAGAAACGCATGCCCTTGACCTTCCCCGTCTTCAGCAGGGAAAGATTGGTCACGGAGATGCCGATGCGCTCCGAGAGTTCGGTGAGCGTCATCTTGCGCCGCACCAGCATGAGATCGAGGTTCACTTGGATAGCCATGGCACCATTATAGGCAGCGGCATTATGTTAGTCAAGCATATTTTTATGTTTTACATAATATTATATTCGTAAAACATCATTCCCCGGCCTTGTTAATATCGTGTACTAATTCAGTCCACATTTTCTTCTTGATTCTCGAGCGCCGATATTCGAATATTCTCGGCGCGGGATATGACGAATCTGGGGGTCCCGCATCATCAACTGCACGACAAGCAAATGTCACGAGAGCGTGAAGCGGCAGGGTAAGGTTGCCTCCAGGGCTACCGGTAGTCCATCCGCTCGTCGCCCGACCCGCGTTGACCGGAAGGTCAGAAACGGAGGATGGATCACATGAGCATGATGAAGGAATTCAAGGCATTTGCCATGCGTGGCAACGTGATGGACATGGCCATCGGTATCGTCATCGGCGCCGCCTTCGGCAAGATCGTCTCGTCCTTCGTGGCGGACGTCCTCATGCCGCCTCTGGGCATGCTGCTGGGCGAGGTCGATTTCAGCGAGCTGGCCTTCACCCTGCAGGAAGCCGTGGGCGAGACCGCTGCGGTGACCCTGAACTACGGCAAGTTCATCCAGACCATCTTCGACTTCGTCATCATCGCCTTCGCCATCTTCATGGTCATCAAGGGCATGAATTCCATGAAGAAGAAGGAAGAGGCGAAGCCTGCCGCTCCACCGGCCCCGTCCAAGGAAGAGACGCTGCTGGGCGAGATCCGCGACATCCTGGCCAACAAGTAGTTCGCCGCTCGCGGAATATCGAGGAGCCGGGACACCCCCAGGGAGCGTCCCGGCTCCTTCTTTTCGCCGCCCGGCCTCAGCCCGTGGCGCGCTCCAGCACGTAGATCGCCCAGGGAGCCACCTCGGTCTCGCTCCGCCAGTCCTCCTCTTCGTCGCCCCGGGCCAGGGGCAACTCGTAGGCCACCACCTCCAGCCCCGCCTCCCGGTACACCTGACGGTATTCGGGATCGGGCCAGAGAATGTCATCCACCGGACGGCCGTCGGAATAGTCGGTGGTGATGATCCGCACCACGTCCCCGGGCCCAGCGTTGCGGTTCTCCGGGTAGTCGCGGGTGGTGAAGGTCACCCACTCGTGCAGGTAGATCTCCGGGGTGGAGACGATGCTGACGAGCTTGCCGCCCGGAGCCAGCAACTCGCGCAGGCCACGGAAGAGGCTGATTTTGCGATCCTGGCCCGGGATGTTGTCGAAGGTGAAGGCGGACAGGACCAGGTCGCGGCTGCCCGGCGGGATCGACGAGAAATCGCCGTCGGCGATGACCCGGTAGTCGCCGCCCGGGTCGCGATCCCGGGCCACAGCCACCATCTCGGCGGAGATGTCCAGGCCCACCGGGTCGAAACCGAGGCTCTTCAGGAGCCGGGCCGTGCGGCCGGTGCCGCAACCGAAGTCCGCGGCGCGGGCGCCGGAAACATGGTCGCCCAGCAGGGCGGGCAAATCGCGGAAGGCCAGGTGGTAGGTGCCGCCGAACTCCAGTTCGTCGTAGGCGGCGGCGCGGCGGGCGTCCTCGTAGTCGTTGCGGAATTCCATGGCGGTCCTCCTTCGAGCTTGGATTCGGGCTTGCTGGAAAGATCGCGTAGACCGGTCGTCCCGTCAGGTCAAAAAATGGGCATCCCGACATTCGGAAACGGAATGCGCCTGGGTCCCCGGGGGCCTTTTAGCGCAGCCTATCCAGATATCGATATCGGGATCCTCATCATCACGACCCGATGTGCAGTGCTCGTGGCCCGGCATCCGGCCGAAGTCGTTGGCAAAAGTCGAAGCTGTGTCTTGCTTGTGCGTAGCTGGCGGCGAGATCGACGACGCGAACGAGGGCTTCGAGCAAACAAACGCACGGGAAGAGCCGCCCCATAAGGGTCAGGCTGACGAATATGAGAGGATCTCCATGAATTCACTGAATAGATGCGAGGTTGTGCCGGAAGAGGACGGCCCCAGCCAGGAAGCGCAGTGTTTCCGCAGGGCAAATGTCGATGGCTATCACCTTGCGACATTGCGCGCTTCTCGCAAGGATTCGGTCGTGATCAGCGTCAAGCTGTTCGAGCTGATCGACGCGGAGAGTGTCGAAGTGGGACGTCTCTTGTTCCACGGCAAGGGCAAGCTCCCCGAAGATCGCGTCGATACTCCGGGAGACAGTCCCATCATTATTTTCAATGCACGCCTCAAGGACTTCGAGCGCATGATGGAATTGATCCGCGGTGAATGTCGCGTCGGTATCGAGTTTTCAGGTGAGGATTGGGCAAAGGGACAGGCATATCTGAAGTCGCTCTGCTACGTCTTCCCTGAGCGGTCCGGCTGATCAGTCAGCCACCGCCACGCCTTGCATCTCCTGCAGATTCCACCGCGCGTCCTCGTTGTCCGGGTCCCGCTCCAGCACGCCCTCCAGCAGGGACACGGCTTCGGGCAGATTCACCGCGGGATCGTCCTGCCACAGGGTGCAGGCCAGGTCGCCGGCCGCCCGGTCGGATGCGGGATCCTCACGCAGGACCGACCGGAAGACCTGCTCGGCCTCGGCCAAACGGCCGGCGGCGAAGAGCCCTTCCCCCCGCTCGAGACCCGACTCGATCTCCCAGTCGGACAGAGGCAGCCGCACTGCGCCGTCGGCCGGCGGCAGCGGTTCCGTGTGCAGGAGCGGCGAAAAGCCTTCTACCACCAGGCGCTCCAGCTCCAGGTCGCCCGTCTCGCGGGCCTCGGGCGGCAGGTTCCACTTGCGCCGGAAGATCTCCCAGCGCGCGGCGATCTGCTTCATGTAGTCCACGTTGCCGGCCGCGAAGCTGCGGCTGCCGAAGTGATGGACGAAGCAGTCCTGGGCGGCCACGGCCCGCCAACCGGCCAGGAAGGCGCGCAGGCAGTAGTCGGTGTCCTCGTAGTTGCCCTGGCCGAAGCGCTCGTCCAGGCCGCCGATGCGCGCCAGGAGGCCGCGGTGCAGCAGCAGGCAGAATCCGGTGAGCAGGAACGCGGGCGTGGTGTTGCCCGTCTCGGCCGCGACGCGCCGGCCGGCGAAATCGTCGAGGCCTTCGAGGGTGCGTTGGTCGTAATCCACCGCAGGCAGCTTCTGGACCCCGGCGATGCTGTTGGTGACCGCGCCGACGAGGCCCACATCCCCGTCCGCGAACTTGGCCAGCAGGCGCTCGAGCCACCCGTCGGTCACCACCGTGTCGCTGTTGAGCAGGCAGACGTGTTCGCCGCGGGCGGCGGCGATGCCCACGTTGTTGCCGGCGGGGTAGCCCAGGTTGCGGCCGTTGCGGATCACCCGCACTTGATCATGGGCGGACTCGAACTCGGCCAGGATGTCCAGGGTCTCGCGGTCGGAACCGTTGTCGACGAAGAGGATCTCGTGGCGGGGATCGGTGTGGCGGACCAGGGACTCGGCACACCGGCGCACGTAGTCCGGGGCGTTCCAGGTGAGCACCACGACGCTGGCGGTCTCCGGCCCGAAGGGACGGTCCCAGGCGATCGACGGCGATGCGTACATGCCGATGCGGCCGGCGCCTGCGTCGTAGGTCTGACCGTCGGTCTCGCCGATGTAGTCCGGCCGGGCGCGATCCTGCCAGCGTTCGGTGAAGATCTCGATGTTCCGGCGCGTCTGCGCCCAGCGTTCCGGACCGCTCTGGGACTCGTGATGGAAGACCACGCACTCGGGCCGGTAGACCACCAGGCCGCCGGTCTCGCCCAGACGCAGGCAGAAGTCCACGTCCTCGTTGCCGTTCCAGTAGGCCGTATCGAAGCCACCGAGTCGGGCGAAGACCTCGGGGCGGACGGCCATCAACGCCGCAGTCACCGCCTGCATGCGCTGGGGATGGCGGACGGCCGGGTCGTTCCAGGGCTTCTTCTCGTGGACGTGGACGCCGCCCAGGGGCGTGCCCAGATTGCGCCGGGATTCCACCAGCACCACGCCGGCGTGCTGAATCGTCCGGTCCGGGTAGAGCAGCCGCGCGCCCACGGCGTGGACCTGGGGATCACGATCGAGGGTCGTCACCAGGGGGTCGAGCCAACCGGCGGTGACTTCGGTGTCGTTGTTCAGGAAGACCAAGTGGCGGCCGGTCGCCGCCTCCGCCCCCGCGTTGCAACCGGCGGCGAAACCCAGGTTCTGTCCCGGTGAGACCACGCGCAGACGGCCGGCGGCCTCCTCGGCGGCCAACCACTCGACCGTGCCGTCGGTGGAACCGTTGTCCACCACGACGATCTCCCAGGAGGCGTGGCACGGCTCGGCGTGGATCGACGCCACGCAGGCCTTGGTGAAGTCCAGCTTGTCGTAGACCGGAATGACGATGGACACGTCCAGGCGATCCGGGGCGGTGCTGTCCGGCATGGAATCATCCCTTTCCGGCCGGAAATCGGCCAGGAAACGGCTAATAACGATGAATTTGCGCTCTGATAGTGGAAATCTGCAAACCCTGGGCCGCGGGCGCTTGACACTCGCGGGGCTGTCGGCTATTCTCCGGTTCGATCCTTTAACCGAGGCCAGTGAGCCCGCAAGGAGCGACCGTGACCGATCGTAAGCACGCCGAGACCAACCGCCCCGCCGCCTGAATAGGTGGACGGGGAGTTTTTTTGCCTTTAATCGGCGTCCGTGAGCGCCGGAAGGAGCAAACCATGATGACCGCCGCGCCGGAGCCCCCCTACCAAGCCGCCCGTTTCCTGGCCCCGGGCCGACCCCGCCCCCTGGCCCGCCGGCTCGCCATCCACAACCGGGTCGTGCAGCGCGTGCGGCGCTTCCTCGATGAGCAGGGCTACAACGAGATTCCGGTGGCCTCGGTGGCCCCGGTGGCCACCTCCTGCGAGGCCATGGACACGTCCTTCACCCTGGACCACTTTGGCGCCCTGGCCTTTGCCGGGCAGGGTGGCCAGCTGGCCCTGGAGAGCATGGTCGCCCAGGGCTTTCCCGCCGTGTGGTGCGAAAGCGAGGGGCTGCGCCGGGAGTGGAAGGTGGACGAACGCCACCTGACGGCCTTCAAGCTCATCGAGGCCGAGCGGGAGAACCTGGACCTGGCCGGCCTGTGCGATCTGCAGGAGCACCTGGTCAAGGCCGTGGCCGCTGACCTGGGCGCCGAACTCCTGGGCGGCCGGCATGTGACCCGCCTGGACCGCATGCTCACCCTGGAACACCCCCGCGTCACCTACCGCGAGGCCCTGGCCATCCTCAACGACCGCGGCTGGTCCATGCCCTTCGGCGAGGACCTGCACCGGGACGCCGAGGCCACCCTGAGCCGCTACTTCGGCCACCTGCCCTTCTTCGTGACCCACCTGCCGGCGGCGCTGAAACCCTTCAATCTCCAGGGCGATCCGGACGACGCGGAGCAGTGCCTGTCCGTGGAGTACATCCTTCCCTACGCGGGCGAGACCATGGACGGGGGCGTGCGCGAGACCGACGCCGCGGCCATGGCCGAGCGCCTGGAGCGGAGTCCCGCCCTGGGTCAGCAACTGGAACGCGCCGAGATCTTCGGCCGGCAGCAGGCGGCCGCCCGCCCGCTGGGCGAGGACGGTCCCGGCGCCGAGGAACTGGCCGCCGGCCACCGCTCCGCCATCCGCCGGGCCTGGCGGGAGCACCTCGAACCCTTCGGCCGCCGCGAGTTGCCGCGGAGCGGCTTCGCCCTGGGTGTGGCGCGCCTGCTCCAGTACCTGCAAGGCCTGGACTCCATCAAGGACGCTGTGGTCGCCCCCCGGGATCGCACCGCCTTCGCCGGCGCCGCCCCACCCGCCGCGGCGACGTCCGCCGAGGACGCCGGGTCAGCCTGATGCAGGCCCATATCGCTCTGGAGACCGGACGCATGTTCCGCGGCCGCCTCCTCGGCGCGCCCGTAGGCGCCGGCGGTGAACTGGTCTTCCACACGGGCATGACCGGCTATCAGGAGATCGTCTCGGACCCGAGCTACGCCGGCCAGATCGTCGTCTTCACCGCCAGCCACATCGGCAACTACGGCATCCACGAGTCGGATCACGAATCGGGCGCCGTCCACCCGGCCGCCGTGGTGGTGCGCGACTTCTGCCGCCGCACCTTCCACCGCCGCCGCGAGACGAGCCTCGACGAGGCCCTGCGCCGGGCCGGCGTGCCCGCCCTGGCGGATGTTGATACCCGGGCCCTGACCACGGTCATCCGCGACGAAGGCACCTGCCGGGCCTGGCTGGGAGCCGGCGATCCGGACGCCCTGGTGGCCAAGGCCCGCGCCCTGCCACCCATGGGCGAAGTTGACTGGGTGCGCCGGGTGAGTTGCGACGAACCCTGGGAGTTCCCCCGGCAGCCCGCCGATCCCCGGCCCCTGGAAGTGGCGGTGCTGGACTGCGGCGTGAAGACGAGCATCCTCGGCCAGCTGGTGGCCCGGGGCTGCCGGGTGCGGGTCTTCCCGGCCGACACGCCCGCCGCGACGCTGCTGGCCGCCCCCACCGAGGGCGTCTTCCTGAGCAACGGCCCCGGCGATCCGGCCTCCCAGCCGACGCTGGTGGCCACGGTGCGCGCGTTGCTCGCCGCCCGGGTGCCCGTCTTCGGCATCTGCCTGGGACACCAGCTCCTGGCCCGGGCCCTGGGCGCCGACACGGTGAAGCTCCCCTTCGGCCACCACGGGGCCAACCATCCGGTGCGACGGGCGTCCACGGGCCGGGTGGAGATCACCAGCCAGAACCACAACTACGCCGTGCCGGCGGAGAGCCTCGATCCGTCCGTGGCCCGCATCACCCACGTCAGCCTCAACGACGACTCGGTGGAGGGACTCGCAGCGGTGGCCGCACCCGCCTACTCGGTGCAGTACCACCCGGAGGCCGCGCCCGGTCCCAGCGACAGCAAGTACCTCTTCGCCCGCTTCCGCGAGGAGATGCTGGCGCGCCGCAAGGGAGGTGCCGCCCATGCCGCGCAGGGATGACCTCAAGACCATTCTCGTGCTCGGCTCCGGCCCCATCGTCATCGGCCAGGCTAGTGAATTCGACTACTCGGGCACTCAAGCGGTGAAGGCGCTGAAGGCCGAGGGCTACCGGGTGGTGCTGGTCAACAGCAACCCGGCGACCATCATGACCGACCCGGAAGTGGCCCACGCCACCTACATCGAGCCGCTGACCTGCGACATGGTGGCCCGGGTCATCGCCAGGGAGAAACCCTGCGCCGTTCTGCCCACAGTGGGAGGACAGACGGGACTGAACCTGGCCATCGAACTGGCCGAAGCGGGCGTGCTGGAGGCGCACGGGGTCGAGCTCATCGGCGCCGACGTGCAGGCCGTGCAACTGGCCGAGGACCGCCAGCGCTTCAAGGAGTGCATGGCGAGGATCGGTCTCGACACGCCCCTGAGCATGCTCGTGACGGACCTGGCCCAGGCCGACGCGGCCATGGCCGAGATCCCCTTCCCCATGATCCTGCGGGCCAGCTTCACCCTGGGTGGTGCCGGCAGCGGCGTGGCCTACGACCGGGACGAGTTCCTGGCCCTGCTCGGCGAAGGTCTGCTGGCCTCGCCGGTGACCAGCGTACTGGTGGAGGAGTCGGTCCTGGGCTGGAAGGAGTACGAGCTCGAGGTCATTCGGGACCACGCCGGCAACGGCATCATTGTCTGCTCCATCGAGAATTTCGACGCCATGGGCGTGCACACGGGCGACAGCATAACAGTGGCCCCGGCCCAGACGCTCACCGACCGCGAGTACCAGGAGCTGCGCGACCAGTCGTTGGCTGTGCTCGATGCAGTGGGCGTGGCCACCGGCGGCAGCAACGTCCAGTTCGCCGTGGATCCCGAAAGCGGCCGCGTCATCGTCATCGAGATGAACCCCCGCGTGAGCCGGAGCAGCGCCCTGGCCAGCAAGGCCACCGGCTACCCGATTGCGAAGATCGCCGCCCTGCTGGCGGTGGGCTACACCTTGGACGAACTGCCCAACGAGATCACCGGCACGAGTAGTGCTTGTTTCGAGCCGAGCATCGACTACACGGTGGTGAAGGTGCCGCGTTGGTCCTTCGAGAAATTCCCCGGCACGCCGGACCGGCTGGGCACGTCCATGCAATCGGTGGGCGAAGTCATGGCCATGGGGCGGACGTTCCGGGAGGCGCTGCAGAAGGCGCTGCGGTCCCTGGAACTGGGATTCTCCGGGTGGGAGAGCCGCGCCACCGGACGCACATCGGCCCAGTTGCGGGACGCCCTGGCCGAGCCGAGTCCCCGCCGCCTGACGGACCTGCACGAGGCCTTCCGCCGGGGGCTGCAACCGGAGGAACTCCACGGGATCACAGGCATCGACCCCTGGTTCCTGGACAACCTGGCCATGCTGGCCGAGGTCGAAGGACGACTCCAGGGCTACAGTCTCGACGAGCTGCCGGCCGAGGTATTGTGGGAGGCCAAACGCGAAGGCTTCAGCGACCGGCGCATCGCCATCCTCAGCCGCAGCGGGGACGCCACCGCGGCGGACGTGAAGGCGCGGCGAGAGGCCTTCGACCTGCGTCCGGTCTTCCGCCGGGTGGACACCTGCGCCGCCGAGTTCGCCAGTACGACCCCCTACCTCTACTCCACCTGGGAGGACGGTCCCTGCGAGGCCCGGCCCACGGACCGGCGCAAGGTCATGGTCCTGGGCGGCGGTCCCAATCGCATCGGGCAGGGCATCGAGTTCGACACCTGCTGCTGCCACGCGGTGCAGGCGATCCGGGCCGAAGGCGTCGAAGCCATCCTCGTGAACTGCAATCCCGAGACCGTGAGCACCGACTACGACCTGTCGGACCGCCTGTACTTCGAGCCCCTGCGTCTGGAGGAAGTGCTCCACATCGTCGAGGTGGAACGGCCGGAAGGCGTGATTGTCACCCTGGGCGGCCAGACCCCCTTGAACCTGGCCCACGAACTGGAAGCCGCCGGTGTGCCCATCCTCGGCACGGGGGTCGACGCCATCGACCAGGCCGAGGACCGGGACCGCTGCGGCGCCCTGCTCACGGAACTGGGCATCCCCTTCCCCCGAGGCGGCAGCGCGCGCTCGGTCCACGAGGCGGTGACAGTGGCCGCAGAGATCGGCTTCCCGGTCATGGTGCGGCCCAGCTACGTCCTGGGCGGGCGCGCCATGCGCGTGGTCTACGATACGGACAGCCTGCGGCAGTACTTCGCCGAAGCTGCCCGGGTGAGCGGCCGCCATCCGGTCCTCATCGACCAGTTCCTCGAGGATGCGGTGGAGTTCGACGTGGACGCCGTGTGCGACGGCTCCGACGTGCTCATGGGCGGCATCCTGCAGCACATCGAGGAGGCGGGGATCCACTCGGGGGACAGCTTCGCGGTGCTGCCGCCGGTGAAGGCCGACGCCGCGGAACTGGCGGCCATCACGCGTCACACCGGGGCCATCGCCCGAGCCCTGGGCGTGATTGGCCTCATGAACATCCAGTTCGCCAGCTACCGAGGACGAATCCACGTGCTGGAGATCAACCCGCGGGCCTCGCGGACGGTGCCGTTCCTGGAGAAGGCCACGGGGCTGGACCTGGCGCGGATCGCGACGCGGTGCATGCTGGGGATCCCCCTCGCGGAGCAGGGCGTGGCCGAGCGCTTGGATTTGGATCGCGTCTACGTGAAGGCGCCGGTCTTTCCCTTCCGGCGCTTCCCGCGTACGGATCACATCCTGGGGCCGGAGATGAAAAGCACCGGCGAGGTCATGGGTGTGGGGCGGGACTTCGGGGAGGCGTTTGCGCGGGCGCATCTGGCGGCGGGTGAGGGGTTGCCCACGGCCGGGACCGCCTTCCTCAGCGTCAACGCCCGCGACCGGGAGGGCCTGCTACCCATCGCCCGCGACCTGGCCGACCTGGGCTTCGACCTGCTGGCCACCCGTGGCACGGCCCGCTTCCTGGGTGACCGCGGCCTGGCGGCCGCCACGGTGGCCAAAGTGGGCGAGGGATCGCCTCACGTGGGCGACGCCATCACCGAAGGCCGGGTGCAGATGGTGGTGAACACGCCCCTGGGTAAACGGAGTCGCTACGACGAGGCGGCCATCCGGCGGGAGGCCCGGGCGCGGGACATACCCTGCATCACGACCTTGTCGGGGGCTCGGGCAGCCGTGGATGGAATCAGGGCCGAGATGCAGGGTTTCGCAATCGAGCAGAGGCGCGGGGATAGAACTCCCGGGAAGACCACCGGCAACCGGGCAAAGCCGGTGGTCACGGGCGGTCTCAGGCGGGATCGGTCTCGGATTCGTCGTCTTCGAGCTCGTCGTCGGTGACGATACGGTTACCGTAGCTGTCATAGCCTTCGGGCCAGATCTCTCTCACATTGCCGTACTCGTCGATCTCGACCCTGGGCTCGACGATCTCCTCGCCGGCCTCCCGGGCCGCCTTGCGGTCGGCCTTGGCCTGCCGCTTGGCTTCCTTCTTCTTCTTCTTCTCGAGTTCCTTGCGTCGTTTCTCGTAGGAGAAATGGGATCGCGCCAAGACTCCGTCCCTTCGTTCAGTTTCTTGAAGTTACGGACCCCGCCTCACCTGGGAAGCGGGGTCCGCATCGGCTCATGCCGTCGAGGGCTGACCCGCAACTACCAACCGCGGTTGCCGCCACCGCCACCGCCGCCGCCGCCGTAACCGCCGCCGCCGCCGCCGCCACGGGGGCGGGGCTGGGCTTCGTTCACGCGCAGGGGACGGCCGCCCATGTCCTGGCCGTCCAGGGCCTGGATCATGTTCGGCATGGCGTCGTCGTCGACCTCCACGAAGCCGAAGCCCCGGGGCCGACCGGTCTCACGGTCGTTGATCAGCGCTACGGAGTGCACCGTGCCGTGCTGGCCGAACAGTTCGGTAATCTCGTCCTCGGTCGCGCTGAAAGGCAGGTTGCCCACGTACAGTTTCTTCACGTTCTTCTCTCCAAATGCCGGCTTTCCGGCTGAATCGAGCGCCCGGAGTCGCCGGCTATCTCCGGCCCGACCCTCAGCGCTTCCCAATGGCCCGGCAGCTCGCCGAACCTCATCCCCCGACCTCCGGGGAGATATCCACCATCGATTTCGACTGCACGAGGCGGTCCATTTGAAAGACCGCTCGCATGATCCTTCGCCCGTACACGGAAGCACACCGACGATGCGGCGTACACCCACCCGGCCTTGAATGGTCCACGGGATTTCGTAGACGGGCGCTGGAACCCCCGGAATGTAGGACACGTCCAGGGATCCGTCAATCCCCGTATGGGTCAATCAGCCGCCTGTGAAGGCCATATCCCCTGCTCCAGGAACTGCTTCGCGGCGGCGGGCGCCCAGCCGCGGTTGGCCGCGGGGCTGGCCGGACTCGGGTGCAGGATCCAGCCGATCCGGGGCGGTTGGGGATGGTCCTTCAGCACCGCCTCGAGCTTCTTGCGGGCGAAGCCCCCCACTCCGACTACCCACTCGGGCGCGTAGAGCTCGATGACCCGGAGCAGTCGGCGGTCGCAGGCCTCGAACAGGGGCCGGGACTCGGCCGCGGGCAGCTTGTCCGGTGTCCGGTTGCGCCCGGTTTCCTCGCAGAAAACCAGGGGGCAGTAGTTCACCACGAAATGCTCGACGAAGAATGCACGCGGTGTGCCGAAGCGTTCGGCGAAGTACCCCCACAGGCGGCGACCGCTCACTTCGGAGCGGGCGCAGTCCATTCCTTCCACGGGGCGCTTGGGGTGGGCGCCGGCCGGAACGGCCACCTGGCCGTGCAGACCGAGCCAATTCCGCACGGCAGCCACTTCCCCGAAGGGCACGCCGGTCTGGGCCATGCCCCAGGGACCGGGATTCATGCCCATCAGGAGCACCCGCCGCCGGGTGTCGCCCCAGGTGCGCACCCACGCTTCGTGGAGTTCCCAGGCGTAGTCGAGGGGGTTGGTGACGTGGGTGACCGGCGCGGCGAAGCGGAGGGGGGAGATCTCGTCCCGCAGGGCGGCGGCGGCGGCCAGGATGTCGTCGGCGAGGGAAACGATTGCGCGCGGCATGGTCCTCGCTCCTACCAGCTGCCGGCGTAGTCGAGATCGCCGGGCTCGCTCGTTGTCTCCAGCAGTTGCCAGCGGCGGCGCAGCAACTGGCGCAGGTGGAGCAGGTCGTGGGCGCGCCAGCTGCGCACCAGGCGACGGGCGCTCAGGGGTCCGGCCAGGGGGTGGTTGTAGGTGTTGTCCCAGGCGGGTTCCACCAGGTCGCGCAGCCAGGCCAGGTTGGCCTCACGGGTGGCGACGAAGTCGTGCAGGACCGTGGCGGGATCAGCCTCGTTGTAAGCCCGCTCGGTGACCCATGCAGGCGGATCAATGGGCGGCCAGGGCTGTGCCGGATCTTGGAGGGTCAGTCGCAGACGCAGGGGAAAGTCCTCGTGCTCCTCGTCCGTCAAGTGGTGGACGATCTCCAGCAGGGACCAGCTGCCGTCGGTGGGGCGCCGGCGCCAGTCCTCGTCGCTCACGCCGACCACCAGGGCCGACACGGCCGCCGGCGTGCCGGACAGATCGCGGATGGAATCCTGCAGAAGATTCATGGCCTCTCCTTTTCCCCTGGGGGCATGTCGGGTAGTGTAATGGCGTCCGCCCGGCCTGTCCCGTCCTTTCCCCCGGAGGTGGCCCGTGCGCCGCATCGCCTTCGCTCTCGTGCTCGTTCTCGCCGGAATCGCCACCGGTTGCCGGGACACGGTGGAGCCCGGACTCGTGCTGCACGGCGGCCGTGTGATCACCCTCGACGCGGCCGAGCCCGACGACGCCACGGCCGTCCTGGTCCGCGGCGGGCGCGTCGAGATCGTGGGTCAGGATGCAGAGGTGCTTGCCGCCTCCCGCGCCGTAGACCGGAAAGTCGACCTGGACGGCGCTGTGGTGGTGCCCGGCCTGGCGGACAGTCACTGCCACCTCTATGGGCTCGGTAAGTCCCTGGTGCAGATCGACCTGAGGGGGATCGGATCGGCCACCGCCTGCGCCGAATTGGTGGCCGCTGCGGCGGCGGAGGCCACCCCCGGCACCTGGCTCGAAGGCCGGGGCTGGGACCAGAACGACTGGCCCGAGGCGGCCTGGCCGGACCGCGCGTTGCTCGATGCCGCGGGCGGCGGGCGGCCCGTCTACCTGCGTCGGGTGGACGGTCACGCGGCCTGGGTGAGTTCCGCGACCCTGGCGGCGGCGGGCATCACCGCCGCCACCGTCGACCCGGCCGGCGGACTGATCATGCGCGACGAGGCCGGCGAGCCCACGGGCATCCTCGTGGACAACGCCGTCGACCTGGTGCGCGACGTGGTACCCGAACCCACCCTCACGGAACGGCGCCGGCGGGTTCGCATGGCGGTGGAGCATTGCCTGGCCCACGGCATCACCGCCGTCCACGACGCTGGCATCTCCTGGGAGAGCGTCGGCCTGTACCGGGAGATGGCCGCCACAGGCGAGCTGGGGCTCAGGTACTACGGCATGCTCAACGACGAACCCGAGACCCTCGAATCGGGTTTCGCCGCCGGCCCCGTCGCCGAAGCAGACGGCATGCTCACCGTGCGCACTATCAAGCTCTACGCCGACGGCGCCCTGGGCAGTCGTGGCGCTCTGCTCCTGGCCGACTACTCGGACGAACCGGGCAGCCGCGGCCTGGCCGTCACCGCGCGGGCCCACATGGACTCCATGTGCCGCCGGGCCGCCGCCGGCGGCTTCCAGGTTGGCACCCACGCCATCGGGGACGCCGCCAACCGTCTGGTCCTGGACATCTACGCGGAAGTCTTCGCCGAACTGGGCGCGGCCGACCGCCGCTGGCGCGTGGAGCACGCCCAGATCCTCGGCCCGGCGGACATCCCCCGTTTCGCCGAACTGGGCGTCATCGCCGCCATGCAGCCGGTCCACTGCACCAGCGACATGGACTGGGCCCACGAACGCCTGGGCGCCGAGCGCCTGGCCGGTGCCTACGCCTGGCGCAGCCTGCTGGAAGCGGACGCCCACGTCTGCTCGGGGACCGACTTCCCGGTGGAGCGGGTCAGCGCCCTGGCCGGCTTGTACGCCTCCCGCACCCGCACTCATCCCGACGGTTCGCCCCTGGGCGGCTGGCAGCCCCAGGAGAAGCTCGACGGCCTCACGGCCCTGGAGTTGTACACGGCGGGTTCGGCCTATGCCGCCTTCGCCGAGAACGAACTGGGCCGCATCATCCCGGGCTACCGGGCCGACCTGACGGTGCTGGATGGGGATCCGGTGGCCTGCGAACCGGCCGATCTGCTGGACATGCAGGTGCTCATGACGGTGGTGGATGGGGAGGTCCGCTACGAGAACCCGGCCCTGGAATCGCCGGCGCCGTGAGAGAATCGTAACAGTTTTGTCTTAGAATCCATGGGTGATCGACGGAACTCCTCGCGCCGAAAGGACCTCAATCGTGAAGCGCATGACCCTGCTGGTGCTCGTTCTCTCGACCCTGCTCGCCAGCACCGCGTTCGGCGCCACTCCCCTGGCGACGGACGGCCCCGTGGCCCCCCACTTCGCGGTCCGCCACGTGGACGCCCTGCCCACCCTGGCGGCCACGCCCTTCGACCGCGAAGCCCTGCGCCGGGAGGATCTCCTGCGACGCGACGAGGGGCTGCCCGAGCGCTTCGCCCTCACCGAGGACGTCTTCATCACCCCGGCCACCGACGGTGTCTGGGAGCAGATCGACCGCAACTTCGATGTGTGGCGGCTGCGGGTCCAGGCACCCGGCGCCCTCTCGGTGAACTTTGGCTTCACCGCCTACCGCCTGCCCAAGGGCGGCCGTCTGACGGTCCATCCGGCCGGGGCCGTGGACGGGGACGACCCCCGCGGCGTGCGCACCTTCACCGACCGGGACAACGAGGACCACGGCCAGCTGTGGACCCCGGTGGTGGTGGCTGACGACGTGGTCGTCGAGCTGGTCCTGCCCCGCGAATCGCGCCATGATTACGAATTGGCCCTCACGTCCGTCAACAGGGGCTACCGACTCTTCGGCGAGGACCCGGACAAGTCGGGCACCTGCAACATCGACGTGATCTGCCCCGAGGGCGACGACTGGCGCGAAGAGATCAATTCGGTGGCCGTCTATTCCACCGGCGGTTCCACCTTCTGCACCGGCTACATGGTGAACAACACCGCCCAGGACCAGACCCCCTATTTCCAGACGGCCTACCACTGCGGAATCACGTCGTCCAATGCCGCATCCCTGGTGGTGTACTGGAACTTCCAGAGCCCCACCTGCGGACAGCAGGGCGGGGGCTCCTTGGCCGACGTCCAGACGGGCGCCTTCTTCCGGGCCGCCAGCCAGCCCACCGACTTCACACTGCTCGAGTTGGACGAGAGCCCGGATCCGTCCTGGAACGTGAGCTGGGCCGGGTGGAACCGCGTTACCGGGAACTTCACCGGCGTCGTGGGCATCCATCACCCGAACACGGACGAGAAGAGCATCAGCTTCGAGGACGACGCGACGACCACCACCAGCTATCTGAACAACACCGTGCCCGGCGACGCCACCCACATCCGGGTCATCGACTGGGACCTGGGCACCACCGAGGGCGGCTCCAGCGGCTCGCCGCTGTTCGACATGGATCATCGGGTCGTTGGACAGCTTCACGGCGGCTACGCCGCTTGCGGCAATGACGATTCCGACTGGTACGGTCGGGTGTCGGTGTCCTGGGAGGGCGGGGGCGCCGCGGCCTCGCGCCTGCGGGATTGGCTCGACCCGACGGGAACGAGCGCCATGACCCTCGACACCTTGGCTCCCTGGGCCTCGGGTCTGTCCGTCACGCCGAGCGGCAGCCTCGCCCCGGCGGGACCGCAGGGCGGCCCCTTCGTTCCCGACGAGATCATCTACACCCTCGAGAACAACAACGGGACCGCTTCCCTCGACTGGTCAGCCGCGGCCGACGTGGCCTGGCTCGACCTCACCCCCACGTCCGGCACCCTGGTCGCCGGCGCCACGGCGACCGTGACCGTGACCGTCAACTCCGCCGCCAACGCCTTGGGCATCGGGACCTACATGGGAACGGTCTCGTTCATCAACGTCACCGACGGTGAAGGAAACACGGTCCGCGTGGCCAATCTGCAGGTGGGCCTCCCCGAAGTCGTCCACAGCGAACCCCTGGATACGGATCCCGGCTGGACCACCTCCGGCCTCTGGGCCTTCGGTCAGCCCTCCGGCGGCGGCGGGCAGTACGGCGAGGCCGACCCCACCTCCGGGGCCACCGGCACCAACGTCTACGGCTACAACCTGGCCGGGGACTACGAGAACCTCTTGACCCAGCGCCACCTCATCTCGACGGCATTCGACTGTTCGGACATCCAGGGCACGTCCCTGCGTTTCCAGCGCTGGCTCGGTGTGGAGTCCTCCACCTACGATCACGCATCCGTCGCCGTCAGCAACGACGGCAGCGTCTTCACCACCGTCTGGGCCAATGGCGGCGCCGTCGAAGACGCCGCCTGGACCCCGGTGGAGATCGACATCAGCGCCGTGGCCGACGGCCAGGCCACGGTGTACATCCGCTGGACCATGGGCACCACCGACAGCAGCTGGCAGTACTGCGGCTGGAACATCGACGACGTGGAGATCTGGGGCCTGGTGGACGACGTCTCGTCCGCCGAGGGCGTGCCGGCGGCACCCCTGCGCCTGGGCGGGCGCCCGAACCCCTTCAATCCCAGCACGACCTTCACCTTCGAATTGCCCCGCAGCGGCCACGTGCACCTGGAGGCCTTCGACGCGGCGGGCCGGAAGGTCGCCACCCTGGTGGACCGCAGGCTCGGCGCCGGCCCCCACGAGGTGACATGGGCCCCCCGCCGACTCTCCTCGGGCATGTACGTGATCCGGCTCCGGGCCGGCGGAGAGACGGCCCTGCAGAGGATGACCTTGCTGAAGTAGGGCTCGCCCCGCACGACAGACACGCGAATCCCCCCGGTTGCAGCCGGGGGGATTCGCGTTGGCGCTAGTTCATCACGGCCAGTTCGTGACTTCGTGAGGAATTCACTCCCTAATTGATGTATTATTATAGGTTGATCGCGGGCCCGAACGTCGCTGAAAGGAATGCCCACGTGAATCGACCCACTCTCTGCACTCTCGTCCTGGGGATCTCGGCCCTGGTCGCCGCGGCAGCCGGCGCCTCGCCCCTGGCGTTCGACGGTCCCGCCGCCCCCCACTACGCCGTGCGCCAGGTGGACGCCCTACCCACCATGGCCGCCGCCCCCCTGGACCTCGAGGCCCTGCGCCAGGAGGACCTGCTGCGCCGGGAAGAAGGTCTGCCCCCGCGCTTCGCCGTGCCCGAGGACGTCTTCATGACTCCCGCTACGGATGGCGTATGGGAACAGCTCGACCGCAACTTCGACCTGTGGCGCCTGCGCGTGCAGACCCCAGGCGCCCTGTCCGTGAACTTCGGCTTCACCGCCTACCGCCTGCCCAAGGGCGGCCGCTTGACCATCCATCCGGCCCGCGACCTGGTGACCGACGACCCCCGCGGCGTCCGCGTCTTTACCGACCGGGACAACGAGGAGCACGGCCAGTTGTGGACCCCGGTGGTGGTGGCCGACGACGTGGTCATCGAACTGATCCTGCCCCGGGAATCACGCCACGACTACGAACTGGCCCTCACGTCCATCAACCAGGGCTACCGCCTCTTCGGCGAGGACCCGGCCAAGGCCGGCGCCTGCAACATCGACGTGATCTGCCCCGAGGGTGACGACTGGCGGCGGGAGATCAACTCGGTGGCCGTGTACTCCAGAGGCGGTTCGCTGTACTGCACCGGTTTCATGGTGAACAACACCTCCGAGGACCTGACCCCCTACTTCCAGACCGCCAACCACTGCGGCATCACCGACCTCAACGCCGCCTCGCTGGTGGTTTACTGGAACTTCCAGAGCCCTGCTTGCGGTGACCAGGCCGGCGGCCCCTTGACCGATTTCCAGACCGGCGCCGTCCGCCGGGCCAACTCCTCGTTGACCGACTTCACGCTCCTGGAACTGGACGACGCCCCGGATCCGGCCCACCAGGTGAGCTGGGCGGGCTGGAACCGAGCCACTGGCGACTTCGCCAGCGCCGTGAGCGTCCACCACCCCAGTGCGGACGAGAAGAGCATCAGCTTCGAAGACGACCCCACGACCACCACGAGTCGCTCCGGCTACACGTCGCCGGGTGACGGCCTGTACATCCGCGTGGCAGACTGGGATCTGGGCACCACAGAGGACGGTTCCAGCGGCGCACCGCTCTTCGACCCGGACCATCGCGTGGTCGGCCAGCTCTACGGCGGTTACGCCGCCTGCGGCAACAACGAATCCGATTGGTACGGTCGTTTCTCGGTCTCCTGGAACGGACAGGGCTCGGCCGCCACCCGGCTCCGGGACTGGCTCGATCCGGGTGACACCGGCGCCCTGACCGTCGACACGGTGGCCCCTTGGTCCACCGGCATGGCGGTCACGCCCGCCGACAGTTTCGCCTCCCTGGGGATCCCCGGCGGACCCTTCGCCCCGGACCAGATCGTCTACACCGTGACCAATCGCTCCAACACGAGCACCGTGGACTGGTCCGCCGCCACCAACGCGACCTGGCTGGACGTGTCCCCGACCGGCGGCACCCTGGCCGCCGCCGCCAGCGTCCAGGTGACCGTGACGATCGGCGCCGCCGCCAACAGCCTCGGCGTCGCGCTCCACTCGGGAACCCTGGACTTCGTCAACCTCACCGACGGCGACGGCGACACCAGCCGGCGCGCCACTCTGCTGGTGGGCGAACGCGAACCCGTCTACACCGAATCCTTCGACACGAACCCCGGGTGGTTCACCTCGGGCCTGTGGGCCTTCGGCCAGCCCACTGGCGGCGGCGGGGCCTACGGCGAACCGGATCCCACGTCCGGCGCCACCGGTCTCAACGTGTACGGCTATAATCTGGACGGCGATTACGAGAGCGACCTGCCCGAGCGGTACCTCATGGCCACGCCCTACGATTGCACGGGTCTCCAGGCGGTCTCCCTGCGGTTCCAGCGCTGGCTCGGCGTGGAATCCCCCGACTACGACCACGCCAGCATCCAGGTCAGCGCCGGCGGGACCACCTGGGTCACGGTCTGGGAGAACCAGGACACCGTTACGGACCTGGACTGGACCCCGATGGACATCGACATCAGCGCCGTGGCCGACGGCCAGCCCCTGGTGTTCGTCCGCTGGACCATGGGTACGACCGACGACAAGTGGCACTACTGCGGCTGGAACATCGACGACGTCGAGATCTGGGCCCTGACCGGAGACCCCTCGCCCGTGCGGGACGTCCCCACTACGCCGCTACGCCTGGGCAGCCGCCCGAACCCGTTCAACCCCAGCACGGTGATCACCTTCGAACTGCCCCGGGCCGCCCGCGCGCGCCTGGAGGTCTTCGACACGGCGGGCCGGAAGGTGGCCACCCTGGTGGACCGCAGGCTCGCCGCCGGTCCCCACCAAGTGAATTGGCGTCCGCGACGCCTGCCCTCGGGCGTGTACGTGGCCCGGCTGGAGGCGGACGGCGAAACGGCCCTGCAGCGCATGACGCTTCTGAAGTAGCCGGTGGCGGCAATCCAGGTGCGGTTTTCGCTGGAACAGCCGTGCGGATTCGACGTATTGTCATACTCCTGGAGTATGAAACCACGTCGTAGCCGCGCGGCTGTTCCCCGGTTGACCGCGCAGCTCCATCGCCGGCCTTCCGCCGGCATACCCCCGAGTGAGGTCGACCATGAACGCTCGCAACCTGCGCCACCGGCTGTTCCTGTGCGGAACATTGCTGGTCCTGGTCGCCGGACTGGCGGGCTCGGCCCTGGCCGAGACCCCCGAGTTCGACGCGGCCCTGAAACGCGCCGCCGAGGAGAACAAGCCGCTCATCCTGGACTTCTTCACGGATTGGTGACCCGGCTGCAAGGTGTTCGCCCGTGCGGCGGAGAGTGACGAGAACATCCTGGCCGTGGTCGAGGACGCCATCCTCTACCCGGTCGACTGCGAGAAGGGTGAGGGGATCGAGGTCGCCAAGCGATACAACGTGCGCGGCTACCCGACCTTCAAGATGGTCGACAGCAACGGCAAGGAAATCGAACGCTGGATCGGTTACGAGGGACCCGAGAAGTGGGCCGAGTATGCCCGCGCCGGCCTGGCCGATCAGCGGACCCTGGCCCACAAGGCCGAGGCCTACGAGGACGAGCCGACGCTGGCCCTGGCCAAAACCCTGGCCAACGCCGCCTCCACCGAATACGACTTCAAGGGCGCGGTGGCCTACTTCAAGAAGGCCCGCGAGCTGGACCCGGGTCCCGAGGCGGCGGCGGCGTACTCCGAGGGCATCCTCACGAACATGTTCTACGGCACGCGCATGGAGCAGTTCGAGTTCGCCGAGGTGGACGCTGAGGCCAAGACCATCATCGCCCAACCCCTGGCCACGGCCGAGGGCAAGCTGGGCGTGGCCATGATGATGACCGCTCTGGCCAAGTCCACCGGCCAGCCGGAAAAGGCTATCCCCTACCTGGAGCAGGCCCACGAGGTAGCCGTGGACTCGGACGAGCCCGAAGTGCTCGGCACCTGGTCCAATCTGGCGGTCGATCACGCGCTGCTGGTGAAGAAGGACAAGGCGGCGGCCATCGAGCTGAAGCGTAAGTCCATGCCCGAAGGCTGGCAGGACGATCCCGACCAGCTCAACAACTTCGCCTGGTGGTGCTTCGAGAACGACGCGAATCTCGCGGAAGCCGAGGACTTCGCCCTGCGCGGCGTGGAACTGGCCTCTTCCGACGGCCAGCGGGCCAACATCCTGGACACCGCGGCGGAGATCTGCAACGCCCGCGGCAACTGCGAGGAAGCCGTGGAGCGCATCAAGCAGGCCCTCGCCCTGGATCCGGAGAAGGAATACTTCCAGCAGCAGCTGGCCAAGTTCGAGGAAGCCATCAAGGAGAAGCAGGGCTAGCCAGCGATCCTGTATAGAGACGGACCGGCCGGTCGCCTAGGCGGTACCGGCCGGTCCTTTTTCCCGCATTCACCCTCCCTCAGTAGCGAAGCGGGATCTGGTCGCAGGTGCGCCATCTTCCCGGCCGGCCGCGGGTCGTGGGACTCCAGAGGGTGGAAGTGATCCCAAGCACGCGGCGCGGTCGTCCCCCGGCGTCCTGCATACGTGTAGATGCGCGAACGATCCGAAAATCACAGAAAATCTCGACCGGCGTGGTATATTCGCGGCCATGGAGCACCGCGGGCCGACAGCCTTGACGCTCATCCTCTTGCTGGCCGGTGCGGTCGCGGCGCCGGGTGCCCTCGCGGCGGATCCCTCCCCCTCCTTCTCGCCACCGCAGATCCGGCTCCTGGCGGCGGTCGATTCCCTGCACGCGGCCCGGCAGGTGGCTGCCGTCGACTCCTTGCTCGATACGGCGTCCGCCGAACCGGTCGACGACGGCGGCGCCTATGAACTGGAACTCCTGGTTCGCCGGGGGCGGCTCTACACCTCCTTCGGTCGGTCCGCCGAGGGCGTCGAGGTCCTGACCCGGTCGACGGCCCTGGCCGAGGCCCGTGGCGACTCCCTGAACCTGACCCGCTCCGTACGCTGGCTGAGCCTGGCCGAGAGCCTCCAGGGCCAGTCCGAACGGGCCTGCGTCCTCTACCGGCGCCTGCGCAACCTGGCGGTGGCCCGTGGCGACAGCCTGCACGAGGGATGGGCCCTGGTCGGTCTGGGCTGGGATGCCCTGAACCGTGGACACCTGGCCGACGCCCGCACCCATTACGGCCGGTCCGTCTCCCTCTTCGCGGGGATCGGTGACCACGACGCCGAGATCTGGGCCCGCAACGGTTACGCCCTGGTGCTCCAGCGTCAGGGCGACTACCAGACAGCCCTGGCCATCTACCGGGAACTGATGGACGTGGCCGGGCGCACCGGATACGCCTTCGTGGAAGCCATGGCCCACAACAACACGGGGTCCCTGTTGCAGAAGCTGGGCGACCCCGGAGCAGCCGTCCCCCACTACGAGCGATCCCGTGACCTGCAACTGGCCCTGCACCAGCCCCGCGAGGCGGTGATCCCGTCCCTGAATATCGCCGTCTGCCTCATCAACCAGGGCCGGCCCGCAGAGGCAGCCGAGTTGCTCCACGAACTGGACCAGCGATGCACGGACGAGGGTTTCCCCGACCTGCGGGCCAACGTGATCTACGAGCTGGCGCGGGCGCGAGAGCTCCAGAACCGTTTTACCGAGGCCGCGGCGCTGCACCGGCGCATCGTCACCATGGATGCGGAGCTGCCCGTGGGCTCCCGAGTCCGCCATCTGACCGGACTGGCCCGGGTCCAGGCCGAGATGGACAGCACGGCGGCAGGCCTGATGACCGTAGAGCGGGCCCGGCGCGAATACCTGGAACGGACCGCCGGCAGCGAGCGGCTCATGCTGGAGTTGGCCTACGGTCAGCGCCTGGCGGACGTCGGACGTTCGGCCCGGGCGTTGGCGGCGCTCGACGCCGTCGCCGGCGAGGCAGCCGCCTCCGGCCTGACTGGATACCGGGTGGCCGCCCGCACCCGGGGCGGCAGCATCCACCTGGCCGAGGATCGGCCGGACAGCGCCCTGGCCTGGTTCCGGTTGGCGGCCGCGGCCTGGGAGACGGAACGGGGCTTGCCCCTGGACCCGCGGTGGCGCGAGCAGCGGGGGACCAACGCCCAGCAGATCTATCCCCGGCTGGCAGACCTGCTGCTACGCGAGGACGATCCCGGCGTAGCCCACGACGCGGTCCACGCCTTCAAGGCCCGCACCCTGTCGGAAACCATGCTCGGCCCCGGCGCCTACGGTGCGCCGGTGCAACCCACAGCGGCGACCGAGGCCGGTTGCCTGTCCGAACTGCAGAGAAACGCACTGCGGCCCGGAGAGATCTTCCTGGACTACTATCTGGGCCCGGAGGGTTCCTTCGTCTTCGCCGTCACCACCGGGACCGTACGGGCGGCGCGGCTGGCGGCGCTGCCCCAAGTGGCGGACCTGTTCGCCAACTACCGCGCGGTCCTGGCCACCGACCGGCCGGGAGGCAACGACGGATCCGCAGCTGCGCAGCGGGTCGCGCAGGTCCTCTTCGCCGGGATCGAGGATCTCGTGGGGACCGCGACAGCGATCATCTGGGCGCCGGATGGTCCACTCCACCGGATCCCGCTGGCTACTCTGCCCTCCCCCGGCGGCCCTCGTGCGGGCGCCCTGCTGGCCACGACCCACACCATCACGCGCGTGCCCTCTGCGAGCGCCCTGTTACACCAGCGCGGCCAGCCCGCTGGAGTCCCGACGGCGGAGTTGCCGTCGATCCTCGCGGTGGCCGGCACACGTGGCGCGGACGGGACCGCGCTGGCAGGACCCCGCCGTGAGGCAGAGGACCTGCAGCATGCCTACGCCGCGGTGCGGATCATGATCGACCCGGAACCCGACCGGTTGCTCGCCGGACAGCCGGAGGACATTCTCCATCTGGCCGCCCACGCCCTGATCGATCCGCTCCATCCCTGGCGTTCGGCCTTCGTCCTGGGCGACGACCCGGTGGAGAATCTGCTCCGCGCCGGCGCCGTCGCCCGCGAGCAGCTGCCCTACCGGCTGGCGGTCCTGGCCAGTTGCGAATCGGTGGGAAGCCAAGCCCTGGTCGGCGAGGGTCAACTCGGACTGTCCAGCGCCTTCCTGGGCGCCGGCGTGCCCGCCGTGGTCGCCACCCTGTGGCCGGTGACGGACCGCACCGCCACCGCCTTCTCCGGCGCCTTCTACGCCGCCTTGGCCGAGGGATTGACCACGGCGCAAGCCCTGCAATCGGCCCAGTCGGTCCTGCGCGGAGCCGCGGACTCGGCCCACCCCGGCGCGTGGGCGAGCTTCGTCCTCGCGGGTGAAGGCGATACGCATTTCCCTCTGCAAAAACGGGCAGGCGGACTGGGTGGGTGGTGGCTGGTCATGGCCGGCGCGCTGGTCGCCGGCGTGATCGTGTCCCTGAGGATCAGGGCAGGCTGATCAGATCGGAACGGGCGATCTCCCGGCCTGCCTGGCGGGACACGACAGAGAAGAAGACGGGTCCCGGCTCCGCCTCGGCGTCCCAGGCGGCCGGCCCTTCGGTACCGGTCAAGGGCCCCACGCGCGCGAATTCCTCGAGGGCGGCGGTCCAGAGGATGATTTCGTAATCCTCGGCGCCCGCCACGGGGTCCCAGCGAATGAGCACTTCTCCCGGAGCGACCACGGTCGCCGTCACCGGCGCCGCGGCGGGCGCGGCCTCCATTGCATCCCCACGCAACCGGTCTCCGGTATCCAGGGCCGTGCCGGTCAGGTGGGGGCCGACGGCCCAGAGGCCCACCGCGACCAGGAGCACGGCAGCCATGGCCATCCAACCCCGTGACCAGTCCTGGGCCGGCGGCGCGTCTTCCCGGGCGCGCATTCGGGTTTCGATGTACTCGGCGAGCCTGCCATCGGCCCGCGCCACTTCGGCGTCGGTCACGTCCCTGCCCGGCGCCTCGTCGCGGAAGGCCTCGTAGGCCCTCAACGAGGCGCGGCAACGGCCGCACGCCCGCAAGTGCTGCCGCAAGGGGTGATCCTCCGACAGATGCTCCGCTCCGACCAGTTCGGTGATGTCCGGACACGATCTCATGGTCCGACCTTCCCTCCGTCGCGGCGCTCCCGCCGCTCCTCCTGCTCCATGGCCACCTTCAGTTTGCGCCGGGCCCGCTGCAGGACACCGCGCGCGCCGGTGGCCGAAGTCAGTCCCAGCAAAGCGGTCACCTGGTCCACGGGCAGCCTCTCGAAGCAGCGCAGGCTGACCGCCTCCTGCTCCTGGGCGTCCAGCACCCGGTGGATGAGTTCCAGGAACCGGTCCTCGGCCAGGTCGTCCAGGAGTTGCACCTCCGGATCCCTGGTCGCCGCCGGCATGGCCTCCGGAGCCACCGGCGCCACGATCCGCACGCGCTGCCGCCGGATCTCCGCCAGGCAACGATTGCGGGTGACCGTATACATCCAGGCGCCGAAGCGGATCCCGGCCGGCAGGGTCTCCAGTTGCTCGAAGGCCGTCAGCAGGACGTCCTGGGCCAGGTCGAGGGCCTCGTCGGGCTCCCGCACGTAGCGACGGCACCAGCGGTAGATGCGCTGCCGGTACCGGCCCAGGAGTTCGGCAGCCGCCGGTCGCGCGCCCGGGGTGCCGGGCGCCTGCTGCCACAAGGACAGCAGTTCCTGATCCGAGGCCTGGTCGAAATGGGCTTCCATCGGTCCTGACACCTGGGGAGGACGGGAATCACAGAAAATCTTCTTGAAAGGAGACTATCACACGACACCAAGCCGCGGCACGTCCAGAACCGGCTTCAGGGCAAAAGACTAGGCCGGCCGCGCCGCCACGATCTCCTGCATGGCTTTGATGGCCACGTCCACGTGTTCGCGCACGCTGAACGGTCCCATGGAGAAGCGGACCGTACCGCGCGGCGCCGTGCCGTGGTGCTCGTGGATCAGGGGCGCGCACTGGAGTCCCGTGCGGGTCAGGATATCGTGGTCCACATCCAGGAGAGTGCCCACGTCCGACGGATCGTAATTGTCCACGATGATCGACAGGGTGGCGACTCGCTGCTGAAGCTTCCGCGTCCCCACCAGGTGGATTCCGTCGATGTCGTCGAGACCGGCCTGGAGCAGGCCGAAGAGTTCCATCTCGTGGTGGTACATCTTCTCGCGGCCCTGCTCCTTGATCCAGTTCAGGCCGGCGCGCAGACCGGCGATGCCGGCCAGGTTCTGGGTGCCCGCTTCCAGACGGTAGGGGTACTCCTCCAGGTGGTAGGGGTAGGCGCTCTTGACGCCCGTGCCGCCGTAGACGGTGCCGGCGATCTCGGCGTCGTCGGCCACACAAATGCCGCCGGTGCCCGTGGGACCGAAAAGGCACTTGTGCCCGGTGAAGGCCAGGAAGGCGATACCGTCCCGGTGCATGTCGATGTCCAGCACGCCGGCGGTCTGGGCCGAGTCCACAGCCAGGGGCACGCCCTCATCGCGGCACACGGCGCCGATGGCGGCGATGTCCTGCACCACGCCGGTGACGTTGGAGGCGTGGTTGACCATGACCAGCTTGGTGTTGGGCCGGATGGCCTTGCGGATCTCCTCGGGATCCAGGTAGCCCTCGTCGTCGGGCTTGACGTAGGTGGCCTCGGCCCCGGCCTTCACCCGATGGTTCACCGGGCGGATCACCGAGTTGTGCTCCAGGTGGGTGGTGACCACGTGGTCGCCCGCGTTCACCATGCCGTTGATGATGAGGTTCAGGCTCGCAGTGGCGTTGGCCGTGAAAACCAGCCGGTTGGGATCCTTCTTGCCGCCGGCCTCGATCAGGCTCGGGTTGAAGAAGGCGGAGAGCTCCTTGCGGGTCCCGTGGATCATCTCCTCGGCGGCCAGGCCCAGGTCGCAGCCCGAGCGGCCGGGATTCACGCCGGTGGTGCTGTAGAATTCGTGCACCGATTCATGCACCACGTCAGGCTTGGGGAAGCTGGTGGCGGCGTTGTCCAGGTAGATGATCTGGTCCATGGCTGCTCCTTTGGAGGGTATGGGCCAAGAATGGAGAGCCACGCGACCTAATTCAAGCTTTTTAGAATATCAGCAACGGATGGAACTTGTCTGGTTTAAGGCGTTTAGCTTCGAACGCGCGATCCGCACCGAGGGTGGAAACCATGGCGCAGGATGAACCGTCTATCCAAACGACCTCCCTGTACCCGACACCGACCAGCGAAGAGTTCGAGGGTGCCATGCTCCGTATCGCCATGATTCTGGTCCTGATCGCCGTAACTTCCCTGCCGTCCGGCGCAACCGCCTGCACCATCGTCGCCACGGCCCGGGACGACCAGGTCCTGGTCGGCAACAACGAGGACGGCGCCTATCCGTTCACCGCGATCCAGATCCTGCCGGCGACGGACACCGAGTACGGCAGGATCTGCTTTGGATTCAACATCGGGGGCAACCGGCTCGCGACCCTCGGCGGAGTCAACGAGCGGGGCCTGTTCGTGGACGGCAATGCGGTCGGCGCGACCGATTGGCAACCCGAGGCGGGGCACGAGACCCACGCGGGCATCGTCGAGTCCCACGTCCTGGCCCGGTTCGCCACGGTCGATGAAGCCCTCACCTGGTTCCGGACCACCAATGTGGCGGTGCTCGCCCGGGGCAAATTCCTCCTGGCGGACCGATCGGGGGCGTCCGCCGTGGTCGAATGGTCGCAGGGAGCGCTGCAGATCATCCGCCCCGACGACGGCTTCCTGGTCTCGACGAACTTCCGGCAATCGGACCCTGACCGCGGCTCCGAACCCGGTCACCGCTACCTGACGGCCGAATCCATGCTCGTGGAGGCGGAGAACCACTCCCTGGACCTGATGCGCAGCATCCTGTCGGCTACGAGCTTCGAGGACGACGAGACGACGACCCTGTACTCGTACGTCTGCGATCTCGGTGCGGGCACGATCCGCATCTACAACTTCCACGACTTCGAGAGCGATGTCCTGCTCGACGTGGCTGAAGAACTGGCCAACGGAGAGGCCTACCGCCCGCTGCCCTCGCTCTTTCCGCACCTCACCCACGCCCTGCACCTGGACGCGCCACGCCGGCTGGATATGCTGCTGCAGGATCTCGCCGGCCGCAAACCGGTGGAGGAGATGATCGAAGACCTGGACGAGCTCCAGGGATTGGGTCTGGCCACCTTCGGTCGTGACTACACGGAGTCCGTCGTCAACGGGTTCGCCCACGCGCTGCTGGCCGACGGGCGGACGGAGGACGCCATCACGGTCTTCCGCCGCAACGTCACGGCCTACCCCGGGTCCGCCGCCGCCTGCAACGGCCTCGGCGACGCCTACGTCACCCTGGGTGATACGGTGCAGGCCGCCGCCAGCTACGGCGAGTCCCTGGCGCGCGATCCCGACGACCCCGACGCGGCGCTGAAGTTGCGCCGGCTCCGGCTCTGACCTGCGTATACTCTCGCGACAATAAATCGACTATAATGGAGGGGCAGTTCCCATCATCGGCGCTTCCTCCGGGAGCGCCTGCCCTACTCGCAAGGACGTTGCCCCCATGATTCGCCTGTTCGCCGCCTGCGCCCTGGCCGCCGTGGCCGGAGCTGTACTGTTCGCCGTTTCTCCCCATGGGACCCCCGATACCGACGACTGGACCGTGGCCGAACAGGCCCAGCTCGAGACGGCCTTGCTGCACGCCGAGCCGGGTTCGCCCCGGGCTTTCAAGCTCCAGAC
Source organism: bacterium (assembly GCA_024231905.1). Lineage (GTDB taxonomy): Bacteria > Krumholzibacteriota > Krumholzibacteriia > LZORAL124-64-63 > LZORAL124-64-63 > JAAEQC01. The sequence continues at coordinate 135,283 of JAAEQC010000199.1, read as the reverse complement.
CAAGCTGGACCGGCTCGAGGCCTGGCGGCAGGACCAGCCCCAGCCCGGTTTCCCGGACGAGTTCGCCCGTGTGCTACATGAGATGCGCATCCCGGCGGACCGGACCGTGCCAGAGTACGCCACGGGCTACCGCAAGCGGGAGATCGAACGCGCGCCAATCAGCAGGAACCTGGACAAGGCCGGCACCTGGGCCCAGCGCGGTCCCGGCAACGTGGCCGGACGGGCACGCGGCATCGTCGTCGACCCGGCCGATCCCACGGGCCTGACCTGGTTCATCGCCGCCGTGGGCGGCGGCGTCTGGTGGACCGACGACGGCGGCGTCACCTGGTCCGTGCTCACGGACGACCTGCCCAACCTCGCGATCCAGAGCATCGCCATGGCCATGTCCAACCAGGACGTCCTCTACGCCGGCACCGGCGAGAGCTTCTACAACGTGGACACCCTCAACGGCAACGGCCTCCTCAAGTCCACCGACCGGGGCGCCACCTGGTTCCAGGTGCCGAGCACCCTGGACGACCCGGACTTCAACAACGTCTCCCGCATCCTGGTCTCGCCCACGGACCCAGATCTGGTCATCGTTTCCACCACCACCGGCCGCTACAAGGGCGACCTCTACCCGTCGTCGAGCATCTTCCGCTCCACCGACGGCGGCACCATCTGGACCCAGGTCCACAACGAGACCGGCACCAGCGGCTACAACGTGCCGCGCGTCACCCAGCTCGTGGCCGACCCCTCGGACTTCTCGGTCCAGTACGGGACCGTGGATACGGGCGGCATCCTCAAGTCCACCGACACGGGTCTGACCTGGGGCTACATCAACACCGGCATCACAGATTTCTCGGGCCGCTTCGAACTGGCGGTCTCGTCCGTGAACACGGACTACCTCTACGCCTCGGCCGAAGGCTCGTCCCACTCGGAGCTGTGGGTGAGCTGGGACGCCGGCGCCACCTGGAACGAGACCGTCGAGAGCGGCTCCGAGCCCAACTGGCTGGGCAGTCAGGGCTGGTACGACAACACCATCGTCTGCCACCCCACCGACCCGACCATCGTATTCGTAGGCGGTCCCCAGCTTTATCAGATCACCCTGGCGAGCGTGGGCTCCACGTCCCGCACGACCGCACCCCTGGCCAGCTACTGGTTCCCCCACCCGGATCATCATGAACTGCAGATCGTCCAGCCGTCGGTCGGCGACTGGTTCCTGCTGGGCACCAACGACGGCGGCGTCACGCGCACCGCCAGCGGCGTCTCCACCTTCTCCACCATGAACCTGGGCATGACCACCACCCAGTTCTACGGCGTGGACAAGCGCCCCGGCGCCAGTGCCTACGTGGGCGGCATGCAGGACAACGGGACCTGGCGCTCGCCCATCGGTTCGGGGCAGCTGGACCTGTGGTTCGACCAGATCGGCGGCGACGGCTACGAGACGTCCTGGCACTTCGACGACCCCCTGAAGATCATCGGCGGCTTCCAGTTCAACGGCCTGCAGCGGTCCCTGGACGGCGGCAACACCTGGGTCAGCGCCACCAGCGGCCTGACGGACACGGGTTCGGGCAACGCGCCCTTCATCACCAAGATCGGCAAGAGCAACCTGGACCCGGACCTGCTCTTCGCCGTGGGCGCCTCGGGGGTGTGGCGGTCCACCGACTTCGGCGGCACCTGGAACGCGTCGACCCTCGTCTCGGGGAACTGGGGCGGCCTCAGCTCCTTCCACGACGTGCGCGTCTCCCGCGCCAACGCGGACGTGGTGTGGGCCGGCGCCCGCATGGACGGTTCGGGCGACATCTTCGTGTCCACCGACGGCGGTCTGAACTTCAACCCCGCCACCACCTACACCACCGTCACCATGGGCGGCATCTCCGGCCTGGCCACCCACCCCACCAATGACCAGACTGCCTACGCGCTCTTCTCCTTCGCCGAGCGCCCCAAGATCCTGCGCACGGTGGACGGCGGCTCCAGCTGGAGCGACCTCAGCGGCTTCGGCACCGGCACCGTCAGCACCTCGGGCTTCCCCGACGTGGCCGTGTACGACCTGCTGGTCTGGCCCAACGACACAGACCACATCTGGGTGGGCACCGAGATCGGCCTGGTGGAGTCCCTGGACGGCGGCGTCAGCTGGGCCCTCATCACGGGCGGCCTGCCGCGCGTGGGCGTGTGGATGCTCACGGCGGTGGAGGACGAGATCGTCGTCGCCACCCACGGCCGCGGCATCTGGTCCTACACGGACCCGGACCTGGAAACGGGCCTCACGTTCAAGCCCCTCATCGAGGGCCTGGTGCAGATCCCCGCCGGCGACATGGTCATCGACACGAACCTGCGCTCGGTCTACGACTCCACCCAGGTGTGGATCGACGGCGCCGTGGCCACCACCTACGGCCCCAACACGCGCCGCCAGATGGAGAATCTCAACGTACCGGTCCTGGCCCCGGGCACCCGCACGGTACACGTGACCGGCTGGCTGGACGGCACGCCCTACCAGTCAGTGACCAAGCAGTTGAACGTGTACGCTTTCGCCACGCCGGTCTACGAGTACGCCAACGACTTCACCAACGACATCCAGGCCGACGACCTCTCCCGCTACGGGTTCGTCTGGGCCCAACCCACGGGGTTCGCCAACGGTGCGCTCCACTCCAACCACCCGTACCCCGACGCGGACACGGGCCTGGCCATGCTGACGGTCCCGGTGAAGATCTCCGACCAGACCCAGCTCAGCTTCGACGAGGTCGTCATCGTCGAGCCCGGCGACCCGGGCACGGTCTTCGGCGACTCGGGCTTCTGGGACTACGCCGTGGTGGAGGGCTCCCTGGACGGCGCCACCTGGACCCCCGTGTCCGACGGCCTGGACTGCCGGTCCGACGCCGCCTGGGAGAGCGCCTACAACTCCTCCGCCGACGGCGACGCCTCCATGTACCGCACGCGCAGCATCGACCTGAACCAGACCTACGCCCGGGACGACATCGTCCTCCTGCGCTTCCGCCTCTTCGCCGACCAGGTGGTCAACGGCTGGGGCTGGGCCATCGACAACATCAACGTGGTCTCCACGGGCATCTCCGGCGTGGACGACACGCCGCGGCCGGTGGCCCTGCACCAGAACTACCCGAACCCGTTCAATCCGCAGACGACGATCGCGTTCGAGCTGCAGCAGAAGGGGAAGGTGAAGCTGCGGGTGTTCGATGCGCGGGGGCACTTGGTGCGGACGCTGGTCGACGGCAACCGGGAAGTCGGGCCTCACGCGGTGATCTGGGACGGGAAGGACAGCCGTGGTCGTGGAGCGGCGGCGGGGGTGTACCTGTACCAGCTGCGCGCCGGGGACGAGGTGCGGCAGGAAAAGATGACGCTAGTAAAATAGATCGCGTCACTATTCGGTCTTCATGCTGTCCGGCCGCCAAGCCCAGGGAGGTTTGGCGGCCGGTTTTTTTGCATATGGTTTAGGTCTGGGCCAATGCGGAGTGGTCTAGCGCATAACGGGAGCCTCCCCAACGAGGCCTCCCAAAACAACGGAGCCCGCTTGATCAGGAGGGGATTAATCCCTATACTTAGAATTCGTAACGGTGTTATTTTTATGAACAATGTTACCCAAGGTGGAATCATTGGGCACTTTAGAGCGTAAACAAAGGCTCAGGAAGGAGCTAAGGAGCGATATCCTGGCTGCTGCCGAAAGTATGTTCGTTGCTGACGGCTACGAAAATGTCTCAATGCGAAAGATCGCTGATAGGATCGAGTACTCCCCGACAACGATCTATCGCATCTTCAAAAACAAGGCCGAAATCATGAATTGCCTTATCACGAGCGGATATCGGGGAGTAGAAGATATGTATCGGCAGATTCTTGCCGTACCTTTCGATTCACCCCTGGACGCACTTAACAGAATCATCCGAACCTACATCGATTACTGTCTGGAGCAGCCGAGGCATTTTGAACTGTGGCTGGCCAGTGGAAAGATCGAGGTCATCGACGGCAAACTGCATATGCGGCACGGCGAGACGCTCTTCCAGGTGTACGAAACCTGGCTGATGCTTATTCGGGAGTGCCAATCAGCCGGTTTGTTCGACGAGATGGAAACCCATGCCGTCTTTGAATTGTTGTGGACTACGGTAATCGGAACGATCTCCCTGCGAATTCACCAACCCGGATTTCCCTGGACCCCGCTCGAAGACCACATCGACGGGGTAACACGACTTTTAAACCGGGGACCGAGGGTCGGCTAGTTCAGCCGTCTTCTTCTCACACTGTTGGTTTTCATGAAACAAAGGAGCTAGGAATGAATTCCAGAGAATCCAGGCGAACCTTCCTCAAACAATTCGGGGCCGTCGGCGCCGTGCTGTACCTGGGATCCGGGATGGGGTTAGCCAGAACGGCGCCACACCACAGAATCACCGAGATGGGGTTCCGGTACACCATCTCGTCGGTAGATTGCCTGCCGAAACTGAAGGCCGATATGGATCGGTTGCTTGAACAGAACAAGGTCACCAAACACGCAACCATAAGAGAATATGTTGGAGCGTTCGCCACTGAACTGCCCGAAGAGCAGTTGTGGGGCAAGTCGTTTATCAACGTCGCGATACCCAACAAGATCGTACAGGTGGATTTTCACCACAAGGGAGAGAAAAAGCGCGTCAAAGTGGCTCCGGGATACACTTCTTCCGGAGGACGCTGGGACGGAATCCTCGACCATATCAAGGAACACATCATCGGCGACAAGGAGGCCAAACTCGAGTATGGGCCGTTCATCCCGCAGAAGCTTCTGGCAGCGCGAAGCGGCCTGGGTGTCTATGGGCGCAACAACGTCATTTTCATTCCGGAGTTTGGCAGTTACCACGCTCTGTTGACCTATGTTACCGATCATGAGTTCGAGCCCCAACCGTGGCGCAACCCGCAAATGCTACGTGAATGTGAAGGGTGCAATATCTGTTATGAGAGTTGCCCGAACAAATGCATAACACCTGAAAACTTCGTGATCGACGCCGGGCGCTGCGTGACCCTCTACAACGAGGAAAACGAAGACATGCCCGAGTGGATGGACCCCACAATCCACAATGCACTTGTCGGCTGTCTGCTCTGCACCATCAAGTGTCCCGCTAACGCCCATCGCCTGGCTGATCTGGACATCATGGATGATATCACCGAAGCGGAAACCGACATGATCCTCTCCGGTGAACAGAACGAGGAATTGAAGGCATCCATCGTCGAAAAAATCGGCCGCATCGGGTTAACGGCTGATTTCACCCATCTTTCGCGAAACCTGAGACTACTGCTCGAGCGATAACTGATGCAGGAACCAGACAACCGGTAAAGGACCAGAAGTGTACAAGTCCATCAAGAGAGTCAGGGTCGTGACCCAACTGATCTGTCTGGCTGGCTTCTTCATCCTGTTCGCAAGATCAGGAGTGCAAAGCGAAGGAGCCCTCAATCCAGGCAAGATCCCCTTCTATCTCGATCCCTTGGTACTGGTTTCCAGGCTGCTGGCTGATGGCTCGGCGGAAATACTCTTTGTTTTGGCGCTGATCCCGGTATTGCTGACCCTGATCATCGGTCGCTTCTTCTGCGGTTGGATATGTCCCATGGGGGCGATTAACCAGTTTCTGTCCCACTTTTCGATCAGGCTGGGCAGGAAACGGGAAAACGTCGCGACCGGCCTGCTGAAGACCAAGTACATGGTCCTGATACTGATCCTGATCTCAGCTGCATTCGCCGGCAACATGGGGATGGTCCTTGATCCGTTTTCCCTGCTCGGACGTACAAGCGCAGTACTCATGATTCCCGGCTCGAAAAACCTGCTCACTGAGGCCCTGCCGGGCGCGATTCGCCTGCAGGCAGAAGTTGTCGGTGTGTTCTTCCTGTTGATTCTGGCGCTGAATTTCTTCAAGAGACGCTTCTACTGCAACTACGTCTGTCCTTTGGGCGCGTTCTACGGTCTGTTGGCGCGCTTCAGCCTGTTGAGTTTCCGTAGCGAACAGGAATGCAACGGTTGTGATGCCTGCGCTCGGCACTGCACCTACGGCGGCAGTCTCGCAGGTGAGTACTCGAAGCAGGACTGTACGGTGTGTTTCAATTGCGTGACCGAATGCGACAGGAATAGTGTCGGTTTCAGTTCTCCCAGGCTCGTGCCCCAGCAGCGGATCGATCTCGGCCGGCGCGGATTGTTCGGTTCGATCGGTGCCGGGGCGCTCATGCTGATGGTGCCGATGGTTTCGTACAGCAAGAAGGCGTCCCGGCGCTTGTTCGCGCGGCCACCGGGTTCGGTGAACGAGAATGACTTCCTTGATCGCTGTATTCGCTGTGGGCTGTGTGTACAGACGTGTCCAACGAATTTCATTCAACATGCGGGGTTGGAAACCGGTGTGGAGGGATTGTGGACACCGGTAGTGAACGCCTCGGCAGGTTACTGCGAAGATGAGTGTAGGCGTTGCACCGATGGCTGTCCGACCGGTGCCATTGAGAGCCTTTCGCTTACAGAGAAGCGGTATTTCAAGATTGGAACTGCCGAGGTGGACCGTTCGCGTTGCCGCCCCTTCGCCGAGGGCGTGAACTGCACGATCTGCACCGACGCCTGCGTACCCCGCGCAATTTCGTACCGCGAGATCGATACGGTGAATTATCGCGGTGATCCGGTCCGCGTGAACGGAATCTTTGTCGACTCGACTCTCTGCAACGGGTGTGGAATCTGCGAATTCAAGTGTCCGCGCACCGATGTCCCGGGGATTGTCCTGAGATCCGTCGCCGAGCAGCGGGAATCTCCGTTTTAACGTAAGCGGCTAAGCAACCGCATCTATCCTTAGATTTCAATACTTTGTATTCTCTACCTCCAACAACCAAAGGAGGCAAAATGCAAACGTAACCTTCTCCGTCAAGCTGACCGTTTGATATCGGAGTTTCCAGCTTCCAACTTCCTCCTGTAGACAGCCGGGGGCAAGTTCCCCCGCGACTCGTGAGGACGCTCCTCGTTGTACTCCTGCATCCAGCCCCAGGTCATCTGCCGAACCTGCTCGAGATCGCCGAACAGGTACGCGCTGAGCACCTCATTGCGGTACGTCCGGTTGAACCGTTCGATGTAGGCGTTCTGGTTCGGCTTCCCCGGCTGGATATAACGGAGCTCGACTCCGTTCTCCTCGCACCAGGTCACGAACGGAGTACCCAGCAGTTCGGGCCCATTGTCGCAGCGGATAGCCTCAGGCACGCCGTACCACTCTTTCATCTGCTCCATGACGCACTTGATTCGTGCGCCGGTCAGCGACGTATCGATCTCGATCCCCAGCACCTCGCGCACGCCTTCGTCGATGACGTTGAACGTCCGGAACCGGCGCCCCGAGTACAGAGTGTCGTGCACGAAGTCGATCGACCAGACTGCGTTCGGGCGGGCCGGTACTTCCAGGGGCACCCGCGGGCGCAGAGGCAACCGCTCTTCGTCCGCCGTTGATAGTTCAACCCGAGCTCCTTGTAGATCCGGTACACTCGCTTGTGGTTCCACGGTTGGCCGTCCAGGCGAAGACGGTGGAAGCACTTCCAGAAGCCCCAGCGAGGGCGCTTCTTGGCCACTGCCTACAGGGCGTCGATCACCTCGCCATCGCGTGACAGACGGTCCTCACTGCCACTGTACCACGCGGACCGCCACAGGCCCGCCAGGCTGCAGACGCGACGAACGGACAATGTCTCTTCGGCCACTAGACGCCTCACGGCTTCTCGTCGGTCTAGCGGCAATGGAGTTTTTTTGCAGCAGCTTCTTCAGCGTATCGCGCTCAAGACTAATGTAGAGTACGGGCTGGACCGGCTGAACACCGAGGTGCGCGACTGGCTGCTGGGTGTGGGAGAAGCCCCGGATTTCATCCATACGGGCAAGAGCCCGATCTGGACGCGCACCTACTCCGACGAAGTCGAGGAGGATGACTGCCGGACGCTGGCCAGGTGCTCGAGAGCCTGGGCGCGGATCGCATGATCGTCGGCCACGCCGTTCAGGAGGACGGAATCGCCCCGCTCTGTGGGGAACGGGTATGGTGCATCGATTCGGTAATGGCCGAGTACTACGGCAGCCGGATCGAGGTGCTGGAGATCGTCGGGGACGAGATCCGGGTCCTGCTCTGAGGCGCGTGGCCACGGAGCGGCGGCGCCTTCGTCCCCGCCATGGATCCGGCTCGTCTGGTCGGGACCCCTCCCGTCACCTCACCAGAACCAGTTTCCCGGTGAAGCGCTCGGCGCCGGCCTCGACCCGGTACATGTAGACCCCGCTCCCCACAGCCCTGCCCATCTCGTCGATCCCGTTCCAGGACACGCTTTGCGGACCCGCCGGCAGCCAGACATCGCACCACAGTTTGCGCACGAGTCGGCCGGCGGTGTCGTAGACGGCGCAGGTGACCGGACCGGACATGGTCGTCCGGAAGCTGATCACCGTGGCCGGATTGAACGGGTTCGGGGCCGCGAAATGCTCACGCGCCGGGAAAGCCGCCGTATCATCCACGCCACTGACCCCGCCGTATTCGAGCACCAGACGCCCGGGCCAGTGCTCAAACCCCATGCTGAAGATGTTATCGGCCGGAAGCCAGGTGTCGCCCGCGAACATGTACTGCCCGCGGCGGACGCGGCTGTTCAGCTGGTCCGCCCAGTACAGGCGGTCGCCGGATTCGTCCCAGACGACGCCGATCACGGCGAAAGGATCGGTGTAGGCGACGCCGACGGGCCCGCCGCCGTTGATGTCGCCGTAGGCGATCCGGTCGTCCTCTCCCCAGATGACCCGGACGTACTCGTAATCGAGTGCCAAGCCTCTGGGCGAATTGAGCCCGGTGTACAGCGTGTCGATCACGCCGGTGCCGTCGATGGCGCGGCGGTAGATCGTGCCGGTCCCGCGGCCGCACCAGTATACGCGCTGGCCGGCCGTATCCAGGGCGATGTCGTAGGCGTCGCCCGTCAGGTAGAGGAGATCCTCGCGCCCGGTGCCGTCGGGATCGGCCCGCCGCAGCCAGCGGTCGCCGCCGTCGAGCCAGTAGACCTTGTCCGCGTAGTGGTCCACCTCGATGGCGAGGGCGCCGCCGGTCGGAACGCTCACACCGGACCAGAATACCGTCCGGCCGGTGCCGTCCGATTTCGCGTAGTAGGTCACGAGATCGTGCATGTCCGAGTAGTAGATCCGGTCGAGCAATTCGTGGAAACCGACGGCAAAGAACGACGGACGGGTCACGATGTTGACCTGGCCGGTGCCGTCGAGGTTCGCCTGCACCACGTAACGCTCCTCGGTCCAGTAGAGCTTCATGTCCGACGCATCCACGGCGAGGCCGTCCACGTTGCGGGCGAAGGTTTCGAGGACCTCGATGTTCGTGCCGTCCTGGTCGCAGCGGGTGACGTCGTGGTTGCCCGCGTCTCCCCAGTAGACCTTGCCGGTGGCGGCGTCGCAGGCGACGGCGACGACGTCGACCCCGCCGGCGTGCAGGACGAGGGGGATGCTGCCGGCGACGTCCATCTCGTAGAGCGTACCGCCGCGGCCGAAGTAGAGCTTGTGGGTGTTCTCGTTGACGGCCAGGCCCCGCACCCGCTCGGTCCCCTGGAGGGTCGTGATCGGCAGCGGCGTCCCGCCGGTGATGTTCAACCGGTAGATGACCGACGTGAAGAGGCTGGCGTCGAACTCGGCCCAGACGATGAACCGGCCGGCGTTCGCCACCGCGAGAGAGGTCCCCAGGTTGGTCAGGCTCATCACCGTCACGGGCGATGTGCCATCCGGGTTCGCGCGGCGGATCTCGCCGAGGGAGGTGTCCATCCAGTACAGTTGGTCGTCCGTGTCGTCGAAGCCCAGGGCACCGGGCTCGGGGGTGACGACGACATTCTCGAGCGCCGTGCCGTCCGTGTTCACCCGCTGGATGAGGCCGCGACCGGCGTCGGACCAGTAGAGCCGCCCCGCGCCGAGGACGATCTCCTCGCTGTCGAGATAATCACCCGTGATGATGGTCTCGAGGTTCGCGCCGTCGGGGTCCGACTTGTAGACCCGACCGGCGAATTCGTCGGCCCAGTACAGCTTGAGGGGCTGCGCGTTGGCGGCAAGCGGTGTGGCGAAGGCGGCCAGCAACAGGATCGTGAGGGCCGCGGTCGTGCATCGGCGCATGATGACCTCCCGGACGGGGCCCATGCCTGCAGGATGCGCGGCGGTCACGGGCGGGACCGAAAGCCTCGTCCGTGGTGGTGATGTTGCTGTCTGCGGGCCGGGGCCCTGGGGCGATAGGTGCCAGGATGGCGTGAGTGTTCCCCCGTAACGGACGACCGACGCGGCCGGTGTTCCGTACGAGAAGGGATTATAGCACATCGAGGGTGATGGATCTGGCTCCTCAAGTAGGACCAGAAAGGGTATTGGAAACTGAGACCCGGCGCTGACGGAGAAACGCCCCAACGCGGCAACCAAGCCCCGGATGGATCACACGATTGGGACAGGGGGCTCGAGCAACTCCAAATCGTCGAACCAGTTGGCATGGTCGTCCCGACGGGCCACCATGATCCGGCTCTCGTCAGCCGCGTTCCGGGCACGGTGGTAGCGCAAGTAGATGTGTTGATCATCCACTCCCAGCACCTCGATCTTTCCGCTGGCATGACTCATAGCGAACCGCACTCGCCGTGAAAGACCGGAACAGCGGCGGCGTGCAGCATCGAATAGCCGCCACCCCCGGACCAGCGGCACCACGTAGGATTCGTTGCCGATCGCGGGGCGCCCCTGGAACACGTAGTACTGGGGCATGCCCAGTTCGGTGGTCGTCTCGAAGAGTTCGGCGAGCAGTTCGGCGTCGTCGTTCACCCCCCGGACGATGGGGCACTGGTTCACGACATGGGCTCCCGCACGCTGCATGGCCCGGATACCGGCGCGGGCCATATCGGTGAGCTCACGGGGATGGTCGAAGTGGGCCATCAAGTACACGGTGGTCCCACGCCCGGTCACCTGGGCAACCAGATCCCATAGGGCTTCGTCCCGGAGCAAACGGTAGGGATTGAACGCCGGCACCTTGGAACCGATGCGTATGGTCCGCACGTGCGGAATACGGTCGAAGCGACGCACTATGGCCGCCAAGCGGGCGGTGCTCAGCACCAGCGGATCACCGCCCGAAAGCAGGACATCCGTGATCTCCGGATGCTGCGCCACGTACACGGAGGCCGGCCCGAAGTCCTGCGCAGTCTCGTCGTTGTGGCGCATGAACAGGCGCTTGCGGAAACAGTAGCGGCAATACGCCGCGCATGTGGCCGCCGTGAGCACGAGGGCCGTGTCGCGGTACTTGTGCTGGAGCCCGCGCACCGCCCTGTAGGCCGCCTCGTCACTGACATCCAGTTCACCCCATGCGTTGAGCTCGGCTACGTCGGGAATGACGAGCCGGCGGATGGGGTCAGCCGGATCGTTCCAGTCGATGAGACCGAGATAGTAGTCGTTGGCACGGAAAGCGAAACGCTCGGCTACGGCATCGAGCGTGCTGGCGGTCTCGGTGGGTATCTCGGAAATCTGCGAGGGTTTACGAAAATCGCGGACCATCGGCATCTTAGAGACCGGCTGAGGACTGGAAATCGGCATTTGCTGTCCCCCTTTCGTGCCCCGGCGAGCGCCGGATGGTCCGAGAGCAGAAACGTTAATTTACTAACAGTGTGGCGAGACGGCCACATCCCATGATCAAGACACGCTGTTCCTCCCGCGTATTACCTCCACGTGGAATCACCCAAAAATACGTCTCGGGATCAAACCAATCTTCTTTATTACAGAAGAAAACAGATTCCCTGTTAGCCACAGTGAAGATCGTACAGGAGCCGGGGGTGTGGTCAGCAAGTGTCCTGCCGTTCACCATAGAGATACCGGCGAAGGGAGCCAATGAAAGGAAGGGCGTCTTCCTGCGTCGGCTCTGCCACTCCCGCGTCCAATCAGTTGTCGGTCTGCGCATGCAAGGCCGCTGGTAGAGCAGCCCCCGTCTCGTCAGCGACACGGTTTCACACCCCTCGGCCGTCACCACCACATCATCCTCGACCCGCACGCCGGTTCCAGGACCCGGTCGCAATCCTGGTCCATGAACGGCTACTCGTGCATCTGCAGCCCCACGCCACGGCTGTCTGCTCGATGACGCCCGCTCGCATCACGTCTGCGAACACCCGGTCCAAGGCCTCGCCGGCGCAGACGATCACGTTGGCCGCGTGGCCCGCGTAGCCGGTGAGATAGCGGATGTTCTCCAGGCCGCTCAGGAGCAAGCCGTCGTGACCATCGCGGGCCAGGAGGTTCCGAATTCGGTCGAGGCGGTTCATGACGGACCGCTTTCGGAAAATATCGTCGGCATGCCGGGACCAACGGACCGTAGCACCCGCAGCCGTGGCGGGTCAATCCGCCCCGGCCGTGTGATTTTCAGGTCTCGGCCGCGTCCCATTTTCCGGGGAACACAATCCGGAAAGGGAACAGCCATGCACTTCGCCCAAGCCCGTCCCGTCCGCGGCCATCTTTGCCGCGCCGTCGCCATCCTCGCCCTTGTGGCCCTGCTGGCGCCGATGACCGCCAACGCCGCTTGGGACGACTACGGATGGTCCGTGATCTTCGAACCGACGGACTCGGTCCACGGCCATTCGACGGCCTCCGACGGCCAAGGCGGCACTCTCGTGGCCTACGTCGACACCATCGCCACCTTCAAGGTCGGCGCCCAGCGCATCGATCACGCGGGCACCAAGCTCTGGGGCCCGGACGGCATGATCCTGCCGATCGATCCGGCAGCCGCCATGCAAACCGGCCCCGTGGCCATCTGTCACGACGGGGCCGGCGGTGCATTCTGCATCTATCGCCGCATCTACAGCTTCCAGAACATTCTCATGGCGTCGCGCATCGCTGCCGACGGCTCCGTGTCCTGGACCGTTCCCATAGACGATCTCCAGTACGTGCTCCAGGCGATTCGGCCGCGTCTGGTGCCCACGGGCGACGGCGAGGCCATCGCCGTCTGGACCCGAGGGAACGGCGCACCCGACGCCGAGATCATGGCCACCCGCATCGATGGCGAAGGCACGGTGGTCTGGAACAACGTCATCTGGTCCGACAACGACACCTTGATCGATTACTACGAATACGAGGTCTGCCCCGACGGGTCCGGCGGGGTTCTCGTCGGCATGGACAACTACCTGGCCGGCGCCGTCTACGAGAAGCGTGTCCACCGGATCACCGACGGCGGCACCTCCATGTGGGGCGCCTACGGCGCGCTGGCCTGGACCGGTCATGGGAAGTTCGCGGGCGTCGTGGCCGACGGAACGGGCGGCGCCTACATCGCCGCCGAGTCCAGCTACGGCCAGATTGTCGCCCAGCATTTCAATGCCGGGGGCACCGCCACATGGATTACCGGAGGCATCAGGATCCTGGACGTCCTCACCGGCGGCTTGTCCGCGAACGCCGACATCTGCGCGGACGGCTTCGGCGGCCTCTTCGTGGTCGCGGGTATCGATGATCTCCACGGGCAGCGTGTCGACGTGGCGGGCGCACCGCAATGGGGCGTGACCGGCCTGCAGCTCACATCCCTGGCCGGCTGGCAATCGAACGTGAGTCTGGCCCCGGATGGCTTCGGCGGGCTGCTCATGGTCTATCGGGACCACTACTGGAGCGAGGTGAGCGATCCCCATGCCCGAGCGATCAGCGCCAAACGCTTCGATCACTTCGGGACCATGGTCTGGGAGCATCCGGCTCTCTGGTGGACCGTGACAGCGGGCATGCCCGACCGGGTGCCCTGGGAACCCGTCGCCGTGGCCGACGGCTCCGGCGGCCTCCAGACCGTGTGGCTGTCGGGTGAAGGTGGCGCCGCCGCTCTGGACATCTACGCAGCCGGCGTCGGGGCGGCCGGTTCCTCACCAGCGACCCCCATCGTCCAGGCCATCACGCCCGACGGCGGAGTCAGCGGCGACGCCTTCCCGGTGACCATCCTGGGCGACTATCTGGACGCGACCCAGGGCTTCGTCCTGGAACGCACCGGATCACCGATCCTGACGATCAGCGGTTTGGCCGGCACCGGCGGCCGCCAGGTGTCCGGCACCCTGGGCCTGGCCGGCGCCCACGAGGGCACCTACGATCTGACCGTGTCCGTCCTGGGCGCCGACAAGGGCACCCTGGTCGACGCTTTCGGCGTCGGCGATCCACCCCCCTGCGCCGGCGACAAACCCCTCGGCACCCCCGGCGCCCCCCTCTTCGCGGGCAGCCGCCGCAAGGTGGCCTTCGACGGGCTGGGCCAGGCGCGCCACGTGACCCTCGCCTACGAGAGCATGAGCAGTTCCTACTACATCAACGAGGGTACGGAGATCGCCGACCTCAACTGGGGCACGAGGCTGTACGAGGGGGCCGACTATCTGCGCCAGGTCGCCTGCGCGGCCGGCCCGGGCCAGGTTCTCCACGTGACTTTCGTCAAAGAGGCCGGCGGCGTCGATCGCCTCATGTACATCCAGATCGACGAGCACTCCGTCACCTACACCCACGAACTGCCGGTCGTCGACGGCGTCCGCAACCCGGTGGTGGCCGTGGACTCCACCGGACTCGCCCACATCGTCTTCGAGAGCGACATCATGGGCGAGAGCTTCCTTTTCACCACCACCGCGACCCGCAGCGGCCTCGGCGGCCAGACCGACCTCATGAGCGGCACCGGCGCCACCGCGCCCGATCTCTGCCGCAGCACCGGCGGCCTCACCCTGACCTTCGTCAGGGACTCGTGGTTGCCCGGCTGGGTGGAGATCTGCCAACAGCGCCTCGACGGTACTTCCTGGGGCTCTCCGACGAGCTTCTATGCCGGCGCCGAGATCTACTCGCCATCTGTGGCCTGGGACGGCTCCGACCTGCTCTTCTCTTTCGTCCTCGACAACACAGGTGCGAACCCGCTGCTGCACACGGCCCACGTGGCCGGCGGGGTCATGGGCCCGGTTCGCTGGCGCCTCTCGTTCCTGGAGCGCACCACCGGATGCATGGTGTCGGCCGGTGGTCCGGGCCGGTTCTTCCTCCTGACCGAGGAGGGTTTCGCCGTGACCCCGGGACGGGAGATCCTCCTGCGCGTCGGCGACGGCGACGCCTTCGGCGCCCCACGTCTGCTCAACTCCCACGCCGACGTCTTCGGCGGCTACTTCGCCGCCGACCCGGCCCGGGAGAACGTCTTCGCCTACTGGATCGACTACGAGAACGTGTCGTTCCAGTTCTCCTCCTACAAATGCTTCCACCGGTCGACGCAGGTCCACGACACGCCCCTGGTGCGCTCTGCTCTCGATTGCCGGCCCAACCCCTTCAATCCCGTGACGGAGATCCAGTTCGGGTTGGTCCAGGGCGGACCCGTCCGCCTGAACGTGTACGACACCCGGGGACGGTGCGTGCGTACCCTCGTGGACGAAGTGCGCGGTCCCGGCCTGCAACGTGTCACCTGGGACGGCCGGGACGGCTCCGGACGCACCCTGGCGGCGGGCGTGTACCTGTCTGAGCTGCGCGCCGAGGGCCAGGTCCAGCGGCAGAAAATGTTGCTGCTGAAGTGACGACAATGGCCTCCCATGGCCCGCGGGCCCCGGATTCCGATCCGGGGCCCGTTCTGCGACGGCGACATTGGCGTGGACTATACCGCTGGAAACGACCGTCCCAGTCGTTAGGGTTCCTGGTTCGCGCTTGTCGAATCCCCCAAATTCGCGAATCTTAGGTGTTCCGTTCCGCAGCAGGACCGTTCGGTTTCGAACGGCCCTTGCCATGCGTCACGCTCAATGGAAGGGATCTTCCCGCCATGTCCGGCATCTGGACCCGTACACTACCGGCGCTCGTCAGCGCCACTCTTCTAGCCTTCCTGGCCCTGCCCACCCTCTCCGGTTGCGGTGGTGACGACCAGGAAGAAGCCGCCGCTCAACAGCAACACGGACAGCAGCAGGCCGCCCGCCAGCCGGGCCAAGGTTCCGGCGGCCAGCAGGGCCAGCGTCCTGCCGGCCAACAGGGCCACCGCCCCGGCGGACCCGGCGGCGATCAGACCGCCGTCCCGGTAGCTGTCGACGCAACCACGACCGGCGATATCGCCTCCCACTACCAGGCCACTGCGACCCTCGAGGCCGAGAAGCAGGCCGAGGTCCTGGCCCGGGCCACGGGCGTGGTAGGGGAACTCCACGCAGAGGAGGGCGACCTGGTGGCGGCCGGCGCGCCGCTGCTGACCATCGACAACGACGAGTACCGCTTCCGCCTGGAGCAGGCCGCCGCCAACACGGTGAACCTGCGGGCCCGTTTCGATCGCCTGGATCAGATGCGGGCCGAGGAACTGGCCACCGAGGAAGAGTTCCAGGCCGCCCGCGCCGACCTGGCCGGCGCCGAGGCCGACGAGGGCCTGGCCCGTTTGAATCTCAGCTACACCACGGTGCGCGCGCCGTTCGCCGGCCGCGTCACCGGGCGCCTGGTGGATCCGGGACAGAATGTGAGCGCCGGCAACGCCCTCTTCGTCATGGCCGACTTCGACCCCCTCCTGGCCCGCGTCCACGTACCTAGTCGCGAGTTCCACCGGCTCCAGCGGGATCAGTCCGTGGACCTGGTCCTGGATAGCAACGGCACCCGCATGCGCGGCCGCATCAAACTCATCAGCCCGGTCATCGACCCGGCCAGCGGCACCATCAAGATCACCGTCGAGGTGTCCGAGTATCCCCAGGGCACCCGCCCCGGCGACTTCGCCCAGGTGAGTATCGTGACCGAGATGCGCCGGGACGTGGTCCTGGTGCCGCGCGGTGCCGTGCTCACGGACAAGGGCGAGACCGTGGCTTACACCCTCGTGCCGGGCGAGCATGGTCCCACGGCCGAACGCCGCATCGTCGAGGTGGGCTTCACCGACGACGACCACGCCCAGATCCTCTCCGGCCTGGAGGCCGGCGACCGGGTCGTGGTCAAGGGACAGCGCTCGCTCAAGCACGGTCAGGCCGTGAAGGTCCTCGAGGGGCCCGGCGACGGTCAGGGCCGGGGCCAAGGCCAGGGCCAGGGCCAGGGCCAGGGCCGCCGGCAGCGGGCGGAGGGCTGATGCTCTCCTTCGTCTCTTTGGCGGTGCGCCGCCGCGTCAGCGTCATGATGGTCGTCACCATGGTGGTGTCCTTTGGCGTCGTCGCCTATGAGCGCCTGGCGCTGGAGCTCTTCCCCGACATCACCTACCCATCGCTGACGGTGCAGACCGACTTCCCGGACACCGCGCCGCAGGAGGTGGAAAATCTCGTCACCCGGCCGGTGGAGGAGGCCGTGGGCGTCCTGCGCGGACTGCAGACCATCCACTCGGTGTCCCGGGCGGGCATCTCCGAGGTGATTCTCGAGTTCGAGTGGGGCGCGGACATGGACCTGCTGTCCATGGAGGTGCGCGAGAAACTCGACCGTTTGATCCTCCCGGAGGACGCCGCCGATCCGGTCGTCCTGCGCTTCGACCCCAGCCTCGATCCCATCGTCCGCCTGGCCCTGGCCGGCGGCGCCGACCTCATGACCCTGCGCCGCCTGGCCGACCGCCAACTCAAGCAGGACTTCGAGACGGTCAAGGGCGTGGCCGCGGCCACCATGAAGGGCGGCTTCGAGGAGGAGATCCAGATCGACGTGGATCAGGGCCGGCTCGCCGCCCTGGGCATCAGCCTCGACGAGATCCGCCAGGTGGTGGGCGTGGGCAACGTTAACCTGCCCGGCGGCGCCCTGCGCGGACGTGACAGCCAGTTCCTCATCCGCACCGTGAACGAATTCCAGGACACCGAGGAGATCGGCGACCTCATCATCCGCCGGGACGGGAACGCAGCCGTCCGCATCCGCGACGTGGCCCAGGTCACCTGGGGCGCCAAGGAACGCGAGGAGATCACCCGCGTGGACGGTGCCGAGTCCGTGGAGATCTCCCTCTACAAGGAGGGCGACGCCAACACGGTCACCGTCGCCCGGCGCCTGGACGATCGGCTGGCCGCGTGGCAGGCGGAAGGAAAGCTGCCGGAAGGCGCCACCCTGACCGTCCTCTTCGACCAGTCGAACTTCATCCAGCAGGCGGTGGACGAGGTGCGCAACGCCGCCCTCATCGGCGGCGTGCTGGCCATCGTCGTGCTGCTGCTCTTCCTACGCGACCTGCGCAGCACCCTGATCATCGCCACCAGCATCCCCATCTCGATCCTGGCCACCTTCATCGCCATGTACCGCTGGGACATCTCCCTGAACATCATGTCCCTGGGCGGACTGACCCTGGGCATCGGTATGCTGGTGGACAA
This sequence comes from bacterium, assembly GCA_024231905.1. Classification (GTDB taxonomy): domain Bacteria; phylum Krumholzibacteriota; class Krumholzibacteriia; order LZORAL124-64-63; family LZORAL124-64-63; genus JAAEQC01. Next base: position 117,115 of record JAAEQC010000199.1, on the reverse strand, counting down.
CTCCATCGTGGTCCTGGAGTCCATCTATCGCAAACGCCAGCTTGGCCAGCCCCTGTTCGCCGCCGCCGTCCACGGCACCAGCGAGGTCAGCGGCGCGGTGATCGCCTCGACCCTGACCACCGTGGCTGTCTTCCTGCCCATCGTCTTCGTGGAGGGCGTGGCGGGACAGCTCTTTCGCGACCAGGCCCTGACCGTGACCTTCAGCCTCCTGGCCTCCCTGGCGGTGGCTGTGACGGTCATCCCCATGCTCAGCGCCACCGGCTCCAAGCTGCCGCGCGCAGGCGAGAAGTTGGCCGCCGACACACCGGCCGCCACGGCTACAACCACCGACACACCCCACACCCTGGGCGCCTTCTCGGGGCTCTACGACCGCCTGCTCCGGGGCGCCCTGGCCCGTAGATGGCTCACCCTGGCGGTGGGCTTCACCCTCTTCGGCGCCTCCGTGTGGGCCGTGGGCCTGCTCGGCACGGAACTCATCCCCCAGCTCAGCGAGGGCGAGTTCTTCTTCGAGGTGAAGCTGCCCGAGGGCGCGTCCCTGGCCGCCACCGACCGCACCATCACCACCATGGAACAGGCCGCCGCCGCCGAGCCCGATCTCGAACGGTTCTATGCCACCGTGGGCAGCCGCCTGGTCTCCGGCGGCATGTCCCTGAACACCAAGGCCGAGAACCTGGGACAGCTCAACCTGGTCATGTCCGACCGCGGCGACGACGCCGGCGAACTGGCCCTGGCCGAACGGCTGCGGCTGCAGTTCGCGGCCATGCCCGACCTGGAAGTGAAGTTCGGCCGGCCCAGCTACTTCTCCCTCAAGACGCCGGTGGAGGTGCTCCTCTTCGGCGAGGACCTGGACGACCTGCGCACCCACTCCCTGGACCTGGCCCGCCGCCTGGAGACCGTGCCCGGCCTGGTGGACGTGCGCTCGTCCCTGGAGGCCGGCAACCCCGAACTCCAGGTGGTCTTCGACCGCGAGCGCCTGGCCGCCATGGGGCTCGACATGGGGACACTCTCGGAAACCCTGCGCAACCGGGTGCAGGGCGTCGTCCCCACGCGTTTCAAGGAACTGGACCGCCAGATCGACATCCGCCTGCGCAACCGCGAGCAGGACCGCGCCTCGGTCAACGACGTGCGCAACCTGGTGGTACCCGGCCCGGACGGCACGCCCATCCGCCTGCTCTCAATCGCCGACGTCACCGAGGACCGCGGTCCCGCCGAGATCCACCGTCTCCAGCAGCAACGGGCCGCCGTGGTGTCGGCCAACCTGGAGGGACGCAGCCTGGGCGCCGCCGTGGCCGACGTGGAAGCCGCCCTGGCCGGCGCGCCCACGGTCGCGGGCCTGAGCACCGAACTGGGCGGACAGAACCAGGAGATGCAGACGAGCTTCGCGAGCTTGCGCTTCGCCCTGGCCCTGGCCGTCTTCCTGGTGTATCTGGTGATGGCCGCCACCTTCGAGAGCTTCCTGCACCCGTTCCTGGTCCTCTTCACCATTCCCCTGGCCCTGGTGGGCGTAGTGGCCGGACTGCTGGCGACCGGGACGACGGTGACCGTCATTGTGTTGATCGGTACGGTGATGCTGGTGGGCATCGTGGTGAACAATGCCATCGTGCTCATCGATACCGTCAATCGACTGCGCCGGAGCGGCGTGGACCGCTACGAGGCCGTGGTGCGGGGCGGTCACATCCGCCTGCGCCCCATCCTCATGACCACGCTAACCACGATCCTGGGCCTCATGCCCATGGCTCTCAGCTGGGGCGAGGGCGCGGAACTGCGGTCGCCCCTGGCGATCACCGTGGCCAGCGGATTGTTACTGAGCACTTTATTGACGCTGGTCGTCATACCGGCGGCGTACCTGGCGGTACCGTCGCGCATCGACCGGCAGGACTGAAGCGAGGGAGAGGACTCCAAGCATGGGAATGTTCCAGGAGTTGAGGGCGCGGCGGGTCATCCCGTTCGTGAGCGCCTACGTGGTGGGTAGCTGGGGACTGGTCCAGTTCGTGGCCTTCCTCGAGGGCCGTCTCATGCTCTCGCCCCACCTGGTGAACCTGCTGGCGGTGGGTCTGGTGACCCTGCTGCCCAGCATCGTGGTCATGGCCTGGTGCCACGGCCGCCCGGGTGCCGACCGCTGGGGCCGCACAGAGAAGGTCTCCATCCCGGTGAACATGGTCGCCGCCGCCGTGCTCCTGTTCGTCCTCTTCGACGACAAGGACCTGGGCGCGGTGACCGAGACCGTGGAAGTCCGTGACGAGCACGGCGCGGTGAGCGAGCGGGTCGTGCCCAAGAGCCAGTACCGGCACCGGGCCCTGGTCTACTACTTCGAGAACGAGGGCGATCCCGCGGACGAGTGGCTCCGGCAAGGCCTGGCCGTAGCCCTGCTGGTGGACCTCAACCAGGACCCCTGGCTCGACGGCGAGGACCTGACCACCCGGGCCGCAACCCTGCGCCGGGAGGGCTACCCCGACGGTCTCGGCCTGCCCCGCCCCCTCATGCGGAAGATCGCCCGCAACACCCACGTCCCCCACTTCGTGACGGGCTCCTTCGCCCGCGGCCCCGAGGGCATCACCCTCGACCTGTCCATCCACGATACGGAAACGGGCCGTATGACCGACCTGCGGCAACTGGGGCCGGCGCCCCTGTTCGACGTTGTCGACGAAGCCTCTGTCCTGCTCCGGCAGGAGCTCGGATTGCCCGCCAGCCACCTGGAGACCCAGACCGACCTCCCCGCGGCCGACGTGCTGACCGCCGACCCGGAAGCCCTCCGGGGGTTCATCGAAGGCATGACGGAACTCATCCACGCCAACGACTGGCAGTCCGCCGGCCCGCCCCTGGAACGGGCCGTGGAATTGGATCCGGGCTTCGCCATGGCTCATTTCCTGCGTTACGCGGTCCTGGCCACCAACGGCGACGAGGAGGCCTCCTACGCCTCCATGCGCCAGGCCATGGCCAATCTCTATCGACTCTCGGAACGGTCCCAGTTCCAGGTCAAGGCCATCTACTACTTCAACGTGGAACAGGACCCGGACAAGTCCCAGGCCATCCTCGACATGTGGACCCGCATCTACCCCAACGATGTGGCCGCCTACGGCCAGGTGGCCATGTTCGCCAGATTCCGCGGGGACGACGCCGGCACCGTGGCGGCCCTGGAGCGGATTCTAGAGATCGATCCCACCCGCTACGAGATCCTGACCTCCCTGGCCGATCACCACGGGGAACGGGGCCGGCGCAAGGAAGCTGCCGACCTGTACGAGCGCTATGCCGCCGACCACCCCAACGACGCCCGCAGCTTCACCCAGATGGCGACGCTCCACACGGAGTTCGGCGACCTGGACCAGGCCCGCAGTTCTCTGGAGCAGGCTCTCCTCATCGCTCCCGACCGCACCGGTACCCGGCGTCAACTGGCGGGCCTCGACATCCGCCTCGGCCGCTTCGACGAAGCGGACAAGACCCTGGCCCTGCTGCTCGAACAGGCCGACAACGACGAGGACCGCCGGCCCTTGTCCGGCGACCTGATCGATCTGCACACAATCCAAGGCCGCTGGCGCTTGGCCCGCCGCGAATTGAAGGCCTGGGGCGACCTGGCCCGGGCCACCGTCAACCCGAGCCAGGTATACCTGGCCCACGCCTTCAAGCTACCCGGCGTCACGTCAGCCGCCTGGGCCGACTCGGCCCTGGCCGGAATGCAGGAGTTGCGCGCCCTGGCCGGACCGCCCAACGACAGCATGATGGGCATGTGCGAGGCCCAGGTCCTGGCCCTCCAGCGCCGCCACCAGGAAGCCACTGCAGCCCTGGCCGAATCCGACGCCATGGTCCGCGAATACAAACTCGAGGCGATCCGTCCCCTCCTCTTGCAGGTGGAGGGCTCCCTCGCCGAAGCCCGAGGCGACCTGGACGCTGCCCGCGATCTCCACGCCCAGGCCAGCGAACTGAACCCCACCGGACGCCGGCACCTGCTCGACCTCGGCCGCGTGCAAAGGCTGACCGGCGAGGACGGAGACGCGTCCCGGACCCTGGGCAAGGCTCTGGCCTTGAGTCCCGGCCATCCTGAGATCAACCTGGAGCTGGCCTTGCTGGCTACCGACCGGGGCCGTCACGAGGAAGCACGCACGCACCTGGCGAAAGCGTTGGCCGGCTGGCGGCAGGCTGACCCCGATCATCCCGGTGCAATGCAGGCGCAGGAACTCTCCCAACGGCTGGACGCCATCCAATGACCGCGCGGAAAGGCACGCCGTGACCCTGCCTGAACTGGCCATCAAACGGCCCGTCACCACCCTCATGGTGCTGGTGAGTATCATCGTACTCGGCCTGGTGGCCCTGGCGCGCCTACCCCTGGCTTTCATGCCCGACATCACCGAGCCCGAGCTCTTCGTCAACGTCCCCTACGAAAACGCCTCCCCCGAACAGGTGGAGCAGATGATCATCCGGCCCCTGGAGGACGCCGTAGGGGGCGTGCGTGGGCTGCAAAGCATCTGGGCCCGTTGCAGCGCCGAAGGCGGCCGTATGCGCCTGGAGTTCTCCTGGGAGACGGATATGCACCTGGCCCGGGTGGAGGTGTGGGAGCGCATCGACCGCATCCGTGGCGACCTGCCCGACGACATCGGCGACATCGCCGTCTCCACCAGCTGGGACTCCCGCGACGCCGACACGCCGGTCATGGAGGCCCGCCTCAGCTCCCCCCGGGACCTGAGCGAGAGCTACGACCTGCTCGAGCGGAAGATCATCCGGCCTCTGGAACGGGTGCCGGGCGTGGCCCAGGTCCGCCTGGACGGCGTCAACCCCCGCGAGGTGCGCATCAACCTGCGCGTGGCCGACCTGGAACTCCACCGCATCGACGTGCGCGACGTGAACCTGGCCCTCAGGAGCAACAACTTCGACCAGTCCCTGGGCAAGATCCGCTCGGGCGACCACCGCTGGACCGTACGCACCATCGGCACCTTCGGCTCCGTGGACGAGATCGCGAATCTCCCCCTGCGCTCCGACGGCCTGCGGGTGCGGGACGTGGCCGACGTCATCTACCGGGAGCCGCCCCTGGAGTACGGACGCCACCTGGACGGTGAGTTCGCCATCGGCGTGACCGTCAGCCAGGAGAGCAGGGCCAACACGGTGCAGGTGTGCGACGCCCTGACCGCCGAGGTCGAGCGCATGGGCGAGGATCCGGAACTGCAGGGCATCAACTTCCTGGTCTGGTTCAGCCAGGGTGCCGAGATCCGCAAGACCTTGCGGGACCTCACCTTCACCGGCGTCTTCGGCTCCATCCTGGCTTCGGTGGTGCTCTTCCTCTTCCTGCGCCGGGTGTCCACGACCATCGTGGCGGTGGCCTGCATTCCGTTCTCGCTCATCGTCACCTGCGGCATCGTGTGGGCCCAGGGCCGGTCCCTCAATACGCTCACTCTCCTTGGCCTCATCGTGGGCATCGGCATGCTCGTGGACAACGCCGTGGTGGTCATGGAGAACATCTTCCGCCACCGGGAACTGGGCGCCGACCGCAAGACCGCCGCCCTGAAGGGAGCCAAGGAGGTGACCGTCGCCGTGGTGGCCGCCACCTTGACGTCGGTCATCGTCTTCCTGCCCATCATCTTCAACAAGCCCAGCGAGATGAATCTCTACCTCAAGGAACTGGGCATCACCGTCTGCTTGACGCTGCTGGCCTCCCTGTTCATCAGCCAGACGTTGATCCCCATGGCCACCAGCTGGTTCATTCGCTCCAAGCCGAAGCCACGGGGCCGGTTCATGGTCTGGCTGGAGGATCGTTACGAGCGGTTGCTGGCGGTGGTGCTGCGCCGCCGCTGGCTGAGCCCGGTGATCGGCCTGGTGGTGGTGGCGTCGGCCATCTTCCCGTACCAACGCACCGACATGAACTTCGACGCCAGCCGCTCCGAACTCTTCGTGCAGGTGCGTTACAACTTCAGCGAGGAGACGAGCCTCGAGCGCAAGGAGGAGATCGTCTCCTTCGTGGAGCAGACCCTGGAGCCGTACCGCCAGGAACTCATGGCCCGGTCCATCTACAGCTTCTGGAGCGACCGCTGGTCCCTGACCCGCGTCTACCTGGAAGAGGGCGAGGCCAGCGAAGAAAACGTGGCCGCCGTGCGCGTCCGTCTGCGCGAGCTGTTGCCCGAGGTGGCCGGCGTGCGCCTGCAGGTGGAGGAGACGGGGCAGCACTGGCGCCGTCACCGGGGTCGCAGCCGGGTGGCCTTCCAGATCGTGGGCGAGGACACGGAGACGCTGATGCTCCTGGCCGAGCAGGCCATCGAACACATCGAGCAGATCCCCGGCCTGTACGACGTGCAGACCCGCCACGCCGAAGCCCGCCAGGAGTTGCACATCGAACCGGACCGGGACCTGGCCGACCGCTACGGCGTCTCCGCCAACCAGGTCTCCCAGGTGGTGGGGCTGACTTTCCGCGGCCGCCGCCTGGCGCGTTTCCGCACCCCCGACGGTGAGCGGGAAATGCGCATGACCCTGGACGAGCAGGAGACCGAGAGCGTAGACCAGCTGCGAAACCTGGCCCTGCGCACGGGCGACGGCGAAAAGGTTCCCCTGGCCGCGGTGGCCGCGTTCAACGAGCGCCCGGGCCGCGAGACCATCCAGCGCCACGACCGGCGCACCAGCGTGTGGGTCATGGCCCGCTACCGGGACGGCACGCGCGACGACTACATCCCCGCTGTGGAAGCCGCCCTGGGGGACATGACCTTCCCCTACGGCTTCGAGTGGACCTTCGGCAACTGGCAGCAGCTGCAGCAGGAGCAGTCCCGTGAGTTCCTGGAGAATCTGCTGCTGGCACTGCTGCTCGTGTTCGCGTTGATGGCGGGACTGTTCGAGTCGGCAAGGCAGGCGGCGGCCCTCATGGTCTCCTTGCCCTTCGCCATCTCCGGAGCGGCTTGGACGCTCTGGGCTACCGGGACATCCTTCGACCAGCCGGCGGCCATCGGTCTGCTGCTGCTGATCGGCATCGTGGTGAACAACGGCATCGTCATGCTCGAACACATCAACCAGTACCGTCGCGCTGGCATGGACCGCACCGAGGCCATGCTCAAAGGCGGGCGGGAACGGCTGCGGCCGATCCTCATGACCGCCGTGACGACCCTCATCGGCCTGGTGCCCATCGTGGTGCAGAAGCCGTCCCTGGGCGGGGTGTACTACTACTCCATGGCGCTCGTGATCATGGGCGGCTTGTTCGTGAGTACGTTCCTGACCTCGGTGCTGCTGCCCTCGACCGCCTCGCTGTCGGAGGACATGTTCGGGTGGATGGGACGGATGCTCGGCCGTCTCCTGCCGAAGCGTAAGCAGACGGCCCGCGCGGACTCCTGACAGCTCGCCGTCAGAGTTCGATCACCGACTCCGACTCCAGATCGAGAAAAGCGTCCGCCGAATCCAGGGCATCCTCGTCGAATGCCGGTCTGACCGAGGATCGAGTCGCGCCGCTGCCATACTCGACCCGGTTATGGGCCGTCGTCGGTTGCACCCGTCGAGTCTGCCCCTCTTGACTGCCGAGCAGCTGGCTGAACTGACCGACCGTCTCGACGAGATCATTGGCCTGGGCGGACAACTCTTCGCTCGCCGCCGCCGATTCCTCGGTGACGATCACGCCGTCGAGCGCGAGCTCCTGGGCGCTGGCGATGAGGTCGGACGTGTTCTGGGCGGCCGCGGCGCTGTTCTGGGCCAGGCTGCGGACCTCTTCGGCCACCACGGCAAAACCCTTGCCGGCGTCGCCGGCGCGCGCTGCCTCCACGGCGGCGTTGAGCGCCAGGAGATTCGTCTGGAAGGCGATCTCGTCATTCATCTCTAGAAGCAAAGGAATCCCCATCATGATTCAATTACGCGGCTAACGGCGCCATCAGACCGTCCTCCACCGGCAGGTCCAGGATCCGACCCTCCCCTTGTGAAGATCCAGTCCGACCGGAACCTGACGATTGCGGGATGACCACAGCCGCATTATAGTTCATATATGAACTATCCCAAACCGAATGAGAACGGCCCCGCGCTGCCCCCACTGCGCTACCTCTCGTCGATCCACCGGACCGTGCGTGGCATCGAGGAGTACCTGCGCAGTCGTACGTGCGGCCTCGACCTCCCGGCCGGCACGTCCCACCTGGTCAGTTACCTCGCCAGCTACGGCCCGGTCCCCGTCGGCCGGTTGGTGGACGTGTTCGGCATCAAGAAATCCACGCTCACCGGCAGCCTCGACCGCCTCGAGCAACGAGGACTGCTGACCCGCACCTTGAACCCCGAAGACCGACGCTCCTTCCTGGTGGACCTCACCGCTGCCGGCCGCCGCAAGGCCGCGCGCGTGCGGATCATTCTGGAGGAGTTCGAGCAAGCCCTGGACGGCGAACTGAGCGCCGCCGACCGGAAGGCCTTCACCCGGGTGATGGCCGCCATCACCCGCATCACCACACCCGACCCGCAGGAGGAACCATGAACGCCCAAACCATCGCCCAGGCCCTCACCGTCCAGTTCAACTACACCGGCCACGTGACCCGGGCCAACCTGCTGGGTCTGTCCGACGCGGACGCCCTCGTCCAGCCGCAGCCCGCCGGCAACTGCGCCAACTGGGTGGCGGGCCACATCGCCCACTCGCGGGTGGGCGTGCTGGCCATGCTGGGCTCCAACGGCCCCTACGCCGCGGACAAGTACCAGCGCTACAGCCGCGGGTCCGAACCGATGGCCGACGGCGAAGGCGCCTCGCCCCTGTCCGAAATCGTGGCCGACCTGGAGGCCACCCAGCCGGCCATCCTGGCCGCCCTGCAGAACATGACCGACGAGGGCCTGGCCGAAGCGGCGCCCTTCAGTCCCAGCGGGGACGAGAACGAGACGGTGGGTTCGCTGCTGGTGGGTCTGGCGTTCCACGAGGCGTACCATACGGGGCAGCTGGGCGTGCTACGCCGGGTGAGCGGGCACGAGGGTGTCGTGAAGTAGGAACGGGTGTCGTGAAGCAGCAAAGAATCAGTGCCCGGTGCCCGCCTTGCGTCCCAGCAGTCGGAGCACCTCGCGCGCGACTTCTTCGACCGCCATGTAGGACACGTCGAAGCTGCGCCAGCCGTATTCCTGCATGATCTCGTGGGCCCGGCGCACCTCGTCGGCGATGGCCCGCTTGTCCACGTAATCCGCGGTGCCGACGGGGCCCAGATGGCGGGCCCGGGCGTCGCGCACCGCCATGAGCCGGGTGACGTTCATGCGCAGGCCGATGACCTTCCGTGAGTCCATGGCCAGCAGTTCCTTGAGCAGGGGAGTGCCCACCACCAGGGGCACGTTGGCGGCCTTGATGCCGTTGTAGCCCAGGTAGAAGCTCGTGGTGCTCTTGGCCACCCGGGACACGCCCACCAGCACCACGTCCGCCAGGTACAGCTCGGTCAGGCGCAGGCCATCGTCGTGCTTCAGGGCGAAGTCCACGGCGGCCTCGCGGTCGATGCGCGTGCGTTCGGCGGCGTAGAAGAGGCCGGGCGTGGCCAGGGAGTCCTGCTGGAAGAATTCGTGGAGCGCCCCGAAGGCGGGACCGAGGACGTCGACGATGGTCACGAGCTGCTCGCTGGCGTGGCGCCGCATGGCGCGCCGCGTGTCCTCGGCCACCAGGGTGTAGAAGACGACCCCGCCCCGCGCTGCCGCTTCGTCCACCACCGCCACCACCAGCTCCGGGGACAGGACGTTGGACCGCACGACCGTCTCCACGTCCAGGTCCGCATACTGGACCAGCGCCGCCTGCAGGTACTGGCGGCAGGTTTCGCCGCGGCCATCGCTGACCACGAAGATGACGGGGCGGTCGTCGCTCATGATTCCTTTGTAACGGGCCCGGCGGGCTGCGTCAATCGATGTAGCCCAGCGACCGCAACTGCTTCCTGAGTTCCTCGTCCACCCCCGCGTCCTGCTCGCCCCCGGGACCCTCGGTCGGCCGCAGCGGCATGTAGCTGGGGAAGCGGTTCCCCTCCAGGCGGCGCACGAACGTCTCGCCGTCGGCGGTCAGCGCCTCGGCCAGCACGGAGCCGGGCATATCGGCGCCGGGCGGCAGGCCGATCAGGGCCAGGATGGTCGGGCAGAGATCCAGCAGCTCCAGATAGTCGAACTCGGTACCGGCCTCGTACAGGGGACTGCGCACCAGACACACCCCCCACTCGCTGTGCTCGATGGTGCCCTTGCCCTGGGGTCGCGGACCGTGGAAGCCGTGGTCCGAGACCACCATCACCTGGCGGTCCGGCGGGAACCAGCCGAGGATCTCGCCCAGCACCTCGTCGCACCACTCGTAGTAGCGCGGGACGATCTCGCGGAAGATCTCGATCTCATCTTCCTGCATGTACTGGGTGGTCTTGTCCGGAACCATGTAGGCGTAGAACTTGTGGCTGACCATGTCCGGTCCGCGCAGGTAGATGAAGGTGAGATCGAAATCGGTCTCCTGTGCCAGCCAGCGGTGCACCGCCAGGTAGCCCAGGTCCGCAGCCCAGATCTCGCGCAGGTCGCTCAGCAGACCGCCGTACTTGGATTCGGCCAGCTCCATCTTGTCCGCGTCGATGAAGCGAGTGAGCTGCTCGTTGGAGATGGTGTCGGGATCCACGCGCAGGGAAACGACCTGCTCGGTGAGCGAGTCCGGATAGACCAGATTCTCCAGGGGCTTGTTGCGGCTGCGTCCGTAGGGAAGATAGTCGCTGACCATGACGCCCTCGATGGGGCGGGCCGGATAGGTGGTCCACATGCCCACGATGGAGGTGGACAGGCCGGCGGCGCCGAGGATATCCCACAGGGCCGGCGCGCCCCAGGCGGCGCCGCGGACGGGCTTCTGGTCCGCGCCCTTGACGAAGTGGGCCACACCGTGGACATCAGGGGTCGTGCCCGTGGTGATGCTCGCCCACAGCAGGGGCGATTTCTCCAGGGGGTAGAAGGTCTTCATGCGACCGGAGGCCGCCTGGTCCATGAAGGCCGCCAGGTGGGGCAACCGCCCTTCGTCGAGCATGGGGCGCCACAGGTGCCAGTCGGCCGAATCCACGCCTACGATGACCAGGGGGCGAGTTTCCGTCTGTTCCTTGCCGCCGCAACCGGCCAGCATCCCCGTCACCAGGACCGCGGCCACCACGACCGCCGTCCAACGTCCCGTTCCGCTGCGCATGCCAGGGCCACCTTTCCATACCGACTCCAGATGAGGGCGCGTCGGTGGTCGGCGCGCTCGCGTGTCTGCTTCTTCCCTCGAAACTAATGGTAACGACCGGGGGCGGCAAGCGGGGCGGACTCCACGGAATCCGATGAATCTCGTGGGGATAATCCGGAACTCGCACGTGAATACGGCGTTCCCTGTCCTCAGCCGTATCCCCTGCACGGCCCCCCGAGGAAAGGAATTACGACATGACTCCCACCATGTCCGCCAGGCGTGTCCTGGCACTGGTGTGCGTGCTCGGCCTGGTGGCCGCCGCAGGCACCGCCCTGGCCGACGACAAGGAGGACGGAGAGAAGTCCGGATACCTGGGCGTCCACCTCCAGAGCATCGACTCCAGCATGGCCAAGGCTCTCCAGCTCGACGACGACGAAGGCGTCCTGATCAGCCAGGTGGTCGACGACGGTCCCGCCGCCACGGCCGGCCTCGAGGACGGCGACGTCGTGCTCGAATTCAACGGCAAGGACATCGAGGACGTCCGCGACCTGACCCGGGCCGTCCGCCGCGCCGAACCCGGCGAGACCGTGGAGGTCGTGGTCCTGCGCGAAGGCAAGCGGCAGACCCTGGACGTGGAGGTCGGCGAACGCGAGCACGGCTTCGTCTGGGTCCACGCCGACGGTGACGACGACACGGAGATCGACGTCTACACCCACCTCGAAAACCTCCACGAGGGCGACAGCAGCTTCTTCTACATGCAGATGAAGGACGGCGACGACCTGAACGTCTACATCAAGGGCCACGACGAAGACCGCGGCTACATGGGCGTCCACCTGGACGACCTGAACGAGCAGCTGGGCGAGTACTTCGATATCGAGGACGGCGAAGGCGCCCTGGTGACCGAGGTCGTCGAGGACAGCGCGGCCGAGGCCGCGGGCCTGCGGGCCGGCGACGTGATCGTCAAGATGGGCGACGAGGACATCGCGTCGGCCTCGGACGTCACCAGCGCCATGCAGCACACGGAGGTGGACCAGGAGATCGAAGTGAAGGTCAAGCGCAAGGGCAAGACCGAGACCTTCGACGTGAAGCTGGGCGAGATGCCCGACGACTTCTTCGGGAAGAACATCCAGTTCTTCGGCGACGGGGACAACTACCGCATCGTCGCCCCCAAGATGCTGCGGCGCATGCCCCACATGCAGCGCCAGATGCGGGTCCACGCGCCGGAACACCTGGAGGTCATCCGCGAGTTCCACGACCAGGACGACGACCTGGACGAGGTGCGCGAGGAACTCGAGCAACTGCGCATGGAGCTGAAGGATCTGCAGAAGGAACTGAAGAAGTAGGACGGTCTTTTCCCTGACCGCCCCGACGGCGCCGGAGATCCTCTGCGGGGATCTCCGGCCTTTTTTTTTTATCCTGTCAGGTGGGGCACGAAAACCAGCAGCCCCACCGCAGCCGCCGCCAGGGCCGCCGCCAACGACGCCCCGGCCAGCAGGTCCTTGATCCGGCCTACGCGTGGGTCCTGGTCGGGCTGGACGAGATCCGCCAGGGCCTCCCCCGCCGAATTCACCAGTTCCACCGCCAGGACCAGTCCGCAGGCCAGGGCCACGGCACACCACTCACCGCGGTCCAGGCCCAGGAGTACGCCCAGTATCACGGCCAAAGCCGCCAGGATGGCCATGATCCGCAGATTGCGGCAACTGCGTAGGCCGTGAGCCATGCCCCGGGCGGCGTAGACGAAGCTGCGCAGGAATCCTCTCATGGGTTCACCTCCCGCAGTCCGGTCTCCTTATTGCCCCGCCCCGCCGGATCCGTCAGCAGCAGCCAAGCGTGGACGGGCAGGTCCGGGTACAATCGGGTCATGGCCTCCCGGTAGATCGCCAATTGGGGCGCATAGCGGGCCACCAACTCGCCGGACCGTCCCGGATCGCCACCCCAGCGGTCGGTCTTGTAGTCGATGATGTCGATGCGGTCGGGACGGATGACCAGGCGATCCAGGTAGCCGGCTACCGGAGCGTCTTCCCCCGCGGCGATGACCGGTGCCTCCACCAGGCCGCGGCCGCCCACGGATTCCGGCCGGAACATCCAGTCCAGGCGTTCGTCCTGGAAGACCAGCCGGGCCTCGTCGTGAGCGGCGCCGCTCCCCGGAGGCAGGGCGCCGTGCTCAGCCGCAAGTTGCAGCAACAGATGGACCCGGCTGCCGTGTTCCGCGGCTCGGTATGCCACCACGTGGACACCGTCGTCGTCGCCATGGTGGGCGGCAGCCGAGGGCGCTTCGGCGGCGGGCCGGCCGCCAAGGACCGGCGGTGTCCAGGTCTTCGTCTCGGCGCCCGTAGCCGAATCCCGCTCCAACACCACCGGTACCGGGGGCCGCTCAAAACCTGCCGGGTCGTCCTGGGTGACCGCCACAGCATCGAAGCTCTCGGCCGCCGCCTGCAGGCGGCGCAGAAAGGTCCGGGGTTCCCCGCCGGCCTTGGCCCGACCTTGGCCGCCCAGTACGTAGAGCCGGTCCTGCGCCCGGGTCAGGGCCACGTACAGGAGATTGGTCTCTTCAATGTCGGCGGACCGAGCAGCCATTTCACCCGCGGTCCGGAGCAGGTCGGATCCGAGAGCCTCCTCCGCACCGGCCGGTCCCAGGCGGTCGCCCTTCTTCGTCCCGAAGACCACCGGTGTGGCGTCGTGGTCCGGCAGCAGGCGTACTTCCGAGTTCTTCTCGGTCAGCGAGCGATCCGCGTCCACGAGCAGGACGACCGGGGCCTGGAGTCCCTTGGCCCCGTGGATGGTCATGAAGCGCACGCGGCCCTCACCGGTGCCTGCGGCCGCCGTGCCTTCCTCCTGGCCGCCGCGGCGGCCGGCCTTGTCCACCAGGTCGATGAAGCGGCGCACGGTAGGGGCGGCGGCGATCTCCGGCGCCAGGGCCAGGTCGTACAGGCGCTCCAGATTGATGCGGGCTTGCGGTCCGGCGGCCGCCTCGTAGCGCTCGGGCAGGTGGCCCTCCCGGTAGATACGGCGCAGCAGTTCGTGGCAGGTGACGAAACCCGTGTCGGCGCGCCAGTCCGCCAGAAGCTGTGCGACGGCCGCGAGTTCGTCGTCGGTGGCCTTGCGCAGGGTGGGCCACAGCCCGTCCGGAGGCAGGAAACGGCCGTCGGGGGCGGGGCGGAAGAGGCCGCGGGCGGCCAGCAGCTTCTGGAACCCGGCCTCGGACAGGCGCATGACCGGCGAGCGCAACACCGCCGCCAGGGCCACGTTGTCCTCGGGCCATACGAGCCAGCGCAGCAGGGCGAGCACGTCCTGCACCTCGCGGCTGGCCGCCAGCATACCACGGCCCGCAGGCTCGATGGGGATGCCCGCCGTGCGGAAGGCCTGCTCGTAGAGGCTCACGCCCGTGCGCGAGCGGTAGAGCACCATGATGTCGGACCAGCGCAGGGGACGTTCGTCGTCCTCGTCGTCAAAAAGTTCACCGCCGTCGACCAGGTTGCGCGCGATGGCGGCGGCGGCGGCGGCGGCCTGTTGATGACCCGTGGGACCGTCGTCACCACCCTCGAAGGCGGATACGATGGTCACCGGCCCCGCATCGCCGGCACGGGCAGCCAACTGCCGGACGTGGCCGGCCTCGCCGTCCGGGAGTCGCGAAACCAGGGGCTCGGCGGAAAACAGCGCACCCACGCCTGTGACCACCGCCGGCAGGCTGCGGAAGTTCGTGGGTAGGCTGTGCACCGCCTCGTCGTTGGCGGCCAGTCGTTCCATCACCCGCGAGAAGATCCCGGGCTCGGCCCCCCGGAAACCGTAGATGGACTGTTTGAGGTCGCCCACGAAGAACACCGTGGGATCCCCGTCGCCACCACCACCGAGGAATTCCGCGACGAAAGGCTCGAGGATGTCGTGCTGGTTGAAGTTCGTGTCCTGGAACTCGTCCACCAGCACGTGGCGCAGGGAGTCCTCCAGGCGGAAGAGCAGGGACATGGCCCGGGCGTCGTCGCCCATGAGATCGCGGGCCATGTCCTCCAGGTCGCCGAAGTCGAGGACGCGATCGCGGCGCTTCAACTCATCCAGGAGATCCAGGGCGCGCAGACCCAAAATTACCGTGGCGCGGTTCAGTCGGTACAGGTTCACCAGGTCGAGCCGCCGCAGGTGGCCCAGGACCGGCGCCGCGGCCTCGACCACCAACTCCTGGAAGCGGGCCTTGAGGTCCGCACTTCCGGCGCGGGAGAACTTGCGGAGGTCGCCGGTGGTGGTGCAGAACGCGTCGCGCACGGCAGCCGGATTCCCGGCGGTCGCCACCTTGCCGCGGAGCGCCTGCAGGGGCTTGGCCAGCTTTTCCAGTTCGGCGGCGTCCAGGGCGGACTCCACGGTGTCGAAGCCCGCGCCCGCCAGATCCGCGGCGGCGGCCATGAGCCCGGGCGCCAGGTCGTCCGCCGTCACCGCATCGCCCGGATCGGGTTCGCCCAGGAGAGCCGTGCGCACCTCGGCCAGCAGGGCCGGCGCCAGGGGCGAGCGGGGCCGGACAGCCACGTCGCCCGCTCGGCCGATCCGTCTCAGCCAGCGATCCACGCGCATCTGCTCGGAGAAGACGCTCCGCACCCGTAACCTCACGGAAGCCGGCTGCCCTCCCAGCTCCCCGGCGTAAGCCCCGAGTTGCGGATCCTTGGTGACTTCCACCATGAGCCGGTCCAGGGCCTCATCCACCAGGTCCTCCCGGTCCTCCACGAGGCCCGCGTGGGGATCGAGCCCGGCCTCGGTGGCGAAGCGGGCCAGGATGCGCTGACAGAAGCTGTGGATGGTGCCCACCTGCAGGCCCGCCGGGTCCTCCAACAAGCGTTCGTAGAACCGGGCGGCCCGTTCCTCCTCGGCCGGCAAGGGCTCCGTATGGTCGCGATGCTGAAACAGCCCGGCCAGGAGCTTCCGGCGTTCCTCCGGACGCGCCAGGGCGAGCACGCGCGCCCGTGTCAGGAGCTTGTCCCGGATGCCGGTCGCCGCCTTGCGGGTGAAGGTGATGGCCAGGATTGACCGGGGATGGACGTCGTTGTGCTCGCCCTCCACACAAAGGCGCACGAAACGGTCGATGAGGGTGCGGGTCTTGCCGGAACCGGCGGACGCGCGCACGGCGGTCGAGCGGTCCGGGCGGGCGGCTTCGCACTGGATCCTGGTGGCCTCGGCCCGCGGGTCACGGCGGATCACGGCGCCACCTCCCGCGCGTTGACCACGTCGTCCAGGCCCACGACGAGCTCCGGCAGGTGTCGTTCCTCGACGCGGCACAGACCCCGGTGATCGCACCAACGGCAGGGCAGTTTCCCGGTAGCCTCGCCCGCCACGAAGCGCGGCAGCAGGGCGGCCGGCGCGGCGGGGTCGGCAGCTTGCGTCGCCAGCTCGATCAACGCCTGGGCGCCCGTCGCCAGCAGGCCGGGATCGCCGGGTTCACGGGTCAGGGGGTGGGGTTTCCTGGCCGGGACCACCGGCCCGCATTTCTCGTCGCCCAGGGCGTAGAACGACGATTCCACCGCCGCCCCGGTGCAACCTTCCACCGCGCCCAGTTCCACCGCCAGGGCGTAGAGCGTGAGCTGGAGGTCCTCCAGGTCGTCGATTCGCTTCACCGCCGGCGGCTTGCCCGTCTTGTAGTCGAGGACCGCCAGGCGGGACGCGTCGGCCAGTTGACGGTCCACCCGGTCGATGGTGCCGCGCAGGCACACCTCGGCGGCGTGGGCGGGCAAGTCGGGCAGGTCGACGTACCGGCGTGCCCAGGCGTGGAGATCGGCCAAGGGCAGGACGAAGCCGGCCTCCAGGGCCACGGGTCGCCAGGTGGCGAAGCGCGCCAGTTCGGCCGCGACGAGCCCCGGCACAAGATCGGCGAAGGCATCGTGCCAGAGGCGGCGCTCGGGCAGATCCTCCACCCCGGGCAGGAAATGGGCTGCGGCCACTTCACCCAGGGCCAGGGCCGCGGCCTCTTCCCGGCCGGCGGCCAGGGCCGCGTGGCAGGCCGCGTCCGGTGCCAGGGCCTCGCAGAGCACCGCGTGGACCACGCTTCCGTATTCGCGCCGGCCGAATTCCTCGCTCACTTCCTCTTCCGCGCGCAGGGCGAAGCCCCGCTCCACCAGACTCCGGTATGGGCATTCGCGCCAACGGGCCAGGGCCGACCAGGACAGATCCACCAGGGGCCGCGCATCCGCATGACGAGGCACGGGCACCGTTTCGGCGGCAAAGGCGGCCTGGGCGGCTTCGATCTCTCCCAGCGGCACCTGATCGGCGCGCCAGAGCGTCGTCGGGGCGATCTCGGGTTCCTCCACGCCCAGGGCCAGCTGCAGCCTTGCCACGAAGGGCGACGGCAGAGCCGGCTGCTGCTCCCGACGCCCCGACCAGGTGACCGCCACCTGCGGCGCGCCATGGAGCAGGCGCAGGAAGAGTTCCGCGTCCCGAGCCCGCGCCTGGCGCCAGGTGGGCAGATCCAGCTGCCGGCGCACGCGACCGGGGAGCACCACCGGGGTGGCGGCCCCCGCCGGAAAGACCCCGTCGTTCAGGCCGGCCAGCACCAGCAGGTCGCTGCGCGCCAGCCGCGCTTCCACCAGACCGGTCACCACCACGGGGATCCCCCGCGGCCGATGGGCCACCACCGTGCCGTCGGCCAGGAGACGGCCCAGGTCCGCGGTGAACCCGGCCAGGTCCGTGGACGGCAGTCGGTCGGCGTCGGCTTCCAGGCGGTCCAGCAGGTCGGCCAGGGCGGACACGTCCGGCCACTCGGGATTCTCGCCCAGGGGGCGTTCGGGGGCGACGGCTGCCCACACCCGCCGCGCGGCCGTCAGAAACTCCACCCAGGAACGCGCCGGACCGTCTGCCAACTCGAGCAGGGGCGCGAACGCCGCCGCCACCGCGGCCACGAACTCCTCCATGCCGGACGCCTGACGCTGGAAGAGAGCCAGAGCCGCGGCGTCCCGATCCTGGGCCCGGCGATGCAGACCGGCCAGACCGCTCTGGGGGCCGGTCTCGCGGCGGAACATGCGTTCCAGGCGCAAGGCCCAGGTGCCGGGGCCGTCGTCCCCCGCGGTGAGCCAGGTGTAGGGATGACCCAGGACCTCCAGGAGCGGTTCGGCGCGCAAGGCGGTGAGAGCCGCCCGCAGGACGAAGCGCAGGAGGAGTCCCGCGGGCAGGGCGCCCAGGGGCTCGCCCACGGTGTTGTCGGCGTCCAGGCCCGCGTCCCGCAGGCGGGCGGTGATGCGGGCAGCCAGGCGGGGGTCGTTGACGGCGACGGTGATGCCGCCGGCCGGAGCGCCGTGGGTCCGGAGGTGATCGACCACCAGTCCGGCCACGGCCACGGCCTCCCCTTCCGGGTCCTCGGCGCGGACCAGGCGCGGGGCGGTGCCGGTCACCGCCAAGCCCGCGGCATCGAGGGCTGCCAGGCGCTCACCCAGGGGCAGGTCGTCAAGCGTAGGGTCCGGCGAGGCCTCGCCCAGGGCGGTGAGCAGGCGCCGGGTTGCCGCCAGCGGGTCCACCGCGGCCTCGGCGGCGCCCCACGTGGCGGTGAAACGCCGGTCCAAGGCACCGGCGGCCTCGGGGACCACCAGGACCTGACTCCGGCCGTGGTCCAGCGCCGCGGCCAGCACGGCTGAGCGCAGGGGATCGACCCGCCCGAAGCCGGCCACCACTGCCAGTGCCGGTCGCGTCGGCGGCAGGCCACGCCCTTCGTCCAGCGCCTCGTCCAAGTTCGCCAACCGGTCCACCGCATCCCGCGGGACATCGCGCCGGTACAGATCCCACACCTGGCGGATGCGCGCCACCTCGGCGGCCACGGTCTCGGCGTCGGCGACCTTGGCCAGCTGGACCAGGGGTTCGGTATCGCGGGCGCGCAGCAGGCGTCCATCCACCCGGTGGCGGCGGACCTCGTCGAAGAACTCCACGAAGGCCTCGGCCAGACCGGGAGCCGCCGCGGCGCCGCCCTCGAGCCAGTCGGCACCGGCCAGGCGGCGGGCCAGGAACAGGGGTCGCACCGCCGGGTCGGGCAGGTCGGCGTCGTCCAGGCCGAGACCGGCGGCCAGTTCGTCGGCCCAGGCCACGTCGGTCATGATGCGAGGCAACAGGAGCGCATCGCGGCCGCTGTGTTCCAGGAGCGCCCGCCGCATATGGTGGCAGGCTCGTGACGAGGGCAGGAGTACGAGACCGTCCCCCAGATCGCCCCCGGCCGCCCCGGGCAGTTCCGCCAGCAGGAGGCCGGCCACGCGAGCCAGCAGGTCGTCGGCGAAGGGGACGGTGAGGATCCGGCGGCTCATGGGACGGGTGCGACCTCGGGGCGAATGGTGGTGGAAATCCGGTCCCGGCAGGTTATCACACGGCCCCCGGAGTGCCTACCGCCGGGCCGACCTCGTCACCGGAAAGTCACGACAGCCCCCAGGTCCGTATGGTATGGTGCGCAACCTACTATCCCCAGCGAGGTTAGCTTTCCGTGGCAACAGGGATTTTCGAAATCCCGGCTGGATGGTTAATTTTCGGACAAGACATGACCGGATTGTGACAACGACAAGGGAATTCGGCACTAGCTTGTCGTCACTTCAGCAACCGCTCTTGGAGGACTCTTTTTGACCAGCACTCCCAACTCCTGCCGGATCGGCACCCGCGGCAGCGACCTCGCCCTGTGGCAGGCCCACACCGTCCAGGGCCTGCTCGGCGACCTCGGCGTCGCGACCGAGATCACCATCATCAAGACCCGGGGCGACAGGATCGACAACGTCCCCTTCTCCAAGCTGGAGGGCAAAGGCTTCTTCACCAAGGAGCTGGAGGACGCCCAGTTGGAGGGCCGGGTCGATATGGCCGTGCACTCCTTGAAGGACCTGGCCACGGAAATGCCCTCCGGCCTCGAACTGGTGGCCATGGTCGGCCGCGAGGACCCGCGCGAGCTGCTGCTGGCGCGGCCCGAAGCCATCGATCACGCCCGTGAGACCGCAGGCGAAACCTTGCCCCTGAAAAACGACGCGGTCCTGGGCACCAGCGCCGCGCGCCGCCAGGCCCAGGTGCTCACCCTGCGCCCGGATCTGGAGATCAAGGACCTGCGCGGCAACGTCCCCACCCGGGTGAACCGACTGCGCGAGGGCAACTACGACGCCATCCTCCTGGCCCGCGCCGGCCTAGTGCGCCTGGAGCTGCCCCTGGACGACCTGTGGACCCGCCCGCTCCCGGTGGGCGACTTCGTGCCCGCCCCGGCCCAGGGCATGCTCGGCATCCAGTGCCGTAAGGACGACGCCTGGACCTCCCAGCTGGCCCGGCTGGACTGCCCCGAGGCGGCCCGCACCGTGGCCGCCGAGCGCGGACTCTTGAAGCGCCTGGACGGTGGCTGCCAGCTCCCCTTCGGCGTGAACGTGGCGCCCACCGCCGAGGGCTTCCGCCTGGAGGCCTTCCTGGCCGCCGGCGTGGACGACCCGGCTCCCGTGCGCTTCACCCTGGACGGCGACGACCCCGAGGCCTTGGCCGCCGAGGCCTGGGAACGGCTCCGCCCCCACCGGGAGGTGGAGGCATGAGCGACTCCGTGCGCATCGTTCTGACCCGGCAGTCCGAAAGCAACGCCCCCTGGCTGGCGCGCCTGCGCGACGCCGGCCACGAGGTGCTCGATCTGCCCCTGCTGCGTTTCGTCCCCGTGGCGCCGGACCCGGCCCTGGATCCGGCCACCTTCGACTGGCTCGTCTTCACCTCTCCCCAGGGGGCGCGGGCCTTCGCCGCGGCAGAACTATCCCCGGGCGAGGCCCGCCTGGCGGCCCTGGGTTCGGGTACGGCCGCGGCCCTGGTCGAGGCCGGCGTGGGCGAAGCCCTGGACTGCGGCGCCCGTGACGGCGCCGAGTTGGCCCAGTTCTTCGCCGAGCAGGCCGAAGCCCCGGCCCGCGTGCTCCTGCCCGGCGCCAAGCGCCGCCTGGTGGAACCCCGGACCGGCCTGGAAGCCGCCGGCTTCACCGTGGCCGAGTTGCCCCTCTACGAGACCCGCGCCGCGGCCCGCGACGGCTTGCCGGAGGCGCCCTTCACTTCGGACGATTTCGTCTTCCTCTGCAGCCCCTCGGTGGTGAAGGTCTTCGCCGCCGTCTGGGACGAACGGCCCCGCTGCGTGGCCATCGGCAACACCACGGCCTACGCCGCCCGCGAGGCCGGCTTCACGCCGCGGGTGGCCGGCGCCCCGAATCTGGAGTCCATGGTTCAGTCCGCCGGTCTGGACCCGCTCCCCGAACCCTCGATAACGGAGAATGGATCATGAACCTCATGGACCGCCCGCGCCGCCTGCGCGCCACTCCCGCCATGCGGGAACTCACCGCCGAGACCAGCGTCGAGGCGCGCCACCTCATAACGCCCCATTTCGTGGTGGAGGGCAGCGGCGTCCGGGAGGAGATCGGCTCCATGCCCGGCGTCTTCCACGTCTCGGCCGACACCCTGGTCGAAGAGGTGAGAGCGGACATGGACCTGGGCCTCAAGACCCACCTCATGTTCGGCATTCCTGACCACAAGGACGCCGTGGGTTCGTCCGCCGTGGCCGATGGCAACGTGGTCATGCGTGCGGTCAGCGGCCTGAAGGAGAAGTTCGGGGACGATGTCATCACCGTGACCGACGTCTGCCTCTGCGCCTTCACCGACCACGGGCACTGTGGCTTCGTCAAGGACGGCCGCATCCTCAACGACCCCTCGGTGGAACAGCTGGCGAAGATGGCCCTGTCCCACGCCAAGGCGGGCGTCGACATCGTCAGTCCCAGCGACATGATGGACGGCCGGGTGGGCGCCATCCGCGAGTTGCTGGACGAGAACGACTTCACCAACACGGCCATCCTCGCCTACAGCGCCAAGTACGCCAGCGCCTACTACGGTCCCTTCCGCGACGCCTGCGACAGCGCCCCCCAGGGCGACCGCAAGAGCTACCAGATGGACGTGCGCAACGGCCGTGAGGCCGTGTACGAGACCATCCTCGACCTCCAGGAAGGCGCGGACATGGTCATGGTCAAGCCCGCCCTGGCCTACCTGGACATCATCAGGCGCGTGCGGGACGAAGTGCTCTGCCCGGTGGTCTGCTACAACGTGAGCGGCGAGTACTCCCTGGTGAAGAACGCCGCGGCGGCGGGCCTGGTGGACGAGGCCAACATGGTCCGGGAGAACCTGCTGGCCATGCGGCGCGCCGGCAGCGACCTGGTCATCACCTACCACGGGCGCGAGGCGCTGGCGAAGGGCTGGATCTAGATCATGAGCAACGCGAGCTGGTGGAAACGCGCGACCGAAGTGCTGCCCGGCGGGGTGAACAGCCCCGTGCGGAGCTTCAAGTCCGTACCCGGCGACCCCCTCTTCTTCAAGAGCGCCCGGGGCTGCCGCTTCACCGATGAGGACGACCGTGAATACATCGACTGGTGCCTGAGCTGGGGTCCGTTGATCCTCGGCCACGCCGATCCTGATGTGCAGGCCGCCGTGGAGAACGCGGTGACCGAGGGCGCCACCTTCGGCGCCCCGAGCCGGCGCGAGGTGCTGCTGGCCGAAGCCTTCCTGGGCCGCCTGCCCCATTTCGACCAGGTGCGCTTCGTGAGCAGCGGCACCGAAGCCGTCATGAGCGCCATCCGCCTGGCCCGCGGGTTCACCGGCCGCGACCTCATCGTCAAGTTCACCGGCTGCTACCACGGCCACGCCGACCACCTGCTGGTGGAAGCCGGCAGCGGTCTGGCCACCTTCGGCACCCCCAGCAGCGGCGGCGTGCCGGCCGGGTTCACCGGCAGCACGGCAGTCCTGCCCCTGGACGACGTGGAGGCCCTCGCGCGCTTCTTCGCCGAAGACGGCGACCAGGTGGCCGCTCTCATCATCGAACCCTTCCCGGCCAACGCCGGCCTGCTCGTCCAGACCCCGGAATTCCTCCAGGCCTGCCGCGATCTCACGGAAAAGCACGGCGCCCTCTTGATCTTCGACGAGGTCATCACCGGCTTCCGCGTGGATGCCGGCGGCGCCGCGCCCGTCCTGGGCATCACGCCGGACATGGGCACCTACGGCAAGATCATCGGCGGCGGCTTCCCGGTGGGGGCCTACGCCGCCCGTCGCAAGATCATGGACCGGATCTCCCCCAACGGTCCCGTCTACCAGGCGGGCACCCTGAGCGGCAACCCGGTGGCCATGGCCGCGGGTCTGACCACCCTGGAGAAGACCGGCCGTCCCGGCTTCTACGACGATCTCGAGCGCAAGGGAGCCAGGCTCCAGGCGGGCCTCGAAAAGGCCGCCGCGGACGCCGGCGTCACCGCCACGGTGGTGCGCCAGGGCTCCCTCATCTGGACCGTCTTCCAGCCCGAGGCCCCGCGCTCCTTCGCGGCCGTTGACGGAGCCAAGATGGAGACCTACGGTCGCCTCCACCGGGATCTCATCGACCGCGGCGTGTACCTGGCCCCCTCGGGCTGGGAAGTGGGCTTCGTGAGCGCAGCCCACACGGACGACGACATCGACGCCACGGTCGCTGCCGTGGCCGACACTTTCCAGTCCTGGAGCTGACGATGGCCGACCTGAAGACCGACAGCATCTTCCTGAAGAACCTGCGGGGCGAACCCACCGAACGCACCCCCATCTGGGTCATGCGCCAGGCGGGCCGTTACCTGCCCGAGTACATGGCCGTCCGCGAGAAGCTCAGCTTCAACGAGTTGTGCCGCACCCCCGAGGCCGCCTGCGAGGTCACCTTGCAGCCCATCCGCCGCTTCGGCTTCGACGCGGCCATCATGTTCAGCGATATCCTCACGCCCCTGGCCCCCATGGGCGCGGCCTTCGACTTCTCCCAGGGCGGGCCCAAGCTCGAGAAACCGATCCGCACCGAGGAAGAGATCGGCGCCCTGCACACCTACGATCCGGAAGAGGGCACGGACTTCGTGGCCGCGGCCATCAAGCTCATGAAGGAGAACCTGGGCGACAAGACGCCGCTCATCGGCTTCGCCGGCTCCCCTTTCACCCTGGCCACCTACCTGATCGAAGGCGGCGGCTCTGCCGACTTCGCCACCCTCAAGGCCATGCTCTACACCCGTCCGGACCTGCTGGACGACCTCATGACCAAACTCACCGACCAGACCCTCGCCTACCTGCGCATGCAGATCGCGGCCGGCGTGGACGCGGTGCAGCTCTTCGACACCTGGGGGGGCATCCTCCATCCGGCGGATTACGCCCGAGTCGTGCTGCCCTGCGTGAAGCGCATCCTGGACGGCCTGAAGGAAACCGGCGTCCCGCGCATCTACTTCCTCAAGGGCAGCGCGCCCTACCTGGATCTCGTCACGACCCTCGACGTGGAAGCCCTGGGCCTGGACTGGACCATGGACATCACCGGGACCCTGCCGCGCGTGAAGGACTTCGCGGTGCAGGGCAACCTGGACCCCCTGGCCTTGTTCGGTACACATGATGAAATCCGCCGCCGCGCCCTGGAGATCTGCAAGGCTGGCACCGCCGCCCGCGGACACGTGTTCAACCTGGGCCACGGCATCACGCCGCCCACACCTATCGCCGCCGTCGAGACCCTGGTCGAGACCGTCCAGGGTTTCCGTCGCTAGATAGATAGAGAGGGACGACCCATGGCCATCCCCATCAGCGAGAACTTCGTCGAGAAGTACAACCAGCCGGGACCTCGATACACGAGCTACCCCACGGTCCCGGCCTGGCAGAAGGATTTCGGTCCCGCCGACTACGAGGCGGCCCTGCACGAACTGGCCGGCCGCCCGGGCGACGAACTGGCCGTGTACCTGCACGTGCCGTTCTGCGCCAAGGCCTGCCACTACTGCGGCTGCAACATGCTCGTGACCCACGACCGGGACGAAGTCACCGGCTACCTGGACCGCTTCGAAACCGAACTGGGCCGCGTGACGGACATCATCGGCACCGGCCGGCGCACCGCCCAGATCCACTGGGGCGGCGGCACGCCCAACTACCTGAAGAACCACGAAATCGAACGGGCCCTGGGGCTCCTGTACGAGGCTTTCGACGTGGCGCCCGACGCCGAGGTCGCCCTGGAGATCGATCCGCGCATCGGCTCTCCTGAGCAGGCGGCTTTCCTCAAGGAGGCGGGCTTCAACCGCATCAGCCTGGGCGTCCAGGACTTCGAGCCCGGGGTGCAGAAGGCCATCGGCCGCAAGCAGTCCCGAGACAAGACCCTCGACGTGTACCGGGGCTGCCGCGACGCAGGTTTCGCGGGCGTTAACCTGGACTTGGTCTACGGCCTGCCCGGCCAGACCCGCGAGAGCTTCACCGCCACCTTGGACGAGGTCATCGGCCTGGCGCCCGACAGGGTCGCCTGCTTCAGCTACGCCCACGTACCCTGGGTCCGTCCCAACCAGGAGAAGGTCGACACGACCCATATGCTCACGGGCTACGAGAAGTTCGCCCTCTTCCAGCTCACGGTGGACCGCTTCCAGGCCGGCGACTACACCTGGATCGGCATCGACCACTTCGCCCGCAAGGACGACGAACTGTCGGTGGCCCTGGCCAATCGCGCCCTGCACCGGAACTTCATGGGCTACGCCACCAAGCCGGCGCCCCACATGCTGGCCTTCGGCATGAGCGGCATCGGTGACGTGTGCGACCGCTTCGTCCAGAACGATCCCACCATGGACGGCTGGTCCCGGGGCGTGGACGCGGGTGGCCTGCCCGTGGTCAAAGGTCACGTGCTCAGCGACGACGATCGCCTGCGGCGCCTGGCCGTCCTGAACATCATGTGCAATCTGGAGCTGCCCTGGGAACTGACCCGCGCCGCTTACGCCGCCCCGGCCAATGAGCTCTTCGCCGACGCCCTGGCCAAGCTGCCGCCCCTGGTGGACGACGGTCTGGTCACCCTCGACGACGACGCCCTGCGCATCACCGACAAGGGCCGCTACTTCGTACGCAACGTGGCCATGGCCTTCGACGCGTATCTGGGCAAGGACAAGGACCGGCCGGTCTTCTCGAGGACGGTTTGACGACGTGGCCACCGCCATCCCCTTCCCCAAGGATTCCCTGGACCCCGGCCGCACCACGGGCCTGATCCTCTGCGGCATGGGCGGACCCGACCGTCCCGCCGCCGTGGAGCCGTTCCTGCGCAACCTCTTCGCCGACCCGCTCATCTTCCCGGTGCCCCGGCCCTTCGGACCCCTCGTCGGCGGCCTCATCGCCAAGGTGCGGGCGCCGGGTGTGCGCCGGCGCTACCTGCGGATCAGTCCCGACGGCGCCACGCCCCAGCTGCCGACGACCCGCCGCCAAGCCGCCGACCTGGCCCGGCGTCTCAGCGCCTCCGGCCGGCGCACGGTTCCCGGGGTGGCCATGCGCTACTGGGAACCCTGGCCCGACGAGACGCTCACCGAGCTGCGCAGCCGCGGCGCCGAACAGTTCCTGGTGGTGCCCACCTATCCCCAATATGCGGACGCCACCAACGGTTCCACCCTGGGCTTCATGGCCGATTCCCTGCGGCGTCTGGCCCCGGAGTCCCCGGTGCACATGGTGCCCCAGTGGCACCTGCTCGGCGGGTTCATCGAGGCCCTCGCCCGGCCCGTGGCCGAAACCCTGGCCGCCTGGGCAACGACAGACGCGCCGGCTGCCGAGGCGGCCCTGCTGTACGTGGCCCACTCCCTGCCCCAGAAGTTCGTGGACGCGGGCGATCCGTACCTGGACCAGACAGTGGCCACCGTGGACGCGGTCCACGCCCGGGTGGCCGCCGCCCTGGCCGCCGCGGGACACGCCACCTGGCTCGACAACGTCGCCGGCGGCCCCGCACCCCTGCTTGCCTTCCAGAGCCGGGTCGGCCCCATCAAGTGGCTCGGCCCGGAGGTCGTGGCCGAGACGAAGCGCCTGGCCGCCGCCGGCTGCCGCCGGCTCCATGTGCAGCCGGTGAGTTTCACCTGCGAACACATCGAAACCCTCATGGAACTGGACATCGAACTGAAGGCCAACGCCACCCGGGCCGGCATCACCCGCTTCTCCCGCGGCGCCGCCCTGGGCAGCGACGAGGGCTGGCTCGCCGCCATGGCCGACCACCTGGCCACCATGGCCTTCGCCGGCGGGGAGGGCACCCATGGCTGATCCCGCAGGCACGCGCCGAATAGCCGTGGTGGCCGGGGGCGTGGCCGGACTCGCCACCGCCCTGGATCTACTCGACCAGGCCCAGGAACACGGTCTCGATCTGACGGTCACAGTATTCGAGCAAGCCAGCACGCCCGGCGGCAACCTCCAGACCCTGCGCCAGGACGACTGGCAGCTGGAATGGGGTCCCAACGGTTTCCTGGACAACGAGCCGGCGACCCTGCGCCTCGTGGACCGTCTGGGCCTGCGCGACCATCTCCTGCGCAGCAGCGACGCCACCCGCCACCGCTTCCTGCTGGTGGACGGCCGGCTGCGGGAGATCCCCACCTCCCCCGAGGCTTTCCTGCGCTCCAAGTTCCTGCCAGCCCGGGCCAAGTTGCGCATGGCGGGCGAGCTCTTCGTTTCACCGCGCAAGGATCTGGGCCGGGCCGCCGAGGACCCGGCCACCGACGAGACCGTCGACGCCTTCGGACGCCGTCGCCTGGGCGCCGACTTCGCCGAGGTCATGCTCGACCCCATGGTCAAGGGCATCTTCGGGGGCGACTCGCGCCGCCTCAGCCTGGCCGCCGCCTTCCCCCGCATGGTCGAACTGGAGCGCGATTATGGCGGTCTCTTCAAGGCCATGTTCAAGCTGGCCAGGAAACGCAAGAACAAGACCGACGCCGCGCCCCACGGCGTGCTCCACTCCTTCCACGGCGGCATGGGCGCCCTGGTCGGCGCCCTGGCCGACGCCCTGGACTCCGACCCGCGGGCCGAGCTGCGCCTGGGCACGGCCGTCTCCAAGATCGCCCGTGAAGCCGGCGCCTGGCACGTGGCGGGCGCCGACTTCACCGCCGGTCCCTTCGACGCCGTGGTGAACGCGGCACCAGCCCACGCGGCGGCGGCCCACCTCCGGGAGACCGCTCCGGCGGTCCACGCGGTCCTGGCCCGTATCCCCTTCGCCCCCATGGCGGTCATCGCCCTGGGCTTCGACCGGGGCGCAGTGGGCCACGACCTCGACGGCTTCGGCCTGCTGGTGCCCACCCGCGAACGCCGTGAACTGCTGGGCGCCCTGTGGACCAGCAGCATCTTCGCGGGGCGCGTCCCGGACGGGAAAGTGCTCATCCGCGCCATGGCCGGCGGCGCCGACAATCCCCTGGTCATGGACCTGGACGACGAAGCTCTCGCCACCCTGGCCCTGGCCGAACTGCGGCCGCTGCTCCGTATCAAGGGCGCGCCGGAGATGGTGCGGGTCATTCGCCACAAACGGGCCATCGCCCAGTACGAGCCCGGCCATCTGGCGGGCTTGGCGGCGGTGGACGCGGAGCTCGCCGCCCTCCCCGGACTCTTCCTGACGGGCAGCTCCTACCGGGGCATCTCCGTCAACGCCTGCGCCAAGGAAGCCGAACAGGTGGCCGCTGATGTGCTCGTCCACCTCGAGACCCGTTCCAATACGCCCTCGGAGGCCGTGTCATGAACCTGGTGCTGTCCGTCGCCGACGTGCTGCTGCCCCTGCTCTACCTCGTGGCCTGGAGCCTATACCTGTGGGTTTTCCGCAGCGACAATCCCCTGCCCAAGCGCCTGGCCTCGCGCTTCGCCCTGGCGGTGGCCGTCGTCCACCTGACGGCGGTGATCGCCGGCGCCCTGGCCCTCGGCAGGCTGCCCATGGGCACGCCCCTGGAGTTCGTCTCCACCCTGGCCCTGGCCATCGTGGTGACCTACCTGGCCATCGAGCGCCGCTTCCGCGCCAAGGGCACCGGCTTCTTTCCCGTAGGCGTGGCCTTCTTCCTGCAGTTCGTGGCCAGCGCCTTCAGCTTCCAGATCCCCGACACCCCGCGCCCCTACCTGGCCGACCCGGGCTTCGCCGGGCACGCCGTCCTGGCCCTGCTCGCCTACACTGCGCTCACCCTGAGCTTCGTCTACGCCTTGTTGTATCTGGTGCTGGCCCGGCAACTGGGCCGCAAGAGCTTCGGCCTGCTCTTTCGGCGCCTGCCCTCCCTGGAGACCCTCGAGCGCATGAGCGTGGCCGGCGTGGAACTGGGCGTGCCCCTGCTCTTCGCGTCCCTGGCCCTGGGCCACATGTGGATGTACAGCCTGGCCGACCGGCTCGATCCGACGCTGGCAGCGCCGCTCTCCCCCTGGGACCCCAAGGTCCTCGTCTCCTGGATCGTCCTGCTGGGCTACCTGGGCGGGCTGATCGGGCACCGCTTCCTGGGCTGGCGCGGCAAGCGCATGAACCTGCTGGCGGTGGCGGCCTTCCTGGCCGTGGTCCTGACCATGGGCGTTGTGCGTCACTTCGTACCGAGCTTCCACGACTTCCAGGAGCCACCGGCGGCCGAGGCGCCGACTCCCGCGGTCGAGTCCCGCCTGGGCACCGGCGGAGGAGGTGGTGTGGCGTGACCCGTCCCGCAACCCTCTTCGCCATGACCATCAACCACAAGATCGCGCCCACCGAGATGCGCGAGCAGGCCCATCTGGACGACGACCGCTCCGTGGCCCTCATGCGGGAACTGTCCACGACTCCCGGCTGCGTGTCGGTGATTCCCGTTTCCACCTGCAACCGCACGGAAATCTATTTGGAGCTGCTGCCCGGCCACGAACCGGGACCCGTCCTGACCGAGGCCATGGCGACCGTGGGCGGCGACGCGAGCGTCTTCTTCGGCGAGTACGGCCGCCTCCTCGAAGGAGCCGACGCCGTACGCCACCTCTTCCGCATCGCAGCGGGGCTGGAGAGCATGATGATCGGCGAGCCCCAGATCGCCTCCCAGCTCAAGGACGCCTACCGTCGCGCCCGTCAGCACCAGGAGCCGGGACCGGGACTGCTGCGCGCCTTCCAGGGGGCGTTCCGGGCCGGCAAGCGTGTCCGTACCCGGACGAAGATCAGCAAAGGCGCCGTGAGCGTGGCCTTCGCCGCGGTGGAACTGTCCCGCAAGTTCTTCGCTTCCCTCTCGGAGCATCGGGCCGTGCTGGTAGGCGCGGGAGAGACCGGCGCCCTGGCCGCCCGCCACTTCCTGCAGCACAACATCAGCCACCTGACGGTGGTGAACCGTAGTCCCGAGCGCGCCCAGGAGCTGGCCGAGACCCTCAACGCCGAACGCGAGGCGGCTCCGACCCGTCCGGTGTCCGTGGACCGGGAACGCTTCCCCGCCGCCAAGCCCGAGCTGGGCCGCGTGGACGCCCGGCCCTGGGACGATCTGGCCGACGCCCTGGCCCAGGCCGACGTGGTCCTGACCACCACCGGCGCCACCGAGCCGGTGATCCTGCCGGACATGGTTCGTGAAGCTGTGAAGCCCCGCCGGGGCAAGCCCCTCTTCCTGCTGGACATCGCCGTCCCCCGGGACGTCCACCCGGAAGTGAGCTCCATCGACGGCGTCTATGTCTTCGGCCTGGACGACCTGGACGAGATCGTGCAGGGCAATCTGACCGCCCGCCGCAAACAGATGCCCGCGGCCGAGGCCATCATCGAGACCGAGCTGGCCGAGTTCGAGCAGTGGTTCTCCGACATGGATCTCTACCCCACGGTCGCCGCCTTCAAGTCCTACCTGGAGGAACTGAAGGACAAGCAGGTGGGATTCGTCCGCAAGAAGCAGTCGGCGGAGGTCGCCGCCGCCGTGGATCGCAGCCTCCAGCAGTTCATCAAGAAGGTGCTGGGCCGGTCTATGACCTCCCTCAAGGCCGACGATCCGGACGAGCGGGAGCGGGACATCGCCACCCTCCAGCGGCTCTTCGGGAAGGACGCGGAGGAAGAGGGCTAGCTGCCCGTCCTGCATCCCGGAGTACCAGCGTATTCTACTCTTCGGATCCAACCCCGCCCCTTCATGCTTGACCGCTTGTACGTTAAAACGTATTATGTACAATACGTACTAACGCAACGGAGGCCCCATGGAGAAGAAGCAGCAGATCCTCGACGCCGCCCAGCAGCTCTTCGGCCATCACGGCCTGAAGAAGGTCACGACCGATGACATCGCCCGCGCCGCCCACGTTTCCAAGGCCACCATCTACAACGTGTACCGCAACAAGCAGGAGATCCTGTTGGACGTGGTCAGTCAGGAGATGGACGAACTGCTCGCGCGGATCGAGGCGGCGGTAAACGAGGAATCCACGGTGGAGGGCAAGCTGCGCGCCCACCTCCTGACGAAGATCGGCACGGTCCACAAGCTCGTGAACCTGCACAAGGTCACGAGCGAGTCCATGGCCGAACACTGGGACCAGGCCCCGGTTCTGCGGGACCGCTTCGTGGCCGAGGAGATCCGCGTCGTCCGGGAGATCCTGACCGACGGCGTGGCGCGCGAAGGACTCGTGATCGCCGACGTCGAAATCACGTCCCGCCTGCTGGTGGTGGCGCTCAAGTCGCTGGAGTACCCGTGGGCCCTCGACGGGACGGACCTGTCGGTCCCCGATCAGGTCGGCCACATGCTGACGATCGTACTGGACGGTCTGCGGCGACGCTCCTGACCCCCCGAGAGAGGAACACACCATGAAGGCGCTCCTGGTCTATCCCGACTATCCCGACACGTTCTGGGGTTTCGACAGCGCCCTGAAGATCGTCGACAAGAAGGCCAGCGAGCCGCCCCTGGGACTGTTGACCGTGGCGGCCATGCTCCCCGACGACTGGGACCTGCAACTGGTGGACATGAAGGTCACGCAACTGACGGACGAACACCTGGCCTGGGCCGAGATCGTGTTCGTCAGCGCCATGACCATCCAGCGCCGGTCCGCCCACGAGATCATCGCTCGTTGCCGGCGCCTGGGCGTGCGCTCGGTCGCCGGCGGCCCGCTGTTCACCACCTGCCCCGAGGACTTCCCGCAGGTCGACCACCTGGTTCTGGGCGAAGCCGAGGTCACGTTGGCGCCCTTCCTGGCAGACCTGGCGGAGGGCTGCGCCCAGCCGCTCTACACCACGTCCCAGCAGCCGAAGATTCGCCGCTCCCCCGTGCCCCGCTACGACCTGATCGACCCTGACCAGTACGCCACCATGGACCTGCAGTACTCGCGGGGCTGCCCCTTCGATTGCGAGTTCTGCGACATCACGTCCCTGTTCGGACGCAAGGTGCGCACCAAGAGCACGGCCCAGGTCCTGGCCGAACTCCAGAACATCTACGACCTGGGCTGGCGCAGCACGGTCTTCTTCGTGGACGACAACTTCATCGGCAACAAGGCACGCCTGCGCCAGGACGTCCTGCCGGCCATCATCGAGTTCATGAAGGCCCGGAACTACCCCTTCGCCCTGAGCACCCAGCTCTCCATCGATCTGGCCGACGACCCGGAGCTGCTGGCTCTCATGCGCGAGGCGGGATTCTCGGGAGTGTTCGTGGGGATCGAGACGCCCAACAACCAGAGCCTGCAGGAGTGCGGCAAGAACCAGAACGCGGGGCGGGATCTCCTGGAATCGGTGACCCGCATCCAGGCGGCGGGCCTGGAGGTCAAAGCGGGGTTCATCGTGGGTTTTGACAACGACACGCCGACGGTCTTCGAGCAGCTCCGGAGCTTCATCCTGGACAGCGGCATCGTCACGGCCATGGTCGGCCTGTTGAACGCGCCGCGGGGCACCCGCCTGCACGAGCGCCTGACCCGCGAGGGACGCATCCTCCAGGAGGTGACCGGCGACAACACCGACTGCTCCCTGAACTTCGTCCCGAAGATGAACCGGTCCTCGCTTCTGGACGGCTACCGGCACGTGCTGAAGAGCATCTACTCGGTCGGACCCTACTACGCGCGGATTCGCAGCTTCCTCGCCCGTTTCGCCGAGTCAGGATCCGGCCCGCGCCTGGGCCGCCTGCATCGCAAGGACGTCCTCGGCCTCTTCCGCTCCATCTGGATCCTCGGCCTGCGCGGCCCCGGGCGCCGCCAGTACTGGCATCTGTTTCTGGAAACGCTCTTCCTGCGCCCCCGGCTCTTCTCCCTGGCCATGACCTACGCCGTGTACGGCCACCACTTCCGCCAGGTCTACAAGGAGCATCTCTAGCGGACGACGGTCATTTCATGGTCTTCATGAGCCGCTTCGCGCAGCGCTGGGCCAGCTGGGGGAACTGTTTCTCCAGCGCTCCGTGCTGCACCCCGTACTCGTCCACGGGCACGCCCGACTCCTGGATCGCCACGAGCCACAGTTGCTTCCCGTCCGCCAGCCGCATCATCTTGGCCGCAGCCCCCAGTTTCAGGATGTGGCCGCCGGAGGCGAAGTCCACGCTGTAGGTGAGGGTGTAGACGACATAGGTATCCAGTCCCGCGGCTTCGGCGGAGGATCGGAAGTCCGGTTTGCGGGTGTTGCGGAAGTACTCGACGTCGCCTGCGGTCATGTGCTCGGGCCGCACGGACAGCGGCCATTCCCGGTCGGCCGCCGCCTGGAAGGTCTTCACCCAATCCTCCACATTGGACCGGGCGTCGTCGATCTCGTCCTCGAACTCGCCGGGGAAGGCCCCGAAGCGGAAGACGGTCCAGTCGCCCATGCGGGTGCCGGGCTCGATCTGCTTGGAGTCGAATTTCTGGTGGGCGCAACCGGCGAGCAGCAGGGTCAAGCAGACCAGGGCGGGGAAGATGCGGACGCGCGGCATGGGAAACCTCCAAAAAGGGGCAGGGCATAGGATCAGCCTCGATCCTATGCCCTCACCGCCATCCGGTCCATCCCGCATCGCGTCTAGTCGACCTTCTTGATCACGATGTCCTCGGAGGTCTCCAGGACGATGCGCGTGGCGCCGCCCCCGATGACGGCCTCGGCCCGCCGGTGGCCGTTGCGGGTGTAGGTCATGGGAAACTCCGACTCGATGTCGCCGTCGCTCGTGACCGCTTCCACGGTGGCCGAGACCTCGGCGGGCAACACCAGCTCGACCCGGTTGTAGGACGTGCGCACGTCGATGACGGCGTCGGTCGGCAGATCCACGATGTTCGTGATCTCCACGGGACTGCTGTCGCCCTCGATAACGATGGAGGCCTCGGTGCCCGACACGACCACGTACTCGTAGGAATTCTCCACCGAGAGGTCGCCCTTGACGCCCTCGACGACCACGGCGCAAGACTCCCCCTCGATGTTCAGGGAGCCGCCCACGCGTTTGGCCGTGATCTGTTCGTAGCTCGTCCGCACCCGCACGTCGCCGCCCACGTCGGCGAGGTCGACCTCGGCCGACTCGGCCTGGATGCTGCAGCGTCCACCGATCTGGGACACGTTGACATCCTCGTAGCTGGCGCGGATAGCCAGGTCGCCGGTCACGTCGACGGCTGTCACGTCGCAACTCTCGGATTCAACCGTCAGATCGCCCCGAATACCGCGGGCCTCGATGGGTTCGTAGCCTCCGGCAATCAGCACGTCGCCCTCGATCTCGGCGACCTTCACCTCGGCGCTGGAGCAGCGGATCCGGATCGGTCCCGTCACGCGTTCGATGACCATGTCCTCGTAGGAACCTGTGGCCTGCAGGCCGCCGGCTTCCACGTCCGTGACCGTGACCGCGCCGCTCTCGTTGACCACGGTCACCGGCCCTCGGGCCTGGCGGATGGTCACGGGCTCGTAGGACGAACGCACCTCCACCTTGGCCTCGGCGTCTTCCACGACGACGCTGCCGCTGTTGTTGGCGACCTTCACGCTCCTCCGACAACCGGTGATCCGGACCTCGCCGTAGCTGTTCTCGACGAAGGCGGGGCCGCCGATGTCGTCGAGTTCCACGGCACCGCTCGAGTTGGTGACGATGACCTCGCCCTCGACGCCGCCGGCGATCACGTCGCCGTACTCGGTCCGCAGATCCAGGGCAGCCTTCCGGGGCACCTTGATCTCCAGAGTCACTTCCACCGAAGGGGTGTAGCGCCACTTGCCGCCGCCCAACTCTGTGATGCATCCGCGCAGCATGTTCGGCAGATCTCGGGTCTCGATAGCCAGACCCTCGGGCACATGGACTTCGACGGAGTAGCCGTCGGCTTGCGTCCGGATCTCGACCCGGGCCTCGCGTTCGAAGAGTTCCCGGTTGCGGTCGTCGATGTTGATGGCTTCCAGGGTCGCCTTCACATCCATGCTGTCACGGTCCCAGGCCGTGATCTCGATGGATCCGCCGGCGCTCTCGACCCTTACCACGTTGCCCAGCTCGAACGGCCCTCTCGCCTCGCCGGTGACCTCACGCACGAAATACACCGCATCGTCGTCGTCCGCGTGGACGGCCACAGCCGCCAACAGCAGTCCCGCTGCCAGGATAGCCGTCAGGCACTTCCGGCCCGGGGATCCCCGGAGTTCTTTCCTCGTCGTCCTCATGTCGTCCTCTCCTTCGTGTCTGGGCTCAACCCTGGGCCAGTTGCAGCAATTCGGTCAGCGTGTCCGCCTTGTCGCGGTAGGCGGCCAGCAGGTATCGGCGCACGTGGGCGTTGGCGTTGTCGTGGGCCAGCATTTCGCGGCAGTCGCTGATCTGGGCGTCGATGATTTCCAGGCGCTGGCGGTAGCGGAGCATGAGGCGCGTGTCAGCCTCGGCGAGAACCGGCCCGGCCTGGGCTTCGAGGTCGCGGATGGCGGTTTCGTACTCGGCCTCGGCCGCTTCGACCCGCGCCAGGGCGTCGGTGGCCAGGAGGTTGCGCGGCAAGGGCGGCGGACCACCCCCGTCCCGCAGAAGGACGCTGCCGAGTCCCACACACAGGACCAGGACCGCCGCCAGGGCCCAGATCCGGCTCGTCGGGATGCGCCGCCGCTGCGGCAGAGCGACGACCCGCGGGCCGTCCTCCTCCAGCTCCGCGGCGATGCGGTCCCACAAACCCGTCCCTTGCGCGGGACCCGGCAGTGAACGCGTTTCCTGTTCGATGCGCTCGTCCAGCTTGAAAGCGGTGGCGCACTCTGCGCATGCCTCGCGGTGGTCGGCGAAATCGTCGTCGGACAGGTCGCCCATCCACCAGGCTTCGTAGCGGTCGCACTTCATGGTGCCCATTCCTTCATGCGGGGGGCCATGGCCGCCCTCAGTTGTTCCTTGGCCCGGAAGACGTGCGCCTTCACGGTGCCTTCCTGCAACCCCAGCATCTCGGCGATCTCGCGCTGCTTGTAGCCCTCCTGGGCGTAGAGCACGAAGCACGTCTTCAGCTTGGGTGTGAGTCCGGCCAGAGCCCGGCGCAGGTGGTGACGAATCTCCGCGTGGCCACCGGCCGCGGGCTCCGAGGCGTTTTCCAGGTCGACCCAGCCCTCGCGTTTCCGTTTGGCCAGCCGGTCGTAGCAGGTGTTCGCCACGATCCGGTACAGCCAGGTGGACAGGGTCGCCTCGGCCCGGAACCGCCCGATACTCCGGTAGGCCTTGACCATGGCGTCCTGCACCGCGTCCTCGGCCGCTTCCCGATCCTCGAGCATCCTGCCGGCCAGTCGCAGCAGGAGCGGCTCGTAGTGTCGGAAGATCTCTTCGAAAGCGTCGAGTTGGCCCCGCCGACAGCGCTCGATCAGGGCTTGCTCGTTGTCCAGGGGCATGGTGCGTGCTTCCTCCGGTCGTGCCGTTTTCAGCTGTCTCGTTCCTTGGACCGCCGGCGCGTCGAAATGGTTGAACGAAAAAATCACTCGCGAGACGATCCTGCTCCCGGCAGGTCTCCCCCATGATCCCCCTTGACGATTGGTACGTTAAAACGTATTTTGTCTTTTACGTACTCACGAGGCGGAGACCATCTTGTGACTCTACC
Source organism: bacterium (assembly GCA_024231905.1). GTDB lineage: Bacteria > Krumholzibacteriota > Krumholzibacteriia > LZORAL124-64-63 > LZORAL124-64-63 > JAAEQC01. Next base: position 80,454 of record JAAEQC010000199.1, on the reverse strand, counting down.
TCAAACGGCGGCGAATCCCGAAAGACATCGTGCGCAGGGAGATGGTCGCCCCGGCGATCGCTCCTCCGGGCCGGCCTGCGCGATCGGAGCCTAGCTGCCGCCATCCGCCACCGGAGGTCCGCCATGAAGTGCCTGCCCAAGCTGAAGATCGGACCGGTCGAAACCACGCTTCCCATCATCCAGGGCGGTATGGGCGTCGGCGTCTCCCTGTCGGGCCTGGCCTCCAGCGTGGCCGAGGAGGGAGGCATCGGCGTGATCGCCACCGCGGGCATCGGCCTGCTGGAAGCCCATTCGGCCAAGGACATGCCCTCGGCCAACCGGCGCGCCCTGAGGCGGGAGATCGACCGGGCCCGGCAGAAGACGGACGGCGCCCTGGGCGTCAACATCATGCTGGCCATGAGCGATTTCGACGAACTGGCGGCCACCGCGGTGGAGGAGGAAGTCGACGTGGTCTTCATGGGCGCAGGCCTGCCCCTGAAGGTGCCGGCCACCCTGGACCTGGACCGGTTGCGCGCCTGCCGGACCCAGTTCGTACCCAAGGTCTCCTCGGCCCGGGCCGGCGACCTGATCCTCCAGTACTGGTCGCGGCACCACGGTCTGGTCCCGGCGGCCTTCGTGCTCGAAGGACCCATGGCCGGCGGACACCAGGGCTTCAAGAAGAACCAGCTGACCGACCCGCGCTTCGCCCTGGAGAACCTGCTGCCGGAGCTCCTGGCCGCCGTGGCCCCATACGAGGATCGCTACGGCCGCCGGATCCCCGTCATCGCTGCCGGCGGGGTCTACACCGGCGCCGACATCCTCGCCTGCCTGGACCTGGGCGCCGCCGGCGTGAAGATGGGCACCCGCTTCGTGGCCACCCACGAGTGCGACGCCCATCCCAAGTTCAAGCAGGCCTACCTGGACTGCGGAGACGAGGACATCGTCATCATCGATAGCCCGGTGGGGCTGCCCGGCCGGGCCATCCGCAACGGATTCCTGGCCGACGTGGCCGAGGGCATGAAGAAGCCCTACAACTGCGCCTGGCGCTGCCTCAAGTCCTGCAACGTGCGCAAGGCCCCCTACTGCATCGCCCAGGCCCTGGGCCTGGCCAAGCTGGGCAACTTCAAGAACGGATTCGCTTTCGCCGGCGCCAACGCCTTCCGGGTCAAGGAACTCGTGTCGGTGAAGGCGCTCATGGCCACCCTGGTTCAGGAGTTCGAGGAGGCGGTGCGCATGAAAAGGGCCGCAGTCTAACCGGCCACGAGGGACGCCGGGGACACTCCCCCTGCGGCGGTCCGCCCGCCTCTGCCCCGGCGCTCCCTCCGGCTTACGCTGAAACTCGCCCCCCGCCGGCGCGTAGGTATGCTGTTGCCCATGCCGCGTGACCCGCTCCGCACCCACCCCGGCGGCGAACCCCACGCATCCGTTGTTCCCCAGGACGCCCACCGCGTTCCGGACGAAAGGTGCGCCATGTCGTCGATGATCCGCCTGCTCGCCGTCACCGTCTGCCTGCTCCTGAGTGGTGACGCCATCGCCCACGAGATCCATGATGCCGCCCGGAGCGGCGACCTGGCGCAGGTCGAGGCCCTGGTGGCGGCCGACCCGGCTCTGGCCTTCCGCGCCGACGAGCGGGATTGCCGTCCCCTGCACTTCGCCTGCGGCGGCGGGCACGTTCAGGTGATGGAGTTCCTGCTGGCGGCGGGCGCCGACCTGACCACCGTCGATACGGACGGCGACACACCCCTCCACTGGGCCGCCATCGCCGGTCACACCGAGGCTGTGCGCGAGCTCATCGCCCACGGTGCCGCCCTGGAGGCCCGCAATCACCAGGAGGATTCGCCGCTGCTGTACGCGGTCAAGCGCCGACACCTGGCCGCGGCCACCGCCCTCCTGGATGCCGGCGCCGATACGGAAGCGGCCAACGACTACGGCCGGACCCCTTTGCTGTGGGTCGCCCGCGAGACCAACGACGTGCCCATGGCCCGCCTCCTGCTCGAGCGCGGCGCCCAAGTCGACGCCGGCGATCGATTCGACGCCACCCCCCTGGCCTTGGCCTCCTGGCGCGGCTTCCGGGTACTGGTGGACCTCTTCCTCGACGCCGGAGCCGACGTCCACGCCACCGACAACCTGGGCTACCACATGTTCGGCAACGCCGTCGAGAAGGGACTCGAGCGACTCTACACCGCCCTCCTGGACGCCGGCTTGACCATCGACACGAGCGCCACCACGGGCCACACTCTCCTGCACACCGCCGCCGTCGGCGGCTCCGCGGTCATCGTGGCAGATCTCCTGGAACGCGGTCTCCCGGTGGACACGGTCGACGCCTACGGCTGGACTCCCCTGCATCACACGGCGGACAAGGGGCGCGACGCGGTTACCGCCGCCCTCCTGGACGCCGGCGCCGATCCGGACCTGAGGACCCTGTCCGGCTTCTCGCCCCGCAACCTGGCCGAGAGGGCCGATGCTCCCACCGTGATCGCCCGCCTCGAGTCCCGGACCGCCAACCGGGATCCCCGCCGCCTACCGGTCCTGACCGGCCCCTACCTGGGCCAGGGCGAACCCCCGGCCCGGCCGGAACTCTTCGCCCCCGATCTCGTGGCCACCCCCCACGGCGGCCACGGCAGCATCACCTTCACTCCTGACGGCAGCGAGGCTTACTGGTCCATGCACACCGGGCGTCCCGACTCGGGCTACACCCGGGGCACGATCTTCACGTCCCGGATCGTGGACGGCCGCTGGGCGGCCCCCGCCAAGGCTCCTTTCGCCGCCGAGTGGGGCGACGACGTGCCCTTCATCACCGCCGACGGCCGACGCCTCTTCTTCATCTCCCGCCTGCCCGTCACCCCTGGTGCCACCGACGGCGCCGAGCACATCTGGGTGTGCGACCGAACAGGCGAAGGCTGGGGAGAACCCCGCCCCCTGTCGTCCGAAGTCAACTCCATGCCCCAGCACTGGCAGTTCTCGGTGGATGCGGCCGGCAATCTCTACTTCGCCAGCCGTCGCGGCACAGCCGACACCGATGGCATCTACGTCTCGCGCCCGGTGAACGGCCGCTACACGGCGCCCGAATTCCTGGGCTTCGCCGGCGAGGCCCCCTTCATCGCACCCGACGGATCCTACCTGCTCACCTGCGAGTTCACGCGGACCGGGCTGCACAACCTCGCGCGATTCCTCGAGAACGACGGTTCCTGGAGCGACCCGGTGGACCTCACCGCCGAAACCGACGGCGTCGTCTCCGGCATGTGCCCCATGATCTCGCCCGACGGCAAGGCACTCTTCTTCATGCGGGACCAGGACAGCCAGAACGTCATCTGGTGGATGAGCACGGGTTTCCTGGAGGACATGCGCGCGAAGACCCTCGGTGGGACAGTCCCGGCCGACCTCCGCTACTTAGGCCAGACACCCCCGGGCCGCGTCCCAGAGAAGTTCGCCCCCGGCCTGATCTCCACCGACCGCTGGGAAGCCTCCGGCACCCTCTCCCCCGCCGGCGACGAGTACTTCTTCACCCGGCGCCCGACCCACGGCGGCTCGGCCAATCGTCTCTGGTGGACCCGCATCGTCGACGGCGCCTGGACCGCAACCGAACCGGCCCCCTTCGGCGTCGAGGCCATGGAGTTCGAGCCCCACATCACCCCCGACGGTACGCGCCTGTACTACAACTCCATGCGCGCCCATCCGGAGACGGGCACCATCGAGGACAGCATCTGGTACGCGGAACGGCAGGACGGCGGTTGGTCCCGTCCCCAGTACCTGGACGATGCGGTGAACGACGGCTGGGCCATGTACGTGAGCGCCGACCGCACGGGGAAACTCTACTTCACGGGCATGTACATCGGCGCCCACGGGATCTTCACCTGGAACGAGGGGGACGACCGGCCGGAGCCTCTCCCGGAGGCGATCAATGGCGTCGGCGGCGCCTCCCACCCCTTCATCGAAAAGGACGGCAGGTTCCTGCTCTTCGACGGCCAGCCCGACGGCTGGGGACGCAGCTCCCTCTACGTGAGCCGCGGCACACCTGACGGCGGCTGGGCTCCCGCCCGCCGGTTGGGCCCGGAGATCAACGCCACCGAGACGGAAAACTGTGCCAGTCTCTCGCCCGACGGCAAATACCTGTTCTTCTACCGGGACGGGGACATCTGGTGGGTGGACGCGGCGGCCCTGGAGCCGTACCTGGCGGATTGATCAGCGGCCCAGCTCGGTCTTCACCGCCGCCGCGAGCCGGTCAACGTCCCCGGCCGTGTTGTAGCCCTGGATGGAGAACCTGAGCCACGGCCGCTCGTCGAACCAGGTGATGGGGACTTCCACGGCGTGCTTCTCCCTGAGCGCCTGGCCGAAGGCCGCCCGGTCCGTATCCGGCGGCAGGGGGATGGCGCACATCTGGGCCAGCCAGGGATCCAGGTGGCACAGGGGCGGCAGATCTACCAGGTCCAGCAGCCGTTCGCATGCGTCGGCCAGCAGCTTCCGGCAACTCACCCGCACCTTGCGCCACTGGTGCTCCTCGAAGAAGTCGATGGCCGCGGGCACGGCCAGGTAGGCCGACGGATCACGGGTGCCGGACCACTCCTGCTCGTCCACGAATCGGCTCGGACCCGGCGTCTCCGCTTCCCATCCCCAGCTCACCACCAGGGGCTCCACCAGGTGCTGCATCTCCTGCCGCACGTAGAGCAGGGCCGACCCCTTGGGGGACATGAGCCACTTGTGGCAGTTGCCGCTGTAGACGTCGCAGCCCAGGGCGCGCAGGTCCAGGTCGAGCTGGCCGGGCGAGTGGGCGCCGTCGATCATGGTGAGGATGCCGCGGTCTCGTGCTCGGGCGATGAGCGGCGCGATGGGCATGACGGCACCGGACGGGGCGGTGATGTGGCTCAAGAAGAGAACCTTGGTGCGGTCGGTCACGCCGTTCCAGATCGCTTCCACCAGATCTTCCGGCTCGCAGAAGGGTACGGGAAGGCGGCGCTGCACATACTTCGCACCGGTCTTGCCGCAGAGGAAGCGCCAGGTGCGGTCCAGGGCGCCGTACTCGTGGTCGCCGGTGAGGATCTCGTCCCCCGGATTGAGGTCGAGGGACCGGGCCACGATGTTCAGGCCCGTAGTAGCGTTTGGGGTGAAGACTATTTCATTGCGGTCGGCGCCCACGAAGTCGGCCAGGCGGCCGCGGGCGACGGCCATGCGCTGGTGGAACGTGCGGTCGGTGTCGAGGAAGTCGACGGGTTCGGACTCCAGCTCCCGCTGCAGGCGCTGGTACTCCTCGAAGACCGGGCGTGGGCAGGCGCCGAAGGAGCCGTGGTTCAGGAAAGCGACGTCGTCACGCAGGAGAAAGAGGTCGCGCAGATTCTTCGCCATGGGGTCTCCCCGTTCGTGGCCCATGCCACTTCCAAATCCCGAGATGGTTGGCATGCCAACCGGATCACTTCTGGGTGGACCTTCCACCCGCCGTCACCAACATCGCCACTGAAACGAACAAGCCGGGAAACACCGCTTCCACCCCCAACCAGGGCCCGCCACGGCCCAGGGCCAGCCAACTGCCGGCCACCATGCCGCTCGTCACCATGGCGATCACCACGCGCCGTCCCGGCAAATGCCACCGCGTATGCGCCGCCGCCAACGGTACCAGCAACACCGGCGTCCCCACCGACCCCAGGGATTTCCACAGGGTGATCACCGAACCGGCCATCAACGCCAGCGCCACCGCCAGGACAGCCGTCCCCACCAGGGCCCAGCGCACCAGGGACAACGAAGCTTCCTCGTCCGACCCCCGCCACCGCCCGATCACATCCCGCCCCAGGGTCACCGCCCCCAGGAATGCGTACGAGTCCACAGTCGACATGATGGTGGCCAGCAGCCCCACCGTGAACATCCCCTGCCAGAACCCGGGCAGCACGTGCGCCGCCAACGCCGGAAACGCTTGCACCGGGTTCGCCAGGTCGGGCAGCAAGGCTCGCGCATACAGCCCCGCGGTCGTCGTCAGGAAGTCGAACACGATCCAGAACCCGATGGCCAGCAGGATCCCCCCGCGAGCCACGTTGTCGCTGCGCGCCGCATAACACCGCTGGTAGAACGCCGGCTCCACCAGCGTCGACATGGCGATCACATACCACACGGCTACCGCCTGGAACCCCAACCCGCCGTCCCAGGACAGGTGCGCCTCCGGCAGGTTCGCCTTCAGGAATTCCCAGCCCCCGAACTTCGACACGCACACGGGCACCAGCACCAGGAACCCCACGAACATGAGCACGAACTGCACCATGTCCGTGGCCACCACCGCTTTCAGTCCCCCGCGGAAGACGTAGGCCGTCGACAGGGCCGTCCCCAGCACCACCCCCACCCACAGGGGCCACCCGGTGGCGAAGCTCACCATGACCCCGAGCATGAGCACGTAGGCGGCCGGCGCGGTCATGACGAAGATCACCACGGCGCCCACCAGGGCCGCCGGCCGGCCGTACCGCCGCTCCAGCATGTCCGGCACCGTCAGGACGTCCGAGCGGCGGGCCTTCCGCGCCAGCCACAGGGCGAACACGCCAGCGTAGAGGTAGTAGGGCACTCCGAAGACGAGCCAGTTGCTCACCCCGTGGGACCAGCCGTACTCCCCCACGCCCAGGATGCCGCCGTACCAGGTGGAAACGAGGGAAGCGGTGAAGGCCGGCAGGGTGAGACGCCGGCCGGCCACGATGTAGTCCAAGGCGTTGCCGGTGGGAGCCCGGAACAACCGCAGCACCACGAAGAGCAGGAAGAGGACGTAGACCAGGACGGCCGGCTGGGTCACGGTTCGAGGTCTTCGAACACGTCGCCGGAGATCTCCGGTTCCCGGTCCACCGTCACCAGCAACGAGCCCTCTCTCACCGCCAGCAACAGAGGCGACATGGCCACCCGGTTGCTGACCGTTGCGAAGGCGCCCGTCTCAAGGGTCTCGCCCAAGAGAGGATAGTGAGCACCTTCCATGGTCACGCCGTTGACCGTACCCGCCAAAGGGAGCAGGGAAAACCGCGTGCCCAGGGGCAGGTCCCAGGAAACGGACTCGCCCGGACCGAGACGCACCATATCGGCGAAGGGGCCGGCGATGCACAGGCGCATGCGGTCGGCGAAGCGCTCCAGGAGGTGGCAGTTGTAGATGGTGTGGTCGATGCGCCAGCCGGTAGCACCCAGCAAGATCACCTCGTTGATACCTCGCTCGGCCAGGTACAGGACAGCCTTCTCGCTGTCGGTGGTGTGCTGGTCGTTGATCTGCAGGAAGCGCGGACCGTCCCGCCCATCGATGAGGCGGCCGGCCAGGGAATCGAAATCCCCGATGACCAGGTCCGGTTCCCGGGGCAACGCGTCGTAGGGGTGGCCGGCGGCGTCGGCACAGACGAAGAGGTCGGCGCCATGGAGCCAATATTGCAGCAGTTCCGGCTCCGGGGGTGGGCCGTCGCACAGGACGACGGCCCGGGGGCCCCGGCGCGGGAAGATGGGACAGGCGGCTCCGCCCTGCTCAGGATCGTAGTCGGTCATCAGAAGTCGTAGTCCACTCCCAGGACGAAGTTGCGTCCCGCAGCTGGGGTATAGCGGTTCTCGGAGCCGTTGTCGAGCCAGGGATCATAGTATCCCCATGTTTCGTACTCGGTGTCAGCAAGATTCCGCAAATGCAAGAAAGCGGTCATTCCGTCCAGCGGCCGCAAGCCCAGCTCGCCCAGGCCCAGCCAGAGGGACAGGTCGAAGGTGGACCAGGAATCGATGGTCCGGTCCTCGTTCCCCGTGTTGTCCAGATACTGCTTGCCCGTGGTGCGGTAGCGCAGCCGCGTGCGCACGCCCGGCCGCCAGCGGCTATCCCAGTCGACCCGGGCCAGGTACTCGGGAAACAGGGCGATGGGATTGCCCGAGAAGTCCTCGACGGTATCCCACTGGCCGTCCCAATCCGTGTCCACATAGGTCAGGTGCTTTTCGAACTCGTCCCAGCTGCGGCTGGCGGCCACCGACAGAACGTCCGACCGGGTGGGTTGCCAGCGCAGACCCAGCTCGACGCCCTTGTGGCGGGTCTCGTCGGCGTTGCCCCGGAAGGAACTGCCGTCGTCGCTCACTCCGCCCAGGGCCACGATCTCGTTGCGGAAGTCCATCCAGTAGCCGCCCACGTTGAAGCTCAACCGCTCGGCACGCCAGGCGAAGCCCAGACCGTAGTCGGTGACCTCCTCCTCCTGCACGAAGGGGTCGGACCACTCCACGTACTTCACCGTACCGTCGGCGTTCCGCACCTGGCGCGAGTTGGCGAAAAGCGGCGCGACGCCCAGGTCGTCCCCGCCCTTCCAGGTGTCGAAGAGCTCGCCGTCCGTGGGCTCCCGGTGGTTGCGGCCCACCGAGCCGTACACCTGCAGGTCGCCCCCGGCCACGCGGTCGGGCACCTGCCAGGTCACGGCGGCCTTGGGGTTGAAGAAGTCCCAGTCGGCCTCGTACCGGTTCAGGTTCTCGCCGGCGAAGTTCTTCTCCTGGTACTGGCGGAACTCGTACTGCTTGTGCTGGAAGTGGAGGTCGGCGGTCAGCGTCAGGCCGGACAGCACCTCGTAGCGCTGGTTGGCGTAGAGGGAGAAGGCGTCCTTGTCACCCGTGTAGCGGTGGTACTTCCACTCCTCGTTGAACAGCCTGGGATTGTAGCCCTCTGCCCACAGGACGTTGCCCCAGTGGTCCGAGTGGAAGGTGTACCAGTCGCCGCCCACCAGGAGCCGGCCTCGTCCCTGTTCCCAGGTCAGACTCGGCACCCAGCCCACGTGATCCTTGCGAACGAACTTGCGGCGGACGAGATCCAGCGTGTCGGCCGGCGCCACGTGGGGCAGGAGGTCGAGGGAGTAGTCCCGGGCCGTCTCATCCTCCTTGAAGTTCTCGTAGAACCCCTCGCCCTGGATGTAGTAGACGCGATTGTCCAGGGTGAGGTCGTCGCTCAGCCGGTAGGTGTTGGAGAGGGCGTAGTGGGGCTGCCGGAAGTCATCCACGGCGTTCTCGTAGGTCTCCACGTTGGCCAGGCGGTTCTTCTTCAGCATGGACTCGGGTACGGCATCCCAGGCGTGGTGGGTCAGTTCGTGACCGGTCCAGACGTCGAAGCGCGTGGTCTGGCGCGCGGTCTGCCACTGGCCGGTCCAGAACACGGACCAGCCCTCGTGGCCGCTGCGGTCCCGGTAGCCGTCGCTCTGCTGGCGGGACAGGCGGATGCTCGAACGCAGCCCGGCGCCCAGATCACCGGTCTCGTAGCTCACCATCTGCTTGCGGTAGCCGTAGCTGCCGCCGCCAAGAGCGATCCGCCCCCGCGGTGTCTCCGAAAGCAGGCGTGGCTCGATGTTCACGGTGCCGCCGATGGCCGTCATGCCGCCCACCGAGTTGGTGACGCCGCGCTGGATCTGGATGTCCTGGATGGATTCGGCCAGGTCCGGCATGTTCACCCACCAGATCTGGTGGTCCTCCGGGTCGTTCAGGGGGATGCCGCCAAAGAGCACGCCTACGCGCCGCTGGTCGAAACCGCGGATCTTCACGTAGGTGTAGCCCAGGCCGCTGCCCGCATCGCTGTAGGAAAAGACGCCGGGCTGGGACCCCAGGAGCAGGGGCAGTTCCAGGTCGGGCTCGCGGTGGTCCAGTTCGATCCGGTCGATGTTGGTGACGTTCTGCTGGTTGGCCGCGTCGTACCGACTGGCGGTGACGACGATCTCGTCCGCGACGCCGGTCGTATCCACCGCAACCTCGGCCGCGATGACCGGGGAGACGAGCACGTAGGCGACGATGACGACGGTGACGCAGGCGGCCGTGACGGCCAGGGAGCGATACAGAAAATTGCGCATGGCACACACCTCTTTGGCGGTGGCCACGCCGTTGCGATGGGGCGGGGACGCAAAACGACACCCGTGTGGGTGCCGAAGAGCCCGTTTCCCTACGCCGGCATGATCCGGTTCAGGTTCGGAGGGTCTTTCTCAGGCGGGTCCCGACGCGCGGGACCGCCACCCCTAACGGTTTTACCGAAGGTAGCGGCCTCCGGGAGAGGTGTCAAATCTCCTATCGGATCAGGGTCAGGCGACCGGTGCTACTGAAGTCGCCGGCCTCCATCCGCACCAGGTACACCCCCGCCGCTGCGTCATGCCCCTGCAGATTGCGTCCACGCCATTCAGCCTCATGCCGCCCTGGCCCCCGCGGTGTGCGCTCCTCGAGCACCTGCACCAGGCGGCCGGCAAGGTCATAGACGCGCAACGTGACCGTCGCCGGTCCCGCCAACTCGTAGACCACAGCCGTCACCGGGTTGAAGGGATTCGGATAGGCGCCCACGAGGCGGTAGGCCGCGGGAACCGTCTCGGACATGTCCACGCCCGAGGGCGTGCTACAACCCTGGTCGTAGGCGCCGATCAACCCGAGGCACCACCCGGCGGGTGAGGCCCCGGGCAAGCACGGCGAGGCGGCACACAGTTCGTAGTTCCCATCGTCAGCATCACAGAAACACGGGTCACCGTCAAAATTACCGTCGATCCAGTACTGGCTCGTGATGGCGCCCGTCCAATCCCCGCCGGAGTTGCCGTAGATGTCGACGCACTCCAGCAACGGTGGACCACCATTCTCCACGGCGATGGCGCCGCCCGCGGTGCCGAAGGCGATGATGGAATTCGTGACCACGTAGCCGTGGGGAACACCCATCTGCGGATTGGTGGTGACACCCGTCTGGGCGATGGCGCCGCCGGTGATCGCGCCGTTCCCCACGAAGGTGCAACGATCGATGGTCGTCGACCAGTGGACCCATTCGTCGCCCAAGTCATCCCGGAAGAAGGCCCCGCCGGCCCCGGCTGTATTCCCCACGAAGAGACATTCATGGAACCCGGAGACCCCGTTGTAAAGCTCCTTAACCGCCCCGCCGTTGGTCGAGGCGAAGTTGTTCCTGAACACGCATCGCGTGAAGTTGTATGCGCTCGCGGACCACGAATAGTAGACGCCGCCCTCCTCGGCCGTGTTGTCCTCGAAGGTGCAGTCGAAGAAGTCGCCGTAGGATTTCTCTCCCGCGCCCTTCTTCGACAGCCCCAACCGGTTGGCGATGGCTCCGCCCTTGGCCGCCTCGTTGTTGCTGAACCAGCACGAGTTGACCTCGGGACTCTGCTCCATGGACATGTCGATGGCTCCACCCGCTTCGATGGCCGTGTTGTTCCTGAACCAGGTGCGGTCGATCAACACATCCGTCTCGAAGTACGTCAAGAGAGCCGCGCCCCTGGTTCCCGTGTTGCCATCGAAGTCACAGCCGTCGATCCACATGCCCCCATACATCCAGACGTAGATGCCGCCGCCTTCGATGGCGTGATTGTCGGTGAACATGCAGCGCCGGAAGACCGGCTTGCGGGCATACCTGTCCGAGGGATTTGCCTCCTTCATGACGGCCCCGCCTTTGGGGTAGGCGTAGTTGTTGTCGAAGATGCAGTGCTCGACCTTGATGTTCGAGTTTTCGCCTACGTAGAGGGCCCCTCCGGGGCTGCTCATATATCCATCCCTGATCGTGATACCCCTGAGGACCGTGGTGGTGTCCTGTCCTGCATCGACTATGAAAGCGCGGTGATTCGCTTCGAGACTACCGCCGCAGTTGATGACGCACTCCCAGGCGTTGTCGGAATGGGAGCGAATGGTCAGCGGGAATTCGGGAAGGTAGATGTCGCGGTTGCCGGCGCCGGAATAGGTCCCATCGAAGAGAATGATCTCGCCGTCGGAAGAGCTCCGTCCGATCCCTTCGAGAATCGTGGCCAAGGGGTCCCCGGACGTGCCTAGCGCAGCATCGCTGCCGCTCGGGGACACGTAGTACGTGGTTTGGCCCAGGGCACCACCGGCGCCGACCAGCGCAAGAAGGAGAGAAACGGACAGGATGGTGGACTTGCCGATTGTTCCCAGCATAGCGTTACCTCCACGCAACGTGGCGGCCCGGCGATTTCCGGCTGATTCTCGGCTGTGATGCTAGTTTGAAACCGCCCGCCACAGCGCCGGTTCGTTTCGGCCGGTATACACACCGGGTCCGCCATCACCTCCTACATCATATTGTCCGATCGAATCGGCCGTTATCGGATCAGGGTCATGCGCCTGGTATCGCGAAACCTGCCGGCCTCCAGGCGGCACAGATAGACACCCGTGGCCACCGTCCGCCCCCGCAGATCGCGGCCCAGCCACACGGCCTCGTGACGGCCGGAACCCCGAAACACGCGGTCCTCGAGCACCTGGATCAGACGACCGCGAGGGTCGTAGATGCGCAGGGTGACCGTCGCCGGCTCGGGCAACTCGTACACGATGGTGGTCTGTGGGTTGAAGGGATTCGGCCGGGCGCCGACCAGACGGAAGGACGTCGGTGTGGCCTCCGGCACATCCACGTCCGACGGGGTGCCGCAGCCTTGTCCGTAGCGGCCGACAATGCCGCAGTCGGCCCCGTCCGGGTGGTTGCCGGGCAGGCACGGGGAGGTGGCGCAGAGGGTGTAGTTCGATGCGTCGGGGTCGCAGAAGCACGGGTCGGCGGAGAAATTGCCATCGGTACCGAATAGGGACGCGATGGCGCCCGTCCAGTCGCCGCCGGCGTTGCCGTGGATGTCCGTGCAGGTGAACACGGGATGCCGACCGGTCTGGACGAGGACCGCCGCGCCGTCCGTGCCGTTGGCGATGACGGTGGAGTCGATGAGGTACCCTCGAGGGTCGCCTTCCTCAGGGATCTCGGTGACGCCAGTTACGAAGATCGTACCTCCCTGCGGAGCGTCGCTGCCGACGAAGGTGCAGGAACTGATCCGAGACGAATGCAACGCCCACGGATCGTCCAGATCATCACGGTAGAGGCTTCCTCCGATGGGCGCCGAATTCCCGACGAACAGGCAACCGTCGTAGATCACTTCACACCCGAGCAACTCCGTCGCCACACCTCCCCTGACGGTGGCGGAGTTGTCGACGAACGCGCAGTCGACGAAACCGTTGAAGGTCTTGTACCACCCGTAGTAGACGCCGCCCTCGTTGGCCGTGTTCTCCTGAAAAACGCAGTCACTGAAATCGGCGTACGACTTGTCTGCCCGGTTTCCGGCCTCAGGAGACGACTTCTTGGAGAAACCCAGCCCGTTGGCGACGGCGCCGCCCTGATCCGCGGAGTTCCGCAGGAACAGGCAGGCGACGATGACCGATTGCTGTTCCATGGAAACATCGAGCGCGCCGCCGATACCGCTCGAAACGTTGTCGACGAAATCGGACTGCTCGATGAGGCCGCGGACCTCGAATCCCAGGACGACGGCGCCGCCACCGCTCCCGGCGGTATTGAGCCGGAACTCCGAATCCGAGATCCGTGGTTCGGTGTACGCGTAGATGGCGCACGCGCCCCCGGAACTCGCGCTGTTCCCCTCGAACAGACACCTCTCTATCACGGGACCCCCCAGGATCCCGTGGTCCGATTGCCACTCTCGATCGATGGCGCCGCCGCTAGACTCCGCGTGATTGTCCCGGAAGATACAGTCTGCGATCTTCATAACGGCCGCGCCCGTCATGAGGACCGCGCCTCCGTCGTCGGCGGACCAGCCGTTGGTGATGGTCAAGCCCTCGACAACGGTCATGGTGTCCTGGTTGGCGTTCGCCGTGAACAGGCGATGGGGAGCAGCCGCGGACCCCGCGAGATCGATCATGCAGCTGTCGGCGTTCCCCGATGCCGAGCGCACGACCACCTGGTAGTCCGGAAGGATCAGATCCCGGTTACCGTCGCCACCATGGACGCCATCCAGCAAGCTGACCGTATCGCCGGCCGCCGCCCGGGTGAAGGCCTCGGCCATGGTCGCCAGCGGGTCGGCGCTAGTGCCGGCGTCCCCGTCGTCGCCGTCCACGGCCACGTAGTGGTTGGTCAGGTCTCCGAACGGCGAGAGGAAGAGGTCCCCAGACTCGCGGGGCGACAGCCACATGGTGGTCCCGCTGCGGAACACCGGGCTCCTCACGGTCCAATCCTGCCCCGCGACCACGCTCGCGAAGGACACACCGGTGTAGGCGGTGCGCCGCACCTCGATGGAGGCGGCGCCGTCCCGCAGGACGAAGCGATCCGCGGTGAGCGAATCGACCACGCCGGACATGCTCAAGAAGGCGGCCGTCCAACCCAGATCCCCCAGCAGATCGCCGGGCCGCAACGGCAACGCGTAGGGCGTGAGATTCGAGTCGAGCACCGTCACCGCGAAATTGCCGATGTACACCTGCCCGCTGCCGTCGGGCCACACGGGTCCCGTGATGCGGATCAGGTCACCCCGCTCGATGACCTCAGGATAGAGAAAGTGCCAGAAGTTGACGCCCCCCGGCACGTCCTGCAGGTAGCCGCCGCCCCCAGGGCTGTAGAGTCCCGGCTCCACATAGACGACGCCCTCCATGGTGACCGGCACATTCTGGTACGGACCGGTGTAGGCGCCCGTGGCCGGATCGTACTGGTGGAGGTCTGCGGGCTCCAGGAAGGGCCCTTCGCAGGCCGCCTCGTACCGGCCGATGGTGCCGCAGGGATTGTTGTCCCCGCTGCAGGGGCTGCTCAGGACCAGGGCGTAGGGATTGTCGCCCGTCCGGCAGAATTGGGGATCCTGCTCCAGGTTGCCGCCGGTGCCGGGCAGGTCGACCAGGTCGCCGGTCCAGTTGCCGCCGGCGTTGCCCCAGATGTCGGTGCAGGTGATGTTCAGGCCGGTGGTGTCGGGCACGGCGATGCCGGCGCTGTCGTTGGCGGCGATGAGGAGGTTCGTGACGGTGGCATCCTGTCCCAGGATGACGAGTCCACGGCCGGCGTTGCGGGCCATCGTCGAACCGTCGAACTCCCAGGGGCCCGTGCCCGACGCCTTCGGCAGGGCCAGGATCGCCGTTCCCGAGTTGTCGGCGATCAGGGAACCGTTGACCGTGAGATCCGAGCCGGATACCCGGCATCCGCCTAGTCCATTGCCGGTGATCTCCGAGTCGTTGACGACCAGTCCGGCGCCGAAGAAATCGTCGAAGTCGACGCCCCAGCCCCCGTTGTCGCGGACGACCATGTTGTCCATGGACGAGTGCACATGGGTGTGCTCCGCCAGTTCGATCCCCGCACCCGCGTTGTCGTGGATCTCGGAGTCGTCGCCGTCCAGGTAGGCGAAGTGCGTGGCACGCAGGCCGAAGCCTTGGTTGTGGCCGATGGTCGTGCGCAGCAGACGAGCCGGGGCGAGTTCGTCGGCCCGCATGGTGAGCCCGGCAACCGTGTTCGAATCCACCCGGCAGTCGGTCAGGTGCAGCCCCATGAAGCTCTGGTCGATGAACAGGCCGTGACCGTTCCGGACAAAAGTCCCCGCGTAGAAGTGCATATCGCCCGGCTGGAAGAATGCGTGGGTGGATACGCCCTGGCCGGCGTCCGAGACATGGAGATCCTCGAACCGCCCAGTGCTCTCCACGAGCCGCAGGCCGTGCACCGCGGCCTGGATGCGGAGATCCCTCGCGTCCACAGCATGGTTCCGGGTGAGAATAGCCGTCCCGACAGCGTCGAACATGAGCGACCTTAATCGGCATCCGCGGGGCGATCGCAGACCCGGCCATTGGGGCAAGCCGTTGTTCAGGGTGACCGCGGTCGCCGCGTTGGTGAAGCGTATGCCCTCGATCCCGAGCGTATCGGTGAGGACCAGGGAGCTGTCGGCGAAGACGACTCCATCCAGCCCTCCACAGTCGATGACACAGGACTCCGGCACCCCCGACACCGAAGCCAGCGTCAGGGCGCGCGGCCCCAGCTGGATGTTCCGGTTTCCGGTACCGTTGAAAGTCCCGTCGTAGAGCAGAATTGTGTCGCCCGACGCCACGGCGCCGACGGCATGCTGGATCGTGGCGAAGGGATCGCCGGGGCCGCCGGTCGCTCCATCATCGCCTTCGACATCCACGTACACCGCCCCGGCATACGCTCCGCTGGCCGGTAACATCGCGATGGTGAACAGACAGGCTATCAGAATGAGGTTTCGCATGACGATATCCCCCGATTCGTCGAAACTCGAACGCAATGGTGCTGACGGTCTATGGTGTTACGCGTGAAATATCGGTCGTAGAAGCGTTTCGCAGATGCCCGAAAGGCACGAATCCTCCCCCGGATCCATGCCGTGCCATGATCCCACTTCGGGAGTTCGATTTCAACAAAATCCGTAGAAACCGCGGAGTGGAGCCGGATTCCCGGTCCGCCTACTGCTCCACCACCACCCCCGGAAACGTCGTCATCTCCCAGGGAATATGCCCGCTGTCGGCGAAGCTGATGAGCTTGGTCGAACCGTCGGCGCGCACCTGGATCACCGTCAGGCTGCAATTGGCGATGCTGGCCTCGAGCCAGTTGATCGGGTCATTCTCCAGCACCCGGGCGGTGAACCAGCGGATGACGTTGCCGTGGCACACGATCACGTCGTGTTCGTCGTGGTCGGCGGTGGCGGGCCGGAAGATCCGCGCCCAGGCCGTCTCCAGGGAGGCCTCGCAGGCCGCGGCTTCGCCCGGCTCCAGGTCTTCCATGATATCTTGGCGAGTGGTGGTCGGCGTGCATTCGCGGATGTCGTCGTGGAGCGCGAGATCGAGATCGAGGAAGCGCTCGGCAATGAGCTCCGCCGTCTGCCGCGCCCGGTTCATGGTGCTGGCCTGTAGCGAAGTGATCGCCACCGGTTGGGCGTCCAGGCGGGCGGCCACCAACCGCGTCTGCTGCCGCCCCAGGGCCACGAGTCCGCCCTCGTCCGGTGTGTCGACTCCGTGCTCGTACTCGCCATGGCGGATCAGGTAGATGTTGCGAACGGGATCGTCCCGGGTCGGCAGGACGGCCAGCGCCGAGGCGGCGACCAACAGAGTCGAAACGACGATTACGATCCGGCGCATGGCGATCCCTTCAAGGTTCATGATCTAGAAATCGTAGGCGACGCGCACGCCCCAGCCCTCGGTGTAGTCGTTATCGCCATACATCTGGTCATTGTCGTAGTCGGCGACGGTCCAATGAACCTCGGCGCTGAACGGTCCCGTGAACTCCTCGTCCAGCCGCAGTCCCAGGCCCCACATGGTGGTGTTCCTCAACAGGCGGCTGTCCATGCCCCAGCGCAGGGACAGGATCTGGAGCGCCGTGATCTCGACGCCCCACTGGCTCTCGTCGTCCGTGTCGTGCTCGCGCCGCACCGTACGGGTGACGGCGAAGCGCACTTGGGCCGCGTCTCGCCGCCAGTCCCGGGGACGCAGACCCAGGCCGGCGGTCAGGCCCAGGCGCACAGGCTCGGGCGGGAGCAACTCCCAGTCGCCCCGGGGCAGGCTGGCGCCGAAGATGTTCTGCCAGGAGACAGCCCCCGCCAGGGACATCCATCCGGTGTCATGGCGCTGGGTCAAACCCGCCGACACGCCGGCGTCGAGGCCGTCGCGATCGCTGGCGTCCGCCGCTTCGTATTTTCGGTAGGCCAGGCCGCCGGCCCAGCGGAATCCGTCTTCCCAGCCTCCGCGCAGGCCGAGGCCCACCACGCTCATGCGCGTCAGGGTCTCTTCGTAACGCGTGCCGACGGGATTGTACGCCGTCCGCCGGACCGACTTGATCCGATACTCGGTGCGGGCCACGGCCACCTGCAGAGGACCGAGGGCGGCGCCTGCCGCGAAGTCCTCCAGGTCGTAGTTGGACATGAAGTTCATGCGGTCGTAGGACATGGTCGCCGTGCCGTCCACCAGGAGCGGCGCCGGGTTGATGAGCACCTGCTGGGGGTTGCCGTTGCCCACCAGATCGGCGCCGCCCATGGCCGCGTTCCGGGCGTCGGTGAAGACACCCTCGGTCGCGAAGTAAAGGTAACCGACCTTGGCGAAACCCGCGGCCGCACTCACCGTGGGGCAGAGAAGCAGCGCAATGATGGCGACGTTCCGCATCCCCTTGAAGTTTCCCATGGTCACGATTCCCCCTCCTCCACCTGCGCCTCCACCGGCACGAAATCCCCGCTCACCTCGATGTCCACCGGGTAGCCTTCGAGATGCTCCGGGAGCAGTTCCCGCAGTTCTTCCGTGAGTTCGACCACGAAGACGCGCACGCAGGGTCGCCTGCCGGGCAGCATGGCCGCTCCCACGGCCGACACACCGTCCATGGCCACGAGTTCGTCCGCGTGGCGATCCACGACTTCGGCGAGAGTCGGGCTCCGCTCCGTTCCGCCGGTCGACTCGTCCGCATCCCCGCCACCGCAGGCGCCCAGGAACGGGATGCAGCACAGGGCAATGATCGCGACTCCGCGCACGTAGGTCACCGGTGGTCCTCCTCGGGTGTCGGAAACGATTCGGGAGGGGCCGGCTCCGGCCCAGCCCCGCCGCGCATGGGTCCGTAGAACTCGCACCGCATCTCGTCGGTGAAGCGCTTGATCCGCGACTCGGGCAACCGCAGGTGCACCAGGGCCTGCCGGGTCAGCTCCAGCCCGGCCTCCATCTGCGGCTGCACCGCCGCGTGGATTCCCATGCCGTGCAACTCCTCGAGCAGGGCCGGCGTTTCGACGCGGGCTACCACGTGCAGGTCCTCCCGCAGGCGGCGCGCATTGCGGATGACGGACGCTGTCACGATGGGAGCCGGCGTGGTCACCAGCAACACACAGGCGCGACGCAGACCGGCCGCCTCCAGCACGACCGGGTGGCTGGCGTCCCCGTAGATGACGGCGACGCCGTTTTCGCGGCAGGTCTCCAGGCGATGCTGGTCCATCTCGATGGTCACGAAGGGAAGCTGCATCCCCTTCAGCACCCGGGCCACGGCCTGGCCCGTGCGCCCGGCACCCGCCACCACGACGTGGTCGTGCAGTTCCTCGCGGGTGATGTTGATGGTCTGCACGGGTTCGGCCGACCGCTGGCGCAGGATGAATCCATAGATCGGAGCGGTGGCCCGCGAGACGAAGGGAGTCAGGAACATGGTGAGCAGGGTTACGGCCATGATCAGCGAGTAGAGATCGGTGCTGATGCTGCCGGTCGCGACTCCCACCTTGCCGATCACGAAAGCGAACTCGCCCGCCTGGAACATGGTCAGCCCGAGCGCCAGGGGGATCACGTTGCGGTAACCGAACGCGTAGCCCACCCCGGAGCAGATGAGCCCCTTGGTCAAGGCCACGACGACCGTCAGCTGGAGCACCAGCGGCAGGTGGCCACGCACGTATTCCGGGTCGAGGAGCATGCCCACCGACACGAAAAAGAGCAGCCCGAAGACGTCCCGCAGGGGAATGATGTCGCTGAGCGCCTGGTGGGCGTGATCCGACTCGCTGAGCACGATCCCCGCCACGAAGGCGCCGAAGGCGAAGCTCAGACCGACCTCGTAGGTGCCGTAGCCGATGCCCAGCGCGATGCCGGCCACGGTGATCAGGAAGAGCTCACGCGAGTTCCAGCGGGTGACCTTGCGCAGCGTCCAGGGGATGACCCGTGTGCCCACCAGGACCATGAGCGCGAGGAAGACCGTCGAGCGCACCAGGGCCCAGCCCAGCTCGGGCAGGCCGGCGCGCAGGTCCGTCAACTGGGGCAACAGGATGAGCAGCGGCACCACGGCCAGGTCCTGCACGAGCAGCATGCCGATCATCACGCGACTGGAGAGAGTACCGAGCCGCCCCTGGGCCTGCAGGGTCTTGAGGATGACCATGGTGCTCGACAGGGAAACGCAGCCGCCGAACCACACGGCGTCGGTCCATGGCCAGCCGAGCACCAGGCCGGCGCCCGCCGCCACCGCCACAGTCAGCAGCATCTGCAGGACCGTGCCCAACAGAGCCACCTTGCGGACCGGCTTCAGTTCCTTGAGGGAGAACTCGATGCCGAGGGCGAAGAGCAGCAGAGCGACGCCGATCTCCGCGAGCAATTCCAGGTCGTGGGCGTCATGGATGAGGCCGCCGCCGGTGACCGGCCCCAGGACCACGCCCGCAGCGATATAGCCGAGGATCAGCGGCTGCTTCAGGCGCTGGGCGACGATCCCCCCGAGGAAGCCGGCGAGGACCACGATCGCGATGTCTGTCGCGATGCCCATGCGGGGGGCCTAGGGTCCCGCGCGCAGGGCGGAGGGCAAGTACCACAGGAGCGTCATCGAGCATCCTTTGACCGGGAATCGCCGAGATCGGTGCGAAGGCCGACTCTACCAGCCTCTCCGGGCACCGGCAAGCCCTCCTCCTCCTCACCCTCGAACGGCGGAGATTTTCCCTTGCATCGTAGTTATACTCCGGTTATACTTCTGGTATGAAAACGGCGATTTCCATCCCCGATAACCTCTATGCTGCAGCCGAGGCCTACGCCCGGAAGGCCGGCCTCTCCCGCAGCGAGCTGTATCGGCGCGCCCTGCACGGGTTCTTGAAGGATCAAGGAACCCAGGGTGTGACCGCGGCGCTCGATTCCCTCTACGGAGATGGGGAATCGAGCGCTCTCGACCCGCTCATACTCCATCTCCAGGAGGCTTCGGTCACCGCGACCGACGCCGACTGGTGATCCGCCGCGGGGACGTCCGCTGGGCGTTCCTTCCCACCCCATCAGCCGACCTTCGCCGCCTCCGCCGCCCTGTCCTCGTCATATCCAGCGATGCGTTCAACCGCAGTCGGCTCGGCACCGTGCTCGCGGTGGTGCTCAGCCCCCGCCCCGAGTTGGCGCAGTCGCCGGGAAACGTCGTCCTGGACGCCGCCACGACGGGGTTGCGGCGGGACGCGGTGGCGAACGTGGCGCAAGTGGTGACGCTCAGCCGGAGTTGTTTGAGCGAGCGGGTGGGCAAGACGGACGCGAGTTCCATGCAGGACGTGGACAAGGGGCTGAGGCTTGCGGCCGGTCTGGCGGATTAGGGCCTGCGAGTTGCTGCGGCAAGAAGTCGGAAAGATGCAGGCCGACCCGGCTAGGAACTGTTCGCTTTGACGATCTCGATGATAAGCAGAACAAACGCGGATCCGACCG
Source organism: bacterium (assembly GCA_024231905.1). Classification (GTDB taxonomy): domain Bacteria; phylum Krumholzibacteriota; class Krumholzibacteriia; order LZORAL124-64-63; family LZORAL124-64-63; genus JAAEQC01. The sequence continues at coordinate 59,640 of JAAEQC010000199.1, read as the reverse complement.
CGATCATGAGCGCGGTCGCCAGAATCCATTTGATGGTCGTCAGTATCCAGCGTAAAGGGCCAGTAAACAGCTTGAAACTGACAAAACCTGCCCCAAAGCCGAGGCCAACGGCCCAAGGCCAATTCATGGTGGTTTCCGTCGAGCAGTAGTACCCAGTCGACAAACCGACTACGATAAAGATCAGTCCCGCTACAAACTCCTCGAACTTGGTACCGGATTCCCCCTCCCCGGCTGAGTACACTGTGTAATCCGTGGGCTCCGTGATGGCAGATGCCTCCCCAGAATCCACTCGTTGGTGCGCACGCTCTTTCTCCTGCGCCCGTTGCGCCCGTCTCGGTTTCGGCTGATCAGCTTTCCAAATAGTACCTGCGCCACTACAGGCCATACAGGGCTTGCTGACCGGAACCTCCTGATACATCCCGCCGGCCGGGTTGTTGACTCGTTCCGTGGTTTGATAACTTCCGGTACCGAAGCAACTGGTGCATGTATCTTGTGGCATTGTTTCCCTCCTGTTCTCGTGGGCGGTTAATCCAACCGCATTCATCGATAAGTGCTCACTCCTGATACAAGACGGACAATTGCGGGCGAGTCGCCTCAGAGTCTCCGGCTATCGCCGGCGCGAGACCTCAGAATCCATGCAGAATCCACTCGGGAACCGGGTTTGCCCGATCAAGGTCATCCGTTCGGACTCCACGTCGCAATCAGGATCAGATCGGGATATCGGAAGATATCAGGGACCAGTTGGACAATCCCCTACTCGACCAGCGATCGGTGCATGCAAGCAGGCTCCGATCGAAGCCTGGCAACTACGGTGTTCCCTCCATGTCTCCCCACCCGAATCACGAGCGTACCATATTTCCGACTTTTTTGCTCGGAAATGTAGCTCGCAGTCTGGTTTCACCCGGATCCTGCCGCCGACGTGGCGCTCCGGCATCTGATCAGGGGGGATGGCTAATCCATCATACGAGTCTCTCTCGCACATCCCTTGGCATCAGACATTTGTAAGCACGATAAAGGCCTTCCAGACCTGACGAATCCCAGCGACTGTTCCTGTCCCTGGAGAATCGGCTCTGGACGTAGGACTCGAAAGGGAACTCGCAGAAGTTTCGGCCGCCCGGTATTCCCGTTCCTGCTTGCGATCGGATCCGACTAGTGTGAACTCAACTCCCAGATGGCGTTCACGATAATCCATTCGCCGCCGATCTTCGTCAGGTGGATGTAATCGACTCCCCAGGCCGCATCCAGCTTCACGTTCGCGATCATGTCCGTATGATCGAGGATCGTCACCTTGCGGGGAGACGTCTTGGGACCGAACATGCCGTCCTTGTTCAGGTGGCCGACCAGGTCCTGCGCCGGCATATAGCCCACTTACTGCAGTTTCGGGCTAACGCTCTTGTCCACCAACTCCGGTGTCATGTCGTAGAGCGAGCTCACGTAGTTCTGCACGGCTTGTTCGATACCCTTCTCGTCGGCATCGCTCCAACCAGGGCAACCCCGGCCATCGTCATGGTCATGACCGCCACGATCAACAGTGTCCTCCGAGTGGTCTCCTTCATGTGCCGGCTTCCTTTCGGTCCACTCCCTCAAAGTCCGACACTCCGAAATCAGCCTCGGATTCACAACTCGGAAACAGCCGGCCTGCCATGAATCCGCGATCCCCGGGTACCGCCGGAACAGGGTTACCGGTTCGCACCCACCAAGCCGTTCTTGCCTCGTTCGAATCCCTGTGCAAGCATTTCGTCGTCGTCCGCAACCCGACCGAACGAATGAGTTGACCATGCCCAAGAAGAACGCGAACATCCTGCTGCTGGGTCTCGGCGGCGTCGGTTACCACCTGGCCAAGCGTCTGACGCACGAGGGGCATGCCCTGACGGCCATCGAAACCGATCCCGACCTGATCAAGCGGGCCGACGGCGAGATCGACGCTCGGTTGATCAGGGCCGACGGCATGAGCTTCGCGTCCTGGGAAGAGGCCGGGGCCCGGGACATGGACTACCTCATCGCCGTCACCGACAACGATGCGGTGAACATCCTCGCCTCCCTGCTGGCCGACCGGTGCGGCATCCCGCAGAAGATCTCCCGCGTCCGTTCCCTCGACGTGCTGAAGCCCGACGCCCTGTTGACGGCGGCAGATCTGAAGATCGATCTCGTCATCCGCCCCGAGGAACTGGTGGCCAAGGAGATCGCCCGGCTGCTGAAGCTGCGGACCGGCAACGCCGTCATCGACATCGCAGACGGTCGGATGCAGGTGACCGCGGCACGGGTCCACGCCGACAGTGCCCTGGCAGGCTCCAAGCTCAAGGACATCTCGCGCGAGTATGCCGATTTCTACTTCCGGGTCGTGTCCATCGCGCGCGGCATCAACACCATCATTCCCGGTGGCGAGGACGAGATCCTGCCGGGCGACCACATCTACGTCCTGGCCTACACGCAGGACCAGCCCCGGCTACTCGAGCTGATCGGTGAGCCCCGGGAACAACGGCATAGGATCATGATCATCGGCGGCGGACTCGTGGGGCTTCGAGTCGCGGAGTTGCTGGAGAACTCGTTCCCGATCAAGCTGGTCGAAAAGGACGAGCGTCGGGCCGAGGAACTGTCCTACCTCCTGGACCGCACGGAGATCCTGCGCGGCGACGGTACCCATATCGACACGCTGATGCGGGCCGGATTGCAGGACATGGACACCATCATCACGGCCACGGGCGACAATGAGACGAACATCATGACCAGTGTTCTGGCCAAGCACCTGATCCAGGATGGATCGCGGAACCGTGGGGCGAGCAAGGCTCGCACCATCGCGTTGGTCCAACGCGAGGCCTACCTGGTGCTGGCCTCGACCATGGGCTCGGACGTCGTCCTGAACAAGAAGGTCCTGGCCGGCAATGAGATCCTGAAGTACATCCGTCGCGGTCAGCTGCTGTCGGTTGCCCAACTGCACGGCTGCGACACCGAGGTGGTCGAACTCATCGCGGAGGAGGGAGCGCCGATCACCCACAAGCCGCTGCACGAAGCCGGCGGGATGCAGGGCAAAATCATCATCGGCGCAGTCCGCCGAAGCGGTGATTGGGAGATCGCCACGGGCGACACGCACGTCCAGGCTGGCGACAAGATCATCGGCATCAGCAAATCGCGGAATCTCAGAGATCTCCAGGCGCTGATCCTGTCATGAATCCCCGCGCCATCGCCCATGTCATGGGAACATTGCTGCTGGTGACCGCCGGAGCGATGGTGCCCCCGATCATCTGCTCGTTGCTGTACGGAGGGGAGGGCGATCTGGCGGCCCTGCTGATCTCGGCCGTCGTCGCTTCGGCGGCAGGCCTGCCCCTCTGGCACTTCTTCCGCAACAGCCACGAACTCGGCATCAATGACGCATTCGCCATCGCCGCCTTCGGCTGGGGCCTGATCTCGGCGGTCTCGGCTCTGCCCTTCATGATCCACGGGTCGATCCCGTCGTTCACCGACGCCTTCTTCGAGATGATGTCCGGCTACACCACCTCGGGCGCGACCATCCTGACCGACATCGAGGCCGTGCCCCACGGCCTGCTCTTCTGGCGTAGCGAGACCCACCTGCTCGGAGGCATGGGATTCCTGACCCTGACCATCATCTTCCTGCCCCACGGCATGGGAGGACTGCGGATCTTCCGGGCCGAGTCGAGCCCCGGCCAGACCATCACCAAGGAACGGTTTGTGGCTCGCAATCGCGACGCCATCACGGTGCTGTGGATCATCTACCTGGCGCTGAACGCTGCACAGGTGGGCTTGATGTGCGCCGGCGGCATGTCGCTGTTCGATTCGTTGTGCCACGCCTTCGGCACGGTCTCGACCTCGGGCTACTCGCCCTACAACGCCAGCATCGGCCATTACGACAACGCCTACTTCGACTGGATCATCATCCTGTTCATGTTCCTCGGCGGCGTCACGTTCATGCTCTTCTACCACGCGGCGCGGCGCGAGTGGCGCGTCCTGCGGGCCAACACCGAGTTCAAGTGGTACGTCGGCTTCGTGGCGGCCTTCTGCGGGGCCACGACGCTGGTCCTGTGGCTCCAGGGCACCTACGGGTTCTGGAACGCGCTGCGGCACGGCACCTTCCAGGTCATGTCCCTGCTGACGACCACCGGCTTCACGACCCAGGACTACGAACTGTGGCCCCAGGCGGCCCAGATGCTCCTCTTCGCCGTATGCTTCGTGGGCGCCTGCGCCGGGTCGACCACCAGCGGCATCAAGGTCATCCACTACGTCGTCATCTGGAAGTACATGGTCGGCGCCATCAAACGGATCTTCCTGCAGCCGCTGGCGGTGGTCTCGGTGCGGATCAACAACCGCCCCATCGACCAGTCGATCGTCGATCTGGCCGTCTGCTACTTCATCGTCAACATCTTCCTGGTTCTGGGCGGTGGGTGCTTCATGGTGCTTGTCGACGACATGGATTACCTGACGGCCATGAGCTCTGTCATCGCGTCCCTGATGAACATCGGACCGGGGTTCGGCGCGGTCGGACCGTCGGAGAACTACGCCTTCATCTCGGACGTCGGGAAGTGGTTCCTGGCCTGGAACATGCTCGTCGGCCGTTTGGAGATGTTTTCGGCGCTGGTGATTTTCTATCCTTCGTTCTGGCGGAAGTAGAACGGGAACATGGCGGTGACCTGAACGGCTGGGTTGGTCCGTTTGCACCGAAGACGCAGACGATCACTCTTCTGACGGGCCCGCGCACCTATCTCCTTGCGTCGACGATTCCACATCTCGATTTAGCCCCTGATCACGTGAGGAGATGCCGATTCCCGCCCCTGGTAGCTGAGGATTCTCTCGTTCTGAATCACCCCGTCGCGGATCTCGATTGCCCGGCGGATCGACTCGTCCTGGCCCCAGGCCTCCGCCCCCCCCATCACCGTTTCCAGGAACGCAATCACAACCCGGGAAACCTCCCACGACGCGCTCCGCCACAGGTAGCTTGGCGTGTGATCCACCGCATAATACAGACCTTCCCCCACGCGAAAAACCGGCTCCTCGAAGCTGGTCGGCCGCGCAAACGGGAATCCCATCCGGTCGTCACAACTCACATCAATGATGAGCGAGCGCGGTTTGAAATTCGGCACTTCTTCTTCGACATACATCAGCGGGTGATCCGTATCCTGCAGGATCCCGTTGACTATCAGATCCGTCTCGGCCAGCACGTCTCGCAGTTCGCGTCTGACGCCATTCTCATCCACGACGATAATGTTCCGCCCGTTTTCATCCGGGATCATCTGGCCATAGCGACACCCGGCTACCTGATCATGCGTCGCGAAGGGCGGTCGCTGCGTATAAACGTCGATGTCGGAGACACCCCGCCCCTGCAAGGCATAGATCGCGCCGCGGCTGACGGATCCATGACTCAATACGACGGCCTTCAGCTTCTCCCCGTACAATCCATCGGTACCCGCGAGGTCGAGTGCATGCTGCACACCGCAGTAGCCTGCCATTTCGTTGTTACGGTAGAAGAGATGCATATCGCGCACCTCATCCTTCCAGAGAAACATGGCTTCCCACGCAATGAGTGTCAGTTTGCGATCAATCGCGACCTGGGTGATTTCCGTCTGCTGCACGCAGTGCGGCCATCCCCACAGCACGGTCCCATGGCGCATCTGTCGCAGGTCTTCGGCGAGGGGTTTCGGCAACAGAATGATGTCCGCATCGGCGAGCACTGCACCGCGTGACCGCACGCCGCCGAAGACGTCTTCCAACTCGGCATCTTCAATACCGAGTGGCGCGCCACACCCCTTCTCAAAAAGAATCGACTTGCGAAGCGAAGCCGGAATCTGATCGAAGTGCCGCGGATGAATCGGCATCCGCTTTTCGTTCTCTTTGTGGGAGGTCAGAATTCCCAGTGTCATCGGGCTCATACTACACGTTACTCCTATGGCTACCGTCTATTCCGTCCGCCTTACCGTTTGTGAACTCACGACGATTCTAACGTACCACACATACCACGCTGTTCATCCTCCTATTGTGCGCATCCGCCCCGTCTGGGTGGTTCCCGCCACTCAACGGGGCCTCAACCACCCAACCTGCCGGCTTAACCAAGCGGTCCGGATCGCCGCTTTCTTCCGGCAGATCCCTTGCGCTTGATGTCCCTTTCGGCCGGGGTCATCCTGGAACCTCCCGGTTGGACGGCTGCAATTCCCGTCCCCTGCAAATGCCTGGGCGGGACCGAACGTGGCGCCCCATATCCGACTTGTTTGGTGGGCTTTTACGTGATAGGCTGCCCTCGATGGGTCAATCGGAGAGCGTACCAATGAACCGGGGCCGGCTTGCGAGGCACAGGGAGCAAGGGGCCGGTAGATCCTGATACCGGAATCGGACACGAAGTGGTCGGTTTTATTTTCTTCGAACAGATCACAATGTTAAGCGATCCCAATCCAAGAAGGTGAGCTCATGAGAATGACCGTGAAGTCACTCGCCGTGATCTGTGTTTGTCTCTTTGCCGGGTCTTCCGTTGCGGACCAAAACTACGAAGTCTTCAGTTACGGCAAAATCGCCGTCCCGTGGCCGGATTCCGAAGCGACGCGCAACGGCGACATTATGCTGATCATGTCTGGGTATGAAACGGAGGGGATCTTCGGAATCGCATTCACGGTCCTTCCCGCGCACCGTATTGGCTATCCCGAGAGCAGCATGGGGCTTGACTTCGATCCACGCGACTCCCCCTTGGAACTCTCCTCCTGGAGCAAGGAGTTTCTTGCTGGCGTGAACGACACGAAGGCGGGTCGGAACGAAATGGTCTCATTCAAACTGACGCGTGCAGGAGCGGGAGATTACAGTTGCTACTACGCCGAAGTATTCCACTCGAATGATGGTCGCACCCAAACCAGCTACAACTACGCGTTCTTCCTCAAAGGAGAAATCCTCTCAGTCACGGTCGCGAGAATAGGGCACGGCACGGCCGAAGGCGAGGAACAGGCCCGAGAAATATTGGAATCTTTCGTGTTCAATGAGGCCACATTGAACCGTGCGGGTGGCGGACCCCGCGCATACCGTGCAGCAGCGGAGATCAATTCGCCGTCCAAAGCATCCAGTCCTGGCGACGCTCCGGATGTTTCCGAGGGTGCGGAAGTCCATCGTCTCGAAGTCGAATCGCGTGGGCTCGATTCCGACATCATCGTGAATCCCGGAGATCGATTGGAGTTCAAGGCCTCGGGATCGATCAGGGTTGGGGCATTCGCTGGAACGTCCGGTCCATCTGGCATCAATGGTTACACCGCGTACAATCGCGTTCAAGGCTTCAAGCACGGTGCCCTGCTGTTCCGTATTGGCGGTTCAGAGTGGGTTGGCGTTGGACTACACCTCGAATACGAGGTCAGATCCGAAGGCCGAATCGTATTCGCGGTGAACGATGCTGATCCAGGAAATAACCGTGGGCAGTACTTGATGGATCTTACTGTAATTCGTGCTCAGTGATATGTCCCTGTGCCATGTGCCGGCGACATCCACGGAATGCAACCCGCCCTTCAGCCCCCATTACCCCGATTGTGCTAGAACCCGTCCGCGGCGAATCGCCGGAATAGCCCCGCTGTTCGGAGATCGACCACGGATGGAATTGTCGGCAGGCATGGGGATATTGATACGAAACACCTAGATGGATCCTTTGTCGTCTATTCGGCCGAGAGAGCTTCATCGACATGCAACTCCAAGCAGTTGGCGAGGATTCGCACCTCAGCGCAGGAGCACGACTTTTTCCCGAGCGTTCCCACCCGCCGTCCGCAAGCGGACGAAGTACACGCCCGAGGAGACGCCGCGGCCTTCGTCGTCACGGCCGCGCCAGACGACGCTGGCGGGTCCCGCGGCCAGGGAGCTATCCACCAGCCGCGCCACGCGACGGCCCCGGGCATCGAGGACGTCCAGACGGACCCGGCCGGCCAGGGGCACCTTGAAGTTGATGGTCGTGGCCGGGTTGCAGGGATTGGGCCGGCAGGCCACCGCCGGGAAGAGGGCGGGCACAGGGTCGCCCGTACCCGAGGGCAACCGGAGTTCGTTGCGCAGCACCAGCACGCCGTCGTCGTGGTCGGCCACCACCAATTCTCCGTCCAGGATCTGGATCTCCCAGCACACGTCGCCCACGTCGTACCAGCCGCCCCAGACCGGGACCGCCGGATTGCTCACGTCCAGCATCCACACCCGGCCGCCGCCGGCCACGTAGAGATGATCATCGTGAGCCACGAGCCCGTTGGCGCCGTCGCTCGGGTCGTAGGTCGTGATGAACGAGATCGCCGTCGGGTCCGTCACATCGAGGATGTGCACACCCGTGCCGCCGGCCGAGAGGTAGGCCGTGTCGCCCAGGACCGCGATGTCCCAGGAATAGCCGTCCAGATTGTGGGTGGCCACCGAGCCCACGGCCGCGGGATTCGACACGTTCAGCACCCACAGACTGTTGTAGGTATTTCGCTGGGCGCAGAGGAGGTAGCCGTCCTTGAGGGCCATATGCCGCACGTAGAACGTGGACGTGAACCCGCCGACCAGGTCGGGCAAAGTCGGATCCGTCACGTCGAAGATACGCAGTAGGCCACCCCACTCGGTGGCGTACACCAGTCCGTCCTGGGCGAGCACACTCTCGAAGCTGCCCCCCATATCCCACCAGCCCACCTCGACCGGAGCCGTGGGGTCGCGCACGTCCACCACACGCAGGCCGGCGGAGGCCGCCGATACATAGGCATAGCCGTCCATCACGTCCACGGTGACCGGATTGCCCGCCAACTGGATGGACCCCACTTCGTGGGGCAGGTCGCGGCGGCGCAGGTCCAGGATGCGCAGGCCGAACATCTCGTCGGCCACGTACACCATGTGGCCTTCCACGCACAGGTCGTGGGTGTTGCCGGGGGTCGCGAGGGCCTGTTCGAGGACCGGCGTCGTGGGGTCCGAAACGTCGAACACCTGCAGGCCGCCTTCCTGGTCGGCGATGAAGGTCCGGTTGCCGGCCACGTCGATGCGGCGCGCGTCTTCCGGCGTGTCGAGTACGGCGACCGGCAACGGATAGAGCGGATTGGCCAGGTCGAACACGCCGAGCCCCCGCCAGGAGTACGCCGCGTACAGGTACCCGCCCGCGATCTTCATGTCGTAGATGTTGTCCAAGCCCTCGTCGAAACCACCCACCGCGGAGGGCGCGGCCGGGTCGCTCACATCGACAACGCGGATGTAGCCGTGTTCGTAGCCCACGTAAACCAGGTCACCCACCACGTCCAAGCACCAGGCGTAGGTGTAGGAGTGGTCCGGCAACTGGTAGATGCCTGTCTCGTAGGGCGCTGCAGGATCGCTCACATCGAAGATCCGCATGGTGGCCAAGTGGGAGGGTCCGCCGTAGGCATCGGCCAGGTAGACGTAGTCGCCCGACACCTTGAGCTTGGTGGCGTATCCGTCCGTATCCACGAAGCCCGTCTCCACCGGCGCAGCCGGGTTGCTGACGTCGATGATCCTGAGCCCTGCCCCGTCGGCGGCCACGTAGGCGTAGTCGCCGGCCACTGCCACGTCCCACACGTCGTCGGGCACCCAGGCGGCGCCAACTTCCACAGGCGCCGCCGGCGTCGAGATGTCCACGATGCGTAGTCCGGCGTCGCGGCTGGCCACGTAGACCAGATCGCCGGCCACGGCTATCCCCTGGATCGGAGACGGCAGCGTGACCTGACCGACCACCTGCAGTTCCTGAGAAGGATCGATGGCGCAAACCTCCAGCACCGAACCGCTGCCGGCCAGCACCCGGTCCCCATCCACAGCCACTCCCCAGCAGGAGCCGTGGCCCCATTTGCCCAACAAACGGAGATTCTCCGACTCTCCCGCGTCCTGGGCCGGAGAGACCCCCGCGAGGCCCGTCAGGATGGCCAGAGCGATGCAGGTCAGCGAAAGACGCATACGGTGGATCATGGAAGAACTCCTCGACGACGGTGGCGTGGCCATGGCTGGAGATGGTTCCTCTTCGTGGAACGCGAGGAGGGGCCGAAAATCACAACCAGCGCGGGGCAACCCCACGGCTTCCACTGTCGTACCTATCCCTTCGGCGCGCGATCGACTAGAATGTGCGCGCCCCTCGACACAGACTCGAACAGGAGATGACCATGCCGAGATTCCGTCTAGCCGCCCTGTTACTGGTCCTGCTGCCGACCCTGGCCGCCGCCCAGGACGCCGCTGTCAGCTACCAGATGCCTCCCCAGGTGCTGGCCGATATGATCGACGCCCCGCCCACGCCCTTCGTGGCCATCAGCCCGGACAACGAGTGGTTGCTGCTGCTCGAGCGCCCCGGCAACCCGCCCATCAGCGAGGTGGCCGCGCCGGAACTGCGCCTGGCCGGACGGCGCATCAACCCGCGCAGCAACGCCCCCAGCCGCGAACGCCCCATGAACGGGCTGCTCTTCCAGCGCCTGAGCGACGGCAAGGAAGTGCGCGTGACCGGCCTGCCCGCCGAGCCGCGCATCACCGGCGTGAGCTGGTCCCCGGACGGCAAGCGCATCGCCTGCGTGGTGGCCATCGACAACCGGCTCACCCTGTGGTCGGCGGAGCTGAAGAACGGCAAGGCCAAGCAGGTAACGCCTGACGACATGGCGCTCAACGGCGTCTACGGTCGGCCTTACACCTGGCTCTACGGGAGCAAGGAATTCGTGGTGAACGCCATCCCCGCCGACCGCGGCGCGGCCCCGGTGGAGCCCTACGTGCCCATGGGCCCGGTAGTGCAGGAGAACCTGGGCAAGAAGGCCCCGGCGCGCACGCTCCAGGATCTGCTGCAGAACCCCTACGACGAGTCCCTCTTCGACTATTATACGACCTGCCAGGTGGCCCACGTCACGCTCAAGGGCAAGGTCAAGAACCTGAACGAGATGGGCGTCATCCGCGACGTGACCCCGTCCCCCGACGGCAAGTACCTGCTGGTCGAACGGGTGAAGCACCCCTACAGCTACTCCCTGCAGGAGGACAGCTTCCCCACCAGCATCGAGGTCTGGAACCGCGACGGCGAACTGGTGCACCTGGTGGCCGATCTACCGCTACAGGACCAGATCCCCATCTCTTTCGGCAGCTGCTCCACCGGCCCTCGCCGGGTGGAATGGCGTGACGACCAGGCCGCCGAGCTGGCCTGGACCGAGGCCCAGGACGGCGGCGACGGTGGCGCCGAGGCGGAGATCCGCGACAAGGTCTTCACCCTGGCCGCGCCCTTCGACGGCGCACCCCGGCCCTTGATGACCCTGGGACAGCGCTACGGCGGCATCCAGTGGGGCAACGAGGACCTGTGCTTCGTGGTCTCCTGGTGGTGGACGACGCGGAATCTCAAGGTGTGGCACGTGAAGCCCGGTGACCGTAGCTTCGAGCCTGCCATCGTCCAGGACCGCTCGTTCCAGGACCGCTACGGCGACCCGGGCGACCCCGTCACCCACCGCAACCAGTGGGGCCGGCACGTCGTCATGACCACCGGCGACGGCAAGACCATCTACCTGGACGGCGCCGGCGCCTCCCCCGAGGGCGACCGCCCCTTCCTGGACAAGTGGAACTACGAAACCCTCGAGACGGAGCGCCTCTTCCACAGCGAGGCCCCCTACTACGAGAACCCCATCGAGATCCTGGACGTGGAGAAGGAGATCATCCTGACGCGCCGGGAGAGCCAGACCGAGCCGCCCAACTACTACGTCCGTGACCTGAACGGCGACGGTCTGGACCAGAAGACCTTCTTCCCCAACCCCACGCCTCAGCTCGAAGGCCTCTCCAAGGAGATGATCACCTACGAGCGCAACGACGGCGTCTCGCTGACGGGCACCCTCTACCTGCCCGCCGGCTACGACAAGGATCGCGACGGTCCGCTGCCCGTGCTCATGTGGGCGTACCCCACCGAATTCAAGAGCAAGCAGGACGCCGGCCAGGTCCAGGACAGCCCCTACAGGTTCACGAGGGTCGGCTGGTGGTCGCCCATGATGTTCCTGACCCGGGGCTACGCGGTCTTCGACGACCCGACCATGCCCATCGTGGGCGAGGGCGAAGAAGAGCCCAACGACACTTTCGTGGAGCAGCTCGTAGCCAGCGCCCAAGCCGCCGTGGACGTGCTCGTGGAGCGCGGCGTCGGCGATCCGGACCGCATGGCCATCGGCGGTCACAGCTACGGCGCCTTCATGGCGGCGAATCTGCTGGCCCACTGCGACCTGTTCCGGGCGGCCCTGCCCCGGTCCGGCGCTTACAACCGCACGCTGACGCCGTTCGGCTTCCAGGCCGAAGAGCGCACCGTGTGGGAGGCCCCGCAGATCTACTTCGGCATGTCGCCGTTCATGCACGCGGACAAGATCAACGAGCCCATCCTCATCGTGCACGGGGACGCGGACAACAACGCCGGGACGTACCCGATGCAGTCGGAGAGGCTGTACGGAGCGATCAAGGGGCTGGGCGGGACGGCGCGGCTGGTCATGCTGCCGAGCGAGTCCCACGGGTATCGGGCGCGGGAATCGATCCAGCATCTGATGTGGGAGTCGGATACCTGGCTGGACCGGTATGTGAAGAATGCGCCGCCGCGGGAGTTGAAGGAGAAGGAGACCGGGTCCTAGGACTCGATCGAATAAAGAGAGCAAGGCCCCCGGCCGATCAGTCGGGGGCCTTGTTTCGCCCGGGCGTCCCGACTAGACTGCGGAGCAACGTCGTAATCCACGGTCCCGTTCAGGAATCGATCCCGGAGCACGCCCCATGAGCACCACCCTCGCCCTTAGCCGCGAGTCCAACGTCTTCGCCGAACGCCAGGACCTGCGCGAGCGCCTGGAGAAGGAGCACCGCACGGTCCTTCTGGCCCCGGACCAGCTTCTCCACGCCGATTCCCCCGCCACCTACGTCGTCCGCCTGGGCAAACTCCGCGTCAGCGAATTCCGCCCCGACGGCCGGGAAATCACCCGCGCGGTGCTGCAGGCGGGCTCTTTCTTCGACGTGGCAGACGAGACACGGGCTGCCGACCCGGCGGCCGACGTCTATATTCTGAACGATCTGATCCTCATGGCCTACGGCGAGGTGGAACTCTGGCAACTGGCGCCGGGCCTCCTGGACGCCTGACCCTCCCGTAACCCGAAAGAAGCCTCCATGAGCCCGAACGCCTCCGCCCCCAAACTCGTCCTCTGCATCCTCGACGGCGTGGGCCACCGGGAGGGACCCGGCAGCGAGTACGGCAACGCGATCCGCGGCGCCGAGCCCGCCTTCTACGACTCCCTCTTCGAGCGCTACCCGTGGACGACCCTCGAGGCCGGCGGCCTGGCCGTGGGTCTGCCCGAAGGACAGATGGGCAACTCGGAGGTGGGTCACCTGACCATCGGCGCCGGCCGCGTGGTGGACCAGGAACTGGTCCGCATCACTAAGAGCCTGGCCGAGGGCGAGTTCGCCACACGCGACGCCTGGACGAAGTTCGCCTCCACCTGCGCCCAGGGCTCCGGCCGCCTCCACCTGCTGGGCCTGGTCTCCCCCGGCGGCGTCCACAGCCACACGAAACACCTCTACGGGATCGTCGCGGAGGCCCAGAAAGCCGGTATCGCCGAGATCTACATCCACGCCTTCATGGACGGCCGCGATACCGACCCGCGCGCCGGCGAGGGCTACCTCCGCGATCTGCAGTCCGAGCTGGACCGCATGGGCGCCGGCCGCATCGCCTCGGTCATGGGCCGCTACTGGGGCATGGACCGGGACAAGCGCTGGGACCGGGTCGAGCGGGCCTGGCAGGCGCTCGTGGCTGGGGAAGCGCCCGTATCGGCCGCCGACGCCGCCCAGGCCGTGGCCACGAGCTACCTCGCCGACGTCACCGACGAGTTCATCGAACCCACCATCATCACCGGCGAGGACGGCGCCCCCCTGGCCACCATCCGGGACGGCGACAGCGTCTTCTTCTGGAACTTCCGGGCCGACCGGGCCCGCGAACTCACCTGGGCCTTCAAGCAGGATGACTTCGACGGCTTCGTCCCCGCCCATCGCCCCCAGGTGGACTACCTCTGCATGACCCCCTACGACCAGACCATGGATCTGCCGGTCATGTACGTCCCCCAGCAACCCGCCCGGGGCCTGGCCGAGATCTTCTCCGAGGCCGGCCTCACGAACCTGCGCACTGCCGAGACCGAGAAATACGCCCACGTCACCTATTTCTTCAACGGCGGCCGCGAGGAGCCCTGGCCCGGCGAGGACCGCCGGCTCGTGCCGTCGCCCAAGGTGGCCACCTACGATCTGCAGCCGGAAATGAGCGCCCCCGAGGTGGCCCAGGTGGTCCGGGAGGCCTGCGCCGCGGGTGAGCACGACGTGATCGTGGTGAACTTCGCCAACGGCGACATGGTGGGCCACACGGGCGTATACGAGGCCGCGGTCACAGCCTTCAAGACCCTCGACCGGCTGCTATCGGAAATCATGCCGCCCAGCCTCGAGGCCGGCACCGTCTGGTTGGTCACCGCCGACCACGGCAACTGCGACGAAATGCTCACGGCCGAGGGCAAGGTCCTCACCCAGCACTCTCTCAACCCGGTGCCTTTCGTGGTGGCCGGGAACGAGTTCGCCGGACGCTCCGACGTACTCCGAAACGACGAACCCGGGCTCGCGGATATCGCCCCGACGGTCCTCAAGATCCTGGATCTCACCCAGCCTGCGGAAATGTCAGGACGATCTATCATAAAATAATCTTTATCGAGGGAGATTTTTACGCCATATTGACCTGATATATCGACCATGAGATGGAACTTGTGGTACACTACTCAGCCATTCAACGGACCGGTCCAGACCGGTCGTTTTGAACTTTAGGTTCAGAATGTTTCAGGAACATTTGGACAGGGGAGGTGAGGCCACGCGAACCGGTCCCGGCTCGCGGAAAACAGATACCGGAAAGTCTCCATCACTTGCGCTCGCTTTCCACTCATCGAGTCCATTCACTTGACACCCGGATTTCGAGTGAGAGCAACCGAGCTCCAAGACCCCCTGATGCGAAGGAGACAGAAAAGATGAGGACGCATCTTTTCCGCGCGGCGCTTACCATGTGCCTCGTGATGATCAGCGGTGCGGCGGTGGCCCAGACACCGGCGACCTGCGATGAAATTCAGCGTTATACGGCTGCGGGCGTGCCCGACAGCCCTCTCGTTAGCCAGCTGGTGACCGTCACCGGCACTATCTACGTTCAGCCGGGAACCTTCAATGGAGGTTCTCACTACATCATGGACGCCACGGGCGGCCTCACCTTCTACCTGTCCGGCACCGGCCTTGTCGTGGGCGATGAGATCGAAGTTACGGGAACGGTGGATTCCTTCAATGGCAGTGAGATCGATTTGTCGGGCGCCAGCATCTCGCCCGCCACCGGTGTGCCACTTACACCTGTGGTCATGACTGTTCCTGAAGTGATGAGTCCTGACTACGAGACGGTCGGTACGTTTGCACAGACCGTAGGCACCGTTGTTGATATCAATCCTGGCTCGCCTGGTGTTTCCAATGGCGATTTTCGGATCATCGACGGCACGACCGATACTCTCATGATCTTCATCGACAAAGACACGATGATCGACATGACGGCCATCGATGTCGGTGACGTCTACCAGGCCCAGGGTGCGGTCGTTAACTACAGTGGCCTCATTGAAATCAAGGCCCGGATGCAGGCTGACCTGATCGAGAACCCACTCGGTGACACCCTACCTGTGATCCAGAACATCGAATGCACGAATTGGGTGCCCATGGCCAACGATCCGATCGTCGTCACCGCCGACATTTCGGACGACAATGGCGTGACTTCGGCCACCCTCTACTACCGGACCAACGACAACGAAGGTCTGACTCCCGGTAGCTGGAGCTCCGTGGCCATGGCGACTACAGGCGGCGACGCCTGGGACGGCACCATCCCCGGCCAGACCAGCGAGCTGGTCGACTTCTACGTGGAAGCCACCGACACCGGCGCCCAGACCGTGACCAACCCGGGCAATGCCCCGACCGGTTACTACACGGTCTTCATCGGCATCGTGAGCATCTACGACATGTGCACGGTCCATCCGGACAGCTCCAGCCAGGCCAACAACTACAACGGCCTGTTCGTGAACGTGGAAGGCATCATCACCGCCGGCACGGGCCAGGCGGGCGCCAACTCCAAGTTCATCATGCAGGAGGCCGACGCGAACCCGGCCACCGGCGACTACACCTTCGGCGGACTGCTCATCTACGAGGGCAGCGCCCAGGGCACCTACTACCGGGGCGACCTGGTGCAGGTGGGCGGCACCGGCAACGAGTACTTCGGTCTGAGCCAGGTCCTGCCCCATACGGGCAACGCCATCAATCTGGTCAGCTTCGGCAACACCCTGCCCGAGCCCGAGGTCGTCCGGACGCGGATCCTCGGCGACGACTTGTGGGCTGTCGATGACGGCACCGGCAACCTGGGCGAGGCCTACGAGAGCGTCTGGGTCAAGACCCACACCTCCACCGTGGCCGACACCCTGGGCTACGGCGACTACACCGTGTGCGACAAGTTCACGGCCGCCGGAGACACCGTGATCGTGGGGCCGTTGGTGACGCTGGCCTACCAGCCCATCCTCGGTGACATCCTCACCCTCGAAGGCTTCATGGACTACGACTACGGCGATCGCAAGATCGTGCCGATCAGCGACGCGTTCATTGTCCTCTCCGGCGCCACCGCCGTGGGCGACGACACGCCGACCGTCGTGTCCGCGGGTGGTTTCCAGAAGATCTACCCGAACCCCTTCAACCCGACCACGAAGATCAGCTTCGCCGTCAACCGTGACGAACTCGTGCAACTGAACTTCTACAACATCCGCGGCGAGAAGGTCCGGACCCTGGTCTCGGACCGCCTGCCCGCGGCCGACTACACCTTCGAATGGGACGGCAAGAACGACGCCGGCAGCCACCTGGCTTCCGGCACGTACTTCGCCCGTCTGCGCATCGGCGCCGAAGTCATGCAGGTCCGCAAGGTGGCCCTGGTGAAGTAAGGCGTCGCGGAGTCTCGACTCCGCTCGACCGGCGAACGGCCCCGGATCCGACCAGGATCCGGGGCCGTCGCATTAAGGGGAGGGGCCCTAGAAGGGCTGGTCCAGGGCCTCGCAGATGAATTTCACCAGCGGCGCTCCGTCCCGGCAGTCCCGCGCGAAGGCATCAACGAAACCGGCGGTGGTGACATTCTTCTGGGTGAGTGTCGTGAAAGCGGTGATGTCCTTGAGCTTGAGGACCTCGGCCAAGGGATGGTCCGGATCGTAGCCCCGCGGCACCCGCTTGAGGCTTTCGCCGGCCACTTGGAAGCGCTGACCGAAGGCCTTGCTACCCACGGCGCGGCGCCAGCACTCGGGATCGGCGACCATGAGGTCGCGGATGGGCTTGAGGGTCTTGTTGTCCGGATGCCACAGTCCCAGCCCCACCATGCAGGCGCCCGGTTCCAGGTGGAGATAGAATCCCGGCGTGTAGGCGTTCTTGCCGGCCACGTGGCGGAAATGCAGCCCAGCGTGGGTCTTGTAGGGGCTCTTATCGTGGCTGAAGCGCACGTCGCGGTAGATGCGGAACAGGGAGCCGCCCGAGGGCCGGGGATCGGACCGGAAATGGGGACTGATGCGCGCCAGGCGGGCGCCGAAGTCGGTGATGAACTCCAGGCAGGGGTCGCGCAACTCATTGATGTAGCGATCCTTGTTGGCCTGAAACCACTCGCGGTCGTTATGGGCCGCCAGATCGCGCAGATACCTGAACAGTGCTGGGGTGAAGTGACGCTGAGGCATGGTATCTTCCTCGGGTCTGGTTCGGGCTCGGGGAACCGCGGTGTCCGGTCGGGGTATCGCGCCGGACGACTCTATCACGAGGAGGGGGAATCATGAAGTCCGCTCGTATCGCCACGGCTCTGTTGCTCGCCGCCCTGCCCATCACCGCTTTCGGCGGAGGTTCGATCGACATCGCCCCGGCCGTGAACTCCTTCGGCGTGGATCTCCACCACGCACTGCACGCCGAGGACGGCAACCTCTTCCTATCCCCCGCAAGCATCAGTTACGCCCTGGGTATGACCCGCACCGGCGCCCGGGGCCGAACCGCCGCCGAGATGGACCAGGTGCTCCACCTTACCGGTAGTGAAGGGGACGCCGTCGCCTACAGCCGGCTCATGGATTCCCTGCTGGAGGGCAACGACGCTGTCACCCTCCGCCTGGCCAACCGCCTCTACGGCCAGACCGGCCTGGGCTTCCGAGCCGAGTTCCTGGCCACCGTGGACCGGCACTTCCGCGGCGGCTTCGAGGAAGTGGACTACCGGGCCGACGCCGAA
The DNA here is from genome assembly GCA_024231905.1 of bacterium. Lineage (GTDB taxonomy): Bacteria > Krumholzibacteriota > Krumholzibacteriia > LZORAL124-64-63 > LZORAL124-64-63 > JAAEQC01. The sequence continues at coordinate 41,408 of JAAEQC010000199.1, read as the reverse complement.
AGGGCGCGCGGCCTCATCAACACCTGGGTGTCCGACCAGACCGCCGCCCGCATCCCCGAGCTCCTCGTGCCGGGCACGGTGGGCCACAGCACCCGTCTGGTGCTCGTCAACGCCATCTACTTCCTCGGCGACTGGCAGATCCGCTTCCCCGCCGAGAACACCCGGCCCCGGCCCTTCCACCTGGCCGACGGGACGACCGCCGACGTGCCCATGATGTCCGAGACCTCGATCTTCGGGTATGCGGCGCCGGCCGGCCTGCAGGTGCTGGCCCTGCCCTACAAGGGCGGCACTCTGGAGATGATCGTGCTGCTGCCGACGGCGAAAGAGGGCCTCGACGGCCTGGCCGGGCGCCTGAACTCCGATACCCTGGCCGCCTGGCTCGCCGGCCCTGCGCCGACGCGCACCCGGGTCGTGCTGCCCAAGTTCGAGTTCACGTCCGAATTCCTGCTGCGCGAAACCCTGGTTGGACTGGGCATGCGGGCCGCCTTCACCGGCGCCGCCGACTTCTCGGGCATGGTCTCGGGCGGCGGCCTGGCCGTGGACGATGTGGTCCACAAGGCCTACGTCCGCGTGGACGAGAAGGGCACCGAGGCCGCCGCCGCCACCGGGGTCATCATGAAGACCACCGCCATGCCGCCGCCCCCCGCCGCCGAGTTCGTGGCGGACCGGCCGTTCCTGTTCCTGATCCGGCACATACCCACGGGGACGGTGCTCTTCCAGGGGCGGGTGAGCGATCCGCGGTCCTGACGCGCGACGACCGACGGTAACAATCCCGGCACCCGGAGGCGCCATGTTCAGCATTCGATTCCACTTGATTCCCCTGCTCGTCCTCACCAGCGTCGCTACCGCTGATGAGATCCCCAGCTGCCACGTCGATCCTTTCGTGGGGACCGACGACATGGGGCACACATTCCCGGGCGCGACTGTCCCCTTCGGTCTCGTCCAACTCAGCCCCGAGACCGATCTTGTCCCCTACAGCTTCGGCGAGGGCTACAATCCGGAGACTTACCGATACTGCGCGGGCTACCAGTACGACGACCGCACCATCGTCGGCTTCGCCCACACTCATTTCAACGGAACCGGACATTCCGACCTGGGCGATCTTCTGATCATACCGACCGTGGGCGATCTGCAACTCGCACCCGGCACACGGGAGGATCCCGGATCAGGATACCGCTCGCGTTTCGCCCATGAGCGGGAGACGGCGGAACCCGGCTCTTACCGGGTCGTCCTGGACGACTACGGGATCGACGTCGAACTGACCGCCTCCGAACGCGTGGGCGTACATCGTTACACGTTCCCCGCCAGCGACGACGCCCACCTCATTCTCGACCTGACGGCCAACATCTACGACTTCCCCGGGAAGACGGTCTGGTCGAGCGTGCGCATGGAGAGCGACACCCTGTTGACGGGCACGCGGCAGACGACGGGCTGGGCACGATCCCGGGTCCTCCACTTCGCCGTGGCGTTCAGCAAGCCCGTGCGCTCCTACGGCCTGCGCAATGACGAACAGGAGGTATATCGCGGCTTCTGGCGCCGCTTCGACCAGGATCGGGACTTCCCAGAACGAGCCGGGCGGCGCCTCAAGTGCCACTTCGACTGGACCACCGCAGAGGGCGAACAGATCGTCGTGAAGGTAGCCCTGTCGAGCGTGAGCACCGCCGGCGCCCTGGCCAACCTGCAGGCCGAGGTCCCCGGTTGGGACTTCGACGCCGTGCGCGAGGCGGCACGGGACCGCTGGGACCAGGAGCTGTCCCGGGTGGCGATAGAAGCGGAGCCGGCGGTCCTGGCCAACTTCTACACCGCGCTCTACCACTGCAACCTGGGACCGGTCGTCCAATCCGACGTGGACGGGCGTTACCGTGGTCTCGACGGAAACATCCACCAGGCCGACGGCTTCACCAATTACACGATCTTCTCGCTCTGGGACACCTACCGGGCCCAACATCCCCTGCTGACGATCCTGCAACCCGAACGCACGCGCCACATGGTCCGCTCCATGCTCGCCCACCGGCAGCAGAGCGTGCACGGCGTGCTACCCGTGTGGTCCCACCATGCCAACGAGAACTGGTGCATGATCGGGTACCACGCGGTTCCGGTAATCGCTGACGCTCACCTCAAAGGGCTGGGTGGATTCCCGGCGGACGAGGCCCTGGAGGCCATGGTCGCCAGCGCCGGTTTCGACCGTTACGACGGCCTTGGAGACTACCGCGAGCTGGGCTGGGTGCCTGCCGACCGGCACTCGAATTCGGCATCCAAGACCCTCGAGTTCGCCTACGACGACTGGACCATCGCCCGCATGGCCCAGGCCATGGGCCGCGCGGACGTGGCAGCCGAGTTCGACCGGCGCGCCGCCTCCTGGCGTTCGCTCTTCGACCCGGCCACGGGCTTCCTGCGGGCACGCAACGCCGATGGCGGCTTCCCGGCGGACTTCGACCCCATGGCCACCCACGGCCAGGGCTACATCGAGGGCAATGCCTGGAACTACTCCCTCTACGTTCCCCACGACGTCGCCGGCTTCATGGACCTGCTGGGCGGCCCGGACCGGCTGACGACCTGGTTGGACGGACTCTTCGTCATGCAGGTCGACGACGCGAGCATAGCCGGCAACGAGGACATCACCCGGGCCGGGATGATGGGCAACTACGTGCATGGCAACGAGCCCAGCCACCACGTGCCGTACCTCTACAGCTTTGCCGGCCGACCCTGGCAGACGCAGCAGCGCGTCCGCGAGATCATGGCCACTATGTATCGTCCCCTTCCCGACGGCCTTTGCGGCAACGACGACTGCGGGCAGATGTCGGCCTGGTATGTGTTCAGCGCGCTCGGCTTCTATCCCGTCGCCCCCGGCAGCAACCAGTACGTCCTGGGCAGCCCCGCGGTCCGGCGTGCCGAGCTCGACCTGGGCGGGAATCGGACCTTCTTGGTCGTGGCCGAGAACCAGGCGCCGCAGAACGTCTACGTGCGCGAGGTACGGCTCGACGGCCAGCGCCTCGACCGGCTTTTCATCACCCACGAGGAAGTGATGCGGGGCGGCGAATTGCGCTTCGTGATGAGCGCCCGGCCGGACTCCGCCGGCGCCGATGCCGCCCGGCCGTACTCCATGTCACCGTAGGCCTCGAACGGTCGCGCTGCCCTCCTTCGGTGGATACCGCACCAGAATCTGCTTGCATAATTCAAACATGTGTTTTATTCTGTCGTTTGAATCATGCGTTTCAACGGAGGCAAACGTGACCGACGACAAGCAATCCACGAAGACCCGCCTGCTCGACGCCGCCGAGAAACTCTTCGCCGACAATGGGTTCGACGAAGTTTCGGTTCGCGACCTGGCCGCTGTCGCAGATGTGAATGTGGCCGCCGTGAACTACCATTTTCAGGGCAAAGAGAACCTCTTCCACGAGGTTATCCGGCGGCGATTCATGGGCCAGAAGGACACGACCCTGGCCTCCCTGGCCGAGGTCATGGCCCGTGCTGAGGAACGCCCGGAGTTGGCTGCCATCATCCGCGCCATCGTCGGTTCCTACCTGGAAGGGGCCCTCGTCCAGGACGGGGGTATGCGTATCATGGCGCTCATCACCCGTGAGATGCATTCCAACTACAACACGCGGCACATGGTCTTCTTCAAGGAGATGATCGCCCCCATCTTCGCGGCCTTCTCCGCAGCCATGCTGGCGGCCCGCCCCAGTCTCCGTCAGGAAGACGTCAACTGGCTCATCGCCAGCGTCGTGGGCCAGATCCATCACTTCATCATGCGACGGGTCAAGTGCGACTCCCTGGATCCCGCGGACGACACCCGGTCCTTCATGATCCTGGCGTTTCCCGTCCTCGACGCGCCCATGGACGAATTCGTGTCCGCGGTCACCGACCACATCACCCGTTTCTCCACCGCCGCCGTCGACGGCATGCACCCGGAGGTCACGCCATGACGCGGGCCGTCTCCCTCGTCACCGCCCTGGCCGCCGTCCTCCTGGCCGGCTGCGCCGTGGGCCCCGACTACGAACGTCCGGACCTGGAAGCTCCTCCGCCGGTAGAGTGGAAGGCCGCCACCATGGACGACGCCCTGCCGTCCGGCGACGGGAGCGGGGCGTCCTGGCGCTGGTGGGAAGAATTCGAGGACGTCACCCTGAACGCCCTGGTGGACAGCGCCCTGGTCCGCAACCACGAGCTGGCCCAAGCCGTGGCCTCGGTGCTGGAGGCCCGGGCCGCCGCGGGCGGAGCCGAGTCCGCGCGCTGGCCGAGCATCGAGATCGGCGGCACCGCCACGCGCTCCAAGAGCAGCGAACAGCAGCTGTCCTTCGGTCCCCTGTACACCAACTCCTTCGCCGCTACCGCGACCATGCGCTACGAGCTCGACCTGTGGGGTCAACTCTCCCGCGGCAAGGAGGCCGCCGTGGCCGACCTGCTGGCGAGCGAACAGAACCGGCGCACGGTGGTCCAGACCCTCATCGCCGACGTGGTCCGCACCTGGCTGCAGATCCACGAACTGCGGCAGCAGGTGGCCCTCACCGAGCGCACTGTCGACAGCTTCGCCAGCAGCCTGGCCACCGTGCAGGAACGCTACCGTCGCGGACTGGTGAGCGCCCTGGACCTTCACCTGGCAGGCCAGAATCTCTCGTCCGCCCGGGCCCAGTTGCCCGCCTTCCAGGAGCAACTGGTGGCGGCTCGCAGGCGGCTGGAGATCCTGGTGGGGCGTTACCCGGCGGGTGAACTCGTGGCCAGCGACGCCGAGGCTATGAACGACGGCTCGACCACGGCCATGCCCGAGCCCCTGGCCCCGGTCCCTGCCGGCCTGCCGTCCGAACTGCTGGACCGGCGCCCGGATCTGCTGGCCGCCGAGGCCCAGCTGGCGGCCAACACCGCCCGCATTGGCCAGGCCAAGGCCGCCCTCTACCCCCGCATCGCGCTCACAGCCGAAGGCGGATCCAAGAGCCGCGAGTTCGAGGACCTGTTCACCTCCGCCAGCGACGCCTGGTCCCTGGTGGGCAACCTGGTCATGCCCCTGATCAACCGTGGCGCCACCCAAGCCCAGATCAAGGCAGCTGAGGCCAGGTCCGCCCGCGCCGCCGCCGCCTACCAGGCGGCCGTGCTGCGAGCCTTTGCCGAAGTGGAGAACGCCCTGGACCGCGAGGTCTTCCAGTCCCGGCAGGAGGAGGATCTGACCGCCTCCGCCGACCAGGCCCGCCGCTCGGTCCATCTGGCTGAGGAACGTTACCGTCGCGGGCTCGACCCCCTGTTGGTCACCCTCGAGTCCCAGCGCCGCCTTTTCAACGCCGAGAGCCAGCTCCTGGCCACCCAGCGCCAACGGCGCGCCGCCCGGGTCGACCTGATCCTGGCCCTGGGTGGTCCCTGGGAGGCCGCGACCGCCGTCGCCACCGATGACAACCGAGAAGGAGCCGTCCAGTGAGTGCCCAGACCAAGCGTAATCTGCTGATCGCCGCCGCCATCATCGTGGTCGGCGCGCTCATAGCCGTCATGGCCTTCATGACAGGCAAGCGACCGGAACGCCAGACCCCGCCGCCGTCGCGACCCACCGTGGCCGTGGTCGAGGTCACTCCCGACGCCGAGCCCGTGCGCGTGAGCGGCTTCGGGTCGGTCAAGGCCAAGCGGTCGGTGGATCTGGTGCCCCAGGTGAGCGGGCGCGTGGTGTCCCGGTCGGCGCGGCTGGAGCCGGGCGCCTACATCGCCACCGGCGAGGTCCTTCTGCGGATCGAAGACATCGACTACACCCTGGCCGTGGAGCAGGCTCGCTCCAACGTGGCGCAGATGGAAGTCAACTTGGCCCGGGCCCGGGAGGAGGCCCAGGTGGCCCGCCGCGAATGGGATCGGCTGGGCGCCGCAGGCTTCGGCGGCGAAGAAGGCGCGGAACCCACGCCCCTGGTGCTGCACGAGCCCCAACTCAAGCTGGCCGAGGCGAGCTTGGCGGCGTCCGAGGCCGCCCTGACCCAGGCCGAAGTGAATCTGGCCCGCTGCACCATCACCGCCCCCTTCGACGGACGCGTGCTCCAGGCCGACATCGACGTGGGCCAGTTCCTGGCCGCCGGACAACCGGTCGGTTCGGTGTATGCCACCGACGTAGCCGAGATCACCGTACCCGTGGCCGACAGCGACCTGGCCTGGATCACCGTGGGCGACGGCGGCGATCCCGTCGAGATCGTCGCCGATTTCGCCGGCGCGGAGCACCGCTGGCGGGGCCGTGCCGTACGCCTGGGCGGCGCCGTGGATAGTCGCAGCCGCATGGTGCCGGTGGTCGTCGAGATCCCCGCCCCCTACGAACGGAGTGACGACCGACCGGCTCTAGTGGAGGGCATGTTCGTGGAGATCCTCTTCACTTCCCCGCCGCCGGCCGGCGCGGTGATCGTCCCCCGCGCCGCCCTGCGGCCCGGCGACTTCATGTGGGTCGTGGACGGTGAGAGGAACCTGCGCATCCGACAGGTCACGGTGGCTCGGGCCGGCATCGAGCAGGCCGTGGTCACCGGGGGACTCGCTGCCGGTGAACTGGTCTGCACATCCAACCTCCAGTACGTCACCGACGGCATGCCCGTGCGGATCGAGGGCGAGCGCGCCCCCACCGCGCCGACCGAGAAGCCCGCCACCGAGGACGGTGAGCGATGAACGGCTTGATCCGCTGGTTCTCCACCAATCACGTGGCCGCCAACCTGCTCATGCTGGTCATCATGGTCGCGGGCTTCCAGGCCGCCACGTCCATCAAGCAGGAGGTCTTCCCGGAGATCTCCATGGACATGGTCACTATCCGCGTACCCTACCTGGGAGCCACGCCGTCCGAGGTCGAGGAGGCCGTCTGCGTGCGGGTGGAGGAAGCTATCCAGGGTGTGGACGGCATCAAGAAGATCACGTCCGCCGCGACCGAGGGCGTGGGCATGATCACGGTGGAACTGGAGCGCGACGCCGATCCCAACAAGGCCCTGGACGACCTCAAGGCCGAGGTGGACCGGATCATCACCTTCCCCGCGGAGACCGAGAAACCCATCGTCTCCCTGGTGGAACCCCGCACCCAGGTCCTGGACGTGGTGGTCTTCGGCAACACCACCGAACGCACTCTCAAACTCCTGGCCGACCGCATCCGCGACGACCTGCTGGCCGAGGAGTCCATCACCTACGCCGAGGTGGCCGGCACGCGCCCCTTCGAGATCTCCATCGAGGTGAGCGAGCGCGACCTGCAGGCCTACGGTCTGACTCTCGAGGCGGTCACCCGCGCCGTCCAGGCCAACAGCCTGGATCTACCCGGCGGCAGCGTGAAGACCGACGGCGGCGAGATCCTCGTCCGCACCAAGGGGCAACGCTACACGGGCGAGGAGTTCGCGAGCATCGTGGTCATCACCGCCCCGGACGGCACCGAGGTCACCCTGGACCGCATCGCCACCGTGAAGGACGGCTTCGAGGACGTGGACCTGGCCGGCTACTTCAACGGCAGCAACTCCGCCATGATCCAGGTCTACCGTACGGGCGACCAGGGGGTGCTCAAGGTCACGGGCGCCGCCAAGGATTACGTGGAGCGCATGCGGGACCAGATGCCCCCCGGCATCGAGATTTCCACTTTCAATGACCGGTCGACCATCTACAAGAGCCGCATGGACCTGCTACTGAAGAACGGCATCGCGGGGCTCGTCCTCGTCTTCCTGTGCCTGGCCCTGACCCTCCAGTTCCGCCTCGCTCTCTGGGTGAGCCTGGGCATCGCCATCAGTTTCCTGGGCGCCTTCTGGGCCATCCCCCTCTTCGGTACCTCGCTCAACATGGTTTCCATGTTCGCCTTCATCGTGTCCCTGGGCATCGTGGTGGACGACGCCATCGTGGTCGGCGAGAACATCTACTCCTGGCGCGAGCGAGGCTACAGCCCCCAGATAGCCGCCTCCCGCGGCGCCCTGGAAGTGGGCGTGCCCGTGACCCTGGCCGTCATGACCACGGTGGTCGCCTTCCTGCCCTTGGCCAACGTCGAAGGCACCATGGGCAAGTTCATGTTCAACATCCCGGTGGTCGTCGTATCCATCCTCCTGTTCTCCCTGGTGGAGTCCCTGCTCATCCTGCCCAGCCACCTGGCATCCATGAAGCCGGTTGCGGAAAAGAAGGTCGACCGGACTCCCGGCTGGTACGCCGCCATCAAGCAGCGCATCGACAATGGCCTGAAAGCCTTCGTGGAGGGGCCGTACCGTCGCACCCTGGAGTTCGCCCTGTTGCACCGGCCCATGGTCGTGGCCACGGCCCTGGCCACCCTCATCGTCACCGGTGGCATCGTGGCCGGCGGTCACATCAAGTTCACGTTCATGCCCAAGGTCGACGCGGACAACCTGGTTGCCGCCCTCACCCTCCCCCAGGGCACGACCGTGGAGGACGCACAGCACGCAGTCGACCAACTGGAAGCTTCCCTGGAGCAGGTCCGCGCCGCATTTGACGACGGACGCGAGGGCGAATCGGTGATCCGCCACGTGCAGACCTCCATCGGCTCCCAGCCCCGCTCGGCAGGCGGCGGCCCCGGCGCCGGCGCCAACACCAGCGCCGGCGGCGCCCACCTGGTGGAAGTGAACGCGGAGTTGCTCAAGGCCGAGGTGCGCGACATCCCCAGTCCGGACATGGCCCGGCGCTGGCGTGAACTCTGCGGACCGATCACCGGCGCCGTCTCCCTGACGTTCAGCGCCAACCTCTTCCGCGGCGGCGACGCCATCGACGTGCAGCTCTCTTCCCCGGACACGGACGAACTCATCGCCACGGCCCAGGATCTGAAAACCGAATTGGCCGAGTTCCCCGGCGTCCTCGACATCGCCGACAGCTTCCGCGAGGGCAAGGTGGAGGTGAAGTTGAACCTCAAGCCGGAGGCGCGTGTCCTGGGCCTGACTCTGGCCGATCTGGCCCGGCAGGTGCGGCGCGGCTTCTACGGCGATGAGGCCATGCGCATCCAGCGCGGCCGCGACGAGGTGAAGGTGATGATCCGTTATCCCGAGGAGGAGCGGCGCTCCCTGGGCAACATCGAGTCCATGCGTGTGCGCACTCCCGAGGGGATCGAGGTCCCGTTCGGAAGCGTGGCCACCGTGGAGATCGGCAGGGGCTTCGCCGCCATCGAACGGGCGGACCGGCAACGCATCGTCTCCGTTACCGCCGACGTGGACCAGCAGATGACCAACGCCGACGAGATCAACGCCATCCTGCGCGAGGAACTGTTGCCGGACCTGCTGGCCTCCCATCCGGACGTGCGCTACAGCATGGAGGGCCAACAGAAGGAGCAGGCCGAGTCCCTGGGCAGTCTGGGCCGCGGGTTCGTCATGGCGGTCTTCGTGATCTACGTCCTGCTGGCGGTCCTCTTCAAGTCCTACACCCAGCCGGCCATCATCATGAGCGCCATCCCCTTCGGCCTCGTGGGCGCCGTCTGGGGGCACATCCTCATGGGCATGGACCTGACGCTCATCTCCATGTTCGGCGTGGTGGCCCTGACCGGCGTGGTGGTCAACGATTCGCTCATCCTGATCGACTTCATCAACCGGGCCCGGGCCGAGGGGCAGGGCATGCGCGAGGCGGTCATGTCCGCGGGTCTCCGCCGTTTCCGTCCCATCATGCTCACCTCGGTGACAACCTTCGCGGGCCTGACACCGCTGCTGCTGGAGAAGAGTCTGCAGGCCAAGTTCCTGGTGCCCATGGCCACGAGCCTGGGCTTCGGCGTCATGTTCTCCACCTTCATCACGCTGATCCTGATCCCCGTGAGCTACAGCATCCTCTCGGACGCCAAGATGCTGCTGGGCATGAACGACAGACAGGGAAGTGGGGATGATCTGGTCGAGGACGGCGTCTGACCAGACACGAAACATGAGAACGGCCCGCCCCCCGGCAAGGGAGCGGGCCGTTTCGCGTCCGCGGCGGGGCGAACTACTCGGCGTAGAAGATCTGCAGGCGCCACTCGTTGAGGGTGCCGACCGCTTCGTGGCTGTAGTCCCGGGCGTCCAGGACCCAGTTGCCGTTCACCTCATCGCCGTCGAAGCCGTTCAGGTCGTCCTTGGGCGTGAAGTCCGTCGGGTACCAGCCCACGGGGTTGGAGAAGGGTTCGCCCCCCTCACCGATGAACAGGACCCGCAACTCGGTGCCCTCGGGGGAGCGCAGCCGAATGATCATGTCGCTGGTCCAGGTGTGGGTGATGTCCAGGTAGACCCGCACGCTGTCCACCGCGCCCGAGGCCGGGACGTTGATGGTGGACAGGAGGGCAGATCCGGCGCCGCCGCCGCTGGGACCGTCGGGGATCGTCGCACCAACGGTTCGGGACCCGTTGAACTCGGCGATGGTCGATTCGCGGGTGAAGGACACGGGAACCCGGTGGCTGGTGACGATCTCCACGCGACTCTCCTCGTCATAGCCGGTGGCCGTGACAGGCATGGAGTCCTCCAGGTAGAGGCCGACGGTGCCCGGGCCCGCGGCGAACTCCTGGAGTTCGGTGTCGGCGAAGGTGTAGGACCCGTTGTTGATCACGTCCAGATCCAGGCTCGTACCGTCTCCGCCTTCGACCACGAGGGTGATGAAACCGCCCGCCGTCGTGCCGTTCCAGGTCACCTCGAAGCCTGCCAGGGGGAGTTCCGCCAGGGGAGCCGGGCCGGTCAGAACCGGTTCGTCGGCGAAGAGCGTGACGCTCATGTCCAGTGCCGGAACGTTGGCGTCGCCCGCCACGACCAGGTCGTAGGAGGATCCGGCGGTGAGGAAACCGGGGGTGATCGGGTTGAAGTAGAGGTGGGCATCGAAGTCGCCGTACCAGCCCAGGTTCCAGGCGCCGAAGGTCACGGACTCGGCCCGCAGGTCGGTCGATACCATGCCGCCCGAACGGAAGGCGGCGGTGATCGTATCGACGGACGCCGCCACGGCTCCCTTGCCGTCGCTCATGAAGTCCCGGTGCACCTCGAACAGGCCGAGGACGTCCGTGGGCGGGACGAAGGTCTCCACCGCGGCGACGAAGTACGAGAGGTGGTCGATCCAGGTGGTCACCACGTCGGTGTCGGCGTCGACGTCGGATTCGAGTTCGCTCCAACCGCTGCCGGAGTCGGTGAAGACAACGATATCGTCCTCGTCGGCGCCGCCCAGGAGGCTCTCGCTGTAGTGCAGGGTCAGGAGGACATCGTCATCGAAGACCGTGCCGCTGGGCTCGATGGTGTAGACCACCGACACCAGCGTGTAGCCCACCGGTGGCATGGGCGGCGAGAGGTTGACTTCGGCCGCGAAATCCACGTCGCCGGTCAGGGCGCCGGCGGGGACCTCGAGCGCCAATTTGTTCGGGATCTCGAGCGTACCGCCGGTGGCGCCGATGGTTTCTTCCGCGCTGCTCGGCGGCGGAGGTGTGGCCGGATCGTCGTCGTCACTGCAGGCGGCAAAAAGCATTGCCATCAGGACGACCGATCCCAGTAAAACCGCGAGTTTCCTGGAACGCATGGACTTTCTCCTCTAGGCTGCGGGTTCGTTTCTTGGTGCCCAATCATACTTGCCCAATATGATATCGTACAGTCAATTGACTCTAACACATGGCCCGGCAACACGTAGTGCAAAACATCGAATCAACAAAAACTTGCTGCGCATCGATACCGCTGGTTACGACGCGGCCGCGCGTTGGGTGATGAACACGGCCGCAATAACCCCACCGGATACGGTGCGTCGATCCTGGATTCCGGGCGCAGACACGAAGAGGACAGACCATGAGACTCCCGACACGGTTCCTGCTTATCCCGATCCTGTTGCTGGCGGCCCAGGTCGCCCCGGCGGCGGACGCCGAACATGCCGACCTGAGCGGAGAGTGGGTGTTGAACAAGGCGGCCAGTGACGACCCGGCCACGGTCATGCGCCAGGCCATGAGCCGAAGCGGCAGCCGCAGCGGCGATATAGGCGGTCGCGGCGGCAGCATGGGCGGTGGCGGCCGCCGGGGTGGCGGCATGGCCGGCGGCCGCGGCGGTGTCGGCCGCGGCGGTGGCGGCATGGCCGGCGGCGAACGCCCCGACGCAGACGGAACTGCCGGCGGACCGGGCGCCAGGATGCTCGAGCGCTTCCAGACCCTGTCCATCTTCCACGAGGCCGACGAGATCGACATCACCGACGGTATGGACATCAGTCGTCTCCTGCACGTGGACGGCAAGGGCGAGAAGGTCTGGACCGAACGAGGTCAGGTGACGGCCACCGCCGACTGGTACGACGACGTCCTCGTGATTCTCTGGCAGGGCGGCGGTTCCGAGCGCACGAGCCGCTATGCCCTTTCCGCGGACGGTACGCAACTGGTCCTCACGGAGGAAATCGACCTGCCGCGAGGCGGTGACAAGGTCAAGTTGCGCATGGTTTACGACCGGGCAGCCGGCAACCCCGAGGATGCATCTAAATAGCTATGCAACTACACAGGTTGCGTTTTCGGCCCTTTGGCATCATTTTGGAGCGAGACACACGCACGGACCCGACGGCGGTCGCCGGAGGATCCGGGCCACGCGCCACCTGCTGGTTCGAACCAGGAGAAGAATCGACGTGAACGAACTCATCACCATCTCGGAGTCGGCGACCGCGGCCTTCGGCGCATTCGACTGGAACGAGCACGCGGGCAAAGGCGTCCGCCTATTCGTGCAGGGCTTTGGCTGAAGCGGGCCGTCAATCGGCATGGCTCTGGATGAGCCAAAGGAAGCGGACGAGACCATGGACACCGCCGGCGTCACCATCATGGTGGATAGCCAGACGCGGGACGTCCTTTCCCAGAGCGGCGGCCTGACCATCGATTACATCGACGAGGCCTACCGGCGCGGCTACATGCTCAAGCTGGGCAACGCCAGCGACTGTGGCGATGGCAGCGGCGGCGGCGGCGGCTGCGAGGGCTGCGGCAGTTCCTAGTCCATCGTACGGGATAGTGAAAGAGGGAACCCCACCCGGGGTTCCCTCTTTCTCATGCATCTGCTCTTCTTGCTTCTGCGGCGTGTCGGATCAGGCGGCGCCCGAGACCCCGGGCAAACTCATCACCTGTCGCAGGTAGCCCACCGTGTCGAAGCTCGTCCAGATCTCGGCGATCCGGTCACCGGCCAGCCGGTACATGGACATGCCCGCGAAGGTGACCTTGCGGCCGGTGGCGGCCAGCCCCCGCATCTCCTGGCGGTGGGTGCCGCTGAAGGTCCAGCGCACCACGACCTTGTCGCCCTCGGCGACCACGTCCTCGATGGCGAGCACCAGGTCCGGAAAGGCCTGTCGCACTTCCCCCAGATAGGCGACGTAGGCGACCATGTCGGTCAGCCTGGTGGTCAGGGGGTCGTGCTGCACCACGTCCGGCGCGCAGAGTTCGGCAGCGACGCTGACGTCGCCCCGGTTCCACATCACGTCGAAGTGGCGGCCGACGAGGGTCTTGGCCTGCTCTCTGTTCATGCCGGCGCTCCCGTCTCGTCAGAGTAGATCAGAAATCCTCGGGCTTGATCTCGTAGTCGTCCTCGTCAAGGTCGCCCTCGACCTCGTCATCGTCGTCGTTGCGGTAACCGAGGTCGTCGTCCAAATCGTCATCGCCGTCGGTGTCGGCTTCGGCGTCGGCCGAGAGATCCTTCTCGTCCGGTTCGTCGGCGGTGGCGAACTCGGCCTCGAACTCCTCGCAGCATTCGTCGCTGCAGAAATTCCGGCCGCGGAAATGGATCCCCTGGCCCTCGATCTCGGTGCCGCACTGGGCGCATGCATTGAAATCCATGGCTCCGAACTCCTAAGAACGCCGGTGTGCGGCATCCTCCGGAAACACGAACGTCATCGGAGCGGGCCATCCCGAAGCGGCGCCGCTGCTGTTGTAGGGGAATTGAAGCGAATTTCAGGGTGTCGATGCAAGCGAATTCTTGCCGGGCCGCGTATCAGCGGCGAGCGATGAGGTAGGCCACCCAGGCCGGAGCCGAGTCACCCTTCACGCTGATGCGGTAGATTCCGTTGGGTTCGCCGCCCCGGTTGGTGCCTTCCCAGTAGACATCCACCGCGGAGAATCCGCTCTCCAGCAGCAGGTCGTGAGTCTCGGCCAGGGTCCAGATACGCCAGTCGTAGCTGAAGGCTCGTTTCAGCCGCTTGCCATCCGGAAAGTCGAAGTGGATGTGGCAGCGGGTCTCGCCGGTGATGGGATTGTAGCCGTCCTGGTCCCAGATGTAGTCGAAACCCTCGAGGCTGCGTTCCTCTTCCTGGGCGACCTGGGCCTCGGGCCCGCCGAAGCAGTCCAGCATCAGGAGGCCCTCCTGACGGAGGGACGCGTGGCAGTTGCGGAAGTAGGCGCCCAGCGCGGCGCGGGTCTTGAAGCCCCACCAAGAAAAATTCGTGGCCGCGAGCACGTCGCAGAGCGGCGAGGTGACGTTGCGCACGTCGTCCTCCATCAGGGTGACCCGGCCGGCCCGGTCACCCAAGGGGGCCACGTTGTTGGCACGTCCCCAGTCCAGGGTCGGACCGTCGAAGTCGACGCCGAGAGCGGTGTTGCCCCGGCGGTGGGCGACCCACTTGGCGCAGAGCAGGGCCGTACCGCAGAAGTCTTCCCGCACAAAGGTAGGCTTGCGCCCGTAGTGCCGCTTGAAGACACGGTCGATGAATTCCAATTCGCGGTCGACGTTCTGCACCGACTCCTCGTAGAGCCAGTGGCGGTCGGCATTGCGGGCGTTCAGCTCGCCCGAGGCGGCGAGCGCTTTCATGCGGTCCCGCACGTAGCCGGGATGGCGAGGGGTTGTCTTGGCCATGGTGTCTTTCGTCTCCCTACCGCAGAGGCTTATGCTCCCGGTCGAAGTACTCGGACGACATGCCCCGCACCTTGCGCGCCAGGAAGATCAACGCGATGAGGTTGGGCAGGGCCATGAGTCCGAGGGCGCTGTCGCCGAAGTTCCAGACGATCTCCAGCGAGAAGATAGCCCCCAGGAAGTTCATGATGCAGAAAACGATCTTGTAGGGCAGGACGTACTTCGGCCCGAAGAGGTAGACCACCGCCCGGTCCCCGTAGTAGCTCCAGCTGATGGCCGTGGAGAGGCCGAAGAGCACCACCCCCACGGTGACGATGAAGTGTCCCCAGCCGCCGAAGCGTGCCAGGCCCCGCTTGAAGGCCCAGGCCGTGAGCGGTGAGCCGTTCTGGGCCATCTCGCCACTGAGGGTCAGGTCCGGTAGATCGTCCAACTCGATGTCGCCGTCGTCCACCACCAGGGTGCCGCCCCAGGCGGTGCCGTCCCCGCCCTCGATCCGCGGGTCGTCCACAACCGAATGGTTGCGCACGAAGAGGACGCCGAGCGGGTTGCCGTCGTAGCACTCGATGCTGCCGGTGAAACGGAACGCCTCTTCAACGGCGCCGTTGACGTCCACATAGCTGTCGGTGGCGATGACGGTGATGTCCGACTGGGCGTTCACCGGCACCTCGGCGGGCATCTTCTCCTTCCACACGCCGGTGGTCAGGATCACCAGGCCCGTGATGGTGCAGATGATCAGGGTGTCGATGAGAGGACCGAGCATGGCCACGACGCCCTCGCGCACGGGCTCGTCGGTCTTGGCCGCCGCATGGGCGATGGGCGCTGAGCCCTGGCCCGACTCGTTGGAGAAGAGCCCCCGCTTCACGCCCCAGGTGAGCATGAAGATGAAGGCCCCGCCGGCGAAACCGCCCACCTGGGCCGCCGGCTTGAAGGCCGCGGAGAAGATCTCCGTCATCACCCCGGGCACCTGCCCGATGTTCATGAGGACGACAACCAGGCCGCCGGTCACGTAGATGGCCGCCATGTAAGGCACGAGACGGCTGGTGACCGCGCCGATGCGCGTGATGCCGCCCAGGATGACCGCCGCCACCAGGGACGCGCCGATCATGCCCGTGATCCAGGTCGGGACGCCCAGATCCGAGCGCAGCTGGTCGGCCACGGTGAAGGCCTGGATGCTGTTGCCCGAACCGAAGCTCGAGATGATGGCGCAGACGGCGAAGGCCACCGCCAACCACTTCCAGTTGCTGCCCAGTCCCTTCTCGATGTAGTACATGGGCCCGCCGGCGACCGTGCCGTCGGGCAGGATGGTGCGGTACTTGATGGCCAGGGTGCACTCGGCGTACTTGAGCGCCATGCCGAAGACCGCCGTCACCCACATCCAGAACAGGGCGCCGGGACCGCCGTAGTGCAGGGCCGTGGCCACGCCGGCGATGTTGCCGATGCCCACGGTGGCCGACAGCGCCGTGGTCAGGGCGCGGAAGTGGCTCAGGTCCCCGTCGTGATCCGGGTCGTCGTACTTGCCGCGGATCACGTCCAGGCCGTGTTTCAGTTCCCGCAGCTGGATGAAGCGCAGGGCGACCGTCATCACCAGGCCGGTGACCAGCAGCAAGCCGACCATGACCGGGAAGATCTCGGGCCAACCCCACACCTTCCCGGACAGGCCGGAGGCGAAGTCGTTGAGGAATTCCATGGGAACCTTTCGTCCTCGTCCGGGCGCCGCGGGCGCGGCCGAAGCGTGGGCGGATGCCTGGCGCGTCGCTCCTGTTTACACGACGGGCGGGCCGTAAATCAACTGCTCGTTGGTGGAGGTCAGGCGCGGCGGCCGGGCAGGAGGTCGCGCAGGAGGTCCAGGTCGCGGCGGCCGATGACCCGCAGGATCGCCAGGGCGGCCAGGTAGAAGACCGCCGTCAACCCCGTCGCGGCGAGGAAGGGTCCCCAGGCGTGGACCGGCAGGTGGAACGGCTCCAGGCCCCAGGACGGCACCAGGAAACGACCCGCGCCCACGGTCGCGACCCAGGCCAGGGCGGTGGCGGCCGTGGGACCCAGCAGGGCACGCAGCAGGGGCGGGCGGTGTTCGGTCCGGGCCAGGCTCCCCAGGTGCATGACGAAACTCACGGTCATGCTGGCGATGGTGGCCCAGGAGGCGCCGAAGTAGCTGTAGCGCGGGATGAGCAGGATGTTCAGGACCACGTTGACGAGCATGGACACGAGCCCGATGGCGATGAAGCTGCGCTCCCGGTCAGCGGTCACCAGCAGGCGGTTGAAGACGATGTTGGCCGCCTGCAGGGGCAAGGCCCAGATGACGATCATGAGGACGGGAATCGAGTCGGCGAAGGCGCCCTCGCCCGTGTCGTCGAACCAGCGGATGATCGGACCGGCGGTGAAGGTGAGGAAGAGCGTCAGCGGCACCACCGCCGCCAGCATGAAGCGCAGGGACCGCTCCCCGAAACGCACCGCGTCGACGGTGGAGTCCATGCCGTAACGCGCCATGGCCGGGAAGAGGGCGAAGCCGAAGAGGCTGGGCACGAGGATCATCATGTCCAGGGCCCGGTGGCCGAGCACGTACACCCCGGCGGGCGTATCGCCCAGGATGGTGCCCAGCATGATGGTGTCGACCTTGTTGTAGATGATGCCGAAGGTGGTGGCCATGAACATGGGCAGGCCCAGCCGGAACATCCAGCCCATACCCGGCGTGTCGGTCGCCGCTTGCGGATCCGTGCGCCAGGGGCCGCAACCGCGGACCATGAGCGGAGCCACCACCGCCAACCGCACCACCCGGCTGGCCAGGTTCGCCCACACCACTCCCATGATGCCGTGGCCCGCCTCCAGGGCCCACCAGCCCACGACGAAGTACAGCACCGCCGAGAGGATCTGGCTGCTGGTCTGGTGCTGGACCTTCTCGTGGGCCTGCAGCACTGCGTCGCAGGCCATGGCCGTGGCCTCCACGAAGACCGCCACCCCGGTGACGAGTACGGCCGCGGTCTTGAGGTCGTCGAAACCCATGGCGCGTACGAAGACCAGCAGGAAGGCGTAGCAGGCGGCGCCGATGATCCAACGCACCCGCACGGCGGACCAGAAGAGGGCCGAGGTGAGGTACCGGCGGCGGGTCACTTCGCGGGTCAGGAGGGTCCCGAGGCCGTAATTGGCCACCACCAGCAGGATAGCCGTCAGGTCCGTGGCCTGGCCCCAGATGCCCATGCCGTCGGTGCCCAGCAGCGGCGTCATCTTGCGGATGAGCAGCACGCTGAGCGCCCGGCCGCTGAGCAGGCCGATCGTCAGGAGGATGGTGTTCTTGGCGACGGTGCGGGTGGCGCCCACGGCCGATTCTCCTCGCTGATCAGAAATGGCCGCGCGAGACGGCCGTGAAGACCGGACCGCGCGAACCGTCCAGGGCCCAGGATACGTCCAGGCGCGTGGTGAGCGCGTTGCCCGAACGGGTGGGACCGAGGCGTAGACCGCCACCGATCTCGTGGCGTGCGTCGGACAGGTCCCGGTCCTCGTCGTCCCACCAGGCGCAGCCGCCGCTGTAGAAGGCGGCCACCCCGGCCCGGACCAGGCCGAAGTACTCCCGGCGCGTGACCTTGCCCTGCTCCACATTCCAGCGTACCAGGCGATCGCCTGCCATGCCGTCGAAGTCCAGGGTCCGTAGGCCCCGGTCCAGGCCGAGCACGAAAGCCGAGGCCCCGTTCAGGCGGCTGCCGTGGGCGCCTTCCACGAAGACGCGGGTCAACCAGGGGGCGTCGGCCTCGCCCACGGCACGGACCCAACCGGCCAGGGCCGTGGCCGCGTGGCGGCGGACTGCCCGGTCGCCGGTCGTACCCCGTCCGTTGAGATTCAGCAGGAGCAGGCCGCCACCGGCGGGCCGCCACCAGGAAACGTCGGCTTCGCCGCGCCAGGCGGAACGGCCGAAATTCGTGGTCGACCCGAAGGCGCCGCCGGACGGGCCGACGGTCAGGCTCCCCTCCACGTGCAGGGGAATGTCCTCCACGGGGCCATACTGCATGACGAAGCGCCGCTCGGTCCAGCTTCGTCCCTCGGTGCTCAGTGCCAGGTGGGGATGGACCTCGCGTCCGGCGTCCCGGGCCAGGGGTTCGTCGCCGTCGTCCAGCCAGCGCAGATCGACCCAGCGGTCGTCCGACAGTTCCTCGACGGCCCCCGGGTCGTAGGACGTGTCCAGGTACCGAAGCCCGATGCCGGCGCGCCAGACCCGGCCCCGGCCCGGTGCGCTGAGCCGCCGTAGCACCGAGAGCAGGACGCCGGACTGTTGGCGGGGCACGCGGCCGTAGAGGCTCGCTGCCTCCGCCGGGTCCACGCCCGCCGGCCCCGCGTGGGACAAGTAGATGCGGCCGTCGGTCTCGTGATCCCAGGCCTGGACATGGAAGCCCCATGGGTCGTCCAGGGCGTGGAACGGCTGGGCCAGGGTCAGACCGTAGTAGTGGCCGTCGCCGTGCTCGGAGAAGTCGACCCCCAGCCACAGGGCCGTGCGGAAGAGTCGGCGCTTGCGGTACCAGAGCTTCCAGTAGGTACGGTCCTCGTCCTGGCCCAGGCCGCTGCCCACCGTGATGGCCGAGCCCAGGAAGTTGGTCTCGGCGAAGTTGACGTTCCAGCGCGCTTTCCCGTCGGATGCCATGGCGAAGGCGAGGGAGGTGCTGAGGGACCAGGAATCCCTGGTGCGGACGACCACGTCGACGGTGCCGTCCGCAGTGGTATCGGCGGCGCTCACCACCACCCCGTTGAGAATGCCCAGACGGCGCAGGTTCCGCTCGGTCTCCACCAGGGCTTCCGGATCGTAGATATCGCCCTCGGCAAAGAGCAGTTCCCGGCGCAGGACCGCCTCCCGGGTCTCCACGTGCAGCCCGTTCATGGTCCGGCGTACGAATTTCTCCAGGCCGCGGGCGGTCGCCACCTCGGTGGACGAGTAGATGTCCATGATCTCCAGGGTGATGCGGCCCACGCGCAAGGGTGCGCCTGTGTCGACCGGATCCGTGGCTGCTACCGGAGTCGCCAGGACCATCAGGAGAACCGTTGTCAGGACATGGCGGCGGAAATTCGTGTCATATCTGTCAGAGTGACATGACCGACGGGGCCCCGCCGGCCGAACGGAACGGGGATTTGCAGTGAACCCACGCGGGGACCGCGTCTCTTTCTTATATGATATCAACATGTTGCAAGTTTTCTCGCCAAACCTGGTTCGCCTGGGCACGCCGATTGATATGGGGAGACCGAGCTTGGAAGCAACGCGGCCTGAAGAGCGGCCCAACACATAACACAGGACCCACAGGAGGACCAACCATGAATACCCTGATGCCCATGACGCGCCTGATCGACGCCGCCCTCAACGGCACGACCGCCACCTGCAACCCCCACGCCGCCTGCGCCGCCACGCCGCGCGCCGACGTGATCGAAGGCGAGCAGGAGTACCGCATCCTCATGGACATGCCCGGCGTGAAGGCCGACGCCCTGGAGGTCAACGTGGAGCACCAGACCCTGACCGTGAAGGCCGAACGCCAGGTGGAGCTGCCCGAGGGCTTCGAGGCGCGCCGCCGCGAGCGGGCCGAGTGCGTCGGCTTCAACCGCACCTTCCGCCTCGGCAACGCCGTGGAGGCCGAAGGCATCAAGGCCAACCTCGAGGACGGCGTCCTGGAGATCACCTTGCCCAAGTCGGAGCAGAGCGTGGCGCGGCGGATCCAGGTCAACTGACCTCCGGACGAAGGAATTCGGGAACGACACGACGTATCCCGAAAGGCCGGCACGGAAGCCGGCAACGCGGCGGGCCGGGGAAGACGAGTCCCCGGCCCGCCGTATCTACCGAGTCCCGGGGTTATCGTGCCTTGCAACCGCCCGCCTCCCGGCCATAATGATCCCATGAGACTCATCACCTACACTCAGGGAGCGGATCCCCGCCCCGGCCTGGCCATGAACGACGTCCTCGGTCTGGACCTCATGGCTGCAGCTCCTGCCCTGCCCGGCAACTGGCACGCCCTGCTGCCGGACCTCCAGCCCGTGCATACGGTCCACCAGGTCCACGCGGCGTCGACGGACGACATGGCCGCGCGCCTGGCGGCCGGCGATTCCCTGCCCGCCCCGTGGTTCGCCCTGGCGGACGCCCGGTTGCTGTCGCCGGTGCTCCTGCCGTCCAAGATCGTCTGCGTGGGGCTGAACTACCGCGACCACGCCGAGGAGCAGAACAAGCCCCTCCCCGAGCGGCCGCTGCTCTTCTGCAAGGCCACGTCGTGCCTGCAGTTCCCGGACGGGCCGATCATGCTGCCGGAGGACCTGACCCGCGTGGACGCCGAAGCCGAGCTGGCGGTCATCATCGGCCGCCCGGGCCGGCGCATCGCGCGCGCGGACGCCAGGGACCACATCGCCGGCTACACCTGCTTCAACGACGTGTCCGACCGCCAGGCCCAGTACGCGGACAAGCAGTGGTTCCGCGGCAAGTCCATGGACACGGGCGGACCCTGCGGACCCTGGATCGTCACCTCGGACGAACTACCCGACCTGGCGTCCGGCCTGGCCATCGGTTGCCGCTGGAACGACGAGGTCATGCAGTCGAGCAACACCGAGCAGCTCATCTTCCCGGTGGACGTCCTGGTCGAGCACGTGAGCCGCAACATGACCCTGTTGCCCGGGGACATCATCTCCACCGGCACCCCCGGCGGCGTGGGCATCTACCGCGAACCCCCGGTCTTCCTGAAGCCGGGCGATACGGTGACCGTGGAAATCGAGGGCATCGGAGCCCTGACCAACCCGGTGACGCGCTGGGAGCCGTGACGTTGCCAAAAGCCATGTCCCGCAAGGAGTCGGCGCCGACGACGTGAGAGTCCCGGCGCCGACGCCTTTCTTCTATCTCCCTGTCTCCCAAGCAATTCCAAGACCTCCCGCAAGATGCCCCAAGATTCCTCGCGAGGGTGGTACGTGCCTTGCCGTTTCCCGCCAGGCAAGACCTCCGCCGGGCAGGACGCAACACCTCCCCGGGGGTCTCTCCCCAGGCAACCGCGCCCGCAGCCCCGGAGAAGCACCGCATGGTCCAGACAGCGCACCTGAGCACCCCGGCAATGATCGATCTCATGGAACGGATGCCCGTCTACTGCACCTACCGAGGTGAGGACGAGGCCGCCGCCGCCGAGAAGGACTTCCGGCACGCCCTGGGCGGCATGCTCAAGGACTGCGGCGACCGGCTGCTGAACGTGGCCGAGCGGAAGGGCAACCTGCTCGGCGCCGAGCAGAACGCCACCATCGACGAATTGATCGACCGCATCGGAGCCATCTTCCGCCGCCTGGACCGGGAAGGCATCGTCTGCCTGGTGGGCGACTGCCACGCGACCATCGCCGAGCTGGAGGAACTGGACACGCGTCTCATCCTGCTGGTGGAGGAAGCGGCGCAACTGGTGCGCGCCCTCGAGGGGGGCGTGCCGTCGTCAGCATGGTTCAAGGACGAAGCCGGACGGCTGAGCCGCGATCTGCAGTCCTTCAGCGAGATGGCCGAGGAGAGGAACTACCTGTTGGGGCTGGGCTGGGAGTCCGAATTCACTTGGCCGGGGAGGACGTCATGAACGCGCGGGAAACGAGACACCAGGGCGACACCAGCTGGCGCACCACCGACACCCACGACGCGGTCATCGACTGGAGCGTGAACCCGGACCAGGGCTTGGTCCAGGGTCCTCTCGACCTGGGGTTCCTCAAGGGCCAGCGTATCGCCCTGACCCTCCAGGCGGGACAGATCGCCCTGCTCATCGCCAAGGACGGCCTGCAGGCCATCTACCTGGACGGCTGCCACATGCTGGAGATCGGCACCCAGCGTGGACAACTGCCGGCCGACGGCCACCTGGTCTTCCTGGACGTGAGCCGCGGACTGAACGTGCGCTGGACCGCCGACGAGCCCGTGCCCGCCGGCGACGCCGGCGTCATCGGCAACTGCACCCTGAACATCGCCGGGCCCGGCCGCTTCTTCGAGACCTTCCTGGCCGGGGTCGACGAATGGGACGACGACTTCATCCGGCGCCTGGTCGGACAAGCGGCCCGCGCGGCGGTGGAGCGGGTCCTCGACGGCACCGCCACCGACCCGGTGCACCTGCAGACCCGGCTGGCGAATCTCGACCCGGCGGACCTGGACGAGGAACTCTCGCCCCTGGGCCTGGGTTGCTGCCGAACGGCGCTCTACACGTCGGCGCCACCGGTGGAATCCGGTGCACGGGACGTGACTGGACAATTCGAGGGCGTCCGGCATAATTGACCGGCATCGGACGGCGGCACCCGGCCGCGTCCAGAAATCTCTCCTGACCGAGGTCGTTCCGTCATGTGGCCACGCCGCCCGCTCCGGCTCCGTCCCGCCGCCTGCGCCCTGGTCCTTGTGATCGGCGTCGCTTGTATGCCCGCCGACGCCCGCGCCGTCTTCGGCGACACCCCCGCGGACACCGTCAAGACCTCCACCGTGCTGGGCGAGATCGTCCTCGAGGGCAACACCCGCACGGACACGGATCTCATCCTGCGCGAAATGGGCCTGACCCTGGGCCAGCCCTTCGCCTACGAGGATCTCGATCCGGTCTGGGACCACCTGGAGGACATCGGCTGGTTCGCCTTCGTGGACATGGAATTCGACGACGCGGATCCGGGTGCGGTGGTCCTGAACGTGTACCTGGAGGAGGACACGACCCTCGAGTACGGTCCCCTCGTCCGCTTCGACCGGCGGCACAAATACCAGTTCGGCGGACACCTGGCCGAGCGCAACCTGCGCGGCAAAGGCGAGATCCTCGAAGCGGCGATCTCTGTGTACCACCTGCAACGGGCCGAACTGGCCTGGACGCATCCCTGGCTCCTGGGTGTGCGCGGCCTCGAGGTCGAACTGTCGGCCGCCGCCGAGAACGCCGATTTCGTCTTCCGGCCCTTCAGATACCACAAATGGGACTCGGATCTGCAAATCCGCTGGAACTTCTCAGGCCCCTTTTTCATGAGCGGCGGCGCCGGCTACGGCTGGTTCGAACAGCGGGACGACTTCGCCTGGCCGGCGACCGACGGGGGCCCGACGAAGCCCACCTACGTTTCCGGTACGAGCACCCACCGGACCTTGAGCTTGGCCGCGGGTCTGGACAGCCGAGACAACCGCTACTACCCGAGCCGCGGTATCTACGTGGAAGGCACCGGCCGCCGCTGGCTGAGCGACGACTTCGACTCCTACAACGAGGCCGTGGCCAACGCACGCTTCTTCGTACCGGTGCCCCTGAAAGAGCACGTGCTCGCCCTGCGCGCCTGGGGCCGCCGCACCAGCGGTCCTGCCCATCTGGACAACGTCCTGTTCTTCGGGGGACCGGAAACCGTGCGCGGCTACCGCTTCGGGCTCCAGGAAGGCGACGAGGGCTACCTGCTGAGCGTCGAGTACCGTATTCCCCTGTTCATCATGCCCATCAGTCCGCGGGGCGAGTTGATCGGCGCGGGCCTGCACGCCTTCGCCGACGCGGGTGACGCGTGGTACCACGTTGGAGAGGCGGGCGAGGCCAAGCAGAGCTGGGGCGCGGGCGTCCACCTGAACCTGGACACCCTCAACCTGCGTTTCGAGGCGGCTCAGAACCGGGATGGGGACTGGCGGTTCGAATTCATGGACGTGTTCAACTTCTAATCCGACGTCCCGAACGGCGAAGGCTCACCCGCCAGAAAAGCGTCTCGGGCGGCGATGAACTCCGTCCCGGACCAGGAGCCGTGCCTGAGCTCGGCGATCTCCCGCAGCGGCGCGTCGGACAGGTTTTTCGCCTCATCCAGCAGGTTCAAAGTGCGCTTGGTGCCCCTGAGCGCTCCCGGTCCGCCTTTGGCGATGGCCTCCAGCATTCCTACCGCAGCCCGGTCAAGTTCGCCGGCGGGCACGACCCGGTTGAAGAAGCCCGCCCGTTCCGCCCGCGCGGCATCGATGGGCTCGCCCGTCAGCAGCATCTCCCTCGTGAGCGCCGATCCGAACCCGCGCAGCATGCGCCGCAGTCCCGTGTGGCTATAGACGAGTCCCAACCGCACCGACGGCACGGCCAGCCGCACGTGGTCGACGGCCACCCGCAGGTCCGCACAGGAAAGCAATTCGACCGCCCCGCCCCAGGCATCACCCTGCACCGCCGTCACCACCGGCGCCGGATAGTGGACGAGCTTGGTCATCACCATCTCGAAAGGCTCGGCGGCGCGCACATCCGGGTCGCGGTGGAAGACGCCCTCGGGTATCTCACCTACGGAGTAACCGGTGGAAAAGTGCTTACCCTCGGAGGACAGCAGCAGGGGCGGCGTCTCGCCCGCGGCCAGATCGTCCAGAGCAGCTGCGAGGGCTTCGAGCATGGGGCCGTCCAGGACGTTCCGGGGCGGACGGGCGAGTGTGATCTCCGCGCCGTGAGCGGAGCGGCGGAGCCGGCAGGGCGGTTGGTCGGTCACGGGCGTGTTCCTCCGGTTCATGGTGTGGCGGCCAGCATAGGGCCAGGCGACCGGTTCGACCAGAGCCAGGCATGAGGATGGGGCGGACCGTGGGCCCGCCCCGTTCCCCTGTCAGGATCGCCGCCTAGCGAAAGAGGCTCTGCAGCGCCTCGTAGATACGCTCGCGGGGCATCTCCCGGCCCGTCGTCTTGGTAGGCTGCTGATCCAGGTCCATGTCCAGGTCCAGATCGCCGCCGGCGCCGAACACGAAACCGGTGGCGCCGCCGGTCACGTTGGGGCTGCTGCCGGGCATGATAGGGCCGTTGATGGGCATCAGGTCCATGTCGCCCCAGAAGCTGTCGATGGACTGCACCTCGTCCACCGGAGGAAAGAGATCCTCCACCGTGAAGGTGGCAGTGGTGGCGGTGAGGTAGAGGGAACCGTCGTTCTCCCAGTACTCGCCCGAGCCCAGGGTGTCCGTGTAGTTGACCTCGAAGTCGTAGTTCAGCAGGTAGCCGGTGGTGTTGGTGACCGCAGTCCAAGCGACGGTCAATTCCTGCCCGGGCGTCACGGTGGCCCGGCCGCCGACGGGGTCGGTCCACTCGCTGCTTTCGGGCACGATGATGGTGCAGGCGCCTGCGAGGTCGCCCATGTCCACCTGGACATCGTAGTTGGCGTCGACCGTCTCGACGAGGTTGCCGTTGAAACCGAATCCGCCACCATAGATGGTCAACTCGGGCTCGAGGCCCAGCGCCTCGCCGTTGACGGACACCGCCGGGGTGACCGGCGCCCCGGTCACGCTCAGCATGGCCCAGATCGAACCGTCGGACCCGGCCTTCTTGGGACCGCCACCCTCGCCGATGATGAAGCCGTTCACCTGGGGCTTCACCTGGATCACTTCGGTCACCGTGTTCACGGCGTTGTCATCGTCGTCACAGCCGGTCAGGAACAGGCCACCCGTCAAGAGACAGACCATCATCATCGTTGCCGTCGTCACTCGTCGCATCTGGTTCTCCCTTGCTTGGTTCGTATTACGGATCTCCGCATCAGGCGGAGCCGTTCGGGAGCCGCGCAAGCATGGAGCGTGCCAGTACTTCCTGGGTATATCGTTGTCTTTCAGTAGGTTATTGTACCGCCCTCATCAACTCGAAGCCCGTGGACGATTCGTGGCATTTGACCTCGTCCCCGGCAGGGCCTACCATTGGCCCATGATCGCTCTTACCTAAATACCGTTTCCCCGACCGACCCAGCTCACGGACGCCCGTGTCACCACGTGCGTATCGGTATGAATGTCGCCAGGCCCACCGGCCGGCGCCACAAGGCAGGAGTGTACCATGACCGTCCGAACCATCAGACATTTCGCCGGGCCCTGCGGGCTCCAGAAACCGCCGCTGCCCTTCGAACCATACACCGCAGAGACTCTCTGGGACGATGACCACATCTCCCGGCACATGCTCGCCCATCACCTGGACACCGATTCCGAACCGGCCTCGCGCCCACACGGCTTCATCGAGCGCTCGGCCCGGTGGATCAGCGACCGCTTCGCTCTCGACTCCGGACGCCGCGTCGCCGACCTCGGCTGCGGACCCGGCCTCTACGCCACGCGGTTCGCCGCGTCCGGAGCGGCTGTCACCGGGGTCGACTTCTCACGCCGCTCCATCGCCTTCGCCCGGCAGTCGGCCAGCGAACAAGGGCTGGCCATCGACTTCGTACGGGCTGACTACCTGGACTCCCCCCTGGATCCCGGCTATGACCTCGTCACCTTGGTCTACTGCGATCTCTGTGCCCTGGGCCCGGACCGGCGTCGCCAGTTGCTGCGGTCCTGCCGCGATCTGCTAACCGACGATGGATCCCTGCTGCTGGACGTCTTTTCGTTGCAGGCCTTCGCCGGCCGGCAGGAGTCCGCGAGCCACGGTTACCGGTTCATGGACGGATTCTGGGCGCCGGGCGCCTACTGGTGCTTCACGAGTACCCACATGTACGACCCGGAGCACGTGGTCCTCGATCGGTACACCATCGTCGAACCGCGCCGGATCCGACGGGTCTACAACTGGCTGCAGTACTTCTCGCGGGAATCCCTGACCGCCGAGTTCGCCGACTGCGGCCTGCGTGTGGAGGAATGGTACGGCAACGTGGCCGGGGCCGACTTCGACGAGGAAGGCGATGTCATGGCCGTGGTCGCACGCCGGGCGTGAGGCGCAGGCGGGGGGTCCGGCTAGGCGCATTCTAGGCCGGCCGTACCCCCTGCGCAGCCCCGGCGATGTCGGGCTGGTCCCCGCCGAAACGCACACCTATCTCCCGCAGGAAACCGAAGGGCGGGATGCCGCCGGCGAGAATGAAAACGTCGTCGTTGGGCACGATGGCCGCGCCCCCGGGACCGTCGAGGACGATCCGGTCGTCGTGGATGGACTGCACGGTCGTGCCGCCCCGGAAATCGATTGTGCCGCTCGCCACGAGGGGGCCGATGCGGTCGGCGTTGCGCTGCTTGATCCGCAACAGCTCGGGCTTCCGGTAGGAAAGAACCACCTCGCAGCCTTCCTGATGGGCCAGGCCCATGGCCGCCTCCACGGCCGAGTCGCCGCCGCCCACCACCAGAACCCGGCGGCCGGCGTAGGCCTCCGCATCCATGAGCTGGTAGGCCACCTTGGCCAGGTCCTCGCCGGGAACGTTCAAGCGTCGGGGCGTGCCCCGGCGGCCCAGAGCCAGCACCACGTGGCGGGCGCGCAGATCGCCGGCGGAGGTCGCCGCCGTGAAACCGCCCAACGCACCGGTGACGCCGGTAACGCGGACTCCCGTCCGGATGTCCAGATCGTAGTGGGCGTGGAGGTCCTCCCAGATGGCCAGCAACTCCTCCTTGCGGTACTCGTGGCGCTCCAGACGGCCGTAGCGCGGGATCTCCACGGGCTGCACCATGACCAGCTTGCGGCGCGGGTACTGGAGGATGGTCCCGCCGGCGCCCTGCTGGTCGAGGACGGCGCAGGACAGGTCATGTTCGCCCGCCACCAGGGCAGCGCTCATGCCGGCCGGACCGGCACCCACCACCACTACGTCGAGCAGGTCCGCACTGCCGGACCGGGGACCTCCCGCGGCGGCGATGCGCTCCACCGCGCGCCGGCCCTGGGCCACGGCGTTGTTGATGAGGGCGAAGCCGCTCAGTTCGCCGGCGACCCACACGCCGGGTACGCTGGTCTGGTGGTGATCGTCCAGCAGGGGGATGTCGTCGCGCTTGGTGACGTCGCCCAGGCCTACCTCGATGCCCCCCACGGGGCAGGCTTCGGCGCACTTGCCGTGGCCGATGCAACGAGCGCCGTTGATGACCACGGCCTTGCCCATGACGATGCCCAGCACGTCGCCCTCGGGACAGGCGGCCACGCAGGTACCGCAGCCGATGCAGGCGCCGGCGTTCACCAGGGGATACTGGCCCTGGGCCCGGTCCATGCCCAGCTCCCGGGTGCGGGCCAGGCGGACGCGGTCGTCGGCCCGGCGGCGGCGAAAGCTCCGCAGGTAGATGCCGACGGAGATCGCTCCCACGCCCAGCACCACCAACCACATGAGGACGTTTTCCACGAGTCTCCCCCGGTCAGAAGCGGTGAGTCAGATCCAGAAGCCCGCGCTGACCAGCGATGTCGTCGCCCCAGTCTCGGCGCATGGTGGCATGGGCGTCCCAGCCGGCCGCCAGATCCATTCCCGCACCGAGTTCGGCCCAGGAATTGTCGCGCGTGTCACCCGTGGCCTGGCCCTCGTAGGCGAAGTGGCCCCCCTCCAGGTGCAGCAGCAGGCCCGACCGCGTGCGGCGGTCCAGGCGCAGGCTCGGCGAGAGACCCGACAGCCAGGGACCGTCGAAGCCGCGCAGGCGAGCGCTGAGGCGAACGTGGCGCAGGAGGCGCTCCGAGAGACGCACCTGCAGGGCCCAGGACTTGGTCTCCTCGCCCGTGCCGTCCTCCCGGCGCAGCGACGCCGAAAAATCGGCGTGGACTCCGGCGTCGCTGCGCCAGGACAGACCGCCGCGCCAACCCTGGCGGCCGGCGTCGATGAAAAGGCTGTCGGGCAGGGCACGGGTCTCCCAGGTGCGAATGGGTTCGCGGTCGTCGTAGCTCAGGTTCATGGACAGTCGCTCGGTGAAGCGGTAACGGGCCGAGAGGGCGCCGCTGCTCAGGCGCGCGCCATCGCCGCCGGCGTCCTTGCGCCAGCCGCGGTTCACGTCCACCTCGGCGGCCTGCAGCAGGCTGAGGCGCCCGCCGTCGTGCCAGGTGGTGACCAGGGACAGCCACTCGCGACTGATCTCGCCGTCCCGGTAGCGACCGGCGCCGGTGAGGGACAGGTCGAGCCGGCCGCGGTCGCCGGTCTGCCGCCGCCAGCGGGCCACCAGGCCCACCAGGTGATCGTCGGCGGAGAAGCCCAGCTCGCCCCAGGTGGGCGCGAAGCCGCCGAAGACGCCGAGCCGGACGCCGCCGCCCAGACGCCGGCTCACAGCCAGGCCGTCGAAAGGACCGGTCGACGCGCCGCCGGGGCCGCCGATGCGCCCCGCGGCCAGGTGCCAGGCCAGATCATGGTCCTCGCGCACGAGGGAGAGTTCGAGGATGCGGTTGCGCCAGGCGCCACCCGGCACCGGGGTCGAGTAGCCCGTACGGGAGGTGCGTCGCAGGCTGCCGCGGGCCCGGAACTCGAAGCCCCGGCCCAGTCCGGTGCCCCGCAGGCGGAAGGGCAGGCGCAGCACGTCAGCTCCCAGATCGCGGTCCGCCGTCTCCCGGGTATGGTCCCACTGGAGGCCCAGGCGGCCCCGCAACCGCGGCGGGTTCCCGGCACCGGCCCGGCCATCCCTCGTCTGCGGCAAACGCGTGCGAGCGGGACCAGGCGCGATCACGTCCGGGGACTCGGGTTCCGCTACGGCCTCGTACACGACCCGGTCCCCCACCTCGATCCCGGAGGTTTCACCGATCACCCGGCAGGACGCCGAATGCTCGGCCGTGTAGACCACCTCGAGCTCGGCCACGGCGGCACCGTCCCGCACCACCCGGATCCGCAGGCCCACGGCCATTCCCGCCGCCGTACCCGCGTCCAGGTAGACGTGTTCGGCCGAAAGGTAGCGCACGGTGCAGGATCGCTCCGCGGCGGCCGCCGGCGTCGCGAGCAGCGCACCGGCCAGGAGCAGACAGCCGGCCAGACGCTTCACCATCAGCTCCTCCCCCGCGGGTGGCATTCGTAGCAGTTGGGACTGGCGTAAACGTAGGGCGGCGGTTCGGTGATCTCGTCGTGGTCCGCGTCCGTGTCGGTACGGTCGTGCTCGTGGCAGAGGATGCACTCGAAGGCCTTGTAGTCCGTGGGCACCACGTGGCACTCGACGCAGGAGGTTTCCGTGTGAGGGCCGCTGGCGATGGGGAAGCGCTCCTCGTGGTCCCAGGTCGAGGGTTCCCAGGCGCTGGTGCCGTGGCAGGCGGCACAATCGGTGCCGAAGCCCGCCGCCGGGTGGACCGGTTCGGTGGTTCCGTCGTAGTCGGACTGGTGGCAGGCGTAGCAGTCGGTGGGCGTGCCCACATAGCCGGTGTCGTGGCAGGCGACGCAGTCCTGGCGCCGATGGTCCCCGGTCAGGGAGAAAGCCGTGACGTCATGGTCCCAGGTGGACGGCACCCAGGCGGTCGTGCGGTGACAGGCGGCGCAGTCGGTGGAGAAGCCCGCCGCCGGGTGGACCGGTTCGCTGGTGTTGTCGTACTCGGACCGGTGGCAGGACACGCAATCGGTGGGCGCGCCGGAAAAACCGTCCGTGTGGCATTCGCGACAGTCGAGACCGCCGTGGGCGCCGATCAGGGGGAAGCTCGGCGGATGGTTGAAGTCGCCGGCGCCCCAGGTGGCGGCGAAGACCCCGTGGCAACGCTCGCAGTCGGTGCCGAAGCCCGCGCCCAGGTGGCCGGGGTCGGTGGTAGCTTCATAGTCCGGACGATGGCAGGCGTAGCAGTCGGTCTGCGTGCCCACGTACTCCCCCGCCACCGGTCCCGTGTGGCAGGCGTCGCAGTCGACCCGCGCGTGGGCGCCGACCAGGGGCATCCGCGTCCCGTCGTGGGCCCGGCGGGCCTCGGTGGGGTCGACCCAGTCGTTGGAGGTGTGGCAGGCGGCGCAGTCGATACCCAGGCGTCCGCGGTGGGCGTCCGTGTGGCAATCGGCGCAGGCGGTGCCCACGTGTGCAAAGACCGGCTCCCGGTGGCAATCGCGACAGGCGGCGCCGACGTGGGCTCCTTCCAGGGGGAAGCCCGTACCATCGTGGTCGAAGGCCGGATTGCGGTCGTCCACATCCCAGCCCTGCTCCGTGTGGCAGAAACGGCAGTCCAGGTCCATGTCCCCATGGGGATTGCCGGCCTGCGGAGTCTGTGCCGACCCGACCGTGGCGGTCAGGAGAACGGCGAGGATGGTCAGGCGGATCATGGGCGACCTCCGGCGGTGGCGGGCTCGGCGGCGTGGCAGGATCGGCAGTCCACGGGCAGGGGCTTGTAGCGCAGGAGGCTCGGTCTTTCCTCCACCAGGGGCAGGTGGCAATTTCGGCAGGGGACGCTTTCGTGTCCGCCGCGCAGGGTGAAGCGACTGTCCCGGTCGTGGTCGAAGTTCTCGGCGAGCCAGTCGGTGGTGACGTGGCAGCGGCCGCAGTCGATCCGGCCCGTGGTCGCGTCGGCGAAGACGCCTTGGTGCACATCCTCGTGGCAACCGGCGCAGGTCTTCGCAGCGCCGGCGAAAGGCAACTGCCCGGCATCGGCCCCCGCGTGGCAGGATCGGCAGGCTCCGCCTTCGTGACGGCCGGTGAGAGGGAAAGCCGTGGTCCCGTGATCGAAGTCCACTCGGCGCCAGGACGCCTCCGTGTGGCAGCCCAGACAAGCGTCGGCGCCGTCGGCCCGCGGCTGCGTGTCGTGGGGATCCCGGTGGCAATCGACGCAACGGTCGTGGGCCGGCGTCAGGTCCGTGGCCCGGTCGTAGGGTGCGACCCGGGACGCCGCCGCCGCCAGGGGGTCATGGCAGGCGAAGCAGGGCATGGCCGGGTGGGCGCCCCGCAGAGGGAACTCCGTGCGTGCGTGGTCCTCGAGTCCGAAACGGGCCGGACGGAAGCCTTCGACCCCATGGCAGTCCTTGCACACGGCCAGACGCGGACGGTCCACCGCACCGGCGTCGTGGGCGTCGGCGTGACAGTCCCGACAGGCGCCGTGGGCCGGTTTGCGCCGGTCACCGCCGTGGCAGGAGGCGCA
Organism: bacterium; assembly: GCA_024231905.1. GTDB lineage: Bacteria > Krumholzibacteriota > Krumholzibacteriia > LZORAL124-64-63 > LZORAL124-64-63 > JAAEQC01. Next base: position 9,121 of record JAAEQC010000199.1, on the reverse strand, counting down.
GGTGACGTCCCGGTGGCGGCCGGCCAGCGGGTAACCGGTGAGCCCGTGGTCGAAGCCCTCGCCGATGATCTGCCGCCAATCCCCGGTGGTGTGGCAACGGGTGCAATCGCTGCCGAGGGCCCCGGCGTGGGGATCGGCGTGGCAAGCGGTGCAGGTGGCGAATTCGAGACCCGTGAAGTGCGGCGTGGCCGGGGCGCCGTCGGCCGCGGGTAGGTCCGCGTGGCAACGACCGCATTCCACCTGGGCGTGCCGTCCGGTGAGTACGAAGGCGGTCCGGTCGTGGTCGAAGCCGGAGACGGGTTTCCAGGCGGATTCGTCGTGGCACCGGGTGCAGGCGGGGACGTCGCCGCCGGACGCGAACTGCCCCTGGTGGACATCGTCGTGGCATGAAGCACAGGCGGTGGCCAGACCCAGATAGGTCCGCGCCAGATCCTTGCCTGTCGCTCGCAGGTCACCCGGTGCGGTCATGTTCCGCACGGCGTGGCATTGGTGGCATTCCAGGCGGACGTGCGCTCCGGCCAGGGCGTGCCCCGTCTCGGCGTGGTCGAAATTCTCGCGGCCGCCGGGCCAGTGGACCAGGTCGTAGTCGCGGCCCTGGTGCTCCACGTGGCAATCCACGCAATCCTCGTATTCGTCTGCGGCGTGCAGACCCCGGCCGCCGGCTCGCATGGCGGCGATCTCCTGGTGGCACTCAAGGCATTTGCCCGCCACCTCGCGATCGCCAAGGCGATGGCACGAACCGCAGCGCCGCAGACCTTCGAGGTCGGCGTGGGGGCGGCTGAGATCACCGGGCGAGAGCTGGGCGAACGCCGGTGCCGCCAGCAGGGCCAGCCCGGCCGCGAGGCGTGCAATAGTGGACCTCGTCGTCCACTTTGGGCTGCGGATTGCCGACTGCGAACCGGCCATGGGGTCGTCCTCGATCGTCATTCTCGTCGTGATCCGGGTCTCCGCTCAGGAACCGACGCGCCACGTGTACCCGAGGGCCACGGCCACCGCCACATGCACGATCATCACCAAGATCATGATGAACGCGAAGGGCTTGTGGAACACGTGCCAATAATGAAACAGGTCGCGGATCTGGTGGAAGAGCAGCAGGCGGCGCGTCAAGAGAACCCATTTCCGGGCGGGGACTCTCATCTCCCCGGCGCTTCCTCCGCTAAATCCGACCATCCAACTCTGCAATTGTCGAGCCAGCATGATATTCCGGTACGGGAGGGCCAGCAGGGCCACCGGCGCCGGCCGATTCTCCAGGGAGCCGACGGCCAGAATCTCGAGACCGTCCAGGGCCTCCTGGGAGACGCCGTGGTCCGTGGTCAACTCCACCAGCAGGGACTCGCACGCGGCTTCGACCTCGTCGCTGGATAGGGTCTCGCCCAGCACGTTGCGGGGAATCTGCTGGTAGAGGTAGCGCCCCACCACACCGCTCAGGGCCGCAGCCACCATGGACCAGTAACTGGCGGCCACGAGTCCGCCCACGCGGAAGGATGTATGGAGAGTGATGAAGATGGGGCCAGCCACCCCCAGGAAAATGTGATAGCGGAGCCATACGCGGAGATTTCCCCAGCGCCGCATGGCCCGCACACGCTTGCGCGCCGTGTAGAGCAACAGCAGGAGCACCATGGCGGTGCCCAGGATGCCCAGGCCGTGGCCCACGTCGCCGGCGGGGCGGTAGACCCGGAAGTCCTCGTGGTGAGGGCGTTCCTCAGGGGACGTGACGTAAAAGTCCCAGCCCGTGGCCACAGCCCACAGGACCAGTCCGGTCACTGCCAACCCGAGCACGACGAGGATGATTCCGTGGATGCCGTCGCGACGCGCCATGCTGTCCCCCGAAAATGCGGAGTGGAGTTGTCTACTTTAAGTATCGGGGCCATTCTTCACGAACACAGCGGTCTTGGCAAGATCTCGCTGCCCGGCCGGGGTTTACATTCCCCGCCCCCGGCCTTAGCTTCCTAGCCACCGATCCGCGCCGTGTCGGCGCCGATCCCGAAACATCGAGGTCCCCCATGAGCGACGAGACGAAATCCGCCGGCAAGGGCGCCGAGGAAGCCGAGAAGTCCGACTTCATCCGCGAGCGGGTCCGCCAGGATCTGGCCGCCGGCCGCAACGAGGGCCGCGTCCACACGCGCTTCCCTCCCGAGCCCAACGGCTACCTGCACATCGGCCACTCCAAGGCCATCCTCCTGAGCTACGGCATCTCCCAGGAGTTCGGCGGCCAGTTCAATCTCCGCTTCGACGACACGAATCCGGAGAAGGAAGAGGACGAGTACGTCCAGGCCATCATGGAGGACATCAAGTGGCTGGGCGCCGACTGGGAGGACCGGCTCTACCACACGTCCGACTACTTCGGCCAGTTGTACGAGTGGGCGCAGCACCTGATCCGCGAGGGCAAGGCCTACGTCTGCTCGCTGACCGAGGAGCAGGTGCGCGAGTACCGCGGCACGGTAAAAGAAGCCGGGCGGCCCAGTCCCGACCGGGACCGTCCCGCCGAGGAATCCCTGGGCCTGCTGGAGGAGATGAAGAACGGCGAGCACCCCGAGGGCGCCTACACCCTGCGGGCGAAGATCGACATGGGCCACGCCAACATGAAGATGCGCGACCCCCTGCTCTATCGCATCAAACGCATGCCCCACCACCGCACGGGCGACGCCTGGAACATCTACCCCATGTACGACTACGCCCACGGCCAGGGCGACGCCATCGAAGGCATCACCCACTCCATCTGCACCCTGGAATTCGAGGTGAACCGGCCCCTTTACGACTGGTTCATCGAGAACCTGCCCGTGCCCCACGCGCCCCGGCAGATCGAGATGGCGCGCCTGAACCTGACCTACACCGTCATGAGCAAGCGCAAGCTGCTGCAGTTGGTCACCGAAGGCCACGTATCCGGCTGGGACGACCCGCGGCTCATCACCCTCCGCGGACTCCGGCGCCGGGGCTACACGGCCTCCGCCATCGCGACCCTGTGTGACCGGGTGGGCGTGGCCAAGCGCAACTCCACCGTGGACTTCGCGCTCCTGGAGTGGTCCATCCGCGAGGAGCTCAACCGCACCGCCGACCGGGTCATGGCCGTGCTCAGGCCCCTGAAGGTCGTCATCACCAACTACCCCGAGGGCGAGGTGGAGTGGCTCGAGGCGGAGAACAACCCCGAGGACGCGGCACGCGGCACCCGCAAGATCCCCTTCTCCCGGGAGATCTGGATCGAACGTGAGGACTTCCGTGAAGAGGCGCCCCGCAAGTTCTTCCGCCTGAAGCCGGGCTCGGAAGTACGGCTCAAGCACGCCTACTTCATCACCTGCGACGAGGTGGTCAAGGACGACAGCGGCGAAGTCGTCGAACTGCGCTGCTCCTACGATCCCGAGAGCCGCGGCGGCCAGTCCCCGGACGGGCGCAAGGTCCGCGGCACCCTCCATTTCGTGGAAGCGACCCACGCGGTGGAAGCGGAGGTCCGGCTCTACGACCATCTCTTCAGGGAACCCTTCCCCGAGGAGGGCGGCGACTTCCTGGCCAATCTCAACCCGGACTCGCTGGAAGTGCTCACCGACTGCAAGCTCGAGCCGGGCTTGGCCGAGGCGGGTACGGACTACCACTGCCAGTTCATGCGCAACGGCTACTTCTGCGTCGACACGGTGGACTCGCGTCCGGGCGTGCCGGTCTTCAATCGTACGGCGACCCTCAGGGACTCCTGGGCCAAGCTCGAGGCCAAGGGCAAGAAGTGACGGGACTGCCGCCCCGGTGTTGACGCGTCGGGACTTCGCGGCGAAATTGTGCGCCGACACCGTCGGAAGGAGGTGACATGTCGTTCGGTGAGAAAGTCTTCCTCACCCAGTTCGCCAAGAGCGCGGGCTGAGCAGCCAAGTTAAGTCCAGGGGACCTGGACGACATCCTGACCTCGATCCACGCCGCCGCCCCGGCCGACCTGCTGGTGGGCTTCGAGACGGCGGACGACGCCGGCGTCTACCGCCTGGACGCTGAGCGCGCCGTGGTCTGCACCGCCGACTTCATCACCCCCGTGGTGGATGATGCCTTCACCTTCGGGCGCGTGGCCGCCGCCAACTCCCTGAGCGACGTGTACGCCATGGGCGGCAAGCCCCTGTTGGCCCTGAACCTCCTGGGCTACCCCCCCGCCGGCGTACCCAACGCCGTGCTGGGCGAGATCCTCAAAGGCGCCGCCGCCACCTGCGCCGAGGCGGGTTGCGCCGTGGCTGGGGGCCACACGGTCCGGGACAACGAGGTGAAGTTCGGCCTGAGCGTCACCGGCCTGGTCCACCCGGACCGCATCCTGCGCAACTCCGACGCCCAGCCGGGCGACGTGCTCCTCCTGTCGAAGCCCCTGGGCACCGGCGCCCTGGTGGCAGCCATGAAGAAGGGTCGCCTGGACGAGGCCGGCTACGAGGCGCTGGTCACGGCCATGACCACCCTGAACACCTGCGGCGCCCACCTGTGTGAGGCCGGCGCCCACGCCGTCACCGACGTGACCGGCTTCGGACTCACGGGCCACGCCCGCGAGATGGCCAGCGCCGCCGATGCCTGCTTCGTCTTCGACACCACCGCCCTACCCCTGCTGCCCGAGGCGGTGGAACTGTGCGCCGAGGGCTTCACCTGCGGCGGCACCAAGTCCAATGCCGCCCACACGGGCGAGACCCTCCGCCTGGCCGCTGAATTGCCCGACGGCATGGAGGGCCTCCTTCATGACCCCCAGACCAGTGGTGGGCTGCTGGTGGCGGCACCGGCCGACCGGGTGGATCAGGTGCTGGCGGCCATGGCCGAACACGGCGCCCTCTGCACGGCCGTGGTGGGCGAAGTGACCTCGCGGACCGCCGGCGACCCCTTCCTCGATTTCCGCGGCTGACCCGTCGTTCCCGGTCGCGCCTCGGATTTTCTTTAAACTCCCAGCGATGCCGTCGATAACCAGACCAGAGACACCCGTGCGCAACTCTGCTTGAAGGAGTTCACGTGAAGGCGACGACCAAGTCCCTGATGGACCTGCACCCGCGCGAATTGAAGGGCCTCGTCTACGAGATCCCGACGCTGCCGGTCATCTACCAGGAACTCTTCGAAAAGATGCAGGACCCGGATACGGGTGTCCCCGAACTGGCGGAGATCATCGCCCGCGACCAGGCCCTGACCGCCAAGGTGCTGCACCTCGTGAACTCGGCCTTCTACGGTCCGGCCAAGGAGATCATGACCGTCAGCCGGGCCGTGGTCGTACTCGGCTTCCAGGCCGTGCGCAGCGCTGCCCTGGCCATCTCCGTGTTCGACTACTTCGGCGCCGAGGAGTCCACCGACCGGGTGGACATGGCCAGCTTCTGGCGGCACAGCATCGCCGTGGCCGCCGTGAGCAAGGCCCTCGCGGGCCGCTACCTGCCCAACCAGCAGGAGGAGGCCTTCATCGTCGGACTGCTCCACGACGTGGGCAAGCTCATCGAGAAACGCCATTTCGCCGAGGACTTCGCCGACGTCTGCCAGGCCGCCCAGGAACATCACCTCTCCTGGATCGATTGCGAGCGGGAACTCTTCCGACTGACCCACGCCACCATCGGCAAGGCCGTCTTCCGGGCCTGGCGTTTCCCGCCCGCCGTGGTGGAGGCCGTCCAGTACCACCACACTCCCAGTTCGGCTACGGGCGCCCTCCAACTGACGGCCCTGGTCCACGTGGCCGACTACGTGGCTTACGAACTCGGGCACGGAGCACCGGGAGCCTTTCCTCCCGAGACCTGCGACCGGTCCGCCCTAAAACTGCTGGGCGCCGACCTGGACGACATCGCCCTGCTCCAGGGGCAGATCGAGGAGGATCTGGTGCATTCCATGGAGTTGCTCAAGCTCGTCGGCTAGCCCTCCGCCATTCGACCACTTTGCGGAATCGCGGGTCCGGGGCGCGTGGGAACCCTGCTGCGCGTGGAGTTGATCCTGTTGGCGGCCATGCCCTTGCCCGGGTCCTCCATCGCTCGCGGTTTCGGCTACTGACGCCCTGACCCTGGACTTGCCGCGCCGGCCCCGCCATACTGGTCCCGATTCCTGCAAGACTTTCAGCGGAGCGTCCCATGCCGACTTCGACCACCAGGATCCTCTTCGTCGGCGACATGCACCTGGGCACGCGCGTGGCGCGCCTGCCTGCCGGTGTGGGCGACCCGGACGACCTGGGACCGGCCGGCGCCTGGCGTCGCACGGTGGACGCCGCTCTGGCCCACCGGGTGAACGCGGTGGCTCTGGCGGGGGACGTGGTGAACCGGCGGAACGTCCTGTTCGAGGCCGCCGCGGCCCTGCGCCCCGGGCTCGAACGACTGTACGCCGCGGGCATCCAGATCCTGGCGGTGGCGGGCAACCACGACACGCGCGCCCTGCCGGGGCTGCTGCGGGCGGGCGCGCCCCTGAAACTGCTGGGAGCCGGTGGCACCTGGGAGGAGCATGTTCTCGGCGGCGACGGAAGCCCCCGCGTGCGCGTGGTGGGCTGGTCCTTTCCCCGGGAGACCTGGGAATCGAGTCCCCTGGCCGATCCCCCGCCCCCAGCCCGCGCCGACCTGCCCACCTTCGGCCTGCTCCACGGGGACCTGGACGCCGGCGCCAGCAACTACGCCCCGGTGTCCGGCGCCGCCCTGGGTGCCCTGGGTTACGACGGTTGGCTGCTGGGTCACATCCACGTGCCGAGCCCGGTGACGACCGACGGACGTCCGGCCTATCTCGGCTCCCTGGTCGGCCTGGATCCCACCGAGACCGGCCGGCACGGCCCGGTCCTGGTAGCCGTGGCTGCGGACGGATCGATCACCCGCGAACGATTGCCCGTGGCCGCATTGCGTTGGGAGCGCTGGGAGATCCCTGTCCCGGCGGACCTGGCCGGGGCGGACGACCTGCAGGAGCACCTGCTGGCGGAACTGGAGATCCGCACCGTCGGGCTGGGTCTGCCCCCTCACTCGGTGCTGGGTGTGCGGGCTGTCCTGACGGGTGCCGTCGCCCGACCCCTGGCCGTGGCGGAAGCCGCCGTCGCCCTGGACCCGTCGCCCGTGAACTTCGACGGCGTGACCGTCTTCGTGGACCGCATCGACACGGATCTGCGGCTGGAACTCGATCTGGCGAACCTGGCTCGCGGCGAGGATCCACCGGGTCTGCTCGCCCGGCGCATCCTCATCCTGGAGAACGCCGAACCGGATCCGGATGAGGAAGCCCTGACCGGGCAGTTGTTGGAGCGCCTGCGCACCGCCGACGAGGAGGCCCGCAGACTGGCGCCGGCGGCGCCACGGACCGCTCCCGACGAGGCGGAACTGAGGCGCTGCGGAGCACGAGCCGCCCGGCGCCTCCTGCAGAGACTCATGGCGGCGAAGGGAGGCACCCCGTGAGACTCGCCTCCCTACGCGTGCGGCGTCTGCCCGGTTTGGACCAGCCCTTCGATCTCGAACCCGGCGCCGGAGTCAATCTCCTGATCGGTCCCAACGCCGCCGGCAAGAGTTCCGTGGCGCGGGCCGTGCGCGACCTGCTGTGGCCCGAGCTGCGGGCGTCCCAGGACGCCTGGCTACGGGCCGACTTCCGGACCGAAACGGCCGCCTGGACCGTGACCTGCGACGGCGCGGCCACAGCCTGGTTGCGCGATGGACAACCGTCGCCGGCACCGACCCTGCCGCCTTTCCACCTGGCCGATTGCTACCGGCTTGCGGCGCCGGACCTCCTCGGCAGCCACGGCTCCTTCGACCGGAACCTGGCCACGGCCATCCGGACGGACATGACCGGCGGCTATGATCTCGTCGGCATTGCCAAGGCCCTTCCCCGACCCACCCGCCAGAAGGTGCGGCCCCTGGCTCAGGCCCTGCAGTCCGCACGGGAGGACGTGGTGCGAATCGATCGCGGCCAGCAGGAACTGGCGGGCCGACGTACCGGCGAAGCGGATCTGGAAGCCCGGGCTGCTGCCGCCGAGGCAGCGGGGCGCCGACTTGCCGCCCTGGAAGCCCACCGCGCCTGCGCCGCGGCCGCACGGGTTCGGAATGAGGCCGCGGCAGCCCTGGAAGCCCTCCCCGCCGCCATGGCGAAGGTGCGCCCCGACGACGCCGACCAACTGGCACGACTGCGGGAAGTCCGGACCGAGCACCAGACACGCGTGGCCGAGACCGGGGCCGAGATAGCGGACCTGCAGCAACAGATCACCGCCCTGGCCTTGCCCGACGGGCCGGATCCCGAGGCGGTCCTGGACCGGATCGCCTCCCTGGCCGAGGCCTGCCGCCGTGCGTCCCACGCGGCGGACCTGGCCGACGAACGCCACGCCACCCTCGTGCGGACCCTGACCGCTTCCCGTGAGGCCCGCACCGGTTCGGCTGACGAGAACGGTGACATCCTGGCCCACTTGCAGCGGATCCTCGACACTGCGGACGCTGGACTCGCCGCCTTCGCCGCGGATCTCGCAACCCCGGCCCCGGTGCCCGGATCGGGACGACGCTTCACGGCCCTGGCCCTGCTGGCCGGTGGCTGCCTGGCGGCGGTGGCCGGTGCGTTGCCCGGTATCCCTTCGACGATCCTGCGCCTGGCGTTGGCCGGCGGCGGCGCGATAGCGGCCTGCGGAGGGGCGCTCCTGCTGGCAGCCTGGTCCCGGGCCGGCGCGCTGCACGAGCGGCGGCGAGCCCTGTCCGAGGCCGCCGAAACGGCTTCCCGAACCCGAGACGAAACCGAAACCCGGAGCGAGGATCTGGCCCGGGACGCCACCGCCGCAGCCGAGGCCCACCGACATCTGGACACGGACCTGGCCACCTTCGGTCTGGAACTGGCGGCCTGGGGCCTGGCCGCACCCGCCACTTCCGCAAGCGCCGATGCGGCCCACGACGAGTTGCGGGGACGCCTGCGCCGGCACGGCGAGTTGGCCGCCCGCCTCGAGCGGTCCCGGCGGGATCTGGAACGGGCCGAGCACGAAGCCGCCACCGCCGGTGACCAGGCGGCGGACCTGCTGCGCAGACTCGAACTGTCACCCGACCTCGAGGATTCGAGTCCCGTCGATGACCTGGTAGACCGGCACCCGGCCTGGCTCGTAGCCACCGGCGATCTACGCGACGCCGAGACGGCCCTGCGACGGTTGAGTGACGACGCGGATCGACACGCGGCCGCCACGGATCTCTCCCTGCCCGAAGGCGTCGACCTGGCAACACTC
>JAAEQC010000198.1 GCA_024231905.1 bacterium | reverse complement strand
GCGGCGGTGACCCTTTCGGTCGCAGAACCGGGGGCGCCCGAGGTTGGCGAGCTGCGCGGGACCACGATCGGCAATTCCGAGATCACTGTCGCCCTCTCGGGTCCACCGCTGGGTGCCGCCAATGAGCTGCAGATGCGTCTCACGGTGGGGCCGCGGGTGCGCCTGCTCGACGCTGCCCGGATGACCTTCGATGGCATGGAGGCAACCTTTGTCCTGCCCCACGACCTGGGCGGGGACCTGGTCGAGTTGCGCCTGCGCCGTCGCCTGGGCTCGGCCTTCAGCGCCTACAGCCCGGTGGCCGGTGCGGTCTTGCCCGGTACCGCCATGGTGTCTGCGGTGGCCTCTGCAACCGGCCTCAACCAGACGGTATGGCGCTCTGACCTCGCCCTGCTCAACGTCAGAGACATAACCCAGCAGGTCGGGTTGGTCATGTCTGACGGCAGCACGGGAACGGTCACTGTCCCGGCGAAGGGGCAGTTGGTGCTTGACGACGTTGTCGCCAGCATCGGAACCGGCGGAGCTGGCGCTCTGTCGGTCCTCGCCGATGGCAGCCTGGTGGTGGCATCGAGGACCTACAACCTGGGCGCCGAGGGCACCTTTGGCCAGCCCTTTGCCGGGGTCAGGGCGGTAGCCGCGCTACCCTTGGCCGAGCCGGTCGAGCTCATCGGCACGGTTGAGTCAGCCGCCTTCCGGACCAACCTGGGTCTGGTCTCGGCCGGTGATCAGGCGGCCACCGTGTTGGTTACCCTGCGCG
>JAAEQC010000197.1 GCA_024231905.1 bacterium | reverse complement strand
TCACGGATACGGGTTCGAGGATCACCACGGCCGCGGGGACGTCGGTTTGTTAGGTCGCGGTCAAGACGATTTCGTATTCATCCTCGATGGTGGTCTCGGTGACCTCCCACTCCACGGTGACCAGGTTGTAATCTAAAAAGACCTCCTGACCGGTGGTGAGGCCGGGTTTGATCCATAGCCGCCCGGACTTGCTCTCGTGACTCCCGGCCCGGATTCGGTATTTGTATCTTCCCGCGGGGAGATCGCTGAACTCCGCCTCGCCAAGGCTGTCCGTGGTTTTGTTGTACTCCTCGGTGAGCACTCGTTCGTTCTGGAGGCGTATCCTGGCGCCGGCGAGACCCGGGATCGGGTTGCCCGCGGCGTCCAGGGTTCCGGTGTAGATGTCGGAGACTTTGAACAAGACGCCTCCCACGCCGGATTGAGTGACGGAGGCGAACATGTTGATGTCCCTGGTGGGGTGGTTGGAGGCGGATACGCGCAGATAATAGTGGTGATATCCCTCCGCGACGGAATCCGTCGGGCTGAAGAGAACGCGGATCTCTTTTCGCTCGCCCACGGCGAGGGTTCCCTGGCTCTCGGGGCTCATGAGCCGTACCCAGGGCGGGACGGCGCCGCCGTTTGGCTCCGCCAGGGAGAGTTGGATGTTTCTCATGTCGGCCAGGCCCTTGTTTTCCAGGGTGACCGTCTCGGTGATGTTGTCGTTTCTGGCGACGCCGGTCTCCACGTAATTCGGCGTGAAATTGAGGGAGGGGCGCGCCTCGGAAAAGGCCGCGTTGATGTGGATGGCGCCCCAGGCGTCCGGGGCGGTCTCGTCGCTTTTTACCTTTAGAACAATGGCCCCGTTTTGGGCGAAGTTGTCGGCCCAGATGGAGAAGGTCAGGTTCGCGGATTTCCCGGGCGCCAGGCTCGCGATAGGACTGCCGGGGGTCAGGTGGACGCCCTCGGGAAGAACGCCGTCGGGCTGATCATCGGCCGCGAAGACGAGGCGGAGATTATTGGCCGTGGTTCCGCCCCCCGCGGCGGCGCGGATGGTGACGGTTTTGGGGTAGTTCCTGGGGATGGACAGGTTGATGGCGGATGGGGT
>JAAEQC010000196.1 GCA_024231905.1 bacterium | reverse complement strand
ACTTCGGTCCGCAGCAGGTAGGGACCGCCGCTGGTTTCGCCACGCAGGATCCTGAAACCGGCCAGGCCCGGTGGTACCGGATCCGGCGCCTGCCAGGATATGGCAAGGGTGCCACAGCTGGTTCCTGCGGCCACGGTGAGATCCTGGGGCGGGGCCGGCGGTGCAACGTCGACAAGGGCCACGGCGGTTGCCGATGGCGATTGCTGGCCCCATCGGTTGACCTGGCTCAGGTCGTAGTGGTGGGCCCCCGGGGTCAGGCCCTGATCGGCGTAGGGGGAGGCTGTTGTGCGCGTGACGGTGCTGGCGCTCACCTCGACCAGGGTCGGTGCGCAGGCGGGCCATGGGCAGCCGGTTTCGCGCAGACGGATGCGGATGCCGGTGGCCTCGACCTCTGCGGCCAGGATGGTGGTCGGCAGGGTCGGTGTCGGGAAGGTGGCCCACCAGAGCCATTCGCCGTCGGCCTGGATATCTACTTCGAAGGAGCTGGGCAGTAGCGCGTTGTCCCAGGTTACTGTTATCTCCTCGAGCTCGGCGGCTGGCCAGGTCCACTGCCAGAAGGCTGGAGAGGGTGGTGTCGGAGCCTCGTCTCCCTGCCAGCCGGTTAGCGGGTCACTGTCGAGCGGTGTCAGCCAGTCGCCGGCCGGACCGCTACTCGCCGTCACCGTCTGGGTGGCGCCGTCAAAGATCAGCTGCTTTACTGTTTCGTTAACCACGGCGCCGTCGCGGCTGATCCGGAAGCCGGTCGAGTCGGGATCGGGCAGGGCCGACCAGCTGATGTCGACGTCGTTACCTACGGCCGCTGCTGTCAGGTCCTCAGGTGCGGCAGGTGGGTCATGGCGCACGACAACCAGGGAGGCGCTGGGCCGGCTCCGGTTGCCTGCACCATCGCTGGCGATGACCTGCCACACGTTGCTGCTGCCAGGGTTCAGGTTGACGTCGGCAAAGGCGAACGTGGAATCGGCGCTGGTCACCGAGGCGAGGGTGGCGAAGGTGCCGTCCGGGGCTCGCGCCCGGAGCTCGACCAGGTCACCGGGCCTGGCACCGGCGCCGCTGAGAGCGGTGCTGGCAAAGGTTGTTACCGGCAGGACATGGTTGAGGCTCGGTGTGTACACCTCGGCTGTGACCGAGCTCGAGAGATCGCTCTCCTGGCCGGCCTCATCCACGGCGGATACACGGT
>JAAEQC010000195.1 GCA_024231905.1 bacterium | reverse complement strand
GGCTGTACGAGGAGGTTCTCATGTTGGAGCTGAAGGTTGTCCGACCACTGGCGACGGCCGCCGCCGTCGTCATGACGTTTCTCATCGCGCCGGTCCCGTCGGCCGCGGAGCTGGCCTGCGGGAGCCCGCCCGAGGGCTTCGAGTCCGGTCTGCCGCCGGGGTGGACGAGCGCCGGCAACTCGCCGGTGTCCTGGGGCACGCTGGCGGCCTGCGGCGAAGCCGGTAACTTCACCGGCGGCGTCGGCGACGCGGCCTGCGTCTCCGGCAGCCTGGCCGAACCCGGCGCGATCGAGGCGGAGCTGCGCACGTCCTCGTTTTCCCTCGCCGGAGTGACCACCGCTCGCCTCGAGATGCGGCTCAATTACCAGCACTTCGCGGCCGGAGATTCCCTCGATCTCGAGATCAGCGACGACGGCGGCTGGAGCTGGACCCTGCTGCGCCATGACCAGCGCGACCTGGGCGCCTTCGCGATTGCCGACGGCGACCGGGTCGAGGTCGATCTTTCGGGCTTCGCCGGACGCCCGGAGCTGGTGCTGCGCTGGCGCTACTCCGATCCCGCCGCCAACGCCCTCGACTGGTACGCCCAGATCGACGAGGTGGGGCTGGTGTGCGACCCGGTGCCACCCTGCGGCGCCGGGGTCCGCGAGCGCAACCGCCTCGCCGACGGCGGCTTCGAGGCCGGCTCCCCGTCGGCGGTCTGGGAGGAATACTCGGACAACTTCCCGAGCCCGATCTGCACCCCGGCGAGCTGCGGCCTGGCCGGCGCGCAGGCGGGGGACGCGTGGGCCTTCTTCGGCGGTACCCCCGCCGCCGAGACCGCCTCGCTGGTGCAGTCCTTCACCCTCTTCCCAGGTCCCGCGACCCTCAGCTTCTTCGCCTGGACCGCGGCCGCGACCGCGCCGTCCTCGCCGAGATCAAAAACCCCTCGTGCACCCTCACCGAGAACCCCGCGATCGCCG
>JAAEQC010000194.1 GCA_024231905.1 bacterium | reverse complement strand
AGTGCCGTCACCTTCTCCCGGTACGCTTCGGGCGAAAGGTCCCGAAACGCCGGCAAGGGCGAGAAATCGACCAGGTACTTGGTGGCGAAGTCGTGCGGCTCGAACTCCTCGTGCCGGCGCCTGGCCATCCACTCCCGGGTACGATCGAACCAATGGCCTTCGAGAGGCAACCCGTCGACCAGGGCGCGGGCGGCATGTACCCCCGGCCATTCCAAGGGGCTCTCGACCAGACCCTCCTTCGCGCCGGATCCGAGCACGTAACGCAGCCTCGCCCATTGCACTTCGGGCTCGTCGCTGACGACAATTCCATCGTAACGCCGCGACCACAGCGGTCCTTTCCAGCCGACGATCCGCCCTATCTCCTGAGACAGGTTCCCCTGGAAGTGCTGCATGAAGCGCGACAGCTGCTGCTGGTCGTCGGCAACTAACAGCATGTGGTGGTGCGTCGACATGAAGCTGACCGCGACGATCTCGACCGGCGAGATCTCGAGCGAGCGTCCGAGCACGCCGACGGTGACGTCGCTGAGCTCATCGCAGGGGCGCATGAGCGCCCATGCGTTGACCGTCCGGCTGCTGACCTCGACGAGGACGCCGTCCTTGTTCTTGGGGAGAAAGCGTGGTGACCTGCTCATTCCATCCCTTTGGCGTCGCCCCGGCCGTACCGTGCCCGGCTTAGCAGCTGAGTCGACGCCGCCGTCCATCCGTCGTTGTCCATGCCCGCTCCGCTGCGCCTCGGCACAAGCCACCATCTCGGGACTGGACCGCCCACGAGCGGAGACAACGCGCTCAACTCTCATAAGACGT
>JAAEQC010000193.1 GCA_024231905.1 bacterium | reverse complement strand
CTTCCCAGCTCACGTTGATGACCGGGCGGTCGACGCGGCCCCAGCCCTGGTCGGCAGGCTTATACGTACAGCTATCATCGCCCTCATCCTTCACGCAGGCATCCCACTCATCGAAGGTGATCTCGTATTTGGAGACCGCGAAGTCGTAACCGAAGGTGATCTTATGCAGGGGCTGCTCATCCGACTCACAGTCGGCGTCGTAATAGTCGGTATGGTCATGTCCATCATCCCGAAAATCATTATAGATTAGAGTCCCGAGAGCCGCCTTCAGATCAGTCTCTGATGTCTCTGTATGACACCCCATCCAGTAGCTCTTACCGTTGGCGTTGATAGGGACCATCTCCGGTACGTCGAAGGTGATCTGATCAGAGTCGATACGGCTGTAGACCGCCTGCTCCATGGCGTTATAGGCATCATCATTAGTATTACAGCGTTTAGGTGTGCTAGCACCGGTGGAACAGGCGGCACTGTCCCCGCCAGCGCCAGTGCTCAAGCTGAGGCTGCCGCCCGCCATGGTGAGGGTCATGGCGCCTTCGATGAGGCGGGCGACGATGTAGCTGCCTTCGTCATACAGCTCCACCACGGTGCCGCTGAGGGTGACGGTGGCGTCAGGCGTGGTGAGCTCGCGGGTGGTGCCGTTG
>JAAEQC010000192.1 GCA_024231905.1 bacterium | reverse complement strand
TTTCCCATTCGCCGGTTTTTCAGGTGTTTTTCAACATGCTCAACCTGCCGGAGCCTGCTCTTGAGCTGCCCGAGCTCCGGATCGAGCAGCTCGGCATGCCGGACGTCGAATCGAAATTTGATTTCACGATCTACTTAAGTGAAAGCGAAGGCGGGATCGATATTCACCTGGTCTACAACGTCGATCTGTTCGATCGCGCGCGGATGGTGGAGCTCCTGATGCAGTACCAGGGGCTCCTGGTCGAGATCACATCCGACCCGGAGGCGGCGATCGGCGGCTACTCGCTGGTGACGCCGGCGGCCGCCCGGATCCTCCCACAGCCCGCGGCCCAGCTCTCGGACCGCTGGCGCGGATCGTTGCCCGAGGCGTTTTCGCGCTGGGCCGCGCGCGGCCCGGAGCGTCCGGCGATCCTCGCCGCCGAGGAGACCTGGAGCTACGGCGAGCTCGAGCGGCGCAGCAATCAGCTCGCCCACACCCTCGTGAGCCACGGCGTGGGCCGCGAGGACGCGGTCGCGGTCTGGGCCCACCGCAGCGCCGGACTGGTGTGGGCGCTGATGGGGATCCTCAAGGCCGGGGCCGCGTTCATGATCCTCGATCCGGCCTATCCGGCCTCGAGGCTCGGCGAGTGCGTGCGCATGGCCCGTCCGCGCGGCTGGCTGGAGATCGCGGGGGCACCGGAGGTGCCGGCGGAGATCGTCGCCGAGCTCGACGGTTCCCCCGGAGGGGGACAAATGGGGGGTTCCCCCGGAGGGGGACAAATGGGGGGTTGCCGCCTGCGCTTGCCGCCGCGTCGGGTGGCGGAAGCCGAGGACTTCCTCGGCGACCGGCCGTTGAGTCCGCCGCAGGTCACCGCCGGTGCCGACGATCTCGCCTACGTGGCGTTTACCTCCGGCTCCACCGGCGAGCCCAAGGGGATCCTCGGCCGTCACGGTCCGTTGACCCATTTCCTGCCGTGGCTGGCCGAATATTTCGGCTTCGACGAAAACGATCGCCACAGCCTGCTCTCGGCCCTGTCGCACGATCCGCTGCACCGCGACGTCTTCATGCCGCTGGCGTACGGCGCAACGATCTGTATCCCCGATCCGGAACGGATGGGCACTCCCGGCTACCTTGCCGGCTGGGTCCGCGAGCAGCGGGTAACGATCCTCAACGCGGCCCCGGCCATGCTGCAGCTCGTCTGCCACCGGCAGCCCGGGGCGCCTCTTGACTCCCTACGTCATGCCTTCGTCATCGGCGACGTTTTGACCCGCGACGACGTGCGGGCGCTCTACGAGCTTTCGCCCACGGTCGAATGCGTCAATTACTACGGTTCGACCGAGACCCAGCGCGCGGTGAGCTATTACGTCATCGCCCGCGAGGAGGAGCATGAGGAGGCCACCCGTGGCCTGCCGAAGGCG
>JAAEQC010000191.1 GCA_024231905.1 bacterium | reverse complement strand
GCAGGAGACCGCACGCAACACGGGAAGCCCCCTCGGTGGTGGCGCGTGACCACCAACGGATGGCCCGCGAGCGTCCGAGTCCGGCCGGGCGGGGTGGCGGAGAGGTCCGTAGTACCGTTGAATCCGGGTAACGCCGGCCGAGGGAAGGGACCTCAGTTCAAGGCCAGCGCAAGACGTGGTGCAGGATCAGGAGATTGGCATGGGCCTAACAACTCCCCAGACGGTTCGGAATCTGCAGGCGGCGCTGCATGCCAAAGCGAAGGATTCGCCGAACTTCCGCTTCTACAGTCTGTACGACAAGTTGTTCCGGGCGGACATTCTGGCTCACGCCTACGCCGCATGTAAAGCCAATCGTGGCGCGGCAGGCGTGGACGGTCAGACGTTCGAGGACATCGAGGCGTATGGCGTGGAGCGGTGGCTGGGCGAACTGGCGGAAGAACTCAGGAACAGAACGTATCGACCGCAGGCGGTTCGTCGGGTGTACATTCCCAAGGCCAACGGCAAGCAGCGGCCGTTGGGTATTCCGACGACTCGCGACCGGGTGGCGCAGACGGCTTGCGTGCTGATTCTCGAACCGATCTTCGAGGCCGACATGCAGCCGGAGCAGCACGCCTACCGGTCGGGGCGCAGTGCACTGGACGCCGTGCAACAGGTCCGCCGTTTGGTGGACAACGGGCATACAGAGGTGGTAGACGGCGACTTGAGCGGGTACTTCGACACCATTCCGCATGCGGAACTGGTGCAGTGCATGGCACGCCGCATCAGCGACGGGGCGATGCTCGGTCTGATAAAGCAGTGGCTGACGGCGCCGGTCGAAGAGACCGACGACCACGGCCACCGCCATCGGACGACCCGCAACAAGGATGAAGGGCTCGGCGTTCCGCAAGGCGCGCCGATCTCGCCGCTGTTGAGCAACCTCTACATGCGCCGGTTCGTGCTGGGCTGGAAGGTGCTGGGCCACGAGAAGCGTCTGGATGCGCACATCGTCAACTATGCCGACGACTTCGTGATCTGCTGTCGCGGTACGGCCATCGAGGCCGACCGCATGATGCGGCGCATGATGGCCCGGCTGAAACTGACGGTGAACGAGGACAAGACGCACCTCTGCCGCGTGCCGGAAGAAACGTTCGACTTCCTGGGGTACACAATCGGGCGATGTTACTCGCCTCGTACGGGCCATGCCTACGTTGGCACTCGCCCGTCGAAGAAGAAAGTCCAGGCGTTGTTCGCCCGGATCAGCGAGATGACCTCGCGCCGAACTTTGCTACTGGACGCACAGGTGCTGACAGTCCGGCTTAACCGTTTGCTTGGCGGTTGGTCGAACTACTTCTGCCTGGGTCCGGTCAGCAAGGCGTACCGTGCCGTGGACGCCCACGTGACGTCGCGGCTCCGCCGGTGGCTGTGCGAGAAGCATAAGGTGTCGAGCGGCGGGTATTCGCGATACCACGACCGGTACTTAAACGAGAATCTCGGTCTGGTGCGACTTCCTTTGCTTCGGCGTAGCTATCCGCGTGCGAACGCATGAAGTCTTGTCCGAGAGCCGGATGCGGGAAAACCGCACGTCCGGTTCGATGAGCGGGATGTGGAGACGGAGTCATGGATCGAACTAAGGCACCGGCACCCAGGCGAAAGCCGCCGGCCAACGGCCACTCCCCGATCCCACCGCCACCGCGCCACGTCTCGACTCTACCTTTTCTCGCGATGACCGTCGGGTTGGAGGAATGCGTCGAAGTCGTAGGCGGAACATGGGGCCGAGTCGCGCGGATACTGTTGACAACGGACCTCGCCGTGGTGAACAATCCTGGGTAGTCGTCTCGGCCTGGTTATCCAAGGAGCGGCGTCATGGCTATTAGTTTTCAGATCCGTCAGCGGCACAGCACGGTCTCAAGGGAAGTCGTCGGCGGGCTGACCACCTTCATGTCGATGAGTTACATCCTCTTCGTTCAGCCGGCCGTGCTTGCCAAGGCGGGGATGAACCCCGACGGCGTGTTCATGGCCACGTGCATAGCCTCGGCCGTGGCGTGCATCGTCATGGGCGTGCTGGCGAACTATCCGATCGCGCTGGCGCCAGGGATGGGGGAGAACTTCTTCTTCGTCTTCACGCTCTGCGGAGTGGGCGCGGCGGCGGGGGGCTTCAAGCTCTCGTGGCAGGAGGCGATGGCGCTGACGGTTGCGGTGGGCGTGATCTTCCTGCTGCTGGCGAAGTTCGGCGTGCGGTCCATGCTGCTCAACGCCATCCCGGACTCGCTCAAAAGCGGCATCGCCGCGGGCATCGGCTTGTTCATCGCGCTTATCGGCTTCGAGTGGGGAAACCTCATCCAGCCGAACCCGGCGACGTTCATGTCGCTGGCAGACCTGAGCGGCAACTACGTGGCCGCCCTTACGCTTGGCGGACTTGGCATTACGCTGATGCTGATGGCCTTCGGCGTTCGCGGGGCGATACTGCTCGGTATATTCATCACCACGGCCGGGACATGGGCGGTGGGGCGGATGTGGGGCGTCGAGGCAGTCACGTACCAGGGGATAATGGGCGTTCCGGGCGGCCTGGGCGACACGGCCTCGGGATTCATCGAGGGCTTCGGCTCGCTTGGCGGCAAGCTGTTCGGCCCGCACGCGGCGCAGGTGCTGACGCTCGGGTTCATCCTGCTGTTCATGGATATGTTCGACACGGTCGGCACGCTGGTGGCCGTCGGCAGCAGGGCGGAATTGATGACCAAAGACGGCAAGCTGCCCGCGGCCGAGCGTGCCCTGACGGCCGACGCGGCCGGGACGGTGGTCGGCGGTTGCCTGGGCACGAGCACCGTTACTAGCTACATCGAGTCCATTACCGGCGCCGCGGCCGGGGCGAGGACCGGCCTGGCGGCGATCGTCGTTGGAGTGTGTATGCTGGCGGCGCTGTTCTTCCAGCCGCTGGTGAGGATGATCGGCGGGGGAGTGG
>JAAEQC010000190.1 GCA_024231905.1 bacterium | reverse complement strand
GGATTACATGGTGACAATGTATGCTATGGCCGCCATTGCTACCATGGCCCCCATGGCCCCTATGGCCACCATGGTCTCTACGGCCACCATGGCCCCCATGGCCCCTATGGCCACCATGGTCCCTATGGCCACCATGGCACCCATGCTCCCTATGGCCACCATGGCCATCATGGACCCTATGGCACCCATGGCCCATGTGGCTACCATGGCCACTATGGCACCCATGGCCACTATGGCCCCATTGGCTCCTATGGCTCCTATGGTCCCCATGGCCCCTATGGCCACCATGGCCCCTATGACCACCATGGCCCCTATGGTCACCATGGCCCCTATGGCTCCTATTGCCACCATAGCACCTATGGCACCCATGGCTCCCATGGCCACCATGGCCCTTATGGCCCCTATGGTCTCCATGGCCCCTATGGCCCCCGTGGCCCCCATAGCCCCTATGGCCGCCATGGCCACCATTGCCCCTGTGTCACCCATGGCCCCTATGGCACCCATGGCCCCTATGGTCAATATTGCCACCATGGCCCCTATGGCACCCATGGTCCCTATGACCCTCATGGTCCCTCTGGCTCCTATGGCCCCCATGGCCCCTATGGCCACCATGGCCCCTATAACCACCATGGCCCCTATGGCCCCCATGACACAATGGACCCTATGGCAATGGCCTTCCCTAAGGGCCTAAGTGCTCTCGAAAGTGTCGTTTTTCTGAAACGCATATCACGCGGCGAGACCACCGCCCGAAACTCCCTCCATGTGGTTGGTGGGTACCAACATTGCAATGCGACATGGCATGCCGAGGACGTGAATCCGCGACGCTGGAGAGTTGTGTTGACATTCCTGGGAAAAAAAGGAAGAGGCTGCTTTGCTTG
>JAAEQC010000189.1 GCA_024231905.1 bacterium | reverse complement strand
TCCCTGACTTTAGGCCAATGGTGTTTAAGGTATCCCGGTAGTTGGTCAACGGTCATCTTGTCGACACCGGGTGCCCCTTTATTGCCACGAACCCGTGCTAATGCTTTAAACATATTTCCCCTCTCAAGGATCATTTCCATGAGCTGGGGACCACCTGCCAGATGTTCGGTAAACAAATACGCTACAGTTATTTCAGGCGGCTGCTGCATTATAACCATAAGTGATATGCTCCTAATAATCGTTTTCATTTACCCGTACCATTTGGTCCGGGCACCGTTCGGGCCTTCACCGGGGTGAGTCCTCCGTGTGTTATTCACGGCTCGTTTTCCTGCGGTTACTATGCCCTCTGCTGACTTCTCTCATGCGATCAAAGCAGGTCACCCTGCCCTCAGCCATTTTCTGCCGCACGCGGCATCCGGTGGCACATGAGAGACCTCCCGGGGTAAACACATGTCTTTCGGTACGTGAATGCCGGGTTTACGGACACGCCTTAAGATGGATAGAGGACTTCGTCTTGTTGTGCAGACTCGTCCCGGCGTGGACGCCTTATACCCGATTTCTGTACGTCACCCCGTACCTTCGCGGTACCCTGCCTTGGCAGGGCGGCTTCCTTCCGAAATACCGTCACCGGCACCCCGTTGCCATACCGCTATACCCTTCGCCTCCACCAG
>JAAEQC010000188.1 GCA_024231905.1 bacterium | reverse complement strand
TCTCATTGGCCCCGAAGTTACGGCCCGCGCCGTCGACAAGCGACGGTGTCAGCTCCACCCGGTACGAGACGCCGCGCTGCCAGCCGCTCCGTAGGAGCACCAGGAGGTCGGCCGGCTCCGCGGTGTCATGGCTCACGACGAGCTCCGCTGCATCGACCGGCACCCAGCCGCCGCCGGCTTGCAGCTGTTCCACCAACACGCCTGCGGGCAAGGAGCCATCGACAATCGGAACCGACAGGCTGATGCGCAGTGCACCCGCGGCGCTCACCGCAGGATCGGCGATGCTCTGCTCTACCGTACCCGCCGCGGTCTCGACACTGCTGACCTCGTTGTCGAATCGTACGTGCCACAGCTCAGGTTCAGACTCGGCATGTACCTCACCGTATGGCGTGTAGAGGTACCGGACCAGCAATGGGGGCTGCTGAGGATCGCTCCCATCCTCCGCCACCACTCCAATCACCGTTCCCAGCTCATCTCGCAGATAGGTGTAAAGCCGGCTGCCCAGGTACGGCGAGCCGGGCATGTCGAGGACCTCGACCGCGACCTGCATCGCGTCGTCGAGGCCGCTCGCACCCGGCACGTAGGTCTTGCGCCAGCGGATCTGCGTCTCCGCGGGATCGCCGTAGCCGACTTCGGCCAGAAGCGTCCGGCCTTCCCACACAAAGGCTCGCTTCTCGATGAAGGGACGGAGAGCGTCGTCGGTTTCGCCTTCCGGCAGCGGTCCGACGTGCCAGCGGTAGAGCAGGCGGCCGAGAGCGTCGTACTCGTAGCGGATCTGGTGGCTCGCGAAGGGGCTGACTTCCCCTTCGGGCCAGCTGTCTTTGACGGTGACGGTGGCGAGTTCGCCCCGCCACGTCCAGCGGTGGATGAAGCGATCGTCTTCGGTGCGGCGTCCGACCGGGTCATAGGCAAAGGGGATGCCGTTGCGGTGGGTGATGCGGCCCTGGGCGCCGACGGTCAACTCGGCAATCTGCCCCTCGGACTCGCGAATAATCCGCTCGAGCTCATCGCCCTCGTTGTACTCATAGCGGTAAGAGTCCTCGTCCTCGGGCGGGGCCCGACCCTGGACGTTGCCACGACCCGAGGTGGCGTAGCTTAAACGGACGGCACCATCGGGATAGCAGTGGACCCGCTGCCCGCCGTCCGGCTGAAGCGCCGCGATCAGACGACCGTCGTCGGCAAAGCGGAACTCGGTCGTCACCCAGTCGACGAGCGTCTGACCCGCAGGCTGGACGATCTCCGCCGCAGGCTGGACGATCTCCAGT
>JAAEQC010000187.1 GCA_024231905.1 bacterium | reverse complement strand
GTCCGAGGAGTACTGCGGCTGGTAGGCGTCGGCGGCGGCAACCAGGATCGGCTTCTCGTCGATCTCGGTGGCGTTGAAAAAGGTGGACTCGTGCTCGTTCACCAGCTCCGCGACGTACAGGTTCCAGCGACCGCCGCGCTCGGAAGCGTAGAGGAGCGCGCGCCCGTCGGGACGGAAGCTCAACCACCTCTCCTCTTCCGGGGTCGTGGTGAGCCGCCGGGTGGTGCCACTCCGCGAGGTGACGAAGACTTCGCCGCGGACGGAAAAGGCGAACTCCCGGGCGTTGGGCGAGACCGCGATCTCCGTGGCTCCGTCGGTCATCGTCAGCTGCCGGATGCCTTGCGGGTGCAGGTCGGCGAGGCGGATCGGCACCCGGACCGGCTCCTGACCCGGCACCAGGGTGTAGATTCCGCCGTCGAAGCTGAAACACAGGGTGCCGTCACGGGCGGCACTGAGGTCGCGGATGGGATGGTGTTTGAAGTGCGTCAACTGCTCGGAGCGACCGGGGGCGGAGAGCCGCAGCCGGTGAACGTTGCCGCTGCCACCCTGCTCGCTGACGTAGTAGATCGAGTCCCCATCGGACGCCGGCACCGGATAGAGGTCCTCGCCGGCAAAGGTGGTCAGCCGCCGGGACTCCCCGGTGCGCAGGTTTACGAGCCACAGGTCGCGGGCGGCGGTCGAGGTGTCGTGCTTGCGGAAGAATCCCGTCGGCTTGAGCTCGTGGTAGACGACGCGCTCTGCGTCCACGAGTCGGGCAGCGGCCGTCGGCGTGCTCAACCGTTGCCGGACCCGGCCCCCCTCGCGGGGCACCTGGTAGAGGTGGGGCAAGGATGGAAACTCGGCGGTGGCCGCGTCGGGCCGCAACGAGACGAAGAGGACGGCGCTGCCGTCGGGGGTGAAGTCCGCTGGAAAGTCGAACTCGGAGTAGAAGGTCAGGCGCCGGGCCGGGCCGCCTTCGGCCGCCATCACGAACACGTCTTCGTTGCCGTAGCGGTCGGAGGCGAAGGCCAGCCACCGGCCGTCCGGCGAGAAGACGGGGCGCCTCTCCCGCGCATCGGAAAGCGCCAACGGCCGCGCCAGACCCCCGCCGCTCGGGACCCGATAGAGATCCCCCTGGAAGGAGAAGACGATGGCCGTTCCATCCGGGGAGATCGCCGGATTGCGCAGCCACAGCGGTTCGTCGTCCGCTAAAAGCGGCGAACTGAGGAGGCCGCTCAGCAGAGAAAAAACGCAAAGCAGGGGTGGTCGGCTCATCGCTCGGTTCGCTCCCTTGGTCTCCGGTGGGGCGTCGGTGCCCCCCCGTCAATATCCTTGTACGGTCCAGTGGCGGGAGCGTCTACGGCCAATGCAGAATAGGATACTGACGACGTAGCCTGCCTTTAAGGCGCACTCTGTTGGGTGCCTGATGTTTCGCAAGTATCCTAAAATCCATAGGTTCAGAAGGGTCTCGGCGCTGATTCCCTGACCCCGTGCGATCTGCACGAGTTTTTCCGAGAGAGCGCGACCGATGGAGTAGTAGGTTCGTTCGCGCCGGATATCGACATCGAACTCCGCAGGCTTCGGCTGGTTCCAGACTTCCCCCGCGTCGTGATGGTCCCAGTACTCGCCCATCTCTTCATAGGAACTGGCCTGGGAAATGGTAGATTTACCGGCGGGAGCGCCGGCTTCCAGCCGGCCCGGGGGACGAAGTCCCCCCTTAAGACGCGAAGCGTCCATTCGTGGGCTTCGCCCACGAGCCGGCTTCAAGTCGGCTCAACCTCAGGGAAATTCTTTTTCTTGAAAGC
>JAAEQC010000186.1 GCA_024231905.1 bacterium | reverse complement strand
GATCCCGCGCACCGGGGGATGCACGCCGTGGAGGACGGCCTGCTCGCCTCCGCGCCGTACCAGGGGCTGTACGTGCTGGTCGCGGAGCTTCGGACCTGGCTCGCGTCCGACAAGCGCCGGCGGATGATGGTCCGGCTTCTGGAGGACTTCCCGGAGGCCGGCGTCCTGCTCCCCAGCCCCACCACCACCGACCACGCCCCCCGTTTGCTCGCCATGCCCCGGGCCCACAACATCCGGTGGGCGGCGGCGCGTCTCCGGGAGCTGTGCGTCCTGTGGCGGTCCTGGCCCGTCTTCTGCCTGGTCACCCTGGACATGGCCCTGGGCAGGGACCAGGCGGCCTGCAAGTGGACGCCCAAGGACCTGGCAGACGCGCAGGCACTGCACGACGTCCTGGCCGACATCCGTACCTGGCGGCTCTGCGGCTTCGTCATCGACTACCTCTCCCTCATGGATGTCCTCAGCCACGCCGTCCAGGAGCGCGGGCTGGACACAGTCCTCACCGACGAGGCTGTTAAGCAGTGCATAAGGCGTCTCCGTCTACTCGGCCGGACGGTCCAGGGGAAGGTGGCGGGCCGGCCTGGGAAGGAGCACGCCCTGATGGCCCGGGCGCACACGGGGGAATTCCTCATGATCACGGTTCGGGGCCGGGACAATGACCCCCTGCTGCTCCAAGAGCGTGAAAACGTCGTCGGCCGTACCATCGCCGGCCTGAGTCTGCGGTTCGGCCCGGAGCCCGACGGCTCCAGGGCGCCGTTCCGGGACCCCACCCTGCCGGCGGGGTTTCACCAGCTCGCGGACGAGCGGCGGTGGGCGGACTCAACCCCGGACAGCCGCCGCCAGCTGGCCGAGCACCTCCTTCCCTTCACGGG
>JAAEQC010000185.1 GCA_024231905.1 bacterium | reverse complement strand
GGATCCTACGCGGGACCGACCTCTTGGGGGCATTTCATTGGAGGCTAGAAATGGCAAACCGACCAACTCGATTCGCAGAGCTATCTCCAAAGTGGCAGGAACTGGTCCGCCGGATGCAGCGGCTCAACTTCGGAACGCTGACGAATCTCCGGGTTGTCGACGGAGAACCTGAACTGTTCGAAGACTTCGAGAGCGTCGCCACCTTCCGCTTTCCAGGAGACAACTCCCCTCGATCCGAGATCGCCCGTGAAGACTTCGCGCTACCCGCCGAGGTCATCGAGTTCATTGAAACCCTCCAGGGTCTGTACTGCCGGCGCATCGCCCGGGTCGAAGTTCGCCACGGCCTGCCGTTCAAAATGGAGGTCGAAGACCCGGAATAGGGGTCGCGCAGATCGAATAGTCACACCAGACGACTGACTAGCCGCGAAGCGGAGGCTGTCGTGGGTGCTGCCGAAAGGCCACCTGCGCGGACTCCGCTCTCGCATGTCGGACACCGAGCCGTTTCGACAGTACCCACGCGCCCTCCGCCTCGCCAACGAGGAGGCGGATATGGCTGTCGATACGGCCTGGGACCCAGACGGGAAGTACTTGGAAGAGCGAATCAAGTGGGCGATCAGAGAGGTTGTAGGGCAGTACGGACTGACGGAGTCGGACGTGGAGGATTTGAGCCAAGAACTCCGGCTCGACCTGCTACGTCGGCTTCCGAAGCACAAGCCGGCCCGCTCCAGCCGCCGGACTTTTGCATCACGGCTCATCATCAATAAAGTGCGGACCATCATCGCAGAACGGACGGCCCAAAAGCGAGATTACCGCAAGACGGCAGTCTCTTTGGACGAGGAAATCGGTGGCGGGGGCGACGCCGCGCCGGTGGGTGATCGATTTATGGCCCCAGGGACGGGCGCCACGGAGGAAGGGCGACTCACTCTGCGGATTGATCTCGAGACCGTCCTCTCCCCGCTACCGGACCAGCACTGCGCGATCTGTGCCGGTCTCCGTGAAGAACGGGAGATTACAGAGCTCGCCCGCGACTTCGGTGTCTCGCGCTCGACGATCTACGCCCGCCTGGCCGAGATCCGCCGTCGTTTAGTGGAAAAAGGGTATGGGCCCAGAATACGTCCGACACATTGACCGCGCCTCCGGTAAGTAGGTGGAAAGGGCGTCGTGGTGAGGCGGCGCTTCCACGAAACCATGGAGGTTGGCCATGAACGACGGTCACTACCGCTATCAGTTCCCCGAAGGCGCCGACATGGCAGATGTCGAGAACACCCTTCTCATGGCAGTCATCGCGGCTGAGGGGATCCACGGACGGGCGAGAGTCCGTATCGACGCGGACTTCGACGTCGACCATGACACGCGCGTCTGCCGAGTCAGTTCTGGCAGCGAAGCCAGCGAGAGCATTGCCCGGGTGTTCACCGAATTCCTACTGCTCGAGAGGGGTGACGACGGGTTCGAGGTCGAGGTGTGGCCTGAGGTGCACCGGTGCCAATGCTCGCGTCGCAAGGAAGAGGCGAGCCGATGACGCTGTCGATTACCGGAAGCGGTTCGCCGTTCACTCCCGCCAAGTCCACGAGCCGGCGGCTGAAGATGTTGGTCTATGGCGAAAGTGGCTCGGGCAAGACAACTCTCGCTATCCAGCATCCCGCCCCAGCGGTGATCGATATGGAGGGCGGAGCAGAACACTATGGTGGCGATTTCACCTTCGACGTCTTGAAGGCTACGACCGCTGACGAGATCGCAGAGACGGTCGACTGGCTGCTCACTCACGAGCACGGTTACCGCACCCTCGTGATCGATCCGATAACGGTCTACTGGGAATCGCTCCAGGCCAAGTGGAGCGAGATCTTCATGCGCCGGAACAAGGGGTCGAAAGGCCATCGGCTCGAGTTCTATTCGTTCCAAGCCCGGGACTGGATGACCATCAAGGCGGAGTGGAAAGAGCTAATCAGAAAACTGATCGCCCTGGACATGAACGTCATTGTAACCGCAAGGAAGAAAGCACATTACGCCGATCATGGGTTCATGAAATCGGTGGGTGAGACTTTCGATGGCGAGAAGTCGCTGCCCTACATGTTCGACACGATCCTCCACCTCTACCGAGACGACGGCCGCTTCATGGCCGAAAACCTCAAGGACCGGACCAACAAACTCCCCCGAGGCCAATTCGAGGTCAGCTACCAGATCCTCGAAGATCGTTTAGGGGAAGAATCCCTGGGGCGGAAGGCCGTTCCCGTCCAGATGGTCGCCCCTGACAAGCTCGAAATCCTCCGACACTTCATCGCCGCTTCCGGTATGAAGCAGGAGACGGTGAAAGAACGCCTTGCTGCCTACGGCGCAGCTCGGCTCGAGGATCTCACGGCCGAGAACGCCGACTTGATCATCACGAAACTCCAGGCTGCGGATAGTACGAGCACCACCGCGGCCACACCCCAAACCAAGGAGACTGAAGATGCCGAGAATCAACTTCGATCAGGTGAATGATGTCGACGAGTACTCGCCGATCCCCGATGGCGAGCACGTGGTCCGTGTCGTGGACATCGAATCGGACACTACCCGTGCCGGCGACGAGATGTGGAAGCTCCGGCTCCAGGTTGACGGCGGTGAGCACGACGGCCGTCTGATATTCGACAATCTCGTGTTCAGCACGAAGGCCATGTCCCGGGTGAAGCTGATTTGCTCAAGCTTCGGCCTGGACGTGTCTGGGGCCGTGGACCTGGACCCGACCATGCTGCTGGAGAAGCGGGCACTGGTCACGACCTACCAGGAGGAGTACGAGGACGACCGCGGCCAGGCCAAGGTAGCCAACCGGATTCCGTTCGACGGCTACGACCGTGTCCCCGGGGAGAGCTCTAACACCCCTTTTTAGGGTAGACCCCGGACAAGGACGGCCGACGTGGACGGATTCACTATCGCAATCGACACCAGGGAGCAGCTTCCCTACGAGTTCCCCGGGGCAGTTGTAAAAACCCTGTCCACGGGGGATTACTCCCTGGAGGGCCTGGAAGACCAGGTCGCGATTGAGCGGAAGACCAAGGCCGATGCGTACGGCAGCCTCGGCCAGGGCCGGGCCCGGTTTCGGCGGGAGTGGGAGCGGCTCGCGGGACTCGACTATGCGGCTGTCGTCGTCGAGGACTCCGTCCCCGGGTTCTTGCGCCGGCCGCCTCATTCCAAGATGAATCCCCGATCGGCCATCGGTTCGCTCCTGGCCTGGAGCGTCAGGTACAGGGTCCCTGTGTTCTTCGCCGGGGACCGGACGCACGGCCAGGCGCTCACCGGCAAGCTGCTCGAGATGTTCTGGAAATACCGCCACGCGGAGGTGCGCCATGAGCACCTCACCTAGCCCGTGGGCGGACTACAAGCAGGCCATTCTCGACGCTCGCGACGACTTCAGCTTCGTGTACGCGGACCTCGAGGGCCGGAAGCCGTCGACGAACGGCTGGGACGTAGCCCTGTGCCCGTTCCACGAGGACCACAACCCCTCGTTCGCCTATGAGAGGGCTACCGGCTCCTGGAAGTGTCAGGCGGGCTGTGGCGACGGCACGGTCTTCGACTACATCGCCAAGACACGGGACCTGTCGTTTAGGGATTCTCTAGTCGCGCTAGGCGACGAACTCAACATCGCGAGTCCGGGTGGCGGCGCCAGCGAGCTGACCACCTATGACTACAGGGACAAAGACGGCACCCTGCTCTTCCAGGTGGTCCGAAAACCACCCAAGAAGTTCTCCCAGCGCCGGCCCGACGGTAACGGCGGCTGGGTGTGGAATCTCAAGGGTGTCAGCCGAGTCCTGTACCGGTTGCCCGAGATCCTCGCTCGGCCGCACGAGCCGGTCTACATCGTCGAGGGCGAGAAGGATGCCGATCGTTTAGGGGATCTCGGTCTCTTGGCCACGACGAGTCCCGGTGGTGCCGGCAAGTGGCTCCAGAAGTACTCCGCCACCCTGGCCGGTCGTGACGTCGTGATCCTGTCCGACAACGATGATCCGGGCCGCAAGCACGCCGTACGGATCGCCGATTCGCTTGTCGGAACAGCCGCGTCGGTCCGGATCGTTCACCTACCCGGCCTACCCGATAAGGGGGACGTCAGCGACTGGCTGAATGCGGGGGGTACGAGGCAGGACCTCGAGGCTCTTGTCGCAGATGCCGGACCGTACGCGCCGGACACCGGCGACGCTGGCACGGCCACGCTGCCGGTGATCGAGACACACGACCGTCCTTTGCGGGAGATCATTGCGGACGGCTGGGCGGCAGTCCTGGCGGAAAACGACCCGCCCGGACTCTTCGTCACCAGCGGCTCGCTCTCTCGCGTCAGGGACATGGGCTATGGCCCGCAGATCCAGACACTCGACGAGCACATGGCGACAGGCCTGCTAGCGGCAGTTGCCGACTGGACCAGGACCCGTGGAGACAAGACCGCGCACGTCAGGCCGCCCAAGGAGGTGGCGCACGACCTGCTCGTGAATCCGCGCCCGGACCTGCCGCGCTTGGAGGCGGTCGTCTCGACGCCCGTGTTCGACCACGACTGGCGGTTGGTGTCCGAGTTGGGATTCCATGCTCCTTCGCGCCTCTGGCTGGCATGCAGCGGCCAGGACGCAAACGACATCCCGCGCTTCCCGTCCGAGGACGAGGTCGCAGCAGCCCGGTCCTTGATCCTCGACGACTTGTTCGTCGACTTCCCGTTCGCCGCGGAGTCGGACCGTGCCCATGCAGTGGCCGCTCTGTTTCTGCCCTTTACCCGCCGGATGTTTGACGGCCCCACGCCCATCCATCTACTCGAGGCGCCGACCCCGGGCTCAGGCAAGAGTCTGCTCGGCGAATTGGTGAACATCGTGGCGCAGGGAGACGCGGCCACAAGCACCACGCTCACGGGCAACGAGGAAGAGAGTCGCAAGAAGCTGACCGCCTTGCTCAGCACCGGAACGCCTGTCATCTCGATCGACAACATCAAGGACGGGCTCGAGTCCAGCCAGGTGGCTTCCGCGATTACGACTGAACTCTGGTCCGACCGCATCCTGGGCAAGACCCAGATGGTCAAGTTCCCTAACCGCGCTCTGTGGCTCGTGTCGTCCAACAACCCCAAACTCAGCATGGAAATCGCCCGCCGCTGCGTGCGCATCCGGATCGACACCGGGGAAGAGCAACCGTGGAAGCGGAGCGGTTTCAAGCACGATCCGATCAGGGAATGGGTCAAGCAGAACCGTCAGCAGCTCATCCGGGCGGTCCTGATCCTGATCCAGGATTGGGTCGCCTCCGGCGCGGAGTTCGGACAGGACACGCTGGGGTCGTTTGAAGAATGGTCCCGGTACATGGGCGGCATGCTCAGCCGCATCGGCGTGCCGGGGTTCCTCGCCGACACGGACGAGTTCTACGCCAACGCCGACTCCGAGTCCCAGGAGTGGAAAGCATTCGTGACCGCCTGGCACAACCGGTATGGCGGGCGGCCGGTGTCGGCCGGCGACCTGCTCGCCCTCGCTGACGAAGAGGACATGATCCCGTTCGCGACCACCGGAACGTCGCCCCAAGGACGACGCATCAAGCTCGGGAAATGTTTGTCCATGATCCGCGGCCGCCGGTTCGGGGATCTGACCGTCGGAATCGGCACCAACCGCCATAACAAGAGCCGGGTCTATCGTTTAGGGGAAAATCAGCCTGCGCTCTACAGCGATCAGGAGGCCAAGTCTTGAAGATTTCTTGCGGGGAGTTGCGGGTAGTCTGCGGGATGTTTTTTGACAACTACCCGCAGCGTAACTCTCACACAAATAATCGTTTAGAGCGTTTGCGGGTAGTTGCGGGATGTTTCCTATACCCCGCACGCGCGCGCACCCACGCACACGCGCGCACACGAGGAGTAACCCCGAAAAACTACCCGCAATTCCCCGCAGCGGGACTTAACCCCCTATACGACAGGTGGTTGGGGTGCGGGGAATGGTCGAAATCCTTCCCCGCAAACTACCCGCACACTACCCGCAGCACTCCCGCAACCAGGAGGTGGACCTCATGAAGATGAACAACGCGCTACCGTCGTATCCGGGCGGAAAGCGGCGGCTTGTGGGCCCGATATTCAAAGACCTTCCCTCGCCCGACCAGGCGCCCACGTTCATCGACGGGTTCCTGGGAGGTGGTGCGGCTTCTCTCTATGCGAAGGCCCGCGGCTACCGCGTCCTGTGCAATGACGTCGCCCTGCGCAGCTACGTCGTCGGCAAGGCCCTCATCGAGAACCACCAGTGCCG
>JAAEQC010000184.1 GCA_024231905.1 bacterium | reverse complement strand
CCGCCGTCGATCTGCTCGGGGGCCACTGAGTCGTAGTACTCGGGCGCGAGGTCGGTGTGAGCAAACCCTTCGGCCGGTCGTACAATCGGCCGCAAGCCCGGGGCCAGCAACACGGCCCGGCCTTGCTCAGTCAACACCGCCGTCGTCGCCGACACGTCGCCGTGAACCAAGCCGACCTGTTCGAGATGTGTCAGCGCCGCCACCATCTGCCGTGCGATCTCCAACACGACCTCCGGCGGCATCCGGCCGTGCCGAACGACATGGTCCGTGGCCGTCGGACCTGACACGGTTGGCATGGCGATCCAAGCTCGCCCGGCTTCGTGTCCGCACTCCAAAGCGGGGGCCAATCCGTCTGCAGTCAACTCGGAAGCCCGCTTGGTTACCGACGCCAGAGATTCGATCGCGTCCTCCTGGCGATCATTGCTCAGGCCCTCGACCACCAACAGTTCGACACAATCGCCCGACTGGACATGCCGGACGGCGTATCGTCGGGCGTAGCCCAAGGAAGACAATTTTGCCTTCAGCACGTAGGGGCCAAGTCGCAAGTCCTCACCTCGCCCCGCGTTGATCTCGGCAGCCTG
>JAAEQC010000183.1 GCA_024231905.1 bacterium | reverse complement strand
GAGGCTGGCCGCGTGCCCGCGGTTCCTCCCGAGCCTGCGGCTGCGGCGGATCCGCGGCTTGCCATCTTCCCGGAATCTCGACCACCGGGATCTCACCTCGTTCCACGATCCCCGGCTTCAGCTCCGTAACCTCTCGTGTAGGCGGCGGCGGTCCCACCGGGGGAGCGGGATCCCCGACGACGACCATCGCGGGCAGGTAGCTTCCTACCGGAACCCACGAGACCGCGTCCAGCCGCCCCGACAGCAGCGCCTCCGCGGCCACGCCGTAGTCGGCCACAAACGCGTTGAACTCGCTCCATAGAGCGGCTCTTGCCTCGTGGCTGTCCACATGGAACCGCGGTCGTGGTGATTTCTTGGGGGTCTTGGAGGGGTCCTTGGAGGGAGCCTTGAACCGATCCTGACTCAGGATCTTCTCGAGTCCCAATACCGGACGCTTCCCGCGATCTCGTGCCCCATCGTCTTCGATATCCCGGACGAGCGTCGTCACTTTCTTCCGATACGCTTCGGGCTTCAGGTCCCGAAACGCCGGCAAAGGCGAAAAACCGACCAGGTACTTGGGCGTCAACCTGCCGCTGTCGATCCTCTTCGAAGCCCCGAGCGTCGAGCTGCTGACGCAGGAGCTGCGCCGTGGGGGTGAGGAGGCCCAGTACTCGTCTCTGGTGGTGTTGCAGCCCGGATCCCTGGAGCCGCCCCTCTTC
>JAAEQC010000182.1 GCA_024231905.1 bacterium | reverse complement strand
GTTCCAGCCGTTGGGCTCCAGGAAGTCGACGGGGATCTCGACTACATCCATCACTTCAGCCTCCCAATCACGAGCAGCTCCTGGTTCTTCTTCCTGCTCTCTTCGCCTGCGAGTCCCGTACAGTGCACATAGCTGATCGCCCGGCCCGTCACGTCCCTGCCGTGCCGACGCATGAGGTCCATCAGGCCGGCCAGGTCGATCCTCTGGTTCCCGTAGCTGAGGACCAGCACCGGGACATGTCCCGCAGCCTCGAACAGCGGCGGCAGCACCTTCTCCGGCTCCTGACTCGAATAGGGGTTCGAGACGGCAGGCAGGGGACCGCCATGGAGAAGCTCGTCGAGCGGCTTCATGGCCCTCTCGTACGATTGGGTTGATGAGTACGGAGGATCCAAGTAGCAGATATCCCCCTCCACCTTACCGAGGAACTCCAGCACGTCCCGTTGGTGGGCCTCGTTCTGCTTTCCGTTGCTGAACACTCCGGCGTTGATCTGCGGGATGAGCTTCTCCGCGAGCCGGATGGGATGGCGAGGGAGTCCGCGGTTCACGAGGTCCTTCACGTAGTGAGGATTCATATCCTCCCAGTCGCCGGCCGCGGCCTGCTTCATGACGGTCTTGGCGCCGAAATTGCCCATGGGCCTCAGGCGCAGGGCGTGCTTGGTAACGAGCAACTGAGCCAGCCACCGTCTCCCACCGCTAAGGCCAGCAGCGTTAACCAGAACGCGGTCAAGATGACGAGCGTGAGCAACAGGAAAGACGTCTGGGGCGAGGGCTCTTTCTGCATAGCCGGCCTCCTTGGTCGGGACAGACAACTTCACGAGGTCGTCGTGGGTCAGGCGGCACTGGTGGTTCTCGATGAGGGCCTTGCCGACGACGTAGCTGCGCAGGGCGACGTCATTGCACAGGACGCGGTAGCCGCGGGCCTTCGCATAGAGAGAAGCCGCACCACCTCCCAGGAACCCGTCGATGAACGTGGGC
>JAAEQC010000181.1 GCA_024231905.1 bacterium | reverse complement strand
CAGTGCCGCATAGCTTTGCCACGGCTTCCCTTGGCCTGCAGCCGTACCACCTACGCCTCAGCGTCTCCGGCGAGGCCAACGGCCACGCCTTTGCCACCGAGCTCACGACAACCAGCTTCGCGGTCGTGGCTCCTACCCCGCCCATCCTGTCGCTCCTCGAACCACTGCCAGGTCTTGCCTGCGACGCCGTTGAGGTCAGGGTCCGGGCAACCGACGCCCTGAGCGGCATAGACCGGGTAACCCTGAACGTTGACGACGGACCCGACATAACGCTACAGCCACTTGGCAACGATCTGTTTGGAACCACCCTGGACTTCGGGACCGGCGAAGCTGGCCTCCATCACCTGGCGATTGTCGCAGTCGACGGCGAGGCCAACTCCTCACCACCATCAGGGGTCGACATCGACGTTGACCCGGACCCGCCCGAGATCACGACCAACGCCCCGGCCGAGGGCAGCTGCCGGGCCGAAGCCGTCACCATAACCTTTGCTGCCACTGACGATCATCTCGCCTCGGTAACGGCAACCCTCAACGGACTGGCCTTTGCCTCAGGCGACACGGTAAGTGACGAGGGCAGTCACGAGCTGATCATCATTGCCGAAGACGACTGCGGTCATCAGGCCCAGTCCACCCGGACCTTCATCATCGACACCACCGCCCCGGAGATCACTGTAGACGGTGTTGCCGAGGGAGAGACTCACGTGTTGGGCATGAGCGTGACCTGGAGTGCCACCGATGGCAACCTGAGCACCAGCAAGGCCCTGCTCGACGGCGAGCCTGTCGCCTCCACTTTCCGGGTCGACCTGACTGGCGACCACCTGCTAACGATCACAGCCGAGGATTGTGCCGGCAACTCGGCCGAAGAGCAGATCTCCTTCCATGTCGTCGCGCCCGAGCAGAGCATGAGCGCCGACCTGGCCGTGAATCCCGCCCAGGTTCAGCCCCCGCAGCCGTTGCAGGTAACCGGGACCCTTGACAGCCTGGTGGCCACGCCGCTGCCAGGTATCGAGGTCACCCTGGAGCTGATCGACCCGGCAAGCGGCTTGATCATCGACTCCTCCAGCACCATCAT
>JAAEQC010000180.1 GCA_024231905.1 bacterium | reverse complement strand
GACCGCCTGCTGATTCTCGTCCACCACCTGGTGCTCGACGCCGCGTCCTTCCAGCTCTTCCTCGCCGATCTGTGGACCGCCTACCAGCAGCGGCTCGCGGGGCAGCCGACCGACCTGCCGCCGCCAACCGCCTCGCTGACCGAATGGACCGCCGCCCTCGACTGCTACCTCAAGGCCCCGGAGCGTGCGCAGGAGATCGAGCTCTGGGTCGACCAGCCCTGGTCCGAGGCGGCCGAGATCCCTCTCGACGAGGTGCTCGGCCCCAACATCAAGAGCTCCGCGCGCAAGCTACGCATCGAGCTAGACGAGCCCTCGAGCCGTGCGCTCCTGAGCGAGCTGCCACGGCGTCACGGCCTCGACACCCGCGATCTCCTGCTCGCCGGCCCACTCGGAGCCCTCGTCGAGTGGACCGGATGCGATCACCAGGTGGTCTACTTGCTCGATCACGGCCGCGGACCGTTCCCCGGGAGCGTCGACGTCAGCCGCACCGTGGGCTGGTTCGCGACCTCCTATCCGGTTTTGCTGGCATGGCCCGGGGGCGGGCCATGGCAGGGGGCGGTGGCGATCGCGGAGCAGCGCAAGGCCGTCCCTCACCGCGGATTCGGCTATGGGGTGCTGCGCTACTTC
>JAAEQC010000179.1 GCA_024231905.1 bacterium | reverse complement strand
TCAGTTCAGTTCAGTTCAGTTCGGAAGTTCAGTTCAGTTCAGTTCAGTTCAGTTCAGGAGTGCAGTTCAGTTCAGTTCAGTTCAGTTCAGTTCAGGGGTTGAGTTCAGTTCAGTTCAGTTCAGTTCAGTTCAGTTCAGTTTAGTTCAGTTCAGTTCAGTTCAGTTCAGTTCAGTTCAGTTCAGTTCAGTTCAGTTCAGTTCAGGAGTTCAGTTCAGTTCAGTTCAGTTCAGTTCAGCTCAGTTCAGTTCAGTTCAGTTCAGTTCAGTTCGGTTGAGGGTGTCAGCGATGATCATTATGCTGACTGCTCTGAACAACACCTGCATGCCGACAGTATCAGTCACAGTGGTCATGTGCAGGACGAGCTCCCGATCCCCGGATGCTTCCTGGAACTTCTGTTTCTCGTATGTGGATGCCTCTTCAAAATCGTCACTGCCTGAAACCCCTTACTGCCTGCTAATTACTGGCTGCCTTTTGGGAGACAAATGCCCACCTGTATATGCAGGAAAACACTTGCTCAGTGATGATTTCCCTATTTTCTCCCG
>JAAEQC010000178.1 GCA_024231905.1 bacterium | reverse complement strand
TCAGCCCCCCATCAACTCCGCCGACTTCTTCGTGTTCAGCAGCAGGATGTCCGGGTGGTCCGGGTTCGGGTCCGCGCCCTTCTCGATGAGTGCGCGCACCGCGACCGCGGACAGCGACGGGTCCAGGGTGAACAGCTTGGCCGCGGCGTTGCAGACGTTGGGCGAGGCCATGGATGTGCCCGACATCTTCATGGTCGCGCCGCCGGGCACGTAGCTCGGCACCTGGAAGCCGTTGGCATAGACCTTCACCAGACGGCCGCCACTGGTGAACCCGGTGGGGTCGCCAGCCTGGTCCACCGCGCCGATGACCATGAGGTTCGGCAGGTCGAAGTTCGAGGGAATAACCACGTCGAACTCCACGTCGTTGTCGTCGTTGCCGGCGGCGGTGATGAAAAGGATACCCGGCTGGGTCTCCATGGATGTGCGCAGGCCGTCGGCCAGGACGTCGATCATCTCGCGGGCCATCTTGGCGCGTTCCTCGGCGTCGGCGCCGACGCCGTTGGCCTCGAGCCCGCCCTCGATCTCCTTGAAGGTCCAGCCCCAGCTCATGTTCACGCAGCGCACGTTGGCCGCGGCGAAGTAGGCGGTGGTGGCCACGTAGCCGTCGGCCATGCGCTGGGCCGTCTCCATGGTCATGGCCTGGGGGATCCGGTGGTAGTCGAAGGTGATGCGCGCAATGAGCAGGTCGGCGTAGGGATTGCCGCGGGAGGCGATGCCTGCCACGTGGGTCCCGTGGGCGTAGAGGCCGCCGAAGCCGAGAGTGGTCAGGAAGTCGCCCATCTCCTCGGGAGGCAGGGAGCTCAAGGTCTTCTTGACCGCCGTGGCGTCGTCGCTGTCGATGGCCGAGGTCAGGTCCTGGAAGCCCTGCATGTACTGGAAGGCCAGGTCGAGCTTGCCCTCCTGGTCGCCCAGCGGATGCAGCATGTGGGGGTTGGCCACGCCGTCCAGGTCGAAGGCGATGCCGTGGACGTCGTCCACGAAGCCGTTGCCGTCGGTGTCGGCGCCGTCGCGGGCTTCGGCCGCGTTGGTCCACATACCGTCGCCGAAGACGCCTGCGTCCACGCCCGAATCCCAGATGCCGACGACCACCGGAGCCTGGTCCCCGCCGACCTCGAAGGTGACCTCGCGAGCAGCCCAGATGTCCACTTTCTCTACCTGGTTGGCGGCGACGAGGGCGCCGTACACCTCGGCCACGACCGGGTTCAACGGCAGCATGGTGTCGATGGCGTTGCGAATGCCGAGAACCTGGCCGGCCTGGTCGGCACTCAGGGCGCCGGTCTTGGCCACGGCGGGTTCCAGGTTGGACTGGACGATGCCCATGAGCAGGTTCGCGCTCATGAACTCGGCGCGGCCCTTGCCGGCCTTGATGTTGTCCTGGACCGTGTCCCAGGGCAGTGCGGCGGCGCGGGAGGAGAGTTCCTCCTTGAAGGCGGCGTGGAGAACGCTCTCGTCAGCGTTCGACCCCACCTTCTGCCGCGCGGCGACCAGGGAGCGGGTGGTCATGCCCTGCATGAGGCGCGCGGCCTCCTTGTCCTCCAGGGCGCGGGACTTGTCGAGCCAGGTGAGGACATCCACGTCACGGCCTTCGAGCATGGCCACGGTGGCCAGGGAACCGTACTTGCCCTGCAGGGTGGCTTCGTCGGTGATGTCGTAGGTGGCCAGGTCGTTCTCCACGTCGGCCTTGAAGGCCTTCCGCAGGGCGTCCAGGGCCGTCGGGTCGTTCATCAGGTCGGTGACTGTGCCGTCCAGGGGGTAGCTGTGGCTGGGCAGGTCGTCGAGGGTCTCGATGGCGATCTTCTGCGCCGTCGGCGGCGGGGGCGCATCGGCGGCCGGCGGGGGCGGCGGCGGCGTTTCGCCGTCGTAGGATCCTCCACAACCGGCCAGGGCGAGGGCCAGGATCAGCGTCATCATCATCATCACACGATCGAACCTCATGGTCCGTCTCCTTGGTCTTGAACGGTCCGGTAGATTTGGCGAAGGCGGCAGCATAGCACGGTGTCAGGAAAAACACCCGTAAATCGGGTAAACCGGAACACGTAGGGACCGATAAGGGAGAGGAAGGAACGGGCCCCCGGCCCGGAACGCGTCATTCCACGGAGGGATGTCCCATGTCCACGCGCCGTTTGCTGAACATCACAACCGGAGCCGCCGCGCTATTGCTCGTCGGAGCCTCCATCCTCGCCTGGAACGGGGGAAGGGGCACCACCGACGCCGCCGGGCTCGAACTGGCGTCGGGCCAGGGCGCCGTCCTGGCCGAACTCCAGCGCGATGCCCGGGATCTGGCCTCGGCCGCCGATCTGGCCGACGTCAATGCGGCCCGCGAGCGCCTCGGCGCCAGCATCCTCCGCTTCGACCGTACCCTGAGCGCCCTGATCAACGGCGGCCTGGTGGAGCGCGCCGACGGCTCCTCCGTCCACGTGGATCCGGCCAAGGACAAGGCCGTGCACGAGGCCCTGGCCCAGACCGTGGATACCTGGCGCCGCATCGGCGTGCCTCTGGCGGACCTGGCAGCGGGCTCCTTCTCCGCCTACAGCGCATCGGGCCAGGCGGCCCTCAACGGTCTCGAAGAAGGCGAACCGACCCTGACCCGGCAACTGGCCGGCGTGGATACGGCCCTGCAGGCGGCGGCGATGGGCCGCTCAGGGCGCTCCAAATCGGCCCGGACCCTGACCGTCGGTCTGGCCGCGTTGCTGGGCCTCCTCATGGTCGGCCGGCGTCTGGTGAAGACGCCGGCGGAAACTGCCGGTACCAAGGACACCGCTCCCGACGCCGCGGCCCCCGAGGCACCGGTGATGCGGTCGCTATCCCCCCTGGCCGCTCGTCCGGCTATGCCCCCCATACCGGCCATCGCACCGGACATGCCGCCCCAGCCCTACACCTCGCCGGTGGATCTGGAGGATGTCTCCCTGGCCGTGGACCGCCTGGCGGTGGACATGAACGCCATCGCCACCAACTCGGACAAGATGCGGACGGCCATCGACTCGGTGGGCCACGCCCTGCAGGGCATGCTCTTCAGTCTCAAGGAAATGGCCAAGGACACGGCCGAAGGTGAACGCCTGGTGGGCGGCGCCCATTCGGCCGCCAGCTACACCCGCGACGTGGCAGACGCTCTGGCCGCCAGCGTCCGCGAAATGAGCTCCGTGGTGGCCAATGTCTCCAACCTGGCCACGCGCACCCGCGAGACCGCCGACCGCATCGCCACGGACACGGCCCACGGCGAGCGCACGGGCCAGGGCTTCACCCCGGCCATGTCCAACGAGATCCGCGGCTTGGCCCAGCACACGGGTACCGCCACGGCCGAAATCGAGGAGACCGTTTCGGCCATGCTTGCCACCAACCGCGAGTACGAAGAGGCCATCGGCGAGATCCTCCAGCACATCAGCGCCATCAATAAAGTCAGCATGAATCTGGGCCAGGTCATGCTCGACCCGCCGGCTCCCCAGGTGGTGCCGGCCCCGTCCCTGGCCGTGGCACCTAGGGCGGAGGTCCCCGTGGCGGAGGCCCCGGAAGAGAATGTGGGCGAGATGACGGTCGCCGCCATCGCCGACGCTGCCGACGCCCTGGCGGACGAGGAACAGGAGCCTGCGGCCGAAGCGGCTCCGGAGATCACTGCCGAAGAGACGGTCGAAACGCCGGCCGAGGAGACGGACGCTCCGGTGGACGAGGCGCCCGCGGAGGCCGAAGCACCGGTCGCCGAAGAGACAGCTCCCGAGACGTTCTCCCTGAACCCCGACGGCGCCGAGCCGGCACCGGAGGCCGAACCGGCCGAAGCGCCCAAGGTCTTCCAACTGGGCAAACCGGATCAGCCGGAGGGTGAGGAAGCGGAAGAGACCGCAGCCGGGCCCGCCGTCGAGTCGGAGGCCGCGCCCGAGCCTGAGCCTGAGCCGGAACCCGAACCCGCGACGGAAGCCGAGGACGTGGTGGTCGAAGCCGATCCCGGCGAACTGGAGGCCGCCCTCGAGGAGCCCATGGAGCCGGTCGAGACGCCGGAACCGGAGCCCGAGCCGGAGGCCACGGCTGAGCCAGAGCCGGAACCCGAGCCGGTGCCCGAGCCTGAACCCGAGCCGGAAGTGGCGTCGGAACCGGAAACCGCGGGTGCACCCGCCGACACCGGCAACCTCAGCTTCTTCAAATAACGGCGACCGGGCTGAGCGACACGATCGTCTGAACACAGGGACGGGAGTCTCAGTCCTCCGCGGCCGGATCGATCAGGCCGAAGAGGGCGGAGTCGAACCACTGCCCCCGCGCTCGGCTGTCGTGCTTCAGCAGGCCCTCCACCTGAAATCCCCTGCGCGCCAGAAGCCGCTCGGAAGCCGTGTTCCCCGGATGCACCCTGGCGTGGATCCGGTGCAGTTTCAGCTCGCCGAACCCCCAGGCCACCATGGCGTCCACCGCTTCGCCGGCCAGGCCGCGCCCCCAGTAGGCGGGCAGCAGGCCGTAGCCGATCTCGGCCTTGTCCGCCTCGGCGTCGATGCCGAAGAAGCCGCCGTAGCCCGCCGGTGCGCGTTCGGGACCGTGCTCGAAAGCCCACATCATGGTGGCGCGGGCAGCGAAACCGTCGGTCCACTCGTCGATGCGCACCAGGGCCTGGGCCTTGGCGGTCCAGGGCTCGCGGGCCACGTAGCGTAGGTTGCGTTCGTCGGCGTTGAAGGCGTAGACCAGGTCCAGGTCGTCACGGTTGACCGGCCGCAGCAGCAGGCGCGCGGAGTTGAGAATGGGTGGCGGGGTGAAGGCTGCTTCGTTCACGGTCGGCTCCCGGCGGTAGGGTGAGGCTGCGGTCCGGTCCTTCTACGCACGAAGCGGCCCTCGGGATGCAGGGCCGCTTCGTGAAGTTCCGCCCCAGTTCAGTGTCAGGCCTCTTCCCACTTCCGGTTCGCGTGCACCAGCCCGCTGACGGCAATGAGCGCCAGCACCGCCAGGGTGAAGATGTACACCCAGCCCGGCACCGTGGCGACGTCGCCCTGGGCGTAGCTGTGCAGTCCGGACAGGAAGTAGTTCACGCCGAAGTAGGTCATCACCACTGAGCCGATGGCCGCCGTGGCCAGGGACGCGGTGAGCCAGGCCGACTTCATGCGCGGGATGAAGCGGAAGTGGAGCACCGTGGCGTAGACCAGGATCGTCACCAGCGACCAGGTCTCCTTGGCGTCCCAGCCCCAGTAGCGGCCCCAGGACTCGTTGGCCCACACGCCGCCCAGCAAGGTGCCGATGGTGAGCAGGCCCAGGCCCGCCACCATGACGTTGTAATTGATGCCGTCCAGGCGCGCGATGGCTTCCTTCACGTTCTGCCGGCCCGGCTTCTTCACCAGGTAGAGAATGAGGATGAGCGCGCCGATGAAGTGGGACAGTCCCAGGAAGCCGTAGCTGGCGGTGATGATCGTCACGTGGATGTTCAGCCAGTAGCTCACCAACACCGGCACCAGGGGGCCGATGGCCGGGTCGAAGGTTGAGAGCATGGAGACGCCCAGAACGATGACCGTCAGCAGTCCGCCCAGACCCGCGGGTACACCCATGCGGGAGACCAGCTCGAAGACGAGACCCGCCAGGGCCACCGCCAGGCTGATGAAGAGCAGGGACTCGTGGCCGTTGCTCAGGGGCGCCCGGCCCGAAGCGATCCACCTGAGGGTGTAGGCGTAGATCTGCATGAGAAAGCCCGCCGAGTAGAGGATCACGCCCAGGCTGTAGAACGGGTTGCGGAAGCTGAGCGGCGCTCCTCCGTGGCGGAAGAGGTTCACCACGTAGACTGTCATGAGGATCACGAAGGCCCCGAGGAACGGGATCATGGCCCAGGAGAAGATGTGGCCCCGGTTGTAGCTCAGCTCGGCGTTGACGCGTCCGGCCGAGGGGATGACCCGGGCGCCGTTTTCCCGCTGCAAGGCCTCGATCTGCCGCACGCCGCCGAGGATGCGGCCGTTGTCGGCGCCCTGGATGCCGCCGGCCAGTTCCCTGAAGGCCGACTCGTAGGTCTCGGCCACCGGGCCGGGCACCCGCGCGGTGACCGAACGGATGTCCAGCCAGGTGTCGTTGGCGTCGTCGACCACCGGGAAGAGGCGCAGTTGGGAGCCCTGGAAGGCCATGTTCAGCAGCTGGGCCCGCTCGTCGAAGGTGATGAGCTTGCGCTGGGTCTTGGAGCGCTCCCGGTCGGGCGTGCGGTGGGCCGCCTCCACGGCCTCGCTCAGGCGGTAACGCCCGTTCTCGATGAGGCTGGACAGGGAGACGTGCTTGGTGTCCGCGCTCACGCCCAGCAGGTCCTTCAGGCCCGCGTTGCGCACCCCGATGACGGGCTGGTCGTACCAGTAGGTCGCGTTCAGGGACCAGCTCAGATACACGTCGATGGGATTCCGGGTCTCGCCCTCGTGCTGCACCTTGGTCCGCTTGTACACCTTCATGACAAGCTCGCGGGCCATGGTGTCCAGGGGCTTCATGCGGCCCCGGTAATCCTGGACGGTCAGGCGGCTGGCCTCCTCACGGGCCACGTCCGTCAGGGTGACCCAGCCACCACTGGTGGGATGCTCGCCCGGTGCGTGGTTGTGGCCGGCGTGGGGATCGTCTGCGGGTTGGCCATCCTCCTGCGCCAGCGTAGTCCCGCTCCAGGCGGCCGTCAGGGCGACCGCCGTCAGGGCCACGGCCACCGAGCCGAGGCTGCGGGGACGCTTGCGGCGCCAGATCAGGTCCTTCAACAGGACCAGGATGAAGCCCACGCTGATGAGCGTGTAGCCGAAGTAGGTGGGCCACTTGCCCGGGTCGTGATTCACCGACAGCACCGTGCCCTGGCGGTCCGGATCGTAGGACGACTGGAAGTGCTTGCTCCCCCGGTGATTCAGCGGGTGGTTCATGTAGATGTGCGCCTCCTGCCCTTCGATGCCCATTTCCGGGTCGCGCAGGGTGACGTAGCTCTCGTAGGTGGCCGGGTTGTCGCTGCCCGGGTAGGTCTGCAGCACGAAGTCGTCCAGGTGGAGGCTGTAGGGCAGCTTCCTCATGATGGATCCCCAGCCCAGCTTCACCGTGCGCTCGCCCAGCTTCACCGGCAGGTTCTCCCGGTGCTTGCGGACGATGATCTCGGCCTCGTTCCCCTGGTCATCCCGCACGGCCAGGCG
Source organism: bacterium (assembly GCA_024231905.1). Lineage (GTDB taxonomy): Bacteria > Krumholzibacteriota > Krumholzibacteriia > LZORAL124-64-63 > LZORAL124-64-63 > JAAEQC01. The sequence continues at coordinate 98,954 of JAAEQC010000178.1, read as the reverse complement.
CGCCGCTGCTGGGTCATCAGGATCGTCGCTCTCGGCCGGCACACGGGCGGCCGATTCCCACACCTCCACCGGGATGATGGCAAAGCCGCCGTCCTTGCCCGACAGCAGCACCGACGGCTGGATGTCGAAGATCTCGCCGGCGGCGACGACGCCCCGCTCCTCGGTCTCCATGTGGAGGGTGGCCAACTCGAAGCTCGCCCGTCCCTGCACGCCCGTGGCGCCGCCCTGGGCGAACTCCAGGCCCGCGCTGGCGGAGTAGAGCATATCCAGGTCCTCGAAGATGGTCTCGCCGCCGCTGTGGCCCATGCTGAAGTCCGGGTGCAGGGCGAAGAGGACGCGCTCGCCCTCGGTGCCGTCCGGGGCGGTGATGGCCAGCTTCACCATGGGATTGTTCAGGGGACCGTCGGCGGAAGAGGGGCCGCCCACCCGGAAGTCGGTCTGGAACTCGGCCACGGCGAAGGTCCAATCGCCGCAAGCGACCGGATCGCCGGCGGGCCAGCCCATCGGCACCAGGCAGGTCTGCCCGTCCACGCGCACCCGCACCTCGCCCAGGCGCGAAGCCGTCATCTCGCCGCGGAATCCCAGGCGCAGGAATCGGGTGTCCACGCCGCCGATATCCAGGGACTCGCCGGCGACCATGACGTGGTCGTGGACGTCGCCCCCCTCGCGCACGCCGAAGCGCAGGGCCGCGGGTCCGTCCCCGCCCTGCTCGTAACGCTCGGTGAAGTGGCTCCAGTGCTCGGTGACACCCAGTTCGAACTCGGTTCCGTTCACCGAGAAGCCGCGCCAGATGTTCTTCTGCCCCGGCCGGTGCAGGCGCACCGGGAAGCCGGAGCGGATGCCGTCGGCCTCAAGCTGCACGAACACCTTGTCCGAGTAGATGAAGTCCGTGGTCTGTCCCTCGCGGATGGGCATGACGCCCTCGTAGCCCAGGTAGCGGGTCATGCCCGCCGAGAGGAGAATCACCACCACCGCCGCATGGACGAGCATGTAGCCCGAGTCCCTGGCCTCGTAGGGCCAGCGGCGGACGAAGTTCAGGATGAGGTTCACTGTGAAGACCGCCAGCACGATCTCGAACCAGCGCGCGGCGTAGATGACGTCGTAGGCTCCGTCCCGGCCCCACGAACTCTCGTAGAAGGTCGCGTAGCCGCTGGCCCAAGCGATGATGATCAGCAGCGCCGCGCCGAGCTTCAGAGAGGACAGGAACGCCATGACCGGGTGCTTGAAGAAGCTTTTCACGGTGACCATCCGGGGGGTTGTCGGACGGGATGCGTCCGGGCGGTATCACGAAAATGTTGCCGGACCAAAATATAGTCTCTGTAGTCCTGTTTCGCAGAGATAATCGGTGGGGACTCCCGCCGGCGCCCTGCGAACCGCCCCGGTACTCCATTCCGGGTGCCTTCCGCCGGACTTCCACAGCCTCAGTGGAGCATTTCCAGGATGGTGCGATGAACCTCGTCCTGAATCGGTTCATTGAGAGCGGCGGTCACGTTCTATATAAAGAAATCATTGCTGCGCACCTCTCTTCGGATTTCGACGCGGTAGCCGGAGCCCACCGATGGAACACCTGACGCGGCACACAAATATTACTAAAAATCATATCGAACCCTCCGAAAGTGTCCCGTTTTTAGATCGCAAAATCAAAAGTAATATTAGTTTGAAAAACTTATTGACCATATAGCAATTCCGGTGATACGGTCGGCTCCAGCTCGGATTCACCCCGATAGCGGGGTCGCCCCGCGCCGCCGGACTCCCCACGGCGGTGGACAGGATGTCGACGCGGGCCGATGAGGCCAACCAGCGGGACCGCCGGTCCCGAGCCAGGAGTCGACATGCGTGTCCATCCCTTCGCGCGGGTGCTTCTCGTCCTGTTCGTTCTCGTCACCCTCGTGCCCGCTCTCCCGGCCACCGGCCGCACGCCCTACAAACCGCAGGTGGATGTACGGGAAGGCGACCCCGGCGACGGCGTGCTCAGCCCCCGGGCCACATCCTTCGACGCCCCGGTGAAGCAGCCGGAGACGACCTCCTTAGCAGCGAGTACCCTCGAATCCACGCCGGGCATGGCGCCGGCGTCGACCCGGCCGGTCTTCCTGGACTTCACGCTGGGGATCAACACCCCGTGGGGTTTCGTGCCCCTGTCCTGCCTCGTGCCCGAGGGGGGGTGGCACCATGCGCGGTGACGTCTTCTCTCGCCGGAGACCTCTCGAATTCTCCTTCTCGGCCGAACTGGGCGCCGGTGCCCAGCCCGATCCGGCCCGTGGCCTGGCCACCGCCCGCGAGCTGCACCTGCAGGGCCGTTACGACGAAGCCCTCGACCGGCTGCAGGATCTTCTGGGCGACGCGGCGTCCACACCCGAAGCCGCCGACAGGACCCGCGCCGCAGCCTTGCTGCGGGCCTGGTGCCTGATCGAACACAAGGACCACGACGGCGCCCTGGCCTGGCTCGACACAGCCGTGGCCCACAAGCTGCTCGCGGCCGACGAACTCCAGGTCCGCATCCTGCGCTGGCACGTGGACCTCTTCCAGGAGCGGTACGAATCCGTGGAGCAGGGCGTGATCGAAGCCCTATCCAGGGTGGCGGACACCCCCACGGTCGAGCACGCCGAGTTGCGCCTGTTGCTGGGTGCGGCCCTGCGCTGGCGCGGCCGGCTGCAGGACGCCCTGTCCCATGTGGAATACGCCTGCTCGGCATTCACGGTGCTGGCCGAACCGGGCCGCTGCGCCGTGGCCACCAACTTCCTGGGCTGGACCTGTGTCTCCCTGGGCCGCTTCGAAGAGGCCCGGCGCTGGTTCGAGAAGGCCCTGGCCCTGAACGACGGCCTGGGCGCCCGCCTGCGCGTGGCCCAGAACTACCAGAACCTGGCCATCGTCTGCTACAAGCAGGGGGACTACGCCACGGCGGTCGAACTCCTGGAGCAGGAGATCGCCACCGTGGGCGAGCGGTGCGACATGCTCGCCCGCGCCCGCATCGCTCTGGGCAATGTGCGGCGCCTGCAGGGCCTGTACGAGGAAGCGAGCCGGGAACTGCATCAGGGCTGGCGCCATGCCGTGGACGCCGAATTGTCCCGGGAGCAGGCCCTGGCCCTGGAATTCCTGGGCGACGTCCAGCGTGACGCCGGGCTTCCCGCCGAGGCACGCACCTACTACGCGCGGTCCATGAAGATCGCCGGCCGGCTGGCCCCGCGGGGCGACCTGGTCATGGAACTGCGTCGTCGCGAAGGCGAGTGCTTCGACCTGGAGGGCCGGCACGAGGAAGCGCTGGCGGTCCTGGACGACGCGCGCGCCCTCTGCACCGAAGTGGGCGACGACTACGAGGCCGCCGTCACCCGGCGCTGCCGGGCGGAGAATGCGGCCAACCTGGGCCGCTGGAGCCACGCCCAGGATCTGGCGGACCGCGCCGTGGCCGACCTGGAGAGCCTGCGCGCCCGGCACGAGCGCATGGTCGCCGCCCACACGGCGGCCCGCCTGCGATTGCGGCGTCTGGACAGCGACACGACCACCAGCAGCACCCGGAACCGGCGTCTGCTGGACGAGGCCTGGAACCACGCCCTGGTCGCCCACCGCCTGGACACGGACCTGGAAGGCACGCCCCTGCGCGAAGGCATCGCCGCCACCGTGGCCGAACTGGCCCGCCGGCGCCTGCCCGACGGTCCGCCGCCCCCGCAACCCGGCACGGTCTTTTCGGCCCGCCGGGCCCCGGCGACCCGCATCGTCGCCGCCTCGCCCGCCATGCGGGAGGTGCTGCGCCGGTGCGACGGCTTCGCCCGCTACGACGGACCGGTCCTGGTCATGGGCGAGACCGGTTCGGGCAAGGAACTGCTGGCCCAGCGGCTGCACGAACACGGTCCGCGGACCGGCGGTCCGTTCCGCCGCCTGGACTGCGCCGCCGCACCCCCCGGAGACCTGGCCCGGGAGCTCTTCGGTTCCGGCGACGACGGCGGTATGCTGGAGCGCGCCGCCGGCGGCACCCTGCTGCTCACCCGGATCGACCGTCTGGAGGACGCCCTCCAGGAGCGGCTGCTGGCCGCCGTACGCGACGGGGTCTGGCGCCCGGTGGGTGCCGCCGACGATCATGACCTGGACGTGCGGCTGGTGGCCACGGTGGAAACCGTCCCGAGCGACCCCACGCCCATGGACCGGCTGCGTCCGGACCTCTACTTCCGTCTGCGCCTGATGACCGTGGCCGTGCCGCCGTTACGCGAACGAGCGGCCGACGTCATGGCCCTCATGGAGCACTTCCTGACGCGACTCGAGGGTTCGTCCCTGGCGCCGCGCGAGATCCTCGACCCCACCTCCCTGCAAGCCGTGGCCGAACACGACTGGCCCGGCAACGCCGCCGAGGTGGAATCCCTGGCCCAGGGCCTGTGGCTGCGCCGCCTCCAGGGTCGGCCCGCCGCCGTGCGACGCCAGGCGGCCGGCGGCCGCAGCGAATTGCTCTTCGCCGGCCAGGCGACCGCGACGGCCGGCTCCACTGCGGGCATGTCCTGGGACGCGCTGCACGGCATGCTCACACGGGCGGCCGGGAACAAGTCCCGGGTGGCACGCCAGCTGGGTGTGTCGCGGGGAACGCTCTACCGCTGGCTCGACGCCTTGGATCCGGGCCGGGCGGCGGGCGCCGACCGTCCGCCCGCCTGACGCACGGACAGGGTCTGGGGCGCCGGATCGACAGGACGGTCGTGGAGTCCGCATTCGTGGTGGTAGCACACGCGGGTGCGACCGGTTTCCGGGTCCCACAGGTGCATGGCGTGGCCCTGGCAATTGCGCCACTCGTCGCAGGCGGTGCAGTCGCCCGTGCGCATCCAGCGGCGGTCCCGGAAACGGCGGTAGCCATTCTCCCAGACCCGGCAGAAGTCCTGGTCGGCGATGTTGCCTTCGGTGATGCGCCGGTCGATGTTCGGACAGGCCCCGATGGATCCGTCGGCCATGATCCCCGCCACATTCACCCCCGCCCGACAGAAGAAGGGATGGTCGCGCACGGAGGTGTCGCAGGCGCCCACGTAGCCGGCCTCGGAGAAGGTCACCTGGGTGCCGCCCGTGCCACGACGGCTCTCGATCCAGGCCATGAGGCCGCGGAACTCCCCGGGCGAGAGCACCAGTTCGCGGTCGCCGGCGGCCCGGCCGATGGGCGAGATGGTGGCCACCCGCATGCGGGGCACACCCAGGGCCGTGAGTTCGAGTCGCGTGGCGTCCAGGTGGGCCAGGTTGCGGGGATGGACGCAGGTCACCACGTCCAGGGCTTCGAGCCAGGGCGCCCGGGCCAGCATGCGCAAGGCGCGGCAGGCCCGGTCGTGGGATCCGGCGCGGCCGCGCAACCAGTCGTGGACCCGTGCCGGTCCGTCGTGGCTCACGGTAACGGTGCGCATGCCCGCCCGGCGCGCCTGGTCGACCGTGTCCTCGTCCCAGGCCCAGCCGTTGGTGACCATGCCCCAGGGGAAGCCCAGGTCGGTGATGGCGCGGGCCAGGTTCCAGAAATCCGGATAGAGGAGCGGCTCGCCGCCGGTCAAGGCGACGGTGATGCCCGCCGGGTCGTGGCGCTCGCGGACCTGGCCCAGCACCCGCAGCACGTCGTCCGCCGGCAGGTCGGGCTGGGCGGCGTCGCGGGTGCAGTCGCTGCCGCAGTGGCGGCAGGTCAGGTTGCAGCGCTGGGTGATCTCGAAGAAGAGGTAGCAGAGTTCGTGGACCCGGCGCTCCAGTCCCTGGTGCACCGGTACGAGGCGGCGGCGCAACCAGCGGGGAGCGCCCGGAGCCATCAAACGGGTCCCGAGCGGGAGGCCTTCAGCCAGGCGCGGGCGGCGCAGGGCGGACCGTAGAGCACCGCGTTGCCGGACATGACCACGCGGACGTCGTGCTGCTCCCAGAGTCCCAGGTCCCAGTTGCCGTTGCCGTCGAGGGTCTGCTCCAGTTGCAGGGCGTCGCGGCTGGGCAGGTAGATGTCGCCGTCCGGGTGGCCCACCTCGTGGGCGGTGAGCATGCAGGGGGCCTGCACGTCCTCCACGCAGGAAGCGGGGACCGAGCCGCGCGTGGCGATGGACCAGTTGCCGGAGGCGTCGGTGGTGTCGGCCACGTCGTCCTCGAAGGCCACGTGGATGTTGGGCAACGGAGCGCCGAGCTCGTCGACGACCTGGCCGTCGATGCTCACCATGGCGGTGCGGGAGTCGGGCGTGTTGGTGCAGTCGTCCGAGTCGCAGCCGGAGCCGATGACGGCGCCGATGGCCAGGCAGAGCCAGCGGTAGATGGTCTTCATGGGTTTCCCTCCCCCAAGGTGCCGCGGGGCGCAGCGACCGGGAGCAGCGTACAGGATTGAATACTTTGTGTCAATTGAGGGCGGTTCGCGGTCCTACAGTTTGGAACGAAGCGCACTTGGAGCCGAGACCGTGCCCGAGGGCGCACTAACCAGATTGCCGGCATTCAGAAGCCGTCCGGTCGTACTGTATCTGGGCACCGGAAGGCCATGGACCGGCGTTGACCCGAGCGGGGGGATTCCGTCTTGAAGAAGCTCATCGGACTGCTGATCGTGGGTCTGACGACCGTGTTCCTGCTCCCTGTCGCGGGCTGTGGCGGCGACGACGGCGGCGACGATCCCCTCTCACCGGGCGATACGAGTGAACCCGGCGCCGTGGCCGACCTGCGAGTCGCGTCCATCGCGGGCACCGTGGTGACCCTGGCCTGGACGGCACCCGGAGACGACGGCGCCACGGGCACCGCCGCCGAGTACGACATCCGCTACTCGGGCGCTCCGATCACGGCCGCCAACTGGGCGGCCGCCTCGCAGATCGGGTCAGAGCCGGATCCGGCCGCCCCGGGTACGGAGCAGGGCATGGCCATCGATCCGGGCGTCGATGGGGACTACTACTTCGCCCTGAAGACCGCCGACGAAGTACCCAACTGGTCGAACCTGTCCAACGTGGTCACCACGTCCTTGGGGGACGTCGCCTTCGTCGTCCACCAACTGACCAGCGACGGCCAGAACATCCACCCCTGCCTCGACGACGGCTACGTGGTCTGGATCCGCACGGTCACCGGCGAGGGCAACGAAATCTACATCTCCAACCTCGATTCCGCCTTCCCGGCGCTTACGCGCCTGACGGACAACGGCGGCGAGAAACTGCGGCCCAACAACCACGGCGCCGAGCGCATCGTCTGGGAGGGGCGGGGAGGGCCCGGCATCGACTGGGAGATCTTCGTCTACAACCGTTACAGCGTGCCGCGTTTCGAACAGTTCACCGATAACGTGGTCGACGACCGCTACCCCGACCTGTGCGGCGGGGGCGACTTCGTCTGGCTCCACGGCCCCACCATCCACGAGGAAGTCCGCTACTGGAACGAGAGCGCGCACAGCGAGTCTTTGATCTCCGACAGTTGCTGCCCCGCGGCCGACTGGAACAACGACTTCCTTTCGGCCGAAGACGGCGCCGTGGTCTGGCGCAGCTACGACCTGTACGGCGGCACAGGGCACAGGACCTATCTCTGGGACGGCAGCCTCACCGACCTGACCGACACGCTCGATGCCACCATGGCCACCGCCTACTCGCTGTACCAGGGCACCATCGGCTACGTCCACGGCACCGGCCCGGCGCGGATCACCTACTGGGACGGAACGACCGTGCACGACGTGGGCTCGGGGTACGCACCGTCGCTGTACGACGGCGCCATCGCCTACGAGGTGTGGGACGGGCACGACTGGGAGATCCGCTACTGGGACGGGACGGCGATCCACGAGATTACAGACAACGACTTCAATGACACCCAGGCTTCTCTGGATGGTTCGAAGATCGCCTGGGTGGGTCGGCCGGCTGGTGGGGGGGACCAGATCTTCTGGGTTAGCGTAGTGGAGTAGGCAGCTTGGGGTCTGCGGAACTGGAGTAGGGTCGGTCCGGATGCCGGTATGGATGAGGTCTACGCCCCGGACGGACAACTCGGCAGAGCCAGGGAACGGGCGGAGGCCTCAAGGACCGGCATGATCGACAGTGTAGCGGATGCGCGCACCGTAGAAGCGCAGATCCGGACTCAGCGCGTCGACGCTCGTCGATACGCGGGCGTAGTACGAATAGTTCTCATTGTCGACAACGCCGCTGTAGGAAGGGCGACTCTCGCTCTGCACGACGGTACTCGTGCCGCTGGTCTCCAGCGGGAAGGCCGAAACGACCTGTTCGGTCGTGGTCGAGGTGACCTCCCGGCGTGTGAGGCTGAGAATGAAATCGAGGTCGGCGGCCGCGTCATTGTCGTAAGCGTAGAGAATCAGTTCGGTGACCTGGGCTCCCTCCGGCAGGTTCACGGGCGCCGCGAAGGTGTGGCTGAGCGAACTGATGGTTTCCCAGAACGTGATGTAGTCGCTGATAAGTTGCCATTCCGGGCGCAGGTACGAACTGCTCGTGGGTCGGAAAGCGGCCGCCGGCAGGTGGAGCACGTATTCGCGTGGTTCGACGTAGCGGAAATCGCCGGAAACAGTGGCGTCGCCGTCGATGTCCAGTTCGGAGCCGGGTGTCGTGGTGCCGATGCCGACGCGGTCGCTCGCGTCGACGAAAATGCCACGCGTCGTCAGCGCATAAGGCGCGGCGAGCAATCTCTGCCGGGGCGAAAAGGCGCCATCGAAGAGCTCGACTTCGAGGTAGACCTCGACCGCCGCGTTGAGCGCCGCGGCCAGCCCGGGCAACGGTGAGGACGGATCCGGATTGTCGCCGATGATCGTCGTGAAAACCCCGCCCTCAACGAAGACGTTGGCATCGGTTTCCTCGTAAAGCCGACTGCCGTTGGTCGGCGCGTCGTAGAGGGTCAGCGTGATGTTCTCGACGCTCGTCAGCGGTGCCCCGCCGTCGAGAATCGCTCCCTGGTAACTGATCATGTCCGGCACTTCGATCGCACCGGATACGCCGGCGGCCAGCACGGTGATCAGAACCGCCGCCACGAGATGAGTCCTCCGTATCGGATGCTTCATGAGCCCACGTCCCCCCGCTGGAGTCATTTTAGCAGGACGAGGCGCCGGGTCAGCGTCTCGGTCCCGCTTTCGAGGCGATAGATATAGATGCCGCTGGCCAGCGCGGTGCCATCGAAGCGAACATCGTGGCGACCGACGTCGAGCGATGCATCGACGAGCGTCTCGACAAGCCTTCCGCGCACGTCATAGATGCGCAACCGGGTATGCCGCGCCTGCGGAACGTCGAAGATGATGTGCGTGGTTGGATTGAAGGGATTCGGATGATTCTGGTGCAGGGTCAGCACCATCGGGACTCCCGCCAACTCGTCGCGAATCGCCGAGACCCCCACCAGGCTCAACCCGTACCAGAAACCGGCCTGGTGGCTCAAAGGGTCAGCGCGGGTCGAGATACCGGTCACCGATTGCCCGACCGTCGATCGCAGCGACAGGGACCCCTGCGTCCCGGCCGGTGCACCACAGCCAACGACCGAGCGGTCCAGCGTCAACTGTGCCACAGCCAGGGCCGGTAGACATGCGATCACGGCCAGTAGAAACAACAATCGGTTCATGGCGCCCCCTCCGTACATCAGGTTGGACTGCAACCTGGCCTGAGTTGACACAAAAACCGAAATTGACGCCCTCACCGCATGGACCACAAAAAAACCGAGCCCCCCGCGACCGAGGTCACGGGGGGCCCGTCCATCAATCCGATTCTTCTCTCAGTCCCGACTCATCCTCGGTCGAGCCTTGACCGGATGCTCCGGCGGCCCCGGAATCTTCCAGGTGTCGCCCTCGGTCTCCAGCTTCTCCAACAGATATGCGATGGCCGCGTCCAGCTGCGCGTCGTTCCCGGCCAGCACGTCGTCCGGCGTGTTCACCACGACGATGTGCGGCTCGACGCCCCAGCCCTCCACGGGCCACATGCCGTCCATGGTGTAGAGGCCGAACTGCGGGGGCGTGGTGCCGCCGCCGTCCATCATGTCCTGGTGGGGCTCGATGCCCGTGGTGCCGCCCCAGGTGCGCTCGCCCATGACCGTGGCCAGGTCCAGGCGCTTGACTGCCTCGCCGAAGAACTCGCCGTTGCTGTAGGTGTCGCCGTTGATGAGCACGACGATGGGACCGTGGAAGACCCGCTCCGGGTTACGGCCCGAGAGGCCTTCGCGCGGCTGGGTCAGACCCCACAGGCGGCGCTCCATGCGGTCGATGATCTGGTCGGCCACGAAGCCGCCGCCGTTGTAGCGGTCGTCGATGATCATGGCCCGCTTGTTGGTCTGCGGGTACCAGGTGCGGCCGAACTCGGTCAGGCCGGCCTCGCCCATGTTGGGCACGTGGAGGTAGCCGATGTCGCCGCCGGACTCGGCGGTCACGTGGTCGCGGTTGCCGTCGGCCCAGGCCCGGTAGCGCACGGCGCCGTCGCGACGCAAGGTGCGCAGGCGAACCGACGTGGCGTCCTTGGCCGAGGGCTTGCTGTTGGTGGTGAAGTTGACCATGCGGCCGGCCTTGTCCACCAGGTGGCTGTAGACGTTCTCGCCGGCCCTGACCTCGACGCCGTCGATGGCGATGAGGTAGTCGCCCTCGGCAATGCCAACGCCCGGCTCCTGGAGGGGCGAGCGGTGGCGGGTGCTCCAGGACACGCCCGGCACGATGTCGCCGATCCGGTAGAAGTCCTTGCCGTCCTCGGCGGTGAACGAACAGGCCAGGACGCCCGTGCCCACCCGGTCACCGGTATCCTCGAAGTCGCCGCCGAAGATGTAGGTGTGGCCGATGTTGAGCTCGGAGATCATCTCGCCGATCAGGTAGTTCAGGTCGCCGCGGGTGCCGCAGCCGGCCACGAAGGGCGCGTACTTGTCGAAGTTGGCCTGCCAGTCCACGCCGTGCATGTCCGCGTCGTAGAACCAGTCGCGCTGGATGCGCCAGGCCTCGGCGAAGATCTGGGGGAACTCCACCGCGCGGTCGATGCGCAGCTTCAAGACGCCCAGTTCCACCTTGCCGTCGCTGGTCTTGGCGGGCTTACCGGCCTTGACCACACCGTAGTTGGTGCCGGCCCGGTAGATGAGCTGCTTGCCGTCGGAGCTCTGGTGGTAGTTGGCGACGCCGCTCATGAGGTCGGTGACCTCGGCGTCCTCCAAACTCCAACCCAGCAGGTCCAGGCGGCCGCCGGTGTGGTCGTCCACGTGCTGGTACTTGAGGAACTCGGGCTCGGGCTTGCGCAGCACGAGCACGCCGTCGGCGGTGGCTTCCAGGCGGAAGTAGTTGTGGGGCTCGAAGCCCTCGCAGGACAGGACGCGGTCCTGGAGGCCGTCCAGGTCGATGACAGTGGCCTCGTCGCCCTCGTCCTTCTTCTCGTCCTTCTTCTCGTCCTTCTTCTCGTCCTTCTTGTCTTCCTTCTCGGCCGCGGTCACCACCACGTCGTCGTCGTGGAAGGGGGACCGCTGGTCCGCCTGCAGCAGCACCATGAAGGGCGTGGCGATGCGCAGGAAGACGTGGGTCTGGTCCTGGCGGCCCATGATGGGGCTACCGAAGTAGCGGTTGGACAGGAAGTACAGGTACTTGCCGTCGGGCGAGAAGCTCGGGGACCAGTCCTGGTACATGTCGTCGGTGACACGGTGGTGGTCACCACCATCGGTGTCGTAGAGGAAGATGGCCTCGTTCATGTTGTCGGTCTGGGTGGTGTAGGCCACCCAGCGGCTGTCCGGGGACCACACGTAGTCCATGATGCCCCAGCGCTCCCAGGCGTCGTCGTAGTCGCTACTGGCGATCTCCTTGGAGCCGCCGTCCGCGTCCACCAGGTGGAGCTTCATGTACTTGTCGGAGAACAGCAGGTGCTCCGAGTCCGGCGACCACACCAGGTGCCGGATAAAGCCGAACGTGCCCTTGGTGAGCTGCTTCCATTTCTTCTCGCCGCGCTGGTCCACCAGGTAGACCTGCTCCTCGCCAGTGCGGTCGGAGACCATGGCGATCCAGCGGCCGTCCGGGCTCCAGGCCGCGCTCTTCTCGCGACTGCCGGAGGTGCGGGTCAGGTTCACCGGGTCGCCGTCCTCGGCGGGCAGGTTGAGGATCTCGCCGCGGGCCTCGATCAGGACGCGCTCGCCGGCGGGCGACAGGGCGAAGGAGCCCGTGCGCGGCGACGGTGTGACCAGTTCCTCGCGCAGGTGGCGACGGTCGCTGGGGATATGGATGGCCACGGCCGTGGCCGCGCCGGAAGCCAGGTCCAGGACCTTCAGACCGCTGCCGTGCTGGAAGACGATCTTGCCCTCGCCCAGGGAGGGGAACTTCGCGTCGTAGTTCTTGAAGTTCGTCATCCGCGCCGTCTCGCCTGTCAGCGGGATATAGCGGTAGATGTTCAGCGTGCCGTCTTCGCGGTCGCTGTTGAAGTAGATGCCGTCCGGCGCCCACATGGGGAACTGGTCCGAGCCGGTCCAGTCGGTGATGCGCTCGGTGGTGTCCGAGCCGAAGTGCTTGACCCAGATGTCCTGGGCGTTGCCGCCCTCGTACCGCTTCCAGGTGCGGGTGTGGCGACCGTAGCGGTTGTAGGCCACGGCGGAACCGTCGGGTGCCATGGAGGCCAGGCTGCCCCGGTCGGTGGCCAGGCGGGTGGCCATGCCGCCGGCGGCGGGAATGGTGTAGATCTCGTCCACGTAGCGGGGGGCCGCGCGGTTGGCCGAGAACATGATGTGCGCGCCGTCCGGGGTCCAGTCCAGGACCTCGTCGAAGGACGGGTGGAAGGTCAGGCGCTGGGGAACACCGCCCATGACGTCCATGACGTACACGTCGGCGCCGCCGTCGTAACCGGCGGTGAAGGCCAGCTTGGTGCCGTCGGGCGAGAACTTGGCGTAGCGCTCGATGCCCTGGTGGGAGGTGATGCGGTGGGCGGGGCCGCCCGCGTCGGACACGAGCCACAGGTCGTCCTCGTAGGTGAAGACGATCTGGCCGTGGCCGATGTCCGCATAGCGCATGACATAGCCGGGGCTGTCGGCCAAGGCCGCGGAGGCGCCGACGAGCAGGATCAGGATCAACATCAGGGACTGGCGCAGCACGGGAAACCTCCCGGGTGGGTGGGAAGGACAGGGAGCACCCGGCCGCTTGGACCGGGTGTTTGCGTCGCGCATAAATGCGAATTTGCTCTGAGAATGTTGCACGAGACCGGGGTTTCGGGCAAGGGTCGGTTCCGGCGGCGGGAAGGGGCCCGGAAGGAAGTAAAACGGTGGATTCTCTCCGAATCCGTACCAGACGAAGCCGCCGGCCACCCAGTGAAAACCGGTCTTCTGTAATCCTAAAGATACAGCGTTGCTTTATCGCAAAAATCCCCCTTACCAAGGTGTAAATAATCCACCCACCCCGGACCACTTTCCTGCCCGAATATCCGCCTGAAGTCTTGAAAGAATCGACTCATTCAACCCGATCCCCTGCCCCATCCCGTTTTCTCCCAACAGCTAACGTTTGATATCAGGAACGGTCCCCACGAGACCGACCGGGGAACGCCCATTGCACTCTCCCGCTAAAGGCAGCCCGGGCACGTCCCGGTCCGAATGTAGCCATATCTCAAAGGTGGAAGCCGTGTCGAGACCTGAGACCCTGCAGAACAGAGCCGTAGCCGTCGTTCTGGCCGCCATCTGTCTCCAGGCATTCGTGGCGCCGGCCGCCATGGCCCAGGACAAGTGCGTGTACGACCACGTCCAGATCCTGGTGCCCGGCGAGGAACCCGCGCCCTACACCGCGTCCGGCAAGACAGGAACGCCCCTACCACAGACGGTGGGCGTGCCCTTCCAGGTGCGCGTGCGCGTGACCAACGACAACTACGTGACCTGGCCCGGCGTCACCCACACCTTGGGTTTCTATTCCTCCGACACCACGGCCGACCTGCCGCCCGGCACTCCCCTGGTCGACGGCGAGCTGACCACCTGGGTGACCCTCAACACCGAGGGCCAGTGGACGGTCAAGGCCAAGGACCTGACCGACCGGGAGCACAAGTACGACGTCTCGGCGCCCATCACGGCCACGTCGCTCCAGCCCGAGCCCACCACCCTGGTGATCTCCGGCGTCACAGGGAACCAGACCGCCGGCCGGCCGGTGACAGTCACCATCGAGACCCGTCGCGCCGACGGCAGCCTCGACACGAGCCACCACGGCACGGTCGACCTGCACCAGCTGACCAGCCTGGGCCAGGGCGTACTCTCCCCCGGAACGATCAACCTAGCGGCCGGGGCCTGGACCGGCCACGTGACCTTCTTCCTGGCCGACCCCGCCGGCGAATCCGTGCGCTTGAAGGCCGTCAAAGGCGGCATAGAAGGCCTGAGCGACTACTTCGGCGTGGGTCCCGGCCCCTACGCCCGCCTGCTGGCCCTGGCGCCCGGGCAGAACTTCACCCCCTGGATCCTCGAAGGCATCAACGGCGAGCCGACCCGGCAGTGGTGCGGCGGCCCGTTCCCGGTGGACGTTTACGCCACCGACGAGTACTGGAACCGGGTGGACGTATCCTACGACGTGGTCCTGGAAAGCGGCGACTCGGAAGCCGACACGCCGCTGACCGTTGGTCTCGAGAACGGCCACAACACCGTCGACGTGACCATGAACACCCCCGGCGGCTGGTTCCTGGCCGTGCACGATCCGGCCCGCGACGCCATCGGCGGCTTCGTTTCCCGGGACGTGCCCGTCCATTACAGCCACCTGCAGGTCCTGCTGCCCGGCGAAGATCCCGCACCCGGCACGGAAACCGGCAAGACCGGCGAGCCCGCGCCCCAGGTGGCGGGGATCCCCTTCCCGGTGACCATCCGCGCCTGCAACGCCGACTTCGAATCCGTACCCACGGACCGCGTGGTGGTCCGCCTGGGCACCACCGACGACACGGCCACCCTGCCCGCGGCCGAGCCTGTCCTGGACGGCTCGCTCACGGTCATGATGGCGTTCAACAGCTCGGGCACCTTCACCGTGACGGCCGAGGACATCGTCGGTCCCGAGTACTACACGACGACCTCTGCGCCGGTGAGCGTGTCCGGCAGCACGGGCATCGTGTCCGCGTTGACCGTGGACTCCATGGGTGCCCTGCAGACCGCCGGCGAGCCGGCCACCGTGACCATCCGCGCGGTGGACGCCGCCGGCGACCAGGTCTTCACTCATGCTGGCGCCGTGAACCTGACCCAGCTCACGTCCCAGGACCGGGGCAGCCTCGCACCCGGCGAGATCACCCTGACAGGCGGCGCCTGGACCGGTCCCGTGACCTTCCACCTGGCCGACCCGGCCTCCCGGCTGGAGGCCGTGAGCCAGAACGATTTCGGCGTCACCGGCACCAGCAACGAATTCCAGGTGCAGGCCGGCGCCCTGGCGCGCCTGGTGGCCGTCCTACCGGGACAACACCTCATGCCGGCCACCGAGGGCGGCCTCCTCGGCGGCCCGGCGGCCCAGACCACAGGCTATCCCTTCGCCGTGACCCTCCACACCACCGACACCTGGTGGAACCTGGTGGCCGTGGACCACACCGTGGGTCTGACCAGTCTGGACCCTGCCGCCAGCACGCCCCAGCAGGCGCAGCTCAGCGGCGGATTCGTTTCGGTGCCCGTAACCTTCGGCTCGGCGGGCAACTGGACCCTCACCGCCACCGACCTGACCGACGGCGCCGCAGCGCCCATGACCACCGTGCCCTTCAGCGTCCTGAGCAGCACCCCCGACTTCGTCATCGACCCCCTGCCGTCCCCCGTGACCGCGGGCGTACCGGTGACCGTCACCATCCGCACCCACGACCCCCAAGGCGGCCTCCTGGACGGCTACAACGGCTTCGCCATGCTGGCCGCAGACACCGGTCCTGAGACCGTGACGCCGGCCACCGTCCAGTTCAGCGGCGGCCGGTGGACCGGCCAGGTGACCTTCTTCGGCGCGGCCGAGGACCTGGCCCTCAAGTGCATCGACTTCGCGTCACCGCCCAACCTGGGCGCCAGCGATCCCTTCACCGTGCTGCCCGGCGCCTTCGCCGGTCTGCAGGTCCTCCTGCCCGGCCAGGAAAACGTGGGCGGACGCGATCCCGGCTACGAAGGCGAACCCCGGGAGCAGGAAGCCGGCCAGCCCTTCACCGTCACCGTCAACGCGGTGGACACCTGGTGGAACCCCATCGAAGAAGGCGACACCGCCGTCGCGCTGGCCCCCACCGACCCCTTCGCCCTGGCCGTCCGGGACACGAATCTCACCGACGGCCGCCTGATCATGGACGTGACCTACCTGCGCGCCGGCGACCACACCCTGGCCGCGGTCACCGACGTGCCGGACATGGCCGGCTACACCAGCGACGAATTCCACGTGAAGCCCGGTCCCTACGCGCGCATCATCACCTTGGCCCCGGGCGAGGAACTGCTGTCCGGCTCGGAACTGGGCAAGGCCGGCCTGGCCCTGGACCAGAGCATCTCCTACACCTTCCCCCTGCGCGTCCTGGCCACGGATCCCTGGTGGAATCCCGTCACCGGCGTTTTCGACGAGATCAGGCTGGTCTGCACCGACCCGTTGTCTCAAGTGCCCGACGTGTTCAGTCTGGTAGACGGCGCAGCCGAAGTGAACGTGCGCCTCTCCACGGCCGGCTACCAGCTCATGACCCTGACCAACATCTCGGTCCCCGACATGGATCCGGCCCACACCCAGATGCGGGCCATCGAGACGGGTTTCCACATGGAGGCAGAGATCCAGCCGGCCCAGGTCGTGGCCGGCGAGCCCTTCACCCTTTCGGTGAGGGTGGTCAACGACGCCGGCGCGGTGATGCAGGACATCAACGGCATGGCCACCGTGGCCGTCTTGAACGCCACCACCGGCGAGCCCGGCCAGGGCGAACTGCTGGACGGCAGCTTCCAGTTCCACCAGGGCCGCCGCTCCATCACCCAGACCTACACCCGCAGCGAGCCCATCGTGATCCTGGTGAGCAGCGTCCTGGGCGACGATCCCGGCCTGACCAACGTGCTGACGGTGGTGCCCGGCGCCCCGGCGGCCCTCGATTTCCACGAGACCTCCGACTGGGTCGGCGGCCTCAAGACTACCGACGTCACCGCCAAGGTGTCCGACCGCCTGGGTAACGGCATCCCGGAACTGCCGGTGGAATTCTCGACCGCCATCAAGACCGCTCTGGAGATCCTCGACTCGGTGACCGACGCCGACGGTCTGGCCCACGCCCGCTACACGGGCACGGCCACCGCCAGCACCGCCGTCATCGAGGTGCGTTCGGTGGGCTTCAGCAACAGCATGCAGATCCGCACCGCCCTGATCGACCCCACCTCCGGCGGCGGACTCATCAGCAACTACCCCAACCCGTTCCATCCCGGCGACGGGGCCACCACCGTGATCTACACCCTGTCCCGGGACGCCGCCGTGACCTGGCGGCTCTACACCCTGACCGGCACGCTGGCCCTCGAACGCACCTACCCGGCCGGCGCCGTCGGCGGCACCCAGGGTATCAACGAGGTCCCCTGGGACGGTCGCAACGGCGACAACTCCTACGTCGCCAGCGGCGGCTACATCCTCGACGTCCAGGCCGAGCGCCAGGGCGAAACGATCCACAAGATGCGCCGGCGTATCGCCGTCGTCCGATGAGCTTCCCGGAGGAAGACTTGATGAGCCGCGACAAGATGAACGCCCGCGCCACGCTGCTGACGGTGATGACGACGGTCCTGTTGACGGTCCTCGTGGCCGGTACGGTCGCCCGGGCCGAGGACCCCGACGGGGGCTGGGCCGGCGACTGGCTGATCAACTACCAGAGCGCCCGCGCCGTGGGCCTCGGGGGAAGCTTCGTGGGCCTGGCCGACGAGCCCACGGGCATGGCCTGGAATCCCGCCGGCATGACCCAGCTCAGCCGCAACGAGGTCTTCCTGGAGACCAGCCGGTACTTCGAGGGCACGTCCATCAACACCCTGGGCTTCGCCGTGCCGGGGACCAGATACCCCACGCTCGGCCTGTCGATCCTGGCCTTGCGCACGGACGAGTTCGAGAAGACCAACGACGTGAACGACACCATGGGCTCCTTCGACTACGGGGAGACGGCCTACCTGCTGTCCGCGTCCCACAACGTGCACCGGCGGGTGGCCCTGGGCGCCAACCTCCGTATCGTGCACCACAGCATCGACGAGTTCAGCGCCACGGGCGCCGGGCTGGACCTGGGCGTGCTGGTCAAGGCCGGCGAGACCGTCCGCGTGGGACTGTCGGCCCTGAATCTGGGCGGCCCCAACCTGGAACTGCGCGACACCAAGGAGAGCTATCCCGAGGTGATCCGCGCCGGCACGGCCGTCGACGTCCTGGACGGTCGCGGCCTCGTGACCGCCGAGCTCCAGCGGATCGGCGACTTCCGCACCTCCCTGCGCGGCGGCGGCGAGTACTTCATCACCCGCACCATCGCCCTGCGCGCCGGCTACGACGGCTACAACCCCGTGGGCGGCTTCTCGGTGGACCTGCCCCGGGACCTGCGCCTGGACTACGGCGCCGGCAACCACGACCTGGGCGTCATCCATCGCTTCAGCGTGTCCTGGCGATTCGGCGGCTTCTACGCCAAGAGCCAGGCCAGCAACGAGATCATCTCCCCCCTGGGTTCCAAGTCGGCCACGCGCTTCGACCTGGCGGCCCGCACGCGCCACGACATCGAGTCCTGGCGGCTGGAAATCTCCGACCACGGCGGCCGGATCGTCCGCACTTTCGGCGGCCGCGGCACCCCCCCGGGCCACCTCATGTGGGACGGCAAGACCGGCGGCGGCATCCCCCTGCCCGACGGCAGCTACGACTACCGCCTGGTGGTTACGGACCTGGGCGGCCTGGTCACCAACGGCGAATCGCGCAGCATCGGCATCGACACCAAGGCGCGGACGATCAGCGTCCCCGTGCAGGTGAGCGGCAAGTGAACCGGGTGCCTCCCGCACTGGGACGCCCAGCAAGGAACGGCTCCATGCAGGTGAAGAAGCTGAAGATCATGGCCGTGGCCATCGTGCTCCTGGCGACCGCCAACGCGCCGGCCATGCCCGCCGACCCCGCGGGCCCGGCCGTGAGACTCGAGGAGGCCCGGCTGCTGCCCCACGACCAGGGTGCGGCCGCGGTGGGCGTCATCCTGGAGGAACTGCTGGCCGGCGCCGACGTGCGGGCCGCGACCATGTTCGAGGCCGAGGCCCTGTTCCTGGCGGGACGGTTCGACGAGGCCGCAGCGACCTACGCCGCGGCAGCACGGGACCTGGCCGGCACGGATTTCGCAGACGACGCAGCTTTCGGCCGAATCAGGGCCCTGGAAGCTGCCGGACAGGACGCCGAGGCCCGGTCCTTGTGGCAGGCCTGGCACGCAGATCATCCGGACAGTCCCCTGTCCATGGACGCGAACCTGGCCGCCGCCTGGAACGCCGTGCGCTCCAGTGAAGCGGCGCGCGCGGATGTGATGGTGGAGTCCACCGTCGCCGACGAAACCTGGGCCGATGACGACCCCCGCGTGGTCCTGCTGCGGGCAGCCACAGCCTACACCGCCGGCCAGGCGGAGACCGCCCTGGATCACCTGGCGGACGTACGCCAGGCCGGTCCCCTGACCGCCGTGGCCCTGACGCTGGAGGGCCTGTGCCGCCAGAGCCTGGGCCAGGAGTTCGCGGCGGCCGTCGCCTACCAGGAACTCATCGACGAGCACCCGGAAAGTCCGCTCCAGGGCTACGCCCACATGGCCAAGGGCGACATCTTCGGTACCACCGACAGCTACCTGGCCGCCGACACGGAATTCACCCGCGCCGCGCGCCGCACCACGCGCCCGGACCACCGGGCCGAGGCCGAGTACATGGCCGCCGCCTGCCGTTTCCTCGGCGGTCGCGAGCAACAGGGACTGGAAGCCATGCACGCCGTGGTCACCGGCAACACGGGCACCGATCTGGCCGCCCGCGCCCTGTTCAGCCTGGGCGAGATGCGCTGGCTGCAGGGCGAGTACGAACGGGCCATCGTGCGCTTCAACGAAGTGCTGAGCGGCTACTTCGCCCACGAGCTGGCCGGCAGCGCCCTCTACCGCACGGGTCGCTGTCTGGACGCCCTGGGCCGCACCACCGAGGCCAACGGCACCTACCAGGCCGTGGCCGAGGGTCATCCCTACGCCCCCGAGGCCCCGGCCGCCGTGTACCTGGCCGGCGTCGGACTGTTCGAACAGGGCCGCTTCATGGAAGCCGCCACCTACTTCCAGCTCATCATGGACCGCTACGCCGGCACGGGCACCGTGTACGTCTTCGAGTCGGCGGCGCAGCAGGAACTGGTCGAGGCCGGACTGTGCATGCTGGGTTACTCCTACAATCAGGCCGAGGAGTTCGGCCTCATGGCCGGCGCGCCTCACCTGGCCCTGCAGAAGATGCCGGCCAGCGAGTCGGTGTGGCGGGCCTACGCCCTGCTGCTCGACGCCGACGCCCTGGCCGCCGTGGACCGTTTCGTGGAAGCCCAGGTCACCCTGGCCACCCTCAAGACGGAATTCCCGGACCACGCCGTGGGCATCCGCGCCAACCGCCTGCTGGCCTGGACCTACGCCCGGCAGGACCGTCAGGACCTGGCCATCGAGACCGAGGAGGCCCTCCTGGCCCGCCACTCGGCCCAGGACGACCGTAAAAACCTGGGCGGCGCCTTGCTGACCATCGCCAACAGCCACTTCAACGCCAAGCGCTACGACGAGGCCGCCACCCGGTACGAGGAGTACGCCCAGACCTACGGCGATCAGGGGCACCGCCTGGAGGCCCTCTACCAGGCCGGACTGTGCTACGTACGCCTGGGCCGAGCCGGCGACGCGGTGGACACGTGGAGCGTCGTCACCGCCGAGAGTCCCGCCGGCGATGAGGCCCGCAAGGCCTGGCTGCGCGCCGGGGACATCCTCTTCCAGGCCGGTCACTACGACGCGGCACGGGAGCAGTTCGCCGCTCTGATGACCCACTTCCCCGATCCGGCCGCCCAGGTAGCGGCGACCCTGAGGCTGGGGCGCTGCGATTACAACGAGGGCCAGTCTGAAGCCGCTCTGGCCCGGTTCCGCACAGTGCAGGCCCAATGGCCCTCGTCCCGCGAAGCCGTCGAAGCCACCGAGGGCATTGCCAACATCCTGTACGGACAGGGCATGGCCGGCGACAGGGAAGCCCTGCACCAGCTGGTGACTGCTCACGCGGACAACCCCCTGGCCCCCGAGGCCGGGTTCGAGCTGGCCATGGATGTGTACCGGTCCGGTGACTACACTGCCGCCGCCGAGGCCTTCGAGGCCCTCTGCGCCCGGTACCCGCGCTACAGCGCCACCGACCGCAACTTCTTCCACGCCGCCGAGTCCCGGGAGAAGGCCGGCGAGACCGACCGTGCCCGTGCCGGCTGGTCCGATTTCCAGCGCCACTTCCCCGCCAGCGAACTGGCCCCCGCGGCCCTCTTCCACCTGGCGGCCATGCGCTTCAACGACGGCAGCTACCACGTGGCCGTGGAGGACTTCAACCGGGTGCTGGCCATGCCCGCCGAAGATGAAGTCCACGCCGCCGCCCTCTACAACCTGGCCCTCAGTCACCGCATCCTGGGCAATCGGGAATCGGCCCGGACCGCCCTGGAGGACTACCGCCGCCACGTGTCAGCCGACTCCACCCGCAACGTGGCCGTCGTCCGCACCCTGGGCGAGATCCACCAGGAGGCCGGACGCCTGGACGCGGCCGTCACCTGCTACCGGGAAGCCATCGACCTTGGTGCCGATGCCCACGAGACCGTGGAACTGAACTACCTGGCCGGCCAGTGCCTCAAGGATTCAGGCGACCTGCAGGGCGCCCTGGGCGCCTACGCCGCGTCCATCGCCTCACCGGACAAGACCAACGGCTTCCGTCTGTCGGCCCTGGCCCATGCGGCCGACCTGCACGAGCAGGACGGTGACTTCGACGGTGCCCTCGCCGCCTACCGCGACCTGATCGAACACGCGACCGACCCGGCCCTGGTGTCGGCCGCCAAGGATCGAGTGGAGCAACTGGAAACCGCCCTCGGGCAATAACCGGACGTGATTGGAGAACAGCGATGCTAGCGGAGTTCAATTGGTACGAATGGATGAGCAACAGTCCCGTGTTCATCGTCCTGATCCTCTGCAGCGTGGTCACCCTGACCGTCGCCGTGGAACGGGCCCTGTACTTCTTCGGTCGACGCGGCGACAGCAACGCCTGTCTCAGTGCCAGCTTGAAGCGAATCGGGAACGGCGATCTGAGCGCCGCCGCCGCCGCCATCGAGACCACCAGCCACCCGCTTTCCCAGGTGGGCAGCCAGGTTTTCGAGTCCGGACGCAATCTGGGCGAGACCCTGGAGGAGCGCCTGACGGTGGCCCTCAGCCAACAGAAGATGCTCTTCGAGAAGAACCTGGGCGTGCTGGGCACCATGGCCGCCGTAGCCCCGCTGATCGGCCTCCTGGGCACGATCTGGGGCATCATGCGCGCCTTCATGGACATGAGCGCCGCCGGCAGCACCGCCCCCACGGTGGTCGCTTCGGGCGTGGCCGAGGCCCTGATCACCACCGCAGCGGGCATCGTCATCGCCGTGCCGGCCATCCTGGCCTACAACCATTTCACCCGGCGCATGAACGTCATGCTCACCGTGGCCGAGAACGGCGCCCGCAGCTTGCGCGCGGCCGTGCTCGACACCGCCAACTAGAGGGGTCGACGTGCTTCTCGACGAGAAGGAAACCAGCGGCAGCGGCCTCTTCCAGGTGAACATGACGCCGCTCATCGACGTGTCCCTGGTGCTCGTGGTCACCCTGTTGCTCATGACGCCCCTGGCCCTGGAGGCGCGCATCGGCGTGCGCGACGAGACCGCGCGCCACGAGCCGACCGAACCGCCTCTCGCCACCGAGCGCGTCCCGGTGCACGTGGTATCCGAGAGCCTGGTGCAGGTGGGCGACCGGATGCTGAAACGCGACCACATGATGCCCGTGCTGGGCGCCATGCTGCGGCAGCCCGAATACGCCGGCGTGGCCCTGGGCTGCAACGGCGACGTGTCCCACGCGGCCTTCGTGGACGTGCTGGACAAGGCCCGCCTCAGCGGCGCCGACGACATCGCCATCTCCGACGAGGGGACCGGCAGCTGACATGAAGAAGAATCTCTTCCAGCAGAAGCAGGGACTCATGGGCATCAACGTCACGCCCATCATCGACGTGGCACTGGTGCTGGTGATCATCCTCATGATCACCGCGCCCATCATGACCATCAGCGACCTGGCCGTGGATCTGCCGCGGGCCCACGCCCACAGCAACCCGGACACGGACCGTCTGAACATCACCGTCAATCCCGCGGGCCAAGTGGCCGTGGACAAGGTCATCGTCCCCCGCGAGGACCTGCCCGGCACCCTGGCCAACCGTCTGGCGGTACCCGGCATGAGCAATCTCATGGTTGTGGTGCGGGCCGACGGCGCGGTGGCCCACCAGGTTGTCCGAGGCGTGTTGAAGGACGCCCGTTCGGCCGGCGCCCGTCGCCTGGCCATCGCCACGGCACGGGTCGAGAGCGGCCGGGAACAGGAGATGGCATGGACGCCCTGACCGTCGACCGCCAGATATCCGCCATCCGCAAGCGCACCGCGCGGCTGGGCGTGTGGAGCCTGGTGGTCCACGCCGCGGCCCTGGTGGCCTTCCTGGCCGTGGCCCACGAACCACCCCTTCTGGCCAACGACGACTTCGACATCACCGAGATCACCTGGGTGGAGACCGAGGAGACGGCGCCCGAGCCGGTGGTCGTGGCCCAGCCTGAACCCGAGGAACCGGTGGTGGTCCAGGAGACGCCCAGTCCCGCACCGGTGATCCCACCGCGAAATGCCGCCGTGGACCTGCTGCAGCAACGCCTGGCCACCCTGCGTGACGACGACACCGGCCGCCGCGCCGTGACGGCCGCCGCCACGGTGAACACGCCCACCCGCGCCGCGCCGGCCACCCTGGGGGCCATGGTCCCCCGTCCCGACGCAGCCAAGAGCACGCTTTCCCGCGCCACCGACCGCCCCGTGGCCCGCGCCGCGGAACTGACCAAGGCCAAACCCACGGTGGTGGCCGCGGCGGTGACCCGCTTGCCCGCCGCCGATCGCGAATCCGAACCCACGCCCGCCCAGGAGATCCTGCCCGGAGTATCCCTGGCCGGCGAGGTCAGCAATCGCAGGCTCATGGACTACACCACCCCCGAGTACCCCGAGTGGGCCAAGCGCTCCGGCGTGGAGGTGTCCGTGGAGCTGTACTTCACCGTGCTGCCCAGCGGCCGGTTGAAGGAGAACCTGCTCGTCGAACGCACCAGCGGTTACGACGACTTCGACCGCCGCGCCCGGGAAGCCCTGGCCCGCTGGCGCTTCGAGAGTCTGGGCCCCGGCACGAGCGCCGAGCAGTGGGGACGCATCGAATTCAAGTACCGGCTCCGCGACGCCGGCTAGCGACGAAAGGTCACGACCATTATGAACAAGGCATGTGCTCTGGGTCTCCTGGCGACATGGGCTGCGGCCGGCGGTCTCGCCGCCTCTGCCGAAGCCTCCGACCTCGACGACCTGGCGGCGGCCTCCGAGGGCGGCAGCGTGGAAGAGGTCACCGCCCGGGACCTGCCGGAAGCCCCCCTGTCCATGAGCCGGGACAGTGACGGCGAGGTCCTGCGCAGCTTCACCATCGAAGGTGAGGACCGGGTGAGCGTCGCTTTCGACCGGCCGCGGATCGAGCTGGACCTGGCCCCGCGTCAGGCTCCCGGCCTGGGCTGGCAGCAATCCTGGGAGAAGGTGGACGTGCTGCCCGCCGTGGTGGGCCGCACCGCCGCCGTGCGCGAGGACCGCGCCGGCCGGCCCTGGCTCGCCGAGTACGCCCAGGACGACGTGGTGGTCTTCACCCCAGAGGCCCCGGAGATGGACACCTGGCGCCTGACCATCGTGGACAGCCGCGGCAAGCCCGCCGTGGTTCGCGAAGGCACGGGCGCGCCCCCGGCCCGGCTGCCCTGGAACGGCCGCCGCGACGACGGCACCCCGGCCTGGCCGGGTCTGACCTACTCCTACGTGATGGATACGGTGGATCCAGCGGGGAACCCGCGCAGCGTGTCCGGCCGCGGCTTCGACCTGCCGGCCTACCGCCTCACCGGCGAGGACGAGGATGTCATGGTCTTCTCGGGCCGCGCCGTGGTCGACCACGACCCGGCGGCCCCGGCCCGCCATCTGCCGTCCGAGCCCCTCATGATCGAGACCGCGTCCTGGCTGAACCAGGCTCCGGGCCTGGCGGCACCCATCGAGATCCGGGCCACCGCCCGCAGCCGGGATCAGGCCCGCTACCTGGCCGACCTGGTCCGCGACGCGCTGGCGCCCATGGTGGGCGGCGATCCGGATCGGTTGGGCACGGCGGTGAAGGTCGTGGAGGATGCGCCGGACGCCGGTGTGATCGAGATCGCCGGCAACCTACGATAACGAACGGCCCCGGCGCCCCGGTCTTCGCGACCGGCGCCGGGGCCGTTTCCACACCTGCCGATTCTCCCCTAGATCGAGAACCAGTAACTGACCTTGGCCATGACCGTGTTCCGCGCCTCGGTGCCGAAGAACGCCCCCGAGTCGAAACCGTTCTCGAAGTCGTGGTCCGGACCGTGGAAGCCGCGCTGGTCGTAGTCGGCGTGGCTGTGGGCCCACACCAGGTACACGGTCGAGCCCGGACGGTACTCCCAGCGGTAGACCAGGTTCAGATTCACGGCGGCGAAGCTGAAGTCCTCGTCGCGCACGTCGAAGCCGGCGTAGTCCCGCAGGTCGTAGCTGCCGGGGGCGGCGAGCTCGCGCAGGCGGTCGTAGTCGCCCACGGTGAGGAACGGCTGCAGGTACAGGTCCAGGGACTGGTCCCGCGAGAAGAGGTAGCTGCTGCGCAGGGTCATGTCCCAGGTGCGCTGATCCAGACCGGCGAAGGCGTAGCTCACGTCGCCAATACCGCCGCCGGGGTTGTTCTCGTTGCGCAACCACTGGGCGTCCTCGTAGCCCCAGGTGTAGCTGAAGTCCAGCTCGTTGGTCAGGCGGCTGCTGGCCACCCAGTCCAGCTGGAGCTCGATCATCTGGCGGTTGCTGCCCTCCTCGTCGGCGCTCCAGTGGAAGCTCAGATCGGCTCCCAGGCTTTTGCGCTGGTCGCTCCAGATGCCGAACCAGGAGTCATGATTGTCGGGGATGGCCATCAAGGGTCCCCGCTCGCGGGTGCCGGGGACGCGGCGGGTGGCGTAGAGGTCGGTACCGTCCAGGCTGATGTCGGTGCCCCAGTAGAAGCCCCAGCGGCTGCGCAGTTCACCCCAGCCGTTGATGCTCAGGGTCTGGAGCAGGTCCTCCCAGCGATCGTAGGACCAGAGGGTCGAGCCCGGCGCCGAAGGGTCGGCGAAGTCGCGGCCCGCGTAGGTCCAGTTCTTGTAGTAGCGGGCGTGGACGTTGCCGCCGGTGAGGAAGCTGTTCTCGTCGTCGCCGTTGAAGACCCGCGTGACCCAGGCCTGGGCCGCGTAGTGGTTGGGGTTGCGGAGGTAGCCCATGTCGTTCAGATCGAGACGGTCGCCCTGGTGGCGCGTGGTCAGGGCCCAGCGCCAGTCGCCGGAGCGCTTCTCGAGCTCGAAACGGCTGCCGGTGCCGTAGAGGGTCTCCCCCTCCATGCTCGGGTCCAGGGGATCGGGTGAGGGATCGACGATGCTGCCCACGACCGAGCCGGTGACCTGGTACATGCGGTCCTTGAAGTTCAGCTCGAAGTCGCCGCCGGTGACGTAGCCGTCACGGGTGGCGTGGGCGAAGGTGTCCTCGTCGCGCATCACGGCCGTCTGCATGACGTGGACGCTGTGGTTGCCGTCGGCGAAGTCCTTGCCGAAGCGACCGATGGCGTACACGGCCCGCTCGTCGCCGCCCTTGAGGAAGTTGTGGGCCTGGCCGTTACCTGTGCGGTCGGTCAGAGCGAAGAGGACCGCCGTGGACACGTCACCGGCCAACTTGCCGGTGAGCTTGCCGGCGGTGCGGATGCGCGCGTTCTCGGAGCCGGTGCCAATGCGGCGCGAGTAGAACACGGTGAAGTCCGGGTGCCAGAAGAATTGGGCGCCCTCCACGAAGAAGGGACGCTTCTCCTCGTAGTAGGTCTCGAAGGGAGAGAGGTTCAGCACAGACGGGTCGGCCTCCACCTGGCCGAAGTCGGGCTGGAAGGTGGCGTTGAGGGTGAGATCGGCGGTGACGCCGTATTTGAGATCGGCGCCGAAGTTCCCGAAGGTGTCCCACTCCTCGTCGCCGGGACCGCTGGCCGTGGGGTCGGCCGGGTCGGTGACGCTGCCCATGACGTAGGGCGTGATCTCGAGCTGGCGCGGTGCGCTGATTCCATCCAGGCCGGAAATGGTGCCCGAGCGGCTCATGAACCCGCTCTGGTCCCGGTCCCAGTTGGACCAGGCGGTGCGCTGATCCAGGGCGTGGATGTACTGGAAGACGTTGAAGCCCCAGGTCATGGAGTCCTGAGCACGGTAGCGGACCGACGAGAAGGGGATGCGGAACTCGGCGTACCAGCCGTTCTCGTCCCGACTCGTCTTCGCGTCCCACACGGCGTCCCAGGACCGGTCGTGGTAGAGGTCGCCGTAGTTGTAGTAGTCCTCCTTCACGCCGTCGGGATTGATGCGGAAGTGGTAACCCGTGATCATGTCGCCGTAGGGCGAGATGTAGATGCGGATGCGGTCCGACGAGGTGATCTGGTCCCGCCGGGACAGGCAGCTGGTGATGGCTGTGCCGTTGGTGCGCAGGCAGGCCACGGCGAAGTAGATGGCGTCGTCGTCGTAGGCCACCTTGAAGACCGTCTGCTCGCCTGGGGTGCCGTGACGGTCGGGCTCGAACTGGGTGAAGCCCCGGGCGGTCGGCGCGTCGATCCAGCTCTGTTCGTCCAGATAGCCGTCGATCTCGATGCCGCCGTTGGTGATGCGGTACACCGGCAGGTTGGGCACAGGGCCGTGGCGGCCGTCGGCGTTCGCGGGGTAGCGGGGGCCGGTGCCGTCGGGGTCGAAGCCCTCGAGGGCCTGGGCGGCCGTGGCGGTGGTCAGGATCAACAGCAGACAGAACAGGCGCAGGCGGGCGGAAAAGGTGTCCGTCATGGGTCGGCTCCAGGGATCGCGCGTTTTGCCGGGGGAGCAAGACGTTGCGTTGGGTCGTCTACTAGACGTTTCGGAGGTCCAAAGAGTTGGCAAAAAGTTTTCAAGATCAGCGATAAATGAATTCACCGCCCGGAGCGACCGGGCGGTGAATCCAGGAAACAGGCGGTGCGGAAGCCGAAGATCAGAGGTCGATGCCCCCCTCGGGGAAGACCCCGTCCGTGGACCGCGGAGCCTTGAACTCCATGACCGGCACCATGGTGCTGCTGCCGTCCGGATCGGTTTCCACGTTGAAGACGTGCCACCAGGAATCGGCGGCGGCCGAACCGGCGTCGGGCACGTCGGCCACGTCGAACTCCCAGTGGTTGCCGGCGATGAAGAATTCGACGGTGGCGTGCTGGTCGATCATGTCGTCGACCACGCCGCTGAACACCATGGGGCTCACCCAGTACTCGCTGACGCCCGGTGTGAACTGGAGCCCGTAGATGATGTCGACGTTCCCGGCGCCGGGTTGCTGGGGCTGGAGTTCGGCGTAGGGCGCTGTCCCCAGGTAGCCGGAGTTGATGGGGCCCAACCACCACCAGTCGTGGTCGGGAATCTCGCCGTCGTCCCAGGGAAAGGGGATGTAGAAGTTGGCGTGAACCTGCCGGCCGGTGCCGTCCCAGGCCAGGTCGATCTCGAAGGCCGGGACGAAAAGGTCAACGGTCAGATCCACGATGGTCGGACAGTCGAGCAGGATCGTCATTTCGGATTCGGACATGAGGATGCCCAAGGTGCCCCAGACCTCGGTCGCGGCGCCCCGCAGGCCTCGCACCAGGAAGGCGCCGGTGGAGTCGGTGACGGCCCCTCCGCCGAAGCCTCGCCCTACGGCCACGGCCCGCACGGCGACGCCCGCCACGGGTTGGCCGGCCGTGTCGCGCACGTAGCCCTCGACCCAGCAGAGATTCGCTCCGGAGGCGATCCTGTCGTAGTTCCAGGACGTGAAGTGGCTCACCGTGCCCACGTAGACCGTGCCATTCAAGGTGGCCTCTCCGTCCTCCAGCCACCGGCCCGTATCCTCGTCGAAGTACCACATGGGGATGGTGGCCGGGGGGTCGTCCACCTTGGCCGTGCCCACGTCCAGGGAGAGATCGGCGGTGGCGCCGTCGGCAAGCGCGAGAGGGGTCCGGCCGGAGCCGAAGATCTTGACGTCCATGAAGCCGAAAGACTGGATGGGCACCGCTTCCCCGTCGGCCTGCACACCCTCGTAGGGACCCGGGAAGACGCCGGTGAAACCGTCGTGCTCCGGGTGGGCGGCGCACAATTCCACGGTGACGTCGCCGGTGTAGGGATCGCCGTCTCCGGTCACGAAGGCGCCGGCGGGGAATTCCACCCAGGCGCGGCCGTCGCCGGTGGCGGCGACACCGCCCGCTGCCCCGTTGATGACCACGGTTTCCACGGCCATGAGCAGGATGCGCGGCAGGTGGATCACGCCGCCGTCGGTGACCGCGGCGGGTCGGAAGTTGGCGGCGTAACCGGCCAGACGCAGATCCACGGTGCGCTCGCCCGCGGGCACGTCGGTGGCGGTGAAGGCTCCCTCGGCGTCGGTGGTCGCCGCCACACCGCCCACGGCGACGGCGACGCCCGCCAGGGGTGCGCCGAACGTGTCCTTCACCAGACCGGAGACCGTACCGTAACCCGTGGGCATGCCGGGGCCCGAGGGGTCCGCAGGTCCGGAGTCGTCGTTGTTGGAACAGCCCCAGACCAGGACCAGAACCGCCATGAGTGCCAGGAGCATCGTTGAATTTCTCTTCATCCCACTTGTCCTCCCAGGGGAAAAACCGAGGGCCCGCAGGCGGCCCGCGATGGTCATGTTCCACCTGGGTGTTTGACGGCGGGAGGAATCTCCACAAAAATCATCTGTTATTCGATCCGGGTTGACAGCCCCAGCCGAGGACTCTAGATTCCCCGCTCGACCGACGACTCCCAACGCAACGGAGCGAATCCGACCATGCACCACCTACCCCGAACCCTCCGCGGCACCATGATGCCCGTCATGATGTCCATGTCCATGGCCATGCCATGGCCGGGTCACGGTGCGTTCGCTGCGGAGGAGACGATCTGATCTGAACCGAGCGAAATCCTGAGGGAAGCACCGCCACCCGGCCCAAACCGAGGTGGTTTTTTCGTGCAATCAAGGTTCCCAACCAGGAGATACGCTCATGACCAGCAAGTCGTACAACTTCGCCACGCGCTGCATCCGCGGCGGCCTCGAAGCCGATCCCCAGCACGGGGCGGTGCTCCCTCCCATCTACCAGACGACGACCTTCCGCAACTTCGAAGTCGGCAAGGACCAGATCTATTCCTACAGCCGGGTGGAAAACCCCACGGTGGCGGCCCTGGAAGCCCGCCTGGGTGTCCTGGAGGACTGCCTGCCCGCGGTCACCTTCGGCTCGGGCATGGCCGCGGTGTCGACGCTCCTGCTGGCCGAGGTGAGCGCCGGCGACCGCATCGTCTGCTCGGACGTGGTCTACGGCGGGACGTTCCGGTTCATCAAGGAGGTGCTCGAGCCCCTGGGCGTGAAGGGCCAGTTCGTGGACACGTCCGACCTGGCCGCGGTGCGCGACGCCCTGCACAAGCCGGCACGCCTGCTGCTCCTGGAGACCCCGGCCAACCCCACTCTGAAGCTCACGGACATCGCCGCCTGCAGCGCCGAAGCGCGGGCCGTTGGCGTGCCGGTGGTGGTGGACAACACCTTCCTCACGCCCGTCCTCCAGCGACCGCTGGAACTGGGCGCCGACGCGTCCCTCTACTCCACCACCAAGTACATCGACGGGCACAACGCCACCGTGGGCGGGGCCATCTGCACCCGGGACCCGGAACTGCGGGAAAGGCTCGTACATCTGCGCAAGTGCCTGGGCACAATCCTCACTCCCCACAACGCCTGGCTCACCCTCCAGGGCCTGAAGACCCTGCCTCTGCGCCTGGAACGGCAGACGGACAACGCCCTCCGAGTGGCGGCCTTCCTGGCCGGACATCCGGGGGTGGAAGCGGTCCACCACCCGGACCTGGAGACCTTCCCCCAGCGTGAACTGGCCCGGCGGCAGCAGGATCGGGGCGGAGCCCTGGTGACCGTCGAGTTGCGCGGCGGATTGGAGGCGGCGGTAGCTGCCC
The DNA here is from genome assembly GCA_024231905.1 of bacterium. Taxonomy (GTDB): domain Bacteria; phylum Krumholzibacteriota; class Krumholzibacteriia; order LZORAL124-64-63; family LZORAL124-64-63; genus JAAEQC01. The sequence goes on along the minus strand of JAAEQC010000178.1, from coordinate 67,861 downwards.
TGGGCGCCCTGAAGCTGGGCACCCCGGCGGAGAACCTGGGCGCCGTGGAGACCCTCGTCACCCACAACGCCACCATGACCCACGCGTCCATTCCCGCCGCCGAACGGGCTGCCCTGGGCATCACCGACGGCCTTGTGCGCATCTCCGTGGGTCTCGAGGACGCCGCCGAGATCATCGCCGACCTGGACCAGGCCCTGGCGATCGCGGCAAGGAGGCGGGCCCATGCTTGATCCGGTGGTGGTCCTCAAGTTCGGCTCCTCGGTGCTGGACGACCATGCTGCCCTGCCGGCAGTGGCCCTGGAGATCTATCGGGAGGTGCGCGCCGGACGGCGGGTGGTGGCGGTGGTGTCGGCCTTCGGGTCCACCACCGACAACCTGCTGGCCGACGCCCGGGCCCGCTACGGTGAGCCCGATCCGGAGTGCCTGGCCCGGTCTCTGGAGACCGGCGAACTGGCCTCGGCCGCGGAACTGGGCCTGACCCTGTCCCGGTGTGGGGTGCCGGCGGTCATTCTCGACGCGTCGCAACTGGATCTGCGCACCTCGGCGGAGCCGCTCGACGCGGTGCCGCTGGGTTTCGACGCCGGTCGCGTGCGGCGGGAACTGGAGTGCGTACCGGTGGTCGTCGTCCCCGGTTTCAGCGGCCGCTGCCAGGGGAAACCGACCCTCCTGGGCCGCGGCGGCTCCGACCTGACCGCCCTCTTCCTGGCCGACGGCCTCCATGCTGCCGAATGCCGCCTGCTGAAGGACGTGGACGGTCTGCTTCGAATCCGCACCGGCGGCGGACTGGACCACGGCACCCGCTATGCGACCGCCGGCTGGGCCACTTGCGTGCGGGTCGGGGCGCCGCTGGTGCAGTCCAAAGCAGTGGAGTTCGCGCGCAGCCGGGGCCTCGCGTTCGGGATCGCCGCCTGCGGATCGACCGGAGGCACGGTGGTGGGCGCCGAGCCCGACCGCTTCGAACCGGTGCCCGAATGCCGACCCATGCGCGTGGCCCTGGCAGGTCTCGGCACCGTGGGGCTGGGCGTGTACCGCTGGCTGGCGGTCCTGCCCCGCGACTTCGAAGTGGTAGGCGTGCTCGTGCGACGACGGATACGTGACCACCCGGCCGACGTACCGGTGGACCTCCTCTGCTACGGCGTGGGCGACCTGCTGGAGCGCAGTCCGGACCTGGTGATCGAGGTCATGGGCGGGACCAACGCTGCGGCCGACCTGGTGACCGCCGCCCGAGCAGGCGGGTTGCCCTGCGTGACCGCCAACAAGCAGTTGCTGGCCGAACGGCCGGAGCTGCTGGCAGAGGTACGGGCGTCCGCCAGCGTCGGCGGGAGCGTGCCGGTGCTGGAGTGCATGCGCGCTCTGGCGGCCAGCGAGTCGATCGTTGGCATCGAGGGCATCATCAACGGCACCTGCAATTTCCTGCTGGACCAGATGATGGCCGGGATCCCGTGGGCTGACGCCCTGGAGGAGGCCCGTAGGCGCGGACTGGCCGAGGCGGATCCACACCTGGACGTCAGCGGGCTGGACTGCGTCCACAAGCTCGTGGTCCTGGCCGCCACGGTTTTCGGCCAGACGATCGCACCACAGGCGGTGGCGGTGGCCGGTCTGGACGGAGCGACGCCGGAGCGATTGGCCGGCACTCGGGACCGGGGCTGCGAACTGAAGCTCGTGGCTCGTCTCGTCCGGGACGGGGAAACGCTGCGGGCCTCGGTCGGCCTCGCCGAGATCGCGCCGAGACACGGGCTCGCCCGCTGCCCCGGGGTGCGGAACCGGACCGTCGCCACGACCGCCTGCGGCGACGAAATCGTGCTCGACGGCACCGGCGCCGGCCGCTGGCCCACCACCGTATCCGTGGTGAGCGACGCCTTCGCCGCACGTCGCGAATCCGCCCGTCCGGCCAAGACCCGTTGTTCAGCCTGAAGGAGTGGTCTAGGATGAAGTCATGCGATCCGACGATTCGGGCTCCACCCTCCATATACGCCGACGAACCATCATCGCCGGCGCCTGTTGCAGCGTCGTGGTGGCGTTGGCGGCCCTCCTTGCCGGAGCCGCCCCCCTCTCCCCCATGCAACAGCACAACCTGGCCCACATCGACTCCCTCCACGTCTCCGGCCAGGTCGACTCCGCCGCGACCTTCATCGAACCGCGCCTCGCCCGGGCCACGGCCACCGGCGACTCCCTCTTCATCCTGCCGTTAACCGCCAAGTTGGGCCGTCTGTGGGCATCCTTCGGGCAACCGCGCCGGGGCGAACCCCTGCTGCGCCAAGCGGCTGACCTGGCCGTGGCCCTGGGCGATTCCTCGCGCCTGGCCGACGCCCTCCGCTGGCTGGGCTATACCGTGGAACAGCAGGGGCAGTCCGACGAAGCTACGAAGATCTACCATCGCTTGCTTGCCGTGGCGCTCCCCCGCGACGACCAACGGCACGAGGCCTGGGCCCGCGTGGGTCTGGCTTTCCGGGCCGGGCAGGAAGGCAGGACTGTCGAGTCCACCGCGGACTATCGCCGGGCCGTGGAACTCTTCGAGGACCTCGGCGACACACCGGCCGCCCTCTGGACCCTGAACGGGCTCGGCGCAGTCCTGCAACTGGACGGGCGGTACGCCGAAGCCGTGGACTGCTTCCGCCGGGCGGCCGGGCTCGCGGCCGGCATCGGCTACACGGCGGTCGAAGCCCTGGCCCTCAACAACCAGGGAACCGTCGAATTCGCCCTGGGCGACCCCGGCGTGGCCATGGACCACTTCCGACGCGCCGCCGAACTGCAACGCGCAATCAGCCAACACCAGGACGCGATCACCAGCCGGACCAACGTGGCCCTCTGCCTGACCCACCTCGGCCGGCTCGACGAGGCGGCCAACCTGCTCGGGGAGCTGTTGGATGAATGTGTGCATGGCAATTTCGACGACCGGAAGATCGACGCCCTGATCGAACTGGCCGCAATCCGGCGGCTGCAAGACCGGCATCACGAGGCGGTCGCCATCCACCGGCGCGTCCTCGCCCACGACGATGAAGTCATGACCATCCGAAACCGGGTCGAGGCTACCGCGGGGCTCGCGGCCGGTCTGGCGGAACTGGACAGTTCGGCGGTCGCCCTCGTTATGCTCAGGGCCGAAGCCGGGCCCTACGTTGAGCACATGAGTGGCGAGACCCGGATCACCTACGAACTCGCCCTGGCCCAACGCCTGTCGGCCGAGCGCCGACCGGAAGCGGCCCTCGGGCACTATCGAGTCGCGACGGACCTCACCGGTGAAGGCAGTCCCCAGTGGCACCGGGTCGCCGCCCTGGCCGGGCTCGCGCTCTGCCGGAGGGATCTCGGCCAGGAAGAGGTGGCTCTGGCTCGGCTCCATGAGGCGGCACGGGCCTGGGAACACGTCCGCGCGGCATCCTCGAATCCGGAATGGCGGGAGCAGCGCGGCGCATCCGGTCGCCTCGTGTACTCCCAGTTGGCCGCCTTGATCCTCGCCGACGACCTCGCGGGCGACAACGCCGCCCGGGCCTTCGACGCCGTCCAGATCTTCAAAGGCCGGACGTTGGCAGAACGGATCGCCGGCGGGGACGACCGCCCTCCCATGACCTTGAATCAGCTGCAGCGGAAAGTCCTGGCCGACGACGAGGTCTTTCTCGACGCTTACCTCGGCCCCCGGGAATCGGTCCTGTTCGCGGTGACCGGGACGGAGATCCGGGCTGTAGTCCTGCCGGATGAAAAATCCCTGACCGCCCGCCTCAGGCTCCACCACGAACTGCTCGCCACACCGCCGGCGGCGACGTCCACCCAGCGCTCCCTGGCGGTGCTGGAAGTGGCGGGCGAGCGCCTGCGCCGGGAGCTGTTGGAGCCGTTCGTCCCGCTTCTGGCCGGGCGCCGGGTCATCTACGCACCGGACGGCGTCCTCAATCTCGTACCCCTGGCCGCGCTGATCCCCCGGGGAGATCCGGCTGTACCCGTGGCATGGGTCCGGGTGCCCTCGGCAGCGATCCTGGGTCGACTGCGCTCCGGCGATGACCCTGGACGGTCCGCCCGGGGCATGTTGGCTTACGCCGCTGTGGCGACCCCGGATGGGCGTGCCCTGCCCGGCGCCGCCAGGGAAGTCCGGCGCCTGGCCCACGACTACCGGGACGTTGATCTGAAACTGGCCGCCGCCGTGGCGCCGGAGGACCTGGCGCCCTATGCGCTCCTGCACCTGGCCGCCCACGCCCGGGCCGACGATCAGCGGCCCTGGTACTCGGAGATCGTGCTGGATCCGGAAGCGCCCGCGGGACGACTCCGCGCCGAACAAGTCGCCCAGTTGGACCTGTCGGCGCACTTGGCGGTGCTCTCGGCCTGCGAGACCGGAACCGGGCGTGTCCTTTCCGGCGAAGGCGTGATCGGCCTGACCGGGGCCTTCCTCGGTGCAGGCGTACCGGCGGTCGTAGCCAGCCTGTGGCGCGTGCCGGACGCCGCCACCTCTGTGCTCATGGAGCGGTTCTATACGGAGCTCGCCGCCGGTCGCGACGTGGCCACCGCCCTGGCTTCCGCCCAACGCGCCGTACGCCACGAGCCCGCCACGGCCCACCCCTTCCACTGGGCGGGTTTCGTGGTGGTCGGGGATGGCGCCGCCACCATCGAACTCCACGTCCGACGGGACTGGACGGCCCCCATGCTCTTCCTGACGGGCGGCCTGGTGGTTGTGGTCGGGATCCTCCTTCTGCGCAGGAGTTCCCGCGCGGCTCTGTCCCAACCCGATTGATCGCCGACGCCAACCGGCACATCCTGCATTTTCGGAAACCCTCTGGTATACTCGGCACGATTTGGAGTCACGCCGTGATCTTTTTCCCCGGAATGCGTCTCAAACCATGGATGCCAGAGTCGAGCACCGACCCCAAGACGACCTGGATCTGCTACGGCAAGCCCTCGCGGACGCCGACAGCGATGCGGGCCGCCACGCCGCCTCGACTCTGCTTGGACGCTACCGCGACCGGGTCTATGTCTGGTGCCTGCGCTACGTCCGCGACCGCGAGCGGGCTCTGGACATGGCCCAGGAAGTCCTGATCAGCGCGTACCGGAACCTTGATTCGTTCGAGGGTCGGTCGCAGTTCGGCTCCTGGATCTTCACCATCACGCGGAACCGCTGTCTCAGCGAACTGAGGCGACCGGCCCTGCTGGTGGACGAAGAGGCCGACCCGGCCGAGCGGTCCGCCCCCCAGGCTCCGCCGGACCGGAACCTGGAAGAGCGCCTGGACGAGGAAGCCTTGCGGGATCTGATCCAGGCCAGCCTCGACCCTGTGGAACAGCAGGCCCTGTGGCTCCGCTGCTTCGAGAAGATGCCGGTGGACGAGATCACGCGGGTCCTGGGCATCGAGGAGACATCAGGCGCCAGGGGCGTCCTGCAACGGGCTCGGCGACGGCTCCGAGCTGCCCTGGTCGCAAGGGATCGCAAGGAAGGCGGAATGGAAGATGACTGAGCATTGCCCCTCGGTGGAGGAACTGGGTGATCTGCGGGGCCTTTCCGCCGATGATCCCCGAGCGGTTCACGCGGCGGCTTGCCCGCGCTGCCAGGCCCTGCTCGCTGCGCTGGACTCGTTCCTGGACCCGACCGACCCACCGACCACGTCCGATCTGCCCGACGCCCGGACCCGCCTGGATGCGGCCCTGGAGCAGGAGATCCACGGCACAAGCACGAACGTCGTCAGGCCGCAGCCCCACTTCTGGACCCCCTTTCGGGTGAGGACCGTGGCAGCCGCCGCCGCCGTGCTCCTGGTGGCGGTGGGATTGACGCTGGTGGACAAGGATCCGTGGATTCCCGGTTCGGACCCGGTCCTGCGCGGAGGCGACGAGACGGCGGCGCCCTTTCCCTGCGTGGTCGAGGTTCTGGACTCCGGCGATCACCGTCTGAGTTGGCCCACCGTGGCCGAAGCGGACGCCTACACGGTCGTGGTCTTCTCGGCGGATCTCGAGGAGTTGGCGCGGCTGGAAGCAGGCGCCTCCGTCACCATGGAGGTCGCGACGCCTGCCGACGCCGCCTTCTGCCACGTCCTCGCCTTGCGCGGCGGGGACGAGATCGAGCGGTCCGAGGCAGCATATCTCCGGTAACCGGCTTGGAACCTGGGCCGGGCCCCACCCGGCCAATGAAACCCAATTATCGCCACCTGCGTAACCATCCTCGGCCCTGCAGTCCCACCTCTCCAGCAAATTTGCCGGCGCCCCGGCGGGTGATATTCGCCCGTCGGAAAGGAGTTCGACATGAAATCCCGAGTCCTGCCCCTGGTCCTCCTGATCCTGTTCCTCTGTACTGGAAGCGCCTTCGCCAAGACCGTGGCCGGTCTTCCCCTGCACGTAGAAAAATTCGAGTCCGGCGCCATCCGGCTTTGGATCGGCGACCACATCTCCTCCACAGCCGTCGTGGCCGTACCCACCTCGCGGGGCATCCTCGTGATCGACACCTTCGGCGTTCCTGAGGTGGACCGCGAACTTCGGTCCGCCATCGCCCGCGAGCTGGGTCGCGACGACTTCACGTTCCTCATCAACACCCACGAGCATGGCGACCACACCGGAGGCAATGCGGTCTACGCCGATTGCACCATCGTCGGGCACGAACTGGTGCCCGAGAACATGCAACGCGATCCGGCGGACCGGGAACGCACCATCCGCTGGCGCACGACCCGTATCTCGGAACTGGAGACTGAGATTGCCGCCATGGCCGCGGACGCCCCGGAGAGAGCACGCCGGGACGAGGACCTGATCCTTGCCCGTCTGCTCCTGGCCAACGCCCAGGCGGACAACGCACCGCCCCCGCCACCCACGAGGGTATTCGCGGACCGCATGGAACTGGATCTCGGCGACGTCACGGTGGAGATGTTCTACATCGGCGGCATGCACACGGCCAGCGACATCGCGGTCCTGATTCCCAAGCACGGCCTGCTGCTGACCGGTGACACCATGGCCGACGTCTGGCTCACCGACACGCCCGGCTGCCTGGCCTCCTTCTCGGCCCGCAGCGGCATCGCGCATGACTTCCCCAGGTGGATGAAGAACTGGAACCATCTGCTGGACCGGAAGGACGAGTACCACACCCTGCTGCCCGGTCACTGGAACGGTGAACTGAGCCATGCGGGCGCCGAAGCGCGCGTGCGCTACGTGGAGGCTCTTTGGAATGCTGCCGAGCAGAAGGCCGCCGCCGGAGGCCGGGTCGAGGATCTGCAGGCCGAGAACCGCCTGGCCGACCGCTTCCCCCACCTGGCCGAAAGCCCGGGCTTCGCCGAATGGACCAATGCCGGCACCGCCCTGGAGATCTGGTGCTGCATGACGGGCATGGAGTCGGGGGCCCAGGCCCTCTACGCGTTGATCGAGAACGGCGCCGACGAGGCGGAGATCCGCGCCGTCGTCGACCAGAAATCAGCCGCTTCACCCAAGTACTTCTTCGTGGAGGCTGCCATCAACCAGCTCGGCTATCGGTTCCTCAACCAGGAGCAGCCGGAGCAGGCGGCCAGGTTGCTGCAGGCCAACGTGGAAATGTATCCCGAGTCCTGGAACACCTACGACAGCCTCGGCGAAGCCCTCCTGGCCACCGGCGACCGCGAAGGGGCCATCGCCAACTACGAGAAGTCGGTGGAACTGAATCCGGATAATACCAGTGGCACGGACGCGCTGGCGAGGATCCGGGGCAGTGAATTGGCGAACTGATCGCCGCGGACGTGATCGGGGGCCGGCGCATACCGCGCTGGCCCCCATCCTCTTCTGGCCCTGGTCATCGCCGTGGCCTCCGTTCAAGGCAGTTCCGCCCGGGCCCTCTCCCAGAGCCCTTCCAGTCCGAACTCGACGGCAGGCTCGTGACACGCGTCCAGATGACGCCAGGCCGTGGCGTACTCGCCGAGCCGGGCCAGGGACCGGGCGGCGTAGATGACGGCCGCGCAATCGTAGCGGGCGACCGGAAGTCGCGCCGGGCGGCCCCAACGGACGGCCTCCCTGTGGCAAGCCAGGTCATGCAGGCGGGCGACCAGGAGATACCGGGTGCGGTGGTCGTCCGGGTGGTTGTCGAGCTGGAGGCGGGCCGCGGCCAGGAAGGGGGCCGTGGGGCCCGCCCGGTCCAGGGCCTCCACGCGGACGCCCCGCATGCCCGGATGACCGCTGTCGGCCATGGGTACGACACCCGCCGGGTCCAACCGGATGTCCAGCGGACGCGGACCGGTCACGGGGATCACGACGCGCGACTCGCCGGCGGCCAGGGTGCGGCAGACCACGTCGCCCGCCGGTCCGACGATCTCGACGTCGATGGGGTAAGGCACATGACCGGTCCGGGCGACGGTAACGGTGGAATCGTTCACGCCCTCCACCTGGAGACCGATCCGCGCGTCGCCCCGCTTCCAGGCGACGAAGAACTCCCGCGCTTCGTGCGCGCCGGCGGCCACCAGGCGGTCGACGAACTCGTCCTCGGGCAGGGGCCGGTAGCCATAGTCGTGGAGCAGGCCGCGCTGGAACTCCAGGAACGCGTCGCGACCCAGCAGGGAAGCCTGGAGATAGAGTCCCGTGGCGCCCTTGCCGTGGCGTACGAGGGAGTTGTAGTCGAAGTCGAGTTCCGCCACCACCGCGCGGTCCAGACCCAGTTCCTCCTCGCGGTTCTCGGCCACGGCCCGCAGGTAGTCGACCATCCAGTCGCCGTAGCGGCGGGACCGCCACTGCTCGGCCGGATCGACACCCAGCATGTCAGCCATGTAGAGTTGATCGGCCCAGATGCCGTTGGCGAGGGTGAGCCAGCCCAGGCGGTCGCCTTCGTCGAGGACATGGAGCCCCCAGTAGTAATGGCCCAGTTCGTGGGCCGTGATCCAGCGCAGGAAATCCGGCTTCAGGGACGCCAGGTGGACCATGAACATCTGCGGCAGGGGATATCCGCCCCCCCAGCGCGGATGGCCCTGGATGACCCCGATATGGGGCGCCGGGAAGAAGCCGTAGGTGCTCTCGTACCAGGCGGCCGCCCGGGCCGTGTGCTCGGCGGCCACCTGGAAGTCGTCGGCCACATCGGGCGACGAGAAGGCCGTCACCACGATCCCGCCGCGCTCGATGGTACGACGCACGAATCCCTCGCCCAGGACCAAGGCGCAGCCCTCCACGTGGCGGGCCCGGTAGGTCTCGCGCAGGCCGGTGTCCGCGAGCGCGTCATTTATGGGCTCGCCTGAGACCATGGCCGCCCAACCTTCCGGATACTCGAGGGTCGTGTGGAAGTCGTGGAAGCGCGTGCGCTCACCACCGGGCCCGCTCACCAGGGGGTACCAACAGTTTCCGGAGTCCACGCCCATGAAGAGGTAGTAGCCGAAACGTTCGCGGTCAGCGTCCTCCAGGGACATGCTGTAGCGCAGCTCCAGTACCGGGCCGGTCGCTTCCGTCGGGAGCGCGATGGCCAGGTCGCCATCGGCGTTCGGCCGCGCTTCGATGCGCGCACCGCCGACCAGGCGGATCTCGTCGATGGTCAGTTTGGCGGCTCCGTCGGCGCCCGTGCCGGCCGCGCCGACGTCCACGTGGAGCGTGTCCCCGGGACCGGCGACCGTCGTCGGTACGGCGATCCGGGCGGTAGCCTCGAGGCGGCCCACCGCCGGGTCCAGGACAGCGTCGATGGCGTAGATCGTCACCGCGGGGCCGATCGACGTGACCGCCGACTCGCGGGCCGGCGCGATCCCTGCCATCGCCGCCAGCAGGCCGCAAGCCAGGACCACCGCTCCGACCGCCTCCCAGATCCGCATGGCGCACTTCGCCCGTCCGTGACTGTTCTTCCACATAACGCCCGTCCCTTCCCTGTCGCTGGGTTCCGATGAGTCGCCGTGCTGCCGGGGGCGTCCCCGTCATCCAGTGAGACCTCCGGACGGAAGGTTTGGTTTAGAGATTTGTGCCCCCGAAATTGTGTCCGGGATTCGACGGACGAGAATGGGCGCACGAAAAGTCAGCGGATCATAGTCACAGCTCAAAAACCAAGGCCCCCGGGGGCCTTCGAGGAGCCGGACACATTTTCGAAGGCACGACCCATAGCGTGCAGTCGACAGTGGAATCGCGCGACGGCGGGCGGTTCACATCCCGCCTACCGGCCGCAACTCCGCCATGAACGACGCGTCCATCCAGTAGATGTCGATGTTCGGCGGCACGCCCTCCAGGTCCACGCCCAGGCGCCGGCGCAGACCGCCGTCGCGATCGGCGGCCGTGGCGCCGGGCAATCGGTTGGAGGTGAAAAAGAGCAGGGTGCCGTCCGCCGACAGGGAGGGGCAGAACTCGGTGTATTCGGTGTTCACGACCGGGCCGAGGTTCCGGGCCGGGGTCCAGCCGCCGTCCGGTGTGCAGAAAGTGACGTAGAGGTCTCCCCGGCCGTACCCGCCCTCGCGCGAGGATGTGAAGACGAGCAGCGAACCGTCGGCGGCCACGCAGAGGTCGCTCTCCCCGGCGGCGGTATTGACGGCCGGTCCGAGGTTCTCCGGCGGCGCGAAGCCATGGGGCACGAAGCGGGTCCGGTAGATGTCGGTACCGCCGAAACCACCGGGGCGGTTGCTGAAGAAGTAGACGTACCCGTCGGCCGCCTCGGTGGGGTACAGCTCGCGCGCCGGCGAATTGACCGGCTCGTGGGGCCGCACCGGATCGCCCCAACCGTCGCCCTTCCTCTCCACGTACCAGATGTCCACGAATTCTGGTTCCTCGCCCTCCGCTACCACCGGCCGGGCGGAGGTGAACCAGAGCCGGTTCCCGTCCGGCGACATAGTCAGGTCGAAGTCGTCGTGGGCGCCGCTGAAGGGAGCCACCTCCAGGGGCGTCCAACCGTTGCCGGTCTCGCGGGTGTGGACGATGGCCGTGGCGGCCAGGGACGAGATGCCGAAGAAGATCTCCCGGCCGTCGGGGGTGGCGGCCAGGCTCCATTCGCGAGTGGCGGTGGAGACGATGCCGGGGGCGAAGAGTTCGGGTGCGGCGCCGGGGCGCGGTCGGCCCAGATAGGGACCACGGACCGCGACGTCATCGTCGACGGCGGTGGCCGAAGCCACGGCGGAAGCGAGCAGCAGGGGGACGATGAAGGGAAGCAAGTCCGACCTCCGGATGCGGGGAGTGTTCCTGCTCCTACGGCACGGCGCGCTCGCGGTTGCCCCCTCGGCCACCGCCGGGCAACGATTTACGGGACCTGTCCCATCCGCTACCCTGGCCGGACCCGAAACCCCCGAGGGCCTTCCACCCCAGTCCGCCGAGGAGCCCCATGTCCCGCCCCCGCCTGAAGATCCCCCACGTCTTCGTCCTCTTGACCCTGGTCATCGCCGTGGCCGCCGCCGCCACCTGGATCGTCCCCTCGGGCACCTACGACCGCGAAGTCCGCGAGGTGGACGGCAAGGAGCGCACCCTGGTGGTGCCGGGAACCTTCGAGCATCTGGAAAAGCACTACTCCCTGCGCGGCCTGGCCCTGGGCGACGAGGTCGAGGGCAAGGCCTCCCCCGTAGGCTTCCACGGCTTCCTGACGGCCATCCCCCGCGGCCTCGAGGCCGCCGCCGACATCATCTTCTTCATCTTCATCATCGGCGGGGCCTTCGGGATCCTCCAGCGCACCGGGGTGATCACCGCCTCCCTGAATCGCCTGCTGGACCGGCTCGGCAACCGGGGCCCGCTGTTGACCGTGGTCATCATGTTCGTCATGGCCGCCGGCGGCTCGACCCTGGGCATGGCCGAGGAGTTCATCCCCCTCATCCCCGTCTTCCTCATCGTGGCCAAGAGGCTGGGCTACGACCGCATCTACGCCGTGGCCCTGGTCTTCGTGGCCGCCGAGGTGGGCTTCGCCGCGTCGACCACCAACCCCTTCACCGTGAACGTGGCCCAGGGCATCGCCGAGGTGCCCCTGTCGAGCGGACTCCGCCTGCGCATCGTCTTCTTCGTGTGCGCCCTGGCCGTGGCCGTCTTCTACCTGCTGCGCTACGGCGCCCGCATCAAGGCCGACCCGGCTCGCTCGTTCATGGCCGACGATCCCTTCGAACTGGACGAGACCGCCGTCGACCGCGAAACCTTCGGAGGCCGCCATACGGCCATCATCCTGGTCTGCGGGGCCATCTTCGCCTTCATCCTCTTCGCCGTGCAGCGCTACGGCTGGTGGATGGCGGACATGGCCGGCGGCTTCTTCCTCATGGGCATCGCCGCCATGGTCCTGGCCCGGCTGCCCCTGGCCGACGCCACCAAAGCCTTCGTCAAGGGCATGGAGGAGATGGTCGTGGCCGCCCTGGTGGTGGGCTTCGCCCGGGGCATCTCCGTGGTGCTGGCCGACGGCCAGGTCATGGACACGGTCATCCACTCGGCAGCCACGGTCCTGGGCCACGTGCCCCGCTATGTGGCCGTGGTCGGTATGCTCGCCTTCGAGTCGTCGCTCAATCTGCTGGTGCCCTCGGGCTCGGGCCAGGCGGCGGTGACGGTGCCGCTCATGGCGCCCCTGGCGGACATCCTCGGCCTCACGCGCCAGACGGCGATCCTCGCCTTCACCTGCGGCGACGGCTTCAGCAACACAGTCATCCCCACCAGCGGCGTGTGCATGGCCATGCTGTCCTTGGCCAAGGTCCCGTACACGACCTGGTTGCGGTTCATGGTCCCGCTCTTCATCCAGCTCATGACCCTGTCGACGATCTTCCTGATGATCGCCGTGGCCATCGACTACACCTGATGGCCGGCCTCTACGCCAACCCGTCCCTGTACGACATCCTCCACACACCGGGAACCGCCGGCGAGGTGGACGTCCTCGAAGGGATCGAAGCGAAGTGCGGACACCCCGGCGGCCGCTGGTACGAGCCGGCCTGCGGGACCGGGCGCTACCTGCGGGTGGCCCTGAGGAGGGGACGTCGGGTGACGGGCTACGACTCCGACCCCGGCATGGTGGCCTACGCCCGGCAACGCCTGGGCAAGCGCGTGTTCTCGGGAAGCATGACCGACGCCGAGGCCCCCGGGGGCCTTTCCGGCTCGGTGGGCCTGGCCTTCAACCTGGTCAACACGGTGCGCCACCTGGAATCCGACCGCGACCTGCTGGCCCACCTGGATCAGGTGGCGCGGCTGCTCGGCCCCGGCGGTCTCTACGTGGTGGGGATCAGTCTCACGGACTACGCCACGGCCGAGGACGATGAGGACGTGTGGGACGCCGCCCGCGGCCGCTGCCGGGTGATCCAGATCGTGAATTATCTCCCCCCCGCGCCCGGATCCCGGGTGGAGACCGTGGTCAGCCATCTCCTGGTCAGACGACCCGGCGGTACCGAGCACTACGACGACAGCTACGGTCTGCGCACCTACGATACGCGCCAGTGGCGGCGCGTGGTGGGACGTTCTGCACTCCGGCGAGCGGCCTCCCTGGATAGCTGGGGCCGGCCGCTGCCGCTGGGCCCGGCCAACTACCAGCTGGAGATCCTGACCCACAAAAAATGACCAGGACCCCGGTCGGTGCCTCCGGGATCCCGGTCTCGTTGCAGCCCGGACGGAGTGGGATCCGTGCAGGTTCCGGGCTGCGTTGCCGGCCGTCGTCGGTGCCGGCAAATGTCGTCTACAGGCGGCGGATGGTGATGGAGCCGCTACCGGCATCCAGGGTCACACGCGCGTCGCCGTCGCCCACGCTCATGAGGATCTCGTCCTTCTCCTGGTGATCCACGTCCGCATCCTCGATCCGGTTGCGCACGCGGCCGCTGCCCGTGTCGGCCTCGATGCGGGCGGAGGCGTTCTTGGGCAGGGCCAGCTCGATGCCGCCGCTCCCGGTGTCGATGACGAAGCGGCCGGAGCCCATCTCGTCCAGTTCCAGGACGACCGAGCCGCTGCCCGTATCGATCCGGGCCTGGTCGGTCTTCACGCCGCGGGCCACGACTTTGCCGCTGCCCGTATCCACGTGCAGGTTCTCGCAGGTGATCTGGTCCAGATGCACGCTGCCGCTGCCCGTGTCCACGTGGACCTTGTCGCCCTTGGCGTCGTCCACGCTCACGCCGCCGCTGCCCGTATCCACGGACACCTCGCCGCGCACGTCGCGCACCTTCACCGAACCGCTGCCCGTGTCGGCCAGCACGTCGCCTTCGACGTTCTCGATCTCGACGCTGCCGCTGCCCGTATCGCCGGTGAAGTTGCCGTCTATGTCATGGCCGGAAACGGCGCCCGAGTGGGTGTCCAGGACCACGTCGCCGCGTACGCCGGACGCATGGGCCTCGCCGGCCCCCAGCTTGACGATCAATTCGCTGCCCGCCGGGACGGCGATCTCCAGGTCGGCCCACATCTCGAGGCCCTTGCCGCTGCCCTTGACGGTGATCTTCTTGCCGCCGAAGAGGCGGGAGAACCAGGTCTTCTCGCCGTCTTCGTCGAAGTGGAACTGGGTCTGGCTGCGGCGCCCCAACTCCGGATACACGTACTTGCGGTGGTCATCCACGGGGAAGAGCACCGCCAGGCGAGACGTGCGGCCCTTGTCCTCGTCGAATTCGATGAGGCTCTCCTCAGCGTCGTCGCCCTGGACGTGGACTATGACGCGGAACTCGTCGCCCGAAGCCTCGGTCACGGTGACCTCGCCGATGAGGTTGGCCACCTCGAGCTTCTCGGCGTCGAAGGAGAATTCCTTGGTGAAATCGTCGGCCAGGGCCGACAGGGGGAGCAGGAGCGCCAGCATGGCGCCAACGGGGATCAGGGAGCGATAGGATAGGAAACGCATGGCGTCCTCCCGGGGGATCAGCCCACGAAGATATGACGGGACTGGAGATGACGTGCCGGACGGGCGCTCTACGCAGGAAATCGCGGTGGGGTTGCAGGGACCCGGTCCGGGGCGCCGAGCCGGGTTCCGGCGGAGATCAGTCGCCCACGCGGGCGGCCGGGCGGCGGGTGCGGTAGGCCCGGGACTCCAGGCGGGCGCGGGCCCGGTGGCGGGCGGCCTCGGCCTCGGCTTCGGTGCGGGCGATGGCGATGGCGCGCAGATCCTCTTCCAGGTCGCGCTGCAATTCCTCGAGGCGAGCGTCGTCAGGGATGTCGTGGGTCATGGTCGGGGTCTCCTTGCGTTCTCCGTGACGCGTTCCGGGGCGGCCGGTCTTCCGTGCCGGCACCTAGCACATTGTGTTCCCGATCCGAGTCTCGCAAGTCAAGGTTTTAAGAAGGCCCCCGGGGGCCTTGGTGGGCAGTTTCCGGTCCACCCCGGATCACCCCTGGCCAGGATCCGGCCGGACGTCGGCGGGCTTGGGTCCCAGCTGGGCGACCAGCACCCCGGCCAACATGATCCCGCAGCCCACGAGTCCGCGCACCGGAAGGACCTCGTGCAGCACGATCCAGCCACCCAGAGCTGCGAAGACCGCCTCCAGACTGAGAATGATGGCCGTGGGCGCCGGTCGGGCGTGGCGTTGGGCCACCACCTGCAGGGTGTAGGCGCCGCCCACGGACATGACCCCGGCGTAGAGGATCGGCACGGCAGCGGCCCGGACGGCCGCCGGATCGAGGGTCTCGAATAACAGGCCGCCAACCAGACTGAGGAGCGAGCACACGCCGAACTGGACGGCCGCCAACTCGAGGGGATCGGCGCCGCCCACGGCCCGGCCCACCCACTGGACGTGACCCGCCCAGAAGAAGGCGCTCAAGAGGACAAGGCCGTCGCCCAAGGCAATGCCCGTCAACCCCTTAGCAGACAGCAAGTACAGGCCGACAGCCGCGAGCACGGCTCCGAACCAGGGGCCCCGGCCCGTGCGCTGGCCCCAGAACAGGCCCAGCATGGGGGTCAATACGACATAGAGCCCGGTGATGAATCCGGCTTTGCCGGCGGTGGTGTAGACCAAGCCGTACTGCTGGAGCGTGGAGCCGGCGCAGATGAGGATACCCGCCACGAGACCGGCACGCCAGGGCGCCGGCGTGCCGGTGGTCCGGCGGCGACGGCCGACGGCGATGAACGGCAACAGGACCGCCGCCCCCAGGGCGAAGCGGATGCCGTTGAAGTAGAGCGGCCCCATGTGCTCCATGCCCATCCGCTGGGCCACGAAGGCGAAGCCCCAGATGGCGGCAGCGAGCAGGAGCATGAGGTTGGCTCTGCGTTGGGTGCGGGTCATGGGCGGAAGATAGCCTGCGTGGCAGCGGTTATCATCTTCTAGTTCCTCGCCAAACGGTCGGCTACCCGCGCGCCGGACACATGAGCGCCGCCCCACCCGGAGCGGCGCCCATCGAAACGAAGCTCGGAGTTCCTACCGATACAGCCCCTTCACCGACCCCCAAGCCGTATCCTCTCCAGACACCGGATTGCAGGCCAGACCGGGAAATTCACCCGAGAGGTTCCCGAAGCAGTACTCGTTGGCGAACTTGTCCACGAGGCTCAGGATATCCCCGTCCACCGGAACAGGCGCTATATCCGAGTGGAAGACGAGGACGGCGGTGCCGGTGGTGCCGGGCTCGCAGCCTTCCTCGATGGGCTCGAACTTGAGCAGGATACCGTCCACGCCGGGGATGCTCGGATCCCCTCCGCATTCCAGGAACTGGTCGTAATCCACCGTGCAGCCGCCCTCGCCGTCGGAACTGCCCGCCGGATTCAGCAACGTCAAGGCGGACTGGATGTCGGTGCAGCCACAAGTGCCCCCCACCGGATCAATGAGCAGGTCCAGATGGCTCAGAGCGAACTGGACGTCGGTATCCCAGGTGACGGTCACCGTGTAGGTCCAGGCAGGCAGGCCCGGATCACCGCTGGGCGCGGCGGAGATGTTGCCGGAAATGGTGCATTGGGCCAGGACCGGAGCGGCTCCGGCAAGACTCAGCAAGGCGACGAGAGCGAGGATACGGAAGCGATACGGCATGGCGAGTCCCCCTGAATGTCAAGCTCGTGACGCGGGTCGATCGAGGCGAACACGTGATCAGACCTCTTGGGCTCAACTTATCCACCATACCGGATATTCCGGAGTATTTCTATCATAAAATGCGGCGGCGCGATGTTTCATGCGCCACAGTTCCGTTTTATGTCAAGAAATCGTGTCGAGTCGAATTCGCGACACTCCCCTTCACGTCCCCCCGATAACATCCACCGCGGACACCGGCGATAGAACGGGTACCGGCCATGACCAGGGGCGCTGCGCCGCCACAACCTTCTCTCTCCCACCGGGATCTGCTACCATGCGGACTTCCCCGAACCCGGAACCGGGAGGCCGACTATGACGACCCGACGCGATTTCCTGATCGGAGCTAGTGCCGGACTGACCGCTCTGGGCACCCGGGCCCTGGCCCAGGACCAGCCGGCGGCCACCCAACTGCCGGCCGAGATGTGGGACGACGACGCCCTCCCCTCCCGCCACCCGGTGGTCATCAGCACCTGGCGCCACGGCGTGCCCGCCAACGACCGGGCCTGGCAGGTGCTCGACGCAGGCGGCCGGGCCCTGGACGCCGTAGAACAGGGCGTGCGCGTGGCCGAGGCCGACCCCGAGGTGACGAGCGTGGGCTACGGCGGTCGCCCGGACCGGGAAGGTCACGTCACCCTCGATTCCTGCATCATGGACGAGACGGGCAACGCCGGGTCGGTGGCCTTCCTCCAGGAATGCATGCACCCCATCAGTGTGGCTCGGAAGGTCATGGAAGAGACGCCCCACGTGATGCTCGTGGGCGAGGGCGCCCGGCGCTTCGCCGACACCCAGGGCTTCCTCCGCCAAGACCTCCTGACAGACAAGGCCCGCGCCGACTGGCAGGAGTGGCTGAAGACCGCCAAGTACGAGCCCTGGTCGCGTCCCTCGAACCCGGCCCTGGAACGCGCGTCCGGTCACGACACCATCTCCATGCTCGCGGTGGACCGGTCCGGCCACCTGTCCGGCGCCTGCACCACCAGCGGCCTGGCCTACAAGATGCACGGCCGCGTGGGCGACAGCCCCATCATCGGCGCCGCCCTCTTCGTGGACGACGAGGTGGGCGCTGCCGCAGCCACGGGCGTGGGCGAAGAGGTCATGAAGACCGTGGGCAGCTTCCTCATCGTCGAGCTCATGCGCCAGGGCGCCACCCCCGAGGAGGCCTGCCGCGAAGGCGTGGCGAGGATCGTCCGCAAGAATCCCCAATGGCGCGACGTGCAGGTGGGGTACCTGGCCGTGAACCGCAAGGGGCGGGTGGGCGCCTACGCCCTGCAGCCCGGATTCCAGTTCGCGGTGACTGGATACGAGGGGGATACGACGCGGTTGGTGGATGTGGCGAGCGAGTTGGAGGACTGAGCCGCCCGGTTTGAGATCGCCTGTGCGGATGTGGTATCATCATGGCCTATCTATCTCGACTGCACTATCGCTCGTGTTGCGGGAGCAGGCCATGAAGAGACCGTATCTGATGTCGTTGATTCCGCTGGTCATGGCGATCGTGCTCGGGGAAGCGACGGGCACCGAATGCACCGATTTCGGCGACGAATCCGCCTCCTACTTTTTCGACATCGGCACGGTAAGCGCAACCGGGAGATTCGGTGAACTGGTAGTCTTGTCGACTGCCAGCGAGCTCCGAATCCTCGATCTCACTTCGGACCCCTCTCCGACCTACGTAGCAAGCCGTACCAATGGGGCCACGTCCCTGCACATCTCGGGTACGACCCTGGTCGCCGGCACCAACAACCGGATCAACCTGTACGCGCTTCCGTCCCTGACTCAATACGGCGGAATCACCACGACCGGTGCGGTCGAACTCACGGGCTCCGGCCACCGGATCGCCGTCGTAGCGGGGGCGTCCTTTCTGCTCTACGACGTGAGCGACCCACTCGAACCGGTCCTCCTGGGCAGCGCTGAGCACGGAGCATCATGGGACGAATGCTCGATCGTCATGAACGGCGATCACGTAGTCTTCACGACGACCGCGGGAAATTACCTGATCAGCAAACGTAGCGCTCTCTGGTCCGTCGACCTGAACAGCGGGCCCGATCTCGCGATCACGAAGATTACCAATACCGTGCCGTTCCCGACGGACGACGGCGTCTACCTGCAGCAGGTCCTGCCCTGGGGGGATCATTTTGTCCTGCGCGGGGCGACCTATTCGGCGACCACCCGCTCGTTCGGAAACGCCTTCGTGGCCCATTTCGCTGTTGGCGAAGGTGGACCCGGCTGGGGCGAGTACCACGTGTCTCCCGACCAGTTTTTCGCGCGGATGGCCCCATGGAATGACGATCTCCTGATCATCTCCACGGACGGAGCCCGTACAACCTATCTCGGCCACACCGGCAGCATGTCGGATGATCCGGTCTCGCTCGTCGAAGCCGACCTCAAACTCATGTCGTACCCGCTTACAGCCTGGCCGGACCTCGGCCTCCTGCGGGTCGGTGAACGGGTCATAGCGGTCGACTCCATCGGAGAGGGCGCCAGCCGATGGCCGCGACATGGGTCCCTGAACGCCCGCGCGGCCCGGGTCCACGGCGCGTCGGTGTTCCTGCTGAATGAACGACCTTGGTACGGCGACCCCGGCGACTGCGGCGGCTGGTACCTGGATACCTATGATGTCTCGGGCGAGTCTCCCGTCCGCCTGGACCGCCACTCGGAGAATTGCGCTTTCGCAGACGTTTTCTGGATCGTCAAGAACCACGCGTACGTGGAAGGCTACCCGGGTCGCTGTATCGACATTTCCGATCCGACGGAGTTCGGGACAGCGGATTCGTGGAACGTCTCGAATATCGAGGACCTGCTCGCCTGGGACGACGTTGTCCTGGTCAGCCGGCGAACTGGCGGACTCGACGTCTACGATGCGAATGAACCCGCGAATTGGCGAATCCTGGCGAGCCACCCCGATCTGCCCGCAGGTTCCCTGCGCCGAGTCGGTGATCGTCTCTTCATCCTGGACCGCACTCTTCGCTCCTTCGACATGACGGATCCCCTGTCACCGTTGGAAGTGTCCAATCCGTTGCCGGTCTGCTCCCGCCTGGTCGGCCTCGGGCCGAACAGGATCCTCACGGCCAGCGGCGAACTCCTGCGAGTCCACGACATCACCGACGTGGCGAATCCGATCCTGGTAGGAGAGTTCGACGACCTCCCCGGGATCCGATCCGTCGAGGCCACAGAAAACCGGGTCTACGTGACGACCACGGTCGGATTGACGGTCCTGGACGTGGCCGCCGATGGATACCTCACGCGGATCGGTGGATACTGGGATCCTGAGATCGCCTACGCCCTGGTGGCCGGCGAGCAGCTGTTTCTGTCCTACGGCTCTCTCATCCCGCTCGACTGTCATGACACGGTTCCGACCGCGGTAGCGGCGTTCCGGTGCGAACGGGACGGTGCAGCGATCCGAGTGACGTGGTCCTCCCTGTTCGATCACCCGGGTCAGAGCTTCGAGGTCTTGCGCCTCCTGCCGGGGCAGGCGCTGGAGCCCGTCGGCTGGCGGCCGGCGGTCGAGGGCGAGCACTTGATCGTGGATGACCGTCCCGGCTCCGCTGCGGTTGCCTACAAACTCCGTCTGGTCGATCCGGAGGGACGGTCGCTCCTGCTGGCCGAGTCGGAGCCGACGGGCGACGCCTCCGGTGTAGCGCTCCCTGTATTGGAGATCGTGCCCAATCCCGCCAACGCGTTGGCCAAGATCTCGTTCTCACTGAAACGACCCGGTCCCGTGCGCCTGGTCGTCTACGCGCCCAATGGCCGTTTCGTCGCCCGCCTGGCGGATCGAAGCTTCGCAGCCGGTACTCACGAGATCGCGTGGCACGGTCGCGACTACCGCGATCGCGTGGTCTCCTCGGGCGTGTATCTGGTGCGGTTGGAGGCCGGCGGAACGGTGCGAGCCCATCGCCTGACCCTGCTGAAGTGACCGCCGCCTCAGCCCCGACAAGCCACCCACGCCACCCGCACCAGGTCACGCCCGTTGTGCAACCCGGCCCGGATGCGCCCCGGCCATCCCCCCAAGGGACCCGGCACGTGCCCCGCCCCCACCACCCGCTCGTCGTCGGGCACCAGGGCGCGCCACAGCTCGCGCCAGCGGCTGCGGCCGGGCACCAGCAAGAGGTGCAGGAATTCCACGTAGCCCGGGGTGGTGGTGGCGCGGCGGGAGAGGCATCCGTCGGCCACGTTCAGGTTGGCCACGGCCCGGCGGGCGCGGGGCCACAGGGGCGAGTGGATCCAGAGGTCGTCCTTCACCGGCCGGCCCAGGATGGACGCGGCCACGTCCAGCCACAGGGCCAGCGGGCGGCTCATGCGGCCGGCCTCGGCCAAGTCGGCTACACGGCGCCAGGCGGTTTCGTCCATGGAGCGGCTCAGCAGTTCCAGATCGAGAACCCGGCGCAGGTCCGCGTAGCCGTCGGCCACGTGCTGGTACACGGCGTGAAGCACCTGATCCTCGGGGGCGGCCACGCGGCAGGTGGTGCCGCCGAGGGCGGCCTCGCAGGCCCGCTCGCGCACGCCATCCGTATCGTAGGCATACACCGAACCCGGCAGGGTCAGGGCCCAGTGGATCTCCACTACGGTATTGCCCGGACCCTCCAGAATGCGATGCAGGTGGAACTCGTCGTACAGCTTCACCGGCACATGGGTCTCGAGGGTGCGGTATCCCAGTTCGCCCAGTGCCGCGCAGGCCCGGTCGACCTTGTCCGGCGCCACGAGCACATCCAGGTCCACGAACCAGCGCTCGGCCGGGTCGCGGTAATGGCTCAGGGCCAGGGCCGCGCCCTTGAGCACCACCGGCCGGCAGGCGGCAGCCTCCAGGGCCGGCGCCAGACGTTCCAGTTCGAGCAGGAGCTGGGTGGTGCGGGCGCGGGCCTGGGCCACGGCGGCGTCCGTGTGTTCGTTGCGGGCCGCGGCCGGCAGGAGGGGACCGAGGGCTGCTTCCACGTGATGGTCCCACAGCAAGCGCCACAAGCCGCCCGGATCGGACGGCGGCGCGGTCGGCACGGGGACGACTCCCGCCCAGGCGCGAACCAGCTGGCGCAACGATTCCGTGGGCGTCACCGGGGCCTCCGTTCCGGGGCGGCCGCGTAGTGGATTCCGCGCGGCATGCATACTATGATCCCGCCGTTCGCCAAGTACCAGCGGAAAGAGCGGCGGTCCACCGGTGGACTCGACCACGGCCCGGGAGTTCGGTGTTGCCAGATCAGGTCGAGCGACAGAAACTCCTGGATGCGTGGTGGAAGCTGACCGGTCGCGAGGATTTCCCCGGGACCGTGCATCTGCCCATGCTGACCGGCAGCATGGCGCCGTCCATCCCCGTGGGATCGGAACTGGCCATCGTTTCGCCGCGGAGCCGCAACTACGGGATCGGCGACGTGGTCGTCTTCCTGAGGGACGAACGCCTGGTGGCCCACCGACTGCTGCTGTGCCTGGGGACCGGGCCGCGCGCCCTGTGCTACGAGAAGGGCGACTTCAACATCGACGGCGGTTGGCTCCGCCGCGCCGACGTGCTGGGCGTGGTCGTGGACCGCGTTCCGCCCGCGGACGCCGCCGAGCCGCAGCCCCTGGCGCCGCCGGGCATCCTGTGGCGCAGTGTCCGCCAAGGATTACGACAAAAATTGCGCCGCTGGCTGGGGCGGGAATAGGGCGCGTCCGACGGAGGGACGGAACGATGGATGACACCCAGGCCAGATACGACTTCGCCGTGGGCCGAACGGTCCTGGGCCTGGACTGCGTCCCGGCGCCCTTCGCCGAAGGCCTGACACGCTGGTTCGGGGCACCGTCCGCCAACACGGACGCCCACCTCGACCTCCGCTGCGAGATGGTCACCCACGAGGACACGCCCGAACTGCCCAACTCCCTGCTGACCACCAAGACCCTCACGGGCGACGGTGGCTTCGACATCGCCGGCGGCCTGATCACCGGCCGCTACGACGCCGGTGCCGGTCGCGGCGAGATCCGTGCCAAGGCCACCCTCCTGCGCGGCCGCCTCATGCGCATCTGGGAACAGATCCTCTATCAGGCCTACACCTCGGCCCGACAGGCCCGCGGCGATCGGAGCTTCCTCATCCACTCCTCCGCCGTGATCGCCGGCGGCAAGGGGTTCCTCTTCGTGGGCCCCTCCGAGTCGGGCAAGTCCACCGCCGCGGTGAACAGCTGCCACCACCACGTACTCGGCGACGAGATGAGCCTCGTCGAAGAGGGCGAGGATGGTCTCGAAGTGGTCGGCACCCTCTTCAACGGCACCTTCAAGGAGAAGCGTCCGGGCCGGGCTCCCCTGGCCGGAGTCTTCGTCCTGCAGCAGGCGGACCGCCACGCCCTCGCCCCCATGGGCCGCGCCGAAGCCGTGGCCGCCCTGTCCACCGAGATCGTCCCTCCCGTGGGCCTGGACCAGGTCCCGGACGACGCCACCGTGCCGGCCATGTTCGACACAGCGGCTTCGCTCCTGGACCGCACGGAGGTCCTGCGCCTGGAACTGTTGCCGGATCCGGGTTTCTGGCAACCCATCGCCACCCACTTCGGATTGGCCGAAGCGGGTCCGAACCGAGGTAATTGAGATGTTCGAACTGGAAAACGTGCTCGTACCCCAGGAGGGGTGCCCCGTCCGCGAGGTGGACGAAGGCTTCGTGATCCTGGCCCAGGACGGCGAGACCACCCATTCGCTCGACGGCCTGGGCGCCTTCATCTGGCGGCGCTTCGACGGGAAGAAGGACCTGGCAGCGATCCTGGCCGACGTGGTGGCCGAATACGACGTGCCCACGGACCAGGCCACGAAGGATCTGCTGGAATTCGTCGAGGCGTTGCACGCCGCGGGCTTGATCGAGAAGTCCTAGTCCGACCCGCCGCGCCGCGCGTTGTAGATGGGCGCGCCGCTGGCCGCGTAGTCCCGCAGCACGGCGGCGGCCTCGTCGCGCAGCACGTCCCGTTGGACGGCGATGCCGCGGCTTTCGAGTTGTTCGACCCAATCGGCCGGCACGGGGCCCTCGTCGAAACCGATGGCTTCCACGTCTTCTTTGCGCGCCCCGCAGACCAGGCGCGTCACCCCCGACCAGATCACCGCTCCGAAGCACTGAATGCATGGCGCCGCGCTGGTGACGAGTTCGAAGCGTGTCCCGGCGCCGTCGTCCATATCATGAGCGCCGACCGCCTGCTGGGCCACGGTCAGGGCCACGACCTCGGCGTGGGCGATGGACGTGCCCGCCGGCAGCACCAGGTTCATGCCCGGAGCCACGAGCCGGCCCTCGTCAGCCGTGAAGACCGCCGCACCGAAAGGACCGCCGCCCTCGGCAGCGTTGCGGCGCGCCAGGGCCACAGCCAGCGCCATGCGGTCGGTGGCGGTGGGGAAAACGCCACCGACGGGACCCGCGACTTCCGCCACCCAGGCGGGCAGGCGGAAGACGGCGTCCGGCCAGGGGCCGGTGGTGGGTGTGGACTCGCTCATGGTCCCTCCGTGCGGGGCGATTCGGTCGCGCGTCATCCGGACGCGGTGTCGGTTCCTTCCAGTCTACGAACCTAACCCACGCCGCCGGGACGGTCAATCCGCCGCCGTTGCCAGGCACCGGGTGCTGGCTCGACATGGACCGGCTCCCACCGTCCCGGGAGCGACGTTCCCGGAAGTCCCCCGTGAGAACCCCGATCCTATTGGCCGCCCTCGGAATAGCCGGCCAGGGCAAGACACAGGATCACGGGGCGAGTAGTCCGGATCGCATGGCCACGGCGCCTCCCCCAGGGCGGTGGGTCGTTGCAGCTTAACAGGATCAGATTGCTCGATTTTCGGCGTCCTGACTACCGTCCAGACAAAGAAACGCCCCCCGCCTTAGCAGGGGGCGCTCTCCCACAGGTCGACTCTGTCGACTTACTTGACCAATGCCATCTTCTGGATCTCGGTGCTGTCGTCCGTGCGCAGGCGGGCGAAGTACAGACCGCTGGCCACCCGGCCGCCGGCTGCGTCGCGTCCGTCCCACATGACCTCGTGCCAACCCTCTGTCCGCTCCACGTCCAGCTCGCGCACCTGGCGGCCGCGCTGATCGAAGACCGTTAGGCTCACGTCACGGGCGCCCGCAGGCAGGTGGTACTTGAGGGTCGTCGTCGGATTGAACGGGTTGGGCGACGGGGCCTCGAGCCGCGTCACCGCGCCCAGGGTGGGGATCTCGGTGCCGGCCGGGTAGGCCGGGTGGACGGCGAAGAAATCCACCCACCAGCCGAGGCCGCAGTAGTTGCCGTCCTCGGGCGAGTAGGACGTGTCGCTCTGCAGGCGGAGGCGGATGTCCAGAGGACCGAAGCCGTTGCCGTCCGGGTCCGCCATGGCCAACACGCCGGCCGGGATGACGTAATTCTGGGTCGCGCAGACACCGACGCCGGTGAAGCTGCCCATGGTGACCCAGGCGATGTCGGGTCGGCCGCCGGGGCGGACCTCGATGTAAGCCCAGTCGTAACCGTTCTCGAGGCTGTAGTGGTGGGTGATGTCCACCGACGGCGCCGCGTTGACGTCCACGCCCACGGTCACCCAGGTGTAGTCGTTCCAGTTGTTGCCGTAGCCGTTGCCGCCGCAGTTGGCCCAGCCGGTCTGGCCGAACCACAGGCCGCCGGTGCCGGTGCAGCTCTGGGACTGGGTGAAATCGTGGTGGACCTTGGAGTTGCAGTACTGCCAGCCATCGTCGTCGACCTCGAAGTCCCATACGGGATTGGTCGAGAGCGGGCCCAGTTCGGCGTCGAGGCCGACGGTGACGTCGAAGGTCACGTCCACGCCCGCCATCTGGATGTTGTCGATGGAGATCAGGGACGGGGCACACTCATAGGTGCCCGCGCCGGGAATCGTGGCGTCGCTGAAGCTCGTGCGGTCCCGGGGCGGCAGCCAGTCGGTGGCCCCGGCGTTGGCCGTGGAGAAGCCCGGCCAGAGGTCGCCGTTGTCGCCGCTGTTGTAGTCCGACAGCAGGGCCCAGTTGTTGATGGCCGCGTCCAGGTTCTCGTGCCACACGGTGGGACTGGTGAACCAGGGGCTGGCGTCCACCACGTCCACCAGGCGGTGGGCGTCGTCGGCGTTGTTGGACTGGTTGTCATCCACGTGGTAGATGATCAGGCCCTCCGGGTCCGGCAGTCCGAAGTACTGTTGGCGCCGGGTCAGGCCCTCGTCGAAGCCCAGGCGACGGCGGTTCTCCACCAGGAAGTACTCGGTGGCGGCCGGGTTGCCGTAGGGGCAGATCCTGTAGGCGACGGGGTTGGTCTCGGCCGGCTGGGCGGTCAGGCCCGGCGAATCGGCGGTGATGTCGAAGGGTGTGATCCAGCCCAGCTGCATCTTCGACCAGGCGGTGAAGTGGGTGGGGCTGCTGCCGGCCGCTCCACCGTTGCGCCGGGTCCAGGAGCCGCCGGACATGAGGCCCCACTGGCCGATGCCCCGGCTCGAGTAGTCCGTGTCGTAGAGATCGGGCAGACCGAGCACGTGGCCGTACTCGTGGGCGAAGACGCCCACGGTGATCATGCTACCGTCGGTGAACTCCTCCGGCTCCACCGAGTAGCGGAAGATGTTCACGCCGTCGGCCGTGGCCAGGGCGGGCCAGAAGCCCCAGGCGTGGGACCAGATGTCATTGGGGTTGCCGGACTGCTCTTCGCCCGGGCCCGCATGGACGAAGAAGACCGCATCCACATTGCCGTCGTCGTCGCCGCTGTTGGGGACGCCGTCGGGGCCGTCGTTGTCGAACTGGGAAAAGTCGATGGTGGCATCCAGGGCGGCGATGGCGTTGGTCAACATGATCCTGGCCGTGCCGGCGTCCTGGCTGCCGTCGGGGTTCTGGTAGCTGGCGTAGGTGTTGGCGTCCCGGTGCCAGCCGGCGATGGTGCCCGAAACCCCGAAGAGCCCGTGGCTGACTTCCAGGTAGTAGTCGTTCATGGAGCCGGTTGGGAAAGTACCCGTGGAGAACATCATGTTGCCGTAGGCCGAGCTCGGATGGCTCGCCTGGTCGGCCGTGTGGTCGCTGAAGTCCATGAGGATGACCAGGCAGGAGCCCGTGCCCGTGACCGCGGCGCCGGCGGCTGACTTGTCGGGCCGGCCCCGGTTGAGGTCCTCCATCATGGCCGGCGTCTCGGCTCTGGCCTGCAGCTTGGCGACGCCTTTGCGCCCGATCCGTTCCAGCAGATCCGGATGGGCCGAGACCTGGTGCGGTCCCTCGGCGAGGACGGGATTGTCGTCGGCGTGGTCCGGACCATGGGCCAGGGCGAGACCAGCGACAGCCAGCAGACCCAGTGTGACAGCAGCGGCGAGACAGTGGGAGAGCTTCATGGACGGCTCCTCAGGGGCAGAAGGGTGCGTTCCGGCAGATTGAACAGCGCCGCCATTATACCGCAAAACAACCGTAAAATCCTCACAAGCATGGGATAATCCGGGGATTCGCAGTAAAAAACCGGCGGACGGGGAAGTTCAGGGAACGATGACAATCTTGTGGGTGATCTCGACGGTCGCAGCAAGCATGGCCGACACGGAACAATAGGTCGTTTCGGAGAGCTTCACGGCCCGTTCGACCTTCTTGGGGTCCAAATCGCCCCCGAAGGCATAGGTCAGGTGGATCTTCGTGAAAACCCGCGGGTGATTCTCGGCCCGTTCGTAGGTGGCGGACACTTCCAGGGACGCCGGCATCTGCTTCATCTTGGTCAAGATACTCACCACGTCCACGCCCGTGCAGCCGAGCAGACCCAGCAGGACCATTTCCATGGGGGTAGCCGCCGTATCATGGCCGCCTACCGCCGCGGGCGCGTCGCTGACCAGGGCGTGGCCCGAGGCCGAACGGTGGACGAAGCGGAGTCCCCCGCTCCAGGTGGCGGACATGGTGTTGGCGGTCGCGTCGGGCATGGGAAGCCTCCGGAGAATCAGCGCAGCAGGCGAACGCGGCGGGGCGGATCATCCTCTTCCAGGCGTTTCATGAGGGCGTTGATCTCCGCACCCAGCAGGAAGACGAAGCCCGAGATCCACAGCCAGATCATGAGGATGACCAGGGCAGCGATACCGCCGTAGGTCTTGTTGTACTGGCCGAAGTTGCGCAGGAAGACGCGGAACGCCGACGAGGCCAGCATCCAGAACAGGGTGGACGTGACGGCGCCGGGCAGGATCCAGCGGAAGCGCTGCTTGGCCTCGGGGGCGATGTAGTACAGCACCGACAGGGCCAGCAGGTTCAGCAAGAAGGCCATGGGCAGGCGGATGCTCGTCCAGAAGGTGTTGTTCTCGGTGGCCAATCCCACGAACTCGAAGATGCCCTGAGTGTACCGCGGCCCCACCAGGATGATGGTCATGGAGATGAGCCACAAACCCGAGAGCGCCAACGTCAGCACGATGGACAGGACCTTCTGGGTCACCAGGTTCCGTCGCGGCCGGATGTTGTAGGCCCGGTTGATGGTGGTGATCAGGGCGCCCACGGCCATGGACGCGCCCCAGAGGGAGGCCAGCAGACCGAAGCTCAGGAGCCCCCGGTTCGACTGGGGCAGCAGGTCCATGACGATGTTGGTGACGTACTGGGCCGACTCGGGGGGCATCTGTGTCTCGAGGGCCGCCAGCAACTCGGGCTGCAGGGCTTCGCCCAGGGGAAAGGTACTGATCAGACTGAGCAGGAAGATGAGGAACGGGAACAGCGCCAGCATGGTGTAGAAGGCGATCTGCGCCGCCATGCCCATGACGTCGTCGTAGCCGATCTCCCGCTGGAGCCGCACGAGGAAGAACCAGTACCGTTTGAAGCGTCGAGTGGTGAACATGGTGCGGTCCAGAATGGGCGTTGGCGGGCGCGAACGCAACAAAGAACGGACCGCGACCAGCTACCGCACCAACGACACCTTGCAGGCGCTGCTGCCGCTGTGACCGGTTTCGGCGCGGACTACATAGACACCAGATGGGGCGCACCTGTCCGCGCCGTCGCGACCATGCCATGCGATCTCGTGCCTGCCCGGCGGATATGTGCCTCCGGCCAACTCCCGCACGAGCCGCCCGCCGAGATCGAAGACGGCGACCCGGACATCTTCCCCGCTTTCTAGAGTGAGTTGGAGGGCGAGTTCCGGGTTGAAGGGATTGGGAAACGCACGGAGCGATACGCTTGGTATCAGCGGAAGCTCCCGCACCGGGACAACGGCATCGAGGTCGATTCTGATGATCGCGCCGCCACCACCGACCGCCAGCACCACGTCCGGGCCGACGAAACACACCTCCATGAACTGCACCGACCAGACGTATTCGCTCTTCCACGTCGCCGCGGCGTCGCTCGACAGGAACAGCCCCGACCCAACCGCGACACAGTGGTCGAGATCGCCGAACGCCACGCCGTACAGAGAGGCATTGTCAGGGTTGGTCTGTTGCGCCCAGTTAGCGCCGCCGTCGTCCGTGACGAGTGTCGCACTATAATCGATGCCGCCGACGGCAACTCCCCGGAGCAGGCCATGGAAATGCACATCCTGCAGGTCGAGGAAGGTGGAGGCTTGGGTCATCCACGTCGCTCCGGCGTCCGTCGAGGTCAGGACTTCGCCGTACCAGGTCACGATCCAGCCGTGGCTCGCGTCGGAGAAGTGCACTCCCTGGCAGACGTCTGTCGATCCGCCACCGACCTCGGACCAGGTAGCACCACCGTCCGTCGTCAGGAGGATCGTTCGGTTCTCGCCCACGGCGACGGCGTGATCGGCATCGAAGCAGGCGATGTCCCGCAGCCCGTTCGTCGTGCCCGGTCCACAGGGCGACCAGCTTAGGCCGGCATCATCGGTACGGAGGACGACGCCTCCTTCCCCGACAAGCATCCCGTTGGCCGCATCGGCGAAATCGACGGCGCGGAGGATCTCCGTGGTTCCGCTCGGTATCCTGGTCCACGACGATCCGGCATCAGTGGTGCGGAGAATGGTACCGGCCTCGCCGACCGCAACGGCGAGCGCATCGGTCGCCGCGGCGATGCCGTACAGAAAGTCTCTGGACCCGGAATGGCGGTTCGTCCACGTGGCGAGACCGGGATCGCTCCGCCACAGGGTGCCGTAGTCGCCCGTCAGCCACGACCCGCCGTCGGCGGCGACGGCGACGGCACTCCAGCTTTCCGCGCCGGGGCCGGTGACGGACGTCCAGGTCATCCCTCCGTCCGTCGTGGACATCACCCCATCGTCGGAACCGGCGGCGATGGCGAGATCCGCTCCGCGGAAGGCGACGTCCATCAACCTCGCGTTGGTGGCGGCCGCTCCGGCCGTCCAGGTTCCGCCTCCGTCCTGGGTGACGAGCACGGTGCCATTCCAGCCAACGGCGATCCCCCGCGTGCCGCCCTGGAAATCCACGGCCTCGAGCCTCCATGTGGTGCCGGAGGCCGGAAACGACCAATGCATGCCGGCGTCGGCCGTGCGGCAGATCACGCCGTTCGTTCCCACGGCCACAGCCGTGGCCGGGCCCAGCATACGCACGGATTTGAGCGTCTGGTTCGTCGCGACTTCGCGCGACGCCCAGTTCGCACCACCGTCGGTTGTCCACAGCACGCATCCGTAGCGGCCGACGGCGACACCGATATCGGCATCCCAGAATTCGACCGATTCCAGCCACGGAAGATCGTCGGGGCCTTGACGGTGCCACGTCGCACCGCCGTCGACGGTGCCCAGGATGACGCTCCGCAGGTCGAGTTCGCCGACCAGGACACCCGTCTCCGCATCGTGGAAATGCGCACCCAGAAGGGTCGCATCGAGTCCGATCGAGACATCCCGCCAGACCTGCCCGTCGTCGTCGCTGCGCGCGACGGTCCCCCCCTCCCCGACGGCGTAGACCGTCGCGGTGCCGACGACCTCGACATGGTGTAGCCCCTGACCCTGAGGCAGGGGATTGTTCCACTGAGGAACCGCCGTCGGTTGGGAGACGCTTGGTATCGCCAAGGCGAGGGGGACCGCCAGCGCCATCCAGAATAACCGCCCTCGTACTGCTGATCTTCGTACCATTAGGATCCTCCCTAAATCCACATTCTCCTCCGCCGCGGCCCCCATATCGCGCCACGCGAGTCGCCTAATTACTTTATTATTAGATCCTTACGCCCACAACCCGTATACGCAGAAAGTATGACGCCACGCCCGGTCCGAATGACGGCGCGTCGGTGGGTGCGTGCGCCGGACAAGGCGCGGTCCTGAAGGGGCACTGGCCGGCCGGAACTCGACGGATGAAGAACGGCTCGTGGCATGCAACATCTTCGGGAATGCTGCGCATGACCCCGTCAGTGACCAGAGATCCGGGCGCCGCGCGCCCGCCGGAGGAACCATGACAATCCGCCCCGCTCTTCGCGCCCTCGCGATCGTCCTCGTCGCCTGCTCCGCCCTGCCCGCCCGAGCCGACCAGGCCGACCAGGCCGCCGTCGATGCCTTCAGTGCCGCCGCCCGCCGCGGCGACTTCCAAGCGGTCCACCTCCAACTCGAGAACGACTCATCCTTGGCCAACGCCGTCGACAGCTACGGTTACACGGCCCTGCGCTGGGCCGTGAACGGGCAGCACCGGGCCCTGGCCCGCCACCTGCTCGCCCAGGGCGCCGACGCCGACGCCGTGGGCGCCGACGGGGGCACGCCCCTGCACGGACTCTGCCACCATGACGACCCGGAGCTGGCGGCCCTCCTGCTGGACGCCGGTGCCGATCCCCGCAGGGCCAATCGCTGGGGGCGCACCCCGGTGCACGTGGCCGCGCGCCGCAACTGCGGCCGCGTGCTGGCCCTGCTCCTGGAACGCGGCGGCGACCCGGCTGCCCCGACCCGCGAGGGCTGGACGCCCCTGCACGTGGCCCGCAAGGCCGGCCACCCGGCCACGGCCGAACTGCTGCTGACCGCGGGCGCCGATCCCGAAGCCCGTGACAACGATGGGAAGACCCCGGCGGACATGCTCTACGTGCGACCCGAGGTCGGGTCCCTGGACGAGGACGCCGGCCGCGCCTACCAGGGCACCTACGCCCTGGACCAAGGTGGCGGTTTCCGGGTGTGGTGGGAGGACGGCCTGTTGCGCCTCGAGGAGTTCGCCGCCGACATCATGGACCCCATCGGCCCCGACCGCTTCCTCTGCCGCCAGGAACCCTGGACCGTGACCTTCACCCGCGACGAGGCCGGGGTGCCCACGGAGATCCAGGTGGACTTCCTGCGCCGCTCGGTCCACGGCAAGCGGCTGGACCGGGCCGAGTACGTGGGCAGCGCCAAGTGTCTCGAGTGCCACTTCGCGGGCGGACCGCGCGACCCGGGGATGACCTGGCTCGCCGGGCGCCACGCGGCGGCCTACTGGCGGCTGGCCACGGATTGGTCGGAATTCCTCGCCCAGCGGCGCCCCCAGTACCGGGACATGGAGTCCCCCATCGAGGAGAGCCGCTGCCTGCTGTGCCACGTGACCGGGTGGCAGAAGCCCGGGACATTGCGCCAGGCCGGCTGGGCGCGTACCGAGGGCGTGGGCTGTGAGGCCTGCCACGGACCCGGTTCGAAATATGTGGACGAGGACGTCATGTCCGACCGGGAGGCCTTCCTGGCCGCCGGCGGAGTGATCCCCGACCAGGAGACCTGCCGCCAGTGCCACCGGCGGCCGCGGGAGTTCGATTTCGAGGCCAAGTGGGACCGGATCGCCCACTGGCCGCAGGACGAGACGAAGTAGCCCCCGACCCCGGGGCAGGCGAACCGACAGGGTGACCACATGGAACGAGATCCGGGAACCGCCGACCGCGTGCCGGTGGTCGATCTCCATTGCGATCTGCTGTACTACCTGGCCGAGCATCCCCACGCCTCGCCCATGGACGAGGATCTCATCGGCTGCGCCATCCCCCACCTCCAGGCGGGCAATGTGCGGCTGCAGGTCATGGCCATCTACACCGGGAGCGCGGACGCGGGCGCCGACGACGCCGACCGGCAGCTGGCGCGCTACCTGGTCCTGTTGCGGTCCTGCGACCAGTTCCTGAAACGTTTCGACGACCCGGCGGCGCTGCTCGGCGAAGCGGAGACCCACCGGATCCAGGTCCTGCCGGCCATGGAAAACGCGGCCGCCCTCGCCGGGCCCGACGACGACAGATCCGTCTGCCGCACCCGACTCGCGACCGTGGCGCGGGCCGCCGGCCCCGTCGCCTACGTGGGCCTGACCCACCACGGCGAGAACCGTTTCGGAGGCGGCAACATGACCCGGATCGGGCTGAAGTCCGACGGGGAGTACCTGCTCGAGGAGCTCGCCCGCGCCGGCATCACCGTCGACCTGTCCCACGCCAGTGATCAACTGGCCGAGGACATCATCGAGTACATCCACCAGCGGGGACTCGACCTGCCGCTCATGGCCAGCCATTCCAACTTCCGCGCGGTCCAGGGTGTCGCCCGCAATCTGCCGGACCACCTGGCCCGGGAGATCATCGAACGGGGCGGACTGATCGGTTTGAACCTGCTGCGGTCCATGCTCGGTGACGACGGTCCGCGCGGTCTCCACGAACAGGTGGCGCATGGGATGCGACTGGGCGGCGAGGACGCACTCTGCTTCGGCGCCGACTTCTTCTGCGAGCTGCAGCACCCGCACGCCACCGACGAATCGTTCTTCCCGGAGGCCTGCGGGGATGCCGGCGCCTATCCGCGGCTCCTGGCGGGGATCGCCCGGGACTTCGGCCACGAGGTCGCCCGCGGGATCGGCTCGGTCAACGCCGCCCGGTTCCTGGGGCCCCTCGCGGCCGGGTGATATTGGGCGTGGCACTTTTCATGGGCACGCCGACCCGTTATGGTTTCCCCATGCGCACATCGATCCTCCCCCAGCCTCCTGGAGTCGCCATGCTGCCCCGTGTCCTGCTGTGCCTGTTGCTGCTCGTCGCTCTGCCCGCCCTGGCCGAGGACACGCCCGAGCCCATTGCCCCGGACAGGGTCCTCTTCGCCGGCCCGGTGCCCGTGGCCCTGCCTGCCTTCCATGACGCCGCCACCGCCGGCGTCGAGTTGAAGGACCTCCTGGGTGAGCAGACGATCATGCCGGGCCGGGACCGTCCCGCCGCGGGCGACCTGTGGCAGGCCGTGGTACCGGGCGCACTGGAGGCCCCCGGGGGGGCCGCCATGGGCTGGACCGCCTTCTACGTCACCAGCGACCGCTACCAGAAGGCCAAGCTGACGGTGGTCACGTCCCAGGAGATCAAGGGCGCGCTGAACGGCGCCGGGTTGAGCTTGGCCAAGGCCGAGGGCGACACCCTGACGGCCGACCTCGAGTTGGAGATGGGCACCCACCTGGTGGTCCTGCGCACGCTCTTCGCCGGCGAGGAAGACGAGACCTGGTCCGTGGACATGGCGGTCAGTCCCGCGGCCGAAGCCGGCGACCTTTCGCTGCGCCTCGGCATCGCCCCCACCCTCCGCACGGACATCCGCCTGGTTCTGAACTCCCCGCGCATGGGCAGCATGGCCCTGTCGCCGGACGGGTCGTTCACGGCCATCTCCCTGAGCGAGTACCGGGACGGCGAGAACCGCGAGAGCTGGCTGGAGATCCGCGGCACCGACGGCGGCCAACTGGTGGCCTACTGGCGGGGCGGCGGCGTCCCCACCGGCCTGCACTGGCTGCACACGGGCAACCGCGTCACCTGGGCCACCGAGACCGACGGCAAGACCACCGTCTGGCTCCACGATCTGGCCAACCAGACGGTCCAGCCCGTGCTCGAGGGCGTGGCGGACATCGGTAGGTGGAGCTGGTCCCCGGAGGGCGATTTCCTGGTCTACGCCGTCAACGTGGAGGCCGAGGATGACGACCGGCGGGTCAAGCGGGTCAAGCACCCGGCCGACCGCCAGCCCTGGGACCGCAATCGCAGCTACCTCATGCAGGCCTTCCCGGCCGACGGCACCCAGCGCCGCCTCACCGCCGGCACCACCAGTCCCGGCAGCTGGCGCATCTCCCCGGACGGGGGTTCGGTCCTGTTCTTCGTCGGCGAGCCGGACATCACCAACCGCCCGTTCTTCACCAGCGAGCTGTGGCTGCTGGACCTGGCGGACCTGTCGGTGGAGAAGCTCCTGGACGATCCCTGGATCGGCGGCGCCGAGTTCAGCCCGACTGGCGACGTCCTGGTGCTGCAGGGATCCCCCTCGGCCTTCGACGGCCTGGGCCGCGACCTGCCCGAGAACGTCACGCCCAACGACTACGGCGGACAGCTCTTCCTGTGGAGCCTGGCCGACCGCGAGCCCGTGGCCATCACCCGCGAGTTCACCCCGGCCGTGGCCTGGATCGAGTGGGCCAGCGCCGACGACCGCATCTACGCCCGCTGCACGGACACCCAGTACAGCAACATCTACCGCTACGACACGGGCGACGACGAGTGGGAGCAGGTGGACACGGGCTTCGGCTTCACCGACGAGATCGAACTGCCCCTGGACGGACGCCGCGCCGTGGCCCGGGGCACCAGCGGCACCACCCCCAACCGCCTCCACGCGGTCGATCTCAAGAAGAACCGCTGGGAACTGATCCACGACCCGGGCGCCGAACAGTGGCGCGACGTGGAGTTCGGCGTCATGACCCCGTGGCAGGCTCCGCTGCCCAACGGCGAGCTGCTCGACGGCCGCATCTACTTCCCGCCCGGGTTCGACGCCGCGAAGAAATACCCGGTCATCGTCTACTACTACGGCGGTACCAGCCCGGTGACCGTGGACTTCGGCGGCCGCTACCCCAAGAACGTGTGGGCCGGCCAGGACTACATCATCTACGTGCCCCAGCCCTCGGGCGCCACGGGCTACGGCCAGGAGATGGCCGCCCGCCACGTGAACGACTGGGGCCGGATCACCGCCATGGAGGTCATCGAGGGCACGCGCGCCTTCCTGGCCGCCCACCCCTACGCCGATCCGGAAGCTGTGGGCTGCATCGGCGCCAGCTACGGCGGCTTCCTCACCGAGTACGTCGTCACCCAGACGGACCTCTTCGCCGCCGCCGTGAGTCACGCGGGCATCTCGTCCATCTCCAGCTACTGGGGCGAAGGACTGTGGGGCTACGCCTATGGGGCGCGGGCGTTGGCGGACGCTTATCCGTGGTCGGACAAGGAACTCTACGTGGAGCAGAGCGCGCTCTTCCACGCGGACAAGATCACGACGCCGCTGCTGATGGTGCACGGCGACAGCGACACCAACGTACCCGTGGGCGAGAGCGACCAACTGTTCACGGCGCTCAAGATCCTGGGACGCGAGGTGGAGTACGTGCAGATCCAGGGGCAGAACCACTGGGTGCTGGACCACGGGCAGAGGGTTGTGTGGAACGACACGATTTTGGCGTTCTTCGCCAAGTATTTGAAGGGGCGGGATGGTTGGTGGGAGGGGTTGTATCCCTCGGATGACTGAGCAGGTCTCCGGACTCACTGATGCCGGGGCGGTCATTGGCCGCCCCGGTTCTCTATTCAGCCTTCTTTAGCGATACAACGCCTTCACCGCCCCCACTCCACATCGTCATCCGGCACCGGCACGAAGTCTCGGTTGATAGTCGCGGACAGCCACATCATGGGCGGCATGCTCGACAGGGAGCGCGTCGAGGTAGTGAGCGTGATGTCCGGCTCCCCATCGCGGCCCAAGGTGCCCAGGCCCCAGTCATCATAGAATCCGTAGGGACCCGGCAGGACGATGACCGTCTCGAAGGTGCCGAGCAGGACGGCCGATCCGGCGGGAAAGGTTCGCAGCCGGCTTCCCAACCGGTGATCTCGGCGGCGTCCCAGTCGACCTGGGTGAATGCGGGCGTGGCTGCGATCAGGAAGGTGACCACGATAGCGATGGATCTCATGGTTTCCCCCTTCGGAAGTGCGTCATGACTATGACCATGGGGGGAGATGCCACCGGGAGGATCATCGACTCCGGCTCAGCCGAAGTGCCCGCCTACCCGGTTGTAGATCAGGTGGTGGCGGAGGGAGTCGCCGCCGCCTCGCACCATGCGCGCCGCCGTGCTCTTCGCCTCGAGTCCGAGTTCGGCGGCGTAGGCGAGACCGTCTTCATTGCGCGAAGGCATGACGACCTTCTCGGCGGACAGGCCGAGCCGCAGGCGCAGCAGCGCCCGGCCCGCTTCCGGGTCTGCGGCGACCACCGGGGCCTCGGCCAGGTGGGGCAGCAGGAAACCATTCGGCTTCCCATGGTGATCCACCGTCGCCCAGCCGTCGGCCAGATGAGGCTCCAGCATGGCGGAGCGGTCTTCGCCCGTGGCTTCGCGATCGAGTTCGAGCACCGCGTCCCGGTCCGCGGCTATCAGCCGTCGCACCCAACCACACTCCGGCGCTGGGGCGAGTTGTCGCGGTGCATGGAAGGCGTACTCGCACGAGGTCGTGAACCCGAGACGCTCGTACACGGGCTTGCCCAGGTCCGTGGCGATCAGGAGCTGGACCGGCCGACCGGCCTCCTCGACGGCGTCGATCAGGTGCTGCGTGACCGCCTCGCCGAAGCCCTGCCGCCGCTGGTCAGACGCCACGATGATGTGGGCGAGCCAGCCGGTGGCGCCGTTGAGGATGGCGGTCCCCACGGCGGCGAGAGTACCGTCCCGCTCCATCTTGACGGGCCGACAGAACGCTGCCGACGTGTAGAACCGGAAGTAGGGCACGATGTCGGACCAGCCCTCGGGCTGCAAGAGCGCGAGCCGGTCCAGGTCCGCGGTCGTCATGGGCTCCATCATGACCGCGCCGCCCACTCCCGCGCCAGCATGGCGTGGATCACGTCGTCGGCCCAGCCGCCCTTGAACGGGTAGGCCTCCACCAGGTGCGCCTCGAAGCGCATGCCGACCTTCTTTTGCAGGGCCAAGGAGGCTGTGTTGCGCGGGTCGCAGGACCCGTACACGCGGTGGGCGGCCAGTTGCTCGAAGGCGAAACCGAGTCCTGCCGTGAGTGCCTCGGCACCGTAGCCTCGGCCCTGACAGACCGGCGACACGGTGATGCCCACCTCGTACTGGTCCTCGACACTCGCCCGCGTGCGCAGGCCCAGGTCGCCGACCATGGTGCCGCTCTCCCGTTCATAGATGCCGAGCTGGAACCACTGGCCGGCCGGCGCCGGGGCTACATCCGGCAGCCCCTCCAGAAACTCCTGAACTTCTGCCGCCGACACCGGCTCCCAGCACTGGAAGCACACCACCTCGGGGAGGCTCCGGTAGGAGTACATGGCGGCGGCATCGCCGGGTCGGGGGCGGCGCAGTTCGAGGCGCACAGTGGTGATCGTCCGGTTCATGGCGGTCGGCTCCGGAAAGCGGGTCGTTGCCGGGGGTGACGGTCCGGGGAACGTACGTGAATCATGGGATTCTGTTCGGTCGTCTAGAATTTCACCACGATCTCCAACATGGTCAGCGCAACCAGCAGGACCACGACCACCGCGTGGTATCCGAAGCGGCCGACCTTGACCAACGACAGGGCGATCGCTCCCATCACGGCGTTGGACAGGACAGCCATCCAGTTGAGGGAGGCCTCCGTGAGCACCGGCCTCAGCAGCACGAAAACCAACAGGGTCAGATTGACACCCGCCAGCAGTCCCCAGAAATGGCGGCGATTGTCCAGGTAGAATTCCCGTAGATCGAGTCCGTCGGCCGGTATCTCGTCCGGTAGGACGGACGAGGCCACCAGATAGAGCAGTAGGAGCAGATGCCCGTAGTAGAAGAAGATCCAGCCGCTTCGCCAGACACCGTCACCTTCTTCGAACACGAGCCCCCACCAGTTCTTCAGGACCATGGCAAGCACATACCAGGCCACCAGCAACGGCAGCCAGTGCCAGCGAATACGCCGGTGGTTGCGCAGCAGCCGATGCACGCTGGCGAACAGGTCCGTGAGCATGAGTCCGAAGATGATCGTGATCAGCGTGGCGATATTGGTGTTCTCGGTCACGACTTGCGAGCCTCCCCGGGAGATCAAAGCATGCTCCCGCCGCACCGGTCCCGCGCGACGAACCTGCAGCCTATGAAAACCGGCCTCCGATTCCCAGCGAAAACGCCTGCATGATAGATCAAGCGTCCCAATAATTCCTCAACCTTCATCATCTTCCGCCGATCTCCCACCCTGAACCCGGCTTCTCATCCAAGGTCATCGCCCGACCGAGGATCGAACAGCCGGACAGCCGCGGCGCACGGGCGCCGCCCTGCGGAAGGTCGCCCTTAAATCCTTCCGCTCTCGAGGTTGGCACATGCAGCAGGACGGGCAGCGGCGCCAGATGGCGGCCGTCCTGGTCCTCGTCGCAGCCATGGTCACGGGATCGGACCGTGCGTCGGCATTGGGTACCCCTGCCGGCACGGAGGTCACGACCCAGGCCGCGGTGACGTGGACCAAGGACGCCGAGAGCTTCAGCGGCGCCAGCAATCCCACCACTTTCACCGTCGACGAGGTCGTCGACTTCGCCCTCGTCTGGCAGGACGCCGGCGACGTCGAAGCATTCCCCGGCGAGACGGGCATGGCCCTCACCTACCGCCTCCAGAACACGGGCAACGGGCCCGAGCGCTTCCTGCTCACCGGCCTGACGGCCCTGGCCGGCGACGACTTCGACCCGGCCCTGGACGGCCTCTACCTGGACACCGACGGCAACGGACGCTACGACGCCGGCGTGGACGAGATCTACGCCCTGGGCGCCAACGACCCGCTGCTGGACGCCGACGCCGCAGCCATCCTCTTCCTGGTGGCCGACGTCCCGGCCGACGCCACCGACGCCCAGGAAGGGCATTGCAAGCTCGTCGTCACCGCCGGCACGGGAGTCGGCGCGCCGGGCACCATCGTCGTGGGCGCCGGGGTGGACGGCACCGACGTGGTCATCGGTACCGGCGGCGGGTTCCGGGAATCCACCGGCGTCTTCCGCATCGCATCGGTGGCGGTCTCCTTGGTGAAATCCGCCATCGTGGCCGGACCCGGCGGCGGCATCGATCCCGTCCCCGGCTCGGTCGTCACCTACTACATCAACGTTACCGCCGACGGCGGGGGCACGGCTCGCAGCGTCGTCGTCACCGACCCCGTGCCCGCGCCGGCGGTTTACATACCCGATACCCTGCGCCTGAACGGCGGCCTCCTCTCGGACGCCGCCGACATGGACGCGGGCGACTATTCCGTCACTGTTCCTGGCGCGCTGACCGTCCAGTTGGGCGATCTCACCGCGACCTCGCAACCCCAGATTATCGCGTTCCAGGTTTCCATCCCCTGAAAAGGAGGAGGACTGTCGTGAAGTGGAAAATGCTCATCATGGTGCCGGTCCTGATACTCGCCGGACATGCCGTGGCCCTGGCCGACGGCGCCGTCGAACTCCAGTCCCTGGCCGAGATCGAGACGGTCGTCGAGCACGACGACGGCTCGGTCACCGTGCAGAGGGAACCGGCCAGCAAGGTCGTCCCCGGCGACGAGGTGTTCTACACCATGCGCTACCTCAACGGGGGCGCCGACGCCGCCGAGGACGTCGTCATCACCAACCCCATCCCCGAGCAAATGATGCTGATGCGCACCGGAGCCCTGGCTCCGGGGCAGAGGCTCGTTTTCTCGGTCGACGGCGGGCACGTCTTCGACAACCTCGCCCAGCTCCGTGTCACCGATTCCACAGGCCGTTCGCGGCCGGCAACCGCGGCTGATTGCACGCACCTACGCTGGGTCTTCGAGCGAGCGCTCGAACCAGGCGAGACCGGTGTCGTCGGTTACGTCGCCCAGCTGCAGTAGTGCAGCGATCACCCTGAAGGAGGAGAACAATGAAGTACTCGGCTCGCCCCCTGGTGCTCCTGGCGCTGGGAGCGCTCGTCCTGCTCACGGCCTCGACGGCCTTCGCCGTCGGTACGCCGTCCGGTACGACCGTTTCCAACAGTGCTACCGTCGACTACGCCGTCGGCGGCGTGGCCCAGGCCCCCATTACTACCGTCCCTGTCACGTTCCTGGTCGATAATCGCATCGACCTGACCGTGGCCACCGTCGACGCCGGTCCCGTGACCGTGCTGCCCGGCTCCACGCTCCGCGTTCTGACCTACCAGGTCCAGAACGATGGTAACGAGGTGCAGGACTTCCGTCTGCAGGCCCTGGACGCCGCCGCGGCGGCCTTCGGTCTGACCGAGACCATCGACGCGCTCAACGTCAACGT
Organism: bacterium; assembly: GCA_024231905.1. Classification (GTDB taxonomy): domain Bacteria; phylum Krumholzibacteriota; class Krumholzibacteriia; order LZORAL124-64-63; family LZORAL124-64-63; genus JAAEQC01. The sequence goes on along the minus strand of JAAEQC010000178.1, from coordinate 27,134 downwards.
CTTCGTGGATGGCAACGGCAACGGTACCTACGAACCCGCCGCCGATACCGCCACGTACATCGACGAGCTGGCCGCGGACGCCAACGTGGTCGTCTTCGTGGTGGCCGACATCCCGGGCACCGCTGTCATCGACGACGTGGCTTCCTACGACCTGCTCGCGATCGCCGCCACCGGCGCCACGCCCGCGGCCCTGGGCGTGGACGCGGCCGAGGACAGCGGCGTGGCCGATGATCCGAACACCGTGCAGATCGTCTTCGGCGACGGCGCCGGCATCATCGACGCGGTCACGGACGGCCAGTTCTCCAGCCGTGACAGCTACCGCGTTGCCAACGCCAACGTGACCCTGGCCAAGAGCTCGCTCGTGGTCGAGGACCCGTTCAACGGCGTGGCCAACCCCAAGGCCATCCCGGGCGCCCGTGTGACCTACACCATCGACCTGGGCAACACCGGCACCGGCGACGCCGACAACGTAGCCATCGTGGACGCCATTCCGGCCAACACCGTGTTCCGCGTGGGTTCGGTCGTCTCCAACGGGACGGTCGCCTATTCCGATGACGGCGGTCTGACCTGGGCCTACGTGCCCGTGGCCGACGCCAACGGCAACGACGCAACCGTGACCCACGTGCGGGCGACCTTCGCCCTGCTCGCGGGCGGCGGTACGACCGAGCAGACCACTTTCGACGTCGTCATCCAGTAGGACGACGACCAACCGGCCGGTCCCCCGGGATTCTCCCGGCGGGACCGGCCAGGCGGTTTCGTGATGCGGCTTTCGCCCAGCACATCACGGAGAAACGGTGGCGCCGGTTCCCTCGCGGAACCGGCGCCCCGTGCCATCCGCACATCAAGCGTGTGCGTGGCCGTGTTGCTGCTGGCGATCCTGGCCGCCGGCACTGCCCAGGCCCAGACGCCCCCCGGAACCCATCTCCTGAACACGGCCGAAGCGGCCTACGACGCCGGCGGCCGCACGGGCATCATCGCCCGTTCCAACACCGTGGCCCTGACGGTCCAGGTCACCCGCACCCAGGCCGATCTCGGCTACCTGCGGGTGGTCCCGCCGTCCACGGCCACGGGCATCCTGCTCGTGCCGGCTGGCGAATACAGCACCAGCGGCACGGTCCACGGACCCTGGGCGCCCCTGCCCGCCGACGGCGGCACCAGCGTGCCCTTCCACGACTTCACCAGCCCGGTGACCACGGCCCCCGAAGACGTCTTCCACCAGAACGAACCGATTCTCCTGCACCTGGCCGATCCCGATCAGGACCTGGACCACGACACGGCCGAAACCGTGCTGGTCAGCGTCACCGTCGCCGCTACCGGTGATCACGAGGTGCTGCGCCTGACCGAGACCGACCTGCACAGCGGCGTCTTCGCCGGCCTGGTGCAGGCGGAGGGCGGAGACCAGGGCGTCCCCGGCGATGGATTGCTCACCGCCCGCGCCGACGCCGAAGCCCGCGGCCGCTACCAGGACACGGCCTATCCCGACGACACCGCCGAGGCCATCGCCCGCTTCGATCCCCTCTGCCGGGTCTTCGACTCGGCCACCGGGCGCCTCCTGGACGGCGCCCGCCTCTCCCTCGTGGACGCCCTCACCGGCGAACCGGCCGTAGTCCTGGCCGACGACGGGACGAGTCTCTTCCCCGCCGCCGTCGTCTCCGGCTCCACCGTCACCGACGCCGGCGGCGGGGTACTCGACTTCACCTCCGGCGGCTTTCGCTTCCCCTGGATCACGCCGGGCAGGTATCAGCTGCGGATCGATCCTCCCCCAGGTTATCTCGCCCCTTCCCGGACGAGCCTGGCGGATCTGCAGTCCCTGCCCGGCGGTCCCTGGAATCTCGACGACCTAGCCTCCCGCGGCGGCGACTTCGACGTGTTCGAGGGCCCGCCCCTGGTGCTGGACATCCCCCTGGACGCCGCCGCAGCCGGCGATCTCTACCTGAGCAAGCGCGCCGGCAAGCAGGTCGTGGCACCGGGCGAGTTCGTACCCTGGGAACTGCAACTGGCCAACAACGGCGTCGACGAAGCGCTGCAACTGACCATCGAGGACCGCCTGCCTCGGGGCTTCCGGCTGGTGCCCGGTTCGGTGACCGTCGACGGCACCCCCGCGCCCGACCCGGAAATCTCCGCCGACGGTCGCACATTGGTCTTCTCCTGGCCCGCCCTGGCCTCCGGCGGCACCCTCACCATCCGCTACGTCACCGCCGTGGATGTCGCCGCCGCTCAGGGCGAAGCCGTGAGCACCGCTAACGCCGTCCATGCGGCCATGCGGTCCAACACCGCCCGGGCCGGTATCATCGTGGAGGATGAACTCTTCTTCGACCGCGCCCTTCTGGTGGGTCGGGTCACCGCCTCCGACTGCAACGCTCCGGCCGACTCCACCGTCGGCGTCCCCGGCGTGCGGATCTATCTGGAGGACGGCGCCAGCGTCGTCACCGACGAGCAGGGCCGCTACCACTTCGAGGACGTCACTCCGGGCGCCCACGTGGTTCAGCTCGACACGGAGACCCTGCCGGCCCGGTACGAGGCCGGGGCCTGCGGCGCGGACGACCACCGGGCGGACCACCCCTTCGCCCGCTTCGTGGACGTCATGGGCGGATCCCTCTGGCGAACCGACTTCCAGCTGCGCCTGAAACCCCGCGCTGCCGGCCGGGCCGCCGCCGAGCTGGACGTCACCCTCACCGGCGACCTCCTGGACAGCCGGGTGAAGCTCGACGGCGCCGGTGTCCCCCTCAGGAACGTACGGCTGACGGTGATGCTCCCGGACCGGGCCACCTTCGTCCCGGGCACCGCCACCCGCGACGGCGTCGCGCTCGATGATCCGAAGAATCGCCACGGGGTGCTCGTGTGGCGCCTGGGCCACGTCCCCGCCGACTGGCACTCCACCGTGAGCTTCACCGCCCGCATCGACTCCACCACCCGCCGGGCCGAACTGGAGACCGCCGCCCTGTTGGTGGTCGACACCCCCACCACCACCGGCGTGCGCACGGAACCGGCCCGCGCCACGGTGCACCTGGTGCCGGAGCAGGTCCGGCTGCCCCTGGAGGAGGTCGTGCTGCGACCACGCTTCCGGTCCCTGGAGGCCGTGCTGTCGCCGGTGGACCGGGCCGATCTCGACAGTCTTGCCGCACACCTGGAAGACCTGGAGATCGTCAGTCTGCGTATCGTCGGCCACTCGGACAGCCAGGGCATCTCCCCGGCGAGCCGGCACCTCTTCGCCGACAACTACGCCCTCGGCCTGGCCCGCGCCCAGGCCGTGGCCGACCACCTGGCCCTGCGCCTGCACATGCCCGCCGACCGCCTGGCCGTTTACAGCCGCGGTCCGGAGGCCCCCGTGGCCGGCAACGCGACCCCCGAGGGCCGCGCCCTGAACCGCCGCGTGGTGGTCGAGGCCTGGGCCGAACGGATCATCCACCGCGTCCCGTCCGGCACCCAGCGGGACCACGCCCGCCAGGAGATCGTCCTGGCCGGTCTGCGCCCCGGCGAGGACTGGAACGACGACGCGGTAGTGGACGACGAAGAATCTGCGACAATGCCAGTCTTCGACATGGCCTGGCTCGAAACCGCCACCGCCGGCTTCGAGATGCTCTGGCCCCCGGTGGACCTGCTGCCGGCCATGCCGACCGTGAAGATCGCCGTGAAGCATGATCCGAACTGGTGGCTCTCCCTGCGGATCAACGGCCTGCGCGTGGACAAGGTGAACTTCGACGGCACCGCCCACGACGCCGCAAACACCAAGGCGGTCACCCGCTGGACCGGAGTCGACCTGCGTGAAGGCGACAACCTGTGCGAGGTCGTCGCCCGCGACGGCGGCGGCGCCGAGATGGGCCGCCTGTCCCGGTCCATCCACTTTTCCGGACCGCCGGTCCACATGGAACTGCTGCCGGAGGCCTCGGACCTCACCGCCTCCGGCCGCCGCCCGGCAGAGATCGCCATCCGCCTGACCGACCGGGACGGTTTCCCCGTGCGCCGTGGCATGGTAGGCGAGTTCGGGGTCGACGCCCCTTACGAACCCGAACGCGTCCGCAGCGAAGACCGCAAGCAGGCCCTGGGCAGCCTCGAGGACCCCCGCCCCACCTACACGGTCGGACGGAACGGCGTGGCCCGCGTCCGCCTGGAACCCACCACGCGCAGCGGCGAGGTGGTCCTGCGGGTGCCCCTGCTCGAACGCCGCGAGGAGGTCCGCGCCTGGCTCGAACCCGAGGCCCGCGACTGGATCCTGGTGGGGCTGGCCGATGGAACCGTGGGCTGGAACGCCGTCTCGGGGAATCTGGAGAACCTGGCCACCGATGATCGCCACGAGGAATTCTACGGGGACGGCCGGCTGGCCTTCTTCGCCCGGGGCCGGGTCAAGGGCCGCTGGCTGCTCACCGCCGCCTACGACAGTCGCCGCGACGTGGACGACCGCCGGTCCGCCCGGCTCTTCGGCGCCGTCGACCCCGACGCCTTCTACACGGTCTACGGCGACGCCTCGGTCCAGACCCATGACGCCGCCAGCCGCGCACCTCTGTACGTGAAGCTCGAGCGTGAGAAGTTCTACGCCCTCTTCGGCGACTACGCCACCGGTCTGACCATCACCGAACTGGGCCGCTACAACCGCCGCCTGACCGGTCTGAAGTCGAGCATCCGCCACGGCCGCTTCGACGCCACCGCCTTCGCCGCCCGGGCCCACGAGACCTACGGACGCGAGGAGATCCCGGGCGACGGCACCAGCGGCATCTACCGCCTGGCCACGGGCAACCTGGTGGTGAACTCGGAACAGGTGACCGTCCAGGTCCGGGACCGCTACCGCTCCGAGATCGTGGTCAGCGAGCAGCGCCTGACCCGGTTCCTGGACTACGACATCGACTTCGCCGCCGGCACCCTCGTCTTCCGAGAACCGGTCTTCGGCACCGACCAGGACTTCAATCCCCGGTTCATCGTCGTGGAGTACGAAACCTGGGACGACCGCGACCCCCAGTGGCAGGCCGGCGGACGAGCTGCAGCCCACGCCTGCAAGCAGGCGGAACTGGGCATCACGGTGCTGCACGAGGGCGGACACGGCACGGGCGGCGATCTGGCCGCTGCCGACCTGCGCCTGGACGTCACCGAATCCCTGCGTCTCGAGGGCGAGATCGCCGGCAGCGACACGGATCTGGAAGGCCGCCACGGCGCCTTCCTGGCCGAACTGCAGCAACGCTCAGAGATGCTGGACGCCAAGGCCTGGGTGCGCCGCCAGGAGTCGGGCTTCGGCCTGGGCCAGCAGCGCTTCGGCGAGGCGGGCATGTTCAAGTACGGTGCCGACGCCGACTGGCGGCTCACCCGCGCCTGGAAACTCGGCGGCCGGGCCTACCGCGAGGAGAACCTGGCCACCGACGCCGCCCGCGACCTCTATGAAACCCGCCTGGCCTGGAACGACGGGCCATGGGCCTCCCACCTGGGCCACCGGCAGGCGGTGGACCACCTGGCCGGCGGCGACGAACGCCGCTCGTTCCAGCTGCGCGCCGGCGCCTCGGTGGGCCTGCTCCGCAATCGTCTGCGCCTGCGCGCCGACCACGAGCACGCCCTCCACGACGCCAACGAGAACCCGGACTTCCCCACCAAGACCGCCGCCGGCGTGGAATACCAGTTCATCCCCCAGGTCACCACGTTCCTGGACGCCGAGGCCACCCACGGCAGCCTCCAGGACCGCACCAACGTGCGCACCGGTGTCCGGTCCACGCCCTGGTCCGGCGGCGAGGCCACCACCTCCCTGGAGCAGGAGTACAACGAGGCCGGCACCCGCGTGTACCGCAACGCGGGCCTCAAACAGACGCTCCACCTGAACGAGCGCTGGTCCCTGGACGGCGGCGTCGACCACGCTCGCGTCACCGGAGACGCGGGTGGACAGGTGAATCCGGCCATCTCGCCGACCGCCGGCCCCCGCGAGGGCTACACGGCCGTGGCCCTGGGCGCCACCTGCCGCGGCCCCAACTGGCGCTGGACCCAGCGGGGCGAGTACCGGGACTCGGACACCGAGGACAAGTGGCACCTGGACGGCAGCCTCTTCGTGGAACCCACGTCGAGCCTGGGACTCCAGGCCGGCGCCCGCCTCAACCGGGTCGACGGTCCCGGCACCCGCCGCGCCGAATCCGAGGTCCGCGTGGGCCTGGCCTGGCGCCCCCCCGCGTCGGCCTGGACCGTGTTGCAACGCCTGTCCTATAAGACCGAGGACCAGCTGGGCGGCACCTTCGAACTGGCCAACTGGCGCATCGTCAACAACGTCAACACCACCTGGCAGGCCCACTCGTGGCTGCAGATCGCCCTGCGCCACGGCGCCCGCTACGCCCGGGAAACCGTGGACGGCCGCGACTACCGGGGCTACACGGATCTCTTCGGACTGGAGGCCCGCTACTTCTTCTCCCGTCGCTGGGACGTGGGCCTGCAGACCAGCGCCCGCAATTCCTGGTCGAGCCACGTCCACGACCTGAGCCTGGGCGCCGCCGTGGGCCTGAAGGTGCTGGAGGACGTGTGGCTCAGCCTGGGCTACAACGTGGCCGGCTTCCGGGACCGGGACTTCACCGGAGGCTACACGGCCCAGGGCCCGTTCCTGCGTTTCCGTTTCCGTTTCAACCAGGAGTCGAAGCATGAAATGCTCCGTTGAGACCCGCTCCTGGCGGAGTTTTTTCCTGCGCTTCCTGGCGGTCGTGTTCGGACCGGCCATCCTCGCGGTCCTGGTGGCCGCGGGCACGGCCCACGCCGGCACACCCATCTCCCTGTACCGCAGTTTCGCAGGCCAGGTGGACTTCACCGGCACCGGCGGCTCACTGCGGGCGGCGAGCAACGGTGTGGACGCCTGCGCGGTGGTCGGCTCCAGCAGCGGTGACCTGACGGGAGTGCCCGGCGGCGCCCGCATCGAAGCGGCCTATCTCTATTGGGCCGGGTCCTATTCCACGTATGGCGGTTCCACCTCCGCCGTCCCGGACTACGATATCCTCTTCGACGGCCAGCCCCTCTCGGCCGACCGCGCCTTCACCGAGGTCTTCCCCTACGGCTGGTACCAGTACGACTTCTTCAGCGGCGTGTGCGACGTGACCGCCCAGGTGGATGCCAAAGGCAACGGCACCTACACCTTCGGCGGCCTCACCGTGAACACGGGCTTCCCCCACTGCAACGTCCAGACGGTGCTGGCCGGCTGGTCCCTGGTGGTGGTGTACCGTCACCCGGCGGAGACGAACCGCGTGGTGAACGTCTACGACGGTTTCCAGTTCTACCAGGGCGGGGAAATCTCGGTCACGGCGGACAACTTCCGCATCTCCGACACAGACATCGACGGCAAGGCCTGCCACATCACCTGGGAGGGCGACGAGACCAACTCCCAGAGCCGCAACGGCTACACCGAAGGCCTGAGCTTCAACGGCGCGGCGCTCACCGATGCCCTGAATCCCGCCAACAACCAGTTCAACTCCACCATCAACGTGCTGGGCACGAATACCAGCTACGGCGTGGACTTCGACATCTACGACGTGACTCCATGGCTCAGCCCCGGCGACGGCTCGGCCACCAGTCGCTACACCTCGGGTCAGGACCTCGTGCTGCTCTCGGCCGAGGTCATCTCGGTGACCAACGCGCCCACGGCGGACCTGGCGGTGACCCTCACCCACCCGGCGGACATGCCCCTCTACGATTCCGGCGACCTGGTGGTCACGGTGACGAACCTGGGACCGGCCAACGAGAACGACGTGGTCACCGTCACAGTGCCCCTGCCGCCAGGACTCGAATACGTTTCGGCCTCGGGCAACGGCTGGACCATCGACGCCAGCGGTGCACCGACCATCATCGCCACCATCGGCCGCGCCCTGCCCGCCGGCCAGAGCATGCCGTCCCTGACCGTCACCGTGCGCCCCGACGGCACCGTGACCGGCGGCGTGGTCCTGGCCGCCTCGGTCTCCAGCCCCACCTTCGACTATCAGCCGGGCAACGACGCCACCAGCAGCGTGGTCAACCTGGTGGAGCCCACGGTAGCCCTGTCGGCGGTCAAGTCCCACATCACCGTGGAGGACCCATTCAACGGTACGTTCAACCCCAAGGCCATCCCCGGCGCCTTCGTGGAGTACGGGGTGGAGGTATCCAACCGCTTCACCCGCCGCATCGACCGCAACACGGTGGTGTTCGTGGATGCGGTGCCGGCGGGCACCACCCTCCATGTGGACGATCTGCCGGGGAACAGCGGGCCCGTGAGGTTCACCCAGGGCGCGGTCACCAGTCGACTCCGGTACCGCTTCCGCGGCCTGGCCGACCTGACGGACGATGTGCATTTCTCGGCTGACGGTGGACTGAGCTGGAACTACGCGCCGGTGGCGGATGCCTTTGGGTGCGACGCGGCGGTGACCCACGTGCGCGTGACGCCGCGAGGGCGCATGGGGGCGCGGACGGCGGCGGGGGCGGCTTCGTTCTTGTTGGAGTTCAGGGTGCGGATGGACTGATGGGACGGCGCATCATTCGACCGGTTCGTCCCCGGCCTCCGACGCCAAATCCAAAAACCGCCCCACCGCCTCCAACACATACGCGTTGAAAGTTTCCACGTCCCCGTGCAACTCCCACGTCCGGTCCAACCGCTCCCAGGCAGCAATCTCGCCGCCCTCCCGCCGGGTGACGATCAACGAAGACCCCACCAGACTGAACTCTTCCACGAACGCGGCGTTCTGCGGTTCCTCGAAGTCCACCGGCCGCCAGGCCAGCTGCCCGGATTCTACCTCCGCCGCCAACTCGGTCGTGACGTCGTACCGCGCAAGCGCTTCGATGGCCAGACAGGTCTGGCAACGCAAGGTGCGGTGGAAGTAGTAGACGACCACGGGCGCGTCGGTCGTAGGCGGTTCTTCCACGGCTGAAGCCGGCGGTGCCAGGAGAACGACGAACAGGGCGACGATCAGATACGACATCCGATTCCTCCTACCGAGCTGTGTACAGCATGTAGAGCCCGCCCATGATGACGAGTACGCCGCACACCTTCTTGATGCGCAGCCCTATGGGCGAGCCCGCGTTCCAGTCTAGCACCCGCTGGGTCCAGACGGCGCTCGAACCGGCCACGGCGATGATCAGGCAGTGGCCGATCCCGTACGCAGCCAACAGAGCCGCACCATAGAGAGGCGTCGTCCCGGCCACCTTGAACGTGACCGCCAGCATGGGTGCCATGAAGGCGAAGGTGCACGGTCCCAGGGCAATGCCGAAAACCATGCCCAGGGCGAAGGCGGCCAGGGCGCCGCGCCGCTGCATGCCCGGCGGTTGGGGCGCCGTCCAGCCCAGGGGCACGATGTCCAGCAACGCCATGCCCACCAGGATGAAGACCACGGCCACGACCACGTTGCCCAGGGCGCCCACGTCCCCCAGGAGCCGGCCCGCAGCGGCGGTGATGGCCCCGATAATCGCGATGGTGACCAGGATGCCCAGGGAGAAGAGGGTGGCCAGCACGGCAGCCCGTCGCGGCGAGTTCTCACCGCGGCCCTGGATGAAGCCCACGATCAGGGGGATGCTCGCCAGATGGCAGGGGCTCAGCACGATGCTCAGTACGCCCCACACCAGGGCCGCGGCCAGGGCCACATGGGGCGCGCCCTCCACGGCGGAGGTGAGGGTTTCGAAGAGACCGCTCACGCGCCCGGCTCCGGCACCTGGACACCCAGTTCCCGCCACTTGGCCAGGATGTCCGCCCGGCCGAAGAAGCCTTCGTGGCGGAACAGCTCGGTACCGTCGGCTGCGAAGAAGATCTGGGTCGGGATGACCCGCAGACCGTAGGGCTTGGCCGCGTCGGGATTCTTCCAAACATCCACGAACTCGACGGCGAAGACCTCTGTGAACTCCACTGCGAGTTCATCCAGAATCGGCGCCATCTTCTTGCAGGGAATGCACTTGTCGGCACCGAGATCGAGCAGGCGCGGCAGAGCGGCGTCCGTCGCTACCACATGCTGCTCATCATCCGGGGCCCCGCGGTCGGCCGCCGGCCGGAACACGTAGACCGCCACCGCCAGGGCGATGATGAGCACTCCCAGTCCGACACGAAGCGTTTTTCCATCGCGACTCATGGCCTACCTCCGGTCGTCCCTCATGAGAGCAGTTGCTTGAGTTCGTCGTTGCTCGGAACCTTGCCCACGACCTTGACCGCGCCGTCCACTACCAGCGCCGGCGTGAGCATCACTCCGTAGGCCATGATGTCCTGCACCTGGTCGACCTTCTCGATGGTGCAGTCCAGCCCCATCTCCTTCGCCACCGCCCGGGTCTCCGCCTCGAGCTTGTGGCACTTGGGGCAACCGGTGCCCAGGACCTTGATTTCCATGTGGTCGTCTCCTAGACGAGATTGCCGAAGATGAAGCCGGTCAGGGCCGACAGGGCCACGACCAGCGCGATGAACACCGCCGTACGCTTGGCCCCCATGACCGCGCGCAGGACGAGAATGCTGGGCAACGAGACTGCCGGTCCCGCCAACAGGAGCGCCAGGGCCGGTCCCTGTCCCATGCCCGATCCGAGCAGTCCTTCGAGGATGGGCACTTCCGTCAGCGTCGCGAAGTACATGAATGCACCCGACACGGCAGCAAAGAGATTCGCGCCCACGGAGTTGCCGCCCACCAGGCCGGCGATCCAGCCCGACGGGACGAGTCCCTCCTGTCCCGGCCGCCCCAGCAGCAGGCCCGCCACCAGCACGCCCGCCAGGAGCAGCGGCAGGATCTGCTTGCCGAATCCCCAACTGGCCTCGAACCACTCGCGCAGTTCGCCCTCCTGGCTCGCCACGCCCCAGGCGAAGACCACGGTCACGGTGGTGAAGACGGCCACGGGTCCGCCGGGCCACACGCTCACCAGCGCGCCCGCCGCCACGGCCACGAGGGGTTTCCACCAGGTCCAGCCGTACCAGCCCACCAGGGCGTAGGCCAGTCCCACGCCGCCGGCGCCCGCCAGCCACCACTTGATCCCGTACACAACAGCGAAGAATCCAGAGCCCCCGGCTCCCCAGTTGGCGAAGACCAGCACCGCCACCATGGCCAGGAAGGTCAGACCCGTCTGCAGCAGTGGCCGCGTCTCCTCCTCGGGCATGGCCGCCTGGGCCAGGGCCGTCTCCCGTTCGTCGCGGCGGAAGACGAAGTGCATCACAAGCCCAATGACGACGCTGAACACCACCGCGCCCACGGCCCGCGCCACGCCGATCTCCACTCCCAGCACCCTGGCGGTGAGGATAATGGCCAGGGCGTTGATGGCCGGTCCCGAATAGAGGAACGCGGTGGCGGGCCCGATCCCCGCGCCCATGCCGTAGATGCCGGCGAAGAGCGGCAACACCGTGCACGAACACACGGCCAGCACCGTCCCGGACACCGAGGCCACGCCGTACGCGACCACCTTCCGCGCGCCGGCGCCCAGGTACTTCATGACCGAACTCTGACTCACGAAAACCGAGATGCCACCGGCGATGAAGAAGGCCGGTACCAGGCACAGCAGCACATGCTCGCGGGCGTACCAGCGGGTCAGGGCCAAGGCCTCGTGCACCGCGCCGTCGAAACGGGCCGAACCCACAGGCAGGTGGTAGAGGGCCGCGAAGGCAACGATGCCCGTGGCCAGGGCCTTGGCCTCGGTCTTCAGGGTCACTGCAGGTTCTCCAGTTCGAGAGGTTGTCCAGTGCCGCGGATCACGCTCTCGACGCAGCCGTAGAAGGACGCGACGCAGGGGCACTCGAGCTTGTAGAACACCTGGTTGCCGCACTTCTCACTAGAGAGAATGCCCACGTTCTTCAGCACGGCCAGGTGGCGTGAGACCGTGGACAGGTCCGCGTCCACCGATTCGTTCAACTCGCAAACGCAGCGCTCGCCGCCGGCCAGCGCGTCGACGATGGCCAGGCGGGACGGGTGGCCCAGGGCCTTGAAGACGTTGGCCCGGGCTTCCAGGAGTTCCTTGTGGTCGTCATCCATGAATCCGCCCCTTGCCCCGGTCACGATTCCGTACTAGCGTATTTGGCTAAATACGCAAACGATTTGCTAAAGTCAAGGAGGCGAGTGAGAGATGGCCGAAGCCTGCATCACAAAACAGCCGCAAGGGCTCGGGTTCTTCGAGAAGTACCTGACCGTCTGGGTGATCCTGTGCATCGGCGCGGGCATCCTGCTGGGCCGCTTGGCCCCCGGCGTGGCCAGATCCCTGGACCGCCTCACCCTGGACGTGGACGGCGCCCCGGTGGTCTCCATCCCCATCGCCGTCTGCCTCTTCTTCATGATGTACCCCATCATGGTGAAGATCGACTTCGGCGAGGTGCTGCGGGCAGGCAAGAGCGTCAAACCGGTCGGGCTGACCCTCGTGCTGAACTGGCTCATCAAGCCCTTCACCATGTACGCCATCGCCGTGTTCTTCCTGGGGACCGTCTTCCGCGGCTTCATCGGACCCGACGCGGTGGACCTGGTACGGATGCCCCTGGGCCTGGACTTGGCCGCGGGCTCCACTCACGGCGTGGGCACCGTCGTCCTGGTGGATGGGATCAAGATGCTCGAAATCCCCCTCTGGCGAAGCTACCTGGCCGGCTGCATCCTCCTGGGCATCGCCCCCTGCACGGCCATGGTCCTGGTGTGGGGCTACCTGGCCCGGGGCAACGACGGGCACACCCTGGTCATGGTCGCCATCAATTCCCTCGCGATGCTCTTTCTTTACGGACCGCTGGGCGGTTTCCTGCTGGGCGTGGGCCGGTTGCCCGTGCCCTGGCAGGCGCTGCTGCTCTCGATCGGGATCTACGTGGCGCTCCCGCTGGTCGCCGGCCATATCTCGCGCAAGGCGATCATCGCGACCCGCGGCGCGGCATGGTTCGACGCCAGGTTCCTGCCGGTGCTGACCCCCATCACCATCACGGCGTTGCTGGCCACCCTGGTGCTGCTCTTCTCCTTCAAGGGCGACGTGATCGTCGACAACCCTCTGACCATCCTCTGGATCGCCATCCCCCTTTTCATCCAGACCTTACTGATCTTCGCCATCGGGTACTTCCTGGCGAAGCGGATGAAGCTGAGCTACGCCGACGCCGCGCCCACGGCCATGATCGGCGCCTCGAACCACTTCGAGGTGGCCATCGCCACGGCGACGATGCTGTTCGGGATCTCGTCGGGGGCCGCCCTGGCTACAGTCGTGGGAGTTCTGATCGAGGTGCCGGTGATGTTGATGCTGGTGCGGTTCTGCTTGCGGACCGCCTGGGCAGATAAGAAAGAAGCAGGCCTCGCCGCTTGATGGGGTTACCGGTCCGAAACGACCACCCGCAACAGGGCGCCTGGATGCGACACCGCCACCGCGGGTCTATCCTGACAGGGAAGGACGCGTCTGCGGCATGCACAGCACCCGGCTCTCGACATCTTCCGCCTGCAGGCGCCGAATCGGACCAGGGAGGGAGTCTGCAAGCGAGAGGGGTACCCCATGGCTGATGCAGTGAAGACCACCGATACCGTGAGGACAGTCGAGTACTACTCCGCCACCGTCGAGGACCGGCCGGGCGAAAGCCGCCGCATGCTGGAGCACCTCAGCGAGAAGGGCGTCAACCTCATGGCGTACACGTGCTACCCCATCGAGGGCGGCCGGGCCCGGCTCGATTTCTTCCCCTATGGCATCGAAAGTCTGCGGGAGGCGGCGGCCGACGCCGGTCTCGAGTTGACCGGGCCGAGGAAGGCGTTCCTCATCCAGGGCGACGACCGGGTCGGGGCGCTCCACCAGTACCACTTGGCGCTGGAGAACGCGGGAGTGAACGTCCGCTCCTCGGCGGGAGTCGTCGATGGCGCCGACGGGTTCGGCTATGTGCTGTGGGTCCACCCGGACGACCAGGGGAAAGCGGCCGAGGCCTTAGGGCTGTCCTAGGAATCGGCGTCTCGTGCGCCGAGCGCCTCGTCGATCTGTTCCCGGGAATCGGATCAGTCGGTGGCATCGTCCGCGTCAGCGGGTCCGTCGGGCGTCGTGACCCAGCCCTGGTCGCGCAACCAAGCCGCCGCCTCATCCGCCCGGTCCTTGAATACGAGCCACCTGACCACGCGTCCGGCCGAGAACTTCTTCGTCCCGTCCAGCACTACCAGTTGGTCTTTCCCGTCCACCCCGAACAGCGGCAGCAGCATCCCCACCGCCTCGCGGGGCAGTTCGACGGAATCACCGGCGGAATCGTCCTCACGCCGCCAGGTCTGCACTTCGGCCGTGCCCCGCCGCACGCGCACGGACCACAGCTCCGGATCGGTCTCGTTGCCGAAGAGCAGGCAGGCTCCCGCGGCCCGCACGTGTTCGGGAGTGACCTCGCCTCGGTTCCGCTCGCCCGCGGCGTAGGCGTGGGGCACGTGGGCCTCGCGGCGGACCAGGTCCACGAAGAGCAGGTTCATGGCCTCGTTGTGACTCACGCCCAGGGCAGCCTTGCGCGTATCCATCTGGGAGCGCAGCAGCACCGTCTCGCTGAGGGCGTTGCCGTAGACCACGCGCAGGCCCCGGGCCTCGGCCTCCTTGCACTTGCGGGCGTCGGCGTCGATGACCACCACCTCGTGGCCGTGCGCCTTGAACTCCTGTCCCAGCAGGACGCCCAACGGCGTGGCGCCGAAGATGGCGTAGCCCCGCCCGGTGGGCCGCTGCAGCCCCAGTAACCGGGCCATGAAGCTCGCCGTGGCCCCCTGCAGCACCACCGTGGCGGCGATGACCAGAAAGACCAGCGACCGCAGCTCTTCGCCCAGACCGCCGCCCAGCCGGTCGGCGAACAGCGAAGCCACCGCCGCAGCCACGATGCCCCGGGGCGCGACCCAGCCCAGGAAGAGCTTCTCCCGCCAGTTCAGATTGGCGCGCACGGTACAGAGGAAGACGTTCACGGGCCGCACCACGAACATGAGCGCCAGCACGACCCATACCCCGGGCAGGCCCATGGCCACCACCGACGCCACCCGCACGTCCGCCGCCAGCAGCACGAAGAGCATACCGATCATGAGGGTCGTCAGCTGTTCCTTGAACTCCTTGATGCCGCGGGCGGAGCGGGCCCCCGAGTTGCCGACCACGGCGCCTGCGGTGATGGCGGCCATGATCCCGGACTCGGCGGTCAGGGCGTTGCTCACCTGGAAGACAGCCATGGCAAACGCCAAAGTGAAGATGGACTCGAGTCCCTCGGGCACGGCCCGAGGCACACGCAGCAGCAGGGCCATCACCAGACCGCCCAGGCCACCCACCACCAGACCCACGCCAAGACGCGTCGGGGCGCTGATGGCCCCCTCGGCCAGGGAATGGCCCAGGGCGATCTCCAGGGCGACGACGGCCACCACGGCCCCCACGGCGTCTATGAGCACGCCTTCGGTTTCGAGGATGGTCTCCACCTTGCGCGTCACGCGGATTCGGCGCAGCAGGGGCGTGACCACCGTAGGTCCGGTGACGATGACCAGGGTTCCGAAGAGCAGCGAAGGGGTCCACTCCCAGCCCAGGAGATAGCGCGCAGCCACGGCGCCGCCGGCGGCGGTGACCACGACGCCGACCGAGAGCAACCGCCGGATAACCGGGGCCTGCCCGCGGATGCGCTTGATGTTGAGGTTCAGTCCGCCCTCGAAGAGGATGACCGCCACGGCGAAGCCCACCAGGGCGTCCAGGGCCGAGCCCAGCACGTCGGGCTCGACGATGCCCAGCAGGTCCGGTCCCAGGACAACCCCCGCGCCCAGCAACAGCACGATGCCCGGCATTCTGAGATGCCGGGCCAGGGTCTGGGCGGTGACGCCGGCCGCCAAGGCCAGCGCCACCACCAGGGCGGGATTGTCGTGGAAGCCTCCGTGCACGGCGTCGCGCCTACTTCAAGGCCGCGAGGGCCGCGTCGTAGTCGGGCTCCTCGGTGGTCTCGGGACAGAGTTCCGTGTGGACAACCTTGCCCTCGCCGTCCACAGCGGGCAGGTCGCCGGCGGTGTTGAAGTCATTGCCTTTGAGCTTGAACTGGGCCAAGGGAAGACTCCTTCTAGTTGGTTTCCCCATCCTGCCACTCGGCGCCATCGCTGTCGAAATCCTCGCGCATGAGGACCAGTACGGCCGTGTTGGGGACGATCAGGTATTGCTTCTTCTCGAACGTGATCTCCACGGCGGCCTTGTGGAGAAAGAGCACATAGTCCCCCTCCTGGGCCTGCATGGGCACGAAACTGGGGTTGGGGGTCTCCTCCCAGGGGTCCGCATCCGGATCGATCCTCACGATGGGCGTGCCCGGGCCCACGGAAACGACCCACCCGCCCCGGGCCTGACGGGCGGCCACAGCGGTCTGGGGCAGGTACAAGCCGGCGTTGGTGCGCTCCTCGCCTTCCTCGGGACGGACCAGCAGACGGTCTCCCACTACGATGAGCTTCTTCTTCAGGCGCGGCATGTGATCACTCCTTCACGGGGCCGGTCAGGTGCCGGCCGCCGTCAATGTAAACGGTCTGGCCCGTGATCGCCGGGTTCGCGGCCAGGAATAATAGCGCATGGGCCACTTCGGCGGGGGTGTCGTGACGACCGGTGGGGATCTGGTTCCGCTTCACGTGCTCGTAGTCGGTACCCTCGACGGTCACCGGAGGCAGCACCGAGCCCAGGGCCAGCTCGTTCACCCGGACCCGCGGCGCCAGTTCCAGAGCCAGGCGGCGGGTGAGCCCATGGAGTTCGAGTTTGCTCCGGGCGTAGGCGGAATCCGCTTCCCTGGGCCAGGTGATGACCCGCGAGTCGCCCAGGTTCACCACGCAACCGGCCGCTTCCGCCGGCAGGGCAGCCGCCATGGCCCGGGCCAGGGATTCCGGTGCGAGGACATTCACCCGGCGGTTGAGGTCGGGATCGGGGGACGTGGACGTCCGCGCCCCGGGCGGGTCGTACACCGAGGCGTTGTTCACCAGTAGGTCGATGGGCTTCCCCAGGGCTGCGGCGGCCCGTGGAATCAGCTCGGCCACCTGGTCCGGATCCCCCAGATCGGCCTGCACGGTGACCGCTCGCACGTGCGCCGGATCGGCCGCCACCCGCGACGCCTCGTCCTGCGAGGTGCGAAAGTGGACCACCACCTCGGCCCCCGCCCGGCCCAGGGCCAGACACAGCTCGCGCCCGATGCGCACGGCACCGCCGGTGACCAGGGCGCGGGTGCCGACGAGGGGGAGGTTCGGCATCTCAGTTCCCGTCGTTGAGGGTCAGGACCAGGGCTCCGGCGCCACCCCAGCGGCGCGGCGCCTCCCGGCGGCCGGCCACCAGATCGGGGTGGTCGTCGCACCAGCGGTGCACCTCCGGCTTCAGCACCGGCACGCCTCCGGGGGAATTGCTTCCCTTGCCGTGGACCACGACCACCTCGGTCTCGCCGGCATCCCGATGAAGGCGCACTTCCCGCGCCAGCAGGGCCAGGGCTTCGCGCAGGGGCAACATGCGCAGCATGATCCGCGGCGGTTGCCGGTCGATGAACGAGCCCTCGGCCGCGTCGTCCCAGTCCTCGAAGGCCTGGTGGCGGATGGACCGGCGCAGTCCCCGGCGCGGACCCTGGGCGGGGCCTCCGGCTGTCGGTTTGCGCTGCTTCTTCTTGGCCATCAGTCCTTCAATCGGGCCACGGTAGCTCCCCAGGAGCCGCCGTCCGAGGGGTGACCGAAGCTCTCCACGTGGGGATGCCCGGCCAGGATCCCGTGGACGATCTCCCTGAGCACGCCGATCCCCTTGCCGTGGATGATCCGTACATCGCGGATGCCGGCGGCGCGGCATTCCTCGAGCCAGTCTGGCACCAATGACTTCACGTCCCGGGGCGCGAAGGTGTGGAGGTCGAGGATGCCGTCCATGGGCAACCGCACGGGTTCGTCAGGGGTGAGCGGGGGATCATCGCACATGGTATCGCTCCCGAATCGTTATGCCCAAGCGTTCGAGCACTCGCCTGACTACCACTTGCTCCGCGATCACTTCCTTCACTACTCATGGGCCGTCAACTCCATGACATAGACCAGAATCTCCCGAGCTTCAACCCGGGTGATCATCCGGCATCGGCATCCGTGCTGCCGGGGAACGCTTCTCATGAGCCCGACTCAGGTAAGATTAAACCATATGATCGTCATTATCACGACTCGCTGACCTTCGTATTTTACACCGAACTCGGAACGTCGGTGACCATGATCACACGCTCACCACGTACCGACAGGATCCCGCTCTCGATAGAGTCGAGCGGAACACCCCTGTTCGTCATGCCTTGCGCACCGTCAATCTCAACCCGGCCGCCAGCACCGCCACCGCCCCCAGCACCAGGGCCACGCCGTCCTGCCGCACCGGTGCCAGATCCAGCACCGCCCCGGCGACCGTCGCCACACGCCGGGCCAGCAGCACGCCCACTCCGGCCAGGAACACCGTGTGCAGCACGCGGTACGTCTGCAGCATGAGGACCGTCCGGCGGGATTCCCAAGCTTGCGCCGGGCGGTCCAGATCGCCTACGCCGAGCAGGTCGCCCAGGGCCCAGAAGCCGTCCGAGCGGATGAAGGGGACGAGGGACCAGACGATGGCCGCCAGGGCCGCCGTGCCGGCCATGGTGCACGGCCCCCGCCAGGACGCGGGCAAGAGAGTGTCCGTCAAGAAGAGCATCCCGGCGGCGGCCAGTTGGAAGGCGGGACCGGCCAGGTCCACCGCCACCCGGCGGCGAGGCGAGAGGAGCGCCACCGCTGACACGTCGCACCACAGGACCGGCAGCACGAAGAGCATGCCCACCCCCACGGCACCCGGCGCGTAGCCCCGGCGCATGAGGGCCGCGGCGTGGCCCAGTTCGTGCAGCAGGGCCGTGGACAGAAAGAGGAGCAGGGCGGCGGCTCCGCGCGGCCAAGTCACCAGGATCTCGGGCACGCCCGGGATCAGTCGTGTGGCCGCGGCCGCGAGGCCGCCCACCGTCGCCAGGGCCAGGCCGCGGCCCGAGACGACCCTCGTCAGCGGCTGGGCCAGCCGCATGACTACCGGTGGCGGCAGCAACACACCCTTGAGCCAGGGACCCCGGCGGCGGGCGCGGGGCCGAGTCCATAGCACGGTCACCAGACGCTCCACGTCGGGCGCCGCGCCGGCGCCCGCCAGGGCCCCCCGCACCTGGCCCCGCCCGGGCCGTTCCCCGTGCCATCGGGCCAGTACCCGGCCCAGGGCCTCCGGCACGGCCAGTCGCCGGTCCCCCCGTTGGACGATCCAGATGCCGGCGGCCTGGGCGTGGACCAGCAGGACCGGCTCGCCCTTCATCCACTCAGCCTCGCCATACCGAGCAGGCACAGCCTCAGCCCGTGGTAGCGCACCCACACGTCGCCGTGGATCTCCGCCAGATCCGAGAGCGTGGGCTGGCTGTCGCGCAGGATCTGCAGGTCCGCATCCCGCAGGCCGCGGGCGTCGTAGAAGCGGTCGTCCTCCAGGTCCACCAGCACCTCCCCCGGCCAGACGGCCACGGCCCGTTCCAGGCGCAGGCGGGCCGTTCCGGGTGATCGGTCCAGACAGATACGGAAGGCACGGGCGTAGTCGCGGCGCAGGGCCGGCGGCACCGTGGCCCCATCCGTGGCCGACGTGGCGAAGCAGGCGGACGATTCCTTGAGCATGGCCCAGAAGGTCCATTGCTCCGGGCGGGCGATGATCTCGTCGAAGCACCAGCAGAAGAGACGCCGGGTGAGGTCGGCGGGATCATCCTGTCGCTGCGGGCGAATGGTCTTGCCGAGCTTCCAGACCGGACGGCCCTGCTCGTCCCAATGAACACACACGGGGTGAATCGGCACACCGGTGCGGATGGCCAGCCGGGCCAGCCCCGAGCGGACGCGGATCGTGCGGCCGGGCAGTTCGAAGTCGAGGCCCTGGTCCCGGGTACCGGCGAAGCCGTCGGCGCCCAGGTTGCCGTCCAGGTAGGCCACCACCACCTGCTCGTCCCGGAGGGTGCGGAGCACGCGGCCGAGGGTGCGGCGGTCGCCGAGATTCAGCCAGGTGACGTCGGTCTTGTGACGTAGGTGTTCGCTCAGCCGCGCCACGAGCGGTTCGTTGCGCTGCCGGGCCTCGTCCGAGACCAGGACCCGCGGCGAGCGGCCCGCCGCCAGGTAGGGCTCAAGCGCCAGGGCGTAGGGTCCCAGGTGCATGGACACGACCAGTCCCGAGCGCAACTCCGGATGGTCGGCCAGGCAACCGCGGCCGGGGGCCAGCAAGTCCCTGGCCCCCGACCACAGCCCGGCGAGAGCCTCCCGTTCCCTCGCCAGGATCGTGCGGCGGCGCTCCTTCCAGGCCACGAGATCGTCTTCGGTGGCCCCGGGGCGCAGGGCGCGCAGGTTCCAGAGCTCCCAGACCTCATCGGATGTCGGCTCCCGCCGGGCGGGTCCGGAGCCCCGCAGGGCCCCGGGCCTCGACCGGCGGGAAGAGTGCCGCCGCTCATTCATCAGCGGACACCCGCAGGCAGGTCCATCTGGGGCAGGACCCCCGTGTCTCCCAGATCGGGCGCGCCCGGGTCCGAAGGTGACCAGTCGCACGAGCAGGCGCAGCTACAGCGGTCGGTGTCGCCGATTCCGCCGTCGGCCAGCAGGGGGCTCAGCTCCATGCGCTCCTCCAGTTCCTGCACGCCCAGGCGGTCCAGGCTCGCCTCCAGTTCAGCATCGGTGACTCTCGCGTCGGGGTTTCTCATGGGGTTCCTCCTTGAACGGTTGGTCGCATCCTGCGAACGGGCCGGTCATGCAAGGAGGGGACCGCACGGATAGACCGCCGAAACGGGCAGGAAACACCCCAACTGGGTACAGCCGGCCCACCGTCGGCGACATTGGCGAGGGGATTCGTCAGCGGCGGGCTACGCCCGGAACTCGACCCGGTAGCCCGAGAACTTGCGGAGGTTGATGACCCCACCGTCCAGCAGCAGGTACTGGCCCTTGATGCCCTGGAGCTCCCCCGCCACCAGGGGGTCCTTGTCCAGGTTGAAGCTCTTCACCTTGGTGGGGTACTGCCGCACCGGGTAGACGAAGCGCTGTTCCACGCGCTCCAGTTCGGACAGGGGCTCCACGCCCCACTCCAGCAGCCGCGCCACGACCCGGTCGACCGCCCCCGTCAGGTCCGAATCGGACGGCGGATCACCCTTGAGCATGCGGGTCCAGTGGGTCTTGTCGGCGAAGCCCTCGTCGCTCAGGCGCTTCTCGACGATACCCACCTCGCGGCGGCCGGGCAGCAGGGCCACGGGCACCGCCGCCACCGCCCCCTGGTCGATCCAGCGGGACGGGATGTTGGGCGCACGGGTGATGCCCACCTTCACGCCGCTGGTGAGCGAGCAGTAGAGGTAGTGGGGTTGGAAGCACTGGGACTGGGCAAAATCCTCGTCGCGGCAGGGGTTCTCCGCCTCGCCGTGGTGGCACAGCTCCGGCCTGACGATGCAGATATCCGCCTCGGCCCGGGATTGGCTGCACGGAAAACAGAAGCCCTGGTTGAAGGTCTTCTTGGTCTTCCGACCACAGGCGGTGCAGTTGATCTCGCCGGTGAAACGCAGTTCGACCGGCGCGCCCAGGTACGGATTGAGCGGATGATCCTCGGCACGGGCGGCGGGGTCGTGCCAGCCGTCGGCCAGCCGGTACGCCACCGGTTCGGCGGCGTCGGCGCGCATTTTCCTGAGGGTGCCGGTCCAGAGGGTCTTCACGGGGTCTCCTTGGGGTCGAGGCCATCGGGACAGCGTAGTAGCAGACTCGTCGTTCGGCGCCTCAGCGGCCGAGCCGCCGTTCCACTTCTGCCAGGGCGCCGCGGACCGACGCGTTGCCCGGTTCCGAACGTAGCGCGCTTTCCCAGACCGACCGCGCCTCGGTCAGGCGTTCCTGGCGGTAGAGCGCCGAGCCCAGGTTGTAGAGCACGGGCACATTCCCGGTGTCGATGGCCAGCTCGTCCCGGAAGTTTCCTTCGGCCGCCGCATACCGGCCATGGCGCAAGTTCATGAGTCCCAGGGCGTTATGGGCGCCCTCGGCCACTTCAGCCCGTTCCGTCACCGACTCGAGCACGCCCCGCGCCCGGCCGTCATCCCCCCGGGCCAGCAACCAGTCCACGTACTTCAGACTCACCTTGGTGTTGGACGGCGAGCGGGCAACGGAGTTCTCCAGGAAGGACTCGTAGTCGCGGAAAGCGGGCAGGTATTGCACGGTCGTCCAGACCAGAAAGGCGCACCACAAGGCGGCCACGGCACCGACGACCAGCCGCCGGCGCGTGCCGTCCGCCAGGATCTCCCGGACCACCACCAGCAGCAGCACCACGAAGGCGGGTATGATCCCGTAGAGACGGTTCTCCAGCACGTGGGCTCGGGCGGCGAAGAGGGTGGGCACCGAGAAGACGAGCATCCACAGGACCGCGCCGACGACCCAGCGGCGCTCTCGACCGGGATTCCGCCACCAGGCGAAACCCAGCAGGAGGGCCGCCACGAGTCCCGGCCAGTGCACCACGTCCAGATGGTGCCCCAGGGTCGTCATGCGCCAAGGCAGGATCATCTTGCCCAGGTTCGCCAACACCAGTGGAGACATGGCCAGCACGTCCCCGAACTCGGCCGCCGTGCGAGTGTAGCCCTCGGGCATGGGCACCAGCAAGTGGAGCGCGACCCAGATTCCGATGACGACCACCTGGCCCGCGACCGCCCGCGGCATCAGACCCTGGAAGCCGCCACCTCGCAGCCACAGCAGCATCCACAACAATGGCGCCAGCAGGACTGCCGACTCCTTGCAGAAGAGCGCGGCCAACAACCCGGCCAGGTGCAGTCCCAACCACCCGGGCGAGCCCCCACGTCGTACGAATTCCAGGAAGAACCAGGCCGCGAGCAGACTGCAAAGGGTCAGCAACAGGTCCACCCGGCCCGGGATCCAGCCCACGGCGTGGACGGCGGCCGGGTGAATCGCCAGCACCAGAGTCCCCGCTCCGGCCAGCCAGGACCGGAACCCCAGGCGCAGGAGCAGGAAATAGAAGACGACGAGCACCGCGCAGTGGAGCAGGAGATTGCCCAGGTGGTATCCCCCCGGCTCCCGTCCGGTCCACTGGGCGTCGATCACCAGGGAGGCGATGGGCAAGGGACGATAATAACCGGCGCCCTGTTCCGTGGCTGTCATGAAACGTTCGCCGAAGACGTCGACCAGGCGGCCCGGGCGGCTGATGTCCGGCCAGTCCCGGGTGATGAGCTGCACGTCGTCCACGCGCACGAAATCGTAGTCGTGCACGCCGTGGTAGACGGTCACGGCGCCGGCGAGCGGGAGTAGGAGCCAGAGCCAGTTCTTCATGGTCGATCTCATCCGGGTCGGAGACGGGACTGATAGTAGGTCATCCGAGCCCCGACGAAAAGCCCGGCCCACCGGCGCCGAGCGCGCAGGATCATAACCACGATCATTTCGGCGCTTGGCCGGGTCGTGGTAGAGTCTATCGGTTCTCGCTACGACAGATCCAGCAGATCCGTCGACCCCGGCATGGGCACCCTCTGGTATCACGAGATCGAAGCACCGGGCAACATCCTCATGTGGGCCGACGCTGTCTGCTGCGACAATCCGGTCGCGACGGACCACGGGTGCTGGGGTTCGCTCAAGGCCAGGTATCGCTGAGCGGGCTTCCGCTGCTTCATCGCGTGCATGACAAGACAGTTGGTCGCCGCTAGACTCTCCCCGTCGCATACGTGTGCCGCGTCCGGACCGTTCAGTATCTCCGGGGTAACCATGCTCAACCGCATCTGGAC
The DNA here is from genome assembly GCA_024231905.1 of bacterium. Lineage (GTDB taxonomy): Bacteria > Krumholzibacteriota > Krumholzibacteriia > LZORAL124-64-63 > LZORAL124-64-63 > JAAEQC01. The sequence continues at coordinate 3,541 of JAAEQC010000178.1, read as the reverse complement.
ATTCTTCTTCCTCGGCGCCTTCGTGGCCGCCATGGGCCGCCACCTGGCCGGCCACCCGGGCGTGTGGCGCGACATGGTGGGCTCCACCTTCGACATGGCCGGGACCGCCTTCAACATCGCCCTGGGCCTGACCGGCGTCATGTGCCTCTGGTTAGGCATCATGCGCATCGGCGAAAAAGGCGGCGCGGTGGAATTCCTGGCCCGCATCTTCGGGCCCCTCCTTCGCCGCCTCTTCCCCGGCATCCCCGAGGGCCACCCCGCCAGCGGCAGCATCGTCATGAACATGGCGGCGAACATGCTCGGCCTGGACAACGCAGCCACGCCGCTCGGTCTGAAGGCCATGCGCGAGATGCAGGAACTGAACACGGACAAGGAAACCGCCAGCGACGACATGATCCTCTTCCTGGTGATCAACACGTCGGCGGTGACCCTTATCCCGGTGACCATCTTCACCTACCGTGCCCAGATGGGCGCGGCCGACCCCACGGACATCTTCCTGCCCATCCTCATCGCCACCTGGTGCAGCACCATGGTCGGGCTCATCATCACCAGCTTCTTCCAGCGCATCCGCCTGCTGGACCCGGTGGTCCTGGGTTGGCTCGGGGGCATGACCGCGGCCATGGCCGGACTGGTGGCCTGGCTGGCGAGCATGCCGCGGGAGGTCCTCGAGGAACGTTCTGGAGTGGCCGCCAACTTCCTCATCTTCGCCGTGATCGTCGCCTTCATGGCCGGGGCCGTGTACCGCCGCATCAACCTCTACGAGGCCTTCGTGGAGGGGGCCAAGGACGGGTTCAAGGTCGCCGTGGGAATCATCCCCTACCTGGTGGCCATGCTGGTGGCCATCGGCGTCTTCCGGGCCTCGGGCGCCCTCGATCTCGTCCTGGACGGAGTGCGCGCGGCCGTGGGCGCGGTGGGACTGGACACCGCCTGGGTGGACGGCCTGCCCACGGCCTTCATGAAGCCCCTCTCGGGCAGCGGCGCCCGCGGCATGATGATCGAGACCATGACCGCCCACGGCGCCGACAGCTTCGCCGGCCGCCTGGCCAGCGTCATCCAGGGCAGCACCGAGACTACGTTCTACGTGCTGGCGGTGTACTTCGGCGCGGTGGGGATCCGACGCACGCGGCACGCGGTGGTGTGCGGGCTGGCGGCGGATCTGGCGGGGGTGACGGCGGCGATCCTGGTCAGTTATCTGTTCTTCGGGTAGCGGAGAGTCCGTATCTGTAATCCGCACTAGCACTTACGGTTAGCGGGGGGCTGGCTGGGGGGTTTATTCACTAATCTACCCCCCTGGATAGGGGGATTAAAACCTGCCGGGGAAGCTGTCCCCAGATGGCAACCCCTCGGGTCGCGGTGGGCGAACCTGGAATCTGGACTGTCTGGTCAATCGAGGGCGCAATCGTCCGCCCGTTTGTCATCCACCCCCGTGCTCTGGACTATTCCCTTTGTCACACCGATGCCGTGCTCCCCCCCGCCTTACAATTTCATGAAACATATCTAATAGATATATCGTATTCTCCTCCTCAGTCACCCCCTTGGAGAATTCTATCGAGGCCTTCAAATCACGTTCGGGGTACAGGGAGTAGATACGATCATGGCGCGCAAAGCTCGCACACACTATGCGATTTTGGGTCTAATCTGCTGGAAGCCCATGTCGGGTTACGACATCAAGAAGCTGGTCGAGGTGGGGCTGAGGTACTTCTGGAGCGAGAGTTACGGACAGATTTTTCCCACCTTGAACCGACTGGTTGATGACGGCCTGGCCACCAGGAGGATCGACCCGAAAAGCGGCGGTCGCCGACGCCAGGTCTACGCGGCCACCGGAGCCGGCCGCCGGGTGTTCAAGGAGTGGTTGAGACAACCCACCGACTTGCCGCGACTGCGCGACGAACTCAAATTGAAATTTTTTCTTACTTCCCGCAGCGAAAGCGGTGAAGGCGTCCGCTTGCTGGAGGAGTACCGGGAGCAGCAACTCGAACATCTGGCGATCCTGAAGGAATCCCAGGTGATCCTGGCGAGCGCGCTCCAGGATACCGGAATGCCGGAGGAGTTGCATGAACTCCAGAAAACCTTGGACTGGAGAGATTCTGACATGACGGATGAACAGTCGCACGAACTTCTCGTCTTCTACCTGACACTGCGAAGCGGAATTCTTGTCGCGGAGGCACGGGTAGCGTGGGTCGAGGAAGTCTTGCCCATTCTGCAGACCGGGCAGTTGCCGGAAACATCGTGATGGCGAGCCAAGGAGCCACGATAGATGTCACCCAAGACCATAAAGGAGACCGATAATGACCCCGACATCATTGGCGAAGGAGAACACGGAGAGAGTGGGGGCTTCTCGAATCATCAGGCTTTGGCGCCGTCTGCCGATACTGCTACGGGCTATTGTCGCCGGTCTGTTCGTTTTTATCGTCCTGCAAACCGGCAACACGATGATCTTCCTGGCAAACATGAGTACGACCCCGGAAATTCCCTGGATGCTGCCGGCGGGATTAGCATATTTGTGGGTGGCATTTCAGTTCTTCAATGGTCGGTGGGGGCCGAAATCCACGGCGATTGCGCGGCGTGGGAGCATGCGCGCCAGGCGCCTTGGTCGCGGAGAGTGGGCGGCGGCTCTCGGTGCAGCCTTCCCTGTGATGCTCTTCTTCATCACCGTGACGATGATCTCCTATCGACTGGTTACCGTTCCGAGCGAGGAACTCCCTATGCCCGAACTGCCGTGGTGGTCGACCTATTCCGCACTGCTGATGATTTCAGTCGTCGCCGGTGTGTCGGAGGAAGCGGGTTTTCGCGGCTACATGCAGGCTCCGTTGGAAAAACGCTACGGCCCACTCGTGGCGATCATTGTGGCATCCGCGTTCTTCTGGGTTGCTCACCTGAATCATGCCAACGGCGTGCCGCGCGTGGGGGCGCTCTTTATCATGGGCGCCTCGCTTGGCCTGCTCGCCTGGTGTGCCCGCTCGATACTGCCGGCGATCATCGCTCACGCCGCAGCCGACACGATCGTGTTCATGGGATCGGTATCGAGCCTGGGCCCCAACTACATCTGGGAGCCGGTTCCGCTGAAGGAATCGGGAGTCGATGGATTCTTCTGGATCGTGATCGTGCTCGTCGTCCTTTCCGGAATTACCTCGGCCGTGATGCTTCGCAGGCTGGCCAAGATCACGCACAGCGAGATAAAATCGTAAGCTCAGGCACGAGTTTACCGGGCGGTATCCTGGCGGAAACCTTACGTTGCCTGCATGTCAGTGGTCAGCGGGCTTCGCTGGAGGTTCGATATCCACAAACGCCGGTCACTGCAGCCAACTACCCGTTCTTCGGATAAAAGACAGTTCGCAACTGCATTCCCTATATATGCTTACGGTTAGCGGGGGGCTGACTGGGGGGTTTGTTCACTAATCTAGTTCCCGTCCGGAAAGCCCACTTTTTCGCGTAGCCACAGCCTCGTATGCGTCCGCAGCTCCGACGCCGTGACCATATCATGCCGCGGCCACGGCGTCATGGCGACACCACCGGGTTTTCCCGACCTCGCCGGACGCAC